>CAWKHE010000007.1:0-28609 GCA_963849455.1 uncultured Solirubrobacterales bacterium | reverse complement strand
CTGAGCAGCAGGCCGGCCGAGAGCAGCGTGCAGAACACAAGCTGCAGCATGCCGGTTTGGGCCAGAGCGCCGTTCAGCGACGGGCCGTCGCTGCGGTTGCGGACGACTCGGATCACCCGGACGGCTAGCGGAAGTGATAGCCAGGTGAGCATGATCCAGGCCTTGACGGGGCCGAACAGCCAGGTGACGGTGACCAGCAGGTAGGCGAGGTAGACCATGACCGCAAACAGGGTCCGGGTTCGCTCGCGGCCCATGCGGACGGCGAGGGTGCGCTTGCGTGCGCGGCGATCGGAATCGATGTCGCGCACGTTGTTGACGACGAGGATCGCGGCGGCGAGGAGGCCGACCGGCACCGACAGCGCAAAGGCCTCCCAGTCGAGATGGGTGGTCTGGACGAAGAACGACCCCGCCACCGCCACGACGCCGAAGAACAGGAACACGAAGACCTCGCCCAGGCCCTCGTAGCCGTAGGGCTTGGGGCCGCCGGTGTAGGCGACCCCGGCCAGGATCGAGGCCGCGCCGACGAGCAGCAGCTGCCATCCGGCCACGATGATCAGGTACACGCCGGCCAGCACGGCCAGTCCGAAGCTGATGTAGGTGGCGACCAGAACCTGACGGGGCGGGACGAGGCCACCGGCGGTCACGCGGACCGGCCCGAGGCGATCCTCGGCGTCGGCGCCGCGCCGCGCGTCGGAGTAGTCGTTGCTCAGGTTGGTCCCGACCTGAATGAAGATCGCGCCGAGCAGCGCGGCGACGAAGCGGAGGGGATGAAAGACGTTCAGGTAGCCGGCCAGCGCCGTGCCGACCAGCACCGGGGCCACAGCAGCCGGAAGTGTCCGGGGCCGCGCGGCCATGACCCAGACATGGAGAGAGCTTTGCGAGGTGGAAGCTGCAGAGGTCATCGGTCGGGACCCGGGAATCCGAGACGGAGGCGAGTGTCCCGGTCTACGCCGCGCCGAAGTTTGCGCGTATGCGCAGAACTCGTACCTGGCCCCACGGGAGGTTGGCCAAATTGGCGTTGATCGGGACGCCCAGCCTCTCCCAATCCTGGTCCTGGCCGGTGTCCTGAGCGCTGATGGCTAGGGCGCCGCCCTTGTCCACGACGAATGCGCCGTAGACCTGAAGGGCCCGCGCGATCTTCTTCTCCCACGGGGGCCATGCCTGGGCGCTGACGTCGAAGCTGGGGTCGAGCTGGAGCCGAGCACCCTCGGGGATACAAGACGTTTTTGGGCACGCGCCATCGGTGTGCGTGGCCGGCCACGCAGGAGGCCCCGACCGGGCAATCGGTGCCGGCAGCGCGACCGCCAGAGCGTGGTGCAGCGGAGCTCGTCCGCTCATCTCCCCGTAGCGGACCACACCGCCAGCTAGGGCAAAACCCGACGCCTCGGATCCGTTTCCGAGGCGTCCGCGGCAGGGGATCGTCCCCCAGGCGTCTGGCGCCACACCGGTCACGATCCCACACGGCATGGCCACCGTCGCCGCTGTCGGAGTGCCGCCGTGGCGCTGGAATTGCCAGAAGTCGCAGGCGGTCCCGTCGGGTTGGATCACCGTGAGATGGTGATCGAGGCCAACGTTCGCCTGCGCGGAAGGCGGTACTCGGCACCGGACAACCCGGGGTCCCGCCGCATACACCTGGCTGGTGATCGAGAACGCCGGGTCGCCGTTCGTCGCACGGGCAATCGGGATCCCGTACTGGTGGTCGTTGGACAGCTGGGCGGTGGCCGAGTAGTGAGAAAGCGCCCCGATCATGGACGCGGAATCGGGGTCGATCGGCGCCTGAGCCGGGATCGACGTGTTCCAGAACGAGGTCGGCGAGAACCAGCGGGCCGGAACCGCTCGGCCGCTCAACTGCGAGACGACAGCGACCACCACGACTGCTCCTACCGCCAGGGCAACCACGCCCAGCCACCGCGACCTCACCGAACGCGGGGCCATGACCCGCCCCCAAGATCCATGCCCTAGTTCTACTCGGGAAAGGGGTCACGCGCGCCGCGGGAACTTCGAGAAGTCAGCGGGGCGGCGCTCCAGGAACGCGTCGCGACCCTCAGCCGCCTCGTCGCTCATGTAGAAGAGGAGATTGGCGTCGTGGGCGAGCTGCTGGATGCCGGCCAGGCCGTCCTCGTCGGCGTTGAAGCTCGCCTTCAGCAAGCGCAGTGCGAAGGGGGAGAGGGCGAGCATCTCCTTGCACCAGGACACGGTCTCCTCCTCGAGGCGGTCGAGCGGCACGACCGTGTTGACCAACCCCATCTCCAGCGCCTGTTGCGCGTCGTACTGCCGGCACAGAAACCAGATCTCCTTGGCCTTCTTGGGGCCCACGAGCCGCGAGAGGACGCTGGCCCCGAAGCCGCCGTCAAAGGAGCCGACACGCGGGCCGACCTGTCCGAAGCGAGCGTTGTCGGCGGCGATGGTCAGATCGCAGACCACGTGCAGGACGTGGCCCCCGCCGATGGCGTAGCCGGCCACCATGGCCACGATCGGCTTGGGCAGCCGCCGCATCTGGACATGCAGGTCGGTCACGTCGAAGCGGCCGACAGCGGTCTGCGCGCCCGCCGCGGCCGGATCGGCTCCGGCCACGTAGCCGCCGCGCTGGCCGCGAACGCGCTGGTCACCGCCGGCGCAGAAGGCATCCGGCCCCTCGCCGGTGAGGATGATGACGCCGACGTCCGGATTGTCGCGGGCCTGTTCGAGAGCTTGGGAGATCTCGACGACGGTCTCGGGCCGGAAGGCGTTGCGGACCTCGGGCCGGTTGATGGTGATCTTGGCGATCCCGGCGTCCTCGCCGGTGCTGAGCTCGTAGCGGATGTCGACGTAATCGCCGGCCGTTTGCCAGCTGGTGGTCAAGGGTTTGCTCCTCTGAGTCGGTGGGCACGAGCACTCTACGAAAGCCCGGCGTCCCCTGCCGGACGGCGGTGGTGGTGTGAAATTAGGGTGCCCTAATACGGGGCCCGCACTCTGTTAGGGTGGCCTAATGGCGATGGTGACCAGAAAACGGATCGGCTGGGGAGCGCTCCTGGTCGTGGTGGCCGGACTGCTCATCTGGCAGCTGGCTGGCGCCGGCGGGGGAACGCCGAATCCGGCCGATCCCACGACCCACCTGAGTCGTTTTGCCGTCGTCCTCGACAGCGCGATCCTGGTCCTGCGCGAAGGGCTCGAGACGATCCTCGTCCTGACGGTGCTGACGGCGAGTATGCGGGGTTCCGGAAGCGTCTACCGCCGTCCGCTATCGGTCGGCGCCGGCGTCGGCATGGCCGCCGCCGTGGCCACCTGGTTTATCGCCGTCGCGGTCACCAACGCCGTCGGGCCTAGCAGCCTCGATCTGCAGGCAGCCACCGGGCTGCTGGCCATCGTCGTCTTGCTCGTGGTCATGAACTGGTTCTTTCACCGCATCTACTGGACCGGCTGGATCTCTCATCACAACAAGCGCCGCCAGGCCCTGGTCGCCGGCAGCGGAACCACCCCGGCCCAGAAAACGCTCCTGGGTCTCGCCCTGCTGGGCTTCACCTCCGTCTACCGCGAGGGGTTCGAGGTCGTGCTGTTCCTGCAGAACCTGCGCCTGCGCTACGGCTCGGGGGTGGTGCTCGAGGGGGTCGCCCTGGGCCTCGTTTTCGTGGCCGCGATCGGATACCTCACCTTTGGCCTGCAGAAGCGCCTGCCGTACAAGCGGATGCTGGTCGCCACCGGGATCCTGCTCGGCGTCGTGCTCCTGGTGATGGTCGGCGAGAGCGTGCAGGAGCTCCAGCAGGCGGGCTGGATCGGCACGACCACGATTCCGGTCGCCGTTCCAGGTTGGATGGGCCTGTGGTTCTCGATCTTCCCCAACGTGGAGACGATCGTCGCGCAGGTCGTGGCGGCGGCGATCGTCATCGGTTCCTACTTCGTGGCCGAGGAGCTCAAGATCCGTCGCCCGCGCCGGCGCGAGGTCAAGGCCGGCCGGCCCCTGGGCCGCCGGCTGCACGGGCCGGCCGCGCCGACGCCCAGCCACTAGTGAGCAGCTCCACAGCACCCCACCGGTCGGCCGCGACCCCGTAACCCGGAGCGGCGATGGAACCCTGGCTGGTGGTGGCAGCGCGCAGGCACCCTCAGCGCGTCGCGCTCGAGCGGCCGGATGGAGCGGCCGTCACGTACGCCGAGCTGTTGGATCAGGCCCGCCGGACCGCGGGGGCTCTGCGCGAGCGCGGGGTCGGCACCGATGACCGGGTCGCCCTCGCCCTGCCCAGCGCCGAGCTGGTCCCGGCGGTGCACGCCTGCACGCTGATCGGGGCGGCGGCGGTCCCTATCGACCTGCGGCTGACGGCCGAGGAGCGCGTGATTCGCCAGCAGAGCGCCGCTCTGGTCCTCGAGGAGCCGGTGAGCGGCGAGCCGGTGACGCCCAGCGAGCGCGGCCCAGGGGAGACGGCCACGGTGATGTTCACCTCCGGCACGACGGCGGGGCCCAAGGAGGTTGCGCTCTCCTACGAGAACTGGCTGTGGAACGCGATCGGCTCCGCCCTGGCCCTCGGCCTCGACCAGGAGGAACGGTGGCTGTGCCCGATGCCGCTGGCCCACGTGGGCGGACTCTCGATCCAGCTCCGGAGCGCCGTGTACGGGACGACCGTGGTCCTGCACGACCGCTTCGACACCGAGTCTGTGCTGGCCGCGCTGAGCGATCCCCGGGCGGCGGTGACGCTCGTCTCGCTGGTGCCAACCATGCTCGCCCGCCTGCTCGACGCCGGCCTGCGCGATCCGCCCACCCTGCGCCACGCGCTGCTGGGCGGGGGTCCGATCGCTCCTGCCCTGCTCGAGCGGGCCCGGGCGGCCGGCGTCCCGGTCGCCTACTCCTACGGGATGACCGAGGCCTGCTCGCAGATCGCCACCAACGGGTGGCCCCTGCTCGGTACCGAGATCCGGATCAGTGATGAGCAGGAGGTGCTGGTCCGGGGCCGCACCGTCGCCGCCGGCGCCCTGGCCGCGGACGGCTGGCTTCACACCGGCGACCTCGGCGAGCTGGATGGCGACGGCCGGCTGGTCATCCGCGGCCGCAAGGCGGACACGATCATCACCGGTGGCGAGAACGTCGCCCCGGACGAGGTCGAGTCCGCGCTGCTCGAGCATCCCGGCGTGCGCGACGCCGCGGTCTTCGGGCGCCCGGACGCCGAGTGGGGGGAGGCGGTCGTGGCGCGCGTGGTGCCCGCGCGCGGGACCACCCCGACCCCGGCCGAGCTCCGCGCGCACTGCGCGGCCCGGCTCGCGCCGTTCAAGGTTCCGAAGATGATCGAGCTCGATGCCGAGGTCCCCCGCGGGCCGACCGGCAAGCTGCTACGGCGCGAGCTGCGCTGACGTCGGTGTGACATCGGTTGACGTCACATCGTCTGTGCGTATGATCGCGGCGATGCCCGCGGCGCTCACGATCGAACAGCTGGCCGCTGAATCCGGGATGACGGTGCGCAACATCCGCGCTCACCAGGCCCGCGGGCTGCTGGATCCGCCTGAGGTTCGTCTCCGGGTCGGGTACTACGGAGCCGAGCACGTCGAACGCCTGGCGCTGATCCGCCGGCTGCAGGAGGAGGGATTCAACCTCGCGGGCATCAAGCGCCTCCTCGACGATGACCCCCAGCCCGCTCAGCGGCTCGACCGCTTCCGCCGCGCCCTGACCGCGCCGCCGCACGCCGAGCTACCGGAGATGCTCTCCCTGGCCGAGCTCGGGGCCCGCTTCCGGCTCAGTCCGGAGGAGGCGTCGCGGGTCATGGCTCGCGCGCAGCGCCTGGGGATCCTGGTACCGGTCGGCGACGGCGCCTACGAGGTCCCGAGTCCGGCCCTGCTCGCGGTAGCGGAGCGGGTGGTCTCGCGCGGCATCTCGCTGGACTCAGCGCTGGCCGTGTTCGAGGCCATCGAACGCAACTGCGACGCCGTCTCGGAAGCGTTCGTCCGCGTGTTTTTAGACGAGGTCTGGGAACCGTTTCAGAAGGCCGGCATGCCCGAGGAGCGCTGGAGCGAAATGGAGGTGTCGATCGAGCAGTTGCGCCCGCTGGCCACCGAAGCCCTGCTGGCCATCTTCGGCCAGCGCATGGCGGCACAGATCGACTCCGCGTTTGGCCAACTGGGCCAGCGCACGCCGCGGTAGCCTGAGCAGGAGTGACCGAGATCGACGCCGACGAGCTCCGCGCCGACTCCCGCGCCCGCTGGGAGTGGGCCTCAACCGGCTGGGGGAAACGCGCGGATCGGATCCGCGACTGGGGGATGCCGGTCTCGATGGCGATGGTCGACGCGCTCGCGCTCCAACCCGGCCAGACCGTGCTCGAGCTGGCCGCCGGACCCGGTGACACGGGCTTTCTGGCCGCCGAACTCGTTCAGCCCGGCGGCAAGCTGATCTGCAGCGACGGCGCCGAGGCGATGCTGGACGTCGCCCGCGAGCGAGCGGCGGCGATAGGGGTCTCAAACGTCGAGTTCCGCCAGCTCGAGCTGGAGTGGATCGACGTCGAGACGGCCACGATGGACGCGGTGCTGTGCCGCTGGGGGCTGATGCTAATCCTCGATCCCGAGACCGCCGCCCGTGAAATTCGGCGGGTGCTGCGGCCGGGTAAGCGGGCCGCGTTTGCCGTCTGGGATGCGCCGAAGGGCAACCCGTGGGCGACGATTCCCAACCGGGTCATGATCGCCCGCGGTCACGCCCAGCCTCCGGACCCTGACGCGCCGGGGATGTTCGCCCTGGCCGAGCCGGAGGTCTTGGAGGAGCTCCTGGCGACGGCGGGGTTCACGGACGTCATCGTCCGCCCGATCGAGCTCGCCCGGCGCTACTCCGAGCCCGGTGATTTCGTGGCCGAGACGGCCGAGATATCGCCGATGTTCGGCTCCAGCTACCCCGAGCTGCCGCCCGAAGAGCGCAGCGCGATCAGCGCCGAGGTGATCTCGGCGCTGGAGCCGTTCACGGCTCCCGACGGCCAGGTCACGCTGCCCGGCCGCTCGCTGGTCGCCGTCGCCACCGCCTGACAGCGATCTTGCACCGTGGGCGGTCCTTTGCAGGCATTTTCGCCTGGGAGCCGAGCATGGACACTGTCGGCCATGCGATCCAGACTGCTGTTCCTGCCTGTCCTCGTTGCCGCCTTATTGATTGTCCCGGCCACTGCGGCCGCCGATTACGCCCACGTCGTGACCCCCGGTGAATCTCTGGCCTCTGTGGCCGCAGCCGACGGTCTCAGCGTGAGCCAGCTGGCGGCGGCCAACGGCCTGTCGAGCACAAGCCAGATCGTGCTCGGCTCGACGCTACAGATCCCTCCGCAGGGAGCGGGGGGCGGCGTGGCCGCGCCGACGGCGTCGACCGTGAGCTCCTCCGAGGAGTTGGGAGAAGCTCCCGACGGAGATGAGACGAGCACCAGTGCTACGCCGGCGGTGCTCTCTACGTCCTCGGGCGGATACGTCGTGCGTCCCGGCGACACCCTGTCGGGCATCGCCGCCGCCAACGGGTTCAGCGTCAGCCGGCTGGCGGCCCTGAACGGCCTGAGCCCGACAAGCGTACTGCTGGCCGGGTCGACGATCTCGCTGGGAGGCGGGACGGCGACGGCCACCCCCGTCGCCACCACGACCCCGGCCGCCACGACGACCCCGGCCGTGAGCACTTCGTCGGCGGTCGGGGCCCAGCCCACACCCGAGACGGTGAGTCCGTCGGATGTCGGTTCAGTCGCGGCCGCCGAAGGCGTGTCGCCGTCGCTGGCCGAGGCGATCGGGTATCAGGAGAGCGGCTTCAATAACGGGCTCGTGTCGAGCACCGGGGCCACCGGGGTGATGCAGATCGAGCCCGGGACGTGGTCCTACATCGGCTCCAACCTGGCCACACCGCCGCCGCTCTCGCCGACCTCAGCCCAGGACAACATCCGCGGCGGGGTCCTGCTCCTGCACTCGCTGCTTGACCAGACGGGCGGTGACCCGACGCTGGCCGCGGCCGGCTACTACCAGGGTCTGGCGTCGGTCCGCGCCCACGGTATGTACGCCGACACGCAGCGCTACGTCAACGACGTGATGGCGCTCCGGGCCCGGTTCGGCGGACCCTAAGACATAGCCCCCCGATACGCCCGCACGGAAGCGGAAACTGGCGGCGGCCCGGTCATTTCGGCCGGGCCGCCGTTCGCATCGATTGACAAGTCTGGGGGAGTAGTCTTTGCTGGTGCCCGAGGGGCTGTCGGAGACCGAGCTCACGAACGTCATCGCCGAGCATGCCGAGGCGGCGGCTCAAGTCGACGATGATGGTTCGGCCCGATGGCTGTCGATCGCCGAGGCGGTTCTGCTGTCGCTGGTGGCAGTGCTGGCCGCCTTTTCAGGATTCGCGGCCGCCAAGTGGAGCACTGATTCCTCGGTGGCTCTCGCCCATGCCACGTCGGAGCGGACCAAGGCCAGCCGGGACGCGGCGCTCGGCCTCGTCATCCGCACGCAGGACTCGGTCTCCTTCAACGCCTGGTTCACCGCCTTCACGCTTCACAACCGGAGCGCTGAGCGGCTGGCCGTCCGGCGGCTGCGCCCCGGATACCGGGTGGCCTTTGACGCGTGGCTGGCGACCGATCCGGCGCATAACGTAAACGCCCCTCCGGGTCCGGCCTACATGCCGCAGTACGTCGTCCCCGAACAGCATGCCGCAGCTGCACGCGATGCCCAGGCCGACGCGGCGTACGCACACGGCGAGAAATCGGGCGCGAACTCCGACGATTACATCCGCGACACGGTGTTCCTGGCCACTGTCCTGTTCCTCATCGGTATCAGCACCCACTTCAGGATCCGCCCGGCGCGGATCGCACTCGTCGGGGTCGGGACGGCCCTGATCCTGTTCTCGGTTATCCAGCTGCTCACGCTGCCCGGTCCACCGTAGGCCAGGCTGCCGGTCGATCGGCGCGAGTTGTAGCCTCCTGCATCGTGTTCTACGACAACGATGCAGACCTCACGAAGCTCGAGGGCAAGACTGTGGCCATCATCGGCTACGGCTCCCAGGGTCACGCCCACGCCCTGAATCTCAAAGACTCCGGTGTCGACGTCGTCGTCGGGCTGCGGCCGGAGTCAGCCAGCGTGGCCAAGGCCGAGGCCCACGGGCTCCGCGTGGCCGAGCCGGCCCAGGCCGCCAGCGAGGGCGACATCGTCATGCTGCTCGCGCCGGACGAGCTGCACGGCCAGATCTGGCAGGACGGGCTGGCCGACGGGATTGCCCCCGGCAACATGCTCCTGTTCGGTCACGGCTTCTCGATCCACTACGAGCAGATCGTGCCCCCGCCTGACGTCGATGTCGCGCTGGTCGCGCCCAAGGGCCCCGGACACCTCGTCCGCCGCCAGTACCTCGAAGGCTCTGGAGTGCCGGGCCTGGTCGCGGTCGAGCAGGACGCCAGCGGTGACGCGCTCGGGCTCGCGCTGGCCTACGCCAAGGGAATCGGCTGCACCCGCGGCGGCGTCATCGAGACGACCTTCAAGGACGAGACGGAAACAGACCTGTTCGGCGAGCAGGCGGTCCTCTGCGGCGGCGTCACAGAGCTCGTCCGGGCCGGCTACGAGACCCTGACCGAAGCCGGCTACGACGAGCGTCTGGCCTACTTCGAGGTCCTGCACGAGCTCAAGCTGATCGTCGACCTCATGTACGAGAAGGGCATCTCGGGCATGCGATACTCGATCTCCAACACGGCCGAGTACGGGGACATGACCCGCGGCAACCGGATCATCGGTGAGGAGACCCGGGCGGCGATGAAGCAGGTGCTGTCCGAGATCCAGAACGGCGACTTCGCCCGCGAATGGATCGCGGAGAATCGCGCCGGCCAGGAGAACTTCAAGCGCATGCGCGACGAGCAGGCCGGCCATCAGGTCGAGGTCGTCGGCAAGCAGCTCCGGTCCCAGATGGACTGGATCGACACCGACTTCCAGGAGTAGGGCGTCTACAATCGCTCGTGCCGTCGTGACTGGCGCGAGAGGTGGACCGAAACCACCGGGAAGCGACGGGCAACTGAGCCGCGCGCCTGGGCATGTAGATCCCCGCTAACTTCGAGGAGCCGGCATGACCCAGACCATTCTGCAGATCCCCGCGGCGCTCAAGCCCGCCGACGGACGCTTCGGATCCGGGCCATCCCGGGTTCGCCAGGCGCAGCTCGACCATCTGGCCGGCCCGGGCGCGGCGGTCATGGGTACCTCGCATCGTCAGGCGCCGGTCCGCGAGCTGGTCGGGCGCGTGCGGGCCGGGCTGAGCGATCTGTTCTCGCTTCCCGACGGGTACGAGATCCTGCTCGGCAACGGCGGCACGACCGCCTTCTGGGACGCCGCCACCTGCTGCTTGGTCCGCGAGCGGGCGCTGCACCTTGTCTACGGAGAGTTTTCGAGCAAGTTCGCCGCGTGCACCGAGAAGGCTCCCTTCCTGGCCGACCCGGTCGTCGTCTCCGCCGCGCCCGGTGACGCCCCCGAGCCGATCGCCGACCCGAGCACCGATGTCATCGCCTGGGCCCACAACGAGACCTCGACCGGCGTGATGGTCGGGGTGCAGCGACCGGCCGACGCCGGCGACGCGCTGGTGCTGATCGACGCCACCTCCGGCGCGGCGGGCCTCCCGCTCGACGCCGAGCAGTGCGACGTCTACTACTTCGCCCCCCAGAAGGGCTTTGCTTCCGACGGAGGCCTGTGGCTGGCCGCCGCCAGCCCGGCCGCGATCGAGCGGATCGAGGCGATCGCCGCCGGCCCGCCGAGCGAACGCTGGATCCCGGACTTCCTCTCTCTGAGCACCGCGCTTGAGAACTCGCGCAAGGACCAGACCTACAACACACCCGCGCTGGCCACGCTGCTGCTGCTGGCCGACCAGCTCCAATGGATGCTCGACGGCGGCGGCCTGGAGGGCATGGTCGCCCGGACGACGGCCTCGAGCCAGATTCTCTACGGCTGGGCCGACGGCCATCCGGTGGCCACCCCGTTCGTCTCTGACCCCGCCAAGCGTTCGCTGGTGGTGGGAACGATCGACTTCTCTGACGAGGTCGACGCCGCCGGGCTCGCCGCGCAGCTGCGGGCCAACGGCATCGTCGATGTCGAGCCGTACCGCAAACTGGGCCGCAACCAACTGCGGGTGGCGATGTTTCCGGCCACCGACCCGTCCGACGTCGAGGCTCTGACCCAGTGCATCGACTGGCTCCTGGAGCAACTGTGAACCCGATCAACGGCAACAGAAAGCCCCGGGTCCTGGTGGCCGAGAAGATCGGCGAGTCCGGGGTGAACCTGCTCGAGCAGCATTTCGATGTCGAGCTCGGCGCGGGCTGGACCCCCGAGGAGCTCGATGGCCGGATCGACGAGTTCGAGGGCATCCTGATCCGCTCCGCCACCCAGCTCGACGCCGAGCGGCTGGCCAAGGCCACCAACCTGCGCGCGGTAGGCCGGGCCGGGGTCGGGGTCGACAACGTCGACGTCGCCGCCGCGACCAAGCGGGGGATCGTGGTCGCCAACGCGCCCCAGTCCAATGTCATCACCGCCGCCGAGCACACGATGGCGCTCCTGCTGGCGCTGGCCCGCAACGTGCCCCAGGCCCACGCGTCGCTGACCTCGGGCCTGTGGGAACGCTCGAAGTTCTCGGGCGTGGAGCTGTATGAGAAGACGCTCGGCATCCTCGGCTTCGGGCGGATCGGCCAGCTCGTGGCCCAGCGGGCCCGGGGCTTCAACATGCGCGTGGTCGCCTACGACCCGTTCGTGGCGGCCGAGCGCTACCGGGAACTCGGCGCCGAGCAGGCCGCCTCGCCCGACGACGTCTACGCGGAGGCTGACTTTCTCACCCTGCACCTGCCCAAGACGCCCGACACCGAGGGCTGGCTCAACAGCGAGGTCCTGGCCAAATGCAAGGACGGCGTGCGCATCCTCAACGTGGCCCGCGGACCGCTCGTAGTTGATGAAGACCTGAAGGCCGCGCTGGACTCGGGCAAGGTCGGTGGAGCGGCGCTCGACGTGTTCCGCTCCGAGCCGATCACCGAGCATCCGCTGTTCGGCTACCCGAACGTGATCGTCACACCGCACCTCGGAGCCTCGACGGCGGAGGCCACCGACCGGGCGGGCTACCAGGCCGCCGAGCAGGTCGTGGCCGCCCTGACCGGCGGAGTCGTCACGAGCGCGGTCAACGTCCCGGCGGTGTCGGCCGAGGACATGGAGGTGCTGGGGCCATTCCTCGCGTTATGCGGCTCGCTGGGCAAGATCGCCAGTGCCCTGGCCCTGTCCAACGGCGGGTCGATTGAGCGATTGCAGACCGATTTCATCGGCCGCCTGGCCGACCACGACACGCGCCTGTTGGCCACCGAGGTCCTGCGCGGCGTGCTGGCCGGTCACCTCGAGGACGAGGTCAACACCGTCAACGCGCCCGGGCTCGCGGACGAGCGCGGGATTCAGGTGGTCGAGGCCAAGCACAGCGCCGCCCGCGACTACACCGATCTGGTCCGGGTCGAGGTCACCGCCGGTGACACCAGCGTGCGCGTGGCCGGGACGCTGATCGGCCGCCGCAACCGACCCCACCTCATCGAGGCCTGGGGATCGCGCTTTGACGTCCAGCTCGAGTCGCATGTGACGGTCTTTCGCTACCAGGACCTGCCCGGGATGCTGGGTCGCGTCGGGTCGGCCTTCGGCGAACACGGGGTCAACATCGTGTCCGCGGCCGTCGGCCGCCAGCCCGAGGATGATCCGCACGGCGACGGGCGCGTGGCGGCGATGGCCGTCACCACGGTCAGCCCGGTCCCGCCCGAGGTGGTGGCCGAGATCGTCGACAGCGAGGGATTTCTGGCCGGCGAGACCGTCGCCCTCTGACCGGCGCGGCTAAGCGCGGCTCTCCGGTGCCGATTTGGAGGGCATGGTGCGACGTTGGTACTCTCTGCCGGGCATGGCGCCTTGCCTTGAACTTCGACTTCTCCTGCTCCCCCTCCGGGGGGAATAGCGCGCCGGCGGCCGCACGTAGCCGCGAACCAGCACCGAGAAGTCACCAAGTTCGAGCCCAAACAGGAGAAGCGCCATGACCAAGCCTGACGATCCAGATCGAGTACTGATCTTCGATACGACGCTGCGCGATGGGGAGCAGTCCCCGGGTATCTCGCTGAACACCCAGGAGAAGCTCGAGATTGCCCACCAGCTGGCTCGGCTCGGGGTCGACGTGATCGAGGCCGGGTTTCCGATCACATCCCCGGGTGATTTCGAGGCCGTCCAGGCGATCGCCCGCAAGGTGACCGACCCCGCGCCCCCTGTCATCGCCGGCCTGGCCCGGACCCACGTGGCCGATATCGACGCCGCCTGGGGGGCGGTCAAGGATGCCGCCCGACCGCGGATCCACACCTTCATCTCGACGTCGGATATCCACATCGTGCACCAGCTGCAGACGACGCGCGAGGACGTCAAGGGCCAAGCCCGGGCGGCCGTCGCCCATGCCCGCGGGTATGTCGAGGACGTCGAGTTCTCACCCATGGACGCAACCCGCGCCGACCTCGAGTTCACGGCCGAGGTCTGCCAGATAGCGATCGACGAGGGCGCGACCACGATCAACATCCCCGACACGGTCGGATACGCGATCCCCAACGAGTACGCCGACTTTCTGCACGGGCTGTATGCGCTGGTCCCCGATCTGCGCAACGTGATCCTGTCGGTGCACTGCCACGACGACCTCGGGCTCGCGGTGGCCAACTCGTTCGCCGGTCTGCAGGCCGGCGCCCGCCAGGTCGAGTGCGCGATCAACGGAATCGGCGAGCGGGCCGGCAACGCGTCGCTGGAAGAGATCGTGATGCTCCTGCACACTCGTGAGGCGGCGGTCGGCCTGCACACGGACGCCGTGACACGCGAGCTCGCGCGCACCTCGCGCATGGTCTCGCGGCTGACCGGCTACCCCGTGCAGCCCAACAAGGCGATCGTCGGTCGCAACGCCTTCGCGCATGAATCCGGCATCCACCAGGACGGCGTGCTCAAGGAGCGTTCGACCTACGAGATCATGGATGCCACCACGGTCGGCCTGGATGCCAACTCGATCGTGCTCGGCAAACACTCGGGGCGACACGCGCTGCAGCAGGCGCTGGCCGAGCTCGGCTTTGAGCTCTCGGGCCAGGGTCTCGTCACCGCCTTCCGGCGCTTCAAGGAGATCGCCGACAAGAAGAAGCAGGTGACGGCGATGGACCTCGAGGCGCTGGTCACCGATGAGCTGCGCCAGGAGATCGCCGGCTACAAGCTCGAGTGGTTCGACGTCGAGGCGTCGAACCGGCGCCCGCCCCACGCCACGGTGGCCGTGACCGGTCCCGAGGGTGAGGAACTCGTCGGATCGTTCACCGGCGATGGCCCCGTGGATGCGATCTTCCACGCCATAAACGCCGCCACCGGAGTCGACGCCCGCCTACGGGAATTCCGCGTCGACGCGGTCACCGGCGGGCAGGACGCGCTCGGAGAGACCTCGGTCGTGGTCGAGCTCGCCGGCCGGGCGCCGGGGGCCGAGCCCGTGGTCGGATCGGGGCAGGGCGTGTCGACCGACATCCTCGAGGCGGGCGCTCACGCCTACGTTCGCGCTCTCTCGAACGCGGTGCGCCGCCAGGCGGCGCTGGCCGCGACGCAGGAGGGCGGAGTCGGTGAGCCGGAGGTCGTGCGGGCCCCATAGGCGGGGCCCGGCCTCCCGAAACCGAGCGCCTAACGCTCGCCGGTCGTGCTGGAAGCCAGGACTTCAGCCGACCCCGGCGGGGTCGCGAGCCGAGTGTTGACGCCGTAGACGTAATCCCTGATCCACGGCTCGCTCACATCCTCGCGGCTGACGAGTTCAAAGCCGTGCTCGAGCAGGAACTCGCGCACGATGTGTTTGGTCCTCATCAGCTCCGAGCCACCCTTGTCGGCGAGAAAATCATGACATCCGATGCACACGTGATGGGTGCGGTCAATCAGGTCTGCCATTCCGCGAATAGCCAGTTGCTCGGCACCCTCGATGTTCATGGTGAGCAGATTCACCTGCGAGATGTTCAGATCACGGGCGACGTCATCGAGAGTCCTTGCCCTCACCGTGATGCCGTCACTTCCGTCCGCGAGTACGGTGTTGCGCTCATACGCGTCCTGATCAGTGATGATCAGCTCACCCTCCTCGGCGGAGGCGGCAATCTGCAGGGCGGTCACATTCTCGAGGCTGTTCAACCGGCACAGGCGGATAAACCATGAGAAGGTCGCGGGATGAGGTTCGAGTGAGATCACCGAGCCGGTGCTTCCGACCAGCCGCGAGAAGACAAGCGCCTCGGCCCCGAATCCCGCCCCGACGTCGATGACGACGTCACCCGGCGCCGGTCTGTACTCATGCATAAAGACGTCCTCGATCTCGGCCGTGAATTCCCCGAGCGAATGAGCATCGATCATCTCCGGGTGCGGAATCGCGGCGCCCTGGAAGTAGTGGATCCAGGCTCCGTCACGCCAACGAATCCAGCACGGCCTACGGAGAAGCGTCATGGCACTGAGAGAGCCGATCAAGCCCAGTAGCCACCGTGTACCCCGGCGGTCAAGTGCGACTCGGACACCCTTTCGCCACTTAGTCATTCGCAAATCCTTTGCATAGGTCGGAGTCGTTTCCTGTGACCGGATGGCAGGGAAACTGGCAAGCCGCCGCGGCGGCTTTGCCCTCGGCGCTCTCGCCCTGAGCGCCGCACTTTCAGAATTTTACCGCCGCCGAGGGGGCTGCGCCAGGGGTGATCGCCCCGCGCTTACCATCCCCGACGGTCGGCGGCGACCAGGAGTCCCTGGCGGTAGCCGGCGGCCAGCACCCGGCTGCGCGGCTCCTGATCCATGAAGTTCGATCCCATCGCCGCCGCGCACTCGGCGTTGGGCGCCACCGAACGCACCGCGGCGCCGCGACGGCGCAAGGCGAGGCTCTCGATCGAGACCGCTGACCGGGCGACGTTGCGCATCACGGTGAGCAGCGTGTGCGAGGGCGCCAGGCTGGCGGTCGGGTTCAGGCACAACACATGGGTGTCGCGGCCCGCTGGGGCCGCGTCGAGGTTGGTCGGGCTCCAGACCCCGCCGTCCACGTACTCGCGACCGTTGATCGTGACGGGGGCGAACAGCCACGGCACCGTGCATGAGGCCTCGACGGCCTCCGCGACCGTGGCCCGCGGGGCCCCGGGGCTTCCGAAGACGACGCGGCGACCGGATGTGCGATCCACGGCGGTGACCCTGAGCCGTCCGTCAAAGCGCGCCCCCGAGCGCTCGATCTGATTCTTGAGTTGCGCGAGCGTGTCCGGCGGACGGGGGAGACCGCGCAGCAGCAGCGACCGGACGAGCGCCCCCCCGGGGGCGGCCACCCCGAGGGCCAGGGGCGCGAACGCCGAACTCGCGGCGAGAGCAAAGGAACCGGCGCGGCGCGCGGCGCCGAGCGCGGCCACGGCCAGTCCCCGCACCGGCTGAGCGTCGGAGACCTGGATGTCGGTGCCGACCGCCGCCGGCCGGCGCGGTGAGCGGCCGGCGACCAGGTGAGCGGCAACGATCGCGCCCGCCGAGGTCCCGACGAAGGACTCGCAATCGCGCAGGTCAAACCCGGCGCCGTCCTCGACGCCGGCCAGGACACCCATCATCCACGCCTCACCGAGCACGCCACCGCCGCCGAGCACGAGAACGTCGGGCCGGGAGTGCATGCGCGCAGGCTAGCGACGCGCCGCGGCGGGGCCGTCGCTAGTCGGTCGAGCGAGGGCATGTACGTGATAGCGTACGTCCGTATGTTGACCGCCGAGGCATCGACAACGTCCCCCGAGGCACTCGGCCCGCGCCTGCGAGCGCTGCGCGAAGCGATGGGCCTGTCTCTGCGTGACCTGGCCGTGCGCAGCAAGGTGAGCGCGCCAATGCTCTCGCAGGTGGAGAGGGGCGAGACGAGCCCCACGATCCAGGTCGCGACCCGGATCGCCCATGGTCTCGATCTCCGGCTTTCTCAGCTGCTGCGCCTCGACGAGAGCGGTGCCGTCGAGGTCGTCCGCGCGGCCGAACGGCGGGCCGGACCCGCCGGTGCCCCGGGCCACAGCTACGAGATCCTCACCCCGCCGCTGCCCGGCCAGCGGGCCGAGCTCTCCCGCCACCGTCTCGAGCCCGGCGCGCAGACCGGCGGCGCTGGCGATCCGCCCATGCACGAGCCCGGCAGCCGCGAGACCGCGCTGGTCGAGTCGGGCCGGGTGATCCTGCACTGCGACGGTGCCGAGCACGAGCTTGGCGACGGCGACTGCGTCACCTTCGACGCCGACCTGCCCCATCACTTCGAGAACCCCGGTCCCGCTCCGGCGCTCCTGCTGGCCGTCGTGAGCGCCGGACTGCGCAGAAGCTGAACCTGAGAAGTCAAAGGAGAACCAATGCCCGCGAGTCTGTTCGACAAGATCTGGGCGGCCCACGAGGTCGCGCCGGGGCTGCTCTACGTCGATCTTCATCTCGTCCACGAGGTGACCAGTCCCCAAGCCTTTGACGGGCTGCGGCTGGCCGGCCGCCGGGTCCGCCGGCCCGATCGCACGCTGGCCACCGCCGATCACAACGTCCCCACCGACGGCACACCGGTGGCCGCCCGTATCCGGGACGAGCTCTCCCGCGTGCAGGTCGAGACGCTGGAGCGCAACTGCGAGGAATTCGGGATCCCCGTGTATTCCCTGGGCTCAAACCGGCAGGGGATCGTGCACGTGATCGGTCCCGAGCTGGGGGTCACCCAGCCGGGCATGACGATCGTCTGCGGCGACAGCCACACCGCCACCCACGGTGCCTTCGGAGCGCTGGCCTTCGGGATCGGGACCAGCGAGGTCGAACACGTGCTCGCCACCCAGTGTCTGGTCCAGTCAAAGCCGCGCTCGATGCGGATCCGCTACGAGGGAGCGCTCGGCCGCGGAGTCACCGCCAAGGACCTGATCCTGGCCACGATCGGACAGATGGGCGTCTCGGGCGCCACCGGCCACGTGGTCGAGTTCGCCGGTCCCGCGATCCAGAGCCTGAGCATGGAAGGCCGGATGACGGTCTGCAACATGACCATCGAGGGCGGCGGCCGGGCGGGGATGATCGCCCCCGATGAGACCACCTTCGAGTACGTGCTCGGGCGCCCGGCGGCCCCGACCGAGGTCCCCGACGAGTGGCGCCAGCTCTACAGCGACGACGAGGCGAGCTTTGACCGTGAGATCGAGGTCGACGCGGCGGCGATCAGCCCGATGGTCACCTGGGGCACGAACCCGGAGATGGTGGTCGGAGTGGGGGAGAGCGTGCCCGAACCAAGCTCAGAGCAGGACGAGCGCGCTCTGCACTACATGGGTCTCGATCCCGGCGTGGCCATCGAGGAGATCAGGCTCGACCGAGTCTTCATCGGCTCCTGCACCAACTCGCGGATCGGCGATCTTCGCGCCGCCGCGGGGATGATCGCCGGCCGCAAGGTCGCCGACAGCGTCTACGCGATGGTCGTGCCGGGCTCCGCGCAGGTTAAGGAGCAGGCCGAGCGCGAGGGTCTGGACGAGATCTTTCGCTCCGCCGGCTTTGACTGGCGGGGCGCAGGGTGCTCGATGTGCCTGGGCATGAATCCCGACATCGCCGACCCCGGCGAGCGCGTCGCCTCGACCTCGAACCGCAACTTCGAGGGCCGCCAGGGCCGCGGCGCGCGCTCGCACCTCGTGTCACCACAGATGGCCGCGGCCGCGGCTATCGAGGGGCACTTCGTCGACATCCGCAAGTGGGAGGGACACCACTCATGAAGGCGATCGAGACGATCACCGGCCGCGTCAGCGTGCTCAACCGCGACGACGTCGACACCGACCAGATCATCCCCAAGCAGTTCCTCAAGCGCGTGGAGCGCACTGGCTTCGGGGAGTTCCTGTTCTACGACTGGGCCAAGGAGCCAGACTGGGATCTGCCGTCGAACCCGATCCTGGTCGCCGGGCGCAACTTCGGCTGCGGCTCAAGCCGCGAGCATGCGCCCTGGGCACTGGAGGACTACGGCTTCCAGGCCGTGATCGCGTCGAGCTTCGCCGACATCTTCAAGTCCAACTGCACCAAGATCGGGCTGCTGCCGATCGAGTTGACCGCCGACGAATGCGCCTCGATCGCCCGAGCGGGGGAGGCCCAGGTCGACCTGGCCGCCCAGGAGGTGCGCTGGCCGGGCGGTGTGGCTAGCTTCGAGATCGACCCCGAGATCAAGCATCGCCTGCTGAACGGACTCGACGACATCGCCCTGACCCTCGCTCAGGACGACGCGATTTCGGGCTACGAGCGAGATCGGGAGCGCACCGGGCCCGTTACCAGCGCCCTGTGACCGAGGGCCTTCCGTGACCCCGAGCCGCGACTGGGACGCCGCCACCTACGACCGTATCTCGGGGCCGCAGCAGGCCTGGGCGGCCGAGCAGCTCGACCGCCTCGAACTGGCCGGCGACGAATACGTCCTCGACGCCGGCTGTGGGTCAGGCAAGATCACCGCCGAGCTGGTTCGGCGGGTGCCGAGGGGAAGGGTCTACGCGGTCGACGCCGCGCCCTCGATGGTCAGCCACACCCAAGCGGCGCTGGGCAACAAGGTGACCGCGCTGTGCCAGGACCTGGCCGAGCTGGCCCTGCCCGAACCGGTGGACGTCGTGTTCTCGAACGCCACCTTTCACTGGATTCCCGATCACGACGCCCTGTTCGCGGCCCTGCACCGAAATCTCAAGGCCGGCGGGCGCCTCCTGGCCCAGTGCGGTGGGCGCGGCAACATCGACTCGTTCCGCCGTCTGGCCGAGGCGGTGGCGGCCGAGGAGCCGTTTGCTCCCTACTTCGCCGACTGGGTCAAACCGTGGAACTACGCCACCGCCGAGGAGACGGCCGCCCGGCTGAAGCGGGCCGGCTTTGCCGATGTCTCGTGCTGGCTGCAGGACCGCCCGACCACGCCCGAGGAGCCGCGCAGCTTCATTTCCACCGTGTGCCTGGTGCGCCACCTCGACCCGCTGCCGGCCGAGCTCCATGACCCCTTCATCGATCGCGTGCTCGAACGCGCCGGCGACCCGCTGGTCCTCGAGTACGTGCGCCTGAACATGTCCGCCCGCCGGCCTTAGCCCCGGTTTGTCCCCGCCGGGCGGCGGGTACCCGCGAGCTGTCTCAGATTGAGAGGAGTGCTCATGATTGCGCGTTGGGTGGATCTGCCCGGGGGCCGGAGATCGCTGTTGCTGGGGCTGCTGGGAGCGGCCGCCCTCGTGGCTGGGACCGCACCGGCTTCGGGACGGGCACCGCGAGCGGCAACCCCCGCCGCGCACCTGTGGCTGACCACGGCTGACGGCCGCTACAAGCTCACCGACATGGGCAGCGTCCCGTTCACGTCGGCGACATCGAGCGCGCCGACGATCGTGGTCGATCCCACCCGGCACTTCCAGAGGATGGCCGGCTTCGGCGGCGCCATCACCGATTCCTCGGCCGTGGTTCTCTACCGCCTCTCGCCGGCCGCCCGGGCGCGAGCCATGCGGATGCTGTTTGACCCCCGCCGCGGGGATGGCCTCAGTTACCTGCGCCAGCCGATCGGGGCCTCTGACTTCGTGGCCAAGCCGCCGGCCTACACGTATGACGACATGCCCGCCGGCCAGACCGACTACGGTCAGCGCCACTTCAGCATCGCCCACGACAAGGCCGAGATCCTGCCCCTGCTCCGGCAGGCCAAGCGCCTGAATCCACGACTGCAGATCATCGCCACCCCGTGGAGCGCGCCCGCGTGGATGAAGACCAACCAGGATCTGATCGGTGGGCGGCTGATCGACACGCCGGCGATCTATCACTCGTACGCCCTCTACCTGACCAAGTTCGTCGAGGCGTACCGCTCCCAGGGCGTCACCGTCAACACGATCACCGTCCAGAACGAGCCCCAGAACCACAACCCGGCCGGATATCCCGGCACCGACATGCCGGCCGCCCAGCAGGAGAAGGTGATCGAGGCGCTCGGCCCGATGCTCCGCCGGGCCGGGCTGCACACGCAGATCCTGGCCTACGACCACAACTGGTCAGAGCACCCCAATGACATCGCTGCCACCCCGCCGGACGAGGCCTCAGACATCAATCGCTACCCCCAGGAGGTGCTCTCCTCGCCGGCCGCGAAGTGGGTGGCCGGCACGGCCTACCACTGCTACTACGGGGACCCGAGCGCGATGAGCGTGCTTCACCGCCAGTTCCCCACCAAGGCCATCTACTTCACCGAGTGCTCGGGCAGCCAGTCCAGCGATCCCGCCAACACGTTCTCGGACACGCTCAAGTGGCACAGCCGCAACCTGATCATCGGCTCGCCGCGCAACTGGGCCAAGACGGTGATCAACTGGAACGTCGCGCTGGACCCGTCGGGGGGTCCGCACGTCGGTGGTTGCAGCACCTGCACAGGGATCCTCACCGTCGGCCCGGGCAACACGATCACTGCCAACGCCGAGTACTACACGCTCGGCAGCCTGAGTCGCTTCGTGCCCCCGGGGGCGGTGCGGATCGCCAGCACCTCGTTCGGGACGACGGGCTGGAACGGCCAGGTCATGGACGTGGCCTTCCGTGATCCCGACGGCACGACGGTGCTCGTCGCCCACAACGAGAACGACAACCCCCAGGCGGTCGGAGTCCGCGAGGGCAACCGGGGCTTCACCTACACACTGCCGGGCGACTCGCTGGCCACCTTCACCTGGCCCGGAACCCCGGGTGGCCCCACGGGGCGCAAGGAACTAGACCCGTCGGGCTGGACGGCCACCGCCGATCCGTCGGGGTCCGCTGATCCGCCGGCCAACGCCGTTGACGATGACGCCAGCACGCGCTACTCGACCGACACCGGTCAGGCGCCCGGGCAGTACCTGCAGGTCGACCTGGGCCGGCTGCGACGCCTGCGTCAGATCGTGTTTGACACCGGCGCCAACACCGGCGACTACCCCCGCGGGTACACGGTCACGATCAGTCGCGATGGGCAAACGTGGAGTACGGCGGGGAGCGGATCGGGCAGCGGCCAGATGACGACAGTGCCGCTGTCGGGGGCGCCGATCCGCTTTGTGCGGATGACCCTCACCGCCTCGAGCGGGAGCTGGTGGAGCGTCGCCGACGTCCGGGGCTACACGGGCCGCGGTTCGCCCTGAGCCGCGGCCGCCTACGGGCGGGGCGAGGGCGCTGTCGCCCCGGCCCGCTGGCCACGGCCCCGATTCAGTAGCTTCTGCGGCCGCTCATGTCCCCGCGCGTCATCCTTCTCCCCGGTGATGGGATCGGCCCGGAGATCATCCCTCCGGCGCTCGAGGTTCTGCGGGCCGTCGGCACCGACTTCGAATACGAGGAGCACCTGTTCGGGGGGGCGGCGATCGATGCCCACGGCGTCGCCCTGACCGAGGAGACGCTCGAGGCCTGCCGCAGCGCCGACGCTGTGCTCCTGGCTGCCGTGGGCGGTCCCCAGTGGGACACCACCGATCCGGACAAGCCCCGGCCCGAGCAGGGCCTGCTCGGGCTGCGCAAGGGACTCGGCCTGTTCGCCAACCTGCGCCCGGTCAAGCCGCTGCCGGCCCTGTACGACGCCAGCCCGCTGAAGCGCGAGGTGATCGAGAACACCGACCTGCTCGTGGTCCGAGAGCTGACCGGCGGAATCTACTTCGGTGAGAAGACACGCACCGCTGACTCGGCCTCCGACGCATGTGTCTATACCCGGGCGGAGATCGAGCGCATCGCCCGCGTGGCCTTCGGAGCCGCCAAGTCGCGGGTGACCAGCGTCGACAAAGCCAACGTGCTCGAGACGAGCCGCCTGTGGCGCGAGGTCGTCCGCGAGCTGCACCGGGCGGAATTCCCCAACATCGAACTCGAGCACCTCCTGGTCGACAACGCCGCCATGCGCCTCGTCTCCGCGCCGCGCCACTTCGAGGTCATCGTGACCGAGAACATGTTCGGGGACATCCTCAGCGACGAGGCGGCGATGCTGACCGGCAGCCTCGGGATGCTGCCCAGCGCGTCGCTCGGAGCATCGGACCCGCCGAGCCCGGGCGTGTTCGAGCCCGTCCACGGGTCGGCGCCCGACATCGCGGGTACGGGCAGGGCCAATCCGCTGGCCATGTTCCTGTCAGCGGCGCTCATGCTGCGACACGGTTTTGGCCTGGAGGCGGAGGCCGCGGCGGTAGAATCGGCGGTTAATGGGGCGCTGGCCGACGGCCTACGCACCCCGGACCTGGGCGGCGACGCGAGCACCGCGGAGGCCACCCAGGGAGTTCTGAAGCACCTGTAACAACACTGGCCTGGGTTGCCAACGACCCATAAGGAGACGTCGTGGAGAAAGCCGACCTCATCTGGCATAACGGAGAGCTGGTTGCCTGGGAGGACGCCAAGATCCACGTACTGACCCACGGTCTGCACTACGGAACCGGCGTGTTCGAGGGCGAGCGTGCCTACGCCACCGACGGTGGACCGGGCATCTTCCGCCACCGCGACCATCTCCGTCGGCTGCTGCAGTCAGCCGAGCTCTACTACATGCCCGTCCCGTATACGCTCGAGGAACTGCGCAGCGCCACGCACGAGTTGCTGCAGGCCAACAACCTGCACGAGTGCTACATCCGGCCGATCGTCTACCGCGGCTACGGCCAGATGGGTCTGAATCCGCTCGAGTGCGAGGTCTCGGTCTCGATCGCCGCCTGGCCGTGGGGTGCCTATCTCGGTGAGGAGTCAAAGCTGGCCGGGATCCGGGCCAAGGTCTCGAGCTGGCGGCGTATCTCGTCCGACGCGCTGATCCCGCACGCCAAGGCCAGCGGCCAGTACCTGAACAGCGTGCTGGCCAAGATCGAGGCCACCAAGGCCGGCTACCAGGAGTCGATCCTGCTCGATTCCCACGGCTTCGTGAGCGAGGGCTCGGGCGAGAACATCTTCGTCGTCAAGGACGGCGGCATCATCACCCCGCCCCAAACGGCCGGCATCCTGGACGGCATCAGCCGGGCCTCGATCCTGACCATCGCCCGCGATCTCGGTCTCGAGGTCGTCGAGCGCAACCTGGCTCGGGCCGAGCTGTTTTTGGCCGACGAGGTCTTCATGTCGGGGACCGCGGCCGAGCTCGTGCCCGTCCGCGAGGTCGACGATCACGCGATCGGCGAGGGCACGGCCGGTCCGATCACGCGCGAGCTCCAGCGCGTGTATGACGCTGCCCTGCACGGACGCGACCCGCGCTATGCGGACTGGCTCGATGTGGTCGAGATGCCGGCCGGTCAGCCCGCTCAGGCGGGGGTGGCCGGATCCGGAGCCGGATGAGCCGCCGGACCGGCGCCAAGCCTCCCGTCAGTCGTCCTGAACAGAGTTCGTCGTGACCCAGATCGAGCTCTATGACACGACCCTGCGCGACGGCATGCAGGGGGAGGGGATGTCGCTCTCGGCGGGGGAGAAGCTCCGCGTCGCCCACCGCCTTGACGAGCTCGGCATCGACCTGATCGAGGCCGGCTTCCCGGGCTCGAATCCCAAGGAGCAGGAGCTCTTCACGCTGCTCGCCGGCGAGCGCTTTGCCCACGCTCAGATCGCCGCCTTCGGGATGACTCGCCGCCGGGACACGGCGCCCGACAAGGATCTCGCCCTGCGCGGGCTGGCCGACTCCTTCGCCCCGGTCTGCACGCTGGTCGGCAAGACGTGGGGCCTTCACCTGGAAAAGGTCGTCAAGGTCGACCGCGACGAGAACCTGCGCATGATCTCGGAATCCGTGGCCTTTCTGCGCGCCGCGAACAAGCGAGTCGTGTACGACGCCGAGCACTTCTTTGATGGCTTTGCCGATGACGCGCCATACGCCCTGCGCTGCCTGCGGGCCGCGATCGAGGCCGGCGCCGAGACGGTCGTCTGCTGTGACACCAACGGCGGCACCCTCCCGGACGGCATCGGCGCGGCGATGGCGTCCGTGATGGCTGAGGTGGGCGACACCGGCGTGCGCGTGGGAATCCACTGCCACGACGACGCCGGGTGCGGAGTGGCCTGCTCGCTGGCCGCGGTGGGCCAGGGTGCCACCCACGTCCAGGGAACGGTCAACGGCTACGGCGAGCGCTGTGGTAACGCCAACCTGATCTCGATCATCCCCAACCTGCAGCTCAAGCTGGGCTACCAGTGCCTGCGCGACGAGCAGCTGTCGGCGCTCACCCCGACTGCCAACTACGTGGCCGAGCTGCTCAACTTCACCCCCGATCCCGACTCCCCGTACGTGGGCCGCAACGCCTTTGCCCACAAGGGCGGCATGCACGTGGCCGGCGTCACGGCCGATCCGGCCACGTTTGAGCACATCGCCCCCGAGGTGGTCGGCAATCACCGCGAGATGCTGATCTCCGAGCTGTCCGGGAAGGGCACCGTGCAGAGCCGCGCCGCCGACCTGGGCCTCGAGCTCGATGACGAGACGGCGAGCCAGGTCGTGCAGCGCGTCAAGGAGCTCGAGCATCGCGGCTATCACTACGAAGCCGCCGACGGGTCCTTTGAGCTCCTGCTGCGCAAGGAGACGGGGGAGTACGAGCCGCTGTTCCGGCTCGAGTCGTGGCGGGCGATCGTGGAAAAGCGCGCCGACGGCCGGGTGGAGACCGAGGCCACGATCAAAATCTGGGTCGGAGGCGAGCGCTTTGTCCGCACGGCCGAGGGCAACGGCCCCGTCAATGCGCTCGACCGCGCCCTGCGCGACGCCCTGGTCGAGATCCACCCCCACCTGCGCGACATCGAGCTGGTCAACTTCAAGGTCCGCATCCTCGACGAGGCCAAGGGCACCGGGGCCGTCACCCGCGTGCTCTTGGACGCGTCAGACGGTGAAGAGCTGTGGGGCTCGATCGGGGTCTCGGAGAACGTGATCGAAGCCTCGTGGGAGGCCCTGGTCGACTCGCTCGAGCGCGGCATGCAGCCGGTGGCCGGGGAGCGGACCGTGCTCGGTCGCGCGGGTTCGGCCCCCGGGTCATGACGCGTGGGTCGGCTACCGGTGAGCGCGACCGAGCTCGAGCAGGTGCCGCTGGCGCGTCCGGTGCTCGGTCCCGAGGAGGAGGGGGCCGTGCTGGCCGTACTTCGCTCGGGCCAGCTCTCGTTAGGTCCCAAGCTTCAGGAGTTTGAGCGCGCGTTCGCGTCCCGGCTCGGCATCGGCCACGCCAGCGCGGTCTCGAGCGGCACCGCCGGGCTGCACCTCGCCCTGCGCGGGGTCGGGGTCAGCGACGGCGCCGAAGTGGTGACGAGCCCGTTCTCGTTCGTGGCCAGCGCCAATGCGGTCCTGTTCGAGCGCGCGCGCCCGGTGTTCGCCGACGTCGATCCGGTGACGCTCAACCTCGATCCCGACGCCGCCGCGGCCGCCGTCACCGATCGCACCACGGCGATCCTGCCCGTCCACCTGTTCGGGTACCCGGCCGACATCCCGGCCTTTGAGCGTCTCGGCCTGCCGATCGTCGAGGACGCCTGCGAGGCGCTCGGGGCCGTCCACGGCGACGGCAGCCCGGTCGGTTCGCGTGGTCACCCCGCGGTGTTCGGGTTCTACGCCAACAAGCAGATCACCACCGGTGAGGGCGGGATGGTGACGATGGGCGATCCGGCGCTGAAGGCGCAGATCGATTCGGAGCGCAACCAGGGCCGCGCGCCCGACATGGGCTGGCTCGATCACGATCGCCTGGGCTTCAACTATCGCCTTTCCGACATCGCCTGCGCGCTCGGACTGGCCCAGCTCGAGCGGCTGGACGCGATGCTGGCGGGCCGCAGCCGCGTGGCGGGGCTGTATCGGTCGGCGCTGGGCGGCCTCGAAGGGCTGTCGTTGCCCTGCGAGGACACCGGCGGGGACCGGCGCGGCTGGTTCGTCTTCGTCGTCCAGGTGCCGCCCGGGCGCGAACGCGACACGGTGATCCGGCAGCTCGGTGAGCGAGGGATCCAGAGCAAGCCCTACATGCCGGCGATCCACCTGATGAGCTTTTACCGCGAGCGCTTCGGGCACCGCGAGGGAGAATTTCCGATCTGTGAGGACGTCGCCGCCCGCTCGCTGGCGCTGCCCTTCTTCCCGGAGATGACCGAGGGACAGGTCGCGCGCGTGGCCGAGGCGCTGCGGGAAGTCCTCGGACACTGAGCCCGTCCATAATGCGGGCATCTCCCGCTTTGCCGAACCTCAGCACAGTGGTTTTCGCGCCCTCAACGATTCGATCTCGTTCGACTGGCGCCTGAGCCCCTACGACGTCGATCAGTCGGTCGCCCATGCCGGCATGCTCGCCGCGCAAGGGATCATCTCAGCGGAGGATCGCGATCAGATCCAGCAGGGCCTGGAACAGGTCCGGCGCGAGCTCTCGGACGGCAGCTTCCCCTTCGCCGACGATGACGAGGACATCCACATGGCGATCGAGCGCCGCCTGACCCAGATCGTCGGGCCGGTGGGGGGCAAGCTCCACACCGCGCGCTCCCGCAACGATCAGGTCGCCACCGACATGGCCATGTTCGTGCGCGCCCACGCCCACGACGCTCTGGCCCGCGCCGGGAGGCTGGCGACGACGCTGGTCGAGGTCGCCGAGCGTCACATCGACTGGCCGATGCCGGGCTACACGCACCTGCAGCGCGCCCAGCCCGTCTACCTCAGCCACCATCTGCTGGCCTACGTGTGGATGCTCATCCGAGACCGGGAGCGCTTCGAGGCGGTGGTGCGCGCGACGGCCAAGCTCCCGCTCGGAGCCGGCGCCCTGGCCGGGGTGAACTTCGACACCGACCGGCGGGCGGTGGCCGGCGTGCTCGGCTTCACCGGAGTGGCCGAGAACTCGATCGACGCCGTCTCCAACCGCGACTTCGTCCTCGACTACCTCGCCGCCGCGACCACCTGCGCCACCCATCTGTCCCGGCTGGGAGCGGAGATCGTGCTCTGGTCCAGTGAGGAGTTCTCGTTCGCCGAGGTCTCCGACGCGTGGGCCTCGGGCTCCTCGATCATGCCCCAGAAGAAGAACCCCGATGCCGCCGAGCTGCTGCGGGCCAAGGCCCCGCGGGTGCTCAGCGACCTGGTCGCGCTGCACGGGGTGATGCACGGCCTCCCGCTGACCTACAACAAGGACATGCAGGAGGACAAGGAACGCCTGTTCGACGCGTGCGACACGCTCGAGCTGTGCCTGGATGCCGCCCGCGGCATGCTGGAGACGATCACCTTCAAGCGCGATCGCCTGGCCGCCGCCGCGGGAGACCAGTTTCTGGCCGCCACCGATGTGGCCGATTTCCTGGTCAAGCGGGGGATGCCGTTCCGCGAGGCCCACGGCGTCGTCGCCGGGCTGGTGCGACGGGCGGTGTCTCAGAACAAGCGGCTGTCAGATCTGACCCCGGCCGAGCTCGCCGATCAGAACTCGCTGCTTGATGAGGGCTTCTACCGCGTGCTCCAGGACGGAGCGTGGCTTGAGAGCAAGGTGTCTGAGGGCGGCACCAGCCTGGCCCGGGTGCGGGAACAGCTTGCCCGGGCCCGCGTCGCGCTGTCGTGACGGCGGCGCTGGGGTCGGATTTCTACGACCGGCCGGTGGTCGAGGTGGCGCGCGATCTGCTCGGGTGCGTGCTCAGCCACGGTGAAACGGCGGGTGTGATCGTCGAGACCGAGGCCTATCACCAGTCCGAGGAGGCTTGCCACGCCTACGTCGGTCTGACCTCACGGACGAGCACCCTGTTCGGGCCGCCCGGAATGGCCTACGTCTACCGCTCATACGGGATCCACGCCCTCGTCAACGCGGTCTGCGAGGCGGAGGACATCGGTGCCGCCGTCCTGCTCAGAGCA
>CAWKHE010000006.1:0-22645 GCA_963849455.1 uncultured Solirubrobacterales bacterium | reverse complement strand
CCGGCCGCGGAAAAGCCGCAGATGAATAGACGGCGCAGCGCGGGCGCAACCCTCCAATCCTCTGGCGCGGCCCGGTCGCGCCTCCGGATCACGACCCGTCCCGACTCGACCAGGACCAGCACCGCCAGCAGATAGGGAGCCACGAGCTTGCACGCCGATCCGATCGCCAGCACCACTCCCGCCGACAGGAGCCGACCACGTAAGTACAGGCTCAGTGCACAGATCATCGCTGCCACGGCATAGATGTCGAGCGTCCCGATCCGCCCGTGGACCAAAAGCAGGTTGTCGCAGGCCATCAGCGTGCTGGCACCGAGCGCGGTCCAGGGACCGCCGCCGGCCGTGCGGACCAGGGCGAACATGCCCAGGATCGCGATCGACCCCGCCAACAGGCTCCCGATCCGCCAGGCGAACGGCCCGTCGCCGAACCACTCGATCGCCCCGGCCATGATCAGCTTGGCCAGCTGCGGATGCTCGGCATTGGGATCGGTGCCGAGCGGGGCATCGGCGTAGTGCGAGCCGCTGGGCGGGCGGATTCCGGCGATCACCCGGGCAGCGTTGACGTAGTAGGCCTCGTCGAAGATCAGCGTGTGCTGGGTGGCCCTGGTGCAGGGCGACTGGCAGGGCTCGCCCAGCAGCGCGACCCTCGCGCCGAACGAGAGGACCGAGACGACGGCGAGCAGGATCACCGGCAGCCGGGTGTTGTCGCGGAGCCGGGGGATCATCGCCGGGGCGACGGTACACATACACTCGCCGCCGTGGACTTCGAGAAGTGGCAGGCCCTGGGCAACGATTATCTGATCATCGAGGAGGCCAAGCTCCCGTTCGCGCTCTCTCCCGAGCGGGTGCGCAAGCTCTGCGCGGCGCACTTTGGGGTCTACGCCGACGGCGTCCTGCTGCTCTCAGCCCCTGACGAGCCGGGCTTTGTCGCCCGCCTGCGGATCTTCAATCCCGACGGCTCGGAGGCCGAGCTGTCCGGCAACGGCGCCCGGGAGGCAGTGCTCTACCTACGGCGGTCGGGCTGGACCGACAGCGATCAGTTTTCGATCCAGACGGCCGCCGGGGAGATGCGGCCGACGATCACCTCACCCTCGACCTGCCGGATGGACCTCGGCCGCGTGCGGCTGCGCAGCGCCGATTATCCGCAGGGCAGTGCCGATGGCCGCGGAGAGCTGACCGCGGGCGAGCGCAGGTGGCGCTTTCAGCACGTCCAGGTGGGCAATCCGCAGTGCGCGATCGCCGTCAACGACCGGGACGAGCTCGAAGCGCTGGATCTGGCCGCCATCGGCCCCGAGCTCGAGAACCACGCCCTGTTTCCCAACCGCACCAACGTGTCCTGGTACACACCGCTCGGCCCCGGTCGCATCCGGGCCCGGATCTTCGAACGCGGGGTGGGGGAGACGACCGCCAGCGGGACCGGCGCCACCGGGGCGGCCGTGGCTTACGTGCTGGCCGGCGGGGATTCGCCGGTGACCGTCGTGCTCGACGGGGGCGAGCTCGAGGTCGAGGTCGAGGAGGATCTTCACGTAAACCTCTCCGGCTGGGCGGTACCGGTATTCCGGGGCGCTCTGGCCGAGGAATTCGTCAAGGAGTTGCATGAAACCCAGTAAGCGCCTGGACCGGATCGCCCCGTACATGTTCGCCCAGCTAGAGCGCAAGGTGGCGGCCAAGAAGGCGGCCGGCGTCGACGTGATCAGTCTGGGCATCGGCGATCCGGACACGCCGACCTACGCGCCGATAGTGGCCGCGGCGCAGCGGGCCGTGGCCGATCCGAGCACCCACGGGTACCCCACCAACCGGGGCCTGCCCGCCTTCCGCGAGGCGGTGGCCGCGTTCTACGAGCGCCGCTTCGGGGTCACCCTCGATCCCGAGACCGAGGTCATGCCCGCGATCGGCGCCAAGGAGTGCATCTTCAACCTCAACCTGGCCTTCCTTGATCCCGGCGACGTGGCGCTGGCCTCCGACCCCGGCTATCCCGTCTACACCGGCGGTCCGCTGTTGGCCGGTGGCGAGCCCTATCTCATGGGCCTCGAGCCCGAACGCGGCTTCGCCCCCGACTTCGACGCGATCCCCGCCGAGACGCTCGAACGGGCCCGGCTGATGTTCATCAACTACCCCAACAACCCGACCGGCGCGATCGCGCCCGAGGGTGTGTTCGAGGACGCGATCGCGCTCGCCCAGCGAGCCGATTTCCTGGTCGTGCACGACAACGCCTACAGCGAGACGACCTTCGACGGCTACGTGGCGCCGTCGTTCCTCGCCACCCCGGGCGCCAAGGACGTGGGCGTCGAGGTCTTCTCCCTCTCCAAGGGCTACAACATGACCGGCTGGCGCTGCGCGGCGATCGTCGGCAACGCCGACGCGATCGCCGAGTACTGGCGGCTGAAGTCGAACATCGACTCGGGCCTGTTCGAGGCCGTCCAGCTCGCCGGCGCGGCCGCGCTCGCCCCCGAGGTCGATGCTGACGTCAAGGCCATGAACGCCGTCTACCAGCGCCGGCGCGACCTGGTGTGCGAGGCGCTGGCCGCCGCCGGCGTGCAACGTCACGCCACCCAAGGGCACGATCTACATCTGGGCGCCGGTCCCTGCTGGATTCGACACCGTCAGCCGAGTACTGCGAGTACGTGCTCGAGGCCACCGGCGTCATCATTTCCCCCGGCGGCGCCTACGGTCCCAACGGCGAGGGCTTCTTCCGGATCTCGCTCACCACCCCCGACGAGCGCCTGCTGGAGGCCGTCAAGCGTCTCTCGGAGCTGTGAGGAGCGGATTCGCTGCTGACCAGGCACCACGGCTACCATGGCCTTGGTGCGTGAAGGTCACCAGCAGCTGAACGGGACACCCCCCGGCGGTGAGTCACCCCGGGGCCGGGCCCGGCAACGGGCGCTCATGATCGCCGCTGTCCCGGCCGGCCAGGAGGGACATCTACCCGAACTTGAGGAGCTGCTGCGCACGGCCGGGGTGGCCGCCGCGGGCGAGCTCATCCAGCACCGCGACAACCCCCATCCGAACTCCTATCTCGGACCGGGCAAGCTCGACGAGCTTAAGGCCCAGATCTCCGCGGCCGACGCCAACCTCGTCGTCGCCGACGACGAGCTCTCACCGCGCCAGGAGCGAAACCTGGAGTCCGCGCTCGGAGTGCCGGTCGTCGATCGCACGGCCGTCATCCTTGACATCTTCGCCGCCCATGCCCACAGCGCGGAGGGTAAGTTGCAGGTCGAGCTGGCTCAGCTGGAGTACAACCTGGCCCGGATGCGCGGCCTGTGGTCGCACCTCGAGCGGCTGGGGGGCGGGATCGGCACCAGGGGCCCGGGCGAGACCCAGATCGAGACCGATCGCCGGCTGGCCCGCGACCGCATCTCGGCGCTGCGCCGGCGCCTGGCTCACGTCCGCTCGACGCGATCGGTGATGCGGGCCGAGCGCGAGCGCGCTCACCTGCCGCAGATTGCCCTGGCCGGCTACACGAACGCCGGCAAGTCGACACTGCTCAATGCTCTCACCGGCGCGACGGTCCCGGTCCGTGACCGGCTGTTCCACACCCTCGATCCCACCACCCGCGTGCTGCGGGCCGGCGGCCGCGACTACCTCCTGACCGACACCGTCGGCTTCATCCGCAAGCTTCCGCACCAGCTCGTGGACGCCTTCGGGGCGACACTCGAGGAGACCCGGCGCGCGGATCTGATCCTGCACGTGGTCGACGCCTCGGTCGATGAGGACGAACTCGTTGAGATGACCCGTGCCGTCGATGATGTCCTGCTCGAGATCGCCGCCGAGGAGGCGCCCCGGGTGCTCGTGCTGGCCAAGGCCGACCGCGTCGACGACGAGCGCCGCGGCGAGCTGACCCGGCGCCATCCCGATGCCGTTCTGGTCTCGGCCACCACCGGTGAGGGCATCAGCGAGCTGATCGCCCGAATCGAGGCCGAGTTCGAGCGCCGGCTGTCACAGGTCGAGTTGCTGGTCCCCTACGACGAGGGTGGGCGACTGGCCGAGCTGCATCAGCTGGCCGGCGACCTCGAGCGCGAGGACACGCCCGATGGCGTTCGCGTCCTGGTTCGGCTCCCGGCCGGGGTCGCGGCTCGCTACGAGCCGTTCGCCTTCCGCGGCAAGAGCCCGAAGCCGGCGTGAGCGAGGCCGCGCCGCTGTCGCGGCCGGAACCGGGGTTTCGCGTGGTCCGGCTCGATCCTCGGGCGGTGCTGCCGACCCGGGCCCACGCGGGCGACGCCGGACTCGACCTCCACGCGCTCGAGGAGGTCCGGCTGGCGCCCGGCGAGCGGGCCTCGGTCGCCACCGGGCTGGCCATTGAGGTGCCCGCCGGTCAGGCCGCGCTCGTGCTCCCGCGCTCCGGGCTCGCCGCCCGCCACGGCATCACCCTGGTCAACGCGCCCGGGCTGATCGACTCTGGCTACCGGGGCGAGCTGCGCGTGCTGCTGCTCAATACCGACCCGCGGGTGACCTTCGACATCGCTCCTGGCGATCGGATCGCTCAGCTGGTCCTGATCCGCGTCGAGCTGCCCGAAGCGGTGGAGGTCGAGACGCTCGAGGCCAGCGCCCGCGGCCTCGGCGGTTTTGGCTCCAGCGGCGGTTTCGGTCCCCGCGAGCCCTAGCCAGCGGGCGAAATCACGAGGACGGCGGGATGATCCCGTGCGTCTCGAGGAACTCCTTAGCCACCGTGGCCGGGTCCTCACCGGCCACGTCCACCAGCTGGTTTAGCTCGCGCATGACCGAAACCGTGAGCAGACTGCTGATCCGGTCGATGGTGTCGGCGAACGCCGGCCCTTCGCGATCCAGCGCGCGTTCGGCCACGACCGGAACGACGTTGCCCCAGCCGAGCACCTCGCTGGGGTCGCCCAGCACCGCGTAGTTGCCGCTGGCGAGCTGTCCGTCGGTCGTGTTGACATCGGCCGCCTCGACCTGGCCGGCGTTCAGGGCCGTGTACTGGTCGCCGAAGGCCAGGTCCTTGAACGCGGCCGGCGCGAAGCTATAGCTGTGCTCGAGGTCCGACAGCCCGGGGTGGCTCTGCTCGAACTGAGGCGGGCCTCCGATGACCAGCGACGGGGCGACCCGGGCCAGATCGCGGATCGTGTGCAGGTGGTTGGCCTGCGCGTAGCCGACCGTGACGGCGAGCGCCGGCGTATCGCTGAAGGGGGTGGCAAGCAGCAACTGCATGTTGTGGGCTGTGGCATAACGCTCAGCCGCGTCGTAGGCGCCGGCCTGACTCTTGAAGCCATGTTTGTAGCCCGCCACCGCGGTGTTGAACGTGCTCAGGTACTCCGGATACATGTCCAGCGAGCCCGAGGCCAGGGCCTGGAGGGTCACCGATGTCGGCCCGATGTTCTGGTTGAGCTCAACGGTGTACCCCTGGGCGAGCAGCGCTTCGCGATACAGATCACCGAGCAGGAACTCCTCGGTGAAGTTCTTGTCGCCGATCGTCACCGCCGGCTTGCCGGTTCCCGGCAGCGCGGCCGTGTTGGTGCCGGTGCTCGTGCCCGAGGTGGTGCTGGGAAGGCTCGCTGCGCTCGTCGCGTTACCACCCGCCCCGTGGGTCCCGGTGGCGGACGACGAGCAGCCGGCCACGGCAAGCAGGGCGAGAATCGTCAGGGCGGCGGCGAGTGCGCGTCCCCCGTTCGAAGGGTGAGAAAGACGGAGCTTCACAAATTGAGGCGCAGCCATCGTAACCCCCGCCGCTCAGACTCCGGCCGCGTGCCGCGCCTCGGCATGAGCGGCGGCCTCGAGGCGATCGTCAAGCGGGGCAAGAGGCTCGGTCAACTCGAGCGCGGCCGAGATCAGCCAGTCGGCCAGCCAGGCGTTCTTGGGCAGCAGCGGCCCGTGCAGGTAGGTTCCGATGATGTTGCCGCGCCGCACGCCCTCATAACCGCTGCGGCCATCGTTACCGTGGCCATTGAGCACGCGGCCCAGCGGCATCTCACCGGGGCCGAGCGAAGTGCGGCCACCGTGATTCTCGAAGCCGGCCAGGGTCCGGCGCTGTCCCGGATCGAGCTCGACCTCGATGGCGACGTTGCCGATCAGGCGGGGCCGATCCGAGCGCTTCGTGTTCAGGTCGACCAGCCCCACTCCGGGCAGGACCTCGTCGCCCAGCTCGTAGGAGTGCCCGAGTAACTGATAGCCCCCACACACGGCGAGCACGACCGCTCCGCGGCCGGCGGCCTCGTGCAGGGACTGGCTCTTGCCCTCGGCCAGGTCAAAGGCACAGAGCCGCTGGTCTCGGTCTTGGCCGCCGCCAATGTAGAACAGGTCGGCGCTGTCGGGATCAAGCGGTTCCCCGAGTCCGCTGGCGCTGAGCTCGAAACCGAGGCCGCGCCACCGGCAGCGTTGTTCGAGGAGCCGCAGATTGCCGCGATCGGCATAGATGTTCATGAGGTCCGGATACAGGGCGCAGACTCGCAGGAGGTCAGGCATCGAACATCACCACCACGCTGCCCACGTAGTCCTGGGTGGGGGCTATCTCCTGGCGTGGGGCCACGCGCAGGCCCACGTTTTGCCCCTCCTGCTCCAGGCGCCCCGGGTCGAGCGCGTCGATGTGAATGCGGTCCTCGGCGAGCATCAGCTCGCCGTTCACTGTCACCGTCTCTCGCCGCCGCTCGAGCGTGAAGCCCTCGCCGTCGCTGCGGACAGCGGTCGGAGCGCTCGAGTACACGGTCCCCTCCAGCTCGCAGATGTCCGGCAGCGGTGCAGGGCCGCCGGCCACGACTTCGAATTCCTCCAATTGGTCGGCGATGGCGATGGCCAGACGCCCGTCGGGCCGCAGATGCTGGCGGGCGCGGGAAAGAAAGGCCAACCGGCCGGCGACGCCGCCGAGGAGCTGAATGGTCTGCATCGGGACGAGCACGAGGCCAAACCGAGCTTCGAGCTCAAAGTCCCGGGCATCAGCCGTGACAGTGGCCACGGAGAAGCTGCCGGCGCGGTGCTCCATTGCGGCCAGCAACTCGGCGTCGACGTCCAGGGCGGTCACGTCGTGTCCGGCCCGCGCGAGCTCGAGCGCGACCCGTCCCGTGCCGGCCCCGACGTCGAGGATCGGCCCCGGCCACTCGGCGGCCAGCGCGCGCCAGAAGGGAAGGTCCGCCGCGTAGCGGCCGCACTCGAGGTCGTGCCAGATCACGTTCATGCCGGCGTGGCCTGACGTGGGGCCCAGTAACGCTCTACGTGGCCGCGGCGCGAGAGCTCTTCACGAAGTTCGAGCAGCGCGGTGTAGGTGGGCAGGGCATAGAGGCCGCTGTCTCCGGCCGCGGCCAGGGCCGAATCAAGTGCGGACGGGAGGGAGGGCGTCACCTCGATCCGGTCGAGGGAGATGCCCGCGTACTTCAGGCGCAGGGCCAGCTCGGCGGCGCGGGTACCGGCGCAGGTGACGCGCCGGACGTGCCCGGCGAGGAGCTCGAAGTCGGCATCCCAAATCCAGGAGATGTCGCGGCCGTCGGCGGTCTGATCGTTGAGGACGCCGAGGAGATCGAGCTCACCGGGCTCGAGGGCCAGGGTGCGCACGATTTCGTTTGCCCCGGCGGGGTTCTTGATGAGCAGGATCGACAGCTCGTGCCCGTCGACGGAGATCCGTTCCGCGCGGCCAAAGGCGGGGCTGACCACGCCCAGTCCGTCCGCGATCTGCTGGAGCGAAACCCCGAGACGAAGGGCCAGGGCGGCGGCGCCGAGGGCGTTATACACGTTGTAGAGACCGGGCAGCGGGAGGGTCACGAGGGCATCGCCGGCCGGGGTCCGGAGCCGGAAGCGAGCCCCGCGCGTTCCCAGCGAGCTCGATATCGGTCGCGGCAACCGAAGGCTCGGGGCGCCGCTGGCCGCAGTTGGGGCAGTGGTAGCGGCCCAGATGCCCGAGGTAAACGGCCTCGTACACGTAGGCGGCCCCGCAGCGGCGGCAATGCTTGGAATCGGATGCGTGCTGCATCTCCGCCATCGCCATCGCGGCATCCTCGACTCCGAAGTAGGTCACCCCGGGTCGGTCTCGGCCGAGGTCGGCGATCAGCGGATCGTCGGCGTTGAGGGCCAGTTCGGTCTCCGGGACCTGGGCCACGAGGGCCGCCCAGCGGTCAGCGATCGTCTCCAGCTCACCGTAGCGGTCGAGCTGATCGCGGAACAGGTTGGCCAGGAGCATCACCCGGGGGTGAATCTGAGGCGCGACCCGGTCGAGCCAGAACTCATCGACCTCGAACAGCCCCAGCCGGCCGGAAATCGTCTCCCGGCGCCCCGCGGCACTCAGAAGGGTGGAGGCGATGCCTCCGGCCATGTTGGCGCCGGCTCGATTGGTCACCAGCGTCAAATCGGCGCGCTCGAGAATTGTGGCCGCCATCGCCGTGGTGGTGGTCTTGCCGTTGGTCGCCGAGATGATCGCCGTGCCGTCGGGCAGGCGACTCGCCAGCTGCTCGATGGCGCCCGAATCCAGACGCATGAGCACCTTGCCCGGCAAGCTGGTGCCGCCGCCGCGGCCCGCGCGACGCGCCATCTCGCCGACGGCGCGGGCGGCGATGATCTTGACGTCGAGGGCGCTCACGATGCTTAAGGAACTAGCACTCGCACGGCGCCGGGCTTCACGGTGACGGTCGCCGGCAGGTCTGCGATCGGATCGCCGTCGGCGTAGACGACGAAGGGTCGTGAGGCAGAGATGCTGACCCTCTTGGCCTTGAGCACCTCCACATGGGGCCGGCGGACGTGGGTGCCATTGAAGACGGTGGGGGCCAGGAGCAGGTAGCGCCGACGGGGAAAGTCGTGGATGAGAACGATCTCGAGCCTGCCGTCGCTCAGTGAGGCCGACGGGGCGATCATCATGCCGCCCCCGTAGTAGCGCGAGTTTGCCACCACGACCGAGTAGCCGCTGAAGATGCGCGGCTCGCCGCCGTCCAGTTCGAGCGTGAAAGTGGCCGGCTTCCAGGTCGCCAAGGCCCGCAACATGCCGTAGGCGTAGACGAGGTTGCCACGGATCAAACGTGTCTGGTTGGCAATCCGGTTGGCGTCGGAGTCAAAGCCGCAGCTGGCGATACCGATGAACGGCCTGTCACCGGCCATGCCCAGGTCCAGCGGCGTCTCGCGGCCGTTACGCAGGACTGCACACGCCGGCCCGGGCTTGAGCGGGATACCGAGCATGCGCGCGAAGTCGTTGCCGCGCCCGCCCGGCAGGACGCCCAGCAGGCCACCGTGCTCGCTGACCGTGCCCGCCACGGCGCCAATCAGCCCATCACCACCGAAGGCCACCGCGGTCGCCCCGGCCTGCATCGCTGCTCGCGTCAGCTCCCGAGCGTGCTCGAGGTCTCGCGTCAACTCAGCGCGATGTTCGAGCCCGAGCGCATCAAGCGCAGCCGAGACCTCGGGCAGCAGGCGTCCCGCGCGGCCACCGCCGGCGGACGGGTTGACGATCAGCCGCAGGCTCATGCGAGCACCAGCGAGCGCAGGTCGTCTCCGATCGCGACCGGGGCGGGCTCGGTCTGGGCCTCGGCCTCCTCCCGCGTGCTCACTCCGGAGAGGACGATCGCTCCGTCGAGCCCGGCGGCGGTCGCCCCGGCAAAGTCGGACTCGACCCGGTCACCGATCATCAGGGCCCGGCCGGGGCCGAGGCGGTCAAGGGCGGTCGAGAAGATCAGGGGGTCGGGTTTGCCGACCACACGCGCCTCGCGCTGGGTGGCGAACTCGACCGCGGCCACGATCGATCCGGTTCCGGGCCATTGTCCGTCAGGGCCCGGGAACGTCCGGTCGCGCCCGGCAGCCATTATCTCTGCCCCGGCCAGGGCGGCCTGGACGGCCTCGCGCAACTCGTCGTAGTTGAAGGCATCGTGGCCGGCAATGACGACCACATCGGCGCGCGTGGCCTGATCGGTGCCGTTGACGATGCGGTGGCCGGACTCGGCCACGTGCCGGAACACGGCCGGCGAGCCGATCACGTAGGCGGTTGCGCCGGGGAGCCGGCCCGCCAGCGCGTACTGGATGGCCGCGCCGACGGTGACGATCTCCTCAAGGGAAGCCTGCAAGCCCAGCAACCAGAGCTTGCGTACATATTCCTCGGGCGAGCGCCGGGCATCGTTGGTGACGAACGCGATCGACCGACCGGCGGCGCGCAGCTCCGCCAATGCCTCAGCTGATCCCGGAATCACCTCGTCGCCGATCCAGATGCAGCCGTCCAGGTCGAGCAGCACCTGGTCGTAGCTCTGAAGTAGGCGAGATAGAGGCATGGTCGAGAGCGCCACCGGCGGCTGGGGCGGCGCCGTCACGCGCGCGCGGGCAAGATCGGCGGAGAGGCCATTCCAGCAAATCGCGGCCAATCAACACGTCCGGCCCAAAATTCGCCTTGCGCGCGCGACCGCCACGGTGCAAGATGTCATGCACGTCCACCGCTTTTCGGTAGACGAGGGCACAACGGCCAAAACAGGAAGGAGGCGCCTAGGCGTAGTTCCGACCGTTTGGCGTGCCACGCTTCAGTCGCGCAGGCTTCATGTCCGAAAATTGACATGGAAACGTGGCGCCGGGTATAAAGTCCCAGCGCCACGCTGCCGATATCCAATTGTTAGTCGCTGCACGACCGCCGTAGGGAAAGGAGGTCGGTTATGGGTTCTCGTTGCCCGTAGGAACTTACGAGGGGTCCGCTGTTCCAGAGCGGGCCCCTCTTTCTTTCGGGCTTGTGCGAACTAATCATCGGCTGTTCGGCGCACTTCTTTAGCCCGCGTCCACAAAATCTGGACACCGGTTGAGGAATCAGCCTTTGCTGGCCGATTAAGGGCCGAGGTGGACTCCTTGAGCCAAACGCAGCTGCGCACGCCGGTGCGGCCGCCGTATCGGTCGTCCGCTTGCTCTGTGCTGGAGGTGGTTGTCGCTGTCGCCAGCTGCGGCCTCGGCACATTGGGACCTGCTGCCGCTGCTGGTCATCACGCTGTTTGCGACCGCGAGCGATTTCGCCACCGTGGAGGTCGAATCGGCCACCATGCTCATCTCCGGCAGCTTCCTGGGCATCCTCATCGCGGCCGTCTTGCTGGGCGGCGGCCCGGCCGCCGTCGTCGGCGCGGTGACGATCCTCGCCGCGTGGCCACGCTCAAGCCGGTCGCCCTACTCGCTCGCTGTTCAACCTCGTCAACTTCGTGACCTTCCCGCTGATCGCAGGGCTGTTCTTTCACGCCACGGTTGGCGCCATCGGAGTCGGGCACCGAGAACGTCGAGTACTACCTGCTCGTTTTCGCGACGGCGTCAATCGCCCTGTCGTCAACTTTGTCTTGACCTCTGTCTCGGCCTGGCTGGCTCTACGGTGGCTCCCTCACCCAGCGGTTCCATGAGGGGTTCCTCCCGCTGCTGGCTCCCGAGCTGTTCTCTGCGCTGCTGACCATGGCCGCGGTCTATATCGCGGTCGCGCACCGGAACGTTCAGCCTGGCGCTGCTCGGCCTGGTCATCGTCATCTTCCAGTACCTGACCGGCGAACTCCTCAAATCCCGACAACGGAGTAAGGAACTCCAGCGGATAGCGACCACCGACGAGCTGACCGGTCTGGCCAACCGGGAGAGATTCAGTGAAGCGATTCAGGAACGAGCCGCGCTGGCCAAGGAAGGAGGTGGCGGGGACGCGGAATTCGCGGTCATGCTGATGGACCTCGACCGCTTCAAGGAGATCAACGACACCCTCGGACATCACTACGGTGATGTCCTTCTGCGTGATCTGGGGCCACGTCTGGTGAAGAGCGTGGGCGAACACGGCCTGGTCGCCCGCCTGGGTGGCGACGAGTTCGGCATCCTGCTCGGTCCGGATGTCCAGGCTCTGCCCGCGATCGAGCGAGAGGTCTCCGAGCTAACGACGGTTGTGAGCCAGCCGTTTTCCGTGGATGAGCTGTCGCTGGAGGTCGGCGCGAGCATCGGGATCGCGCGCTACCCGCATGACGGGGAGGACTCCCACGCGCTGCTGCGCTGCGCGGACATCGCCATGTACGCCGCCAAGGAGGGTCAGGCCGACTACAAGTTCTACGCCGCCGACCAGAACCAGCATTCCGTCCGCCGGCTCAGCGTCCTCAGCGACATCCGCCACGCGCTGGCCTCCGATCAGATCGTCGTCCACTACCAGCCGATCGTGGATCTGGACGACCTCACCGTCACCGGCGCCGAGGGCCTGGTCCGCTGGCAGCACCCCGTGATGGGGCTGATCCCGCCGGGGGCGTTCGTGCAGACCGTCGAGCAGACGGGGCTGATCGGGCCCCTGACTCGCCATGTCCTTGAGAGTGCGATCGCCGAGTGCGTGGCCTGGCGCAAGGGGGGGCGGGAGCTGTCGGTCGCCGTCAATCTGTCGGTGCGCAACCTCCTTGACCGCGACCTGCCAAAGGAGATCGAGCGTCTGCTCGATGCCTACGGGCTGCCCGCCAACGCGCTCCAGCTCGAGATCACCGAGAGCATGATCATGTCCGATCCCGACCGCGCGGTGGCCACTGTTACCCGACTCAGCGCACTCGGCGTGCGCATGTCGGTCGATGACTTCGGGACCGGCTACTCGTCACTGGCCAACCTGCGCCGGCTGCCGATTGACGAGTTGAAGATCGATCGCTCCTTCGTGTCCCCGATGCTCGCCGACGAGAGCGACCTGATCATCGTGCGCTCCACGATCAACCTCGGTCACGATCTGGGCCTGAAGATCATCGCCGAAGGTGTCGAGGACGCGGACACGCTGCAGAGACTGGCCCTGCTGGGTTGCGACCTGGCTCAGGGATATCACCTCAGCCGCCCGCTGGCCTCGGCCGACTTTGAGCGCTGGTTGCACGACGCCGCCCCCGTGGCGCCGCCCGGGCCGTTGACTGCCGATATCTCGGCGGCGATGCCGGATCGGGATGATCCAACGGCGCTCGCCGCCTCCGGAGCCTGAGGCTCGAGTTCAGAACAGCGCCGTCTGAGGGTCCGGGGCCGGGGGCGCCAGGCATTCGGGACCGTCATAGCGGGCGTCGTTGACGGCCAGCCCGACTTGCCTCAGTGCCGTTTCCCTCGCCGGTAGCCCGGCCAGGATCTGGCTGAGCCGCTCGCCCGGGGTCGCGATATCCAGCCAGTCGCGCTCATCCTCGCGGTCGAGGATGATCGGCATCCGGTCATGCAGGTCGGCGATCGCGGGGTTGGCCGCCCGGGTGATGATCGTGCAGCTGCGCAGCTTCTCACCGTCGGGCTGATGCCAGATTGACCACAGGCCGGCGAAGGCGAACAAAGCGCCGTCGCCGCGCGTGATGTGAAACGCCTGCTTGGGCCCTGCACCGGCCCGTTGCCATTCGTAAAAGCCGTCCGCTGGGATCAGGCAGCGAAAGCGCTCGAAGGCGCCGCGGAAGGTGGGGCGTTCGGTAATCGTCTCCAGGCGCGCGTTGATTGTCTTGAGCCCCGTGTCGGGACTCTTGGCCCAGGGCGGGACGAGCCCCCAGCGCAGGATGTCGCCGCGAGGTGTGCCCTCACGGTCGGTGGTGACGGCCAGGACGTCGTCACCAGGAGCGACGTTGAAGCGCTGACGAACCTCTATCGACTCGCCGACCGGAAAGCGAGCGCGAATGGCACCCGGATCAGGGGCGGCCAGGGTGTATCGCCCGCACACCGGCAGACCTGCTTAGCGCGAGCGGGCTGCGCTCTGCTCGGCGCGTTTGGCCACAGCGGCCTTCTGTCGTCGCCGGCCGAAGAAGGCCAGCACCGCGATGGCGACGACGACGACGACGAAGCCATAGAAGATGCCGAGGTCCAGCGAGACGCCGCCGAAGGGAAGCGCCACGAGGTTCGCGATCCCGAAGCCGATCAGCAGGATCGCGATCACCAGCACGATCACGAGAAGAATCCCGCGCACGCGCGCCAGCGCGCCGGCGCTCGACGGCGGCGCGACGAGCCCCATCACCCGGAGAAGGAAAAGATCGCGCCCGCTCGGCGACTCGACGCCCAGGCGCTGCGTCGCCTTCTGCAGATCTCCGGCGCGCCGCTCGGCCAGAGCCATGGACGCGTCAGCCATCCGGCGCAGCTGCAACCGCTCCTGCGGCCGCGCGGCGGCGATCGCCCGCTGGAAGTGCGCGCGTGCGGACTTGGCGTCATAACGCTCGGCCGCGCGGGCCCCGAGGATCGCCTGGGCGGCGGCCTTGAACTTGGTCTCGGCCTCGAGCTCCTCGTCGGAGCGAGTCTCGAGTTGCTGCATCGCGGCCAGCTGGCTGCGCTGCTCGACCCGCATCATTCTCTGCTGCTTGGGCATGCGAGAGGAAGTCTAGTGGGCGCAGCGGAGCGGATCGGGGTTTCTGAACCCCATCACGGGCGGGGTCGGATCACGTAGACACGCTGGGCCGTGAGGGAGCGTCCGGGGTCACTGGCGGTGACCGGAGGGCGACGGTAGACGTCGATGTGGCGACCCCTGACCGCGCCGCCCGTGTCCTGCGCGATGAACCAGCCCCCGTGCCCGTCGTGACGGTAGGCGGGCACGTACACCCGGCTGCCGAGCGGAATCACCTTCGGGTCCACAGCGAGCGACTGCTCAAAGCGCAGCGGAACGGACGGACCGGGGGCGAAGCTGACCCCCGGGAGGTCGACATAACGCCGACCTTGACCCGCGAACCATCCCCCGATGGCCAGCGGGAAGGTGACCGCGCCGCGAGCATTGCGCCAGTACCCGCCCGCGCGCCAGAACGGTGATCCGGCGGCCCAGCCGGTGTCCGGTGATGTCGCGCGGCCAGCGGCGGTCACCCAGCCACCCGAACCGAGCGAGGCGATGTGGTACATCCGCCCGTCGAGTCCGATGCCCTGGCCCTGCATCGAGAGGCCGGCGGCTGAGTACAGCCAGTCGACGCGATGCAGGCCCGTCAGCCCGGGCGCAGCCACCCGCCGGCCGACGAACCACGACTCGGGTGACGGCCAGTATTCGGTCACGGACACGGCGCGCAGCCAGCGCCCGCGGCTGTGGCGGCGTGGCGGCGCCGGGATCTTTACCCGCCCCGGCTTTGGCACGAGGCCGCCACTGAGCAGCGGCACGCCGCCGGTGACGGGAGTCGTTCCGGCCAGGGCAGGCGCCGTCGTCGCGGCCATGACCAACGAGACCAGGGCAATGGGAGCGAGGACGTGGAGCTTTGAAGACAGACTGAGCGGAGGTAGGGCCGGGGTCCCGGCCGGGGGGGCGCGCGTAGCGTAACGGCGAGCGGTGCGGAACCGCGGGCGCGAGCGCCCAGGACACCGGACGGTTGCGTGGCCGGGCCATTGGGCGAGAATGCGCCGATGCTCACCCGTGATCTACTCACGTTTGTGCGGTCCGCACTACCTGTGCCGCCCGCGAGCGTGCTGGAGATCGGCGCCGGCCGGGAGAGCTGGCCTGCGCTCTGCAGGCTGCCGGCTTTGACGTGACGGCGATCGATCCCGTCGCTGAGCCGGGCAGCCATGTGCGGCGAAGCTCGCTTCTGGAGGTCACCGGCACGTTTGATGCCGCGGTGAGTGTCGTCGCGCTGCACCACGTGGATCCACTCGAGGAATCGTGCGCGCACCTTGGCACCTTGCTGCCCTCCGGCGCGACGTTCGTCATAGACGAGCTCGATATCGATCGCTACGACGATCGGGCGCTGACCTGGTGGCTGGGTCAGCGCCAGGCGCTGGGCCGCGTTAACCACGGGCGCGATGGGGCAGAGATCCTCGACGAACTGCGCCACCACATCCACCCGCTGGGTCGTATTGGCGCTGCGCTGGCGCCGGACTTCAAGCTCGGCCCGCCGATCCGCGGACCGTACCTGCACCGCTGGGAGCTGATGCCGTCCCTCTATCAGGCGGAGGCGGACCTGATCGCCGAGGGCCGGCTGCCGGCGGTCGGAGCTCGCCACGTCGCGATCCGGCGCTGAACGCCGCTTCCGTCGTCGAACGGTGGCCATGGCCCGAGCTACTGAAGGATGTTCACGGCGCGAGCTATGACCAGTCCGATCGTCACCAGCGACACGAGCGACTGGTAGGGACCGCTCTGCGTCCCGGCCTTAAGATCGCTTGAGGCCTCTCTGACCTCCTCAATTCGCCCATCGGTATACATAAGCCCGATTATCGAGCATTGAAAGTGGGGATTTGGGACCCGGCGGCCCTACTCGAGCAGCGGCGGATCCCGGAGGTTGGCGTTGATCTGTTCAGACAGCGCGCGGGACTCAGCGGCGACCGCCTCCTGGCGCTCGCGGTCAAACGTGGCCTCTCGGGCGGCAAGCTCGTAAGCCTCCGCCTGGGTCTGGAAGCGTTCTCGCTCGCGCTCGGTGTCCAGTGCGGCCTGGCGACGAAGCAGTTCGGCGCGTTCGGAGATGGCCGCGCCCGGCTCCTCGCCGGAGTGCACCTCGGTGCAGCTCGTTATCAGCCCGGAACGTGAACGTCCGATCGCTGTGGCGGATCGGCTGATACCGGATACGCTCGATCGTGAGCGACCCGTCGTCGGAGGAGCGGGTGGTGATCTCGTAGCGCGTGAAGGGCGCGATCGCGCCCAGCCAGCGGCTGCGCTGATCGAGCGCCGGGGCGTTCGCCCGGCGATCGAGGCCAACCGCCGTGGCCTCGGCGACGTGGACCCAGCCCCAGTGGGTCCCGGCGAGGAGAAGTCCAAGGACAAGGGCGACAACGGCTATGACCCCACCTCCTCCGATCACCAGTTCGATCAAACCGAGGATGATCAGCGCGATCCCGCCCACGAGCGTGAGCCCCGTGAGCGTCACGCCTACGCCGACGACCCGCCCCCGGGACGGGCTGATCGACAGCGCAGCGGGCCGGCCAAGACTCGCGGGAAGCTGCTCCGGAGCCGCGCCGAGCAAGCTCTCGTCTGCAGCGAGGCCGATCAGGTCTGATTCACCGGGTTCCTGGTGCGCCATGAGGCGACGGTACTCCTCCCCCGCCCCTGGTTATGAAACCTTCGGCTTCCCGTCAATCCATGCTGGAGATACTTAAGGCAAATAGGCGACGCCAATCGGCGCCCAGCCTGCACCGAAAGGAAAACAAGGTGCCTCTCTTCTTCTTCACCGTCGAGCAGCAGGAACGGGCCATTGTCGAGCGCTTCGGCAAGTTCGTACGTGTTGCCAATCCCGGTCTGCAACGCAAGTCCCCCTTCGTCGAGCGCGTCGCGGGACGCATCAGCCTTCAAGTCGAGCAGCTGAACGCCGAAATCGAGACCAAGACCCAGGACAACGTGTTCGTCCACGTCAAGCTGGCCGTCCAGTACAAGGTTGGATCGGAGCCGCAGCAGGTCCAGGACGCCTATTACAAGCTCGACGACCCCGAGGTCCAGATCCAGGCCTACGCCTTCGATGTCGTCCGCTCTCACATCCCGAGCATGGGCCTCGATGAGGCCTACGCCGACGCCGACACGATCGCCATGCACATCCAGGAGACGTTGCACCGGCAGATGGCCGAGTACGGCTACGAGATCGTCAAGGCCCTGATCACCAACATCGAGCCGGACTCGCGCGTGAAGGACGCGATGAACAACATCAACGCCTCGCAGCGCAATCAGGTCGCCGCGGCCGCCCAGGGCGACGGCCAGAAGACGCTCGCCGTCAAGAAGGCCGAGGGTGAGAAGGAGACGATGCGTCTGCAGGGCGAGGGCGTGGCCGAGGAGCGCAAGGCGATTGCCCAGGGCCTCAAGGAGTCACTGGAGATCATCGCTCAGCAGGGCCTGGACCCCAAGGAAGCCATGGTGCTCGTTGCCCTGACTCAGTACACGGACATGATCCGGGCACTCGGCGAGGGATCGAAGACCAACACCATCCTGCTGCCCCATTCACCCAGTGGCGTCGGTGAACTCCTCGACCAGATTCGCAACGGGATCCTCGTAGCCGATCTCACCTCGGATGGCGTCAAGCGAGGCCCGGCTCCCACCCTGCGAAACGGTGGCGCCGCCACGAGTGAATGATCGTGACTGGCCCGTTAGCGGCTCCGGTACCAGGTGGGCCAATTACGCTGCCAGTATCCGTAAACCTCACCGGTCACTACAGCGGCTAGGTCGGCTGGCGACCTCAATCGACGACAGCTACGCGCTCAATGCGCTCTCGCCACTGGCGGGCTCGTTTCTCCCGTGGACTGTCGCCTCGATGCGTCCGACAGCGATCCTCGCGATAGTCAACGAGATCGCGCTCCGGCGACCGCAGCTTGATCGTTGAATGCGGATCTGGGAATTCGACTGTCTTTGCCGCGCGGGCGTTGGCCCAACACGCGATCGCCGGGCAGATCCACAGCATTGATCACCACCCCGATTGGGCTGCTCTGACTAGTGCCGCCATCGAACGCGACAACTTGCAGCAATGGGCATCAGTGACCACGGCGCCGCTCAAGAACGGGTGGTACGACGTCGAGCTCGTTCCCGACGTCCAGGACATCGACATGCTTGTCGTCGACGGTCCCCCCGCCTATGACCCCGAGATTGCCTTGGCGCGACAGCCGGCTCTCGACCACTTCGCCACCCGCTTGAAAGCAGGAGCCATGGTCCTGCTCGATGACTCCTGGCGAAGCGGCGAGAAGACGGTGCTCGCGGAATGGGAGAAACGTCACGGCCTGAGCCTGCATTCTCAGAACGGTGGCTACGCAATCGGGACGTACGCTCCCTCCCAAGCGCCACTCTGATCGTCTGACCACGCTTGGACGGACCAGGTCGACCGCTGGTCCCGTGTCCGATCCTGAAGTGAGGGTCGACTGCGCGTGACGTGCGCGGTAGGTTGCTTGCCGATGAGCAGCCGCGAGCTCACGATCGCGCAGCGCAGCTTCACCGTCTACGAGGATGGAGATCCAAGCGGTCCCGCGATCCTCTTTCACCACGGAACGCCCGGCGCCGGGGGCCCCTACCCCACCTGGGTCGACGACGCCCGGCAACGGGGGGCGCGCCTGGTCAGCTATGACCGCCCGGGCTACGCGGCGAGTGCGCGCGTTCCGCGCCGGACGGTGGCTGACGCCGCGACCGACAGTGCGGCCATCATGGAGGCCCTGGGAGTCGAGAAGTTCGTTACCTGGGGGATTTCCGGCGGCGCGCCGCACGCCTTGGCCTGCGCCGCTCTGCTGCCCGGTCGGGTGGAGGCGGTCGCGTGTCTCGGCGGCGTCGCCCCGTTTGACGCGCCGGGGCTGAACTACTTCCGCGGCATGGGCGAGGACAACCTGGTCGAGTTCGGGCTGACCATGGCCGGCCGCGAGCAGCTCGAGCCCTACCTGCTGGAGACTTCTCAGACGATGCTCGCGGCCACCGCCGAGAGCCTGATCGAGACCTTCGCCTCCCTCGTCAGCCCGCCCGACCGCGCCGCACTCGAGCAGGGCGTGGCCCAGTTCTGGGCCGACACGCTGGCGATCAACTTTGCCTCGGGGATCGGCGGCTGGACCGACGATGATCTGGCCTTCGTCAGGCCGTTCGGGTTCGGGTTGGACACACTCGATGTCCCGGCGCTCATCGTCCACGGTCATCAGGACCGGTTCGTACCTGTCGACCACGGTGATTGGCTGGCTCGGATCATCCCCGGCGCGGAGGCCTGGATCTCGGCCGATCAGGGGCATCTCTCCCTGATGACCAGCGCGGTTCCCGAGGTCCACGCTTGGCTGCTGGAGCGCGCCAACTAGCCTCAACGACCGTGTCCGAGCGCCCGGATTGGTGGCCCAGAGGCGCCATCAGGCGTCTGGTCTCGGCATTGTCACTGCTGATGGTTGCCGCCGGGGCGCCGACCGCACTGACGATGGGTACCGAGGGCAACACGGCGATCGCGGCCAAGGTGCCGACGGCCACGACCGGTGAAATCCGCACCGTAGGCCCGCTCTACCGGCCGGGGGCCGGCAGCAAGCACACTTGCACGGCCAGCGTCGTCAGCAGCCCGCACCACAACCTGCTTCTCACCGCGGCTCATTGCCTGCGTGGTCGCGCGGCGGGATACGTGATCGCCCCCGGCTACCACCATGGGCGGGCGCCCTACGGCCGCTGGCGCGTGACGGCGGCCTATCTCGATCCCGACTGGCTCGCCGACCAGGACCCACGCCGTGACTTCGCCTTTCTCAAGGTGGCCCCGCACAGGAGCGCGGGCCACCGCACCGACATCGAGGATGTGGTCGGCGCCAACAAGCTGGGCAGCAAGGCGCGGCGCGGGGAGCGCGTAACGGTGGCCGGTTACAGCGCCGGGACCGATAACGATTCGACTGTACCCCGCACGCACGCCTGGCAGCCCGACCCGGAGTCCACCCTGCCGGCAGCGCCGGCGGTGTCGGCCGAGCCCGTCGATCCGGATGCCGACGGCGCCGTTCCTAGCTCCGCCCGCGCCGGCCTCGTCCGGAGCGCCGTGGCACGACTGGCGGCAGTCCCGCGGCCCGCAGGCTGCGCCGCCCGCACCCACCCCGGCCATTCAGCTGCCTGCCCGGCTCCGCTGCCCGCCGCTCCGCCGCCCAGCTGGCCCGGTGGCCCAGCTCCCGCCGCGGGCAGCGCAGGCTCCTCCGCCCGTTGTGGCTCCGCCCGTCGTTGCTCCGCCCGTCGTTGCTCCGCCCGTCGTTGCTCCGCCCGTCGTTGCTCCGCCCGTCGTTCTTCACCGTCGTTGCTCCGCCCGTCGTTGCCCCCCGGTCATGGCACCCCCGGTCATGCCTTCCCCGCCCGTCGCGGCTCCCCCGCCCCCGTCGCGGCTCCCCGCCCGTCGCGGCGGCGCCGGTCCACATCAGCAGCCCTCCCCACCGCCCGCCAGTGCTGTCCGATCCGCCACCGCCGGCACCGCCGCTGCCTGAGCCGCTGCCCGATACCGCCGCGGACCGGCGAGCTGAGCCGAGGCGCCGCTGGGGGCGGCGGCGGCCCGAGACCGACGACGGCGCCACGATGGCCGACTGGCTGACGAACAAGGACGAGGACGAGCCGGAGGCAGAAGCCATCCCGTCCGAGCCGCCGCCGTCCGTCGCCGCCGCACCGGTCGCCCGGGCGAACCCGCCGGACGCCGCGCCCGGGGCCGACCTGGTCCGCCGCCTGGCCGCAGCAGGCGCGGCCCCGCCGGCCTACGAGCCCGGCGAGCCCGCTGTCGACGAGACGCACGACTTCCGCGCCGGCCCGTTCCGCCGCGCGCTCGAGTGGCTGCTCGAACCCGTGGAGTACGCCACACCCGGCGACGGCACCGTCGAGGCTGACCCCGCCGCCGTCGCCAGCAGCACCGGTGAGCCCGCCGCAACCGCTGCACACCTGGTCCGCGCCGGTTGTCCCGCCACCACCACCGCCCGCGCCCGAACCACCCGTCGCCACGGCCGAGCCGGAGCCGATCCGCGCCCCGGTCGAACCCGAACCGACCGTTGCCACGGCCAGAGCCGAGCCGTCCCCCGGCCAGCGCGCCCGGCGCCGATCTGGCCCGCCGGATGGCCGCGGCGAACGCGGTGGCCCGCGAGCGCGCCCTTGCCGCCCCGCCGGTCGAGCCGGACGAGCCCGAGGACGACGGCGAGCCTGTGCGTGAACGGCCGCCGCTGGTCACCGGAACGGCGTTCGCCCGCCGCAGCACGCCCCCGCCCGTCATCGATGACGAGGACGACGAGGAGGGCGGCGACCGTCCGGCCGGCGGGCATCCCGGCCGGGCGCTGCGCCGTCTCGCGGTCACGGTCGTGGTGGTCGTGTGCGCGGCCATCGCGGCGCTGTTGCTGCGGACCTTCGTCGTGGCGCCCTTGCTTCATCCCGTCGGCGTCGATGGAGCCCACCCTGCACGGCTGCGCGGGCTGCAACAACGATCACGTGCTGGTCAACAAGCTCGCGTACCGGATGCACGGCATCCATCGCGGCGACGTGGTCGTGTTCGACCAGCAGGTCCTGGAACGTCACCGACAAGGTGCTCATCAAGCGGGTGATCGGGCTGCCCGGAGACGTACTCACCACCCGTAACGGCATCGTCTACGTCGACGGGCTGCAGCTGTCCGAGCCCTACCTGGACTCGAACTGCCGAGCGGCACCGTGGGCCTGCCGGCGAAGTCGGTGAGGGTTCCGGCCGACGAGGCCTTCGTGATCGGTGACAACGCCTGCGACTCGTCCGACAGCCGGCGCTTCGGGCCCATCCCCGATTCCTCGGTCATCGGCCGGGCGTTCGTCACGGTCTGGCCCTGGAGTCGGCTGCACTGGCTCTAACGGCGCGACGGCTGGCGTGACCGCGGCTCGTGGCCGGCCCAGCGTGATCTTCCTGCGCCTGGGGCGGTCATGGCCCATCACGCGCAGGAAGATCTCCACCGAGGCGGCGTCACCACGTGCAGGGCTGGAGTTCGATCTCCTGCGCCTGCGGCGGTCATGGCCCACCACGCGCAGGAAGATCCACCGGGGCGCCGGACGTGCTGCTCCAGCTCCCGGGAATTGTCGTACCGCCGATCTAGGCTGATGTCATGACCGAAACCGTGGCGTTGCCGGCCCCCATCCTGGGGTCGTTGTCTCCGTCGCGTGCTGCGGATTTCAAGACCTGCCCGCTGCTGTACCAGTACAGCATCGACCACCTCCCGCAGACCCCGTCCCGGGTGGCCACCCGCGGCACGGTCGTCCACGCCGTGCTGCGACGAGGAGCTGTTCGACCTGCCCGCCGCTGCGCGCACGCTGGCTGCCGCCCACGAGCTGCTTCCGGGCGCCTGGCAGCGCGTCCTGGCCGGATCACCGAGTCGGCCACGCTCTTCGACGGCGACGCCGACGGGGCCGAGCTCGCCGACTGGCTCGACAGTGCCGCGGTCCTGCTCGCCAACTACTTCGCCCTGGAAGATCCGACCCGGCTCG
>CAWKHE010000005.1:0-958135 GCA_963849455.1 uncultured Solirubrobacterales bacterium | reverse complement strand
CGATCGAGGGTCTGATTCGAAGCGCGCTCAAGCGGCCCAACACCTCTTCCGCGACCATCGACGTGAAACACGTCGCCGCGGGCCGCTGGTGCTGGCGATTCGTCAGTCTGAGATCCTGAGTCAGCCACCTCGCCAGCATGCCGGCGGGCAGGCGCCGCAGGAGCTGGAACGGCCGCAGCGCATAGGCAGCGGCTAGGCCCCGGCGGCTTCGCCGGGCAAGTGATGAGCCGCGTCGAATGGCGCTGGGGGTTGGCCACAGCACCCGTGCCAGGAGCTTCGTACGAGCCCCCATCCCGGGCTGGGCAATTAGAGACTCGATGAAGCTGGCACTCCATGGCGCGCCGGCCCATACCAGTCGTAAGGCTGCACTTGGCGCCGTCGCAAGCCCCAGGGCCTCGGCGATTGGACGGCTAGCCGAACTAAGCCCGAGGCCCACGCCAATGGCCGTTCGGCCCCCAACACGGACGCTAGCTTGTGCGCATCGCGCCAGCAGTCCAGGTTGAGCACCTCCGCCGCCCGCTCTAGGTCGCTTAGTCAGCTACCCAAGACGGGGCCCCATGGTGCGCTGCATGAAGGGCTACTAGTAAGGCGGAGGCGGGTCGATCCAAGTCTCGGTCGGGACGCCGGCCACCGTGGAGCACATCGAGATGGCTGCGTGATCTCCTGACCAGACGGTGGCTTCGGGCGCACCGACCTGCGGCAGGCTGTCGTGTAGGTCGATGAGGAAGCTGATCGCGCTCCCTCCCAGCCATGCCGTCCCCGTGCGAGGCGCCTTGCGAGTGCCGCAAGCGGCTCTTCTGACCGCAGGAGTCCGTCTGCCTCGCCGCCGTCCTCCTCACCTCGAAGCGACCGGAATCCGTGGCAGCGTAAGGTTCCGCTAGCGGCCGTCCGCATGGCCGCCGGATCGATCAGCAGGTCGACATCGTCAGTATGCGCGCGCCCGTGACCCGTCCGCATAAAGGAGGATGGCGAACGCGCGCGCCCTTGATCAAGACCGTACGAATGCCGAGCGGCTGCTAAGCCGCTGTCGACCTCCGTGCAACCTTGACGTCGAGCCGGAAGGTGCTGGCCGCAATGGCGGCATCCAGCCTCCTAGATCCTCCGCCGAGCGTCGAGTGAGTCAATTCCACCGGCCGTGACCGACAGCCTCCGCCTGTAACTCGGGCGAGTCGCTAGTTGCAAGTGTAGTTGGCGGAATTGCCCGCTGCGCGTGCAAAGGCCGCTGCAGCACTTGGTCGCGTTCGTGCCGGTCCCGCTCGTCGCGGAGCAGCTCTGATGGCTGCATTGCCGTGTTACAGTGGTCCCTGGGAGCCCGCACGTAGCAGTACCCGGGCCGGTTGGAGGCTTGCAGATCGACTGGTAGTGCAGTATCGCGCCAGTCGATGTACAGCAGTTGTTGCCTGTGGCACTATTCGCCGTTTTCGCCGCCGCGCAGGTCTAGTCCGTTAGGGTACACGTGGAGCGCGATAAGCCGTGAGGCATAGGGCGTTTGGGGACGGCCGCGGAGACCACCAGCGGAGCAGCCACCGCCGCCGCGCCGACGCCAGCCATCCGACGGAAGGCCTGGCGGCGGGTGACCCCGGCTGCAATCAGACCGATATATCGAGAAGGGATTTCTCCTCGAGCTCGTCGATCGCGGCGAGCACGAGCTCCCGGGTCCTCGAACCGTTGCGGCCATCTGCGCGAGCGCGAGTCGTCCAGTGTTGCGCCGTCGTGGGAGTCCCGCCAGACCGACGCGGCGACACTGCGAGACAGTGCGCGACGTCGCTTCGCCGGTCATAGATCAGCAACTCGTCGCCGAGCTCCTGAACCACCAATCATCCGTGCGTGCGGTGTAAACGGCTCGTGCTTGCATGAGAATCGCCCCAGCGATCGTAGATCGAAGATTCGACCGTACCAAATTTCGGCACGAGGTCAAGCCTTTAGCAGAGTTTCGTAGCTATGCGCAGAGTCGCAGCGGCTGCCCCAGCGCGCCATACGGTGACGCTTCGCAAGTAGCATTCGCGCATGGAAACCGGCCACGCCGCCGCTAACGCTCCGCGACTATCTGGCGCCCGTCATCGCTCGCCGCTGGCTGGTGCTGGGGCATCGTTGTGATCGTGACCGCGGCCGCGTTCGCCTATTACGAGCGGCGCGCGCCCGTCTACACGGCGTCGACGAAGCTCTACGTCGCGCAACAGGGCAACCCCATCGTCGGTGTCGGCGCCGGCTTCACCAGCGACCGAACCGTCGCCGATCAGGCAGCGCTGGTCACGACGACCGGTGTAGCGGCGCTTGTCGCTCGAAAAATTCACGATTCGGGCTCGCCCGCCGCGCTTGCGTCGACGGTCACCGCCACGCCGGCGTACGGGTGCTGATTTCGTCACCATCTCGGCCCGGAGTCGACGTCCGACGCCTAGCCGCGCTCGTCGCGAACGGCTTTGCGAAAGCATTCATCAACATCAGCACCGCGCAGGGCCACGCGGCCACTCAGAAGGCGATTGCGCAGCTGCGTCAACAGCTCCGGCAGCTACCGCAAAGTCCGGCAAATTCGGCCAACCGGTCCCAGATCGTCAGTCAGATCCAACAGCTTCAGGTCGCGGCCAGCAGCGGCGTCGGCAACGCGTCCCAGATCGATCCGGCCCGACCACCGGCCACAGCGACCAGCCGGCCCCCGTGGGAATACGCCCTGTTCGCCGGGCTTGCCGCGCTCATCGGCAGCGTGCTACTCGCCTATATGCTGCATCGCCTCGATCCGCGCCTCAAGACTGTCGAGCAAGCCATCGATGTCTACCGCCGTCCCGTTCTAGCGACGGTCCTCCAGGACGGGAATATCGACTCATTCGTCGACGGGCGCCCCGCCCTGTCCGGCCGCTCGAGGGAGTCCTTCCGCGAGCTTCGCATCAACTTGGATCTTGCCGCGCCCGATCGCACGTTTAGGACGATCCTGGTCACGAGCGCTGGGCCGGGAGAGGGAAAGTCGACAGTGGCGCGCAACCTCGCGCTCGCCCTCGGCGAGGCGGGGCGCCGAGTAGCGCTCGTCGATGCCGATCTCCGACGGCCCACGCTTCCGGCAACGCTAGGACTCCGGCCCGCCGCCGGCCTCACCGACGTCCTTGCCGGCACCCGGAGCCTCGACGAGGTCGTCACCGAGTGTCGCAGATCGCCGACGCAGGAATGGCCGGACCGCGTCGAGATTATGGTGCCCGTAAGCGATCCGGAGAACGAGTTCGGCGAATGGCAGAGCAACCACGTGACGTTCCTTGCCGCCGGAACGACTCCGCCGAATCCTTCGGCGGTGCTCGAGTCCGCTGCGTTTCGCTCGCTACTCCAACATGTGGCCGAGAATCACGACGTAGTAGTCATCGACACCTCTCCGTTGACGGCGGTGAGCGACGTGGTTCCGCTGCTTGGCCATGTGAACGCGGTCCTGATCGTCGCCCGCAGCGGCACGACGGACCAGCGAAGCGCGCGCCACGCGGCAGAAGTCATCGGCCGCGTTCCGGGGGCCAATGTCGTCGGAGTCGTAGTCAACGGCCTCCCGGCCTCCGAGGCGATTGCCTATGGCGCTGGCTACGGCTACGGCTACGGCGGCTACGGACTTCTGAGTCGCAGGCCACTCGGCCGCCTGAGCCATGGCCAACGGTGGCCGAAGACGCACGCGCGACTGAGTCACTGCACGTGTCAACCTCGCCGTGCGCCATCGCTCGTTCGTAGACCGATACGACCGCAGCGGCATGGCGCGCGGGGCTGAAACGCTCGATCGCGTACTTCGCGCGACTCGGGACGCCGACCACGGCGAACCATCGAGCGGACGGCCTCCGCCCAGGCGTCGACATCGTCAGGGGCAAGAACCGCCCCGTCGATGCCGGGCCGGATCACGTCCGCGGGGCCACCCAGCGTTCGTCGCCACCACGGGCACGCCCATAGCGAGCGCCTCGATCACCGTCCGTCCGAACGGCTCCTCGGTGGAAGGAACCAGAACGACGTCGACGGCCGCGAGAACCCGCTCGACGTCGTCGCGCTCACCCAGAAAATGGACCGCGTCTGTCGAGGCCGAGTTGACTCACGAGCTCCCGAAGCTCACGCTCGTAGGCTCGGTTGTCAAAGCGAGTGGCCGGAGTTACAAATTTGGTCTCGCCGACGATCATCAGCTGCGCGTCTGGGTGGCTTTCGGCGCACCTGCTCGAGGACACGCACGGCCCGTGTCTGCCCCTTCCATGGCGTGATCTGGGCGATCATGCCGAGGATCGGCGTCCCGTTGACGTTCAGCCGTCCTCTGACCTCGTCGGAATCGAAGCGCCCTGGGGTCAAAGCGCTGCAGGGTCGACCGGATTGTCGATGACCACGGCGCCCGCCTCTTTCCATTGCGGGCCGACCAGCCGCGCAGCCGCTGCCTCGGAGACAGCAATGATCACGGAGCTGTCCCGAACGACGGCCCGTCGAACCACAGCCGCGGCCAGGCCTGGAGGAAGCAGGTCGCGGCAGTGCACCACCACCGCGGTCTTCGCGCCCAATCCGCCGACCAATAGCGCGGCGCGCAAGGAGTTGGCATGGACGACATCCGGTCGAAGCCGTCGGACGTGCGCCCGAAGCGCGCGCCGTGCCTTGAGCGCGTGCACGAGCTCTCGAGAGCTCGCCGCGCACCTCAAACCGGAACGTCAACTGGCTGTCGGGAATCGGATAAACCGGGATGCCGAGAGAGACGGCAAGCCGAGCCAGTGGGCCCGGCGGACATGCAAGCATCACCTCGTGCTCCTGGCTAAGCACGCGCATGAGCTCAAACAGCGAGCGCTGTCCTCCGCCGACGATGCTCGAATGCTCGACGAACAAAATCCGCAGTGGTCTGTCGCACCTGTCCGGGGCAGCTACCGTTTCGGTCCGGGATCGTCGAGCCTGCGGATCGGCCGTCAGCTCCGAGTCGAGCCGCGAAGTGGACCGGCCCTCGGCGCATCGCGCACAACCTCCTCGTAGACCGCGACCACCTTCCGCGCGTAATCTCGGCGGTCAAAAACTTGCGCACCTTTTGGCTGGCCCTCCGTCCCATCTCGTGGCGTCGACCGGGATCGTCCAAGAGCCCAGCTGATCGCAGCCGCCCAGGCCTCGACGTCCCTGGGGGCAGCAGAACGCCGTCAACGCGGTCCGCGATGTACTCGGCCGGCCCCCCGACGTTCGTCGCCACGACTGCCGTCCCCATGGCCATGGCCTCGATGACGCTCCGTCCGAAAGGCTCCTCCCAAGACGGGGCCACGAGTACATCGAGCGCCCGCGCGATCGTCGCCACGCCGGAGCGTTCCCCCCAAAACTCGACATTCCGCTCGAGCCCTAGCTCGGCAACCAGCCGACGCAGCGATGCGAGATAGGCGAGGTTGTCGTAGCGAATCGCCTGACCGGCAAACTTTGCTTCGCCAACCACTAGCAGGCGAGCGCCGGGATGGCGATGATGAACGCATGCTCAGCGCCCTGATCGCGGTCTCCTGTCCTTTCCAGGGGGTTATCTGAGCGATCAGCCCAATCAGCGGCTCGTCAGCTGCCAAACCGAGCTTCGCCCGGGCCCCGCTCCTGGGTTTCCGCCTCGAGGATCGAACTTCTCGATGTTCAGCGGATTGAGAACGACGTGTAGACCGTCCCGCGGAGCCGCCGGCGGCGAAATTCTGGGTCGTGTACTCCGAGATCGTGAAAACCGCATTCGCCGTTGAGCGGACCGCCCAGCGAACGAATGCAGCCATCCTCGTCGGCGGTAGCGCGTCGTGGACATGGACCACCGTCGCGGTCCGGCGGAAGGTTTGCGCGCACGCAGTAATCAGTCCCGCTCTCAGCGAGTTTGCGTGGATGACATCCGCTCCGGTCGCGGCGACGGCTCGTCGGACGAACCAGAGCTGAGCTCACGACCTGTCGGATCGTCTTCAGCGTGCGCTGTGGATGCAGGCGAAAGCTGCCGGTGACCCCGGGGAACTCGACGACCTCAACGCTCATCGCCACGCAGCTTCTCCGCCAGCGGGCCCCGAGGACACAGCACTGTGGGCGTCACCGTCGACGGCAGCGCCTCGAGCAGGTCAAGCAGCGCACCTTCGGCGCCGCTGATCAGACTGGTGTGCGCAACGTAGAGGACCTTCACAACAGCTGACCCGCGCCGGTGTGTGCGTCCATTGCGCCGTATCGTAGAACCATGCCTCCCATGGGGATTAGGCGGCTGCCCGATTTTCTGGTGATCGGCCAGGAGAGCTGGGATCAAATCGAACGCCGCAACCAGCTGCTGATCCGTGCGCTTGGCCAAGAGAAATCCGCACTCGCGATTTCTCTTCGTCGAGCAGCCGCTGCAGGCCTCGCGAGATCCGCCACTGGCGATGGCCACGACCGCGGCAGGTGGCTCCGAATATCTGGAGCGTGCAGGCCGCTCCGGCCGGTGCCGGACCGATGTCGCAGCGGCCTGAGCGATCGCATCGAATGCGCACAGATTCGCCAGCTCCGCGAGGCAGGTTGGTCTCGATCGGCCCCTGCTGTGGACCCAGGATCCCCGCGCCGCGACGCCTCGTCGATCGGCTGCCGATCGACGGGAGTCGTCTATGACCTCACCGACGACTGGGCAGCTTTCGAGGCTGATCCGCGTCGCCGCGCGCAGGTGCGAGCGCAGATCGAGTCGCTCGGTCGCCGTGCCGACCTGGTCATGGCGTGCTCGCGCTCGCTCGCGAACGACGCTCAGGGCTGGGGAGCTCAGCCGGTCCTACTTCGCCGAACGCGGTCGATCCCCCGCAGCGACGATCGTCGGTTCCCGACGAACTCGCGCGGCTCCCCGGCCCGCGGCTTGGCTACGCCGGGACCCTGCACTCGGCGCGGCTCGACGTCGACCTCCTCGCTGGCGCCGCCCGGCTCACGCCCGCAACTGGTCGTTCGTGTTCTTCGGGCCCAACCTGCTGGAGCCGTCCGACAGCGATCGACTGTTCAAGCTGCAGAACGTTCATCTACCTCGGCGTCCGCGCCCATTCAGAGGTCCAGTGCCTACCTCGCCGGCTTTGATGTGGGGCTGATGCCGAATCTCGTCACTGACTTCACGCGGAGCCTCGACCCACTCGAAGACATACGAGTATCTCGCGGCGGGACTTCCGGTGATCGCGACCCCGGCGGGCATTCCCGCTGAACTAGCACCGCATGTGGACCTCGCCACCACGGCCGAGGAGCTGGTCGAGCCGGGCGGAGAGCGCGATGCGCGACGACGACGCGACCCAGGCACGGGCTCGCCGCAGCGCCGTGGCCGGCGAGACCTGGGAAGCGCGCGCCGCGGAGATCGAGCGAGCACTCGGAGTTCGAGCGCCGGATCCCCGAACTTCGGAGGTCTCGGTCGTCATCGTCAGCTTCAACACCCGCGAGCCTGCTCGAGCGCTGTCTTACTGACCTTGCAAGCCCAAGCCGGCTTTGACCCTCCAGACGATCGTGGTCGACAACGCGTCGACCGACGGAAGCCGCGAGCTGGTCCGCGAGCGCTTCCCGGAGGTCGACCTCATCGAGCTCCACGAGAACGTCGGCTTCGCCCAGGCCAATAACCTCGCCTTCGAGCGGTGCCGAGGAGAGTACGTCCTCCTGCTGAACTCCGACGCCTTCCTGCAGCCCGGAGCGCTGAGCGGAGCTCGTCGCCGCCGCCCGACGGCATCCTGGCGCTGCCGCGATCGGGGCGCGGCTTGCTGAATCCCGACGGAACGCTCCAGCGTTCAGCGTGGCCCTTCCCCGACCACGTCCGCCTGCTCCTCGAGGCGTTCGGCCTCCACCGCCTCCTTCGCAGAAGCCCGTTTTACGAGGACCTCGGGACCTGGCCCACGACGAGGAGCGCTCGGTGGATTTCCTCATCGGCGCATGTCTCTTGCTCCGTGCTGACGCGCTTCGCGAGGTCGCCGGGTTCGACGAGCGCTTCTGGATGTATGGCGAGGAGTCCGACCTTCAGCGCCGACTCGCCAGCCGCGGATGGTCGGTGATCTTTACCCCCGCCGCGCAGGCCATCCATGTCGGCGGAGCGTCGGAGATGCCATCGACGCTTCGCCTACGTCACTTCTACGCGGGCCAGATGCGCTTCCTGCGCAAGCATCGGGGTCCGGCGCATGGCCGATCGCGCGGTTCGCCCTGCTGGTCGGGTCGTGTTTGCGAGGACGCTGGCGGGTGGCGTGGGCCGCTCTAAGCCTGCGTTAGAGGCCTGAACGAACGTCACCGCAAGACGAACTAAGGCCACCCGTACGCAGCTAAGCTCGCCTCGAAAACGTCCACCAATCCGTCCTGAACTCCATTCACTCGTCGATCCGACCTATTCGTCGCGGACACTGACAAGACGGATCCGGTCGGTGCAAGGCTCGGCCTCACCCAGGTTTAAGGTGCGGAAGCCTTGGTAGCTTGCAGATCGTGCGCCGACAGACCAACGGTTCGCAGTCCTACCTATGAGGCGATCCGATCCCCCTGGGGAGCATGCTTCAGGTCGGCGTAGCAGATATGGACCTCGAGCAGTCGAAACCGGGTAACCGAGAGGTCGAAGAGGCCCGCGCATTCAGAGGGTCAGCCTGGGGGCTGACCAATGCGCTGGTGGGGTTTCCTGTCGCCAGCATCCTGGCGACAGTTGTGATCTCGCGCAACCTCGGGGTTGATGGGTTTGGTCGCTACGCGATTTATTCGTTCGTCATCCCTACCGTTATTACCTTGTCCGACCTTGGGCTAACCAGTAGCTTCATGCAGCGAGGCGCTGCGGCATTTGGTGACGGAGACTCCGAGACACTCCGGCGCATATCGGGCCAAGCGCTAAGTTGGGCGACGCTGCGATGGCCGTTCCTCTTTGCTGCGCTCGCTTTCTACCTGCGAGACTCAACTGCAGTCGCTCTGCTGCTACCGGTGGCGGTGGCTTCGATCCTGTGTTCCGGGTGGGCGTGGACTTAATTTCGACGGTCCGAATCGCTGACCTGTCGAAGCTTGTACTGCTAGCAGGCGTCCTCTCATCGCTCGCCATGATCATTTCGGCGTTGCTCAAAAGCGTCTCCGGTGCGCGTTGAGATGATTGGCTTAGCAGTCCAATATCTGGCACTGACGTTGCAGGTGGCCCTCCTCACTCGCGACCCGGTGCTGCTTCGCGCCGCCCTGACTCCCCGACGACTCTCACGCGTTAAGGACGACGGCTCGTCTTCGGAAGCGCTAACTTCGCGAGTAGCCAATTGGCGGCATTGACGCTAAGTCGGTCGGAACTACTTTTTTTCCGTGGCGGACAGTCCGTAGGTCGAGCTGCGTTTGCCGCTGGTTACACCATTGGCAGCCGCATCACACTCCCACTCGACTCAATGTATGGGTCGCTAGGGCCTAGTCTGGCAGCGGTAAGGGATGGGGCCGATGCAGGTTCGCGAGGCGCTAGAAGAACCCTACGACTGAGTGGAGCGTTATTTGCCGCTCTAACTGGTCCCGCAATGATCCTGAGCCTGTTGGGCGCGGGAACTGTTTTTTCCGACGTTGTTCCGCGGGGTCGCCCCAGCCTCGATTGTCCTTGCGAGTGCGTCATTCGCAGTTAGCATCGCCACGCCAGCCGCCACCGTACATTACGCGCAAAGAAGGTACGGGCCGCTCCTGATTAGCGCTTGCGTGTCACTGGCGATCGATCTCGCCCTCAGCATAATTCTAATTCCAGCCTTCGGCCTTTCAGGCGCGGTAGTTCAAATGGCATCTCAGCCGTGACATATGCGATTATGCTCCTCTGGCCACTCTTGGCTGAAGGACCGCTAACAGCAGCAGCTAGACACTATGTAAAGGTCGTGAGTGTGACATTAGTGGCGGGTACGTTAGTGGCGCTATCTATTTCGTTGCTAACTCCGTTTGGCCTGCAGTTGGGCGTGGCGCTGGTCGCCGCGGTTGCGCAGCCGCTGTTGGCCATGAGGTTTCTCCCCTCGGTAGACCGGTCTGACGTCGAAGCGGTTCGACGCCTCCTACCTACACGCGTACGGCCATTACTAGACCGCGTAGTCGCTCACATCGCTTTACGGCCGCCAGTCGGGTAAAGGTCTCCTTTTGCGCGTTAGGAACCCGCGGACACAGGAGACAAGCGCTCGAGGGGCAAGTGTCTTGAGGAGAACTCGGAGCGATAGAGGTCGAGGTGCGCGAAGCCGAAACTGCAACCACGTTGCGCAGCAAGGCATTGCGAGCGATGGGCTCGGTTGTCCGCCCAGTGGAGGACTGGACTTCGACGCGAAGGGCGGCTGGCGGCGGTGACGATAAGCGAGGCCGGTAGTTCGCCCTCATCAGCAGCGTCTCGAAGTGATCCAACGCGGATCCCAGCAGCATCCAATACAAAGTTCACAAACGGCTGCTCCCCGGTTAGCGCGAAACCGCCCGATGCCTCGAGCGCGCTAGGAATAAGTGACGCACGGCGGCCCGGCTGACAGCCCGCGATGGCCGCCCCAGAATCCAGTGTTCCATCCCCGGGAGCCGAACCTGTCGACCATCTGCCGACGCAGTGGCCGCCCAGCGTAAACCTCGTCAAGGTTCTCGTCGTAAAAGGCGATCGCGGCGCCCGAGTTTTCTAGAGCCCTAAAAGCCCACTCCAACGGCTGTCGGATGACGACGTCGGTATCTATGAATAGGAACGTGTCGAGCGGCCCTTCGCAGCATCCTAGCTTGCGAAACAGCCTTGCCCCCACGGGTTATTCGGATAGAATTGAGTCCCGGTCGACTCCCAGCTCGTCAAGATCTCAGTGTGCGGGAAGGCATGGATGCCATAAGCTTTGAGGTGACGCCTGAGTCTCAAGTCGTCCCCGCCGAAGGGAAGCCAGACTACGAAGATGTTCGGGCTCGTAGCGACGTAGGCTCGCCAGCATCGCGATCGCCCAGTCAAGAACGGCATCATCGGCGAGGAGTATTTGCCCCGCTTCGGGTAGATCGGTTGTGGACTACTCAACTCGGCGGGGCAAGCGAATTCGCGGTAGACGGACACGAGTGAACTCGCAGCAACGTCCCAGGTCATTGTTCCGGAGCGGTCGAGTCCAGCCATGACTAGGGGGCGAAGCGCAGCATCGCTCAGTACCCTCACGAGGGCTTCCGCGAGTGCCTCTACGGTGTTTTCGGCAAACAAGGCCGATGTACCACAAACCTCCTCGGACGACGACGAACGCACGGCAACCACCGGCACGCCCGCAGTCATAGCCTCGAGAGGCGGCATCCCGAACCCCTCTAGAATTGATGGTGAAACAAGCGCTGCCGCGCTTCGTAGAAGCTTCGGAAGCAGGTCCGACGAAACGTAGTCGAGCACCACGATGGCGTCGTGCCCTGAAACGCTAGCGAGAAGTGAATCTCGGACACCGAGAGGCGGTCCCGCCAGCACTAGTGACGCCGCAACCTGCCGCCGCACGCACTTCCATGCGGCAATCAGTAAGGGGATATTCTTACGCTGTGTGTAGCCTCCTATCCGAAGCACGAACGGTTTAGTGATGCCAAACGCCGCTAGCTCAGTCGCTGAAAGACCTGGTGTGCTTGGCGACAACGAGTGTCCCGGCCCAAGTGGGACAACGCGAAACTTGTCCATGCCGATGGGTATGCGCGGCTTAGCTCACGTGCGGTGGTCCAGGTCGGAGTAATGATGCATTCGGCCTTAGAAATTATCTCGTCCGCCCACGGAGGGAATGGTTCCTCGTCGGCAAAGTGAAACGGGGACATGTCATAGATGGTCGCGACGAATCTGTGACCTCGGGGCGGCGTGAACTCTAACCCGAGGAGATGAAAGAGATCAGCGGACCTCCAAGCGCGCCGCGGAGGACGTGCCCCACGAGCGGGGTACCACCGACCTTGGACGACACGAGCGTAGCGTCGCGCCGAGCGCCCTCCTATGACTCGGACCTCGGTTTCGACGTCAGGGTGGTTTGACCGGAGGGTCTCGATCAGGCGACGTTCCGCCAATCCGATCCCGGCCGGGTTCGACGGACGGGCTCCAGAGAGGAGGGCAATTTTCATCGTGAGGCCAGCGGAACGATTGCGATGCTCAAAATAGACGCGACGAGGGCATTCGCCAGGCGCCCCCTTTGGTTCGGCCAAGTTATACAGAAGGAGATTGGCGGCTTTGCCGATGGCGCGCTCGCAAACGGGGCGCTCTGCCCGCGCTTGACGTTAGCGTCGGCTCGACCATCACGACACGTGTCGCGCGAGCGGCCAGTAATGCTGGCCTGAGAGGGTTGCCGCGACTCGACCTCACCAGGTAGAAGTCGGCGCTCCTGGCGAGACACCTTTCTATAGCAATCCGGGCGACATGACCGCCCACTGCATTGGTGGCTCCGAGGGGCGTCCTTCGTCTATCACGTGCTGCAAGGTTGCAGCATCGAGGTGCGCAAGGTGCGGGAACGCCGCTCTTGTGGCTTGCACATCGACGAGAATGATCGAGTGCGTGGCGGCGAACCGGTCGATGAGGCTCCGCGTAACACCGGGCCGCGCGAATTCGTGTAGCTCAACGATAAGGCGCGCCGACCGCAGTGCTGGCGTCGCTCGCGGGTCAAGTAGGTCGAACTCATACCCCTCGACATCACAGACGATTAGCGCGTCTGGCGATAGCCGGCGACGTAGCTCGCGCGGGGTGATCCGTCCGCGAACCCGCAGATTCGTTAGGTCGTTGCTCCGAGCAGCTTCCACACACTCTTTCCGTGCGCGTGGCTCAATCTCGTAGGCGAGGACGTGGGCCTCGGGTAGGCGGCGGGCTAACCCTGCTGCATAGTAGCCTTCGGCTGCGCCGGCAACGACGACCAGCTTCGGCCGGCGGGCAATCGCACGCTCAACGTAGTCTTGTATCTCCTCCTCAGTACGACCCCGCAAGCCTTGCCGAATAGCCGCCCCACAAGCCTATGCTGGGTAGGTGGAGTCCAGTGAATGGTCCGGCGAGGACGCGCTGAGTTGGCGACACTCGTAGAGCTATCTCGTCGGTCTCGGCGCCGTCCCTCCCAGCCGCCGTCGCGATGGGGTTAGTGAATCCCGGGCCGCTCTGGCGTAATCAAGGACGGGAGCTGGTATGTGCGCACGAACATTCATTGCAGCGACGCTCAGTTACAGATTACGCGGTGGCTGCACGAGTGAGGACCGATGGCCCGAAGAATGGACGCGCCGTAGCTCCCGCGGACCGTCTGCGCAGATACGCTCTCCGGCCGAATGATCCGTCCGAAATGACCAGCTCGCCGCGATGACCTCGACACGGTCGTGACGTTTCTTCTGATAGCCGCCGTACCAGCGATCCTCGCGCTGGTGATCTGGGCCTTGACGGATTTGGAGAGCTTTGTGCTGGTCGCTGTCCTGGGCGCGATCGTGTTCCCGGCGTCACTCGCGAAGCCGGGCGGCAGCAACATCGACGGGGCAGACCTCCTGCTGCTGGTCGCGCTTGCCGCGTGGCTCATCTCGAACTCCGCTCGGCCGAGCTCCGGATCCTTGGATCAGAGGCAATGCCGCTAGTGCCGGCGGCCGTCGCTTTTTTAGGGGTGAACGCGATTTCCGTTGCGTGGTCGATCAAGGCTCGCTCGACGATCCTCTTCACCGTGCAGCTCTTCGAGCTGATCCTTGTCTATCCGATCCTCCTCGGCGACTATCCCTCGCTCGATCGCGAAGATCCGCAAGAGCCTCCTGCTGTTTGTCGCGCTGACGAGTGCTCAGGCGATCGCGGCGATCGCTGTATTTCTGTCGCATCCGAGCTCGCAAACCACCGGCACGTATCTTCCCGGGGTCAACAAGAACGCGCTCGGGAGTTTCACTGCCGCCGGGGTCGTGCTCGCGTACGCCCTCTGGCTCAGAGCGAAGCCCGGCCCGGGTCGCACCTTCCTGCTGCTCGCGGTGGCGATCGAACTCCTCGGAACCCTTGCTACCGGGTCACGGGGCGCCATGCTAGGCGCTGGCGTAGCAATCCCCGCGGTCAGCCTGCTGCTCGACAGCGGACGGGCTCTCGCGCTGGGAGTCGCAGGTGTGTGTGCGCTGCTCTTCGTGGTGGTTGTCGCCCCGCAGCAGGCGAAGAAGACAATCGTCTCGGGAGCATACAACAGCTCGCTGATCCGGAACCTGTCCTACCGAGACGGAGTCAGGTACATCGAGAGCCACCCATGCTCGGAACTGGCGCGCGCACGTATAGTGACACACTCCCGGGCTATCGGAACGATCCCGACCCGAATAACCTGTTCCTGCTCACGTGGGCCGAGCTCGGAATCCCGGGCTTCTGGCACTCGGATTCCTGCTCTTCAGGGTCGCGTCACTGCTCGTCCGCGCGAAGCGGCTCCCAGACGACGCGGCGGCGATCGCGGTGGGCGCAGGCGGGGTGACGATCTCCCTTTCGTTCACACCCAAGTCGACATCTCGTGGGTACGCGGCGAAACGACCCTCGAGTTTGCGATGATCGGCATCATGCTCGCGGTGATACGGCTCGCGAGCATCAGGTGGAGGGTGACGCGGAGCTCTCGAAGCTGGCGCCGTCTCCCCAGGCGCCAGCTGGGACCTCATTTCCGGGGGCGTGACTTGATCGCTGACACCACGCAACAGCGTCCACGCGACTCGTCGGTCGAAGCTCCCCGCTCCAGGTGCTTCATCTTGTGGGATCCGATGCCTTTGCCGGCACTGAACGCCACGTTCTCGGCCTCGTGACCGAACTACGGCAGCTTGGCTGCGAAGGGGAGCTCGCCTGCCCGCGGGCGGCGCACGTGCTGCGCCGAGAAGCCGCTGTCGCAGGCGTGCCCGTACGCCCGATTCTCGATGCGATACACAGGAAGGAAGATATCGTCCACGTGCACGACGGACGCTCTGCGCTTGTCGGATGCACCCGGGCAGCGCTCGCGCCGGCGGCGCTCGTCCGAACTCAGCATTTCGTGCGTCCAGCCTCAGCGGAGAGGCCGGGCTGGCGTGGGAACTTGTCGCTGCAGGCTCACCGGTTAGTCAACAGCCGTTTGGATGGCTACGTGTGTGTATCCGTCGCCGCGGCTGATGCGGCTAGAGAGCGTCGTGACACTCGCCGACGCGACACTTGCTGTGATTCCGCCGGCGTGCGCCTCGCGTCCGCCGGAGCAGGCAGAACAGGCAAGAACCAAGCGTGCCCAAGCCGCTCAACCGGTCGTGGTCACGGCCGGCAGACTCGAACGAGAGCGGCGGATCGACGTGTTGCTTGACTCGATTCCGCTTGTTCTACGTCGGTTCCCAGGTTGCCGGTTCGTAATCGCAGGCGCCGGGAGTGCAGAGGGACGAGCTCAAGTCGCGCGCTCGCGAGCTGGGCGTTGAAAGCGCTATCGACTGGACAGGCTGGCTCCCAGAGATCGGCCCGTCCTCGCCCAGGGTCACGTATACGTCAACACGTGGCCGGCGGAGGGCTTTGGCATGGCGACGGCAGAGGCGATGGGTTATGCGTTGCCCGTTATCGTGACCGACACCGGCGCCAGTCCGGAATTGGTGGAAGACACGATCTCCGGCAGCGTGGTCGACGCGCTCAATCCTCCGGCTCTCGCGGGCATGATCTGCGACCTGCTCGGCGACCCAATCCGGGCAGCGGCGATCGGCACGGCGGCGCGTGAAAGGGCGGTCGAGCGCTATTCGTTCCGGTCCACCGCGGTGTCGATGCTCGACTTCTACGAGCAGCTCCCCCGCATCAGGCGGGAGCGCTGACGCCTATCCGGATACTGCGGATCTACCACAGCGCCGTCGTCGACGAATATCGCCACCGGGAGCGTGCCCTGATCCGGCGCCACGGCCATCGAGGTACACGTCGTCTGCCCTCCGGCGTGGCCGGAAGGCAGCCAGCTCGTGCAGCCTGGCGTCGACACCGAAGTCCCCGTTCATATCGTTCCGGTGAGGGGCCCGACCCACCCAAACCTGTTCTGGTACCGCGGGCGCGAGCTCGGATCTGTGATTAGGCAAGTCCGGCCGGAGGTCGTCGATCTGCACGAGGAGCCATTTGGGTTGGCGGTAGCGGGCGCGCTGCCGCTGGTGCGGCGCGAGGCGCCTGACGCCAAGCTATGCATACTACACAGCGCAGAACCTACCCAAGCGCTATCCACCACCGTTCTCTCTCTTCGAGCGCCGCGCACTGGCTGCCGCGGGGCAGCCTATCCGTGCTCGACTGAGGCGGACGAGCGCCTTCGTGCGCGGGGTTTCCGCGGGATCCGTGCATGTGATACCGCTCGGTGTCACGATCCCGCCAGCGGTTCGGAGGACCTCAGGTCCCATCCGGGTCGGCTTCATCGGCGCGCTCGAGCGCGCGGAAAGGCGCGCTGATCGCCATACGCGCCTTCGCGCGGGCCGCCGTCGCGAGTGACGTATCTATGACCATGATCGGCTCGGGCTCCCAGCTCGACGCCTTGCGCACAGAGGCAGAGGCGGCGGCCGTCACCGACCGGGTCGAGTTCACGGGCGCGCTCCCCCAAGATGAGGCGCTCGAGCGAATCGCATGCCTAGACGTGGTGCTGATCCCGTCGGTAACTACCGCCCACTGGAAGGAGCAGTTTGGACGAGTCGCAGTCCAAGCAATGGCTCACGGCGCGGCGGTGATCGCCTCGGATTCGGGGTCGTTGAGGGAAGTGGTCTCGGACGCCGGGATCTTGGTCTCCGAAGGTGACGTCGATGGCTTCGCGTACGAGCTCCGGCGGCTGCTCGAGGAGCCGCAGCGCCGCGCCGACTCTCGGCACGCGGGCGGGTCCGGGCAGTCGAGAACTTTAGTTGGGACGTCGTCGCCGACAAAGTCGATCGGATGTACCGCGAGCTCAAAGCGAGCCAGCCGTCGATTGCAGCCGCTAACCGCGGCATTGCTAGCTCAGATCGACCTTGACCTCAATCCAGATAACAAGGCCGGGGCTCGTGCGACGAAACCAGGATGGGAACGCCCGTCGGAGCCCACGAGCGCCGCCAAGGGACCGTCGCCAGCGATATCGCCTCCGACTGCGCTCGATTTGGTGTCGGATCAGACACGCACGCCGACTCGTACCTCCGCCTGTACGGAGCGCCTGAGCGCCCATTGCCGGGCGGACACGAGGGTTCGCGATCGACACCGCGGATGATGACCATCTCGCCAAACATCGACTCGGATGCGATCGGATGTACCACTCGGGTGCCTACCGCCTACTGGCTACACCTGCCACGATCGTGAGCTCGCCGCGAGAAACGACCGCGAGCGTCGTGCCGGATCGATCTCCACGTCGTCCGCGATTGGCGTTCGGCCAGCAGCGATGTCGCAGTTGTCGCGTACACCTAAATCCGACTCGCCGACCGAGCTCCGCGCCACGCGCTCTGCACGGCGAACCAACACTAGAACAGCAGTGCCGCCGCTTAGGCGCATCCACGCATTCACGGCCCTGGGCCACTTTCCGGCACACGGCTGATCCCTTCCGTAAATGCCGGGTCCAGGCAGGTCATTTCCTCCGGTTTCTCCGTCACGGCTGTAGCGCTTGGCATGCCTGAGCACGCATCCCAGACTGACATCCTGCCCTCGTGACCTCCTGAGAGCATCGCTGGGATGATGATGCGCACAATGCCGCATCGTATTCTCGACCGGGACTTAACTCGGATGGTCAGGGCGCCGCTTGAACGGCGACACTGGCGGGCGTTTCGGCGGACTCCTTACCAAGGTGCAACCCGGCCCGGAGGCCCTCAGGCGCTATGTGACCCAGCAGGGAACCTATCCGTGGGACATCACCGTCACAACGCCAGCAGGCGTGGTTCCTGTTCGGCTCTACAGCCGGCACGACCTGCTCACCATTAACGAAATCTTCTGCCGCCTTGACTACGGCGCCGAGGCCCCGGCTCTGGTCATTGACGTCGGCGCCGAGCATCGGGCTTGCTGGCTCTGTTCTGGCTCACGCGGCGCCTGGACTGCCGAGTCTGGTGCTACGAGCCAAATCCAGAGAATGTCCCTCGCTTGCAACAGACCCTTGGCGGTTATGAGAGTCGCTACGAGCTCGTCGAGGCCGCAATAGGACCGGTCGCGACCCAGGCTCGCTTCACGTTCGATGACAGCGGCCGTTACGGACGACTGAGCGACGAGCTCGACCTGGGCGCTGCGGTCAGGGTGCCTGTCCTTGGGCTGCGCGACGAGCTTTCCAGAGTGGAGCGTCGTGAGGGCCACAGCGTAGAGCTGATCAAGATCGACACCGAGGGGTCTGAGCCGGAGCTGCTCGCCTCACTCCCCTGGGTCCCCCCCCGTTCTGTGGGAGGACAACAACGGCCGAGTCAAGCGCTCGCACGGTCGACTTCGCAGCTCGCATTAGCTAACGATCCGCGGTCGCCGAATTCGCGGCGGCCAGCTCGGTTCACGACACTGAGCTCGACGGAGGCCCTCGGACGGGGACCGACGACCGGCGTGTGGAGGCTCTGATCGTTCGAGCGCATTCAGCCGGATGTCGTTCGAAATCGACGGACCGGGCTAACCGATCAGTGTAGCGTCAGCCGCCCGCTCGCGAAGGTCGCCGCGTAGGCACGCTTTGCAGTGATCCGCCAGACCCGCACGCGAGTGAGTCCTCAACACCGGCCGCATCTGTTCGATCAGCGAATCATCCGGATCCAAGCGGAGAGCTCGAGCTAGCTCGAGAGCGAGGATCCTATTCCCGCGTAGGCCTGAGCGATCGATAGGCTGTAGTGGAACTGCCAGTTTCCCCGCTCGTCCCTGATGGCCTTGGTCATTGCCGCGACCGCGGCGCGGTACCGCCTGTCGGAGATGTAGCAGTAGCCGAGCATCTGGTAGGGCTCAGGGCGGTCGGACAGAATGTTGATCGAATCGTGGGCCGCCGACTCCACACGAGAGCAATCCCCAGCCTGGAAGGCGGTCGCTGCCGTCTCGAGCTTGGACTGCGAGAGCATGAGGAGGGCGGGAATGATCCCGCGGCGACTAAAACGACGGCGACGGGCAGCCGTCGAGCCACGCTCGGAGCTTGTCGCTTCCGCCGACCCTGCCTCGGGTGGCGAGGGCGGCGGCCCCCACGGCGAACACCCAGGCCGTTACCGCCGGCATCTGCCAATCCCAGTCGACTGCCGCGTGCACCGCCCAGGCCGCAGCGGCGGCCAGCAGAGCGACGTAGACAGCACGGTTGGGCCCGCGGATGCGGCGTCCGAGCGCGTAGAGCAGCCCCGACGATCGTCAAGATCAGGAGCACCAGCCCAACGACTCCGAGCTCGGAGAGCGTTTGGATATAGAGGCTGTGCGCGTCGACGACGTTTAGCCCCTTCAGGTGGCGGTAGCGGTACCAGCTGAACTCGTAGGTGCCTGCCCCGGTCCCTAGCACTGGCGCGGTGGCAAACCCATCGAGGGCGGCTCGCCAGTTGTCGGTGCGGTTGTCGCCGCTGGGATCAGTCAGGCGCGAGCGCAGGTTCACCTGTCTGGTCGGCGCGCTCTTGATGAACTGCCGGAACTGCGAGGAGGCCCAGCCGGGAGCTCCGGCAAGCAGCGCCACTACGACCACGGTGGCCACAGCGCCGGAGGCAGCAGTCCATTTGGCAGTTCGGGACAGCTGTCTTCGCTGAGCCGACCTGTGCAGCCAACCGTCCAGCGGAAGCATGAGCGCTCGGAGTGCGCCGGCCGCGACAACGGCGATGAGGACGACCACCGCGACCTTGTGCCCCTGGGCGACCGCTGCCGGGGTCGACGGATGGACCGTGGCCAGCAGATCGGCGCGATAGGCGAATACCACGGTCACCGCAGTCGGCGGAACGATCGCGATGAGCGCCCCCAGCAGCGCCGACGAGCGGCTGAGCAAGACGAACACAACCGCTCCGAGAACCAGGGCTGCGATTGCTCCTCGGGAAAAGGTGAAAAACAGCGTGGCGGCGGCGATCGGGACACCGGCGGCGGCAAGCACGCGCAGCCCTCGGTGCTCCCGCGGGTTGGCGCTGAGACCGACCAGAAACAGGATGCAGAGGGCAGCGAGGATTCCCAGGGCGTTCCAGTAGGTGAGCGGGTAGCTGAGGCGGCTTGTCGCCACCCCCGGAGCGATCGGCCAGACGCGCGGCAGCACGCGGCTGATCAGGGCGACGGTGCAGACGATGAGCGATCCAGCGGCCAGACCCCGCAACATCAGCGGCATCCGCCAGATCCGCCGGGGCAGGAAGCCGAACAGCAGCAACAGCAGCAGGTAGAGCAGGGCCCGGTCAAACTCGACCAACGCCCGCCCGAGGGCGTGAGACCACAGAGCCGAGGCGAGTGTCCAGGCCGTATAGGCGGCGAACAGGCCCACCACGACGGCATGACGGCGGGTCACGCCGGCGAAGGGCCGCTCGGCGAACAGGACCCGGACGACGAGGATCGACAGGACGACGAGGGTGGCAAACGCCACCGAGCCGGCGAAGAAGCCGCCGCCCTCGAAGGAGAAGTAGACGACGAGAGCGCCGGGCAGAAGAGCCAGGGCGACCGAAGCCGCCCTCTCCTCTATCCGCGCCGGCTCAGCGCCAGGCGACTCGGACCCCGAACGCTCCTCGTGAGCTGCCGGGGCCTCGAGCGTCACGCCGCCATCATACGGCCGCTACTTCCCGCCCTTGCCCTTCCCGCTTGCCCCGCTGTTGCCCTTGCCGTTGTCCCCGCCGTTGCCCTTGCCGTTGTCCCCGCCGTTGCCCTTGCCGTTGTCCCCACCATTGCCACCTCCGGCCTGGGGCGGGCACTTGTCGTTGCCGGGGTTCCCGGGAGGTCCGGTGTGATCGTGGTTCTTATCGCCGCATCCGTTCCCGGGCTTGTATTCGACCTGGCGGCGTTGGAGCTGCCGCCCGCGCCGCCGGCGGCGATCGCGCCCCCGCGGTTCCGCCTATCAGTAGAGCCGCTACGCCCAAGGTGAGGATTCTGGACTTCATTGTCTTGCCTCTCGGTCGGCCGAAGTTCGGCGGTTGCGCCCCGGCGCGGTTCATGACCCGGAGCTTCAGCTGATCGAGCTCCAGCGCAGTGAAGCCTGGGCGCGCATCGCGCAGCCGGGCCTCGACTTCGCGAAGCTCCTCGGGTAGGTCGGACTCATCGAACCGCGTCATCAAAGGCTTATACGAACGAGGCCACTGATTCCTGACTGACCAGCCGGGATTCGGCAAATCGAGGCCATTGCGCCCCCTCGTCCGGGATGATGAGCGCGTGGATGACTTCGATCGGGCGTACGAGGAGCATGCGCAGCCGCTCCTGAGATTCCTCGTCTACCGGACCGGTGACCGCGCGTTGGCCGAGGATCTGGTCGCCGACACCTTTGAGCGCGTGCTGACAGCACGCTCGCGCTTCAACCGCCGAAAGGCGAGCGAGAGGACGTGGATCTACACGATCGCCCTCAATCTGCTCCGCGACCACCAGCGTCGGCTCGTCGCCGGCGCCCGCGCCATTGAGCACAGCGCCGTGGGAGCGGGCAGCGGACCCGGTACGGACGCGATCGAGCACGTCGAGAACCTGGACATGATCCAGCGGGGCCTCAGCCAGCTCGCCCCCGAGGAACGAGAGGCGGTGGCCTTGCGCTACGGCGCGGATCTGACGTTGCCCGAGATCGCCAAGGTGACCGGCCAGAAGCTGTCCACCATCGAGGGGCGGGTTTATCGGGCCCTGCGGAAGCTGCGCGAGACGCTGACGTAGTTAGCCGGGCGACACCAGCTCCGTAAAGCGCAGGTTTGCGGAGCTTTTCCAAAATTTAAGGGGAAATCTCTTACCCCAGGCGATTTTCTGTAAACTAGGAGGCGCTTCGACGGATGAAGCGATTTCACCGCTCACGATGGGCGGGGTGGGGCAACTGCAGATCGGGGCGTTTAGGTGTCGTACGTCGGCTTTAAGCCGCTCGAGGAACAGCCGTTTGCGGGGGACTCTGTCACCGCCCGGGTGGCGCAATACGGCGACGGATCCGCCAGCCAGCAGGCTCTTGCCGCAAAAACCGTCCGGGCAGCCGAGCGGCTCGACGTCGAGACCGACTCCCTGGCCGTGGTCCGGCGTCGCGAGAGGATCTTCCGGCGGCTGCTGATCGGGGCCGACGCCAGTGCCGCCGCGGTCGCCGCCCTGATCGCGATCACCGCCCAGACTGGGTATGAGCTGCGGATCGGGTTCCTGCTCGTGCTGCCGCTGATCGTCGTGGTGGCCAAGCTTCAGGGGCTCTATGACCAGGACGACCTCGTCATCCGCAAGAGCACGCTCGATGAGCTTCCGAAGCTCGTCAATCTGGCCACCCTGATGACGATGCTGGTCTGGCTCTCCCGCCACTTCATCGTGAACGGGGCGCCGGGGACCCAGGACCTACTGAAGCTCTGGGTGTTTCTGATCTTCTTCACCATGGTCGGGCGAATGGTCGCCCGCCGTGTGGCGGCGCGCACCGCGCCCGTGGAGCGGTGCTTCTTCGTGGGGGATCTCGCGACCGCGAAGCGCCTGCGCAGCAAGCTCGAGAACACCAAGAGCGTCCGGCTTGTCGGGGCCACGGCGGCCAGCCACGTCGAGCTCGATGAGGCGTCACTGAGGGATCTGGTCAAGCGCTTCGAGATTCATCGACTTATCGTGGCGTCCTCCGCCGGCGTGGCCGAGAACCGTGTCGTCGACCTGGTCCGGGCGGCGAAGGCGATCGGTCTCCGAGCCACGATCTCCCCGGGAATGGGAGCGGTCCTGGGTAGCTCGCTCGTGCTCGACGACGTGTGGGGCATGCCGTTGCTGGGTGTCCCCCGCTTTGGTCTGTCGCGCTCGTCGGCCGTCGTCAAGCGGGGCTTTGACCTGCTCGGGGCCGGGCTCGGCCTGGTCGTCCTGGCTCCGTTCTTTGCTCTGATCGGGCTGCTCATCAAGCTCGACTCCAGGGGGCCGATGTTCTTCCGGCAGCTCCGCGTGGGCCGCGACGGCGAACTGTTCGAGATCATCAAGCTGCGCACGATGGTCGCCAACGCCGACTCGCTCAAGACCGATCTCCGCGCCCAGAACGAGGCCGAGGGCATCTTCAAGATGCAGTCCGACCCGCGGATCACCCGCGTCGGACGGGTGCTGCGTAGAACCTCGCTCGACGAGCTGCCGCAGCTGGTCAACGTGATGCGCGGTCAGATGAGCCTGGTCGGACCACGACCGCTGGTCGTCGATGAGGATGAGCTGATCACCGGCTTTGACCGACGCCGGCTGGCCATCACCCCGGGCATGACCGGCGTATGGCAGATCCTCGGCTCGGCCCGCATCCCGTTGCACGAGATGATCAAGCTCGACTACATGTACGTGGCCAACTGGTCGCTGTGGTCGGACGTGAAGATCCTGCTGCGCACCGGCATAGTCGTGCTTTCCCGCCAGGGTCTGTAGACAACGACCGATAACCGGCGGCGGTGCGATCGCCTCGTCTCATCCCATAGCTTCTGGCGTGATGAGGCTCACGTACGAGCGCGTTCAAGCATCCCTGCGATCTCCGTTTGCGGCCAGTCACGGGACGGTCAGCGAGCGGGAATTGCTCCTGGTCAAGCTTGGAGAGCGACGCCGGAGTGACCGGTTACGGCGAGGCTGCCCCTCTCCCCTCCTACGACGGGATCTCGATCGCCGACGTCGAGCAGGCGCTCGAGGCCTGCCGGCCGGTGCTCCAGAGCGCCGGCTCAGACCGGCATCCGGGTCTAGTGGCCCGATGCGCCGAGCTGACCACCGTCCCCCCAGCGCTGGCCGCGATCGATCTTGCCCTCTGGGACCTCCGCGGGCGAGAGACCGGGCAGCCGGTCTGGAAGCTGCTGGAACGCCGTGTCGCCCGAGCCGGTAGCCGTCAACTGGACGATCTCGGCCGACGACCGCGCCGGTGCCGCCGCCGAGGCGGCTCGGGCGCGAGAGGCCGGCTTCTCCACACTCAAGGCCAAGGTCGCGATCGGCGATGACCACGGTCGCCTGGCCGCCGTCCGCGCCGCCGCCGGGCCCGAGATGGCGATCCGAGTCGACGCCAACGGCGCCTGGTCACCGGAGGAGGCCGAGGCGTCGCTGCGGATGCTGGAGCCGGTGGGAATCGAGCTCTGCGAGGAGCCGGTCTCGGGCCTCCAAGCCACCGAGACGCTGTCGCACCAGACGTCGATTCCGCTGGCGCTGGATGAGGGCACCGCGCTCCCGGGCGCTCTCGATGTTCGGGTGTGTCAGCTCGCCTGCCTGAAGATCTCGCGCTGCGGAGGTATCTCCGGGCTGATCCGTGCTGCCGCTCGCGCCCGGACCGCCGGCTACGAGGTGTTTGTCGCCTCGACGCTCGACGGGCCCCTGGGGATCGCGGCCGCCCTGCACGCCGCAGCGGCGCTGGGACCGATGCGACCCTGCGGTCTGGCCACGCTGGCCATGGTCGACAACAGACCGAACCCGCTGCCCGCCCACGACGGGAGGATCGCCATCCCCGACGGTCCAGGTCTGGGAGACGGCCTCCTCGAGTGGTATCGCCCCTAGCCCACTGAGCCTGGCGCGGCTGGCGGGTGAGCAACCTCAGACAGCACCGCGGCGATCCGTCCCGGCGCCTCCAGATGCACTGCGTGACCGGCTCCGGCGACGACCTCGACCCGCCCCTGGGGCAGCCGGTCGGCCATCTGGGCCGCCAGAGCCCGGAATTTCTCGTCCCTCTCCCCCACCACCAGCAACACGGGCATCCGTACGTCCCCCAGACGGTCCCATAGCGACGGCAGCGCACCGGTGCCGAGACCGCGGAGCGCCGCGGCCAGACCCAAAACCTGGCTCCGCAGGCGATCGGAATGAACCTCGGCCAGGACGTCCGGTGGCAATCCGGACAGCACCGGCGTCCGCGCCCACTCAGCGGCGAACTCCTGGATTGACATGCGCTCAACCCGCTCGGCCAAAGCATCGTCGGCCCGTCGGCGCTCATCCCGTTCAGCCGCCACAGCCAGTCCCGGGCTGGCCCCGATCAGCACCAGCCCCTCCACGCGCTCGGGCATGGCCAGTGCCGCGTGCAGGGCGATCCGCCCGCCCATCGAGTAGCCGACGAGCACGAACTGATCCGGCGTCACGGCGGCCAGATCCTGCAGCACGCCGTCCAGATCCACCGGCTCGACCCCCGACGCCGAGCCGTGGCCGCGGATGTCCGGAGCAACGGCTCGGTAGCGTTCCGCGCCGAGCTCTGACAAGACGCGGTTCCAGCTCGCCCCCGTGTGGGTGAAGCCGTGGAGGAGCACCAGTGACGTCGCCATCGCGAATCAGATCATGACCAACCGTGACTCCCACCTGCTTCTTCGGGCCTTTGCCGACGAGCTCGCCCGCTGTGGCCTCGAGCACGCCTGCACCTCCCCCGGGTCGCGCAACACGCCGCTGATCCTGGCCCTGGCCCGCGAGTCTCGGATCCGCACCTGGTCGCATATCGACGAGCGCTGCGCTGGATTCTTCGCGCTGGGGGCGGCCAAGGCGTCGGGCCGACCGGTGGCCATCACCTGCACGTCGGGGACGGCGGCGGCCAATCTTGCTCCGGCGGTGATCGAGGCGTGGCAGGCCGCGGGTGCCGCTGATCGTTCTCACCGCCGACCGCCCGCCGGAGCTGCGGGAGATCGGCGCCGGTCAGGCGATCGACCAGCTCAAGCTCTACGGCAGCGCGGTCAAGTGGTTCTTTGAGGTTGGGGTCGAGGACGCGACGCCGGCCAACGGGCGCTGGATCCGCCAGCTGGCCTGCCGGGCCTACTGGACGGCGCTGGAAGGTCGCTCCGGCCCGGTCCACCTCAACTTCCCGCTCCGGGAGCCGCTCGTGCCCGTCGGCCCCCTCGCTCCCGACCCGGTCCCGGGGCGACCCGACGGACGGCCGTGGCTCAAACGCGCCACCACCGCACCGGCGGCGCCCGGGCCGCGCGCGCTCCCGGCCCGCGGGGTCGTCGTCGCCGGACGCGATGAACGTCACCCCGATCTCGGCTCGGCCGTCGCCCGGTTCGCCGCTCAGTCCGGCTATCCGCTGCTCGCGGACGCCCTCTCCGGCGCCCGCCGCGGGCCGGCCGCCGTTCCCACCTACGACCTGCTCCTGCGCGACCCAGCCTTCACCGCCGTCCACCGCCCCGAGCTGATCCTGCGCGTCGGTGACCTGCCCACCTCAAAGCCGCTGCGAACCTGGCTCGAGGGGTTGGCCGATGTCCCCCAGATCGCGCTCGATCGCGAGGCGGCCTGGCAGGACCCCGCCGCCGTCCTCTCCGAGGTGGAAACTGGGGATCCAATCGCCACCCTCACCGGGTGGGCGCCCGGACAGCCTGGTGATGCCCGCTGGCTGGCCAGCTGGAGAGAGGCTGACCGAGCGATCTCGGCCACGATCGACGAGCAGCTGTCCGACACGCTCTCGGAGCCGCTCGTGGCCCGCCGGCTGGGGGAAGTCCTGTCGGCGCAAGACGAGCTGTTCGTCGCCTCCTCGATGGCCGTCCGTGACGTCGAGCTGTTCCTCCCCGCCGGCGAGGACCTGCCCCGCGTTCTGTCCAACCGAGGTGCGAACGGCATCGACGGGACCGTTTCCAGCGCGTTTGGCGTCGCGGCGGCCACGGGACGCCGAACCGTGCTCCTGATCGGCGACGTCGCCCTGGCTCACGACATCGGCGGCCTGATCGCCGCCCGCCAGCTGAAGATTCCGCTGACCATCGTCCTGCTCAACAACGACGGGGGCGGCATCTTCCACTTCCTCCCCGTGGCCACGTTGGCCGATGTTTTCCAGGAGCACGTGGCGACTCCCCACGGCCTCGACTTCGCGCACGCGGCCGCGTTCTACGGCTGCCGGTACCTGCGGGCGAGCTCCCCCGGAGGTCTCGTAGCCGCCCTCGAGCCCGCCAGCGCCGAACCGGGCGCGACCATCATCGAGGTCCGCACCGACCGGGAGGAGAACCTCGCCCTGCACCGCCGGCTGGCCGAAGCCGCCCTCAACCAGCGAGCAGCGGCAGCAGAGCCTGGAGCTTGACCTCGGTCTCGGCCAGCTCGGCCGCGGGGTCTGAGTCGCGCACGATCCCGGCTCCGGCGTAGCAGGTGGCCACCCGGCCACGCAGCAGAGCACAGCGCAGCGCGACGCAGAACTCACCGTCCCCGGTGCTGTCCGTCCAGCCCACCGGTCCCGCGTACCAGCCGCGATCGATGCCCTCCAGGGCCGGGATCACCGCCAGCGCGGCTTCGGTCGGCTCGCCGCCGACCGCAGGGGTGGGGTGAAGCATCCCGGCCAGCGTCACCGCGTCGATCGGCGAGCGCAGCTGGGCGCGGATCGGAGCCCCGAGGTGCTGGATATTGGCCACCTTGACCAGCGCCGGATCAGCGGCACTGACCCAGACGGAATGGGGCCGCAGGACCTTGGCGATCCGCCGGGCGACGATCTCATTCTCCTCGAGGTCCTTGGCACTGCTGAGCAGCTGTTCTCCGAGGTGGTCATCGACCGCCGGGTCCGCGCTGCGGCGGATCGACCCGGCCAGAGCCACCGTGCTCGCCCGCTGGCCTTCGCGGCGGACGAGCAACTCAGGACTGGCGGCCAGGAAGACCGAGTCGCTCCGGCCGACCGCGAACACGTAGCACGAGCCGAACGCCTCGCGCAGGACGCCGATCATGGCCGGGGCGTCGTGAGCGCGCGGAGCGTGGACCTCCACCTCCCGAGCCAGAACGACCTTCTCGAACTCGCCGGCGTGGATCCGCTGCACGCTCCTCGCCACGGCCTGTTCGTAGTGGGAGGGCGGCATGCAGCTGACCACGTCATAGCGCCCGCTGGGCGCGGGATCCAGGAGCGCCAGCTCCCGTGCCTGCAACCCGGCCAGGCGTCGCGTCCCGCGCTCGAGCAGCTCGTCACTGGTGTCGTCAGGCGCGCAGTCGATGTTGAGGGTCAGCCATGCCTCTTGCCCGGAGCGGGCCAGGGATACCTCCGGCACGACCAACGAGGCAGCCTGATAGTCGCGCCAGCGTGGAGACCGGGCGCCGGTGTCGGCAAAGGCAAACCCGCCCACGGCAATGAGCCCGGAGCCGGGAACCGACGGCGGCGGGTCGGTCAGCGCGGTCCCCGACAGCTCCTGCCAGCACCGCGACAGGATGCGAAAACGGTCGGACCCGTCGGCCTCGAGCTCGCGCACGCAACCCAGGGCCCCCACCGCGGCACCCGCACGGTCCGGCTGCTCGAAACAGAACCATGCCTCGTCGCCGCGGCGTGATGCCGCGACGACGGCGGACGGATCCACGCTCGCCGGCGCGGGCACGGAGAGACTGAGAAGCTGCGACCGTCCCCTCTGGCGTGCGAGCCTGAGTGCCTCGTCGCAGCGGGCCCTGAGCCGCCGCAGGATCTCGACGTGCGACCCGCTTTCAGAGGTCTCGAGACGCAACTCATCCATCGGCGTCAGAGGCTAGTAGGACTGACCGGCGGCGGGCTCTGGGGCGCCGTCCGCGAGCTCGTAGTCAACCTCGACTCGCTCATCGATGGCGGCGATGGCTTCGACCAGCTCGTCCAAGTCGGCCACGCGTCCGCGGACGGTGACGATCTGGCCATCGGTGCCCTCGCGCCAATCAACAGGGTCTCCGGGCTGGCGGACCAGACGCACGGTGTTCACGTAGGGCTCGTGGGAGAGCTCGGCCAGCCCGCGGATCTCGCCGACGAACCCGGTCACCCGCGGTGGCTGGACCATTCGCCAGTAGCCCACTCCGTCGCAGGCGGCCAGACCTGGGAATGAGACGAAGTCGCCGAGCGCGACCAGACAGGCGACTCGAAACAGGTTCAGGTCGCTGACGCTCTGGAGCACAAACGGCGGTCGGCCGCCCAACCGCCCGTTCAGCTCGATCACCCGCGGCCCGTTGGGCGTGAGCTTGATCTCGGTGTGCAGCACGCCGGTGGTGATGCCGAGGGCATCGATGGCCGCGTCGGTGATGTTGAACAGCGTCTGGTGCATCGACGGGGCAACCGCGGCCGGGATGAAGTTGCCGGTTTCGCGGAAGGGCTCGGCGAGGGGGAACCGGCCCGTGACCGCCACGTGACTGGAGGTCCCGGCGCTGACCACGCTCTCCACCGACAGGTAGCTCGCGAAGCGCAGGTCGCGGTCCGGATTGTCGGCCAGGTGCTCCTCGATGTAGTACTTGATCCCCGGTTGGTAGAGCTCGAGCAAATCGGCCGGTCCGGTCAGCGACTCGATCCCACGGCTGCCGCTGCCCTCGGCGGGCTTGAGCACCGCCGGGTAGGTGATTCGCTCGCTGATGGCGGCGAGGTCGGCTCGGGACAGGGCCTCGGGGAGCGGCCAGAACTGAGGCCCGGGTACCCCGGCGCCGTTCAGGGTTGCCCGCTGGCGCTCCTTGTCAGAGAGCACGGCCGCGACTTCTGGGCTGTGGTAGAGCAGCCCGAGACGATCCGCCAGCTGCGCGGTCAGACGCAGGTTGTCATCGACGAAGGTGACGATTCCGTCCGGCCCCGCGGCGCCCAGCCTGTCGGCCGCCTCATCCAGGCCAACGCCGCGGATATCGACCACGGTGCCGATCCGGCTCAGGAGACGCTGGAGGCTTGGATCGGCGCCCGACTCATCCGCCAGCACCCAGATCAGGTCGATGTCATCACCGACGGCGTCACGCAGACCCAGTGGAAAGAAAGAGCGGGTGTGGTGCAGGACCGCGAGCCTGCGGCCCATCAAAGGTCCTTGCGTATGAGCAGCGACTGGCTGATGGCGGTGAGGACGCGGTCGTTGTTGATCATCAGTGGGGCGGCCGCAGCGTCGCGTGATACCCGCCCCATGCTGAACGGCGAGTCATTGGCGTAGCCGGCCATCCCGCAGATGGACATCGCCCGCTTGACAACGTCCAGAACGAGGGTCGAGGAGGCGAGCTTGAGGTTGTCCATGCGACCGGCGAAGCCGAGCGAAGTGAGCTCGGCTGTGTCTTTTGCGTTCTCGTAGTCCTCAGCGCCGACCGTGAGGACGGCCCGCAGCTGGTGAAGGATCACGCCGAGCTCGGCCAAGCGCATCGCGCTGGGCGGCGGGGGAGCATCGGGCGCCGAGCCGCGCAGCCGACGCGCCTGCCCGCGAACCATGGCGTGGGCGCGGCGGCCGGCGGCCTCCGCCAGCCCAAGCCAGACGGAGCTGAGCAGAACCACGCTGACCGGGAGCGCGGTGCGCGCGAACACGTCGCCGTAGTCCTCGATCACCAGCTCGGGGGCCACCACCGCGTCGATCAGGCAGGGCCGGCTTCGGGTGCCGCGCATGCCCAGCGTGTTCCAGTCTCCGGTCGGCTCCATGGAAAGGGCTGGTGGTAGACAGACGACCAGCACCTGTTCATTCGCCGGACTGTCAGGATCCCGACGCGCGGTGGCCAGGACGCCGTCAGCGTCCTCACCGTAAGAGACGGTCGCCGCTCGCTTCTGCAGGCGGAATCCGCCGTCGACCTTCTCCAGCGCGCAGATGCTCGTGCGCCGGTCCCCCCCGAGTCCGATTTCGCTGTTGGCGTTGGCGAGCAGGAGCTCGCCGCTGAGCAGGCCGGGGACGATACGGTCGATCCCCGCCGGGTCGGCGTGACGGATCACCGAGGCCACCTGGATCCCGTGCATGGCCAGGACCAGTGCGCTCGAACCGCAGTACTCAGCCAGCGCAGAGACGGCTCCCGCCATCTCTGCGACCGTCCCTCCCGGGCCGCCGAACGTGGACGGGACGAGCGCCCCCAACAGCCCGGCCTCACGCAGCGCGTTTGCCGTCTCAACCGGGAACCGGGCCTCACGGTCGACCTCATCCGCCGCCGGTCCGGCCACCTGCTCACCGATCTCGCGCACGACCGACTGCAGCGAACCGGTGGCGGTCATCGGGGCAGGGTAACGGGTATCAGGATCGACATCTAGGAGATCGCCTCGTTGATCAGCGAATGTCCGGGGTTCGTCTGCGGGGCGAGATAACCCGCTCGAGTCAGCGCCTCATCCATCGCGCGATGAACCTCGGCTTGCAGCCAGCCGGCGCGGAACATGTGATCGCGACTCGGGAGCAGCGCGGCGGTGACGTTCGGCCATCGCTGTAACCGATCCAGCACACGCCAGGTTTCCAGCGCGCTTCGCAACGGCTCATCGCCTGACCAGATCAGCAGGGTCATCACGCCCCGCCGGTCCAGCGTCTCGAGCAACACCTTTACCTCGTCGAGGTGCCTGCGTTCGGCCGGACGGCGGACAAGCTCCCACGCGCGATCTGGGCGCAACGCCCGCACCACCTGCCCGCGATCCCCCGAATCAGCGCTTCGACGGCGGATCCTGGATACGGCGGCGGCAGTGCTCTCGCGCCGCTGGCGCTCGGCCACCAGGTCATCGCTGAGGAGAAAGGCATAGATGTTGAGCAACAGCAACCCGGTGACGCGCTCATCGGCGATCGCCCGTCGCAGCGCGCAATAGGCACCGGAGCAGAGCCCCCCGAGGATGAAGCGGCTGGCTACACCGCGCTGATCAAGCTGGTCGATGACGGCCAGGACTTCACGGTCGCGCGCTTCATCGTAAAAAGCTCGGACCTTGCGCAGGCTCGGTTGATCGCCGCCAGACTCGCCAATCCCGCCCAGATCGATGCGCACCGAGGCCAACCCCTGGGCCGCCCAGCGCCGGCTGGCCTCCACCCACGCGCGGTTGGGTCCGGTATGGGGAAGCGCTCCGCTGCCGACCATCACCACGCACGCCGAGCTCCTCTCGCCCGAAGCGGGTTCGGTCAGGATGCCGAAGATCCCTCCTAACGCGCCATCGAACCAGAGCGGGGTCTCGAGCACGGCGCTGTCCCCGTGCTGAGCACGCACGGAGTCTCGGCGCTTATCGGCTCCGGCGGTGGACGCGCCCGTGGCGTGTTGCGCACGAGTACCCGACGCTGCCTCCAGCCACCGAAAAGCGATGTCCATTGAGGCCTGTGGTGGCGTCGAATCCTCGGGATTGCCCGTGAGGGCCTGAAAGTCACGGCCGTCGTCCACCTCGGTGACCACTCCATCGGCCTGCAGTTGCTTGAGGACTGCCTGCGGGGGCCCGATCCCGTCACGAGCCAGCAGCAAGACGCGCCGGTTCGGGTGAGCCGGCAAGGGGAAGTTGGCCAGCCGGGTCCCGTGCAGCTCCGCGACTGTCTCAGCACTGAGCTCGTATCCGAGCGCGTTCAGCTCACCGTTGCTCTCGCCATCGTCTCTCGTGTCCTCGGGAAACGCGGCGGCGACGATCTGACTCTGGCTGCGCAGCTCGCGCAGCAGGCTACGTCCGTCGGCCGGGATCGCCCACAGGACCAGGTCGTCGATGTCGGCCCCTTCGCTCACGGCCACCCAGCTCACAAGGGCGCCCAGCCCGATGCCAATGATCACAACGCGAGCGGCGGCTGTGGTCGCCCGCAGCCATTGCGCCGACGCCGCCACGGCCGAGGTCCAGTCGCGCACGCGGACCGGATCATGGTGGTCTCCCGAACTGTCACCCGTTGAGGGCAGCGTGAGCCGCGCCGTCGGATAGCCGGCGGCCGCCAGGGCGCGTGCCCAATCACGCAGGCCACGGTAGGAAGTTGCCTCCTGCAGGCCGAACGGCGGACACATCAGGATCGCGGTGGGCGCCGCAGCGGCGCGATCGCTCTTGTGAAACATGAGTAGGACGTCGCCCCGGTCCAGCGCCAGGCAGACGGGGCGGGCGGCGTCATCCGCCGGGGCCTGCAGCGCGGTCCCCGCAGTCACCGCGGTCACCGCCACAGCTCTTTGCGTACCGGCGCCGGCCAACTCGTCGGATCGAAACCATGAACACGGAGCAGCGCGAGGACGATCCGCTCGTGACCGAAACCGAGGCAGGCGGTGTGGGCCGGCTCTCCGCTGCTGAGCTCAATCCCGTGGATCGAGGCGAAGTGGTCCCGGTGATGATTGAAAGACGCCAGAGCGGTCGGCTCCGGTCCCGCGATCTGGACCAGCAGCTCAAGCTTGAGCTTCTCGCCTCGCTGGTTGGCGGCCAGCATCCGCCCCCGCCGTCCAAAGAATGGGTCGCTGGCTGTGTCCAGTTCGGCCTCGAGGCCGAGGCTGCGTAGGAATCCCAGGCCGAAATCCGCCCACTCATCGCGCCACTGCAGGACGGCATCGGGCTCCCCGATCCGGACGAGCTCATGCTGGTGGAAGATCTGCCGACGAGCCGGATCCAGCGACGGCTCATGCCGGAATACCCACGCGCCTCCCGCATCGATGAACGCACCTCCCTTGGCGAGCGGGCCACGGGCGGCAATGGCCGGATACACCGGATAACACGCGGCCGGCATCAGCGTGAGCTCCGTCATGCTCTGGAACTCACTCCAGTCTTCATGGCGCCCGGCCCGCTCGGCCTGCACCGCGGCCTGTTGCTCGTCGCCCTCGAACGCGTAGAGGGTCCCGGCGAGGTGCGGAAACGAGCTCAGGTAGCCACTGGCCTCGAGCTGGCGGCGCGGCAGGACCGGAGGAAAGCGCAACTGCTCGGCCCCGCGCGCCCGGGCCTCGGAGCTCAGGCGCTCGCCCAGCCGCTGTCGCACGTCCTCAAAGTCGGCTCCGTGGCCGTAGACGCCGGGCACGCCGCTGGCCAGCAGCAGCCCGGCGTCAAGAAGCTCGGCCAGAAACTCAGCCCGACCTTCCGATGCCCCCGGAACGTCCTCCACCGTCACCTACTCAGCGCCTCGCTGAACGCGAGGGATCAGGCCCCACGAAGCTCGCCAACCGCGGTCCCAATCGCGCTGATGCTCTCGAATACGCCTCGCGTGAGCATCGAGTCAGGAAACTCGATTTCGAATCGGTCCTCCAATGCGAGCATGACGTTCACGCTGGCGTGAGAGCTCATTCCAGCCCGAAACAGGTCATCGTCGACGCCGAGCGAGTTGACGTCGACCGCAAGTCGGGCCTGTTCGCTCAGCACCTGCCGGATTTCCGCCTCGAGATCTGTCGTCACGGCGCGGCCCAGACTACCGCCACCGCATGACTGCGCGTCTGGCTGATACTGACGTTCCAGTCTGTGACCCCACGCTCGCGGGCAAGAGCGGCCGCGGGATCGCTGAGAACCACGCGCGGAGCCCGACTGTCGCCGTGGCGTAACTCGATCGAACGCCACGGCAATCCCTCCGGTGCCCGGAGAGCCTTGGCCGCGGCCTCTTTCGTCGCAAACCGGGCGGCGAGACGACTCGCCCGCTGCCCACACTCGGCCAGCTCTTGGGTCGTGTAGATCCGCCGCAGATACCGCTCGCCGTAGGTGTCGATGCTGTTTCGCACCTCTTCGTGGCTCGTCAGGTCTATCCCCACAGACGTACGCATGCTCAGAAGCGTAGTCGACGCTCCGGCCGCGCCGTGAGCAGATCCTGCCGAGCTTGTAGTCGCGCTGACAAGCCTCGACACGGTCGCTACTCTGACCGCGGGCAACGCCGCTGTGGCCGCTCGTTCAACGGACATGAATCAGCCTCAGACGACACTTGAGCCGCCGCTGGCCGTCGCCACCCGGAGTGTGTGGTTTGGCGCCGAAGACCGGCCCGCGCTCGGCTGGCTGACCGTCCCGGCAGAGCGTCCACCATCGTCCGGGGTCGTCATCGCCGCCCCGATCGGATACGCCTACTGGTCCAGCCATCGAACCTTGCGCGTCCTCGCCGAGCAGCTCGCCGCGGCCGGACATGCGGTGCTGCGGTTTGACTACGACGGCACCGGGGACTCGGCGGGAGATCAGTGGGATCCCGATCGGGTGACAGCGTGGCGGGCGACCCTGGGGCACGCCGTGAGGGCATTGCAGGACCGGGGCGCCGACCAGCTGCATGTCATCGGCGTTCACCTGGGGGCAACGTTCGCGCTCCTCGACGGCGCGGCGCTCGGAGTCACATCGATCGTGGCCTGGATGCCGGTCGACGGCCGCCGGTTTGTCAAGGAACTGAAGCTGCTCGGGAGCACCATCCCTGCGGACGAGGATCCGCTTGATCCTCCGGGAACTCAGGTCTTCGCGGGCAACGTGTTCTCGTCGGCCACGCTCGCGGCCTGTAGAGAACTGCGGCTGAGCAGCGCCTCAGCGGAAGAAAAGGCACGCGTTCTGATCGTCGACGACGAGGCCGGCTCGAGGTCTGACCTGGTAGCGAACCTGCGCCAGAGCGGTTGCGAGGTGGATCACCGCCAGCTCGGGGGAAGCGAGCTGGCGCTCGAGCTCGCTCCAGAGTTTGCGTCAGTCCCGGCAGGGATCGTGGGGGCGATCTGTTCCTGGGTGCAACCGCCCCCGACCGAGCATCGATCGCCGGCGTTCAATCGGTCCCGGTCTTCGAACGCTGACGGTGATCGTTCGGCGGTGATCGACTGGCGGGGCGGCCGGGTCCGGGAGGAGGTCGTCGAGCTCGCCCCCCTCGGCCACGTCGGCGTGCTCACCGGCCCCGCGGCGGGCGCGGCGACCGGCGTGACGCTCGTGTTTCTCAACCCCGGGTCGGAGACGCATGTCGGTCCCGGCCGGGCCTGGGTCGAATTTGCGCGTGACCTTGCGCTGCGAGGGCGCCGGACGGTCCGCGTCGATTTTCTTGGCTGGGGCGAATCGGCCGACGCCGGACGAGCACCGGGGCGGCCCTACGACGAGTGCGGAGAGTCTGACGCCGAGGTGATCGCCAGAGCGCTCGAGGCACTCGGTCACCGAGTCGTCCTGTCTGGCCTGTGCGCCTCGGCCTGGATCGCCTTACGCACCGTCCTCAGCGCGCCGTGTGCGGGGGTGATTGCCATCAATCCACAGCTCTACTGGCAGCGCGGGGACCCAGTCGAGATCGACTGGGACCGCGTCCGCGAGGGTCGGGCCGCACAGATCAAGCGGATCGAGCGCGGCGCCCGGCTAGGTGTCTGGACCGCGCTCGACGCTCTCGGTCACCGGCCGAACTCGGGCCGGTGGCTGGACGAGCTCGCCGCGACGTCGGTGCCGATTGAACTTCTCTTCACCGCCGGTGACGACGGCCTGAAGTTCCTTCGCGAGCGACTGCGGCGCCGGGTAGATCAGGTCGGACGCAGCGGCCGGATCTCCGTGCAAGAGGTTCCGGCCGTGGACCATGCCATGCACATGACGTGGAGGCGCTCGCGCATGACCGACGCGCTTGACGCGGCGCTGACTCGTATCGATCGATTCGAGAGCTCCCGCGACTGACTCGCGCTCGCCCCAGGTCTCCGGTCGCTCGCCTCAGGTTTCCCCGCGGCCGCGGGATATGGCGATCTCTCCGGTTCGAGCCATCTCGATCAGTCCGAAGGGACGCAGGAGAGCCTCGAGCGCTTCGACCTTGTCGCAGGTCCCGGTCACCTCGACGACGAGCGAGCGCTTGGTCACGTCGACCACTCGAGCCCGAAAGATCTCGCAGATCTGCATCACCTCGGCGCGGGCTCCCCCGTCCGCGTTGACCTTGAACAGCGCCAGTTCCCGGGCCAGGGTCTCGGCCGGCTCGAGGTCACGGATCTTGAGCACGTTGATCAGTTTGTGAAGCTGCTTGGTCACCTGATCAATGGGATGAACCGCCCCATCGAGCGTGAGCGTGATCCGGGAGATGCTCTCATCGTCGGTGGGACCGACGGCGAGCGTGTCGATGTTGAAGCCGCGGCGGGCGAACAGCCCGGCGATCCGCGTGAGCACACCGGGTTTGTTCTCGACCAGGATGGCCAGGATGTGCTTGCGGCCCGTGCGCAGACCGGTCACGGCCTCCAGATCGTCCAGTGACAGGACCTCTTTGGTGCCGGGTTCACCCATGCCCTAGCCCACCATGTCCCGCGCGGCCGCTCCCGGCGCGATCATCGGATAGGTGTTCTCGTCCCGGGTCACGCGCACGTCCACAAGCACCGGCCCGTCGGTGGCGATCGCCTCCTGCATGTCCTTGACGAGGGTGCGCTTGTCCTCCAGGCGAACCCCGGTGGCGCCGTAGGCGTCGGCCAGCTTGACGAAGTCCGGGAACCGCCCCATGTCGACCTGGCTGTAGCGCCGGTCCCAGAACAGCTCCTGCCACTGACGCACCATCCCCAGGTAGCCGTTGTTCATGATGAACACCTTGATGTCGATCCCCTCCTGGGCGCAGGTGGCCAGCTCCTGCATGTTCATCTGAACCGATCCGTCACCGGCGATGCAGACCACGGTTTGATCGGGACAGCCGACCTTCGCGCCCATCGCCGCCGGCAGGCCAAAGCCCATCGTGCCCAGTCCACCGGAGTTGATCCAGCGGCGGGGCTGGGGGAAGTTGTAGTACTGCGCCGTCCACATCTGATGTTGACCGACGTCGCTGGTCACGATCGCATCGCCGCCGGTGGCCTCGTACAGCGCCTGGACCATGTACTGGGGCTTGATCTCGGCGTCCTCGGAGTCAACGTAGTGCAGGGGATGGCGCTCCTGCCAGGTATGGATCCGTGACCACCATTCCTCCAGCCGCGAGGGCTCTGCGGCCAGCGCCCGATACTCAGCGGTCAGACGGGCCAGGATGTTCTTGGCGTCTCCGACGATCGGGATGTGGGCAGCGACGTTCTTGGAGATCTCCGCCGGGTCGACATCGATGTGGATGAACTTGGCCCGCGGGGCGAACTCAGACAGTTTGCCGGTGATGCGATCGTCAAAGCGGGCCCCGACGGCGACGACCAGGTCCGCCTCGTCGATCGCATAGTTGGCCGCCCGCAGCCCGTGCATCCCGAGCATGCCCAGCCACTGGGCGTGGGGGGCCGGGAAAGCGCCCAGACCCATGATCGTGCACGTGACCGGGAAGCGGTCGCTGGTCGCGAACTCGGTCAACTCCGCGGAGGCGCCGACGGAGCCACCGCCGGCGTAGATCACCGGCCGGCGCGAGTTGGCCAGCGCCTTGGCCGCGAGGCGAATCTGCTTCTGGTTGCCCTCGGTGGTGGGCTGATACCCGGGCAGGTGGACGTCATCGACGGGCTCGTAGGGAATGTCAGCGCGGCTCAGGTCCTGGGGGATGTCGACCACGACCGGCCCGGGACGACCGGTTCGCGCGATGTGGAAGGCCTCGTGGATCGAGCGCGGGATCTCCAGCGGATGCTGGATCATGAAGCTGTGCTTGACGATCGGCATCGTGATGCCGATCGTGTCCGCCTCCTGGAAGCCATCGGTGCCCAACAGCTCGGTGCGCACCTGACCGGTCAGGAACACGACGGGAACCGAGTCCATCATCGCGTCGCAGATCGGGGTCACCAGGTTGGTCGCCCCAGGGCCACTGGTGCCCAGTGAAACGCCCACCCGTCCGGTGGCCTTGGCGTAGCCCTCGGCCGCGTGCCCGCCGCCGGCCTCGTGCCGGACCAGGATGTGGCGAATGCCGGCATCGTAAAACGCGTCGTAGGTGGGGAGGTTGGCCCCGCCGGGGAGGCCGAAGACGACGTCCACGCCCTCAGCTTTGAGGCATTCCATCAGGGCGTCGACTGCGCGCATCCGTTGCCTTCCTTGTCAGCCAATCAGCGGGTGAGCACGCGGACAAATCCCCGCGCGCGAGGGCGATCGAGATTAGCAGCGACCCTCGTTCGATAGCCCTGCCGCAGTCACCGTCGAAATCCCTTTCCGAGACTCGCGTGATCCGGATGAGCCCGGTCAGCCGGCCGTCCTTTGCCCTCCAATCCGGAGCAACTGCCGCCGTGAGTTACCCGCTATTTCGGGGTAATGGCACCGCCTCAACTCGATGTTTAGCGGCCAGAACGCGTGGGAAGCCGTGAATGTGACATCGAGCGCCAGTGCCGATTCGGGAGATCGAGCGCAGGCGTCTTGATCTGGTTATCGGTCCACCGGCCGGCGCCGGCGCAGTATGGCGCCCCCGGCCGGTGGGCCAGCTCTTATCCACGACCGCCGGCGCATTCGCGCCGCGCACACTCACGCCGAAAGACGCGAGACCGTCCTGGGGCAGAGGTTCTGTGGGGGCCATCCACAAAGCCAAATCGAGAAGACCGTCCCACCCACCGTAAGCCGACTTAGCTCGCGCCCCCGCGTACTCGTCGATCCGTCCAGTCAGCCGGGCGAATCTCCCCCCTCCCCGGTTCCCAAGCCGAACAACCGAGGGCCGGAGGAGGCCCACCGGATGATCGAACCCAGTCGATCGGGTCCGCGCGTGTGCTCACCCCGAACCGCCCTGCCGTGAAGGAGTCCCCCAAGAAATGAAATACGTTCGCCTCGGCCTGCTCAGAATCGTCCTGCCGGTCCTCGTCGTGCAAGCCGTGGGCACGGCGTCAGCGGCCGCGGCCACGTGCCCCACGAGCGCGGGTACGAACACCTGCACCATTCCGGTCAGTGCCGAGACGTATACCGACAAGCTCCACCCGGCGCGTAACTTTGGTTCAACTTCGACCCTGCAGTCCTACGAGGATCCGGCCAACCGTACGACCCGTCACATCTGGCTGACGTTCCCCACCGCCCAGCTTCCGGCCGGGGCTTCCGTGCAGTCAGCGACGCTTCAGCTCTGGGCGACCACCGCGGCACCTCGCGGCATCCTCGTGCGCGAGACGAGTTCGGCCGGGCAATGTCCGCAGGTCAGCTGCACCTGGAACAACGAGGGTCCGCTGGATCTGACCGCCGCCGGTTCGTCGGGAGCGATCTCGGGCAACTCCCGGGTGTCGGCGCCAATCACCACCCCGAGCTACATAAAGGTGGCTTCGGTGACGTCGTTTCGCGTCCGCGCGGCCGCCAATTCCCGGGCGGTGAACTTCAGTGCGCGCGAAGCCGGACAGGCGATCGCGCCCCGGCTCGTCGTGACCTACACCGTTCCCTCCTCAGCTCCCCCCTCCGGTTCCTCGTCAGGGTCCGGCAGCGGTTCCTCGTCAGGGTCCGGCAGCCGTTCCTCGTCAGGGTCCGGCAGCGGTTCCTCATCTGGATCCAGTTCCGGTTCCTCGTCGGGGTCCCCCTCCTCGGGCACGGGCCAGTGCGCCTCGAGCTTCAGCCCGACAACTGGAGTGCCGTTCTGCCTCGCCGGTCAGTCCGCGCCGAGTGCGGTCAACCAGCCGCTCCCGGCCTCCCCGGCCCTTGATTCCAACAGCGCTGGAATCGTCGCCCAGATCAACAGCGGCCAGCACAACGCTGACTTCTCGGAGTTCGGGACCACGGTCGACAGTGCCAGCTCGGGCACGACCTCGGTCAAGCTGCACTGCACCGAGACCAGCTGGGGCACATGCGGGCTCGAGGGCACGACCGTGACGGTCGATCCCTCCTGGCACCCGTCCTGGGGCAGCGATCATGCGCTGGTCGTGGTCGACCAGTCTTCGCGCAGGGTCTATGACCTGTGGGACGCCGCGACCACGTCAGCCGGCACTCTGGCCGTCTCCAACGGCACCCTTTCCGTCGGTTGGGGTGGGGTGACGAGCCTCGACGGGACCGGCCAGAGCCTCGGCGCGACCGGCAGTGGTCTTTCCCATCTGTTCGGCATGGTTCGCATGGCGGAGATGGCCAATGCCGAATCGACGCCGGCCACGGCCATCCCCCACGCCCTGCACTTCTCCAGCCAATACACGTGCAGCGCATACCGGTATCCGGCCGTGAAGAGCGACGGGAAGAGCTCGGGTAACTGCATCCCGGAAGGCGCCCGCGTGTTCCTGGATTCGTCGGCCGACTGCTCGACGGTCACGCCGGCCGGTTCCGAAGCCGTGTGCTACGCGCTGCAGCGCTACGGCGCCTACGACACCGATACCGGCGGCTCCCCGTTCGCAATGGGGTTCCAGGGCGACGGGGCCAACGACATCCCGGCGGTGTACAGCAAGGCCGGCTTCGCCTGGGACTACTACGACATGAAGAACATCCCCTGGTCTCACCTTCATGTCGCCTCCAACTGTCAATGCGCAGGCGGTTAGGACCAGCGATACGCGCTGGTAGGCTCCGGGCCGCGAGAGCCGGCGTGTGAGACGGCCACAGCGCAGCCAGCCATGAACGAATCGCATCCGGGCGTCACCCTGAAGTCCCTGCGCATTCTCGTCGTCTGCACACGGGATCCCGGCGGTCGGCGCTCGGGACGCAAGGCCGTGCTGGCCACGATCGTCACCTGCCTGCAGCAGCTCGGGCACTCGGTAGAGGTGGCCGTGGTAAGCCGGGGGACCCTCGAGGCCCCCGCGTCCGCCATGGCCGGGCTCCCGACACATCAGATACCAGTGCCCGGGTTCGCCGGCATCGTCTTCAACGCGCTGCGCTACTTCAGCCGCGGGCGTCTGAGCCTCAACGAGTGCTTGTTCACGTCCCGGCGCGGGACCCGCGAGTTGCGCAGAATCGTCTCCGAGCGGCAGTTTGACCTCGTGGTCGCCGACATGATCCGGGCCGCACCCCTCGTTTCGCGACTGGACCTGCCCTACGTGATCGACCTCGATGACCGACTCTCCGATCGGTATCAGCGCATGGTCCGCAACCGCGGTGACATGTCTGCCCTGCTTGGCTACTACGGGGCCTGGCTGCCGAGGGCCGCGCGTGCTGCCTCGGCTCGGCTCGCCGGGTTGGCCCTGGCCCGCGAGGCCTCGGTGCTCAGGCAGCGCGAGCTGGATGTCGCACGACGCGCGGCAGGGGTTTCGCTCGTGGCCAGCGACGAGGCCGAGGCGCTGGCGGAGGAGACCAAGCGGCGTGTGTTCGCGCTGCCCATGGCCGTGGACGTGAGTCTGTCCTCCGCCAAGGTCGCTGACAACCCCGGCGCGTCGATGGTTTTCGTCGGCGGTCTGGATTACCACGCGAACGCCGAGGCGATCCGCTGGTTCGCCGCGGCGGTGCTGCCGGGGATCCGAGACCTCGTGCCCGACTTCTGCCTGCACACCATCGGCTACTGCCCGGAGCCGTTGCGCGCCGAGCTCTTGCGTCCCGGCCTGTCCTTCCGCGGCTACGTGCCTGACCTCGAGACCGAGCTCAGCCGGCATCGAGCCTTCCTGGCGCCGATTCGCTCCGGCAAGGGCATCAAGACCAAGGTCCTCGAGGCCATGTCGCTCGGCCTGCCGGTGGTCTCGACCGGTAACGGCCTGGCCGGACTGCGCGTCGAGCACGGCGAGCACTGTCTGATGGCCGATTCCGCTCCGGAGTTCGCTCGCTGCGCGGCTGAGCTGGCCGAGGACCGCGACCGTGCTGCGCGCATCGGGAGGGCCGGACGCAGCTATGTCGAGGCCAGCTTCTCGACCGAGGTCCTCCGGGCCCGCTGGGCCGAGATGCTCGCCTCGGCCCTGGGCGATCAGTCAAGACGAGACCTCGCGCTCACGGCCGGGCGGTCGGCATGACCACGCGGCTGACGCGACGGCTGGGGGCTTCTGTGCGCCGCGCGCTCAGCGGCCAGGCGCGGTACTACCGCTGGATGCGGCGCGCGCTCGTGATCGGTCGCTACCTGGCGCGCCGCCCTCACGATCCGGATTTCGCCGCCTTTGCCCTGTTTCCCGATCGCGAGGGTCTGTTTCTGGACATCGGAGCCAACTCGGGACAGTCCGCCCTGTCGTTCCGCCTCTACCACGATGCGCCGATTCTTTCGATCGAGCCCAACCCGGAACACGAGCCTGACCTGAGGCTCCTGCGCCGGGTTCTGCGCCGCTTCAATTTTCTCCCCATCGCCGCCGGCGACGTCAACGGACGCGCCACCCTCTCGGTGCCGACCTACCGGGCGGCGGCGATCACCGGCGAGGGCACGCTCGTGGCTCAGGATGCGCCCGGGGCTTACTGGGCGAGCGAGAATCTGGCCGCCGGAGATGGCTCGATGGGCGTCCAACGCTACGAGGTGCAGACGCGTCGGCTCGACGAGCTCGAACTCGAGCCCTCGTTCGTGAAGATCGACGTGGAGGGCTTTGAGCTGCACGCCCTCGAGGGCCTGCGGCAGACCTTGGAGAGGGCCCAGCCGGTCGTCCTGGTCGAGCGGTCTGAGGATTTCCTCGCCGTGCAGGAGCTGCTCGAATCGCTCGGCTACACCCTGCGGGGCTACGACCATCGCCGCAACTCGTGGTGTGACTACAGCTCGTACTCGGGCAGCAACGCGTTCTTCCTACCGCGCTCCTGACCGGTTGAACACCTCCAGGACCTGGTCGGCGACGGTCGTCCAGGCGGCGGCGCGGTCAAGCTCGGCTTTGCCCGCCGCTCCGAGCCGGTCACACTCCTCAGGGTCTGCGAGCAGGCGAAGCATCGCCTCGGCCAGCGCTGTGGGATCGTCGGGAGCCACCACGAGTCCCGTGCGGCCGTGGTCGACCGCGGCCGCGAGGTCGCCCACATCGGTCACCACCACCGGCCGGCCGAAGCCGTGGGCGACCCTGATGACACCGCTGGTGTTGGCGATCCGGTAGGGGGCGACCAGCAGCCGGGCGCCGGCGAACAGCCCCGGAACTGCGTCGGCGGCGACATAGCCCAGGCGCAGATCCACGCCCCCCATCTGGGCGGCCACGCGCCGAATCACGTCGACGTCTACGTCGACCGTTGCGCCCGCGATGACCAGCGTCGCCTCAGGCAGCCGGCGCCTGACCGTCCGCCACGCGTCGAGCAGAGCGGAAATTCCCTTGTACCGGGCCAGGGTCCCGAAGAACAACGCCTGGGGCGGCGTCGCACTGGGGGCGGGAACCGCGACGTCAGAGAGGATTCGCTCGTCACCGTGATCGATCACGTGGACGGCCCTCACTCCCGGGAAGTCGTCGAGCATCTGCCGCCGGGCGGCCTCACCGAGCACGAGGACGGCATCCATCCGGCGGTAGGCCGCGGCCAGAGAGCCGGTGAGAACGTGGCCGCCGCGGTAGAAAGACCCCGAGGTCCGCTGCTCGGAGAAGGGACGCGGCGTATGCGCGAGATCCATCATCACGGCCTCGGGAACCGCGGCCCGCGCCACCACAGCACCCCAGGCGTCCAGGGCAAACCGCCACTCGGCCCACAGCACCAGGTCGGGTTGGCGCCGGCGCAGGTGCCGCACGACCTGGGCCCAGGCCACGGCCAGCTGGCCGGCACGGCCGATTCTCCTGAGCTTGCGAAACGCGCGTGGGCGCTCGGCGCCCTCATGCGGATGCCAGGTCTTCAGCGTCGGGATCACTCGAAAGGCCCCGTCACTCGTGAACTCCGGGCGGGGTCCGGTCAGCATCTCCACATCGTGGCCGCGCTGGGCAATCGCCGCTCCGAGCTGATAGCCGAACTGAAATAGCCCCCCGGCGGGGGCAAACTCGACCACGGTCACGCGCAGCGGCCGCACTATCGGCGAACCGGGTTGTGGTGACGCCGACGCGCCAGGTGCGTGTAGATCGATCCCAGCCGTCTCGCCCAGAGATCCATTCCGAACCTCATCTCGGCGGCGGCTCGCGCGCCTTGGCCCAGCGTGCTTCGCAAGCCGGGGTCGTCGAGCAGCTGCGTCACCGCGGTCTGCAGCGCGGCGATGTCGCCCACGGGGAAGGTCAGCCCGGTGACCCCGTGCTCGAGGACCTCGCTGACCCCGGGAATATCCGTGGCCACCGCGGCTCGGCTGGCCGCTGCCGCCTCGAGCAAGGCGGTGGGGAGCGCCTCAGAGCTGGACGGGAGCAGGATCAGCGTCGAGGCTCGCACCAGCCTGGGCACATCCAGGCGCAGGCCGGCGAAAACGACCCGATCGCCGAGATCGAGGCGCTCCGTTATGTCCCGCAGCCGCGGCTCGTCGGGCCCGGCCCCGACAAACAGCAGATAAGCCTCGGGGTGAGATCCCAGCACCCCGGGCCAGGCCGCCAGGGCATCCGCGTGGCCCTTGCGGGCTCGCAACGCGCCGACGATCGTGGTGACCGAGGCGCCGGTAGGGATGCCGAGGTCGGCCGGGAGCGTGTCCGGGGCCTGGGAGAACTCGAGCAGGTCGACGCCGTTGTGGAGCACGTCCCAGTTGCGCCGCTGTCCGTAGCGACGGGCATAGCTGGCCATCGAGGCGTGCGAGACGAACAGCATCTTGTCGGCCCGCGCACCCGCCTCGATCGCGAGTCTCTCCTTGAGGGCGGCTCGGCGCGCCAGCGGCACGGCCATGTGATGAAACGTGCACAGCGAGCCTCGGCCGGTCAGGGCCGCGGCGGGTGGGACAAGCGTCGTCGCGTCCTCCAGGTGTCCGTGGACGACCTCGGCCCCCGATTGCCTGATCGCGCGCATCAGCCCCGGGAGGGCCCGGGGGTGCGCGAGTCTCGGCAAATTGAGGAAGCGGGTGCGAACGTGCTGCGCCTCGAGCGTGCCGAGCATCGCCGTCGTCAGGTCCGATGGCGGGCTGAGCGAGACGATCTCGAGCGTGAAGTGGCCATGGGGAGCGGCTCGGGCCAGCGTCGATAACACGCTTTCCGCTCCCCCCAGCCGCAGCGAGTCGATGACGACCAGTACGCGGGTCGGCTGGCGCTCGACGGCGGCGGTCAGGTCCGCTTGTCCGCTGCCGGCATGGGCATCGGCGAGGGCAGTGACTGGACGGGCCGGGCGCATGAGAGCCCGCTCAAGATAACCGACCGGCTCTCACGGGCCCGCCCGTGACGGATCGGTCTCCATTACCCACCAAAGCTCGGAAAAGCTCCCTCTTGGGGGTCGAACATCCGTCCAGTCTGGTCCCGATGGGTCTTGGCCTGGAGAGCCCACGGCGATCCGGAGCCAATGACCGTTTCCTCCACGGTCTCGCGCGCGGCGGGACTGGTCTTGCTCCTCCTTGCCCTGCAGCTGTCCACCGGATCGGCGCTGGCCAGCGGGTGTCCGGCGCGAACCGGGCGCGACGTATGCGTGATCCGCCCGTCGAAGGTCACCTACAACGGCTCCACGCGCCAGCTCTGGCTTGTGTTCCCGACCCAGAAACTGCCGCAGCAAGCTCGGCTCCGGGTGGCGACACTCCGTCTCTCCACGACGGGTCCGGCCGGCTCGCGGCGTCGCTCCCAGATCCAGAGCCTGGGGCCGGGAAGCCTGCTGCTGTTCACCCGCCGCGGCGTGGTGACGCGGAGGTTGCGACTGGCGTCGGCCAGGGCCAAGCGACGGACAGCCCGGGGGTCGGCTCGTAACAGTCTGCTGACCGCCAACATCAGGTCGGTGCACCTCCTCAAGGCGGCGCTGGACACGGCCTTCGGCGTCCGCGTCCCGGCCGGGACGAGCTCTGCCTCACCGACGACGCGTCCGGTCGCGCTCCTCGCCCGCCAGACTCGATCGACCCGGCGTCGCGGGCAGCGTCTGATCCGTAAGGGCCGGGCCGCTCCCCAGCTGACCGTCACCTACACGATCGCGAGAGCTCCGGTGGCTCACGCGGCCGTCACGGCGGGCGGTCCCTGCCACTCATCTCTCACTCCCGATTCGGGAACCCCGTTCTGCGCCGCGAACCAGTCGGCCGCGGCGGCCATCAACATCCCCATGGCCGCCGGGGCTTCGCCGGCCCCCAACACCGCTACGGTCAGCGCACTCCTCGCTCAGGGTCCGCACAACGCGGACTTCTCTGAGTACGGGACCACCGTGTTCGATGCCGCCGCCGGCAGCGGGGCCCACGCGATCACCTGCACGGAAACCAGTTGGGGCCGGTGTCCGCTGGCCGGTCAGTCGATCGCTGTCAACCCGAGCTGGAAGCCGTCCCCGGGCAGCGACCACGCCATGGTTGTCATCGACTACTCCTCACGCCGGGTCTATGACCTGTGGTCGGTGGCCACCCACCCAGACGGAACCGTTGCCCTGACCGGCGACGGGTCGCTGTCAGTGGGCTGGGGGGACGTGACGAGCCTCGACGGCGACGGTCAATCGGCCGGCGCGACCGGCTCGGGTCTCTCCCATCTGTACGGCATGGTCCGGATCTTTGAAGCCCGGAGAGCGGTGACGTCCGGCGGATGCGCATCTCAGAGCGATTGCGCCCTCGCCGACGCTATCCCCCACGCCCTGCACATCGGCACCGATCTCACGTGCTCCACCTACATGGCGCCCGCCATCAAGAGCGACGGCACCAAGAGCGGATCGGGTTGTCTGCCCGAGGGTGCTCACGTGTTTCTCGCCCCCGGCGCCAACTGCGCCTTCGATCGGGCGCAGCCCATCGAGGAGGCGGTGTGCTTCGCGCTCAAGCGTTACGGGGCGTTCGTCACCGACAGCGCCGGAAGTCGCTTCGCGATCGGTTTTGAAGGGTCAAGCAACGGCGAGCCGGGCGGCAGCGGGCCCAGTCCCTACGGCGCCGGCGGCCTGAAATGGGACTACTACGACATGAAGGCCATTCCCTGGCCGGACCTGCGCGTGGCGGCCGGCTGAGGCTCGAGGCACCGCCAGGCGTTCTCCCGGGCCGGACCCGAGGCCCTAGTCGGTACGCAGCACGTGGCGCAGGTGGCTGAAGATCTCTCTCGCCCCCCGCTGCGGGTAGGTGATGCAGCGACGTAGCTCGAATTCCGGGGTACCGGCAAAGCAAAAGCCCTCCACGGTGGTCAGGCCCCATTCGTATCCGGCGCTGCCGACGGCCTCGATCGTGTCGGCGTTGTAATGGTCTGTTGTCCCGTGCGGGTAGGCGACGCTGGAGATCCGGATCGTCAGCTCACTCTCGAGCTCGTCCCGGGCGGACTGCAGCTCGCGCCCCTGCTGCTCGGCGGTTTCCATGCTGAGCACCGGGTGCGACTCGGTGTGGGACTGCACATCAAAGCCACGCTTGACCAGCGTCCGGGCCTGGTCCCAACCCATCATCAAGTTGGGAGGGTCGCCGGTGGGCTTGAGCAGTCCTCGGAGCTCGGCCAGATCCTCGCGCCGCGTCGCCGACGGTTGGAACTGCAGGAGCGTGGTCAGCTTCGTGTACGTGTTGCGCCGCGACGTGCGATCGGTCAGCGCGTATTTGCGCTCACGCCATTGCACGGAGGAAGCGGTGGCTGACATGACAGCCCAGCCCAGTTCCTCCCACCACGGCCGTGAGCGGTCTGACAGGAACTCCGGAACGAGAAAGAACGTGGCCGGGAGCTTGTAGCTGTCAAGCAGAGGGAGGGCCAGGGTCACGGTGTCCAGATACCCGTCGTCAAAGGTCACGGCAACGGCGCGCTGGGGCAATCCGCCGCCCCGCTTTAAACGTTCCAACGCCCACGCCAGAGGAACAACATTGGCGTAGCGCGAGAGGAGCTTGAACTGACTCTCCAACCCCTTGACGCCCGCGCCCGGCGTCGCCGGAAAGCTCCATGTTTGCTCGACGTTGTGCCACCCGAGGACAAGCAAACGGTCCCGGCGCCTCGGGTTGCGGATCATGGGGTGCACGCTACCGTACGACGGCATTCCGATTCACTAGGCCGAGCTCCTGGGAGGCCCGCTGTCTGAAGAGCAGGAACGGCCTGGCGCCCCCGAGGGCGCCCGCCCTGAGGCCACTGGCCAGTCGGTAGATCTAGCTGAGTCCCCGGTGCAAGCGCCCGAGCCGCGCTCGCCGTCCGGGTCGATGCTGCGCCGCGCGACGAGGACGTTTGCGTGGGCGACGGCGTCCTACGGCGCCAACAAGGTGATCGTGTTCGTCAGCACCATCGTGCTCGCCCGGCTGCTGGCCCCGGAACAGTTCGGAGCCGTCGCGGCCGGCATGGCTCTCATCCTCTATTTCGAGGTCGCGCTTGACCTCGGGCTCGGCGCGGCCCTCGTTTACGAGCAGGAGCAGGGGATCACCGGTCGGGTCCGGACCGCGTTCACGCTGAACATGGCGATGGCGCTCCTGCTCACCGCGATCGGGATTGCCGCCGCGCCGACGGTGGCCGGGTTCTTCCATCTCCAACACCAGGTACTTCTGTTTCGCGCCCTGTTTCTGTACCTGCCGATCCACGGTGTCGGCCAGGTCCAGAACGCGGTGCTCCAGCGTGACCTGGCCTTCGGGAAGCGGGCCGGTGCCGTCATCACGAGTGGTGTGGTCAGGGCGGCGGTGTCGATCGTGCTCGCGGTGGCCGGTGCCGGAGCGTGGAGCCTCGTCGCGGGTTTGCTCGCGGGCGAGACGGTGAGCAGCGCGCTCCTCTGGTACTACGCCCGGGTGAGGCCCAAGTTCCGGCTTGACCGGGCGGTCGCCCGGGCGCTTCTCGGCTTCGGCACGGTCTACACGCTTCTGCAGGTCGTCAACGCGATCGGCACCGATGGCGACTACGTCGTGGTGGGCCACATCCGGGGGGCGACGGCACTCGGCTACTACAGCGTCGGGTATCGCCTTCCCGAGCTGATGCTCACGGGCTTCTTCTGGATGTTCTCCTCCGTGGCCTTCCCCGTCTACGCGCAGACCCAGTCCACCGACCCGGGCAAGACCATCCCCGTGATGCTGCGCGCCCTGCGCATGATCACCGTGTTCAGCTTCCCGGCCGCGGTGATCCTCGCCTTCTCCGCGCGCGACGTGATCGGAGTGCTGTTCTCGGCCAAGTGGGCGCCCGCCGTGGGTCCGATGATCCTGATCGCGCTGGCCAGTGGGGTCACATCGCCCGGATATGCCTCGGGTGATCTGTTCTCCGCGCGCGGACGGCCCGGGACCTTGCTCGCCCTCAACGTTCCGCTGACCGCGATGTTGATCATCGGCTTCGTGCTCGCCGCGCCGTACAGCATCACCGCCGTCGCCGCCGTGCACCTGATCCTCAGCGTGGTCTACAGCATCGCCCGCCTGGAATTGGTCAACCGCGTGCTCAAGGCGAGTTGGGGCGAAATGCTGCGGTCCATGTGGCCCGCGGCGGCGGCCGCTCTGGGGGCGGCCCTGTTGGCTGCGCCGGCCAGGCTGCTGATCCCCGCCGGGCCCCTCGCCCTGGTGGCGATCACCGGCGCCGGCGTCATCGGAGCCGCGGCCGGAGTCTTTCTCAGCTCGCGAGACACGGTTGTCGAGCTTGGGGACATAGTGGCCTCGTTTCGCTGAGCTTGCCGCCGAGGCGGGCTCAGCCTGTTCGTGCCGCGGAACGCAACGCCGTTATGAGTCTCGCCGGACCTTGCGGGCGAGGTTCACCAGCGCCTTCACCCAGGCCGGGCGTGGCTTGCTCAAAAAAGTGAACTCAACCGTCGCCCGCGCGCCGCGCGGGGGCCCGAAGGCAACGATCAGCAGCGCCGCGACGTAGAAGGCCTTGTCCGGCCACGGCAGGGTCCGGTCGGTCCGGAGGGCGGCAAGGCCGGCGCGGACCAGTGATCGGACTCGATCACCGGCCACGGGATGCTGCGCCGGTGCGAGCCTCAGCGAGGCCAGGCGGGTCAGCACATGGTTGGGATTGCGCAGCGCCGTATGGGCCGGTATCTCGCGGCCCGTGGCGGCGGCAGTCTGCTCGATGTAGCGCTCCTTGACCAGATCATGGTGTACACGCCGGCGCAGGCGATGGAGATCGACCTGGTCTGAGAAGGCCCACCGATTCCCGCCGTGTTGCCGGTAGGCGCCGAGCTCGTCGTCGATCGAGATCACACCGCCGAAGAACGGCGTCACGGTGTTGAGGTAGCCGTCGATGTTGTGGAAATCCGCCGGGATCGGGAACACCCTCTCCACCAGCGATCTAGGAAACGCGTTACCGCTGGTGACCGGCGTCTCATACCAGCCATGAGCGGCGATCAGCGGTATCACGTCGCCGGCGGGCATAGCCGCGGTACGCGGCGGATCGACGCCGATCCGGGCCCCGTGCCGATCGACCAGCGAGAGGCGGAACTGAACCTTCGCGCACCCGTCCCGCCACGCGGCCACAACCCGTTCGGCGGCCGTGGGCATGAGGAAATCGTCGGCGTCGAGGAACATCACTATCTCGCCGCTGCTGACCGCCAGGCCGGCGGCGGCGGCTGCGGGCTGACCCGCATTGGCCTGGGTGATGACGGTGACCCGGTCGGCGTACTCGGCAAGGACCGAAGACGAGCCATCGGTGGATCCGTCGTCGACCACCACCACCTCGACGTTTGAGTACGTCTGGGCCAGAGCGCTGTCGACCGCCTGCCCGAGATACTGGGCGTAGTTCCAGTTGTTGATGAGGATGGAGACGCTCGGTAGCATCTGGTTAAGGCTGCCGGTCACGCTCAGTTAACTGGGCTGATGATTGCGAGCTTCCCCACCGGCGCCTGTATTCTAGGTCCGTGGGCGCCGAGAAGAGGGATCGATGAGCACGACAGGTTTTGCTGCCCGAGGGTCCGGCGGCCCATATGTTCGCGCCGTAGCCTCCCACCGGTGGGTCGTCCTGATGGTGGCGATCGCGACGATCCTCGGCGCCGGCATCTACCTGTCGGTCCGCCATTCGACTTACGAGGCGACCCTCGACGTCCTGTTCACGCCCCTGCAGCAGGGTGATCGAAGCTCCCAGGGCCTCCCGCTGGTCGTGGCCTCAGCGGATCCGACCCGCGACATCCAGACGGCCGCGTCACTGCTCGATGCCCCCCAGGCGGCCACGCTCGCCGCCCGGCGCCTGGGGCGCGGATGGACTCGGGCCCGCGTGGCTGCGGCGACGAACGTTCAGCCCAATGGGCAGAGCAACATTCTCGTCATCACCGCTGATGCTTCCACGCCCGGCGTGGCGGCACGCATCGCTACGACCTACGCGACCGCGACCCTCGACGCCCGGCGGGTCCTGCTGCGTCAGCGGGCCACGGCGATCTCGCCGACGATTCCCACCAAGCCGTCGCCGGGGGATACGACCGACCAACAGCTGCGCGCCGACATCAATCTCCTGCTCGCCGGGAGCGATCCGAACTTCTCGATCGTCCACACCGTCGCCGCCGACGGGACCCCCACCGATCCGTCGGCAAAGCTCGTGCTCCTGCTCGCCCTGATCGGCGGACTCGCCCTGGGGGCGGTGGCCGCACTCGTCATCGAGCTCCTGAGCAATCGCGTCCGCGACAGCGACGATCTCCAAGAGCTCTACCCCGTTCCGATCCGCGCTCGCCTGCCCCGCCTGCGGCCGGCCGGACGCAATCCCCTCCTGCGGCGCGGTGGGGACGAGATGACGGCCACGCCCGACTACACGGCCTCGCTGCAGCTCCTCGTCAGCCAGTTGGAGGAGCGCGCGGACGGCGGCGAGGTGTTGTTTGCCACCGGGGCGTCGGCCAAGGAAGGCACAACGACGACGCTCCTGCATCTCGCCCGCGCGCTGGCCATCTCGCGGCGTCAGGTCCTGGTCATCGATTGCGATCTGAACAGGCGCAGCGCCACTGCTCGCCTCGCGCTCGAGGGTGCCCGTGGGCTCTCTGATGTCGTCGCCGGTACGGCCAGCGCTACCGACTGCATCGTCTCCTCACCGCGGTTTCCGACCGTGAGCGTGCTGCCCGCCGGGACGGCCCCCGCGGCACTGCTGGGGCGCGATCTCCCCGAGATCATCGAAGAGGCCCGGCGTTTCGCCGACTGGATCCTGATCGACAGCGGCCCCCTGGCCCAGGCCACCGATCTGATTCCGGTCCTCAAGAACGTCGATGAGGTGCTCGTGGTCGCCAGCCCGGGCCAGACCCGGCGTGCTGACTTCAGACTTCTCCGCGACCTTCTCGAGGACGCTCCGATCGCCGTCGTCGGCCTCGTTGTCGTCGGCGAGCGTGGCCGGCCTCACATGTCCACGACCCTCGGTCGGGTGCGCGCCGAGGGCCTGAGGACCCCGTTTACCGCTCCTAAGCCGCTTTCGCAACTGACCTCGGCTCCGGGACCCAATGGGCCGGCACCGAAGGTGCCGCGGGCCAAGCCGCCCCGCGCCAAGTCGTCGCGAGCGCGCCGGCGCAGCCGGTGAGCTCGGTCCCCCTCGAAGCTCCGCGCTCGCGCTCTAGGACCCTTGACCTAGCTGATCCCCGGCTCGCCGCTGCGGTTTTCATCCCCATCGCCCTGGCCACCGGCGTCGTCTTCGCCAAAAAGCCCGTCCTCGGGCTGGCGCTGGTCCTCGCCCTCGGCTTCGCGACCCTGGTCATGCTTGATCTGCCGCTGGCGGTGATCCTCTACGTGCCCCTGACCTTTCTTCAGACGGTCAAGTTCCCCGGGATCGGACCCTCGTTGATCGGACTCGTGATCCTGGCCGCCTGGCTCGGGGCGGCTCGCTCGGGGGTCGTCCGGTATCGCGATCTATTCGATTTCAACTGGACCATGCCGGCCCTCCTGCTGGTGTTCCTGCTCTGGAACGCCGCGACCATCATCTGGGCGCCCAACCACGCGTTGGGCCTCAACACCCTCCTCAATTGGGCCCGGGCGTTGCTGCTGTTCGTCCTCCTCATCACCACGATTCGCACCGTCAGGGATCTCCGGCTGTTGATGATCGCCTTCGTGTTCGGAGCGGTGTTGGCGATCCTGGCCAGCGTCGTCACGGGCGGACTGCAGACCGCCCAGAGCTACGGAAGCCGGCTCACCGGCGCCGCCGGCGACCCCAACTACCTGGCGGCCGGGATCCTGGCCGCGGCCGTGCTGGCCATCGCGCTGATCGCAACAAGTCGCCGGTCGCTGCTGAAACTCGTCCTGATGGGCGCTCTCGTGATCCTCGCCCTCGGTTTCGCCGCCACCGAGTCACGCGGGGGGATCCTCGGCATGGCCGGAGCCACGCTCTGCGCCCTGATTCTGTTCCCTCGTCGTCGTCTGGCGATCATCGGCGCGCTCGCGCTCCTCGCCGTCATCATCGGCATCTGGTTTGCCGCCGATCCGGCCGCGCTGGCCCGGGTCACGGACTTCAACGGCAGCGGCGATGGGCGCAGCGACCTGTGGACGGTGGCCCTGCGCGCCTGGCACGACCACGTCGTCGCCGGCGTCGGATTGAACAATTTCCTGGCTGTGGAGGCCCATTACGTGAACCGGCCCGGAGCGCTGACCTCGCTCGCGCTGATCGTCGATCACCCGCACGTGGTCCACAACGTCTACCTCGAGGCGCTCGTCGACACCGGCATCATCGGCCTGGCGCTGTTCCTGGCCCTCGTGGGGCGGATGTTGAGCACCGCCTGGGCGGCCGTCCGGGCCGCGGTCGTGAACCAGTACCACGATCTCGAGGTCCTGGCTCGAGCCCTGGTGGCCGCGATCGTCGGGGTCCTGATCACGCTGTTCTTCCTGTCTGACGGACCTGACATCCGCTTCTGGATCCTGTTCGCCATGGGCCCGATCCTGGTCAAGCTGGCCAACGCGCCGTCAACCACGGACCGGATCAGGCACCCGGAAGCGTCAGCTCAGGCCCCCGTCGTCCCGCTGGCCTGATCAGGCGGCCAGAAACTCGGCCAGGCGCTCGCACTGCACTTCCAGGGTCTGGCCGCGGACGAGCTCTAGCCCAGCCGCGGTAAGGCGAGCGCGGAGCCGCTCGTCGCCAGCCAGACGCTCAATCGCCGCGGCCGCGGCGCCGGCATCGCCGGGCGGGATCAGGATTACCGCGTCCCCGGCGACCTCAGCCACCGAGCCGACGTCTGTCGCCACCACGGGCAGGCCGGCGGCGAAGGCCTCGAACAGCACCTGCGGTACTCCCTCGGTGAGCGAGGTGTGCAAAAAGAAGTCGCTCTCGCGGTAGACGCGGCGCAAAGCGTCGCCCACGGGAACGTATCCGCGCAGGTCGACGCGCTGGGCGAGCCCGAGCTCGACCAGTCGCTGCTCAAGCGGCCGTCTCAGGGGTCCCTCCCCACAGACTGTGAGCCGCCATCGGTCGGGGTCCTCGCCGGCCAGACGGGTCAGCACCTCCGCCAGCAGGAGCGGATTCTTCTCAGCGTCGAGCCGTCCGACCGACAGGACCGTCCCCCCCATGCCGCCACTGCGGGCCCGAGCTCCCTGATCGGTGATTACGTCGTCCGCCCGGACCAGGACCACGTTGGTGGCCAGCAGGCGCGGAGCCCGGTGATACTTTCGCGCCAGCTCCGGTCCAACCGTCAGCACGGCACACCGGCGGGCGAGGAGACGGAAGGCGGCGTCGAGGAGCCTCGCCGCCGCGTGCAGCCCACGCCGGCCCGGATGTCGACTGCGGACGTAGGGCACGTAGTCCTGCCGGATGCCCAGGACGATCCGCTTGCGGCGGCTCAGGGCCTGGATGGCGAATAGCAGAGCGAGCGGGTGGGGGCCGAAGAGCAGGACAACGTCGACCTCGTCGAGGATGCGGTGAAACCGTCGCAGCGCGGCAAAGACGGTGCGCAGGGCCCGTACGGAGTCATCCAGCGCCGGGTAATGAGGCAGTGGGGCGAACTCCACGTTCTCGGGAATCCGGTAGTGCCATGGCTCCGTCCGGGGGTCGAGTCGCCCCACCAGCACGAGCCGCTCGACGAAGCTCCTGAGCCCGGTCAGGAAGACGACGAACGCCTGATCGGCGAAAACCCTGCCTTCAAAGCGCCGATACGGGAAGTCGGAGTAGACGGCGACCCGCATCGGCACGCGATCGTATCGGCTTGACCGGTCCAGCCCAGCCCACCCGGAGTGTCCACGCTACCGAGCGAGGCACCGGGCGCCGCGGCTACCCCCGGACCTGGCGCAGCCTCGACTGGGACGCGATGGCAACACTGGGGAACTCGAGCTCGGTTCCGCAGTTGGTGCAGACCGCATCGTGCAGCTTGACCACCTTGTGGCAGGTCGGGCACTGCCGCTGGAGCTCCTCGGTATCCCAGCGATAGAAGACGGCGGCGAGCAAGCCGATGAAGGGAACACACGCCGAGATCAGGAACCAGATGAAGAACGAGCTGCCCTTGACGCGTCCGACCACGCCACCGGCCAGGCCGAAGAAGAACAGGATCACGAGCAGGCCCGCGCCCTGCATTGATCCGGCTTACCAGACCAGAGTCTTGAGCGCCCAGAGGACGGCTACGACCGCCGCCAGGACGACAGCGACCCAGAAGACGGCCACGACCAGCCCGACCACCAGGTGTATGACCAGCGCGGCCGCCGCGACCAGGACCAGGCCGGCCGCAGCCTTCCGTAGCACCGGCGTCCGAACGTGCTGATTCTCGAGTTCGCTATGCATGCTCTTAATCGTAGCGCGGGCCGGGGCCATCTGGGCGGTTTTGCCCGCCCTGAGCGGGCTTCAGCCGAGCGGCTTGGCGGCGGCACTGCCGCCCGCGCCGCCCTTGGCCTCCGCCGGGCGCCCGCTGCGGCGCACACGCGCCAGCCGGTAGCGACGAATTCGAGGGCTCTCCCTGCCGGCCTGCGCCGCGGTGCCGGTGACGGACAGAAGCAGTACTGGTGATGACGGAGCTGAAGTGATCATGGACGAAATGATCCAGGGGGGCACCGTTTCACGCATTGGCCCCAGGGACAGACATCGGCGCCACCCGGTGGCCGGAGGGACGGACATCGGCGTCCCGGTGGCCGGGGGACGGCCGGGTCCGGATAAACCCTGACCGATGATGCGCGGTAACTACGCATTGCGAGAAGTTCGTCCCAGGCCGAAACATGTGTAGATGACCCCGTTTGTCCCCGACCGCGCCGCCCTGTTGGCTACCAGGTCTGCCCTTCCCAAAGCTTCCAAAAACGGACCAATTCGCGCTACCATGTTCAATCGAGATCTGAGGCACGGCGTCACCGGGTGGAAGCACTTGTCGGGGCAGGCGCACGGGCGGGTGCTTCCGTTCCGACAGACAGCAAGTTGGCCATTGGCAATTCCGGCGCGAGGAAGCGCGGATGACTCCTAACCCTGGAATCTCACAGGTCGCACCCGCGAAGCTCGTCGCACCTCCGAGCCGGCTGGAGAGCGCGACGAGTGGCGTCGTCGGCCGGCTCCTGGATCCGCGGCCGGGCACCGGCCTGCGGCTCTTCATCGACATCTTCGTCCTCTATCTGGCCGCCCTGCCGGCGATGGTCGGCGATCCCACGATCGGTTCGGACTGGCGCGACCGCGTGGTCGTGCTGGTCTTCCCCGTGCTCGTGCTGGCGATCATGAACCTGCGCCACAGCGTTGAGGATCGGCTCCAGGCGTCGTTGCTGGACTCGATCTCCCACGTGCTGGGCAGCGTCTCGCTGGCCGCGATGATCACCGTGGCCGCCGAGTCGGTGCTCTCCGCACCCCATCCCCTCGCCCTCTCGCTGAGGCTCTGGCTGTTCACCGTCGTGTATCTGGGGACCGAGCGGGCGGTGCTGCTGTCGCTGCGCCGCCGGGCCATGCGGAGCGACACCTACTCCACGCCCACGCTGATCGTCGGCGCGGGCCTGATCGGTCTACACCTCGTCATGCGTCTGGCCGCCGAGCGCGGGTATGGGCTGCGCCCGGTCGGATTCCTTGACGCCGATCCGATGCCCTCTCCGCCCGGCGGGACGACCCCGGCCGTTCCGGTGCTCGGCGGACCCGAGGATCTGATGAACGCGATCCAGCTCACCGGTGCCCGCCACGTGATCCTCGCCTTCTCCTCCGAGCCCGATCACGTCCTCGTGGCCAAGGTCCGCGAGTGTCAGCAGATGGGCGTCGAGGTTTCGCTCGTCCCCCGTCTCTATGAGGCCATCAACGAGCGCGCATCGCTGGACCACGTCGGGGGTCTGCCGCTGCTGACTCTGCGCAGTATCGATCCGCGCGGATGGCAGTTCGTCATCAAGCACGCCTTCGATCGCACCTTCGCGGCCTTCGCGCTGGCGCTGCTCAGCCCATTCATGCTCGCCATCGCGATCGGCGTCCGGCTCTCCTCGCCGGGACCGGTCCTGTTCCGTCAGCGGCGTGTGGGCCGGGACGGGCACGAGTTCGATCTCGTCAAGTTCCGGACGATGGCCACGGTCGCCGACCCGGGTCCGTTCCGGCCCGCCTCGGGCCACGCTCCGGGCGGAGTCGAGGGCGCTGACCGCCGGACTCGTTTTGGCCGGCTGCTGCGCGAGGTCTCACTCGACGAGCTACCGCAGCTCTTCAATGTCCTGCGCGGCGACATGAGCCTCGTCGGCCCCCGTCCCGAGCGGCCGGAGTTCGTTCAGCTGTTCGTGCGCGACGTGGCTCGCTACCAGGATCGACATCGCGTCAAGTCCGGGATCACGGGTTGGGCGCAGGTTCACGGGCTTCGCGGTCAGACATCGATCGCCGATCGCGTGGAGTGGGACAACTACTACATCCAGAACTGGTCGCTGCGACTGGACTTCAGGATCCTCGCCCTCACCATCGTCGAATTGCTTCGCTTCCGCGGTTGATTCCGCTGCCCGTCGGCCGATGACGATCGCCCCCGCTCGCGTGCCCATCCGCGCGGGACGGTTGCCGCTGCGAGCTCGGGCCGCCGGGTCAGATGCCCTGCTCCCCGGTCTGCTCGTGATCGCCCTGTGGCTTCTGTGGGCGGTTCACAACGGCGGCTTTGACGCCGACACGTGGTACTGGGGAGCGCTGCTCACGCTCGCCACCCTGGTCGTCGTCGCCGTGCTGGCGCGCGGCGAAGCCCGGCGGCTGTCTGGCGCGGTCAAGCTGGCCCTGGCCGCCTTCGCCGGCTACGTGGCCTGGTCCTACCTCTCGATCGCCTGGGCGCAGGCACCCGGCACGGCTCTCCAGGGCAGCAACCGGGCACTGCTCTACCTGATCATCTTCGCCCTCATGGCCGTGATTCGGTGGCGGCCCAAGTCCGCGCTGATCGCGCTTTGCGTGTTCGCGCTCGGCATCGGCGCGATCGCCCTCGTCCTGGTGTCGCGCTTTGCCGCCGCCGATCAGGTCGGAACCCTCCTCAGCCAGGGGCGCCTTCAGGCCCCGACCGGATATTTCAACGCCGATGCGGCGCTGTTCACGATCGGCGCGCTGATCTCCACGGTCCTGGCCTCGCGACCCGAGCTGCCGGCCCTCGTTCGCGGGCTGCTCGTCGGCGGCGCCTCCGCTTCGCTGCAACTCGCCGTTGTCGCCCAGAGCCGCGGCTGGCTGTTCACGCTTCCCCTGATCCTCGTTATCACGGTCGTGATCGTGCCCGGACGTCTGCGAGTGGTGGCCACGGCGCTGCTGCCGACGATCGCCGCCGTGATTCCGGTTCACAAGCTGCTGGCGGTGTTCAGTGCCGGCTCCTCGCATGACCTTGCCGTGGTCGCCCGTAGCGCCGGTCGGGAGTCGCTCGTGCTCTGCACGGTGATGATCGTGGTCGCGACCCTGCTGGCGTGGGCCGAGAGGCTGGCGCCTGCGCCTCAGCTGACGACGCGAGTCCGACGCGGGCTGGGTCTGGGCGTGACGCTCGCGGTCCTCATAGCGGGAGTGACCGGCGCTGTGGCGGCCACCCACGGCGATCCGGTCGGCTTCGTCAAGCGCCAGTGGAATGGCTTCAGCCATCCCACGCTGCAGGACGCGCACGGGTCATATTTTGCGACCATCGGGAGCGGCCGCTATGACTTCTGGCGCGTCTCCCTCGACGCGTTCAGCGCTCACCCGGTCGGCGGACTCGGTCAGGACAATTTCGAGGACTACTACCTCCCCCGACGCCACACGCGCGAGGAGCCGTTGTGGACCCACAGTCTCGAGCTCCGGCTCCTCGCCTCCACGGGTCTGGTGGGTTTCCTGCTCTTCAGCGTCTTCTTGGGCGGCGCGATCACGGCCGCGGTGCGCGCGCGACGGCGCGGGCCCCCGATCGCCCAGATGGCCGCCGCGGCCGCGGTGCTGCCGGCGACCGTGTGGCTGGTTCACGGCTCGGTCGACTGGTTCTGGGAGATCCCGGCCCTGACCGGACCCGCGCTGGGCTTTTTGGCCATGGCCGGCGCGCTCGCCCGCGAGCCGTCGTCTGAGGGGGCGCCCGAGGCGGCTCCCCCGCCGCGCCCTCGCCGTGCTGCGCGCGTCGTCGTCACGGCTGCGGCCGTGGTCGGACTGATCGCCGTCACGGTTGTTCTGACGCTGCCCTACCTCTCTGTGCGGGAGGTATCGATGGCCAGCGACATCGGCGCCAGTGACCCCGCGGCAGCGCTCCACGATCTTCAACTAGCCGCAGATCTAAACCCGCTGAACTCCGATGCCGGAACCCGGGCCGGCCTGCTGGCCCTCTCGGAGGCCCAGAACCTGGTCGCCCGGCAGCGCTTTGCCCAGGCGATCGATCGAGAACCGGGGTCCTGGTTGCCCTGGCTCGGAACCGGGCTGGCCGACTCCGCCCTCGGCGAACGCGCGTCGGCGGCCCGGGCCCTGCGCCACGCCTACTCCATCAACAACCGCCAGCCCCCGATCAAGGTGGGCCTCCAGCGGGTCTTCTCGGCTCGTCCGCTCACCTACGCCGAGGCCGTGCCGCTGTTCGAAATCGCGCGATGAGGAGCAACGATCACAGACGGCGGCGTCTCGTAGCTGCAGCCAAGAAAAGAGGAGAAAAAGTCACCTCTTGTAGGTCTGATGATAGTTGTTGTAAGATTGACGCTCGGGGTGAACCGCAGTAGCTAGCGGATTTGGCCAGAAAGGATTCAAGGAGGGCAACATTTTGAAACGCGTTCTCGCGCTCGTCATAGCTTTCGCTCTGATGGCGCCAGCATCTGCTTTCGCTGGGGGCAGTTCAACCTGCGGAAGCTACAACACGCCGGCTTTGTGCTCTGTCACGGCCAGTAAGACCCAGAACACCACCAACGCCACAGCCGCGAGTACGCTGCCCTTCACCGGGCTCGATGCGATCCTGTTGGCAGTCGGAGGCGCCACTCTTCTCGGCGCCGGTGCCGTGGTCCGGGTTCTCTCTCGCCGTATGGACTGAGCCTGAGTTAGCGAATTGAGATGAGCCGCGTGGCTTGAAGCCCACGCGGCTCTTTTCGCTTTAAAGCAGCTTCACGCGCTCTCGGATCAGGCGCGTGACCTCTCCCCCGTCCGCGCGGCCCTTGGTCTCGCGCATGACGAACCCGACGAGCGGGCCGATCGCCTTCATATTGCCCTCGCGCAGCTTGGTCGGCCGCGGCGGGGTCGGACGGCCAGTGCCGCGATCGACCAGCTCCTCCGAGCTCGTTGCCGCCGCTCGGCGATTGCGCCCCAGTCCCTCGCGCTCGATGATCGCCCTGGGCTCACCGCCCTCCTTGACCAGGTGATCAGGACCTCCCGCGCCGCGTCGCGGCTGACCTCGCGTTTGCCGACCATCGCCGCCAGCGCGGCCAGCGCTTCCGGGCGTGACTCTGCTCTCGGCTGGGTCGGCGTCCGAGCCAATCCGCGCGCACGAGCTACGGGATCCAGTTGGCCAAGGCTACGGCCGCACCGGCCCCGTCGTCCGCGGCGGCCAGCGCGCGCTCGTAGTAGTCCCCCAGCTCGCGGCGGAAGGCCAGCTCCCGCGCCGGTCGGCGCCAGCCCCAGCTCGCGCTCAAAGCGCTGCGCACGAGCGATCGGCAACTCGGGCAGCCGCGCCGCGGTCTCAGCGCAGCGTGCCCGGATCGACCAACAGCGGGACGAGGTCGGGCTCGGGGAAGTAGCGGTAGTCGTGGGCCTCCTCCTTAGAGCGCAGAGAGGTCAGCCTGCCGGAGCCGGGATCGAAGTGCAGCGTCTCCTGGCCCACGGCCTCGCCGGCCTCGACCAGGCCCGTCTGCCGCTCGATCTCCGCCTTCACGCCGCGCTCCAGGAAACGAAACGAGTTCATGTTCTTGAGCTCGGTCTTGGTTCCCGAGCTCAGCGCTCCCCGCTGGCCGGATCGAGACGTTGGCGTCCGCGCGCAGCGAGCCCTCCTCCATCTTCACGTCGGAGACGCCGAGCTGGCGGAGCGTCGTGCGCAGCAGGATCAGCCACTCGTGGGCCTGCTCGGGCGAATGCAGATCGGGCTCGGTGACGATCTCAACCAGCGGCGTTCCGCAGCGGTTGAAGTCGACGACGCTGCGGTCCGAACCGTGAATGCGCCCGCTCTCACCCACGTGCACGAGCTTGGCCGCATCCTCCTCGAGGTGCACCCGGTGGATGCGCACCTCGCCCAGGCGTCCGCCGCTGCACAGCGGGCACGTCGTACTGGGAGATCTGGTAGCCCTTCGGGCGAGTCCGGATAGAAGTAGTTCTTGCGGTGAAAGAGCGAGCGCGGGGCGATCTCAGAGCCCAGTGCGAGCCCGATCATCATCCCGAACTCCACGGCCCGGCGCGTTGAGGACCGGGAGCGCCCCCGGCAGGCCGAGGCACACCGGGCAGGTGTGGGTGTTGGGCGGATCGTCAAAGGACAGCTCGCAGCCGCAGAACATCTTCGTCCGCGTCTTGAGCTGGACGTGGATCTCCAGACCGATGACGGGCTCACAGTCGCCGCTCACAGCCGCGCCCCGCGTGGCGTCAAAGCCGATCGCACGCTCCAGCGCGTAGGCGGCGTCCAGCATCCGGTCCTCGCTGAACGCCGGACCGGCGAGCTGAAAGCCGACCGGCAGCCCGTCGCTGAGACCGGAGGGCAGCGAGATCGCGGGCGTTCCGGCCAGCGACATCGGCACCGTGCAGAAATCGTTCAGGTACATGGCCAGCGGGTCACCCGTCTTGGAGCCGAGCGGGAAGGCCACCCAGGGGCTGGTGGGCGTGACGACGAAGTCAAAGCGCTCGAACACGGCGCGAAGTCCTCGGCGATCTTGGTGCGCACCCTCTGCGCGGCGCCATAGTAGGCCTCGTAGTAGCCGCTCGAGAGAGCGTAGGTGCCGAGCATGATCCGGCGCTTGACCTCGGGGCCGAAGCCGGCCGCCCGGGTCTGGCTGTACATCGTCTCGCAGGTCCGCCTGGCCATCGACCCGCAGCCCGTAGCGCACGCCGTCGAACCGGGCCAGGTTGGCCGAGGCCTCGGCGGGAGCGATCAGGTAGTAGGCCGACAGGGCATGGGGGGCGTGGGGAAGCCGGCAGGGCGCCACCTCAGCCCCGAGCTCCTCGGCCAGGCGCAGCGTCTGGTCAAAGCTCGCCCGGACGCCCGGCTCGATCCCGGTCGCCCTCTCGTCCCGCCGAGCAGCTCCTCGGGCACGCCCAGGCGGACCCCTCGAGGTCCTCGGCGCGTCGGAGTGCCGATCGCCCCCGGGAAACGACAGCGAGGTCGAGTCGCGATGTCGCGCCCGACCATGTGGGAGAACAGCAGGGCGGCATCGGTGACGTTCCGGGTCAGCGGGCCGGCCTGATCGAGCGAGGAGGCGAAGGCGATCATCCCGTAGCGCGAGCAGGCGCCGTAGGTTGGCTTGAGCCCCACGATCCCGCACAGCGCGGCGGGCTGGCGGATCGAGCCGCCGGTGTCGGTGCCCGATCGCCCAGGGGGCCAGGCCGGCGGCCACGGCCGCGGCGCTGCCACCGGAGGAGCCACCGGGGACGCGCCTCCGGTCCCAGGGGTTCAGGACCGGGCCGTAGGCCGAGTTCTCGTTCGAGGAGCCCATCGCGAACTCGTCCTGGTTGGTCTTGGCCAGCAGCGGCGCGCCGGCCTGGGCCAGCTTCTCGACCACGGTCGCCGTGTACGGCGGCCGGTAGCCCTCGAGGATCTTCGATCCCGCCTGGCTCGGTACGCCGGCCGTGCAGAACAGGTCCTTGACCGCCAGCGGCACGCCGCCCAGCGGCCCTCGAGCCGCCGGCGACTCGGGGCCGCGTCCGCCACCCAGGTGAAGGCGTTCAGCTCATCGTCGGCCGCGCGCTCGCGATAGGCCTCGAACAGCTCGGCCGCGTCGATCTCGCCCGCCGCGCGGACCGCTCGGCGCGCCGTCTCGGCAGCGGTCAGCTCGACCGAGCTGCGCTCATGGCTGACCGGGCCCGGGCTGGGCACGCCGAAGCCGCCGTCGACCGGCTCGGGCGCCTGCTCCGAGCACGACCTCACGGGGCAGGCAGGGACCGGCTCGTCGGCCCGCAGCACGTTGCCCACCTCGATCACGTGCGAGGTCGGTGCCACCCCGTCCAGGTCGAGCTCGCGGATCCGCTCGACGTGGTCGAGGACCTTGGACAGCTCGCTGGCCATCCGGTCGACCTCGGCTTCGGTCAGCGCCAGGCGGGCCAGACGGGCCACGTGCAGCACCTGTTCGCGGTCGAGCATGGCCGCCCATTCTAGGAACCGCGCCGGCCGCCCGGCGCCCGTCAGCGCGGGCAGCCGGACTCGACGACGGGATCGCGCGGCTCGGGCCGGACCGGGCGGGTCCTCCGTCGCCGCAGCGAGCGGACCCCGGCGGTCATCCGCCGCAGCGACCGAGCAGCGCAGCGTGAGCAGACGCGCCAGACGAGGCGCCGACTTGGTCTCGATCAGCGGGCTCGAGAACGGGGTGTCGATCAGCACCCGGTCGATCAGCACGAGCGAGGTGACGATCGCCCAGCACGGTCGCGAGCACGCTCAGCGACGCCGGGAGCGCCGGGCGCCCGGACAGCGCCCTGGGAGAGAACAGGGCCAGGGCGACAGGATCGTGACCAGCATCAGCCAGCGGTTGATGGTCAGCCCGTTCCAGCCGTTGACGGTGGTCGCCGCGCCGAGGCTGGCCAGCGCTCGCTCGAGCCGGCCCGCTCGAGGCCGTACCAGGGCAGCAGGAACATGCACACCGCGAGCGCGACGCCCCCACCGCGGCGATGATCTCCCCCGTCGCAGCGCGCTCGGTGCGAAAGCTCATCGCGCACGACGATATCCGCGGCGCAGGCGGCGATGGCGCGGGTGGGCGGCGACCGTCCCGGTGACGCTGCGCTGCTCCCCGACTCGCCTCCAGCCCGCCGAGCGCGATCCCCAGGCGGCAGGCCAGCCCGAGCACCGCGCCGAGCTTCTGGTCGATCACCCGGCTGGGCTCGGGGAGCGCGATCAGCACGCGGTAGAACAGCAGCACCGAGGTCAGCGCCCCGAAGGCCAGCATGACCCGGCTGGTGTCCGTCCGGGTCCCGTGGGCGCGCTGTGAGGCGTGAGGACCGCACCGAGCCGAGCACGACGACGATCGTGGCCAGCATCACCCAGCGGACGTCGGCCAGGCCGTTCCAGGCGTTCTCGGCCGTGGAGACCGCCGGCCGCGCGGCGGACGGGTCGGGCACCCCGGCCACGCCGTACCACTTGGTCAGGAACATCAGCGCCAGGAGCAGCAGTGCGCTGACCGCGCTGGTCAGCTCACCGCGGTAGACCTGTGTGCGACGCTCGGGGCCGGCGCGCGTCCGGCGTCGGGCGGCGTTGCCGGCGCCGGCGTTGCGGCTCCGCCCTCCCGTCGGCTCGGCGCTCATGGCCACGATCGGCCGATCCGCGCGCTCAGCGCTTGGAGATCGGCGCCAGGTCGGCGACGAGCTTGCGCTCGGAGCGGTCGCTCGCGGAAGCGGATGACGACGATCCCGCCCGGCTCGACGCCGGTGACGACGCCCTCCCCGAACGCGGCGTGGACCACGTCGTCACCGAGGCGGTAGGCCGGCGGCGGCGCTGGCGTCGGCGGCGGGCCGCGCTCCGGGGTCGCCTGCCCGGAGCTCCCAGCTCGTCATGCGGGCCCGGAAGCCGCCGACGCCGCGCGGCGCCTGGCTGCTCGCGATCGGTGAGCTCGGCGGGGATCTCACCGAGAAGCGGCTCGGCGCGCCGAAGTTGCGCGCCCCGAACACCGTCCGCGAGCGGGCCGAGGTGAGGTACAGATCGCGCTCGGCCCGGGTGATGCCGACGTAACACAGCCGCCGCTCCTCCTCCAGCCCGCCCTCGTCGAGCGCGCGCGAGTGCGGGAAGACGCCCTCCTCGCACCCGATCATGAACACGATCGGATACTCCAGGCCCTTGGCGTTGTGCAGGGTCATGAGCGTGACCAGGCCCTCGTCGTCGCTGCGCGTGTCGGCGTCGGCGATTAGCGCGATCTGCTGCAGGAACTCCCCCAGGGCGCCTCGTTCCCGGCCGCCACGTCGTACTCGACGGCCACGTTGACGAGCTCCTGGAGGTTCTCGAGCCGGCCCTGGGCCTCGATCGTGCGCTCGGCCTCGAGCGCCTCGAGATAGCCGGTCTCCTGCAGCGTCTCCTTGAGCACCTCGGACGCGGAGGCGCCGTTCTCGACGCGCTCACGCAGCACCTCCATGTCGCCCATGAAGCGGCGCAGCGCCTTGATCGCGGCGGCGCCGAGGCCGGGCACGTCCTCGGGGGCGGCGGCCAGCTCCCACACCGGTCTCCCCGGTGGTGTTGGCGTAGGCGAGCAGCCGCGAGATCGAGGTCGGCGCCGATCCCGCGCCGCGGAGAATTGACGATCCGGGTGAACGCGCCGACGTCCTGAGGGTTGACGAGCATCGTCAGGTAGGCGACCGCGTCCTTGATCTCGGCCCGCTCGTAGAACTTGGTCCCGCCGATCACCTGGTAGCCGATCTCGGCCCGGACCAGCGTGTCCTCGAGCACCCGCGACTGGGAGTTGGTGCGGTAGAAGACGGCGATCTCCGCCCGCGAGGTCCCCTCGTCGACGAGCCGCTGGATCTCGCCGGTGACAAACCGCGCCTCGGCGTGCTCGTCATCGAGCTCGCGGACCTTGATCGGATCGCCCTGCCCGAGATCGCTCCACAGCGACTTCGGCTTCTGCCCCCGGTTGTTGCGGATCACCGCGTTGGCGGCATCGAGGATCGTCTGCGTCGAGCGGTAGTTCTGCTCCAGCTTGACCACGTGCGCGTCGGGGAACGTGTCCTCGAACTCGAGGATGTTGGTGATGTCCGCCCCCCGGAACCCGTAGATCGACTGCGCATCGTCCCCGACCACCATCAGGTTGCGGTGCTCGCCGGCCAGCAGTTGCAGCCAGCGGTACTGGGCGTGGTTGGTGTCCTGGTACTCGTCGACGAGCACGTGGCGGAACGCGCTCGCGTAGCGCTCGCGGACCTCCGGGAAGAGCTCGAGGAGGTTGACGGCGCGGACCAGCAGATCGTCGAAGTCCATCGCGTTCATCCGGTGCAGTTCGCGCTCGTAGGAGCGGAACACGTCGGCGACCGTCTGCTCGAAGAACGAGCCGACCATCTGGGCGTAGGCGTCGGCGTCGCGCAGCTTGTTCTTGGCGTCGGAGATCTGGGAGCCGACCGAGGCCGGGGTGAAGCGCTTGGGGTCGATGCCGAGCTCGTCCAGGCAGCGCTTGATCAGGCGGCGGGAGTCAGCCGTGTCGTAGATCGTGAACTGGCGCGTGTAGCCGAGCCGCTGCGCCTCGGCGCGCAGCATCCGGGCACAGGCGGAGTGGAAGGTCATCAGCCACATCGCACGCACGCGGCCGCCGACCAGCAGCCCCGCGCGCTCGCGCATCTCCCCCGCCGCCTTGTTGGTGAAGGTGATGGCCAGCATCTCGTTGGGCTGGACGGCGCCGGTGGCGATCAGGTAGGCGATCCGGTGGGTCAGCACGCGGGTCTTGCCCGAGCCGGCGCCGGCCAGGATCAGCTGCGGCCCCTCGCCGTAGGTGACGGCGTCCCGCTGGGGCTCGTTGAGCCCCGCGAGCAGGGCTTCCATGTCAGAACTCAATTGAGGCATCGGCGGCGGCGACGGCACAAGATCACGTTAGCGGCCGGCCCGGCATCCTCATGCCATGAACGAGCTGCGCCGCGCCTGTGAACAGGTCGCCGCACGAGCCCGTTTCGTGCGCGTGCAGACGGCCGGCATTCCCGTCTACGCGGCCGGTCTGAAGCTGGCCCCAGCCGACGCAGCGCCGACGCCTGAGCCGCTGGAGGGGGAGGCCCGTGAGCACCAGGCCGCCTTCTGGCTGACGATGGACGCGATCAACTTCGGCTCGGGCTGGTTCCCCACCCTGCGCAAGCCCGAGGGCCGCTCCGGGCTATGAGACGATCTTCGCCGGGCTCGAGCGGCATTGGCAGACGCGGGGCCCGTGGAGCGCGTCGGAGCTGACCGACGCTCGAGGCGGCCGCGGTCGCCGCCGTGTGCGGACAGGATCCTGGCCACCCGCTGATGGCGCTGTTCGCGAGTTGTCTGAACGACCTCGGCCGCCACCTCGCCGTCCAGCCCGGATCGACCTTCAGCGCTGTCGTCGATGCCGCCAACGGCTCGGCGGTGACGCTGGCCCGGCGGCTCGGTGAGTGGGCCAGCTTCGCCGATTGCTCCCGCTATCAGGAGCTCGAGCTGCCCTTCCTCAAACGGGCCCAGATCGCCGCCGCCGATCTGGCCCGCGCCGGTGCTGCGCAGTTCAGCGACCTCGACCGGCTGACCATGTTCGCCGACAACCTCGTACCTCACGTCCTGCGACTGGACGGGATCCTCAGCTTTGCCCCCGAGCTCGTGGCCCGGATCGACGCCGGCGAGCTGATCGAGCACGACTCGCCCGAGGAGATCGAGATCCGGGCCTGCGCCGTGCACGCCGTCGAGCTGATCGTCGCCGCGCGTCCCGGCGCGCGGGCGCTCGATATCGACGAGCTCCTCTGGAACCGCGGCGCGGAGCCCTTTTACAAGGCCTTGCCCCGCCATCGCGCGCGCTGCACGGCCTACTGAGGCCGCCGGGCCGCGGCTACTTCTTCTCGGGCTTGGCCACGTCGGCGTGGGCCCTGGCAATCGCCTTCGCGCCGCGATCGCCGACGAGCAGCTCGGGCCGCAGCACGCCGCTGGCCAGAACGTCGATGGCCGGGAACTTGCCGGCCGCGGTGCGGGTCGCGTCGAGGGTGATGACCGTGGTCTCGCCCCCGAGCGGAGCCGAACCGGCGGCGATCACGGTCAGCGAGCCGCCGTTGACGATGTTGCGGGCCGCACCCAGGGCCTTGCGGGCGACCGAGCGGCTGGCACCGTCGAGCGAATCGATCAGGACCACGGCGTCGGTGCCTCGCGCGGCGAGGCGGCGGCCCTGGTCGATGACCGCCTCGATCGAGGCGTTGATCGCCTCCTCGGAGGCGGTGAGCGAGCTCGTCGCCGTCGGCTTCGTGCCTGACTCGTCGCTGCCCCACTCGCTGATCTCCTCGGGCCGGGCCCCGGCCAGCACGAGCTGGACCGACAGCCCGTCCTGTCCGGCGAGGGCGGCGGCGACAAGCTTGAGGGCCTCGGTCTTGCCCGATCGGGTCGGGCCGACGATGCTGACGCGCGAGCCCTTGCCAAACGGCGTCACGGTGTCGATCGCCTTCAGGGTCGGGTCGTCAGAGCCGAGCTTGATCTGGTCACTGGCGAAGGCTCCGGGAAGATCCTCGTAGCGCACGCTGTCGGCCAGCTCTGCGGCGGGCCGTCCGTTGATCGTCTCGACCCGGATCAGCGAGGCAAAGCGCTCGGAGCGGCGCGGCGCGCGCTTGGGGCCGGTGACGCGGTCGCCATTGACCAGTTCACAGCGCTTGACCTGCGCCGAGGAGATGTAGACGTCATCGTCGGAGGTATCGGGCGCTGACACGCGCACGAAGCCCGAGCCGCCGGACAGCAGCTCAACGACGCCCTCGACCACCGGTTCTTCGCCGGCGGACGGTTTGTCACCGGCCTCGCTGCGCTCAGAACGCGAGTCATCGCTTCCGGACGTGCTGCGGCCGCGACCGCCGCGGCGGCTGCGACGGCGACGTGAGGCACCGCCGTCCTCATCCTCGTCCTCGTCCGGGGTGGACGCGGCGGCGCTGTCGGCGGCCTTTTCATCAGTCTTGGCCTCGGCCTTGGCGGCCGGTTTTGCCGCCGACCGCGAACGCGAGCGGCGCGGCTTGGGCTCGGCGTCCTCGCCGGACGCCTCGGCGGCGGCGTCGGCGCCGCCCTGCTTTTTCAGAATGGCACCGATCAGTTCGGCACGGCGAAGACGGCGGTAACCGTCGATGGAAAGCTCAGAGGCGACGGCGTGTAGGTCGGCCAGAGGACTGGCTTCGAGCGCGTCGCGGTCGAGTACGGGCATGAAAACTCCTTAGCTGGGATGTTCGGTGGGCTCCGGTCGCGTTGGGCCAGCGACCGGCGAACTGCAGACCTGAATCTAGCGGGTTGCGCGATGGTCGGCGGCCGTGATGGACTCTGGTCAGTCCGTCGGCGCCTGATTCCAGCGCACGCTGTCGTCCAGCCGAAGCCGCGGATCGACCCCCTCGCTGCCGTCCAGGGCGCGGCTGACGGCCAGGAAATCGGCCGCCGCCTCGACATCGTGGACGCGGAAGATGTTGGCGCCGGCGGTGACGCCATGGGCGAGGGCGGCCAGCGTTCCCGCCCCGCGCTCGCGCGGCGCCCGCCCGGTCAGCGCGCCAACGAAGTCCTTGCGCGAGGCGGCGAGCAGGATCGGGCGCCCGAGCGTGACCAGCTCCGGCAACGCGCGGAGCACGGCCACGGTCTGAAAGGGCGTCTTGCCGAAGTCGGGCCCTGGATCCAGGATCAGTTGCTCAAAGGCCACGCCGCGCGACAGCGCGAGCTCGATCCGCGCCTCCAGAAACGAGCGGACGTCGGCCACGATGCGCCCGTCCCAGGCCGGGTCGAGCACCTTCTCCTTGGGCGCCGCGCGCGTGTGCATGAGCACCAGCGCGGCCCCGGTCTCGGCGCACACGTCGGCCAGCTCGAGATCACGCAGCCCGCTGACGTCGTTGACGACGGCCGCGCCGGCGCTGATGGCGGCGCGGGCCACGACCGGCTTGTAGGTGTCGACCGAGACCAGCGCGCCCAGCTCTCCGGCCACCCGCTCGATCACCGGCACGACGCGGGTGACCTCCTCCGCGGGGTCAACTGCGGGCCGGTTGGTGACCCCCGATTCGCCCCCGATGTCGATCAGGTCGGCGCCTGCGCCGAGCAGGGCTCGGGCTCGTTGCACCCGCCCCTCGAGACTCTGATCAAGACCAGCGTCGGAGAACGAGTCCGGGGTTGCGTTGACGATCCCCATCAGCCACGGCCGGGCCCCGAGCGCGAAGGTCGCGGAGCCCGCCTGGAGCGCCAGCGTGGCCGGGATCACGCCGCCCAGCCGCGATAGCAGGCCGACCCCTCGAGCATGGCCGCGTGGGCGCGAGCGCATTCCGGGCAGTTCCCCAGGTGCGTTAGGAGCCAGTCCTCGTCGGCCTCATTTACGGATTCGCCATCCTGGCGGGCGGTGGCCGTGCGCAGCGCACGCTCGTACTCGACGCAGGCGCCGCGCGGGACGGGTGTGCCTCGCAGCTCGGCGCGGAGCGCGATCCGGGCCTGTCCCAGGAGCGGCGCCACCGCATCGGCGTTGAGCTGCAGAACCGACGCCAATTCGGCGTGGCTCAACCCCAGGAGCTCGCGCAGGGCCAGAGCCTCACGCTGGTGGACGGGCAGCTTCGCGCTGGCCGCCGACACCTCCGCGGCCAGCGCCGTGCGCATATCGGCACCGGATTCGAGCGCCGGGGGTGCACCGCGCTCACGGCAGGCCTGCACGGCAAAGGCCAGCTGCCGGGTCCGCTCGCCGCTCACCTGCTGGGCGTCCTGCGCGATGGCCGCCGACCCGTCGCCGGCCAGGCGTGAGCAGAGGACAGCGATCTCATCCATCGGTCACGACCAGCCCCTCGGCGCTCGCCTCGGCTCCGAAGCGCTCGACCTCGTCGTCAATCCGCGCCTCGTCCCAGCCCAGCTCGGGGGCCATCGCCCGGGCCACGCGGGCCGGGGCATCGCCGCCGGGGTCACACAGCTCGCGGGCGGCCAGCAGACCCAGCCGCGTCCGGCGCAGGAGTACGTCCCCGACGCTTCGGGCTTGCTCGTGCTGGACGGAGAACGGAGCCTCGGCCAGGAGGTCGGGCATCCCGGGGACGATCGGTGAAGCCAGCTCCGCGCGTGCGGCGGCCGTCTCCAGCACGCGCTCGGCGGCGTGCCCGTAGCGTGCCGCCAGAGGCCCGTATGACCCCTCGGGCACACCCTCGACGCGGCCCAGCTCGGCCGGGTCGACCGGCGCCCCGAGCGGGATCTCGTGGGTGCGGCACGGAGCTTGGCGGCCGTCGCGCTCGACCAGGCGGTCGACGGCCATCTTGGCCATGCGCCGCCAGGTGGTCAGCTTTCCCCCGGTGATGGTGATCAGCCCGCTCGAGGTCTCATACAGCTCCGCCTTGCGCGAGATGTCGACCGATTTCCTGCTGTCGCCGGTGGAGATCAAGGGCCGCACCCCGGCGTAGGCGGCGGTTACCTGCTCGCGGCCGAGTTCCAGCCCGAAGAAGTCGTTGACCGCCTGCAGGAGGTAGTCGATGTCGCCCGAGGCGGGGTGCACGTGGGCGATATCGCCGTCGTAGTTGTCATCGGTGGTGCCGATCAGGCTGCGCCCCAGCCACGGCAGGGCGAAGATCGAGCGCCCGCCGCCGGCGGGCACGATCGCCCCTGCCCGCAGGGGCAGGTCTTCAAAGCGCAGCGTGATGTGGGTGCCACGGCTGGGCGCGATGCGCGGCACCTCGGCCTCGGAGTGAAGCTCGTCGGGTCGGATCCGGTCGGCCCACACGCCGGTGGCGTTGATCACGTTGTCGGCCCGGATCAGAGCCTCGGTCGAGGTCTCACGGTCCAGGACGCGAACGCCGGGTTCCGGGTTGCCGATCCCGATCAGCTCGGTCACCTCCAGCCGGTTGGCGCAGATCGCCCCGAAGCGCTCGGCCTCGCCCAGCACGGTCAGGACGAGGCGTACGTCGTCGGTCTGGCAGTCGTAGAACAGGTAGCCGCCGCTGGGATGGCGGGCGGCCAGGGCGGGCAGCAGCTGGGCGACCTCGTCGCCCGAGATCACCCGGTGCCGGGCGGGGCTCCAGTCGGCCTCTCCGGGTTGCGGGCCGTCCCGGCGGGCGCTGCGGCGGGTCCGCAGCGACGGGGCCGCCATCACGTCGTACATGTTCAGCCCGATGCCCGTCAGCCGGTCGGGGCGGGCGCCGTCGAAGGCGGGGACGACCAGCGGCAGCGGACGGACCAGATGGGGCGCGAGCCGGACCATGAGCTGGCGTTCGAGCAGCGCTTCTCGGACCAGCCCGAGGTCGAAGTTCTGCAGGTAGCGCAGGCCGCCGTGGACGAGCTTCGAGGAACGGCTGCTGGTCCCGGAGGCGAAGTCGGCCTGCTCGACCAGCGCGACGCTGAAGCCGCGCGACGCGGCGTCGAGTGCGACGCCGGCGCCGGTGATCCCACCGCCGATGACGACGACGTCGAAGTGCTCGCGGGCGAGCGTCTCGAGCGCCCTCTGGCGGTTCAGCATGACCGCCAAGATAGCCGCCGGGACGGCCCGCGGTCAGTCGCGGGGCGCTACTTGCCGCCGGCCTGGTGATACAGGCCGAGGACCACGTCGTACCAAGCCGGGGAAGTCTCCTGGTAACCGGGGCAGCACGGCGGTCCGCCCGGCGCGCTGATCCCGATCTCGATGTGGGGGCCGCTGGAGATGCCGACATCGCCGCAGCCGACCTCGGCGATCGGCTCGCCGGCCGTGACGGTGGCCCCGACGGGCACGAGTGCCGGGGCGGCATGCCCGTAGTAGATGTAGCGCCCGGCGTAGGCGCCGCTGGAAACCTTGATGATCGGGGCGTAGGGACCGAAGCCGCTGATCCCCTCCTGGACGATCTTGCCCGGGGCCATCGCCACCTCGACGACCTGGCTGCCGCAGGCGTTGCCGACGGTGCCGATGTCGATGCCCTGGTCCAGCGTCCACGCCTTGGGCGCGAGCACCCGGGATACGGGCTTGAGCGGGAACACCAGGCCGCCGGTGCCGGCCGAGCCGGTTCCGGTGGCGACACTGACGCTCTTGGCGGCCGCGGTGACCGCCGACTTCAGGCTCGCGGCGGTGCGATTTCCGACCGCGCCGCTGGCCGGGAGCAGACGGTGGGAGATCTGATAGCCGCGGACCGCCGTCTTGGTCATGGTGCCGAAGTAGCCGGTCGCCGGGACGCCGTAGCCGACATCGGTCAGCCACGATTGCAGGGTGCGGACATCGACTCCGTGCTGGCCCTTGCGCAGCGTGCGGGTGAACACGCTGCTGACGCCGTTGGTCTTGACGATGCCGCGCGTGGTGGCTGGGCCGACGAGACCGGCGCCACCGGAGCTGGCGAGCGCCAATCCAGCCGGAGCCAGCATGGCGAGCAGGAACGCAAGCGTGAAGCGACGGAGCAAGGTCATCCAGGCAAGCGTTCGGCGTCGGACGGTCGAAAAGCCGGATTTGGCGCCGGCTTGCACACGTTCGGGTAGGTGAAGCTGCTCGATATGGACACGCAGACCAGGCCGCTGAATGCGGCATTGCAGAAAAACCGGGGGGTTGCCTTGTTTGGCCTACGGGGTTAGCTGACGGGCTGGCGCTCCGATGAGCGCTTCTCGCAGATCACCACGGGACTCGCCCCAACGACTTGGGCTCCCCGCTCCCCAGGGCGGCACTCTGGGGATTCGGCGAGCGGCAAACTATCAGAATCCGCCGACGTTGTGGTTGGGTGTAGGCGATCGATCCTGTGGACTGTTTTCTCTTCGTCAGCTACTCCGGCCTGCTCGGCGGTGCCGAACGCGTGTTGCTGGATGTCGCCACCAGCCTGGACGGGACTGCGCTGCTCGCCTGTCCACCGGGCCCCCTGGCTCAGGCGGCCAGAGAGGCCGGCCTGTCCGCGGTGGAACTCCCGGTGCGCGACCTTCGCGTCCGCGGTGGCCTTCGCCGCGCCGGCACGGCGATGGCCGCGCTCGCCGGTCACGCTCTCGATATGCGCCGTTTGCAGCGCGAACTGGATCCGAGCCTGGTGGTCGCCTGGGGGATGCGCAGCGGCATCGGCGCGTTGGCCCTCCCCCCCGGCTTCCCGTTCCTGTTTGCCCACCACGACTTCTTGCCCAGTCCCGGCGTAGCCGCTGTCATCCGCCGCGTGGCCAGACGAGCGCGGGCGGTCGTCGTTCCGTCTGAGGCGGTGCGCCTTGATCTCGACCCCGGCCGTCAGTTCAGCGACCGGGTCCGCGTCATCGCCCCGGGCGTCGACATCGACCGGTTTGCGGCTGTGGAGCCGGCGCTGGACGACCAGGCAGTCCTGCTGCTGGGCGCCGTCGCCCCCTGGAAGCGTCCAGACCTGGGGCTCGAAATCGTCGCGCTGGCCCGCGCGGCGCTGCCGCGGGTGACACTGAGGATCGTCGGCGCCCCCGTCACCGAGGACGAACCATTCCTACAGGAGCTCCAGGAGCGCGCGGCCAGCCCCGAGCTGGCGCAGATAGTCACGCTGCGCGGAGCCGTGTCCGATTCTCGCCTCGAACTCCAACGCACCGCCTGCCTGCTGCACTGCGCTCCGGCAGAGCCATTCGGGATGGTGATCGTGGAGGCGCTGGCTGCCGGTCTCCCCGTCGTGGTCCCCGACGCCGCCGGACCACGTGAGATCGTCGACGCGGACTGTGCCGAGCTGTACTCCCCCGGGGATGCGGCCGGCGCAGCGCAGGCGCTGGTCCGTATCCTCGGCGACCCGGCTCGAGCGCGAGCCATGGGCCGCGCCGGACGCGCGCGGGCGCGGGCGCGATTCAGCGTGACGCAGACGCGTCAGAAATTCGCACACGCGCTGTCGGCGGCCCAGCGGCCGCCGAGCCTGACCCCGCAATCAAGCCCGCAGGAGATCACGCTCGTCACCGTTTCCCACAACTCGAGCACGGAGTTGAGTCAGTTGATCGCCTGCCGCGACCGTTACCTGCCGGGCACGCCGATGATCATCGTCGACTGCGCCTCGTCAGATCAGAGCGCGCGACTCGCCGACGGCCGCGCTGACATCCGGATGATCGCCCTGGATGAGAACGTCGGCTTCGGGCGAGCCTGCAATCGGGGGATCCGAGAGGTCACGACGCCGGTGACTGCCCTGGTCAACCCCGACGTCGAGCTGGTCGATCGCTCGCTGCTCGCGCTCGCCCACGAAGCCCTGCGCGACGACCGCCCGGAGCGGCTGCTGGCGCCACTGGTCCTGAATCCCGGCGGGACCAGACAGCAGACCGTGCACACCCGTCCCGCCTCGGCCGGTGATCTGATCCGGTCAATCGTGCCGCCGGCCCTGGTCCCTGCGCTCGCGCCCTGGAAGGCCAGGCGACCACGCCGCGTCGCCTGGGCGGTCGGGGCCGCCCTGGTCGCCCGCACCGACGTGTTGCAAGAGCTGGGCCCGTTTGACGAATCGATCTTCATGTACGCCGAGGACATGGAGCTCGGCCTGCGGGCGGCCGCGTCCGGGATCTCGACCTGGTTTGTGCCGTGGGCGCGGGTGCTGCACGCCGGTGCCCATTCATCGCACCCGGCGTTCGGTGGCGAGGCCTTTGAGCGCCTCGCGCGAGCCCGCCAGGAGACTGTCGTAAAGCGGATGGGAAGCCGCCGGGCCAGGCTCGATCGCGCCGTGCAGATGACAACCTTTGCCTCGCGGATCCTCTACAAGACCGCGCTCGGGCGTTCGGCTTCTCGCGAGCGTCGTCAGTTCGCTGCCGCGCGCGCCCTCGCCTGATTGCCGCCGTGATCCGCGTTTCCGGCCGCTCGCAGCGGGTATCGGGGGCGCGAGTGGTCGTGTACGCGGTTTCGTCGCCCGCGACGGGTTCCTGCTGCCGCAAAGGGCTCTGTCGTGCCGTGAACGGCGGCGTCAGTCGTTCGACCGACCGGGGTCCGCGACACCGGCTTTGCGCCGCTCCTCGATCGTGGCCTTGATCCGGTCCACGGTTTCCTCCGACATGCGCCGGATCTCCCAGTGGGTCAGCTTGATCAGGCGCATCGGGGAGGTGGCGATCACATCCGCGTTGCGGGGCCGATGCTCGAGCAATCCCATCTCGCCGATCAAATCGCCGGCCTTCAGGGAGGCGATCTTCTTGCCGCCCTGGAGCACGTCGGCCGTTCCCTCCTCGATGGCGATCAGCTCGACCGAGTAGTCGCCTTCCTTCATGAGGATCTGGCCCTCGGCGGCGCTCGTCTCGGTGGCGAACGCGGCCAAGCGGTTGGCCTCGTTCTCCGAGAGCTCGGAGAAGATCGGTATCGCGGTCAGACGGCTGGGGTCCATGGGCACCTCGCTGCGGATTGGGGGCAGGGCGACTCTAACCGGGGTCTGGCCTCCGTAGTCAGAACTTCAGTCTCTTACAGCGCCTGGACCTCGGCTGTGACCTCGCTCACGGAGGCCTTGGCGTCGCCGAACAGCATCGTGGTCTTCGGCTCGTAGAACAATGGATTGTCGATCCCGGCAAAGCCCGAGGCCATCGAGCGTTTGAGCACGATCACCGCGCCCGACTTGTCGACCTCGAGGATCGGCATGCCGTAGATCGGGCTGCCCGGCTCGTTCTTGGCCGCCGGGTTGGTGACGTCGTTGGCGCCGATGACCAAAGTCACATCGGTGCGACCGAACTCGGGGTTGATGTCGTCCATCTCGCGCAGCAGGTCATAGGGCACGTCGGCCTCGGCCAGGAGGACGTTCATGTGTCCCGGCATCCGCCCCGCGACCGGATGGATCGCGTACTTGACCGTCACACCCTTGGCCTCCAGCGCGCGCTCGAGCTCGCGGACGGCATGCTGGGCCTGGGCCACGGCCAGGCCGTAACCGGGTGCGATCACCACCTGGCGCGCGTAGGAGAGCTGGATCGCGACGTCGGCCGGGCTGGTCGAGCGCACGGTGCCGCCGGTGTCGCCGCCGCCGGCGGCGGGCGCGGCAATAGCGCCGCCGAAGCCGCCCGCGACGATCGCCGGGATGGAGCGGTTCATCGCTTTGGCCATCAGGTTGGTCAGGATCGAGCCCGAGGCGCCCACGATCATCCCGGCGACGATCAGGGCAGTGTTATCAAGCGCGATACCGGTGGCCGCCGCCGACAGACCGGTGAAGGCGTTCAAGAGCGAGATCACGACCGGCATGTCGGCGCCGCCGATCGGTAGCACCACCATCAGGCCGAGCACGCCCGCCGCCATCAGGATGCCGAGGATGAACAACGCCTCAGAATGAGTCCCGGCAGCCAGCACGACCGCGCTGGCCACGCAGACCGCCAAAAGCAGCGCGTTGATGATCGACTGGCCCGGAAGCTTGATCGGACGGCCGGGCAGGATCTCCTGAAGCTTGCCGTAGGCGATCGCCGAGCCCCAGAACGAGATCGACCCCACGATCGCGGCAAACAGCGATGGGATCTCGACCTTCAGGACCCACACAGCATTGCGGTCCACGGCAAAGTGGTGGCGGTATTCCACCCACGCGATCAGGGCCACCGCCCCGCCGCCGACGCCGTTGAACAGCGCCACCATCTGCGGCATCGCGGTCATACGCACTCGCAGCGCGGCCGGGATCCCGATCGCGGTGCCGATCACCAGCCCCAGCGCGATCAGCCAGGGCGTGCTCGACCCATCCAGCACCCCCTTGGTCAACAGCGTGGCTACGACCGCGATCGCCATGCCGACCGCCGCGATCTTGTTGCCGCGCACCGCCGTCCGGGGGCCCGTGAGCCCGCTCAGCCCGATGATGAACATCGAGAAGGCGACGATGTAGAGGATGTCGATGAAGTTGGTGCTCTGCAAGAACACCGCGGGCGCAAGGATCACTGCGGCGCCTCACCGTCCTCGTCCTCGGGCTTGGGCAGCGCGGGCTTGGCCTTGAACATCGCGAGCATGCGGTCGGTCACCAAGAAGCCCCCGATGATGTTGATCGTTCCGAAGGCGATCGCGATCACCAGCAGCACCTTCTCAAGGATCCCGCTGGACTCGTGCATCAGCAGAAGACCGCCCAAAAGGACGATGCCGTGAATCGCGTTTGTCCCCGACATCAGCGGCGTGTGCAGGGTGTTGGGAACCTTCGAGATGACCGCGAAGCCGACAAAGCCCGCCAGCACCAGGATTGCCAGTTCAGTGACGATGCTCATGCCGCAGATCCTCCAACCCTCTCGGCTGCCGCCTTGGCGGCTTCATGGACTATCTCCCCGCCCCGGGTGATGCACGCCCCAGCGATGACCTCATCCTCGAAGTCGAGCTTCAGGGCGCCGTCCTCGATCATCAGGCCCAGCAGCGCCTGGATGTTGCGGGCATAGAGCTGGGACGCGTGCTCGGCCATCGTCGAGGGGACGTTGAGCGGGGCGAGGATCTTGACGTCGTGGCGGATGATGCTCTCACCGGGTACCGAGAGCTCGCAGTTTCCGCCCGACTCCGCGGCCAGGTCGACGATCACCGAGCCGGGCTTCATCAGCTCGACGGCCTTCTCGGTGACCAGGATCGGGGCGCGGCGCCCGGGAACCGCGGCCGTGGTGATGACCACGTCGACCTTGCCGATCGCCTCGGCCATCAGCTCCTGCTGGCGCTGCTGCTGCTCTTCGGAAAGCTCTTTGGCGTAGCCGCCCGCACCTTCGAGGTCGCCGCCGAGATCGAACTCGAGGAACTTGGCGCCCAGCGACTCCACCTGCTCCTTGACCGCGGCGCGGACGTCGAAGCCCTGGACGACGGCGCCGAGGCGGCGGGCGGTGGCGATGGCCTGCAAACCGGCCACGCCGGCGCCGAGCACGAGCACGGTGGCGGGCTTGATCGTGCCCGCGGCGGTCATCAGCATCGGGAAGTAGCGCCCGAGTTCCTGAGCGCCGATCAGCGCCGACCGGTAGCCGGCGATGTTGGCCTGGGAGGAGAGCGCGTCCATCGACTGGGCGCGGCTGATCCGCGGAACGGCCTCGAGCGCGAAGCTGGTGGCGCCGGTGGCGGCAATCGCCTTGACCCCGTCGCCGTTGGTCAGCGGACCGAGGAAGGCGATGAGCACGCTGTCGGAGCCGAGCTGGGCCGTCTCCTCGGCGTTGGGGGCGGCGACCTTGACGACCACGTCGGCCCCCAGCGTCTCGGCCGCGTCGTCGACGAGGGTCGCGCCCGCCTCCTCGTAGGCGCTGTCGGGGATCAGCGCCCCGGCGCCGGCGCCGCGCTGGACCAGAATCTGGAGATCAGGGGTCGATGAGAGCAGGCGGCCGACGACATCGGGCACCATCGCCACGCGGCGCTCGCCCTCGGCGGTCTCCTTGGGGACTCCGATCCTCATGCGGCGCGGAGCGTATCGATTGGCGGTGGATTACGACTTCGCGTCGCCCTCAGCCCACGCCCAGCGGCGCCAGAAGGGCGGCCGTGGCGACGCCGGCGGCGGCGGCCAGACGGAGCAACCGGCGCTCCAGGACTGGGTTCACCGACCTCTGTGAGCCCCTGGCGCGTCCCGGCTTGGCAGCCGAGCGGGGGCGTGCTGCGGTGCCGGTTCGCGGGGCTGGGGCGCGGGAAGTGTGGCGGGGCGAGCGGCGGCCGGCAGCGCCGTGGACGGGCCGAGCGGCGACCGGCAGTGGTAACGGCGCCAGGGGCAGAGGTCGGCCCTGCAGGGCCATCAGCGCTTCCCCGGTGACCCACACGGGCGTCTGGCTCTGGCCCTGGGCGTAGGCGATATGGCCGTCGCCAGCGACCAACGAGCGCAGATAGGCCAGCGGCGAGGCGGCTCCGCGACGATGCAGGCCGGCGGGGTCAACGCCCGCGGCGAGCAGACCCTGGACCGCCCACGCCGTCGACTGGGCGTTTGAGTCCATGCCCGGCTGGGAGGCGAATCCGCCGTCGCGGTCCTGCTGAGCGCGGAGGTAGCGAACCGCCCGCTCCCGGGCCCGGGCCGCGGGGGCGCCGGCAACTCCGGCCAGAGCCTCGAGCACGGCGCCGGTGTCGTCGCTGTCGCTGCTCGACCCAGCCCCGGCGAAGCCGTAGCCCCCGTCGCCGTCCTGCTCGTGTATCAACCAGCCGCTGGTGGCGGCCGGGACCGAGAGCCCGGCGCTGCGCAGGGCGAGGACCCCGAACGCGGTCAGGTTGACGATCCCGCCGAAGGAGCCGTTGGCGTGCCGGCGCGCCTGCAGCGTGCCGATCAGATCATGGCCGCCGATGCTGTTGGCCGGGAGTCCTGCGGCCCGGACAACGAGGATCGTGCGCTCCAGTGAGCCCGTGTCGAGCGAGCCCAGTCCGTGGGACTCGATGTAGCTGATCACGCTCGGTCCACCGTGGCTGACCCGCAAGGGATTCACGCCCGCGGAGGCGAGCCCGAGCGCGGCCCAGCCGGAGTAGAGCTGAGCCGAGGCCTGTCCGCGGGCCGGACCAAAGCCGCCGTCGCCGTTCTGCGCCGACCGCAGGTACCCGGCCGGGGAAGCCGAGGCCGTCGCCGCCCGGGCGCCTGGGGGGGCCGTCAGGCCCGGGGCCAGCAGCACGACGATGATGGCCGGCAGCGGGAACGCAGCCCCCGGCGCCACCCACCGCACCTGCAGCCGGCGGGTGAAGCGCTGGATGGCGTGGATCAGGGCCGGCCCGAACAGCAGCGCGAAGGCAACGCACCCCGCCGCGTGCACGGCATCGAAGCCGAGGCCCTGGCCGATGTAGACCCCGAGCTGGCGGGCGCTGTGGTCGCTGTAGGTGACCCAGTCGCCGACATCCTGGACGACCGTGAAGCCAAAGCCGATCAACCCGCAAGCGGCAGCCAGCGCCAGCCGCCCGATCCGAGGCGGTGCTCCGGCGGCGCGCCGGGCGCCAACCCAGGCCAGCCCGGCCCCGATCACGCCCGTCGCCCCCCAGGCCGCCATCTGCCACGGCGTCCAGGGTCCCTGCCCGAAGAAGAAGTTGGAGACCAGTCCCGCCAGCGCGCCGACGGCAAAGCCCGGGCCGCCGCCGAGCGTGAAGCCGGCGATGAGGACGATGTCGGTGGTCGGCTTGACGTTGGGCACGGCGGCGAAGGCGACCCGCCCCAGCGCGGCGAACGCGGCCAGGGTGGCCACCAGGGCCACGATCCGCGCGTCGGGACGGACCCGCTCATACCAGGCAAAACCGGCCCCCAGGGCCAGGCCAAGGATGGCGAAGGCGCCGACCTGCCAGCTCACGCCGCGACCTCGGGTGGGGCGGCCACGGGGGTGCTGAGCGCGGCCACCGCCTGGTCAGGGGTGAGGATCGACCTCCAGCCGCCGAGGATCCGGGCGGTTTCGGTGGCGAAGTAGCTCCCGCCGGCCAGGACCTCGGCCACCGGACCATCGGCGATCACCGCCCCGTCAGCGAGCAGGACCACGCGGTCGGCGAAGGCGGCCGCGAACTCGGGGTCGTGGGTGGCCACGATCACCGCCTCCTTGAGGCTTACGAGGAGCTCCGCCAGCTGCGCCTTGTCGCCGCGATCCATGCCGCGGGTGGGCTCATCCAGGCACAGGACCGCGGACGCCTCGGGCTCGTCGCCGAGCACCACGGCCAGGGCCAGACGCTGGCGCTCGCCCCCCGACAGCTCCCGCGGGTGACGCTCGCCGAACGTGGCCGGCTCCAGCCCGGCTCGGGCCAGAGCACTGGCCGGGGCCTCGTCGGTCACGCGGTCATGGACGAGATAGTCGTTGGGGTTCTGCAGCAGCAGCGCGACCCGGCCGGCGCTGATCACGCGTCCCCGAGTCGGTTCCAGGAGGCCTGCGGCGTGGCGTAGAAGCGTCGACTTGCCCGCCCCGTTGCGTCCCATCAGCGCCACCCGCTCTCCGCCGGCGACGCGCAGGGTTACGTCGCTCATGATGGCCGGCCCCGAGTGCAGCTCGTGCCAGGCACCGCGGAGCTCGAGCGCCGCCGCCGGCTGGCGCCGGCGCCGGGAACGGCGGCCAGGGCGGAGGTCGGCCGTGGCCGGTCGGCTTTCGGGCAGGCGGCCGGCATCGCGCAGGGCGCCGCGGGCGCGCTTGACTCCGGGCACCGGGTCCAATCCGAGCCCGGCCAGCAGGCGTGCGCCGGGGGTCCGCAGGGCCGGCGCGGCGTCGGCGGCCCAAGTCAAGAACCCCTCCGGAGAGCTGTCGCAGACCAGCCGGCCACGGTCGAGGGCGATCACCCGGTCGGCGGCGCCCAGACACCGCTCGAGCCGGTGCTCGCAGAGCAGGATCGCGGTGTCGAAGTCCTCGTTGCAGCGCCGCAGCAGGCCGAGCAGCTCGTCCCCGGACACCGGGTCAAGCTGCGAGGTCGGCTCGTCGAGCACGACCAGCGCAGGCCGTCCGACCAGCGCCGCCCCCAGCGCCACTCGTTGCAGCTCGCCGCCCGACAGCTCGGCCGTAGAGCGTTCGAGCAGGTGCGCGATCCGCAGCGCCAGGGCGACCTCCTCGACGCTGCGCGCGACGGCCGCGGCGGGCTGGCCGCGGTTCTCGAGCGGGAACGCGAGCTCCGCCCGGACCGTGCCCATCACGATCTGCGTCTCGGGGTCCTGAAACAGCGTCCCGACCGACTCCGACAGCTCGCCCGGACGGTGCTCGCGCGTGTCGCGACCGTTTACGGTCACCCGGCCGGCGAAGGTCCCGCCGTAGAAGTGGGGAACGAGCCCGCTGGCGGCGCGCAAAAACGTCGATTTGCCCGCGCCCGATGAGCCGGCCACGACCACCAGTTCGCCCGGCTCGACGCTGAGTGAGATGTCCTGAAGGACGCGGCGCGAAGCGCCCGGGTAGGCGTAGGACACGCGGTCGAACTCGAGCACGCTCATCGCCCGACCCCCCGCCGGTCGGCAAACGGCGCCAGCGCGGCCACGACCAACCCCGAGGCCAGCCCGATTACGACCGGGCCGGCCGCCATGTGCAGGCTCGGATAGGGCGCGAAGCCGGCCTGCCAAGCGGAGCCGGCGGCCACGGCCAGGGCCAGGACGGCCGCGGCGGCGACGGCAAACTCCAAGTCGTGACGGTTCCAGGTCCGCTGGCGCCGGTGTGGCCCGACCCCCTGCCCCGTAGCCGCGCACCTCGAGCACGGCGGCCACGTCGAGCGCGCGATCGAGAACGCCTGCGGTCGCCGCCCGCAGCAGCGTCGCGCGGGAGGGCGGCGCCCCGGGCGGCAGCGCTGGGCCTCGGCCAGCCGGCGTGAATCGCGCAGCAGGACGGGCACCATGCGCGTGGCCAGCGTCGCCGTCAGCGCTGAGCGAAACGACAGTGGCCGCAGCAGGGCGAGCATCTCGTCGGGATCGACCGTCGCCGTGTACAGGGCGCCGCAGCTGATCAGACACCATCGCCCGCAGACCGAGCATGAGCCCGTACACCGTCGCCTCCAGGGTGACGTCGGTCTGGCCGATCAGCGGGACGTCGCCGAGGCGGAGGATGACCGTCAGCCCGTTGCGGGTGATGAGCGCATTGAGAGACCGCGATGAAGAGCGCGAAGGGCAGCGTGAAGCGGCCGTGCGCGCCACCTCGCGGCCCACGCCGGCGGCCACCGCGGCCCCGAGCACGGCCAGCGCGACCGCGCCGAGGACGATCGGATTGGAGACCATCAGCGCGGCCAGGCCGAGCGAGAGGCAGAACAGGCGCCCCGACCCCAGCGCCGGCGCTATGCAGCGGCGAGGGGCGACGGCGGTAGGTCACGGCGCGCTCATCCCGCGGCCCCGACCGGAAGCGGGATCTGCTCGCCGGCCGTCACGGCCAGGGCGAAGTGGTTGTGAAGGTCGCCGGCGTTCAGGGCGCGTGCGGCGGCGGTCACGCCGGCGGCGTCGGTGCCCGTGATCAGCCAGGTCGGAACCGAGGTGTTGTCGGCGGTGGCGGCGACCAGCCCGGCCCCCGGACCGAGCCTGCGCACGACCTGGCCGGCCGGGTCGAGCAGCTCGAGCGTCCGGCCGTTGCGGCCCGCAAACCGGGCGTAGACGCCGCTGGCCCCCGGACCGTGCTCGATGTAGCTGGCGGCGACCTCGGACTGACAGGTCGCGCCAGGGGCCCACGACCACGCCGAGCGTGTCGGGCCCCGAGCCGGTTCCCAGCAGTTGGCTGGCCGCCGGCACCCCGGCCGAACGCAGCTCGGTGGCCACGCGGGTGCAGGCGGCGCTCACCTCGCTGGCGCACTCGACGGTCGTCGGCAGTCGCTTCCCCCCCACCCCGTTGGTGAACGGCGCCGGGAACGAGCCGACGACGGCCGGAATCGAATCGGTGGCGCTGCCAATCGTGGAGATCAAACCAGATGTGGTCGTTGCTGTGAACCGCGGTGGTGGCCGCGCCCTGGCCGGCCTGGACCCCGTTGACGTAGTAGAACCAGTCCGTCCGGCTGCCGTTGCCCGAGCTCCCCGTCGATGGACTCGACAAACCCGCCGCCGTACTTGGTTCCGACGTGGAAGTGACGCTCGAGCATCCGCATCACGGTCTCGGCGCCCGGCACCTTGGTTTGCTTGACCAGAGCCAGCGGCTTGCCGCCGAAGTTCTTGGTCACGGTCAGCGATACCCCGCCCGTGCCCGGACCCGGCCCGAGCCCGCAGCCGGCCAGCGCCAGGGTGGCGAGGCCCGCGGCCGCGAAGCTCGGGGTCCGGAGGCGGGACATGGCGGCTTAGCTGACCGTCACGGTCACCGGGACCGCCCGGATGTAGCCCTTCTCGGCTGGCCGTGAAGTGGTACTTGCCGGCGTTGGCGGCGTGCACGGTCACGTAGCCGGCGGCGCTGGACAGCGCCGTGCTCTTGCCGTCACTGACCCGGGCATTGGCCAGCGGCGTCGCCTTGCCCGCCAGGTTGTAGTAGACGATGCGGAGCTTGAACGGGCGCGCGTGCGAGGCCGTGCGGGGTGCCCGGATCGCGGTCGGAAACACGTCACCGGTGTTGGGCGCCGGAGCGAACAGCAGCGTGTCGCCCTTCTTCAGCGACTGGTCGCAGATGCCCTGGCTGGCGAACTTGTTGTTGAGCCAGAAGCCCCAGTAATGGCCCTTGGGGTTGTGGCTGAACGGATAGCGCACCCCGAACAGCGAGACGAGCTCGACGCCGAAGGAGCTGGAATAGCTGCCGCCCCAGTGGCCCTTGGTGGCCAGCTGGACGGCGCCGACGGCCTTGGTGGCCGGGCAGGCCCCCTTGGGGGCGCCGAACCGGGCGATCGAGCCTCCGTGAGTGTGCACGACGGTCGGCGCCAGCAGAGTGCGCTTGGCGCCTTCGACTCGGACCGTGACGGTAGTGCCGGCGGCCAACGCGCCGGCGGGATGATGAGCAGCGCGATGGTCGCGCTGCTGAGGGCGAGGGTACGTCTTCTGAACATGAGGGGCCACCCCTTTCCGCGAGGGTTCTTCGGCTTGGGGGTCGGAGGCTGGTCTCCTGGCTTACGGGCCTTTCAACCGCGCCTTCCCGGCCGGCGGTGCCGACCAGTGGCTGTCATGCGGCTGACTTCCCCGATCACAGTGGCGGGACCGCGCCGGCTTTGCACCGGCTTCCCATGACCACCGACCTTGAACACGGCCATCGTACCGCGCGGAACGCGCCCTGACCGTGCGGCCTCCCGTAAACTAGGCCGCGGTGACCGTCAACCTCACCCGCATCTACACGCGGCTCGGCGACGATGGCGAGACCCACCTCGGCGACATGAGCCGGGTGCCCAAGACCGATCCCCGGATTGAGGCCTACGGGACGGTGGACGAGCTCAACGCCCAGCTCGGCCTGGCCCTCGCCGTCGCCGATCTGACCCCGGAGTACGGCGGCTGGCTGCAGCGCATCCAGAACGACCTGTTCGACGTCGGGGCGGACATCTCGGTCCCTCTGGACACCGAGAAGGAGCGCCTGCGGGTGGTTCCCGAGCAGACGGCCTGGCTCGAGGAGCGCTGCGACGAGGTCAACGCCGAGCTGCCGCCGCTGAAGTCGTTCGTGCTCCCCGGCGGCACCCCGGCGGCGGCCCACCTCCACGTCTGCCGCACCGTCTGCCGGCGCGCCGAGCGCCTGGCCATCGCCTGCGGCGACCAGATCAGCCCCGAGGTGGTCCGCTACCTCAACCGCCTCTCCGACCTGCTCTTCATCCTCAGCCGCGGGGCCAACCGCGGCGGCGCAGAGCCCCTCTGGGAGCCCGGCCGCAACCGCTGAGCGCGGACCGCCCCCGCTCACGCCAGGCAAGACGCTGGCGCAACGATTGGGGGTATGGAAGAAAGCGTCGAAAATCGACGCTTTTCTACAGCACCCCTGCGTGGGACGGGTGCCCAGGCCTTCCCCTGTCGGCGGATCGACGGGTGCCCAGGCCCCCTGTCAGTGGATCGACATGTGCTCCCAGCCCGAGGTACAGCTTGGCCGCGTAGGACTCCGGATCCTGGGCGAAGTAGCGCTGCAGCCGGCCGGTCAGGGCGTCATCGAGCGCGGCCATGATCATCGACTGATCGAGCACCAGGCGCCGGTGGCCGACCGACCCGGTCTTCGGGTTGACGGCGTCATAGAAGCCACCGTCGGCCGTGTAAATGCCCGGGTATCGCGAGCGCAGGGTCTGCAGGTTGGCGTAGGCCTGCCCGGGCAGGACCGGCAGCGCGATCGCCGAGGCATGCGGGCTGACCGTGTCCTCGGTGGCGCAGGTGGTGCATTGGGCCAGTTGCTGCTTGGGCGGCGAGGGCCAGGCCCTCGACGCCGAAGCCGCCGTAGTTGCCGCTGTCATCGGCGGTCGAGGACGGCGACATGCCCCACACCGGGTAATGCAGGACCTGGGTCGCGTAGCGGATCTGGACCTGGGTCCAGCGCAGGTCATCGAGCCCGAAGCTGTGCGGCCCCCAGCGCGTCTCGGGCACGACCAGGTTGGCCATCAGGCCCTCGAACATGCCGCCCGCGAACGTGGGCACGAAGGTCAGTCGAGCTCTCCGGGTAGTCGTAGTGGCCCTCCCAGACGTGAAACCTCTTGCCCGACTGCGGGTCGGTGATAGTCGTCCAGTAGCCGGGGGTCGGCCACTGTCCCTGCCAGGAGAAATCGGGGTCGGCGCGCACCGCTGCGGCGGCAGCGTCCGCCACGTCCGCCACCACACGTCGCCGGGCATCTGATGACGCCCCATCCCGATGTAGATCGAGATGCGCGGGTCGCAGTAGAGGGCCCCGTTGTGATAGCCGGCCGGACCCTGGTCGACGTAGTAGCCGCCGTACTGCTGTCCGGTCGGCGGGTTGCCCGGCAATCGCGCGTTGGTGTTGCAGTCGGTCTGCGGCGCGGTTGTCGTAGAAGATCGAGAAGTCCATCGGCTTCAGCAGCCGGCTGGCCAGCGCGGCCACGCCGGGCAGCGCCTGGCGGACCTCGATCAGACCCGCTGGCGTACCAGCCGTTATCGACCGCCGAGACGAACCAGCAGTTGTCCTGCGCCGGCGTGGTCTCGGCGCAGTCACCCTGGCCGGGATTGAGCAGCACGCGGCCGTTGTCGGTGTCGTACCACTGGTACAGGAAGCCGTCAAAGCGCTTCAGCGTGCTCACCGCGCCGCAGCGTTGACGCGGGCCAGGGCCTCGGCCCGCGAGCGGCTGATCAGGCCCAGGTCGTGGGCGGCCACGACCGCCCACAGGTAGACGCCGATGTTGGCGGCCGAGGTGTAGTTCCCGCGGACCTTCCCGGGTCCGAGGTTGTCCAGCGGCAGGTGTGTCTTCGGATCCAGGTCAGCGGCGTAGAAGCGCCACGTGTCGCGGGCGATCCCGTACAGCACGCTGCGCTGATGGCGGCTGAGCGTGGTCCCGCCGCCGTGCGGACGCCGCCCAGCGCGCGCCGCCGGCGCGACCCGCGTGCTGCCGGATCGGGCCGCCGCCGGCGCCACCAGCGCGCTGCCGGCCACGACGCCGGCAGCGCACACCGCCAGCGCCCGGAGGGTCAGAAGTGTCCTTCCGGAGCGCATGGCGGAACCTCCTAGTGCGTCGTGAACATGCCGTGCAGGCCGACGGCGTGAGCTGTCCCCGACCCAGACGTCGTACGGGCCGGGCTCGTTTACGAACTGCGCCTTATTGTTGTAGTAGCCGAGGTTCTGGCGACCGAGCATGAAGGTCACCGTCTTCGACTGTCCCGGACCCAGCGTCACGCGCTGGAAGCCCTCGAGCTTCCGCAGCGGCTGCAGGATCGCGCGTGTACTTCTCGCGCACATAGAGCTGCACCACGTCATCGCCGGCCGTCGACCCGGTGTTGGTGACCCGTGGCGGTTACCGTCTCCGGCCCGTAGCGTGACGGGCTGGCCGAGCTGACAGATGCAGCCCCGACAGCGAGAACGTGGTGTAGGACAGCCCCCAGCCGAACGGATACAGGGGCGCGTTGACCACGTCCAGATAGCGCGACGTGTACTTGTTGCTCGGGTCATACGGGCGGCCTGTGGGCAGCTCGTTATAGGAGATCGGCACCTGCCCGACGTTGACCGGGAACGACATCGGCAGCTTGCCACCCGGGTTGACCGTAGCCGAACAGAATGTCGGCCACGGCGTTGCCACCCTCGGTGCCCGGATACCAGGCCTCGAGCAGACCCGGGGCATTGTCATGCAGCCACGGGATCGTCAGCGGCCGGCCGTTCATCATCACGACCACGTAGCTTGCCGGTCACGCTGGCGATCGCCTGCACCAAAGCCAGCTGCTGGCCGGGGAGGTTGAGGTCCGACCGCGAGGAGGCCTCGCCGCTGTCAGCGGCCGGCTCCCCGACGACGACGACGGTCTCCTGAGCACCCCGGGCCGCCGCCTGCGCGGCAGCAAAGCCGCTGGTGTCGGTGCAGCTGGTGTCGCAGCCCTGCTGGTAGTTCACGGCCGCCCCCGGGAGCGCGTTCTTGATCCCGTCCAGGACGGGGACGACCTTGCCCTGGCTGAGGTCGTAACCGATCGGCACGTCGGGCCCGAGCTGGTCGCTCGGGTTGTCGGCCAGCGGCCCGACCACGGCCACTGACTTCAGGCTCTTGGACAGCGGCAGGGCGTGGTTGTTGTCGTTGCATGCAGGACCATCGACTTGTCGGCCGAGGTCCGGGCTGCGGCCAGGTTGGCCGGCGTGAGCTCGGCGCTGTTGACGCGGTTGGGATTGGTGTAGGGATGGGCGAACATCCCGGCCAGATACTTGAGCGTCAGCACGCGGCGGACGTCGTTGTTGACCGTGTTGCATGCTGACCTTGCCGCTCCTCGACGAGAGCCGGCCCGTTGTTGTCGTAGGTCGAGTACTGGCTCGGAATCTGCACCGCCATCTCGATATCCACACCGGCGTTCAGAGCCAGCCGGGCGGCGTCGGCCTCGGTGGCGGCGTAGCCGAAGTCCTCGAGCTCCTGAATGGCCTGGTAGTCACTGACGACCGTGCCGCCAAAGCCCCACTCCTGGCGGAGAATCTTCTGCAGCGTGTAGGGATTGGCCGTGTTGGGGACCCCGTTGAGCGAGTTGAACGAGCTCATCACGGTCGCCGCGCCGGCGTCGATGGCCGCCTTGTAGGGCGGGAGATAGTCGTTGAACAGCTGCTGCTGGTCGACATGTCGACGGTGTTGTATTCGCGCCCGGCCACGGGAGCTCCGTAGGCAGCGAAGTGCTTGACGGTCGCGGCCATCTTGCTCGGCGCCGAGAAGTCGGAGCCCTGATAGCCGCGCACCTTGGCGGCGGCGATTGCCGAGCCCAGGAACGGGTCCTCGCCCGCGCCCTCCACAACCCGACCCCAGCGGGCGTCGCGGCTGATGTCGACCATCGGGTTGAAGGTCCACTTGATCCCGTCGGCGGTGGCCTCGGCCGCGGACACGGATTCGTCGTTGCGCGACCAGCGCCGGATCCCAGCTCGAAGCCTCGCCCAGCGGAACCGGGAACATCGTCTTGTAGCCGTGGATCACGTCGAGCGAGAAGATGCTGCGGGATGTGCAGCCGCGACTGCAGGGCGGCGTGCTGGGCCTGGTTGATGTTCTTGACGCCGACCATGTCGAGCACCGAGCCGACGGTGCCGTTGCGCAGCTCGTTGAGCAGTACGGGGCCCGGGGTGCCGTTGGTCCCCGTCGGACCCGACATCGTGAGCTGACCGAACTTCTCAGCCAGCGTCATCTTGCTGATCAGGGCGTTGACGTGGGTCGCGATCGACCGCTGGCGTGCGGCCGGACTGCTCTTCGGCACGCTGCGTGCCGACGGCGTGGCTGCGAACACGCCCGTGGACAGAATCCCCACCACGGCCGCGACCACGGCCAGAGTCCCCCCGACGCCCCCGCGTCGCCTCGGCGTCCCGCTCACCGCACGGACAACCCGATCTGACATGTCTCTCTCCTCCTGCCGTTCCGGTCCGTGTGCCTCATACCCCTGTGACGTCTGCCTCAAACTGCTCGTGTGGAGGCTGGGTACTCAGTTCTTGCGCAGGGCCACCGTGGCCGCAGCGGCGAGGGCGAGCCCGAGACCGGCAATCGCGGCCGCACCAACGATGAACAGCTTGTGAGCAGCGGCGTAGTCGACCACCGGCACCGGCCGGGCCAGGGCGACCACGGCCGCGGCGATGAGGGCGAGCAGAATCAGCAACGCCATCGGCGCCAGCGCCTCCGCCACCGACAGACGAGCCCGGCGAGAGGTGCCGAGCGCCGGCCGATCGACAGGGTGGCGATGCTCGTACCAACCCAGTGCGGCCACCCCGAGCAGTACCCACACCGAAGCGAGCTCGAAGCCGCCGAGAACGTCGCTTGGGTAATGCCAGGTCAGAGTCAAAAATGAGAAGCACACGGCGATCGCGAACGCGGCCATCAACGCGGCCACCTTCGGACGCCAGCGAGCGGGCGCGGCGATCACGGCGCACAGCACCAGCGTCATCACGGCCGTCGCGTGACCGCTCGGAAACGAGTCCGGGCCGATGATCGGGCCGGGCAGCCCGTAACCGCGGGGTGCCCCCAGGAGCGGTTTGAGCAACTGCGACGACACGTTGGCCCCCAGCATCACCGCACCGATCATCACCGCCACTCGGGGACGGCGGCGGCCCAGGGCGAGGAGGATCGGGACCGTGGCCAGGTACACGTACGGCTGGGGATTGCACAGACCGGCGATGAATCGAGTCAGGTCATCGAGGCGCGGGCGCGAGAGCCCCGTGAAGCCGTACAGGATCGAGTGATCCACCGACATCAAGAAGCCGACATGAAAGGCGGCAACCCACGTCAGGAGAAATAGACACGACGCCGACCGCGGCGCCGCCAAGCGCGATACGAGGCCGGGGCGACATAGCCGCTAAAGGGTACCGGCCGCTGTCCGCGGCCCGACCGACTCTTACCTAGGGCGCTAGGCGGTGCTGCTGCGTCGGTTAGGCGGTGGGCTGCTCGGCCGCGTTGGTCCGGATGACCCGGAACTCGGGGGCGCTTCCGGTGCGGCGGACGTGTGAATAGTGCTCGAGGTCCTCCGGAGCAGCGACCTCGACGCTCACGCCATCAGCGATTTCAAAGCGGGCCGCCTCGTAGAGCAGCTCCTGGTAACCGGGGGCAGTCTGCTCGGGCGTGTGTGCCTCGGGCAGCGGCAGGCCCTCGATGTCAAGGTCGTAGCTGCCGCATCGCAACAGCCATCGGCGGCCGCGGGCGAGCTTGTCGACGGTCAGCTTGACCGGGCTGGCCACGGGGATCGAGCCCGGCCCGCGGGTGGCCGATTCGGCGCGCAGCCCGGCTCGCTCGGCGGTCAGAGCGACGCACAGCCGCTCCCAGTTGCGGCCGTAGGGCGCGGGCACGATCGCCACCGGACCGGCGGCATTCGCCTCGCCGCGGATGGCGCGGGCCACGGGCCCGACGAGCACGTAATCGATCTTGTTGACGTTCAGCCACCGCACGACGGCGACGGCGCTCGGCTCGAGCTGCTCGATACCCGGCGAGCAGCTCGGGAGCCTCGGTGGAGATGCCGGGCGGGCGGCGTTTTAGGAGCATGAGTGCAGCGTTCGCCGCCGTCACGACGAGTCCTTCACATCCCGGGGCGCAGCTTTAGTGGTGGCGCCTCGTAGGCCGGCGCTCAGCCCGCGGCTACACCGGTAGGGCGTCGTAGGCCGCCAATCGCCGCGCCAGCCCCGGGGACGCGCGTGAGATGGCTCGCATCAGTTTTGCCTCGGGCGTGATCACGGCCACGGGCCGATCCTCCCCGATCGCCTTCAGGATCTCGTCCGCGACGCGCTCGGGAGTGAAGTTCCGCCGCGTGTAGAGGCGCGTCACGTAATCCGCCAGCCGGGCCTGGTCCTCCTCAGAGCGCCCGACGTACCGGGTGGCGCGAGTGATGTTGGTGGCGACCACGCCGGGGCAGGCGGCGGTGACGCCGATCCCGAACGGCACGAGCTCGCTACGCAGGGATTCACTCAGCATCAGCACCGCCGCCTTCGTGGCCGCATAGGCAGGGAGCGAGCGGCTGGGCATGAAAGCGGCCGCGGAGGCCGTGTTGACGATGTGACCCCCCTCGCCGCGCAGGACCATCGCGCGGCCAAACAGACGGCAGCCCGTGGCCACACCGAGCAGGTTCACGTCGACGATTCGCCGCCAGTCCTCGGCCTCCGTGTACAGAAAGCCGCCGGCGATCGCGATCCCGGCGTTGTTAAGCACCACATCCGGTGTGCCTTCGGAGTCGAGCACCTCGAGGGCCATGCGCTTCATCGCCTCGGGGTCGGCGACGTCGCAGACCAGCGTTCGGGAGTCCGGGATGCTCTCCCCCACCCCCGCCAGCGACGACTCATCCCGGTCGACGAGCAGGACCCGCGCGCCGCGGCTGGCCAGCGCGCGAGCCGCGGCCCGACCGATACCGCTGCCGGCACCGGTGACCAGCGCCAGACGGCCGTCGAGCTGCTCGAGTCCCCCGCCGCGCCGCCAGCGGCGACCCGGCCGGACGGAGCCCGCCTCGACCTCGCGGGCGAACTCCCCGACCCACTGCGCGACCAGCCTCGGCCGCCCGCGCTGCGCCCAGTGCGAACCCTCGACAGTCCGCCGCCGCAGCCCCGGCGCGATCCGCTCTGCCGCGTCGTAGTAAGAGTCGGAGATGAACCGGTCTCGGCTGGGAACGATCAGCTGAACCGGTACCCGCGCGCGCGAGAGCGCGGCCGGGCGGAGCAGGCGCGGCGGAATGTTGTGGCGGTAGAGGTTGGCGCCGTGCAGGCCGTCGGCGACCACGCTGGGGGCCGGGAAATCTTCGTCGACCGGGACGCGCTCGACGAGCCGCAACGTCTGGCGCCAGCGGTCGCGGCTCAGAACTCCCCGCCAGGCCAGCGTCGGTCCACCGGGCGTGAGCAGCACAAGGATGTACCAGGAGCGACGCAGCCGGTTGAGTCCGGCCAGGATGCGTCCGCGCCGCAGCGGTTCCCGGGTGGCGGCGACAACGTGGCCGAGGGCCGGTCCGGCCAGCGCGGTGAACGAAGCCAGACGGCCGTCGAAGCGCTCCGAGGTGGCGAATTCCCAGCCCTGGATGCCACCCCAGTCGTGACCGACCAGGTGCACGCGCGCGCCCGGAGCAAGCGCCTGCAGCACAGCGTCCAGATCGGCGGCGAGCCGATCAAAGCCGTAGGCCGCGGGCCCGCGAGGTGCGCTCGAGGCGCCGGCGCCGCGAACGTCGTAGGCGATTACACGAAACTCGGACACCAGGTGCTCCATGAGCGGGTACCAGACCTCCTTGGTGTCCGGGTAGCCGTGCACGAAGACGATCGTCGGGGCTGCGGGGTCCCCGGCCGAGACGGCGGCCAGGGTCAGGCCATCGCTGGCGACCGTGTGCTGAACGCTTCCCTCTAGCAACGCCGTGGCAATCTATACGCTCGGTTTCAGATGGACTCCGAGCAACTGAACCGGCGCCGGAGCGCTCGGGCCCACGAGCGGCACCGCAGACAGGCGCGACGGCGCTTCGCCGCCGGCGGCACGCTGATCTTGGTCGCGGTCGTGGCCGTGCTCCTGGTGGTCAGCGCCGGAGGCGGCTCATCGCCGCCCAGCTCCGGGTCCGCCGCCCGGTCCTCTGCCCATAAGGGTGCCTCCCACCTCCGCCCCGGAGCTCACCCGGCCTCCGGTCAGAGCACCGCCGCCGTGCTCGGTCGCGCCACCGGCCGGCCGGGGACCGACTCGGTGCCGATCCTCATGTACCACGTGATCGCCCCGCCGCCCGCGGGGGCTCCGTTTCCTGGCCTCTACGTTCCGGCGCCCGAATTCGCACAGCAGATGCAGGCTCTGATGAGCGCTGGCTGGACGGCGGTCACGCTCGATCAGCTCCGCGCCTACTGGGAGCACGGCGCGCGCCTTCCCCCCGGCCGGCCGATCGTCATCACGTTCGACAACGGCTACCACTCCCAGTACGCGGCCGCCCTGCCCGTCCTGAGGCGAATGGGCTGGCCCGCGGACGAGAACATCCAGCTCAGCGGACTGCCGCCGTCGCAGGGCGGCCTCACCGACGCCGAGGTCCGCGGGCTCGTCCGGGCGGGATGGGAGCTCGACACCCAGGGGATCAGCCATGCCGACCTGATCGCCCTCGACAGCGCCGGCCTGCGCTACCAGATCGACACCGCCCGCCAGATCATCCGCCGCCGCTATGGCGTTCCGGTCAACTGGTTCTGCTACCCCTCGGGCCACTACAACGCGACCGTCGTGTCCGCGGTCAGAGCGGCCGGGTACGTGGGTTCGACGACCGTCGTCCCAGGCTGGGCGGGACCCGCCACCGACAGCTACCGCCTCCCTCGCCTGCGGGTGCTCGGCGGCACCAGCGGCAGCGCGCTGCTGAGCCAGATCGCCACCTACCGTACGGCGGGGCCGCCGCCGCCCTCCTACGGCGGAGCCTGAGCCCGGATGACCTCCTCGCGCCATCGTGCGTGGCGGTATCTGGGGCAGCTGGGTCGGCGCCTCCACCGAGGCACCCGGCACCACCGGGGCCCTCCGCGGTCGCCGGCCGAGCCCGATCGGTGGCCTGATCGCGGCGGCGGTCGCGGTGACCGTGGCCACGCTGGCCATCTTCCCGCTCAGCCATATTGCCCCGGTCGTCTCGCTTGGGGTCGTGTACCTGCCCGCGGTGCTGCTCATGGCCACCTACTGGGGGCTCGGCCTGGGTGTCCTGACGGCCGTGGTCAGCGCCGTCGCGTTCAACTTCTTTCACCTGCCGCCGACCGGCGACCTGCAGCTGGCCGACCGGCGCAACTGGATTTCGCTGGCGGCGTTCTTGACCGTTGCCCTGGCCGCGGGCACGATCGCCGAACTGGCCCGCTCGCGCGCGCAGGAGGCCGAGCGGCGTCAGGCCGAGGCCGATCTGGCGGCGGCGTTGGCCCGGGAACTGCTCCGTAGCGAGGACACCGAGCGGGCCCTGGCCACGACCGCCCGCCGCGCCGCTGACGCTCTCGGTCTGACTTCCGCCGCCCTCGAACTGGGCGTGGCCGAGCCGGGGCCTCGAAGCCTGGCCTTTGCGCTCCGCGACGCCGGCGGCGACCAGATCGCCACCCTGCTGGTCCCCCGTGATCTCCCCGCCGACGCCGAGGAGCGACTGCGGGCGCGCGTCGTTCCCACCCTCGAAGCGCTGGTGGCGATCGCTCGCCGCCGTGACGCCCTGCAGGCCGAGGCGGTGGAAACGGCGCTGCTGCGCCGCAGCGACGACATCAAGACCGCCGTGCTCCGCGCCGTCTCCCACGATCTGCGCACACCGCTGACCGCGGTGCTCGCCGCCGGCCACGCGCTCGGGACGAGCTCGCTCAGCGAGGCCGAACGCACCGAGCTGAGCGCCGTCGTCGTCGAGGAGGCCACCCGGCTGGCGAGCCTCGTCGACAAGCTGCTCGACCTCTCCCGCCTGCAGGCCGGCGGCGCCGCCCCGCGAACGGACTGGGTCTCGATCGAGGATCTCCTCGCCGCGGCCAGTGAAGGCCTGCGCGCGCCGGGGGCGCCGGTGCGGCTGCTCGTCGACGACGACGTCCCCGAGCTGCGCGCCGACGCCGCCCAGCTGGAGCGCGCGCTGGCCAACCTGCTCGAGAACGCCCGTCGTTACGCCGGTGAGGGGCCGATCTCGGTCCACGCCCGCCGGACGGCCGACCGCGTCGTGATCAGCGTCGTCGACCAGGGACCGGGGATCGAAGCCGCCGAGATCGAGCGGATCTTCGAGCCCTTCTATCGAGGGCGCACCTCAGCCTCGGGACCCTGGACCGGATCCGGCCTTGGTTTGGCCATCGCCAGGGGGTTCGTCGAGGCCAACGGGGGCACGATCGCGGTGGAATCGCTGCCCGGCCAGGGCACGACGTTCATCATCTCGCTGCCCGTCGAGGGCCAGCCCGCCCTGGAGGTCAGTGGTTGAGTTCCACGGACAAGCCCCGAGTGCTGGTCTGCGACGACGAGCATCAGATCCTCCGCGCGCTGCGCGTCATCCTCCGCGACGCCGGCTATGAGGCCGTCCCCGCCACCACTGGAGAGGAGGCGCTCGACCTGGCCGCGGTCAGGACCCCGGACGCCGGGATCATCGACCTTGTCCTCCCCGACATCGACGGGGTCGAGGTCTGCCGCCGCCTGCGCGAGTGGACCGACATGCCTCTGATCCTGCTCTCGGCCGTCGGTGACGAGGACGCCAAGGTGCGAGCCCTGGCCGCGGGGGCCGATGACTACGTGACCAAGCCGTTCGGCCCGCGCGAGCTGATCGCCCGCCTGGAGGCCAACCTTCGCCGGACCGAGCCCGAGCGCGAGGAGTCGGTGATCGTGACCGGCGAGCTCGAGATCGACCTGGCCTCTCACACCGTCCGCCTCGCCGGAGAGGAGGTCCACCTCACCCCGATCGAGTTCAGTCTCCTGGCCGTGCTGGCCCGCAACCGCGGCCGTCTGATGACCCACCGAGACCTACTGGTCGCCGTGTGGGGCAACAACTACGGCGAGGACACACAGGTCCTGCGCGCCCACATCGCCAACCTGCGCCGCAAGATCGAGCCGCCGGGCACCGGCGAAAGCCGCCGCTACATCCGCACCGATCCCGGTGTCGGCTACCGGTTTGCAGCGTGAAGACGAGCTTGAAGCGTCAGGAAACCGGGAAACCCGTGGAGCATTGCCGTTCTTGCCCCGATTTCTCGCCCAATCCGTCGCTATCGTGGATGAGACGAGCGCGATCAGCAGTCATGGACGAACGATTGGGGGGCCGCGCCGTGCCTGAGGGGCTCACCTCATGACACCTTCCAGAAAAGTACTCTTCGAAGCCGCCCACAAGCGGACGCCCAAGGATGCCGCGCAGAGCGACGCGGGCAACCCGGACGGCGCCCCCACCGCCGCCAGCTCGGGCACCGTCCCAGCCGACAACGGGCCCGCCCAGGGCGGCGCCAAGAAGAGCTTCAACGAGGCCGCCCACAAGCTGGGGCACTGGCCGATGGAGCCGGTCGAACCGCGGCAGGGCCAGGAGCCTTCAGAGGCCATCAAGGCCGCCTCCGACGACCAGCGCGACGTCGTGGCCAGCGCCGGAAAGCTGGTCCTGGCCCTGGGCGCGCTGGGCATCGTCTACGGCGACATCGGCACCAGTCCGCTGTATGCCGAGCAGGTCATCTTCACCACTCACCACCAGGCCGCCCACGCCACCGTGGCCGGCGTTTACGGCGTGGTGTCGCTGATCTTCTGGTCCTTGATGATCGTCGTATCGGTCAAGTACGCGGGCTTCATCATGCGCGCCCATAACCGCGGCGACGGCGGGATCATGGCCCTGAGCGCCCTCATTCAACGCCGCAAGATCACGCGCGGGGCGGCTCTGGTCACGCTCGGCCTGGTCGGGGCGGGGCTGTTCTTCGGTGACGGGATGATCACGCCGGCCATCTCGGTGACCTCTGCCGTCGAGGGTCTGAAGGTCGCCACACCGGGGCTCGCCCACCTCGTCGTGCCGATCTCGCTGGCCATCCTGGTCGGCCTGTTCGCCGTCCAGCGCTTTGGCACCGGCGCGGTCGGCTGGCTGTTCGGGCCGGTGATCCTGGTCTGGTTTGTCGTCATCGGCGTGCTCGGCGCGCACCAGGTGATCCTGCACCCGGGCGTGGTCCAGGCCCTATCTCCGACCTGGGCGGCACGCTTCATGATCGATCACGGCGTGGCCGCGTGGCTGGCCCTGGGCGGGGTCGTCCTGTGTGTGACCGGGGCTGAGGCGCTGTACGCCGACCGCGGTCACTTCGGCGCCACGCCGATCCGCCGGACCTGGTTCGGCATCGTGCTGCCCTGCGTGCTGCTCTCCTATATGGGCCAGGGCGCGCTGATCCTCGCCCACCCGCACACGATCACCAACCCGTTCTATCTGCTGGTCCCCAGCGCGGGGCGCCTGCCGATGGTCTTCCTGGCCACCGCGGCGACGATCATCGCCTCCCAAGCCGCCCTCACCGGCTCCTTCTCAGTGGCCAAGCAGGCCGTCCAGCTCGGCTTCCTCCCCCGCCTGAAGATCGTCCACACCTCCGAGCTCGAGGGCCAGATCTACGTCCCGCTGATCAACTGGGGCCTCGGCCTCGGCGTCGCCGCGCTGGTGCTCGTCTTCCAGCAGTCGACCCGGCTGGCCGACATCTACGGGGTCGCCGTGACCGGCACGTTCATCCTCGACACGACACTGTTCATCGCCGTCGCCCGGTCTTGGTGGCACACCGCCCGCTGGAAGCTCGTCCTGCTCGGGGCCCTCTTCTACACCGTCGAGGTCGCCTTCTTCACCTCGAACCTGACCAAGATCGGGCATGGGGCCTGGCTGCCGCTGCTCGTCGGGTTGATCATCGCCACGATCATGGTCACGTGGCGCAAGGGCCGCGATGTGGTCACCCACAACCGCACCGAGGAGGAGGGCCAGCTCGACGAGTTCCTCAACGACCTGTGCGACGCCAAGCCGCCGATCGTCCGCCTCCCCGGGACGGCCATCTTCCTCAACCCGAGCAAGATCACCACCCCGCTCGCGCTCCGCGCCCAGGTCGAGCACAACCACGCCTTCCACGAGAAGGTCGTAATCGTCTCGCTTGACCGGGTCGGGATCCCCCATGTCGAGGAGTCAGACCGGTTCGCGTCCGAGCGACTTGGCAAGGGCCTGTTCAAGATCGTCCACGTCACGATCCGCGTCGGCTACCGAGACCGCCAGCGGATTCCCGAGCTCCTGGCCCAGGCCCGCAAGCGCGGCTTCCTGGACCGCAACCTCGACCTCGAGCACGCCTCCTACTTCATCTCCCGCATGACGATCGTGACCACCGACGCGCCGGGGATGGCGCGCTGGCGCAAGCGGCTGTTCATCGGCATGGCCCGCAACGCCTCGAGCCCGATCGACCACTTCGGGCTCCCCAGCGAGCGCACGGTGATGACCGGCTCGCAGGTCGCGATCTAGATCGGCGGCGGCGACGGCGGCGGCGCTGGGCCCCATTTGGCGGGCCTTGCCGGCCCGTCTTCACAACATCTTTATGGCGCAGCACCGCTTCTGCATACCGCCTTGACAGCGGCCGGACCACGCTGAGGGGGTGTATTTTCGCGAACCTCTGGCCTCATGCCCGAGGTAACCCCTCCGGCCCGCACGCTGTCCGGTCAGGCGAGCCCACCCGAGGAGCCCGATCGGCCCGCTGGACAGCGCAGCTTCAACGAGGCCGCGCACAAGCTAGGCGACCGCCGCCTGGCGCCTAACCGCGAGCGGGCCGGTCCGTCCGCCGAGCTCCGGGCCGCCCAGGATGACCAGCGCGACGTGGTCCCGCACGCCGGGCGCACACTCCTCGCCCTGGGCGCGCTGGGGATCGTCTACGGAGACATCGGGACGAGCCCGCTCTACACCGAGCAGTTCATCTTCACCGCCCATCGCAACGCCGCCCACGCCGACGTGGCCGGCGTCTACGGAATCGTGTCGCTCATCTTCTGGACGCTGATGATCGTCGTCTCGGTCAAGTACGCGGGCTTCATCATGCGCGCCCACAACCGCGGCGACGGCGGGATCATGGCCCTCACCGCGCTCGTGCAGCGCAAGCGGATCGGCCGCGTGGCGGTGCTGACCACGTTGGGGATCTTCGGCGCCGCGCTGTTCTTCGGCGACGGGATGATCACGCCGGCCATCTCGGTCACCTCCGCCGTCGGCGGCCTGAACGTGGTCAGCCCGAGCCTCTCGCACCTGGTCGTGCCGCTCTCCCTGGCCATCCTGATCCTGCTCTTCGCCGGCCAGCGTTTCGGGACGGGCGCCGTCGGCTTTTTGTTCGGCCCCGTGATCCTCATGTTCTTCCTCGTCATCGGCGGTTTCGGCCTGCGTGAGGTGATCCTCCATCCTGGCTGTGCTCCAGGGCCTGTCGCCAATCTGGGGCGCTCGCTTCATGCTCGATCACGGGGTTCAGGCGTGGCTGGCCCTCGGCGGTGTCGTCCTGTGCTGCACGGGCGCCGAGGCCCTGTACGCCGACCGCGGGCATTTCGGCGCCCGGCCGATTCGCATGACCTGGTTTGGGATCGTCTTCCCGGCCGTGCTCTTGTCCTACCTCGGCCAAGCGGCCCTGATCCTCGCCCATCCGGCCAGCGTCAATCGCCCCTCCTTCAACCCGTTCTTTCAGCTGCTGCCGAGCAGCCTGCTCGTTCCGATGGTGATCCTGGCCACCGCGGCGACGATCATCGCCTCCCAGGCCGCACTCACCGGCTCCTTCTCAGTGGCCAAGCAGGCCGTCCAGCTCGGCTTTCTCCCCCGGCTGAAGATCGTTCATACCTCGGCCATGGAGGGCCAGATCTACGTGCCGCTCATCAACTGGTGCCTGTGCCTGGGCGTCGCCGCGCTCGTCCTCATCTTCCAGAACTCCAACCGTCTGAGCAACATCTACGGCGTCGCCGTCACCGGCACTTTCATCCTCAACACGATTCTGTTCTTGGCCGTTTCCAGAGGCCTCTGGCGCACTCCCAAGTGGCGGCTGGTCATGCTCGGAGCGCTGTTCTTGACTGTGGAAACCTCCTTCTTCACCTCCAACCTGGCCAAGGTCGCCGATGGGGCCTATCTGCCGCTCGCGGTCGGCGGGGTCCTGGCCAGCATCATGATCACTTGGCGCCGGGGGCGCGACATCGTCACGCGGGCCCGGACCGAGGAGGAGGGCCCTCTGGTCGACTTCCTCAACGATCTCTGTGACGCCAAGCCACCGATCGTCCGCCTGCCCGGGACGGCCATCTTCCCCAACCCGGGCAAGGCCACCACGCCGTTGGCGCTCCGCGCCCAGGTCGAGTCCAACCACGCCCTGCACGAGAAGGTGATCATCGTCTCCCTCGACCAGGTTTCGGTGCCCCACGTATCCGAATCTGATCGGTTTACCTCGGAGCCACTCGGCCGCGGGTTGTTCAAGGTCGTCCACGTCACGATCCGGGTCGGCTACCGGGACCGCTGGGGCATCGCCGATGCACTGGCCCTGGCTCGCAAGCGCGGGTTCCTGGAGCGCAACCTCGACCTCGAGCACGCCTTCTACTTCGTCTCCCGGATGACCATCGTTCCCTCCACGCGGCCCGGCATGTCGCGCTGGCGCAAGCGCTTGTTCATCGCCATGGCGCGCAACGCGGCCAGTCCGGTCGGGCACTTCGGTCTGCCCAGCGACCGGACCGTGATCACCGGCTATCAGGTCTCCATGTAGCCGTTCACCGCCGGCGCCTCTCTGAGCCGGCCGCCGCCTCCGCCTCCCTGAGCCGGGGCCGGTCAGGCGAGGCCCCTGGACGAGGGTTGCCATGTGGGCGACAATTCAGTTCGGCCGGGACGCACGTCCAGAGTTCAGGAGGCTCGATGCAAAGCGACTACAGGCTCGCCTACGGAACCCACGCCAACCCCGAGGAGGGGCGGTGCGCGATGGAGTGGGTAAGCCATCTGGCCGGCGAGCGCCACTCCGACCAGCCCGCCTGCGTGAGTCCGGTGCTGCGCGCGGTCTGCATCGCCCTAAATGACGGTCTCGACGATGAGCCACGTCAGCTCCTGCGGCCCTATCTGGCCCGGACGATCGGCACCGCCGCCGACGGGCTTGATCCGCTGCGGGCGTGGCTGGCGCTCGACTGGCTGATCCGCGAGTACTCGCCGATCTGGCTCGAGGCGGCGGGCCTGCACGGGCCCGCCACCGACCTTCGTGCGCTGCCCCCGGTGCTCGATGAGACCGCTCTGGCCACGGCCGCGCCGCAGCTCGAGAACGCTCGCGCCTGCGCGCGTCACACGCGAGGTACGGGACCGTGGTCGGCAGCCCGCTCGGTCGCCCGCGAGATGGCCTGGTCCTGCGCCGGGGCGGCCGCCTGGGCCGGTGCCCGCCTGGCGGTCGGCGACATGGCCGGCGATCACGCCCGGGCCGCCGCTCGGGTACTGGCCGGCGACGCCGCCGCCATCGCTGCCCAGCGCGCGCTGGCCGCCGCCCCCCCGCCTGACGGCCGAGCCGCCGCTAAGGCCGCGGCCCGGCAGGCCTTGGGCCCGACCGTGGAGCAGCTCCGCCACTCGGTGTTCGCTCTGCTCGAGCGGATGCTGCCGACCGAGGCGTTGGCCATGCCGACCGTCGACGCGCCGGCCTTCACAGTTTCTGTATGAACTGACCCGCGTCCTGTACGCGGTCTTCACGTGACCGCGCCCATCCTTGGAGCATGGACTTCATATCCGTGCTCATCGCGTTGGCGGCCTTCGCGCTCCTGTTTGCTCTGATCTCCGGGATCGAGCGGATATGAGTAACCGGATGAGCTCCGCCATCGCCGTTCCGGCGAGCCCGGAAGGCGAGCGGCGATGAGCGGAGCCGATGTCTTTGGGCTGATCGTCTCCGTCCTCGTCTGCGCCTACCTGCTCTACGCGCTGTTGCGAGGAGAGAGGTTCTGATGACCCTCGCGGGCTGGTTGACGATCGTCATCTTCGCCGTCGTGCTGACCGGGCTGGCGCTGCTCCTCGGCCGCTACATGGCCGCGGTCTACGGTGGCGGCCGCACCTTCCTGGACCCAGTGCTCCGGGTACCGGAGCGGCTTCTGTACCGCGCCTTCCGGGTCTCTCCTGACCTGGGTCAGGACTGGAAGGCCTACGCGCGCAGCTTGATCCTGTTCTCCCTGGCCGGCTGGCTCCTGCTCTATCTGATCCTGCGCACGCAGACGCTGTGGAGCTTCACCGGCCTCAACCCGCAGGGCTACCACTCGGGCACGTGGGACCTCTCCTTCAACACGGCCTCTTCGTTTGTCACCAACACCAACTGGCAGTACTACGCCGGCGAGACCACGTTGAGCAACTTCAGTCAGATGGCGGGGCTGACGGTCCAGAACTTCCTCTCCGCCGCAGTCGGCATTGCCGTGGCCGTGGCGCTGATCCGCGGCATCGTCGGCCGCAGCGGGAAGCAACTGGGCAACTTCTACGTCGATCTGGTCCGGACGGTTCTGTGGGTGCTTCTGCCGCTGTCGGTCGTCGTAGCGCTGATCCTCGTCTTCCAGGGCTCGATCGAGACGCTGTCGGGATACCTCACCGCACACACACTGACCGGGCTGACGCAGACGATCGCCGTGGCGCCCGTGGCCTCACAGGAGGCGATCAAGCTGCTCGGCACCAACGGCGGCGGCATCTTCAACGTCAACTCGGCGCACCCGTTCGAGAACCCGACCGCCGCCACGAATTTCGTCGAGATGCTGGCCGTGCTGATCATCCCGGCCGCCCTCGTGTTCACCTACGGGCGCATGGCCCGCAGCCGTCGCCAGGGCTACGCCATCTACGCCACGATGATGGTGATGTTCCTGGGCGCCGTGGCCGTCGCCTACATCGCCGAGGCTCACGGCTCACCCGCCCAGCACGCCGCCGGGCTGCACACCGGGGTCATCCCCGGATCCACGGGCGGCAACTTGGAGGGCAAGGAGCAGCGCTTCGGAATCGCCGGCTCGGCCCTGTTCGACGTCATTACCACGGTTACGTCCTGCGGTGCCGTCAACAGCGCGATCGAATCGTTCACCGGCATTGGCGGTGCCGTGCCGTTCGCCAACCTGAGCGCCAGCGAGGTCATCTTCGGCGGGGTCGGCACCGGCCTGTACTCGATCCTCCTCTACGTCCTGCTGGCCGTGTTCATCGGCGGCCTGATGGTCGGGCGTACCCCCGAATACCTGGGCAAGAAGATCGAGGCGCGCGAGATCAAGCTCGTCACCCTGGGCCTGCTGATCACGCCCCTGTCCGCCCTGCTGGCCACCGCCCTGGCCACCGCCAGCCGCGGTGGGCGGGCCTCGATCTCCGCCGCCGCGACCGGCCCCCAGGGGTTCTCCGAGAGCTTCTACGCCTACCTCAGCCAGGCCAATAACAACGGTTCGGCGTTCGCCGGCTACACCGGCTACATCCAGCCCCACGCCGGCAACCTTGGCGCTCACGGCGTGCTCCTCGCCGACCTCGCCGGCGGGCTGGTGATGCTGTTCGCGCGCTTTGCCCCGATCCTGTTCGCGTTGGCCGTGGCCGGGTCTCTGGCCGGCAAACGGGTGAGCCCGGCCGGGCTGGGCACGATGCGGACCGACAACCCCACCTTCGTGGTGTTGCTGATCGGCGTGATCGTCCTGGTCGGCGCGCTGACCTTCTTCCCCGCCCTGCTCCTCGGACCCATCGTCCAGGGCCTGACCCCCCACCTGTACTGACATGCGACGCGAAATTTCGTCTGCCGGCCTGAGCCTCATCATCTTCACGCTGCTGCTCGGCCTCGCCTTCCCGCTCGTGATCACCGGGATCAGCCAGGTCGCCTTCCCGGGCAATGCCAACGGACAGCAGGTCTTCGTGCACGGCCACCTGGTCGGCTCGAAGATCATCGGCCAGCCGTTCACCGATCCCGTGTTCAAACACGGCAAGCCGGTCCTGGACAAGAACGGCAATCCGGTCACCACCCCGGATCCCCGCTACTTCCAGACCCGTCCCTCGGCCACCGTCCCGGCCGACAATGCGGCCGCCACCGCCTTCTCCAACCTCGGGCCGAATTCGGTCGCCACCGAGCAGGCCCTGGCCGCCAATCTGAAGTCCTATCTCGCCCTCGAGCGACCGTATGACCCCGGCCTCACCGCCTCGCGAGTCCCGGTTGACGCCGTCGACACGTCGGCCTCGGGCATCGACCCCGACATCTCCCCCGCCAACGCCGACATCCAGGCCCACCGGATCGCCGCCGTGCGCCATCTCGGCCTGGGACGAGTGATGGCGCTGGTCGAGGCGAACACTCACGGTCGGGGCCTGGGGTTCTCGGGTGAGCCGGGAGTCAACGTGCTCGAGCTGAACCTGTCCCTCAACCGGATTGGAGCGCGACGCTGATGGCGACGACCACCGCCCCTGCCCCGCCGCGCGGGCAAGGCCCGCAGCGCCGGGCCGTGTCGCTGTTCCAGCGCGACATCGTCACCCGCGCCGTGATCGACAGCGTGACCAAGCTCGATCCGCGTGTCCAGATCCACAACCCGGTCATGTTCGTGGTCGAGATCGGCGCGGCGATCACCACCGTTTCCTGGATCATCCAGGCCTTCGGCGGATCCTCCATCGGCGGCGGAAACGAGCCGGGCTGGTACACGCTGACGATCTCGATCTGGCTGTGGCTGACGGTGGTCTTCGCCAACCTGGCCGAGGCCTTCGCCGAGGGTCGCGGCCGCGCGCAGGCCGACACGCTCCGGGCCGCCCGCCAGGAGACGCTGGCCACGCTCCGCGACGGCGCGGTCAAGCCCGCCGCTGAGCTCGTCAAGGGTGACGTGGTCGTGGTCAGCGCGGGCAACCTGATTCCCGGCGACGGCACCGTGATCGAGGGGATCGCCTCGGTCGACGAGTCCGCGATCACCGGCGAGTCGGCCCCGGTCATTCGCGAGTCGGGTGGTGACCGTAGTGCGGTCACCGGCGGCACCCGTGTGCTCTCAGACCAGATCGTGGTCGAGATCACCCAGGAGCCGGGTCAGTCCTTCCTGGACCGGATGATCGCCCTCGTCGAGGGGGCGGCGAGGCGCAAGACCCCGAACGAGATCGCGCTGGGCATCCTGCTCGCTGGTCTGACGCTGATCTTCATGATCGTCATCGTCACGCTGCGCCCGTTCGGGCTCTTCTCCGGCACCGCGATCTCCGATACCACGCTGATCTCCCTGCTCGTGGCGCTGATCCCGACCACGATCGGAGCCCTGCTCAGCGCGATCGGGATCGCCGGCATGGACCGCCTCGTGCGACGCAATGTTCTCGCTCTATCCGGCCGGGCCGTCGAGGCCTCGGGCGACGTCGATGTGCTGCTCCTCGACAAGACCGGGACGATCACGATCGGCAACCGGCTGGCCTCCGAGTTCGTGCCCATGCCCGGCGTGTCCGAGGCCGAACTGGCCGAGACCGCTCAGCTCGCCTCGCTGGCCGACGAAACGCCGGAGGGGCGATCGATAGTGGTGCTGGCCAAGCAGTACGGCCTGCGCGAGCACGATCTCGGCGGCTACCACGCCGAGTTCGTTCCCTTCACCGCCCAGACGCGAATGAGCGGGGTCGACTTCGACGGTCGTCAGCTGCGCAAGGGTGCCGGAGACGCGGTGATCGCCTTCGTGACCGAGCAGGGCGGCCGTCCGCCCGCCGAGCTCCAGGGGGTGCTCGACCGCATCTCGCGTGAGGGCGGTACGCCGCTGGCCGTGGCCCGCGACGCCCAGGTCATGGGCGTCGTCTACCTCAAGGACACGATCAAGGACGGAATCTGTCAGCGCTTTGACCAGCTCCGGGCGATGGGCATCCGGACGATCATGATCACCGGCGACAACCGCCTGACGGCGGCCAAGATCGCCGGTGAAGCCGGGGTCGATGACTTCCTGGCCGAGGCCACGCCGGAGGCGAAGCTCGAGCTGATCCGCGAGCAGCAGGCTTCCGGCCGTCTGGTCGCGATGACCGGCGACGGCACCAACGACGCTCCCGCCCTCGCGCAGGCCGATGTCGGCGTGGCCATGAACACGGGCACCCAGGCCGCCCGGGAAGCCGGAAACATGGTCGACCTCGACTCCAATCCGACCAAGCTCATCGAGATCGTCGAGGTCGGAAAGCAGCTGCTGATCACCCGCGGTGCCCTGACCACGTTCTCGATCGCCAACGACGTGGCCAAGTACTTCGCCATCCTGCCCGCGATCTTCCTCACCACCTGGGCGGTCGGACGTCACGCTCAGGGACCGCTGCACGTGCTCAACATCATGAGCCTCGGCACCGCGCGCTCGGCGGTCATCTCGGCCATCATCTTCAACGCGCTCGTGATCCCGCTGCTGATCCCGATCTCGTTGCGCGGGGTCAGCTACCGCCCGATCGGAGCCAGCGCCCTGCTCCGCCGCAACCTCTGGATCTACGGTCTGGGCGGCCTGATCGCTCCCTTCATCGGGATCAAGCTGATCGACCTCGTCGTCCACAATCTGCTCGGAGCGTGACCTTGTCGACGGCTGACCCCGAGATCAACCCGGGCGTCGCCGTGGCTTCCCGGCGGGGGCGGTACAAGATCTTCCTCGGCCTGGCCGCCGGGGTGGGCAAGACCTACCGCATGCTCCAGGAAGGACAGGCCGAGGCGGAGGCCGGGCGGGATGTCGTGATCGGCTACCTGGAGCCGCACGGGCGCCGGGAAACAGCCGAGCAGGCCGAGGGTCTGGAGACGATCCCGCGCCGCCGGGTCGTCTATCGCGACACGGTGCTCGAGGAGATGGACCTCCCCGGGGTATTGCAGCGCCACCCCGAGCTCTGCCTGATCGACGAGCTCGCTCACACCAACGTTCCCGGCACAGAGCACGAGAAACGCTACGAGGACATCGCCGACGTGCTGGCCGCCGGAATCGACGTCTACTCGACGGTCAACGTCCAGCACGTCGAGAGCCTAAACGACCAGGTGGCCGAGCTGACCGGGACACGCGTGCGGGAGACGGTGCCCGACGCGGTGCTCGCCGGGGCCGACGACGTGGTCGTGATCGACATCACTCCCGCGTCGCTCATCGAGCGCCTACAGGCGGGCAAGATCTATCCCCCCGAGCGGATCCAGAGCGCGCTGGCCAACTTCTTCAAGATCGAGAACCTGTCGGCCCTGCGCGAGGTGTCCCTGCGCCAGGTGGCCGCGGAGATCGAGGCGAAGCGGATCCCGTCGGGCAACGGCGGCGCCCCGGGACGCGAGGAGCGCCTGCTCGACATTGCCGCCCCGCAGGCGGTGGGAGAGCGGTTGCTGGCCCTGATCACCCCCCAGCCGGGCTCCCAGCGTGTGGTCCGCCGCGCCTGGCGCTCAGCCCAGCGACTGGGGGCCGAGCTCGATGTTCTGTGGGTCGCCGATCATCCTGTCGACGATCAGGAGCAGGAGCAGCTCGATGCGCTCCGCCGGCTGACCAGCGTGCTCGGAGCGCACCTGCTCATCGAGCCCGGAGAGGACATCGCCACCACCGTCCAGCAGGTGGCCTGTGACCGTGGCACGACCTACATCCTGATGGGCACCCCCACCCCGCGCACCCCCCTGCGTCGGCTGGCCACTCCGGCTCTTCCCTTCCGGCTGCTCGGGCTTCTACCCGGAGTCGATCTGCGCATCGTGGCCGACCGGACCCGAAAGGTGGCCGGATGATCGCCATCATCATCACTGCGGTGCTCGCCGCCGTGGTCGTCGTCGTCGCCGTTCTGCGCCGGGTCGCCCGGCCGTCGGGCAAGCCAACGGCCGGCCCGCAACGGGTCCTGTTTCCGTTCGTGGCCAACGGGCTGTCGCGGCGGGCCCTCGAGGCGGCGCTGAACCTGGCCCGAACCGAACGGGCCACGCTGGTACCGGTCTTCCTGGCCCGCGTCCCCCTTCACCTTCCGCTCGACGCTCCCCTGCCCCGCCAGGCCGAAGTCGCGCTTCCCCTCCAGGAGGCGATCGAGCAGCGCGCGGCCGCCTACGGCGTCGCTGTTGACACTCGCATCGAACGCGGCCGCACGAGCCGTCACGCCCTGCGCCAGGCCCTCGACAATGAGCGCTTTGACCAGATCCTGATGGCCGCCGCTTCCCGGGGCGGTCCCGGGTTCGGGCCCGAGGACATCGCCTGGCTGCTCGAGCATGCGCCGGGCGAGATCATCGTTCTCCGGCCGGGCACCGAGGATCCGCTGATCCGCGTCCGTGACCCGCGGCGTCATTCGATCGCTCGCCGGGATGGATCCGTGTCGCGTCGCGGCCCCCGTTCCGCACGCGGCGTCCTTACCGTGACCCGGGCCGCGCACGGCTGAGCGCCTGCCGAGGCGCCTCAGTCATGAAGTTTGCAGAACGACCGGCCAGAACGTCGGCCTGAGCTCCGGGAGCCAGACTCGAGGCGGCCACTTGGAGTCGGAGGGATGGTCGCTCACAGCCCTTGCCTGGCTCAACTCTCGCACGTCCGATCGGTAGCGTGGAGTGATGCCCGACGCTCGGCGGATCGAGACCCGCCTGGGGGAGCTGTGGAATCTGGCCCTGGGTCCGGCCGGCGGTGCCGACCGGCCCGCCTACTCGGCCGCCGAGGCAGCGGCCATGTCCCGCGTCGCCGGCTGGGCACGGGAGGCCGGACTCGACCCGGGCGTCGACCGGTTCGGAAACCTGTGGGCGCACCCACCCGGCTCGAGCCGCCTGGTCAGCGCCGGGTCCCACGTGGACACGGTCCCCGACGGCGGCCGCTACGACGGGGCGCTCGGCACCGTCCTGGGACTCGAGCTGGCCCTCGAACGTGAGGATGCCGGGATCCTCATCTGCGCCGCCGAGGAAGCGCCCCGCTTCGGGGCGGGCACGATCGGCTCGCGCCTTTTGAGCGGGTCCCTGACCCTCGCTGCTCTTGACGAGCTGGTCGATGCCGACGGCGTCACCGCGACCGATGCCCTCGCCGGGTATCTGGACGCCCTGTCGGACCTCCCGCTCATCGACCCACCCGTGGATCGGATCCGCGCCCACGCCGAGGTCCACGTCGCGCAACGCCGCGCCCTGCGCAGCTCGGCGTCGTGACCCGGGTCGCCTCACCCCGCCGTCTGGAGATCGTGCTCACCGGCGCGGCCGGACACTCGGGTGAGGTCTCGATGGCCGATCGCCGGGACGCCCTCGCTGCGGCGGCCGAGGTCGTACTGGCCGTCGAGGCGGCCGCGCTCGCCGAGCCGGCCGAGACGGTGGCCACGGTGGGCCGGCTCAAGGTCTCACCGGGGGCGATCAGCGTGATCCCCGGCCGCGTCGATCTCCTGGTCGACATCCGCGGCGTGGATCACGAGTCACTGGACCGCGCGCAGGCCGAGATCGAGTCCCTGACCACCGAGATCGCCTCCGATCGTCGGGTCCAGGCCGAGATCTCCCTCGTTCGCGGCGGCGATCCGGTCGCCCTCGACGCGACCCTGGCCGCCCGGGCACTGAGTGCCGCGCGCGGGCTCGGCCTGGCCGCCACCGAGACCTGGTCCGGCGCCGGCCACGACGCTCAACATCTGGCCGCGCTGGTCCCGACGCTGCTCATGTTCGTGCCCCTCCACGGAGGCGAAAGCCACACCCCGGAGGAGGGCGCGGCCGTGGACGAGATCCTCGCCGCCGCCGCCGTCGTGGCCGCGGCGCTCCCCGGCTGACGCGGCCGACTCATCCGCCCCGCCGCCAGACGGCGTCCGACCGGCGCCGTCTCCGGCAAGCGTCGCCCTGCGCGCGTCGACATCGGCGCTGCTTCAGGGGAAGCTCCGTCCCTAACCCACACAGAGCGCACGTAACGGACGGACCTTCCCACCGCGCGTCCGGGAAGGCTCGTTGCGGTCGCGAGTTTCCGGGTCTCCGACCTCCGCGGCCACGCATCTCGTAGTCCGTTCCCTCGCTGCTGCCGTTTTCGTCGCCGGTCCCGTCCCGCGGTCACACCCGGAGGCCGACCAGAGCGGAGCGGAGGTGCCGACCGGGGAGCTTCCCGGCCGGCACCCATCCGCAAGCGACTACGACAGCCCGTTGGCGGCCAGGAAGGCGTGCGCCACCTTGGCCGGAGACTGCTGGTCGAGCTGCACCGCGGCGTTCATCTTGATGATCGCCGGCAGCGTCAGCAGCGAGCTGACCTTATTCACGGTCTGCTCAAACGCCGGGCCCTCAGCGCTGACCACACTCTGCTTGACGACCGGGGCGACGTTCTGGAAGCCGAACAGCTTCTTGGTGTCGGTCAGCACCGTGTACTTCCCGCTCTGCAGCTGCGGGTCGGTGGTGAAGATCGTCGCCACCTTGACCTGTCCGGAGTCCAGCGCCTTGTAGTTCAGACCCTCGGCCAGCGGCACGAAGTTCAGGTTGTTGAGGCCATAGACCTTCTTCAGGCCGACGAGGCCGTCATAACGCGTCCGGTTTTCGGCCGGGGCCCCGTAGCTGACCTTGCTCAACTTCTTGAGATCCGGGATCGTGGCCAGCCCGTTGGCCTTGCCGTAGGCCTTGGTCACGGCCAGGCCGTCGGCGTCGTAGAACGGCGTCTGGTTGAACAGGACGAACCCGTGCTTCTTGACGTAGGCGTTGGCCTTGGCGTAGGTGTCCTGAGCGCTCTTGGGCGGGTTGTTATCGCCCGCGATCGCGGTCAGCAGCGTTCCCGTGTATTCGGGGTACATCTGGATCTGCCCCGACTGAAGCGCCTTGTAGATGATCTCCGAGCTGCCGATGTTGGCCTTCAGGGTCACCTTGTAGCCCTTGGCCGCCAGCGCCTGCTGGTAGAGGTCGCCGAGGAGATACTCCTCGTCGAAGTTCTTGTCCCCCATGACGATCGGCGGCTTGCCGCTCCCCGGCCCCGAGGCCGCGGTCTTCGCTGCCGAGCCCGAGCCCGACGCGCTCTTGGACGAGGTGCTCGACGAGCTGCCACAGGCGGCCACAACCGCAGCCAGCAGGACGGCCGTGAGCGCCCCCAAAACGCGTGCGACGTATCTGTTCTGCATTGCTTTCCTCCTGGTTGGTTTGCGCGGGAAAGGAGAAGGTGACTAGGCGACTGCGGGCTCAAGCTCGAGTGAGCTCTCACGTTCGCCGGCCAGGACCAGTCCGCGCGGCGTGAGCACGCGCTGGACACTGGCCAGGACGACTTCGATGATCAAGGCCAGGGCGGCGATGCAGATGGCAGCGCCGATCACCCCAGAGAGGTGGTAACTGGCCTCGTTGTTGATGATGTCGCCGAGCGTTCCGCTGAATCCGGCCAGCGACGCGATCGTGGTCGTGGAGACCACGAACAGGGAGGCGGTTCGGATGCCGGCGAAAATCAGTGGGATCCCCATCGGGATCTCCACGTTGCGCAGGATCTGCCACTCGGTCATGCCGATCCCCCGGGCGGCATCGACCACTTCGCGATCGACACCGTCGACGGCCACATAGGCGTTGGTGATCATCGGCGGGACGGCAAGCACGATCAGCGCGACCTCGACGTTCTTGAGCCCGACGCCAAGGAAGGCGACACCGATCGCCAGTACGGCCAGGCTGGGCAGTGCGCGCCAGATGTTGCCGAGGTTGATGGCCACAAATGAGCCCCGGTGGATGTGTCCCAGCCAGACTCCAAGGGGGATGGCGATGATCAGCGAGACACCGATCCCGATGGCGGCGATCTTCAGCGTCTCGAGCGCCAAATGGGTGAGCGTCGGCAGTCCGCTGTAGCCGGGGATCGAGCCGTTACGCCCGATGAAGTCGAAGGCTTGGCTGAAATTGCTCATTTACGCCCTCGACCAGGGGGTCAGGCGCCTCTGCAGCCCGATCAGCAGCGCGTCTGAGAGCAGCGCGAGCATCACGGCCAGCGCGCCGGCGGCGATCAGTTCGGTCTTGAAGACGTTGGCGCCGATCGCGTTGAAGATCGGGACCCCGAGGCCCTCGTTGTCGACCAGCGAGGCGACCGTGGCCAGCGAGATCACGGTCACGGTGGCGATCCGGATCCCGGCGATGATGGCCGGCAGGGCCAGCGGCAGCTCGACCCGGATCAGTGTCTGGTTGCGGTTAAAGCCCATCCCGGCGGCGGCGTCGCGAACCTCGTCGGGGACCTCACGCAGTCCGGTCAGGGTGTTGCGGAAAATGATCAGCAGCGTGTAGGAGACCAGGGCCACCTCGGCGGTGGTGGCGCTGAGACCGAACCCGGGCACGCCCTGCAGAATCTCGAACAGAGCCAGCGAGGGGATCGTGTACAGGATCGAGGTCACGATGATCACCGGCCGTTCCACCCAGCCCTGGCGGTGGGCAAGCACGGCCAGGCTCGCCGCGATGACGAACCCGATGCTGACGGCGATCAGGGTCAGGATCACGTGCTGGCGCAGCGCGGGCCAGAGCACGGAATCCCAATTCTGCGACAGCCAGTGGGTGCAGAACAGCCGGTTGGCCCGCTCGCAGCCAAAGGCGGAGTTGCCGCCACCGAAGGTCGGGATGACCGGGCCCCCGGCGACGTAGTAGCTCACGCCTTCTCTCCTGCGGGCTCCTCACCGGCGACCCGATGACCATTGCCGAGCACGCTGCCGAGCTGCTCGATCGTGGCCAGGCCGACGACCTTCTCATCGTCGTCGACGACGGTCAGCGGCTCGCCGCCGGCGGCCATGAGCTGCGAAAGGGCGTCCCGCACGGTCGCCTTCAGGGCCACTCGGTTGGGGCCCGGGCGCAGTCCGTTGGGAGCCAGCAGTTTCACGTCGGCCAGGGTCGACAGACCGAGGCGCTTCAGCGCGCGGTCGGCACCCACGAACTGGGCCACGAAATCATCGGCGGGATTGGTGAGGATCTCCTCCGGCGAGCCGTATTGGGCCAGCTTGCCGCCCTGTCTGAGGATGGCGATCTTGTCCCCCATCTTGATCGCCTCGTCGATGTCGTGGGTCACGAACACGACCGTCTTGCGGACCCGCGCCTGGAGGCCGAGGAACTCGTCCTGGAGCCGCGAGCGAGTGATCGGGTCGATGGCTCCGAACGGTTCGTCCATGAGCATCAGAGGCGGGTCGGAGGCGAGCGCGCGGGCCACGCCGATCCTTTGGCGCTGGCCGCCGGAGAGCTGGGCCGGATAGCGCGGCCCGATGTCCTCGGGATCCATCCCGATCAGGGTCAGCAACTCGTCGACGCGCTCGTTGATGCGCTTGTGATCCCAGCCGAGCAGTTTGGGGACCGTGGCGATGTTCTCGGCCACCGTGAGGTGGGGGAACAGGCCGATCTGCTGAATCACATAGCCGATCTCCCGGCGCAGCTTGGTCGGATCGCGCTTCAGCACGCTCTTTCCGCCCAGCAGAATGTCCCCGCTGCTGAGGGGAATCATCCGGTTGATCAGGCGCATGGCCGTCGTCTTGCCCGAGCCCGAGGGGCCGACGAGCACGCAGACCTCGCCCGCGGGGATCTCCAGGCTCAAGTCGGCGATCGCCGGCTCCTTCTGGTTCGGATAGCGCTTGGAGACGTCTCGCAACTCAAGCGAGGCCGCTTGAGCGAACGACGACAACCCCTCGTCGTGGGCTGAGTGTGTGTTTGTCAAGAGAAACCCGGCCTTAGGCTGGGTTAACCCTACCCGGTGCGGCGGCGGGCGACCCCGGTTGGGGGGCGACCACTCCCGCCGAGGCGCACGTGGCCAGGGCCAGCGGCAGGTCTTCGGGCGTGACTGAAGCCAGGTCCGGATGGTCCAGGTCGATCTCGATCCCGCCCCCGCGGCTGGGGTCAAGACCGATGCTCTCGCGCCCGGCGCGGCGCACAGCGGCCCACAGGTCTCCCCCGGCGGCGGCGAGCAATGCACCCCGGGTCTGCCCCTGGCGCCGGGCCAGGGTCTCCATCTCGCGCAGCTCCTCGAAGGGGTCGATGCGGACCTGTGAGTCGGTCCCGATCGCGATCCGCACCCCGGCGGCGCGGTAGCGCGGGCCGGGGAAGATCCCATCGCCCAGATTGCCCTCGGTCGTGGGGCAGGTGACGACGATCGAGTTGGACTCGGCCAACAGCTGGATATCGCGCTCGGAGACGTGAATCCCGTGCACGACGCTGGTCCTTGGGCTCAGGTAGCCGCAATCGGCCAGCAACTCGACCGGCGAGCACCCGTGCTCAGACCAGCACTCGTCGAGCTCCCGGACCTGCTCGGAGGCGTGGACATGGCGGACCAGATCATGCTCCTGGGCGTATCTGCCCACGGCCTCGATCCACTCGGCGGGGACCGCCCGGACGCTGTGGACGGCGACCCCGACGCTCACGCCGGGCTGGTCCCGCGCCCAGGCCCGCAGGGCGCCCAGGCGCTCCAGGAACGCGTCCACGTCGGGATCGACGAACCGCCGTTGGCCTTCGGCCAGCTCGACCTGAAAGCCGCCACGGGCGTATGCGGCGGGGAGCAGGACGATCTCGAGACCGGCACCGACCGCGGCCTCAGCCAGAGCCATGGCCATCGCGTTCGGCTCGGGATACGGGGTGCCATCGGGCTGATGGACGACGTAGTGGAACTCCCCCACCGCCCTGTACCCGGCCGCCGCCATGGCCCGGTAGACGCGGGCACCGACCGCGCCCATCGACTCCGGATCGTGCCGGGCGGCCAGCCGGTACATCTCGGTGCGCCAGCTCCAGAAGTCATCGCCGGACCCAGGCCCGCCCACGCGCTCACCGATGCCCCGCAGATCGAGCTGGAAGGCGTGGCTGTGGGCGTTGGCCATCGCCGGTACGCGGGCGGTCCTCATCGCGTGCTGATCCGGGCCGCGGCCTCAGCGTCGCGGACGAACACGGGCTCACCGCCGATGAAGGCGGCCTGGACCGGGTTGTGCCCCAGCCGGTAGGCAATCCGTTGCACCGGCCCGTCGAGCAGCAGCAGGTCGGCTCGCTTGCCCACCTCGATCGAGCCCAGCGTGTGCTCCATCCCCAGCACCCAGGCGGCGTTGAGCGTGGTCGCGGCCAGGAGCTCCAGCACGCTCATCGCGTACATCCGTGCCCCGAGCCCGATCACCAGCGGCATCGAGACCACCGGTGCCGTACCGGGGTTGAAGTCCGTGGCCAGCGCCACCAGCGCCCCCGCGTCGAGCAGAGCGCGTCCCGGAGCGTGGTGCTCGGCGCCGAGGAACTCAGCCGCCGGCAACAGCACCGCAGCACAGTCGGCCCGGGCCAGCGGTTCGATGTCCTCCCCGGCCAGGGTTGACAGATGGTCGACCGAGCGGGCGCCCGCAGCCAGCGCCACCGGCACCGAGCGGTAGCCGCCGAACTGCTCGACGTGGGCGCGGAGGGCCAGGCTGGCCGCCGCGGCCAGGGCGCCCATCGTCTCGAGGTCGGCGTTGGAGAAGGCGATCGACTCGACAAAGATGTCCAGCGCGCTGACCGTCGCCAGCGACATCACGTCGGGCATCATCGCCTCCACCTCCACCATCCAGCTCGCCGCGTCGTAGCCCGGGGGCACGGAATGGGCCAGGAGCGCGGTCGACAGGGTCGTCTGGGCGACGACGTCCTCCAGCCGCCGGGCCAGCCCCAGCGCGCGCAGTTCCCCGTCCCGAGACAGCCCGTAGCCCGACTTGGTCTCAAAGCACGTCGTCCCGTAGGCCAGCATCTCCTCGGCGCACGCCTGGGCCTGGGCCAGGACCTGCTCGTCACTGCTCTCGGCCAGCGCCCGGGCCGAGGCGGCGATCCCGCCACCGGCCTTGGCGATCTCCTGGTAGGGGACTCCGCGCAGCTTCTGCTCATACTCGCCTTCGCGCCATCCCGCGAACGGCAGGTGGGTATGGCAGTCCACGAAGCCCGGGATGACCGCACATCCGCCCGCCTCGACCTGGAGCTCGGCGCGGGGATCCGGCTCCAGAGCGGTGATCTGCCCGTCACTGACGCTGAGTCCGCCGGCGTCGAGCGTCTGCCCGAGGATGTCGTCGCCGCGCAGCCACGGCAGCCCCTCCCGGGGTGGCAGCAGGACCTGGGCCGCCCCGCGGAAGGACACCCTCACGGTGGCTCTGGGTCCAGCATCGGCATCCGGATGCCCTGCCGCTGCGCGGCCTCGCGGGCGGACTCGTAGCCGGCGTCGGCGTGGCGGACGACGCCGAGCCCCGGGTCGGCGGTCAGCGTTCGGCGGACCCGCTCACCCGCCGCCGCCGAGCCGTCGGCAACCACGACCTGGCCGGCGTGAATCGACTTGCCCATGCCCACTCCGCCGCCGTGGTGGATGGAGACCCAGCTCGCGCCGCAGGCGGTCATCAGCATCGCGTTCAGCAGCGGCCAGTCGGCGATCGCATCCGAGCCGTCGCGCATGGCTTCGGTCTCGCGCTCGGGCGAGGCCACCGACCCGGCATCGAGGTGGTCGCGGCCGATCACGATCGGTCCCTTGAGCTCCCCGGAGGCGACCATCTCGTTGAAGCGCACCCCGGCCTTGTCGCGCTCGCCGTAGCCGAGCCAGCAGATCCGCGCCGGCAGGCCCTGGAACTGGACTCGCTCCGAGGCCAGCGAGATCCAGCGCGCGATGTGCTCCTGGTCACCGAACAGGTCCAGGATGGCCTGATCGGTGGCGTGGATGTCGGCCGGATCGCCGGACAGCGCCACCCACCGGAAGGGACCCTTGCCCTCGCAGAACAGGGGGCGAATGTAGGCGGGAACGAAGCCCGGATAGGCGAAGGCATCGGCGTCCCCGTACTCCTGGGCCAGGCCCCGGAGCGCGTTTCCGTAGTCGAAGGCGTCGGCCCCCGCCGCCTGCAGGTCGCGAATCGCTCCCACGTGGGCGACCGCGCTCTCCCCCACCCGCTTCAGGTAGTCCTGCGGGTCACGCGAGCGCAGCGCGTCGGCCTGCTCGAGCGTCAGGCCGGCGGGGATGTAGCCGTTGAGCGGGTCGTGGGCGCTGGTCTGATCGGTGACCACGTCGATCTGTACCCCGCGCCGGACGAGCTCGGGAAGGATCTCGGCCGCGTTCCCGGCCAGACCGATGGAAAGACCGCGGCGGCCGGCGCGGGCCGCGTCGAGGCGGGCCAGGGCATCGTCGAGATCGGCCGCCCGTTCGTCGAGGTAGCCGGTCTCGATCCGGCGCTCGATGCGGCTCAGATCCACCTCCACGCACAGCGCCGCCCCGTCGAGCATCGTGATCGCCAACGGCTGGGCGCCACCCATGCCGCCCAGGCCCGCCGTCACCACCAGCCGGCCGGCCAACGTGCCCCCGAAGTTCTTGCGCGCGGCGGCCGCGAAGGTCTCGTAGGTGCCCTGCAGGATGCCCTGACTGCCGATGTAGATCCACGAGCCGGCCGTCATCTGGCCGTACATCATCAGGCCGGCGGCGTCGAGCTCCCGGAACTTGTCCCACGTGGCCCACTGGGGCACGAGGTTGGAGTTCGCGATCAGCACGCGCGGCGCGTCGGGATGGGTCTCGAACACGGCCACGGGCTTGCCCGACTGGACGAGCAGCGTGTCGGTATCCGCGAGGCGTTTGAGCTCGCGCTCGATCGTGTGGAAGCTCGACCAGTTGCGGGCCGCCTTGCCGATCCCGCCATAGACGACGAGATCCTGGGGACGCTCCGCCACATCGGGGTGCAGGTTGTTGCGCAGCATGCGCAGCGCCGCCTCCTGCGGCCAGCCGCGCGCGCTCATCGTCTCCATGGCCGGGACGCTATCGCCGTTGGAGCGGTCGCGCACGGGCAGGCCCGAGCGGCCCGGGACGGGGACAGGCAGGCCCCGCGCGGGGTCCGTTTCTTAATTGCCGGTGAACGTTCTGTGGCCAGGCTGTGATCGCGAGACCTCGGCGGTGTGACAGTGGGCACACGACGCCCAGATCGTCGCCCGGGGTTTGTAAGGTCGCCGATTCGCGGGTCCCAAGCACGACCCCCGGCCGGGGCGATGCGCAGTTCGACGCAGTTCGAAGTACGGGTGCCTGACAAGCGCTTACCGCGCTCGTCGGGTGCGCTTCCACACGTCAACCCAGCCCAGTCTTGGAGGACTTACGTGCGCTTGGACATCGTGATTCCGGCCCACAACGAGGAGCACCGGATCGGCCGCACCCTGGAGACCTACCGCGCCCGTGTCGAGGATCCCGAGGTCAGGTTCGTCGTCGCCCTCGACGCGTGCACCGACGGAACCGAGCGGATCGTCCGCGGCCACATGGCGCGTGACGCCCGCGTCCGGCTCCTGCGCCTGGCCAAGCTCGGCAAGGGCGGGGTGATCCGCGAGGCCTTCGCCCGCTCCGACGCTGACCTGGTCGGGTTCGTCGACGCCGACGGCGCCACGCCGCCCAGCGAGCTGATGCGGCTCGCCGACGCGACCGCCGACGCTGACGCCGATGGCGCCATCGCCTCGCGCCGACACCCCGCGGCGGTCGTCCCCGTGGGCAGGTCCGTCCCCCGCCGCCTGTCCTCGGCCGGATTCGCGCTCGGTGTCCGGACGCTGCTGCGCCTGCCCTACGGCGACACCCAGTGCGGCGCCAAGGTGATGCGCCGCCAGAGCGCTCAGGAGCTGCTGCCGTCCCTGACTGAAGGCGATCTGAGCTTTGACGTGGACATGCTCCTGGCCGCACATGAGCACGGCCAGCGGATCGTCGAGCTGCCGACGGTGTGGATCGACCGCGCCGGATCCCGCGTTCGTCCCGTGCACGACACGCGTCGTATGGGCGGCTCGCTGCTAAAGCTGTGGGCGCGCGGGCGTGGCGACGCGTGGTCAGCTCGCACCAGGCGGGCAGTTCCGCGCCTGCGAGGGGTGGCGCATGCCGCGCGCTGATCTCGCTCTGATCAGCCCCTACCCCGACCTCGGGGTCCGTCACGGCGGCATGAGCGGCGTGGCCTCCTACGCCCACAACCTGGCCCACGCCCTGGCCGAGACCGGCGCCCGCGTGGAGGTCGTGGCGCCGTTGCCGCCCGGCGAACGTCCCCGGCGCGAGCTCGACGGGGAGGTGATCGTCAACCGCGCCTTCCCGCGCACCAGCCTCGGTGCCGGGACGGCGATTCGGGCCGCCCTGGCCAGCCAGGCGCCGGTCGTACACCTCCAGCACGAGTTCTTCCTCTACGGCGGAGCTGCCTCGACGCCCGGTTTTGCCTCCGGACTGCGGCTTCTGCGCGCTCGTCGACGGGCCGCGCTGGCCACCATGCACCAGGTCGTCGACCCGGCCAGCGTGGACGGTGGCTTCACCAAGCTGCACCGCGTCCGGCTTCCCGCCTGGGCCGCACGGCACGGTCTGGCTGCCGCGCAGCGGGGCCTGCGGCGCAGCGCCGATCGGATCCTGGTGCACGAGCCCGCCTTTGCCGACGTGCTCCCGGGCGCAGCCACGGTTCCCCACGGGATCGAGCCCGCCGCGCATCGGGCTCAGCGCGAATCCGCCCGCCGGGCCCTGGGTCTCGACCCCCAGCGTATGGTCGTTCTCTGCTTCGGCTTCCTGGCTCCCTACAAGGGCCTTGAGACCGTGCTCGAGGCGGCCGAGCTCGCGCGTAACGAGTTTGATCTCGTGATCGCCGGCGGCGAGCATCCCCGCCTGGCCGTGGGGGGTGACCGCTACTACGCGGAGCTGCAGCAGCGGTTCGGTCATGTCGCCCGCTTCACCGGGCCGGTCCCCGACCAGCAGGTCGCCGACTATTTCGCCTCTGCCGATGTGGCTGCGTTCATGTACCCGCGACCGTTCTCCAGTTCCGGGGCCCTCGCGCTGGCCGTCGCCCACCGCACACCGGTTCTCGTCTCCCCCGAGCTCGCGCACACCGGCGGACTGGCATCGAGCCTCGTCGCTCCGCGCGATCCGCAGCGGCTGGCCGATCGCCTGCGCCAGCTGGCCGTCGACCCCGCCGCCCGGAGCGCCCTCCGCGACGACACCGAGCGGATCGGGCGTGAGCGGGCATGGCCGGCGATCGCGGCCCGCCATCTCGAGCTCTACGCCGAGGTGATCCGTTGAGCCAGGTCCTGCTGGCCGGCAATCTCAGCGTCCGTGACCCGGGTGACGACGCCCTCGTGTCGGCTTTTCGCCGGGGCCTGCCCGAACACGAGATGGTCCTCGTCACCTCGGGCGAGAGCCCGCGCCGCGACCACCGCGGACACCGTCTGATCAGCATGCGTGACCGGGGTCGAGTGTTCGCGGCCCTGCGCCAGGCGCAGATCTTGATCCTCGGTGACGGGGCCCTGCACGGCTCGCAGCCGCCCGTCCACGGACGCGATCGCGATCGGATCCGGAACGGGCTCCACATCGGCCTGGCCGCCAAGGCCCTGGGGCGCCGCGTGGCCCTGCTCGGCGTGGGGGCGGGCGGGCTGCAGCGCGGTGCGGACCGGACCCGGGCGAGCCTGCTCGTGCGTCTCTCGGACCTGCTCATCCTGCGCGATCCGAGCACGGCCGATGAGCTGGCCGCCGCCGGTGCCCCGGGGCCATTCCGGGTGGCCGCTGATCCCGTCTGGTGCGCGGCCGATCCGCCAGCCCCACCGGACCGCGAACCCAAGCGCGGCCCCCGTCACGTGCTCGTCATCCTCGACGCCGACGCCTGGCTGCTGGACCCGGCCATCCCCCTGCGCCTCGCCGCGGCGTGTGATCGCCTGGCCGCCGGCGGTTTCCGCATCCGCCTGGCGCCGTGGCGCGTCGGCGCGACCGAGGCCGACGACCTCGACCTGGCCCGTGCCGTCGCCGCCGGCATGCGTGCCCAGGCCCGGGTCCTGCTTCCCCCGGCGGATTTCGCCGAGGCTCGGGCCGAGGCGGCTCGCGCCGGTGCCGTACTCGGCCTTCGCCGCCGCGCGCTGATCGTCGCCGCCACCGCCGGCACCCCCGCCGTGATCATGACCGACGAGACCGAGACCGTGGGCCTGGCCGGCCGGCTCGGTCAGACGCCGGTCCCCCTCGCCGCCAACCCAGAAGCGGTCGCAGCCACCGTGACCGCGGCCACCGGGCGCCCGCCGGCCGGCGCCGGGGCCATCGAGCACGAATGGGCCGCCGCCCAGGAGGCCTTTCGACTCCTGCGACTGCTGATCGAGGCCGACGAGAGCGAGGAGGACCGCCACCTCGCCGCCCTCCCGTTGATGCCCGACGTGACGGAGTGGCCACGATGAGTGCCACCGCCCTCAGAACTCCCCGCGTACGGCGCCGCGCCAGCCTGCGTGTGGCCGGCCGCGAGCAGGCCCACGTCGCCACCGGTCAGCTGGCGGCCGGCGTCGGCAACCTCGTCTTTGCGCTCATCTGCGCTCACCTGCTCGCTCCGCGCGAGTACAGCCGGCTGGCCGCGTTCCTGGCCGCCTACCTGCTGCTCTACATGCCCTTCTCGAGCCTCGGGGCGGGCAGCGCACTGGATCCGAGCGACGTACACCGGCGCCGGCGCCGCGGCTTTGCCCTTGGAGCATCGGTCGGCGTCGCCCTGCTGGCCATGGCCGCCGCCGGCCTGGGACCCGCTCTGGGCCTGGGTACCTCGCTGCTGCTGCTCCTGGCCGGCGCCGCTCCCGCGGCCGGCTTGCTGGCCCTCGAGCGCGGGCGCGTGCTCGGTGACGGGCGGCACTCGACGGCGGTTGGCTCGCTGGTCTCCGAGCCGGCCGTCCGCCTGCTGGTCGGCGTCGTGGCGGCGATCGGGCTTGGCGCACCCGGCGCGGCCCTCGCCGTCGTTCTCGGCGGTTACGCCGGGCTGGTGACGGCCGCCCGCCCCTCGACCCGGCCGGCATCCCGTGCCCGTGCGCGCACCAACGCCGTCTCGCCGATGACCACGACGGTGACCTGGGCCTTCCTGCTTCTGGCCGTCGTCCAGAATCAGGATGTCCTGTGGGCCAACGCGCAGCTGACCGGCCCGCAGGCGGCCCGCTTCGCGGTCCTCTCGACCCTGGGCGGTATCGCCGCCTTCGCCAGCACGACGGTTCCGCTGGTCCTGCTCCCTCGTGCGCGCCGGCGCGAGCCGGGTGCGCTGACCGCGGCCATCGGCGCCGCGGTGGTTCTCGGCGTCGGCGCGCTGCTGCCGATCCTGATCGCCGGCCCCCAGCTGATCGGCCTCGTGTTCGGAAGCCGCTACACCGTCGTCGCCCCGCTCGCCGTGCCCTACCTAGGCGCCATGGCCCTGCTCGGCGTGAGTCGGGTGATCGTCGCCCACCGCTGCGCCGTCAGCTCCGCGCGCCCGGTGCTGGGCGTGCTCGCCGTCGCCGCCGCACTCCAGACCCTGCTCATCATCGCCTTCGGTCACGACGCGGCCTCGGTTGCCCACGCCACCCTGGCCGCGTCCGCCCTGCTCGCCGCCGGTCTTGCCGTCATCTCCGGCTATCCCCGGCTCAGCCGCCGCCACCGGACAGCGGTCGGGACGGCGCTGGCCAACGCGCTGCTCCGCACACCCGACGCCGGCGCCCACCCCGATCCGGCCGCGGAGATCGCCGTCCCGAGGCCGGAGGCCGCTCCGGCCGCCGCTTCCCCCGGCGCCCCGGCGCCCGCCGGGTCTGCCCTCCCGATCGCCGCTCTGCGCGGCCTGTCGCTTCCCGCTGCCCTGGCCCGGGTGTCGGTCGCCGGTCGCCTCGTGGCCGGCCTGACCGCTGGCGGACTCGTCATCCGCTTGCTCGCCGGGCGCTCTCTGTGGCTCGACGAGGCCACCTCGATCAGCCAGGCCCACATGTCCTTCTCGGGCATGTGGAACTCGCTGCGCAATACCGACGTGCAGCCCCCGCTGCACGACACGCTGCTGTGGGTGATCAACCACCTGGTCGGCGACAGCGAGCTGGCCATGCGCTCGCCCTCGCTGCTGAGCGGGACGCTCCTGATCCCCGTCGTCTACCTGATCGGCCGCGACCTCTGGGACAGACGCACGGGCGTGGTGGCGGCGACGCTGACCGCGCTGGCGCCGTTTGTCATCTGGTACAGCCAGGAGGCCCGGATGTACGCGGTCTTCATGCTCCTGACCAGCCTCGCGCTGTGGGCGCAGATCCGGATTCTGCGCCATGACGAGCGGGCCAGCGACCGCCGCTGGGGCTGGTGGGCCCTGTACTCGGCGAGCACGATCGGACTGGCCTGGACGCAGTACTTCGGCGCCCTGTACGCGATCGTCCAGCAGGCTGCCTTCGTGATCGCGATGCTGGCGATGCCCGAGCGCCGCCGCGACCTGGTCATCCCGTGGCTGAGCAGCCTGGCCGTGATGACGGTCTGCATCGCGCCGCTCGTGCCGTTCGTCGCCCATCAGTTCCAGGTCAACCAGGCCGCCGGGCGCGGCTTTGGCGCCACGCCGTCGCAGAACGGCTCTGACCTCGAGGCCGGGCACCGGAAGCCCACCGTGTATGCGGTCCTGACCAACCTCGTATGGGGCGTGTGGGGGTATCACTCGACGCCGACGATGAGCGCGCTGACCGCGCTCTGGCCGCTCGGCATGCTGCTGGCGCTGGCCGTGCTCGGCCGCGGGCGCTCGTGGCGCACCGCGCTGCTCCTCGCCCTGGCCACATTCCCAATCGCGATCCTGTTCGTGGTCGGACAGCTCAAGCCGTTCCTGTTCGAGATCCGCTACTTCTGCTGCGGCGTGCCGCTGGCCATGCTCCTCCTCGGCCGCCTGTGCTCAAGCTGGCCGGGGCGCAGGCTGCACGGGACGGTGGCCCTGACGGCGGTGTTCGCGGTCAGCTTCGCCTTCGCCTTCGCTGACCAGCAGTTCTCGCAGACCAACCCCAGGCTGTACGACTTCCAAGGGGCGCTGGCCCGAATCTCCACGCACCTGAAGCCCCGTGACGAACTGCTCTACGCCCCCCAGTACCTCAATGATCTCGTCGGCTACTACGCCCCCCACGTGCACGGCGCGCCGCTGACCGCCAACCCGGCCCGCATCGATCCCCACGGTCACGTGTTCATCATGGCCTCCTTCCAGGATCAGCCCCAGAGCGCCCATTTCGTGCACGGCGCGATCAACGCCATGCTCCGCTCGGGCCGCGCCGAGATCCGTTACTTCACCCGACCCCAGGTGCAGGTATGGGAATTCCGCTGAGCACTAACCCAGTCCGGACTGAGGCCACCCCGCGCGATGCGCGCATGGGGCCGGCCCGCTGGAAGCCTCAGGGCAATCCGAACCTGCGGCGCAGCCTCACCGTGCTCGTGGCCCTGAACGTGATCCTGGCCGTGTTCTATTTCTCCTGGCTGCTCAGCCCGTCCCGGATCGGCTTCGCGCCCCTGTTCGCGCTCCTGATCGGAGCCGAGCTCTTCAACCTGACTCAGGCCGCCGGCTTCTGGTGGACGACGCTCGGGGCTCGGCGCTACCGATCCCGGCCCTGGGACGGCCTGCCCCCCGCTGTCGACGTGCTCATCCCCGTGTACGGAGAGCCGGCCGAGATCGTCGAACCGACAGTCGCGGCGGCGCGCCGGATGCACGGCGCCGACGTGCGCGTGCACCTGCTCGACGACGGGAATTCGCTGGAGATGCGCGAGCTCGCCGACCGTCAGCGAATCGACTACGTCACGCGTGAGCGCCACACCGGCGCCAAGGCCGGCAACATCAATCACGCCCTCCCGCTCACCGACGCGCCCTACGTGCTCGTGCTGGACTGCGACCACCTCCCCGAAGCGCATTTCCTGACCGCGACGCTCGGCCACCTGCAGGACGGCGATGTCGCCTTCGTGCAAACCCCGCAGTACTACGCCAACATCGATCAAGGCCCGGTGACCGCGGCCGCGTGGGCGCAGCAGGCCCTGTTCTTCGGTCCGATCGCCCGCGGCAAGGACGCGCGCGGGGCGATGTTCTGCGCCGGCACCAACGTGGTCTTCTCGCGCCGTGCCCTCGAGGCGGCCGGTGGGTTCCCGGAGGATTCACTGACCGAGGACTTCGCGCTCTCGATCCGCCTGCACGAGCTGGGCTGGCGTTCGCGCTACGTGCCCGAGGTGCTGGCCAAGGGACTGGGCCCCGAGGACATGTCCTCCTACGTTTCCCAGCAGCAGCGCTGGGCGCGGGGCTGCCTGGGCGGTATCGCCACCGCCCTGCGAGCTCGCCTTCCGCTGCGCATCCGCCTGCAGTACCTGCTGGCCTCGATGTACTTCCTATCGGGCTGGACGGTGCTCCTGTACATGAGCTTTCCGGTCATCCGCATCTTCACCGGCGCCCAGCCCCTCGCCGGAGCCACCGCCGACCAGTTCCTGCTCCACTTCGCGCCCTACTTCTGCGCCTCGCTGGCCACGGTCGCGCTGGCCGGCGCCGGCGCCTACACGTGGCGCGGATTCGCACTCGCCGCGGCCTCGTTCTGGATCCACATCCGGGCCACCGCGCTGGCGCTGCTGCGCCGCCGCGGACGGTTCGTGGTCACGCCCAAGAGCGGGGCCGGGGCGCCCCAGCCGGCCTCGGTGTGGCCGACGCTGGTCATGCTCGGCGCGCTGATCGGGACGATCGCCTTCGGCCTGGCCCGGCAGCGCACCCCCTCCTCCCTCAACAATGTCTGCTTCGCCGCTCTGCACGTCACCGTCCTCTCGGCCGGGGTCTGGCCGGCGCTGGCCGGAACCGGCGCGGCCGCGGCCCTGCGCTCGGCCAAGGCGCGCCAGCGTCTGCGCGCCCAGCGCCTGCTGGCCGGCGGCGTGGTCGGTTCACTCATCGTCCTGGCGGCGATTCTCGGCCTCGCCGTCGGCGCCGGCACCGCGCCCCAGGCCCCCGCCGGCGAGCCGACCGGCGCCACCTCCGCCCCGCAGCTCGCCCGGGCCGCCGGCCAGCGGTTCCTGGAACGCTACGAGCGCAGCGACGGGCGCGTCGTCCGGCTCGATCAGGGCGGCGACACCGTTTCCGAGGGCCAGGCCTACGCGATGCTGGTCAGCGTCGCCCTCCATGACCGCGCGCGTTTTGCCGCCGTCTGGAGCTGGACCCAGCGCCATCTCCAGCGTCCGGACGGACTGCTCGCCTCACGCGTGGTCGACGGCCGCCTTGTGGACCGCAACCCCGCCTCCGACGCCGACCTGGACGCCGCCCGGGCGCTGGCCATCGCCGCCGTCCGCTTCGGGCAGCCCGCCTATGAGACCGCCGCTCAAACGCTGGCCCGCGCGATCCTCGGGCGCGAGACGATCACCACCCCGCACGGGCGTGTACTCCTCGCCGGCCCCTGGGCGCAGCCGGCCCGTATCGTCGATCCCAGCTACTTCAGCCCCGCCGCCTACACGACGCTGGCCGGCGTCGATCGCGGCCAGGCCCGTGAGTGGGCGGCCCTGGCGGCCGGCGACCGCGCGGCGCTGGCCTCGGTGGTCAGGGGTAACCGCCTGCCGCCCGACTGGGCGCGCCTCACGACCGCCGGCACGCTCGTCCCCATCGGCGCCCCGAGCCAGCCGGGCCAGACCCCGCGCTACGCGTTTGATGCCGTCCGCGTCCCGGTCCGCTACGCATCCGGCTGCTCGGCCGCCGACCGCAGCGTCGCCGCCGGCCTGTGGCCGACTCTGCAGCAGGCGGGCTCTCCCCTGCCCTACTCGCTGACGCTGACCGGCGGCGCGCTGGCCACCAGTTCGCATCCGGTGGCTCTGGTGTCGGTGGCGGCCGCGGCCTCAGCCTACGGCCGCACGGGCGACGCCCTGCGCCTGCTGACCCAGGCCGACGCGCTCGATCGCCGCTTCCCGACCTACTACGGCGCCGCGTGGAACGCACTCGGCCGGATCATGCTCACCACCGACTGGCTGCCCGGAAGCTGCGCACCGTCCGGCATGTAGACCACGGCGGGCTCAGGTGAGCGCTGCCTCGACCCGCTCGGAGAGCTGACCGCGGACCAGGGCCGCGTCGGCCAGCCGCTCCACGTCGACCCCCAGCGGCCGGTCGTCGTCGAGCGGAGAGACGAGCTCGCGAACGAGCAGGTAGGCGGCCTGGGTGCCGATGCCCAGGCGGACGGGCTCGCGCAGGTCAAGCGCCTGGCAGGCGACCAGCAGCTCGATCGCGATCAACCGCCGCACCCGGTGCAGCTGGTCTCGAACCCGCAGAGCGGACTGGGTGGCGCCCGTCGAGTCATCCTCGATCCCGTCGGCGCCGACGCCCGACAAAATTGCCAGCGGCGCCGCGGCGTGACGGATCTCGAGCACCAGCGCCTGCGCGGTCTTGCCCAGCGGGGCGACACCCGACCGGGTCGAGTCCCCCGAGACCAGGCTCGGCGGCAGTCCGCTCACCCGTTCGGCCCGCAAGCGCGCGCCCCGCTCGGCCAGCGGGGCGGCGATCTGAGCCAGGCCGATGGCCACCGCGTCAAGGGCCAGGGCCAGGGCCGGGACGTGGAAGTTCCCGGTCGGCAGGACCTGCTCATCGGCGACCAGGACGACGGGGTTGTCGGCGGCGCCGTTCAGCTCGGGGCCGACGGCGGCGCGCAGCTGGCCAAGCGCGAACCGCAGCGACCCGTGCACCTGGCTCACGCATCGGAAGCTGAGCGGATCCTGCAGGCGGCGGGCGGCCCCGGGCTCCAGCAGCGCGGCCCCGGCCAGCAGCCGGTGCAGACCCTCCGCCGACCAGGCCTGGCCCGGCCCCGGACGCGCGGCGGTGACGCGCGGGTCGATCGGGCTCAGATTGGCGCGCAGCGCCTCCAGGGCCAGGGCCGCCGAGACCTGGGCCTCGGCCAGCGCCGACTCGGCGTCCAGCAGCGCCAGCGCCGCCGTGCCGCTCGACACGGCCGAGCTCGAGCAGATAGCCAGCCCGTCCTTGGCCTCGAGCTCGATCGGGGCCAGGCCGGCGCGCTCCAGCGCCCGCCCGGCCGGCAATCGCTCGTCGCCCAGATAGGCCTCTCCCTCCCCGATCAGCGCCAGTCCGAGATGGGCGAGGAGACACAGGTCAGAGGCGCCGATCGAGCCGCTCGACGGAATCACGGCGTGGACGCCGGCGTTGAGCATGGCCGCCAGGCCGTCGGCGACTGCCGGGCTGCTCCCCGCGCCGCCCGCGCACAGCCCGTTCAGGCGCACCACCATCGCCGCCCTGACCACCTCCTCGGGCAGTGGCTCGCCGACCGCAGTCGCGCGCCCGCGCAGGGTGCGCAGTGAATATTCGCCGCCGGCGGCGCCGTCGACCGTCTCCACGACCCGTGAGCCGAGCCCGGTGGTCACGCCGTAGATGGGGTCACCGCGGGCGGCAGCGCTGGCCAGCACCGCGTGCGCTGCCCGCATCCGCCTGGCCGCCTCGGGCGCGATCTCGACCCGGGCCCGGTTGCGGGCCACCGTCAGCACCCCGGGGCCGTCGAGCGTGCTCCCGGTGATACGGACGGACCCCTCCACAGCGGCGACAATACCGGCGGGGTGGGCACCGGACCGGATCGTGCCGGTGTGCTTAGAGTCAGCCTGTGATGCCTACCGCGCCCTCTGGGTCTGTGCCCGTCGGTCCCGTCATCCTCGACGGCGCCACGCTGACTCCCAAGGATGTGGCCGTGGTTGCGCGCTACGGAACGCGGGCTCAGCTGTCCGATGAGGCCCGTGCCCGCAACGACGCCGCCCGCCGCGCGCTCGAGACGCTGCTCGAGCGCGGCGAGGAGCTCTATGGCGCCAGTACCGGAGTCGGGGCGCTGCGCGGTTACCGGGTGCCCGAGAGCGAGCGCGAGCACTACTCGCTCGCGCTGCTGCGCAGCCACGCCTGCGGAGCCGGCCCCCCGTTGCCGGCTCAGGTGCTGCGGGCGGCGATGGCCACCCGGGCCAATCAGCTCGGGGCCGGCGGGGCAGGGGTGGCGCCGCAACTGCTCGACCGGCTGGTCGAGATGCTCAACGCCGGCCTCGCCCCCTTCTCCCGCGAGCTCGGATCGCTCGGCACCGGTGACCTGACCAATCTGGCCGACATCGCGCTCGCCCTGGTCGGCGAGGGTCAGGTGTGGCGCGGTGATGAGCTCATCGACGCCGGAGCCGCCCTCTCGGAGGCCGGCCTCGAGCCGGCGCGCCTCGGGCCCCGTGACGGGCTGGCCTTCATGAGCTCAAACGCGGTCAGCATCGGGCGCGCCGCGCTCTTGATCGTCGACGCGCGACGGTTGCTCGACGCGTGGCTGTCGGTCGCCGCGCTGTCCTTCGAGGCGGCCGCCGCCGATCCCGTGGCCCTCGACGCGCGCATTCACTCCGCCCGGCACCGGCCGGGGCAGGCCGCGGTAGCGGCCCGGATGCGCGAGTTGCTGGCCGGACTCGAGACACGCAGCCGCGACCCGGGGCCGCTGTCCATTCAGGACCCGTATCCGTTTCGCGCCCAGCCCCAGGTCGACGGCGCGGTGCACGATGCCCTGCTCGCCCTTGAGGACGTCGTCGGGCACGAGCTCAACTTCGCCGGCGAGAACGCGCTGATCGTGGCCGGTGACGGCGTCGCCCTTCCCAACGGCAACCCGCACGCCGCGCCGCTGGCCAACGCAATCGATGGGCTCCGAACGGCGCTCGCCTCCTCGGCGGCGCTGATCGCCGCCCGTGTGAGCACCCTCCTCGACGCCGGGCTGACCGGGCTGCCGCCGTTCTTGGCCCGTTACCCCGGACCCGAGTCCGGAGCCCTCGTCCTGGAATACACCGCCCACGCCGCCGTGGCCGAGGTGCGCTCCCTGGTCACCCCGGTCGCGGCCCAGACCGTGTCGGTGTCCCGTGGCGTCGAGTCTCACTCGAGCCTGGCGCCGATCGCCGCCCGCCGGGCGCGTGAGGCGCTGAGCGCCCTGCGCGTTGCCGTCGCCACCGAGCTCGTGGTCGCCGTGCGGGCGCTGCGCGTGGCCGGCCAGCAGCCGGTCGGCGGCGGCACGCGCCGGCTGTGGGCGGTGGCCAACGAACGCCTGGATCCAGATCTGGCCGACCGCCCGCTCGGGCCCGACATCGAGCGCGCGCGGGAGCTGATCGAGGCCTGGGAGATCGAGCTCGGCTGACCGCGATGGTCAGAAACCCTACGCGAGCAGGGAACTAGCATCGCTGTCGGTGAGCGTTTCTTCATCAGGCCAGGGTCCCGTCGTCCCCGATCGTCGCCGGCGCCTGCTGATTCTCGGCATCTGCTCGATGAGCCTGTTGATCGTCGGGCTGGACAACACGATCGTCAACGTCGCCCTGCCGTCGATCCACCGCTCGCTCCACGCCTCCTTCTCCGGGTTGCAGTGGACGGTCGATGCCTACACGCTGGTCCTGGCCAGCCTGCTCATGCTGTCGGGCTCGACGGCCGATCGAATCGGCCGGCGGCGGGTGTTTCAGATCGGCCTCACGCTGTTCTCGATCGGATCACTCCTGTGCGCGCTGGCCCCCACCCTCGGGCTGTTGATCGCCGCCCGCGTCCTGCAGGCCATCGGCGGCTCGATGCTCAACCCGGTCGCCATGTCGATCATCCGCAACGTGTTCGAGGACCCGCGCGAGCGCGCTCAGGCGATCGGCGTCTGGGGCGGGGTGATCGGGATCAGCCTGGCCCTCGGGCCGGTGGTCGGGGGTGCGCTCACCGATTCCGTCGGCTGGCCGGCCGTGTTCCTGGTCAACGTGCCGATCGGAATCACGGCCTTCATCCTCACCGCCCTGTATGTCCCCGAATCCCGCGCCGAGCATCCGCGCCGGATCGACCCCCTCGGCCAGATCCTGGTCATCGTCGGCCTGGCCACGCTCACCTACGCGATCATCGAGGCGCCGACCGACGGTTGGACGTCCGCCCGGACGCTGACCGAGTTCGCCGTCGTCGGTCGTCGCCTTCGTGGTCCTCGTTCGGCATGAGCTCCGCCGTCGCCAGCCCCTGATCGAGGTCCGTTTCTTCGCCAGCGCGCCGTTCTCGGGCGCCACCGTGGTCGCAGTCTGCGTGTTCGCTTCACTGGGCGGCTTTCTGTTCTTGAACACCCTGTATCTCCAGACCGTCCGCGGCCTGTCTCCGTTCGACGCCGGCCTGTACACGCTGCCCATGGCCGGCGTGACCCTGATCGTGGCCCCGCTCTCAGGGCGGCTGGTCGGCAATCGTGGCGCCCGCGTCCCGCTCGTCGTGGGCAGCCTCGGCCTGCTGATCGGGGCCGCGATCCTCACCCAGTTGACGGCCACGACGCCGTTCTGGCTGCTGATCATCACCTACTTCATCTTCGGCCTCGGCTTCGGGGTCATCAACCCGCCGATCACCAACACGGCCGTCTCCGGGATGCCCCCGTCACAGGCCGGGGTGGCCTCGGCCGTTGCCTCCACCGCCCGCCAGGTCGGCTCCACCCTCGGCGTGGCCGTGCTCGGAGCGCTGGCCGGCGCCTCGGCCGCCGCCGGGCTCGGCCACGGCTTCGCCGAGGCCACCCACGTGAGCTGGTGGATCATCGTCGCGCTGAGCCTGATCGTGCTCGTCGTGGGTGTCGTGACGACCACGCCGTGGGCGATGGAGACCGCCCGGCCGCACCGCCGAGCGCTTCCGCGAGGACGGACCGGCGACAGCGCCGGCGGTGGACGCGGAAGCCGAGCCGGGGCGGCCCGAGCTCGTCACCCGCTGAGCCCGGTCAGCGGGCGCCGCGACCGCTACCGGCCCCGGTTCCCGCCGTCTGCCGCCCGCCTGGCCGCTAGCGTCTGCGGTCCGGCATGAAGCTCGTTCCCGCCCGTCCGAACGTGGAGCTGCGCACCGCTCCCACGGGCGAGCGCATCGTCGTCCTTGCCTTTCCCTACGAGCGCGCCCTCGTCGACATGGTGCGGACCCTCCCCCACCGCCGCTTTGACTGGGACACCCGGGAGTGGTTCGCCCCCGCCGAGGATCGGACGGCGCTGAAGGTCAAGGACATCCTCGACCTCTACCCCGACCTCGAGGCCCATGACGAGGTCCATGCCGTGGCTGTCCAGCGTCCGCGCCCGCTGGATCGGATCGGTCACCACGACCCGCCACGACGACCGCGGCTGGCTCGTCCTCAACACCCTTGCCGGACCCATCCCCGAGCCCCTGAAGCCCGGCTCTTTCGAGCGCGACGGCAAGCTGCGTGGTCCCGTTTTCCGCCACCGCCGCCGCGGCCCTGCGCGACCAGCGCTCGGCCTACCTCGACGCGCCGGCCGACCGCTGCCTGGAGATCCTGGAGCGCGACGGCTCACCGCCCCCCGCCCGCCTGGCCTGGGCCCGCAACGTCGACGGTGAGCACCTGCGCCTCGAGGTTCTCTGGGACCACGACGCCGGCGCGGCCTTCGAGCGCCTGCCGGGCGCCGACGGCAAGCGCCATGTGCCGCTCGACCCCTGGCTGGCCGTCGAGCTCGACGGGTTCCTGGCCCGTTCACGCGGTCGAGGTGACCGGGTTGGCCCGCGAGGCGCTCGAGCGGTTGCTGGACGAGCACCGTCAGGCCGCCGACGCCGTGCGCCGCTCCCGCGCCACCGACGGCGAGCCGATCGCCGGCCTGGCCCTGGGCGGCGAACTCGCCCCCTTCCAATGGGCCGGCGTCCGCTACGCGCTGCACGCCCGGCAGACGTTCCTGGCCGACGAGCAGGGACTCGGCAAGACCGTCGAGGCGCTGGCCACGCTCGAGGCCGACGGGGCCTTTCCGGCCGTCGTCGTCTGCCCGGCCTCGATGAAGCTGACCTGGGAGCGCGAGGCCCGGCACTGGCTGCCCCATCGCTCGATCGCGGTCATCAACGGCCGGGCAGCGGTTCCGGCCCGCGCGGGGAGATCACGATCCTCAACTACGAGATCGTCGCCGCCCACCGCGAATCGCTGGCCCGGACCCGTCCCCGCGCTGTGGTCGATCGACGAATCCCACTACTGCAAGAACCCCCGCGCCAAGCGCACCCACGCCGTCCGCGCCCTGGCCGGCGCCGTGCCCGACGGTGGCCTGCGCCTCGCCCTGACCGGCACGCCGGTCCTCAACCACGCTGACGAGCTGATCGCCCAGCTGCGGGTGATCGCGCGCCTGGATGAGTTCGGCTCCGGGGCCCGCTTCTCACACCAGTTCCGCGGACCGGTCAGCGAGGAGCGCCTCCACTGGCACCTGCGCCGCCACTGCTTCGTGCGCCGGCTCAAATCCGAGGTCCTCCCCCAGTTGCCGGCCAAGCGCCAGGTCGTGGTGCCGGTCACCCTCAGCAACCGCGAGGAGTACCGGCTGGCCGAGCGCGACGTGATCGAGTGGCTGCGCACCCAGCCGCTTGAGCTCTCGCAGCTCAACGCGCGCATCGCCGCCACCCTGCGCGCCGAGCGCCTGGCCCAGCTCGGTGCGCTCCAGCGGCTGGCCGGGCGCGGCAAGCTGGCCGCCGCACTGGCCTGGATCGAGGACTTCCTGGCCTCGGGCGAGCCGCTGGTCGTGTTCGCCCGCCATCAGGAGGTGCAGAAGGCGGTGGCCCGTCGCTTCCCCGACGCTCTGCATCTGTTCGGTCAGGACTCGCTGCCCGCGCGTGAGGAGGCGATCGCCGCTTTCCAGCGGCCCGGCGGGCCGAGCCTGCTCGTCGCCGCCACGCGCGTGGCCGGCCAGGGCATCACGCTGACCCGAGCCTCCAACGTGGCCTTTCTCGAGCTCGAATGGACCCCGGCCATGCACGATCAGGCCGAGGACCGCTGCCACCGCATCGGCCAGCGCGACGCCGTCACCGCCTGGTATCTGCTCGCCGCGGGCACGATCGACGAGTCCATGGCCCGGCTCATCCAGAGCAAGCGTGCCCACGTCGGCGCGGTCACCGACGGGCGTCGCGTGCGAAAGTGACGGGATGGTCGAGGCCGTGGTCCGTGAGCTCCGCGACGGCCGACCGTTCTCCCACCTACGCGCCGTCGGCTGAGTCGCTCGCCCGGGGCCGGCTCGGTATCCTGGCCCCATGCCGAGTGCTCCGACCCGGCCCGCCCGCAGCCCCAATGTGCACCCCGCCTGCGGCAATGTTCCCGGCCGCAGCGATCAGGGCTTTGAGGAGCTCTGTCACCTCGTCCACGAGGATGACCCTGACACGGCCCTGTGTGGCCAGGACGTCACCGGCTATCCCTGGAACCCGCCCTGGCCCCGGTGCGAGGCCTGCCTGGCGGTGGCCCGCGGCAACATGAATTGAGGCGGCCCCCAGCCCATCCGAGCTACCGGCTCACACCGATAAACTGCCGCGCGCGGTCGCGGACAATCTGAGATGGGGGATGAGATGGGCTTCTGGGAGCTGGGCGGGATTCGGCGGCGGTACCTGCAGGCCACGATCGCCGCGGCCGCGCTGTTCGTGCCGGCCGCCGCGACCGCCGGCGCCTCAGCGGCCACGCTGGCCGTGAACAAGCCGTGCTACGTCAACAAGTTCACCAAGACCTCGATCCGGCTCGCGCCGATGCAGGTCACCGGCTCGGGCTACGTCCCCAACGACCCGGTGACCATCACCAGCAGCGACGGGTCGCTCAACAAGCTCGTGCAGGCCAATTCGGCCGGCATGATCGACGCCTCGATCGGGGCGCCGACCCCGTTCTTCAAATTGCCCGCCTCACTGCCCCTGACCCTGACCGCGTCCGACTTCAGCCAGTCCAATGGGACCATCACCGGCGCGCACGTCGGTCAAGGTGACCGATCTCGCGGTCGCCACCGTGCCCTCGATCGCTCCGCCGGCGCGCCGAGTGACCTGGTACTTCTCGGGCTTTGACAAGGGCCGCTACGTCTACGGCCACTACCTGCGTCACGGCCGCGAGGTCGCCCGAGCGCGCTTTGGCCGCACCAAGGGCAACTGCGGGCTGCTGCGGACGCGAGCACCCTTCTTCCCCGGCGGGCGTCAGCGCTACGCGAGCTACGGACTGCAGTTCGACGACGCTCGTCATTACAGCCGGCACTCGTCGCCGCGCATCGTCACCTCGCTCGGCCCCAAATAGCCCCGATCGCGGGCGGCGGATCGCCGCGCCGCGAGTGACCGTGCGCGCCGTTCCAGGTCAGCCGGCGACGGCCACGCCGAGCTCCGGGTCGGACTCGAGCTCAGGCTCGGGCTCGGGGGCGCGTAGGGCGAGCCCAGCGGCCACAGCCATGGCCAGACACGCCAGCGCGAACGGAACGCCGAGCCCCGCTCCGACGAGCACGCCTCCGGCGGCCATGCCGAGCGCCGCACCCCCGATCAGGGCCCCGGACACCCAGGTGAAGCCCTCCGTTTCGGTCCCGGGGGCGAGGACCCGCCCGACCAGCGTGTACTGACAGGAGAACACCGGGGCGATCGTCAGGCCGGCCAGCAGGCTGCCGACGATCGCCATCGGGATCGAGCGGGCGGCGATCAGCGGCGCATTGAAGACCACCGCCGCCAGCAGCAGGAGCTGATAGCGGCGCCGGAGCGCGACCGGCCAGACCCGCGTCCCGTAGAGCAGCCCGCCGACCATGCTGCCAAGGCTCCACAGAGCCAGCAGGATCCCCGACGCGCTCCGCGACCCGGCGTGGAGGGCGATCGCCGGCAGACCCGACCTCGGTCGCCCCCAGGGCCAGTCCGATCAGCGCCACGGGTGCCAGCAGCGCGCGCAGCTTGGGGTTGGCCAGGGCCCTCGTGCGCGCTTCGCCGCCCCGATCCGGGAGGGCCGTTCGGGCCGCTGGGGAGCGCACGAACAGCGCCGTGCCCGCTAGACATTCCGCCCCGACGAGCAGCACTGCCGCCGCCGGTGACAGGACGGCGATGACCACGGCGACCACCAGCGGCCCCGTCGTCCACACGATCTCCTGGACCACCGCGTCAAGCGCGTAAGCGCTTTCCCGGACCTCGGGATCCTCGAACACCTGCCGCAGCAGCGCGCGCAGCGCCGGAGCCACCGGCGGCATCAGAGCGCCCGCCAGCCCGGTGATGATCACGAGCACGAGCCCCGGCGCGTGTGCCGAGCCGGCCAGCACGAGCGCCAGGAGACCGATTCCGTGTCCCAACGCGCTGGGAAGCAGGATGCGGGCGCGACCGAAGTGGTCCACCAGCCGGCCCTGCACGGGGCCGAGCAGCGCGTTGGACAGCGTGTAGGCGCCGACCGCCAGTCCGGCCAGGGCATAGGAATGCGTGCTGCCGCGAACCAGGAGCAGGATCGCCAGCCCCGCCATGCCCTGCGGCAGGCGCCCGACCAGGGCGGTGCCCAGCAGCCGCGCCGAGCCGGGCACCGAGAGCACGGATCGGTATCTAGAGACCATCATTCGAGCCTACACGCGCTTTTCTGGCACCCTAGGAGCTGCCTATGCCGACCCGCGACCAGCCGCCCTACCGCGCCGATCATGTCGGCAGCCTGCTCCGCCCGCCGGAGCTGACTCGAGCCCGGGCGCGTTTCAAGGCCGGAGAGATTGGCCGCGACGCGCTGCACGAGACCGAGGACGAGGCCATCCTCGGCGTGATCGACCTTCAGCGCGAGGCGGGGCTGCAGACGGTGACCGATGGGGAGTTTCGCCGGACGTCCTGGCACATGGACTTCATCTACTCGCTGGGCGGCGTCGAGCAGGTCGAGGACCAGCGCATCAACGTCCACTTCCACAGCCGCGAGGGTGAGCTCGACTTCGACTCCCCGGGCATGCATGTCGGCGAGCGGCTGTCGCTGCCGGAGACGATCTTCGCCGAGGCGTTTCGCTTCCTGCTCGATCACGCGCACTCCGATCAGACCCCGAAGCTGACGATTCCGTCACCGAGCATGGTCCACTACCGCGGGGGCAACTCCTCGATCGACCGGTCGGTGTATCCGGACATGGACACCTTCTGGACCGATTTGGCCTCGGTCTATGCCGCCCAGGTCCAGGGCGTCTACGAGCTCGGCTGCCGCTACCTGCAGCTCGATGACACCAGCCTCGCCTACATCAACGATCCCGCCCAGCGCGCGCACATCGAGGAGATCGGCGGCGATCCCGAGCACCTGCACGAGCAGTACATCGCCAACATCAACCGCGCCCTGGCCGACAAGCCTGACGATCTCGTCATTACCACCCATCTCTGCCGGGGCAACAACCAGTCGATGTGGGCGGCCGAGGGCGGTTACGACTTCGTCGCCGAGGCGCTGTTCGGCGATCTCAATGTCAACGGCTACTTTCTCGAGTTCGATGACGAGCGGTCGGGCACGTTCGAACCCCTCCGCTTCGTCCCCAAGGGCAAGCAGGTGGTGCTCGGCCTGGTCACCACCAAGTCACCCCGACTCGAGAACCCCGATCTGCTCAAGCGCCGGATCGAGGAGGCGTCCGAGTTCGTGGACATCGATCAGCTCTGCCTGTCCGGGCAATGCGGATTCTCCTCCACCGAGCAGGGCAACAAGCTGACCATCGATGAGGAGCGGGCCAAGCTCGAGCTGATCGTGGGCGTGGCTGAAGACATCTGGGGGCGTTGAACCCGGCCGGGAAGGAAAACCGGATCGCCGGCGTCTTGATTTTTGAGGGGCGTGCTCTCCCCTGACCCTCTCATCAATGACGGGGAGGGCCACCCTCAACCTTCGTGCGAACCGGTCCGACCAGCTCCATTCGCCCCCCGGCGAGAGAATCTCCCCAAATACCGGGAAGCGCCCGGCATGTCTTTTCACCGCCTTACAAAAGTCCGTTAAGTTCGAGGCCGCTGCAGCCGACCAGGCGTCCGCCGCCGGTCGCCACGGGCAAGGTCGGGGACTCGCTGCGCCCCCCAGAATGGGTCCCCGACCGCCCCGCGGCCTTACGCGCCACGGCCCGACGCCGGCGGAGCGATAGCTGCCCCAAGGCCACCCTGGCGGCCGAGCGGCCGTCGCATCCGGGGTTGGGCCACGCCTCCCTCGGGTATCGCTAACTCAGATGGCGGTTTCAGACTCCGAAGTTCTGAGCATCGAGCTCCCGTGCAACGAACACGCTCCGGGCACGGTCCGGGACGCGCTGGAGGAGTCGACCGGCACCGACTGGGTACTCGGCGACGCGATGCTGATCGCCAACGAGCTCGTCACCAATGCCGTGAGGCACTCCGGATGCTCGGGAGATCACGTGCTTCAGGTGGACGTCAGACGAGAGCAGGCACGGCTGCTCATCAAGGTCCGCGATCCGGGCCTTTCCGGCACTGAGGCTGGCGAACGCCAACCCGGTTCCGATGGTGGCTGGGGCCTGGTCATCGTTGATGAACTCGCCCAGCGATGGGGCGCGGAGCGAGCCGACGGTTACTCGGTCTGGGCCGAGATCGCCCTCCCGGCCTAGCTCTCCCGACTCAGACTTCCCGGCCTAGCCGTCTCGGACGTCAGGATTCGTCGGTCAGGAACGGGAGGTGGTCGACCATCCCGGTGATCGTGAACACACGCATTGCCTCGGGGGGACAGTTGGCGATGCGCAGGCGCTGCCCGTCCTTGTCCGAGACGGCCGCGTGCTTGGCCAGCACGCCCAGCGCCGTCGAATCGAGGAATCCAACACCGCCGAGATCAACGACGATCCGGCTGCACTGGCGCGCCTCGGCGCGCTCGAGCTGCTCGTCCAGCAACGGTGACGTCGCCAGGTCAAGCTCACCCTCGACGGACAAGACCAACGAGCCATCACGTTCAACGACTTCGATGTTCAGACCAGTCATGTCCGACAGAACCACTCTCGCTCCCCGCTGAGGGCCTCGTACAAAATTGCTTCTCAGCGCGCAAAGACTATCGCCAGTGGTTCTCGCTCGCAGCTTTCGTGTACACCCGCCGCAGCTCAGCGGTCGCGCAAGACCACATTGAGCTCTGACAGCTGGCGGCGGAGGCTTCCGCAGACCAGCGCGCATAACTCGAACACCGTCGGGTCGTCGACCGCGTAGACGACGGTCGTCCCGCGCTTCTCGCGCGAGACGAGTCCCGCCTGATAAAGAGTCCCCAGGTGCTTGGAGACGTTCTGCTGGGAGACGCCGAGAACCTCCTGGAGCATGCTGACCGAGGCTTCCCCATCGCGCAGATGATCCAGGAGCCGAATCCGCGTCGGCTCCGAGAGGACCCGAAATTGCTCGGCAATCAGCTCGACGAGGGGCTCGGGAAGCGGGTGTGGCATTCCATTGCCGTCGTCCATGACCGAATCATAAACAACTCTTACGTTGTACAAAAGTATGACGCTAACCTGAGTGGAGTCGCGCCCGATGACCGCAGCCTCAGATCGCGGTCACAACAGCGGCGCGACACCCCGCCGGGCTGCGGTTGCCCCCCCGCTCCCGGCCTGTCGGGTGGCCTGGGCAGGAGGCCCGGGTCACCCGACCCCCTCAGAGGTCAGCGCCGCCCGGTGAAGCCTCCGCGAGTCGGACGGCCCCCGTTGCGCTCCCGCGCTCGGCGCACGAGCCAGACGAGGAACATGGCGCACAGGACGGAGAGGATGATCCCCCCGCCGCTGCGACCGTGGAAGATGGCCAGGGAGATAAGGCCGGCCAGAAACGAGCCGCCGATCCCGATCAAGGCCGTCTGGGGAATGGTCATCGGGTCGCGCCCCGGCAGTGCCAGGCGGCCCAGAGCTCCGACGATCAGACCCGTGAAGAACAGCACGATGAGATACAGGATTAGCGACAAGATCGGCCTCCGGCTCGACAAGGATTAGGCACTGGTCGACCGCCCGGGCGTCGTCCATGCTCGCCCGTGGTATTACCCGCCCCTCGCCGGCCCGCAAACCGCTCTTGCCACCCCGACTTCGGCTGGCGCGCGCGGACAGGACCGTCGCCGATGGCCGGCGGCGGAGCGGATGTGTCACGCTGTCACGGCCATGCAGCTGGGCGCTTACGGAGTCTGGACCACGTACGCCACGATCGGCGAGGAGAACGCCGCCGAGGCCGCCGCACTCGCCCAGGAGCTCGGCTTTGGCACCTTCTGGCTCGGGGGCTCGCCGCGACTGCCTGCGGTCCGCCCCCTGCTGACGAGCGCCGACCGGATCGCGGTCGCAACGGGCATCGTCAACGTCTGGCAGTACGACCCCGCCGAACTCGCCGCCGAGTACGCGCAACTGGCGCCCGACTTCGGGGATCGCCTGCTCGTCGGGATCGGTATCGGTCACCCCGAGGCAACCAGCGATTACCGGCGCCCGCTCTCGTCGATGCGTTCGTTCCTCGACGGGCTCGACGGGGCGGCGAGTCCGCTGCCCGCCGACCGCCGCTGCCTGGCCGCGCTGCGCCCCAAGATGCTGGCCCTGGCCGCCGCCCGGTCACGCGGAGCCCATACCTATTTCGTACCGGTGGAGCACACGGGAGCGGCGCGTCAGCTCCTCGGTCCCACGCCGTGGCTCGCCACCGAGATGGCCTGCGTCGTTGACAGTGATCCCAGCTCGGCCCGCGAGAAGGCGCGCGCCTACGCCCGGCGGTACCTCGCGCTCACCAACTACACCCAGAACCTGCTCGAGTTCGGCTTCACGGATCAGGATTTCGCCGCCGGCGGCTCGGACCGCTTGATCGACGCGATCATCCCCCACGGCACCCCGGAGCAGATCGGGGCCGTGGCGCAGGCCCATCGCCAGGCTGGGGCCGACCACGTGTGTCTGCAGCCCGTGGGCGTAGCTGGCCTCCCCCGCGCCGAGTGGACGGCACTGGCTAAGACGCTGGCCGAGTGATCGGCTCAGGCGCCGTCGCCAGGGTCATCGCGGGCGAGGTCGAGGGCGGCCAGGATCTGGCCCACCGTCAATCACGGCGCCGGCGCGAGGTCGGCTCGAGGCGGTGGCCCTGCCGGGTGAGGATCAGGGAGACGACCAGAAGGGCGGCAACGATCGCGGCGGTAAGTCCGATTGCCGTGGTGAGGCCCGCCAGGACCCCGCGGGCGCACAGAGCCACTGTCGGACCGCGTGCGCTTAACGCGAGTGGGCGGCGGCCGGGTCGCCGCGGTCGGTCAGGGAATTACGCCCCCACTTCCCTGGCTCCCCTGGGGGTCCGGGACGGATCCGGGCCGCCAGGTCCAAGACGAATGCACGATCGAACGGGGTCTTACGCCGACAGCGGTGGCGGCCGACCCATCGGTCCCCGCGGTCCGAAATCTTGATGTACGGCACGCCATCGCGTTTCTCGCCAGGTAGGCGCTAATCAATCACCTGACGGTCCGCGCCGAATAAGCGTCTGCCCAGCAGCTACGTGCCCGCATCCTCATAAGGACCCCACAATCCGCTGGACCATGACGCCGTAGATTCAGGATAGACCGATGCCTCGGTCTTGGCAATCGGTTATGTCACCTCGGGCGCTGGATCTGGAGCCTCGTCCCACGGGGCGAGTCCGCCGTCCGTCCCGTCGATCTGACCGTCGACCGGCGCGTCCAGGAAGAACAGCTCGGCCGCCAGGTCCGGCTCGACATGGTTATCGCTCATGAACGCGATCACCTTGGCGCCCGTGAGCCGCTCGATCTCGCTCACCAGGTCTTCCCTCATGGTGCGCTGAAATCTCTGGCGCATGTTCAGCACCACATCGAGCTCTCCATCGGCGACCAAGCTCTGCTCGGCCTTCGTCATCGCGTTCTCCATCACCGTCACAACCACCGGCCCGCGATAGAAGGTCTGCGCTTTCGTCGGGCCTCGGCCCACGTACTGGCTGTGAACCCGAACCACCGCCCGAGTGATCGCCGCGTTCAGCTCCCCGGCATGGCTTCGCTCGCCGCGCATCTTCCAACCTCTAATCACCGTCTCTCAGGTCACTAGGACCGCTCGACAGGGAAAGAGAGGGCGAAAAGCCCCAGCGGGCGGAATGCCAGCACAAGCGTAGCGCTCCTGAGGTCACCTGACTCAAACCGGCCGGAGCGGAATTGTCGGTGGCGCGCGACCTGGTGGTAGATGATTTCGCGATGGCTGCCCCGGTCTATGAGTCAGATCCTGGCGCCGAACCAGACGCCAATTTCGTGGCCGGCGAGATCGCCCTGGCGGTGGCAGGCAACCGCGGGCGGTTGCTGGACGCGCGCCGCACGCCGCTGTCGCTGACCGCCGTCGATCCGGAGCGCTGCGAGATCGAGGTTCGGATCGACGCCTTCGAGGATCAGGGCGCCCGATGGCGTCTGCCCGCCTGGGAGATCACCCGTCTGCAGTTCGCCAAGGACAGCCGGCTCGCATCCCCCGAGGTAGCCGCGCAGCTTGAGCGCGCCGTCGAGAGGTTCAACCGGCCGTTCGCCGTCGAGGCCGACGCTTCCATGGCTGTTCGTACTCGGCGCCGCGTCGCCGAGCAGCGGGCACATGTTCGCCGCGCGCTGAAAAAGCACGACGTGCGCGTCGATCTCCATACCTGCGTTGAGCGTCGCGAGGGGGACCCGAAGCTCTTCGCCGAACTCGAGCGATATCTCGCTGACCAGGATCTTCTCGACCTTGACCACCGGTTCTGCGAGACGATGGTCAGCAACCCGCAGTCGGGCGAGCTGATCAAGGGACACGCGATCGTGCTCGCCGAGGTTGGGCTGTGCCGGTTTGAGGGAACAGTCGTCCGCGATCCCAAACTGTTTGCGGACCCGTGGTCTCGACCCCGCCGAGCCGAGCATCTGATCGCCCGCATGGCCTTCGCCCAGGAGCTTTGGGCCAGCGTCGTGGGCCGGCCGCTGACTCTGTATCGCGCCGCGGCCGTCGACGGAGTGCTGTCACTCCGCGCGCCGGCGTCATTTGTCTCGTGCACGTTCTCCGAACAGCTCGCTGATGCGCACTTCGCGGGCGGCGCAACGACACGCGCCGCGGTCAAATGGCGTCAGGTGGTCGAGCCCCACCGCCTGTTGATGACCTTTCTCGAAACCCCCGCGTTCAATGACCGATTCAAGGAAGCCGAAGCCGTCCTTCTCGGGGATCCGTCCAACCCCGCGTTCTAGGGCGTGACGCTACGACGGCACGTCCCCACGGGCGCCGCTGGGGTTCCTTTATCCTCGCCCGGCCATGCCGCTTCCCAAGGCGATCCGCCGCCTCACTCCTGATCCGATCCGCAACAGCCCGAACCTACGCGGTTTGGCACTCGGTGCGGGTCTGATTCCACCGCGTACGATGCACGCCCCGGCCGAGGCCGAGCTTCTCTCGCGCCTGGCGCGCGGGGCTCAGAGGGTGGTCGAGATCGGCGTCTACGAGGGCTCCTCGGCAATCGTGCTCGCCGACGCGGTCGGCGCCGGCGGCGAACTGCACCTGATCGACCCGTATCCGCGTGAGAGCGGTGCTCACCTCGTCTCCGGCTGGCGCGGCAACGCCCTCGCCAGCAAGATCGTGGTCTGGCGACACGTCCGCGGGAGCGGGCCCAAGGTCCGCGAGAACGGGCTCAAGGTCCGCGGGAACGGGCCCAAGGTCCGCTGGCACATCGCCCAGAGCCAGGACGTCGGCCGCCAGTGGACCGGTCCCGAGGTCGACTTCGTGTTCATCGACGGCGACCACTTCGCCGAGGCAGTGCGCGAGGACTGGGAGGTCTGGCACCCCCACGTGCGCCGTGGTGGCCACGTCGCCTTCCACGACGCGCTCGGCGGCAGCCCCGGCCCGACCGCGGTCGTCGATGAGCTCTTCCACGCCGGCCGTGTCGAGGGCTGGCACATCACCGATGAAGTGGGCACAGTCGTCGCGGTACAGCGGTCCTAGGCGCCCCACCAGTGGCCGATCGTGAAGTGCCGCGGGAGCCGGATCCTGCCTCCGCGGTGAAGCTTAGGCCCGCGGCGGAACGCGCCAGCGTACTCGCATGGGTGATGCTGGCCGTCGCGGGCGTGGTGGTCGAGCTCGTGCTGCTTGCGATCTGGCAGCGCAACGGGTACTGGGACTACTCCGATGGCGTGTACAGCCTCAGCGCCCGCGAGTTTCTGCACGGCCTCGTCCCCTACCGCGACTTCGCCGCCGCGCAGCCGCCGCCCGTGTACCTCGTCGGCCTCGCGTTCCTGTGGGTACATGACGGCCTCGCCTCGCTGCGCGCCGGCCTCGCGGTTGTCGACCTGATTACCGCCGTGCTGGTCGCTCTGGCGGTATGGCGGCTGTCAGGATTGCGGTGGCTCGCCGCGGCGGCCGCGTTCGCCTCACCGCTGCTGCCGATCACCTTGCATGAGCACGCGCAGCTCACTCCCGAGACGCTCGCCGCTCCGTTGCTGATCGGCGGCGCGCTGCTCTGCGCCCGCCGAGCGCGCGCGGTGATCGGCGCGATGCTGCTCGCGCTCGCCGCCGCGTGCAAGCTCGCGTTCGCGCTCCCCGCCCTCGCGATCGCGCTGGCCTCACCCACCCGCCGCAAAGCCACTCTGGTTCTGATCGCCGCCGGCGCCGTGCTCGCCGCCGCGGCACTCGCCGCTTTCGGCACCGGCGTGTGGCGTGAGGCAGGGCGCGCGCAGCTACAGGTCGGGCACGCCTCGCTGCACTACGCAGGTGGACTGATCGCGCAGGCGGGATGGAGCGAGTTCCCGCTCATCATCGCTGCCGCCATCGCGGTGTGGCTGGCGGTCACGGATGCACCTGAGGTGCTCGACGTCGAGTTGACCCGTACGCTCGCCGCAGGGGCGATCGCGGGAGTGGTGCTGGCGTTGACGGTGTTCAAGCGCGGCTCATACATAAACGTGCTCGTTCCTGCCGACCCGCTGCTACTCGCCCTGGCCGCGTGCGGCGCGGCCTGGGCGTGGCGGCGATGGCGTGCCGGGCGGGTCGTGCTTGCCGTGCTCGGGGTGTTCCTGGCCGCTCAGTCAGTCTCCGTCCTCGCCGACCCCTCGAGCCCGTCGGTCGCCAAACGCCCCGGCGCCGCGTCCGGGCTGGCGTGGACCGCCGGGGCCAACGCCGTCAACATCGCGGTGTCCGCAGCGCGGCGCTGCCCGCGCACGATCGCCTACTCGCGCGATCCGTATTTTGCGTTCCTCGCCGATCGCCGGATGCCCGGCGATCAGCCCGACCCGTTCATGCTCCAATATGCCTCGACCGACGTGGCGTTCGCGGCGCGCGCATCTCACGATCAGCCTCGCTGCCCTTAGGCCAAGCCGGCACCGGCGTACCTCCGACCCGAGGATCGTGACGGACCCGGCAACGAAGTGGCGTGCCGCACTTAGCGGCACGCCGCCTCAACACTTCAGGACTTCAGTGTCCCGCTCGTGGTGCAGTTGTAGGTCTTCCCGCCGTCGGTCGTCGTGCACTTCAACTTCCCGGTGCCCTTCATGTTCTTGTAGGCGCCGGTGCCGCCCGTGACCTTGACCGAGCCTGTGGCCGTGATCGGCCCACTGGAGAGCGTGCCGCTCAGCGTGTAGCTCCCATGATTGGTGCCGTTGTCATAGAAGTTCTTGAACTTCCCCGTCACCCTGATGTGTGTCCCGGTGATCGACTCAGCAAAGGTCCCGTGCTGCACGCCCGCGCCGAAAGGCTTGGAGCACTTCAGCGTTGCGAACGTGGTCCCCGAAGTCTTCGGAGACGACACGTTGTATGTCTTCGCTGTGCAATGAACCTTGGTCGTCTTTGCGGCGGTCGTCGCCATAGCACCGCCGACGCCGACCCCAACGATCACCGCACCCATCCCGGCGGCCAATCCCACGCCCGTGAAGAACCCTCGTCTCATTGCCCCTCCTTAATGGATTGATAGGGCTGCAGGCCCACCGCGATCCTAACCGCGCCGGGCTCCTCACCACAAGAGCCGTGATGAGGCGTCGGCGGGCAGCGCACGTCGGTGCCGGGCTGCGAGGACCGGACGCGATCGCCTCGCCGCGTTCCTGACGCCCGCCAACCCTGGACCGACTGTCACGCACGACCCCGAGAGCGAGAAAACGCCCACGAGAACGGGCGTTTTGAAGTACCGCTACCGGGATTCGAACCCGGGTTTCCGCCGTGAGAGGGCGGCGTCCTAGTCCCCTAGACGATAGCGGCGGGACTATGCCGGCAGGACAGCGTAGAGGCCGCCAGTCCGGCCGGCGGGGTTGAGCTTAGCGTGGCTGGTGCGTGTCGCGAGGTTCTGCATTACGGACGCAGCCGCCACTGACGCCGGGGCTCGTTGGGTTTCCGTCCGGGAGCTATGCGAACATGTGTTCGTGCTCGTTGATCTTCGTCAGTTGCTAAGTTCTGGCCTCCCCGCGGCTGTGGTGAAATTGGCAAACACGCGGCGTTCAGGTCGCCGTGCCCTTACGGGCTTGGAGGTTCGAGTCCTCTCAGCCGCATCGGAGTTCTAGGCTGCATGCATCCGCGAGCGATCGTTGATGCGGCCCTAGAGCTCGCCGCGAGCGGCACCGCCGTGTCCGAGATAGGCGCCAGGCTCGGCGTCCCCCGCCGGACCGTCGCGGATTGGCTCGACGGTGCAATCCCGCACTCCGCCTCCCCGGGGAGTGGTTCGCAGCCCGATGGGATCCAGCACCACGCCGAGCTCTGCAGCGAGTACGTCCACCTCCTCGGGCTCTATCTCGGGGACGGCTGCCTGTCTCGTCAGCCCCGGGATGTCTACAAGCTGCGGATCTTCCTCGATGCGAAATACCCGGCGATCATCGCCGGGGCGGGGAATGCGATCGAGGCGGTCGCCGATCGCAAGTGCGGGACGCTGCTTCGAGGAGGGACCTGTGTCGAGGTCTACTCCGGTTGGCGCGCCTGGCCCTCCCTGTTCCCCCAGCACGGTGTCGGCAAGAAGCACGAGCGCCTGATCGAGCTCGCCCCCTGGCAGATAGACCTGGTCGCGCGCTGGCCCCACAAGCTTGTCAAAGGGCTCGTGGAATCGGATGGCTGCCGATTTCAAAACAGCGGGCGCGGAGGGTGGTCAGCGCCGCGCTACGCGTTCAAGAACCGCTCCACCGATATCCATCGGATCTTTCGTGACGCCTGTGAGCGCGTCGGGGTGAGATGGACTGCCGCTGGTGTCGACACCACCTACGTGTCGCGCCAGGCCGACGTCGCCGTCCTGGACGAATTCATAGGCCCGAAGCGATGATGCCGACGCAGCCCAAGCCCACGGCCCACATGCCCACGACGCGGGTCAGCCCCGGGGCGTGGCTCAGCCCCGAGGGCGTAGCTCAGCCCCGGGGCGTGGCTCAGCCCCCGATCAGAGCCAGCCCTGCTCTTCGGCCAGCTTGACCGCCTCGCTGCGATTGCGGGCGTCCAGCTTCTGCATCACCGAGGAGAGGTGGTTGCGGACCGTACCCGGCGACAGATAGAGAGCGGCCGCGAGCTCGGCGACGGTCGCGTGCTGACGCGACGCGGACAGAACCTCGTGCTCGCGAGGGGTGAGCGGGCACTCGCCAACCGAAAGGGCAGCTGCGGCCAGCCCCGGATCAACGATGCGCTCGCCGGCCATGGCCCGGCGGATCGCGGACGCGAGCTCATCGGCGGGAGCATCCTTGAGCAGGAAGCCGGACGCGCCTCCCTCCATGGCTCGCCGTAGGTATCCAGGGCGGCCGAAGGTGGTCAGGATCAGCACGCGGCAGTCGGGTCGTGCGCCCCGCAGCCGCTCGGCGGCCTCCAGTCCGGTTGCGCCCGGCATCTCGATGTCGAGCAAGGCAACATCAGGCTCGGCTGCCTCGACGGCGGCGAGCACCTCGTCGCCGCGGGAGACCTGGGCCACGACCTCGATGTCGGACTCAAGACCCAGGAGGCTGGCCAGGGCACCGCGAACCATGCCCTGATCTTCAGCGATCAGGACTCGGATCACCGACTCCGCCCAGCCGAGGTTTCGGCCTGCGAAACACGGTCGCTCGAGGGAGCCTCGTTGGAGGCACGGTCAGCCGGACCCGAACCCGAACCCGAACCCGAAGCCGAACCCGCAGCCGAAGCCGAACCCGCACCCGAAGCCGAACCCGCAGCCGAACCCGGAGCGCTCGGCCCGGCCACCGGAACGACCACCGCCAGCCGGAAACCACCCTCGGGCCGCGGACCCGCCTCGACGTGGCCGCCCAGAGCCCGCGCGCGCTCGCCCAGGCCCGCGATGCCGTTCCCGGAGGCCATCGCATCCCCGGACGGCACCCCACCCGCGGACGCCGCAGCTCCCCCCGCCGCCCGCGCCCCGTCGTCGAGTACCTCGATGACCGCCTCGGTCAATCCCGCCGTCAGCCGCACCGTGCACCGCTTCGCTCCGCTGTGGCGGATGACGTTGGTCGCCCCCTCGCGGACCGTCCAGGCCAGGACGGCCTCGACCTCGGGCGCCAGACTGACCTCGGGGCGGATCACGTCAGCATCGATTCCCATCGCCGACAGGGCCAGACGGGCACCGGCCAGCTCACCGTCCAGGGTCGGCCGCCGGTAGCCACTGACGGCCAGCCGGACCTCGCCCAGGGCGTTTCGCGCCACGTCCTCGACCTCCTCGACTTCGTGCGCGGCACGGTCGGGATCAGAGGTGATCAGCTTGCCGGCCAGCTCGGCCTTCAGGGCGATCACCGACAGTGTGTGGCCGAGCAGATCGTGCAGGTCACGGGCAAAGCGCGCGCGCTCCTCGGCCACCGCCACCCTTGCCAGCTCGGCCCGGGCCTGGAGCAACTCGGCGTTGCGGATCCGGAGGTCGCGCATCAGCACCATCAGCAGCCCGATACCGATCGTGCTGGCCCCATAACCGAACGCGCCCCCGGCCCCTCCGCCGCCGACGGCGCTGCAGACCGCGGCCAGGATGGCCAGTCCAACCGCCGACGGGAAGCTGTAGCGCGGCGGCACGATCACCGCTGTGCAGGCCGCGCAATACGTGAACAGGAAGCCCCAGCTCGGACGGTCCAACAGCGTCAGCAGGATGGCGATGACCACCAGGCCCACACACACCGCCTGCGTGACAGGCGTCTGTCTGGCGCCGAAGGCGTGTAGGACCAGCCAGACGTAGCCGGCCACGAACAGGGCAGCCCCGGCGATGGCCAGCACGTGGCCGACGACCGGGCCACTGTTGGTGACGGCGTCAATCAGCGGGAAGACGATGAAGGCCAGCCAGATCAGCGCCGCGGGCAGACCGAACCGTCCCCGCGGGCGGCCCTGCAGCCAGGGCGTCGGACGACCGTCCGGATCGGCCCCGCCCCGAGCGTCCGGACTGATGATCGAGCCACGGCCCAGGCCTGGGAACGCATCCTCCGCCGGACCGTGGAACGCATCCTCCGCCGCACCGGCGAACGCATCCTCCGCCGGGCCGGCGCTCTCCCACTCCGGCGGCGCCGGACTCATACGACGTCGCCGGCCGGCTGGCGCAGGAACCGCACCATCAGCCAGATCCCGACTACCGTCCAGATGGCCAGCGTGCGCAGGTCGTGGCCGTCCAGCGCGGCTCCCACAACCCGCGGATCGAATACGTGCTGCAGACCGTCGGCGAGCGCCTTGATCGGGAAGATGTCGGCGATCGACTTCAGCGCGCTGGGCAGCGAGTCGGTCGGAAACCAGATGTTCGAGATGAACGTCAGCGGCAGCACGACCAGGTTGACCACCACGGGACCTGCCTCAGCGTTGGGAATGAAGCGCGTGATGCCTATGCCGATCGTGGTGAACGCGGCCGTCCCCAAAAACAGGGTCAGCACCAGCCCCGGCAGCGCGCCGGCCCGGAAGTGAAGACCCCAGATGCCCGCGCCAAGCCCCAGCACGACGACGGTCATGGCGAGCATGATCACGCAGGCCGACAGGATCCGCGCGGTCACATACGCCCAGGTTGGGAGGGGCGTGCCCTGCATGCGCTTGAGGACGCCCTCGTCGCGGAGGATTGCGGTCGAGATCGCGAGGTTGACGAACGTCGTGGCGATCACACCGTAGGCCAGGATGCCGGGGATGAAGAAATCGTCATAGGGAATGCCGCCGCGCGTCTTGAGCGTCTGCCCCTTGTCGAGGCTGGCGAAGATGACCAGGAACATGATCGGGAACGCGAACGTGAAGATCCCGCGGCCCCGGTTGCGCCAGTAGGCGCGCTGCTCATAGCGGACCTGCCAGCCCACCAGGCCCAGATCACGCTGCCAGCTGGATGGGGGAACGCCGGCAGTTCGCGGGTCACCCGATGGCGAAATGGTGCTCATGCCAGCGTCTCCTCTGGACTCGTGACTTCCGGCGCCGTGGAGTTGGTCAGCTCGAGGTAGATGTCCTCGAGCGTCGGCTGGGCCACAGAGAAGTGGCCGAGCTCGACCCCGTGCTCGAGCGCCCAGCCGGTGAGAAGGTTGGCCGCCCGGACCGCCTCCCTTGTGCGGACCAGGACTCGGTCGCCCTCGATCGTGCAGTCATCGGAAGGCAACTCCGGGACGTCTCCGAATGACCATCCAGGGGGCAGGATGAAGCGGATCTCAGCCGGGCGCAGATCCCGCCCGCCGAGCTCGTCGGGACGGCCGGTGGCGATGATCTCCCCCGCCCGCATGATCGCCACGCGGTCGGCGAGGTGCTGAGCCTCGTCCATGAAGTGGGTGGTCAAAAAGATGGTCTTGCCGAGCTCGCACAGCGAGCGAATCGTCGACCAGGCGTGACGCCGGGCGGCCGGATCAAAGCCGGTGGTCGGCTCGTCAAGGAAGATCAGCTCCGGCTCACCGACCAGCGCCAGGGCGAGATCGAGCCGGCGTCGCTGGCCGCCGGAGAGCTGCTTGGCCCGGGTGTCGCGCTTGTCGGTCAGCTCCACCAGGCCGAGCACCTCGTCGACGTCGCGGCGGCGCACGTAGTAGCGGCCGTACATCTCGACCAGCTCGGCCACGGTCAGGTCATTCTGGACGCCGCATTGCTGAAGGACGATGCCCACCCGCTCGCGCAGCTCGCGAGCTCCGTCGGCGGGATCGAAGCCCAGCACCCTCACGTCTCCCCCGCTCCGGGTTCGGTACCCCTCGAGGATCTCGACGATGCTCGTCTTGCCCGCCCCGTTGGGACCGAGCAGGCAGAACACCTCGCCACGCGCGATCTCGAAGCTCACGCCTCGAACTGCCTTCACGTCGCCGTAGTCCTTGTGCAGATCGCTGACCACGATGGCGGGTCCGTCACTGTGTGTAGCGGCTGTACTCATACCGAGCAGACTACGTTCGCAAGACCGTCTGCGTAAGTGGCGCCCGGCGCAAATGCACCATGACGTTTGTCACCTGCTACACGGTCCAGCTCTCCAGGACGCTCGTCTCGCGCTCATACCCGAGCACCCCGATCCCCGCCGCGGCCAATTTGAACCGCGCGCCCGCGCTCACGTCCATCTCGAGCCAGCGAGCCGTCAGGACGCGCAGCACGTGCCCGTGAGCGAAGCACAGCCCGAGGCCGTCGATGGCCGCGAAGCGGGCCAGGACCCGATCGACCCGGGCCTCGATCTCAGCCGGAGATTCGCCCCCGGGACAGCCGTCGCGCCACAGGTTCCAGGCCGGGTTGCGTTCCCAAATTTCGGGCGTGGTCAGCCCCTCGTACTCGCCGTAGTTCCATTCGACCAGGTCGGGGCACATCTCGGCCACGTCGCCGAACCCGGCCCGCTCACAGGTTTCCCGAGCCCGCAGCAGGGGACTGGTGAAAACCAGCTCGAAGTCGTAGCCCTCCAACCGCGGCCGGAGCGCCGTGGCCGCCTCCCGCCCCGCCTCGGTGAGCGGCAGATCGGTGCTCGAGGTGTGCCGTCCGCTGAGGCTCCACTCGGTCTGGCCGTGGCGAACGATGAACAGCCGCTCAGCCACCCCGGACCGCTCCCCCGGTCAAGACCCCGAGGCTCCTCCCCAACACGCTCAGGACCGCCCCTCAGACCGGGATCGGTACATCCAGATCCCCGCCGGTGCGCTCGATTGCCCGCACCTTGGCCCGCCTGCGGACGTGGCGCTCCTGGTTGGAGAGCTGGGCGCGCAGGAACGCGGTCACGATCTCGGCCGCGACCTCGACGCCGACCACACGCCCACCCAGGCAGAGAACGTTGACGTCGTCGTGCTCGACCGCCTGATGGGCGGTGTAGGTGTCGTGGATCGTGGCCGCGCGCACGCCGCGGATCTTGCCCGCGGCGACGGAGACGCCGGCGCCCGAGCCACACACGATGATTCCCCGCTTGGCCTGGCCCGAGGCCACCGCCCGTCCGACCTCGAGCGCCTTGTCGGGGTAGTCGACCGGCTCGGGAGAATCGGTACCGAGATCGAGCACCTGATGGCCGTCGGCCAGGATCAGGGGCAAGAGGTGCGTGCGGAGCACGAAGCCCGCGTGGTCAAACCCGCAGGCGACGATCACCGGCTGACCTTCGATGATGCCGCTACATCCTCATTGGAGGGCGGGTCCGAGGAGCCCCCGAGCTCGTGATGGGCCAAGAGCGCGGCTCCGAGAACGCCAGACTGGACACCATGGCGGGCGAGACGGATCCGCGTCTTCGAGCCCAGGCCGGGAAGAACGTATCCGGCGGAGATCCGGCGGGCCGGCTCGAGCAGCAGGTCGCCCGCCCGGGCCGCGCCGCCCCCGATGACGACCTCCTCCGGGTCAAAGGTGTTGATGGCGTTGGCGATCCCGATCCCCAGGCGCTCCCCCCACATCTCGACCGTGGCGGCGGCCATCTCATCCCCGTCGCGGGCCGCCTGCACGGCCTGCTCGCCGGTGACCTTTCCGTCCGCCCCGCGCATCGTGGCCAGCTGCGAATCCGGCTCAGCCTCAGCGCATTCGGTGGCCAGACGGTCGAGCGCGTGCCCGGCGGCCGCGTACTCCAGCGAGCCTATCTGGGGGAAGTCCCCGGGGTCGGGGATGTGACCGTCCAGGCGGGTTCCGATCAGGGTATGGCCGAGCTCGCCGGCCCCGCCTGTGGCCCCGCGGTAGATGCGTCCGTTGAGGACCAGCCCGCCGCCGACGCCGGTGCCGACGGTGATCATGACCAGATCCCGGGCGATCATCTTCAGGTTCTCGTCGTGCGCCTCGGCCAGCGCAGCGACCGTGGCATCGTTGTCGACGAACACCGGCACGCCGATCCGCTCACCCAGGACGTCACGGAGGGCAACATCGGCCAGCGGGATGTTGGCGGAAGAGATGACGCGGCCGGTGTCGAACTCGACCACCGACGGCACGCCGATTCCCACGCCCCGAAGATCGTCGCCCCGGGCCTGTTCGATCATCGCCGCGAGCTGCTCGATCAGCGCCTCGGAATCCTGGTCGGCCGTCGGCTGCAGGACGGACTCCCCAAGCTGTCCCCCGGACAGACTGGCCAGGGCCACCTTGGTCCCGCCGAGATCGACGCCGATGACCTCGCTCATCGACTCAGTCCCGCCGCTGCCGCCGCGTCGGCGAGCACGATCAGATCCTGGCAATGAACCGGCAGCAGCGAACTCGGTACGTGCGGATCGGGCCGGGCCTCGGGCCCGAACGCCTTGGCCAGCGCGTCGGCCTTGGACTCGCCGGCGGCCAGCAGGACCACCTGACGACTCGCGCCCAGAGCCGGAAAGGTCAGGCTGACGCGGGATACAAACGGCTCCAGGCCGGCCTCGGGCACGCCCACCACCAACCGGTCGCTCACCGCCAGCGAGTCCTGGTCGGGGAACAGCGACGCGGTGTGTCCGTCGGGGCCGATCCCGAGCAGGACCAGATCCATCCGCGGCGGACCGGCGGCGCGCAGCTCGCGCTCGTAGTCCTCGGCACCCGCCTCGGGTCCGAGCTCCCCCCGGATCCTGTGCACCGCGGGCGCATCGGACAGAGAGGCCAGCGGATCAAGCAGCGACTCCTTGATCATGCGGTAGTTGGAGCGCTCGTCATCGGGCTCCACGCAGCGCTCATCGCCGAGCCAGAAGGTGATCCGGGACACGTCGAGGCCGACCTTCCCGACGGCCTCGACGAAGCTCTCGTAGGCCGCCTTGGGGGTCGAGCCGCCAGCCAGCACGATGTTGCTGCCGCCGATCGCCGCGCTGACCATCAACGCCGCGCACGCGCGCGCTGGATCCTCGAGCACCTCCAGCTGAGCAGTCACGATCGGCTTTCCTCTTTCACGCTCGATGACGGTCCCGGCTAGGACGGGCAGAACTCGCGCGCCGCCCATAGGGCGGCAGGGTAGGTGGGATCGCGCAAAAGCGCCTGTCGGACGCCCTCCCCGAGGATCCCACCCTCGCCCCGCGAGGCGCCGAGGATCTTCCACTTGCGGGTCTCCCCTTCAGTGTTGACCTCCTCGGCGTCGAGTCCGCCCTGGCCGCGTGACAGCGACAGCGACAGGCCCGGCTCGCAGGCCACCGTGACCCCGCCCAGCCCCGGTGCTTCCTGTTCCAGGCGGCGGAGCCGCACCTCCACCTCGCCGTCAGGCCGGGGGACCGCCGCCGACATGCCGCCGTGACTGGTGCCCGACAGGGGCGTGCGGCCCCAGCCGAGCCGGGACGCGAGCCAGCCAGCGAGCAGCAGCGCGCTCGCCGACGAGCTCTCCTGGTGGCGGACCTCGAGCTCGGAGATCTCACGCAGCGCCGCCGCCCGCTCGCGGAGCTCGAAGCTGGCCGCAAGGCGCTCGCGCCATGGTGTCGTGCGAAGCCAGGCCAGGTCGACGACGTACGCGCGGCCGCAGAGCATGCCGGCCCGATCGAAGGCCTCCGCCGGGTCGGACAGATCATCGGAATCGAGCAGAATCACATCGGTGACCGGCAGCAGCCGCCGGACGGCCTCATCGTGGCCGTGCGGCGACCAGACGATGGTTGGCATCTCCGAGATGAGGATCGGATCGACGACCGTCTCCAGCGCCTCGAGGTGCTCGGGGCCGACATCGATCTCGATGTGCTCGTGGACGACGCCGATCTTGCCCGGTCCGGGCTCCTCATAGTTGACGGTGGCAACGGCGTCGAGCCGCGTGCGGCCCGGCTCCACCGTGCACAGAATCGTTCGCGAGGCCTGGTAGCGGCCGACGCGGTCGAGCCGGTTGGCGATCTCGCCCTTCCAGTCCCGATCGACGATCACCACCAGGTTCAGGACTCGGGCCGGGATCAGGGACTCGTTCTCGGCGTGGCGAGTTCGCAGCAGCCGGCGCAGCGCGGCCTCGATCGCGTCCGGGTCGGTGTCCTGCTCAGACCAGACGTCCTCGCTCATAGGCGGCGCCACTTCCGGCCGTTGGTCATCAGGTCGGTGGCCTCCTCCGGTCCCGCACTGCCGGCCGGATACTGCGGGATCGGGGACTCGGTGTCCTCTTCCCAAGCGGTGAGAATCGGATCGATGATTCCCCACAGCGCCTCGATCTCGTCGTTGCGGGTAAACAGGGTGGCGTCACCGCGCATCGCATCGAGGATCAGGCGCTCGTAAGCCTCGGGCGACTCGGACAAAAACGAGGTTCCGTAGCGGAACTCCATGTTGACGGGACGGATCCGCATCCGCGGGCCGGGGATCTTGGCCCCAATCGCCACCGACACGCCCTCGTCGGGCTGCAGTGTGAAGACGATCTGGTTGGCCTGGATTCCGACCGAGCCCGAGCTCTGGAAGGCAAGATGCGGGACCGGCTTGAGGATCACCGCGATCTCGGTCAGCTTCCGATCCAGTCGCTTGCCGCTGCGCAGGTAGAAGGGGACGCCGGCCCAGCGCCAGTTGGAGACGTGCAGGCACAGCGCGGCGTAGGTCGGCGTGCGTGAATCCGGCGCGACGCCCTTCTCCTCGCGGTAGCCCGGGACCTTCTCACCGCCGACAACGCCGGGGCCGTATTGGGCACGGACCGCCATGTGGGGCACCGCGTCGATGTCGGGCGGAACGATCGCCTCGAGCACCTTGAGCTTCTCGTCGCGCAGTCGGTCGGCGTCAAATGCGGTCGGGGGCTCCATGGCGAGCAGAGCCAAGAGCTGGAGCATGTGATTCTGGACCAGGTCGCGCAAAGCGCCGGCGCCCTCGTAATAGCCGGCCCGGCCGCCGATGCCGATGTCCTCGGCCGCGGTGATCTGGACGTGATCGATGTAGTTGCGGTTCCAGACCGGTTCGAATAGGGCATTCGCGAAGCGCAGCGCCAGCAGGTTCTGGACGGTCTCCTTGCCCAGGTAGTGATCGATGCGGAAGATCTGCGGCTCCTCGAAGACCTCGAGCAGCTCCGCGTTCAGCTTGCGTGCCGAGGCGAGGTCATAACCGAAGGGCTTCTCGATCACGATCCGGACCTCGACCTCGTCGTCGTGAGCGAGGCCGGCCGCGCCGAGCTTGCCGGCGATCAGGGGGAAGAACTCGGGGGCCGTCGAGAGGTAGAAGACGCGATCAAGGCGGCGCCCGGCGATCTCGTCAAACTCGTTCAGGGTCCGGGCGAGCTCCTCATAGACCTCATCGGCATCGAAGTCCCCCTGGACGTAGCGCATGTTGTCGAGCAAGCCCTCGAGCACGTCGGGGTCGGGCTTGCGGCGCGAGTATTTCTGGATCGAGTCCAGCGCGGCATCGCGGAAATCCTCGTGCTCCTGGTCGCGGCGACCCACGCCGACCATCTCGAACCGCTCGGGCAGCTGGCCCTCGTGGGCCAGGTTGTAGAGGGCGGGCAGCAGCTTGCGGTGAGCCAGATCTCCCGTGGCGCCAAAGATGATCAGCGAGGTGGGATGGACAGGAAGTCGCTCGAGCCCCTCGGTGAGAGGGTTCTCCTGCTCGGTCGGCGGCGCCGTCGACGGGGTTGACATGTCAGACCTGGGGGGCCGTCTTCACCGCGTGGCCGCCGAACTGGTTGCGCAGCGCGGCGACCATGCGATTGCTGTAGTCGCCCTCCCCGCGCGAGCTGAAGCGCGCGAACAGAGCCGCGGCCAGCGTCGGCATGGGCACGTCGTTGTCGATCGCGGCATCGAGCGTCCAGCGGCCCTCCCCGGAGTCCTCGACCCAGCCCTCCAGGCTGCTGAGGTCGTTGCCGTCGGCCTCGAACGCGCGCGCGGCGAGCTCCAGCAGCCACGAGCGGATAACCGACCCCTGACTCCACAGCTTGGCGATCTGTTCGGAGTCCAGGCCGTAGTCGGAACTGTGAATGAGGTCAAAGCCCTCGGCGTAGGCCTGCATCAGCCCGTACTCGATGCCGTTGTGGATCATCTTCACGAAGTGGCCCGAGCCCGGGCCGCCCATGTGCCCCCAGCCGTACTTGGGCTTGTTGTCGTCGGCTTCGTCCAGCGGCGCGAGCGCGTTCAGGATCGGGGTCAGCATCTCGACCGCCGCATCCTCGCCGCCGACCATCATGCAATAGCCGATCGACAGGCCCCAGATGCCGCCGCTGGTGCCGATGTCCAAAAACTGGACGCCATGCTCCTTACATTTGGCGTGGTGGGCGATCGAATCCGTCCACTTCGAGTTGCCCCCGTCGATGATCAGATCGCCGTCGTCCATGAGCTCGAGCAGCTTGTCGATCGTCTCCTCGGTTGCCTCGCCGGACGGGACCATCACCCATACCGCCCGCGGGGGTGAGAGCTCGCCGATCAGGGCCTTGAGCGAATCGGCGCCCTGGGCGCCGTGGTCCTCGGCGGCCTTCACGGCGTCGGCGCTGAAGTCGAACGCCACCACCTCATGGTCGGTGTCACGCTTGATGCGCGTGACCATGTTCCCGCCCATCTTGCCGAGTCCGACGAAGCCGATCTGCATCAGTCGCTCCTCCATGCGGTGGTGGCCGAGGAAAACCCCGCGGGGCCTAAACAAGGCCCCTGCGGCAGCATAGTCCGATACCTGCTTCTCCAAACACGGTCGGAGCCAGCCGCAGGCAGCGGGATCCGGGCTCAGCCGAAGAGGACGTCGTAGCGCGCGTACTCCTCGACGGGCACTCGCCGTACCTCGGCCACGGCCACGGCCAGCGGCACCAACTCGATGTCCGCGCCCCGGAGCGCCGTCATCGATCCCCATTGGCCGGCGTGGGCAGCATCGATCGCCGCCAGCCCGAGGCGAGTGGCGAGTACGCGGTCAAACGCGGTCGGCGTGCCGCCCCGCTGCACGTGGCCGAGCACGGTGGCTCGCGTCTCGAATCCCGTTCGGCTCTCGATCTCGCGTTCGAGTCGCTGCCCGATGCCGCCCAGCCGCGGGTGACCGAACTCGTCCAGCTCGCCGGTCGAGACGCTCATCGTGCCCGCCTTGGGCAACGCGCCCTCGGCCACGACCACGATCGAGAAGTAGCGCCCGCGACCGTGACGGCGACCGATCAGCCGGCACACCTCGTCGATGTCGAAGGGGATCTCCGGGATCAGGATCACGTCAGCTCCTCCGGCCAGCCCGGAGTGCAGGGCGATCCACCCCGCGCTTCGGCCCATCACCTCGACTACGAGGATCCGATGGTGGCTCTCGGCCGTGGTGTGCAGGCGGTCGATGGCCTCGGTGGCGATCTGCAGAGCGGTATCAAAACCGAACGTGACGTCCGTGGCCCCGAGATCGTTGTCGATCGTCTTGGGCACGCCGATCACGTTCAGGCCGGACTCGTGCAGACGATTGGCCGCCCCGAGCGTGTCCTCACCACCGATGGCGATCAATCCATCGAGGTGATGGCGCTCCAGGGTCGCGCGGACCACGGCGGCGCCGTCCTCCCGCTTGGCGGGGTTGGTCCGAGAACTGCCCAGAATCGTGCCGCCGCGGGGGAGGATCCCGCGCGTCGACTCGATCGTCAGATACTCACTGACATCCTCGAGAACGCCGCGCCAGCCGTCGCGAAAACCGATCAGCTCGTCGCCGTAGGCATCGACGCCCTTGCGGACCACGGCGCGGATGACCGCGTTCAGGCCCGGGCAATCGCCGCCTCCGGTGAGCAGGCCGATCCTCACGGCCGAGAATCCTACGCTCCGCGCGACGGCGACTTCTCGGCGACGGCAACGTGTCAGCGACCCGCGACTTCTCAGCGACCCGCGCTAGGGTGCGCTCGATGCCAGGATCGGTCAACACCCGCGGCTTGGTTCTCGCCCTGGGTGCCGGCGGCGCGGTGGCCGGCGTCGCCTGGCAGCGCCGGCACCTGCGCGCCATCCGCCGTGATCCGGCGTTGGCCGAGCTGAGGCGCTCGCGCGGCGGTCGCGGCACCGAGATCCGCTCGGCCGACGGAACCCGCCTGCACGCCGAGACCTTCAACGAGGACGGCTCGGGGCCGCTCGCAGTGCTTCTTCACGGCTGGACCGAGCAGCTCTCGATCTGGGGCCCGGTCACCGACCATCTGACGCAGGCCGGGCTGCCCGTCCTCGCCTACGACCTGCGCGGCCATGGGCGCAGTGCGCAGGCCACCGCCGACGACTATTCGCTCCCGCGCTTCGGCGAGGACCTCGAGGCCGTCCTGGCTTCGATCACTCCCGAGGGCCGGGAGGTCGTGGTCGTCGGGCACTCCCTGGGGGCGATGGCGATCGCGGCCTGGGCCCAGGATCACCGTGTGGCCGACCGCATCCAAGCGGCGGCTCTGGTCAACACGGGACTCGTCGATCTGCTCACCGGGCACCTGCTGTTCGGCGAGATGGCCTCCCGCTTCAACAGCCAGTTGGCCGGCCGCGTGTTCATGGGCGTCTCGGCCCCCCTGCCGGCCATCTCCTCACCGATCGCGCACACGCTGATCCGGCACGCCGCCTTTGGCCCCAGCGCCGACCGCGCGCAGATCGCCTTCTACGAGCGGATGCTCCTGGACACGCCGCCGAAGGTCAGGGGCGCCTGCGGCGATGCGATGGCCGACATGGATCTTCTCGATGCCACCGAGCGCCTCGAGGTGCCCACGCTGGTCGTGGCCGGGGACCGCGACCGGCTCACCCCGCCGGCGCAGGCGCGGCGCATCGCCGAGCGTCTACCCCAGTCAGCGGGGCTGATCGAACTTGACCAGACCGGCCACATGTCGCTGCTCGAGCGCCCCCGGGAACTGGCCGACGCCGTCCTTGGCTTGATTCGGTCGCTTCCGTCCACGAGTGCACAGGCGGCTCTGTCAAAGTGAAGGCAGTGAGTAGCGCTCCGCGTCCCTTGCCGAGCTTTGTCCGTGTCCTTGAGGAAGATCCGGATCTAGCCGAGGCAATCGAGCCGCAGCTGCGCGCACACGCGCTGGAGACCGTTCTCGTACGGGAACTCCACGTCGACGCCGGTGCCTGGCGTCCTCTCCCGGCCAGCTTCGAGAAGGGGCTCGGGATGTTGGTCCTGGACGGCATTCTCATCCACCGTGTCGGGATCGACCGCCGCTTCGGGATCGAGCTGATCGGCGAGGGAGACCTCCTGCGCCCGCCGCCGTGGCACTCCGAATCCACGCTGGTCATGACCAACGACTGGCTCGCGCTCGAGCCGACCCGCCTGGCCGTGCTCGACGAGCGGTTCGTGCGTCAACTGGCGCAGTTCCCCGAGCTCGGGGGACGGCTCATCTCCCGCGCCGTTCAGCGCTCCCGGCAGCTGGCCGTGAACATGGCCATCGTCCACCAGGCCCGGGTCGACGTGCGACTGCACATGCTGTTCTGGCATCTGGCCGGTCGTTGGGGCCGCGTTCGCAGTGACGGCATCATCATCCCGCTGCGCCTGACCCACGCTGTCCTGTCGGATCTCGTCGCGGCCCGTCGACCCACGGTGACCAGCGCCCTCTCAGATCTCAGCCGCCGCGGCGTCGTGCGCGCTGTGCCCGATGGCTGGCTGCTGTCGGGTGACCCCCCGGGCCCGAGCGACTCGCCCGCCGCCGGCAACGGCCGCTGAAAACTCGCACCACTTCGATCGAACAAGTGCATATCGACCCCTATATCGTCCTCGGCAGCGCGATCATCGGTCTGCTCGTGGGAATGACCGGCGCCGGCGGTGGAGCGCTGATGACCCCGATGCTGATCCTTCTCTTCAGCGTCAAGCCGTCGACCGCGATCTCGAGCGACCTGGTGGCGGCCGTGGTGATGCGCCCGATCGGTGCCGGCGTCCATATGAAGGCCGGCACGGTCAACTTCAAGATCGTGCGCTGGATGGTGCTCGGATCGGTGCCGGCGGCGTTCCTCGGTGCCTACCTGCTGTCGCTGATCGGTAACGCGAAGGCGGCCGAGAACAACATCGAAACCTATCTGGGCGCGGCGCTGCTCGTCGGCGCCGCGGCAATGGCTCTGCGCTTCGTGCTCGACCGCTTGGGCGGCCCCCGGCGTCAGGCGGTTGTCACCCGGGTGGCGCCACGACCGCTGTTCACCCTGGCTCTGGGCGTGGTCGGCGGCGTGATCGTCGGCATGACCTCAGTCGGCTCGGGCTCCCTGATGATCATCGGCCTGCTCTTCATCTACCCGATGCTGGGCGCCAACCAGCTCGTCGGGACCGACCTCACCCAGGCGGTGCCCCTCACCCTCGCGGCCGCCCTCGGCGCGCTGATCTTCGGCCACGTGGAGCTGTCGGTGACCGGGTCACTGATCATCGGCTCGGTCCCAGCGGTGCTGATCGGATCGATGCTGTCCTCGACCGTTCCCGACCGCTACGTCCGCCCCGTGATCGCGTTCGTGATCTTCGCCTCCGGCCTTAAGTACATCGGCGTCGCCACCACAACGCTCGGCTGGATCCTGTGTGCCACGCTCCTGGCCTGTGGCCTGGCCTGGCTGGCGATCTCGCGACCCTGGACGAGTTGGGCCGCCGAGCCGGCTCCGGCGACGCCGGTCGTGCCCGATGCCGATGCTGACCTGGAGTCGGCGCAAGAAACCACCTCGGTCGGCGGTGACTGAGCGCTTCGACGTCCCCGTGGCCGGCGGCGAGCTGGCGGTCTACCGCTTCCCGGGCGCGCCAGACGCGCCGACAGTGCTGGCCATCCACGGGATCACGTCCAGCAGCCACACGTGGGTCGCCGTCTCGCGAGCGTTGGCCGGACGCGCCACCCTGGCCGCCGTGGACCTGCGCGGACGCGGGCGCAGCAACCACCTGCCGGAGCCCTTCGGCCTGGCGGCGCACGTGGCCGACATGGTGGCCGTACTGGACGCGCTCAGGCTCGAGCGGGCGCTGATCGTCGGCCACTCCCTGGGCGCCTACATCGCCGCCGCTCTGGCCGTGGATCATCCCGAGCGCGTGGCCGGCCTGATCCTCGTCGACGGGGCGCTTCCGATTCCCGGCGCCCGCGATGCGCCACCGGGTCCGTTTCTGGAGGCCTTCCTGGGCGCGGCGCTCAGCCGACTCAGTCTGGTCTTCGCCGACCGGCCGGCCTACCGCGACTGGTGGTCACAGCATCCGGCCATCAGCGGCGCGGACATCGAGCCCGATGACCTGGCCGCCTACGCCGACCACGACCTGATCGGTCCCGAGGGGGAGATGCGGTCGGCCGTCAACCCCGACTCGGTGGCGGCCGACGGCCGTGACGTCCTGGAGGCGAGCGCAGCCGATGCGCTGGCCGTTGACGCCGTGCTGCTCTGTGCCCCGCTCGGCCTGGCCAACGAGCCCAACCCGATGCAACCGCTGGCGGTCGTGCGGCGCTGGGCGGACGCGAATCCCGAGCATCGCCGCGGACTCGAGGTCGCCGATACCAACCACTATTCAATCGTGCTCGGCCGCCGGGGCGCCGCGGCCGTGGCGGCCGAGATCGTCGACCAGAGCGAGACCTAGAGCTCGCGCAGGGCGGGCAGCAGCTCCTTCTGCGCCCAGGTCATGAACTCCGCCTGCTGATCGGCGCCGATCTGGACCAGCGCGATCTCGGTGAACCCGGCGTCGATGAAGGGCTTGATCTTGGCCACGTGCTCGTCGACATCCGGGCCGCAACCGATCGCGTCGGCGACCTGGTCGGGGACGACGAACTGGGTGGCGGCGTCGAAGGCCTCCGGATTGGGGAGATCTGCGTTTACCTTCCAGCCCAGTCCGAACCAGCGGAACTGAGCATGGGCGCGCTCGATCGCCGTCCCGCGGTCGGCGTCGTAGGCCAGGGCAATCTGGCCCACCCGGGGCTTGCCCGCGCCCCCGGCGGCATCGAACATCTCCCCCAGCTCGGCCTTCGGCTCGACGGCGATCATGATGTCCGCCTTGTGGCCGGCCAGCTGGCACGAGCTCTCCCCCGAGACGGCGACGCCGATCGGCACGCGCTGGCTGGGGCGATCCCACAGCTGCGCCTGCTCGACGTCGAAATGGCGTCCGCGGTAGTTCACCCGCCCGTCGGTGTCGAAGAGCGCGGCGATGATGTCGACCGCCTCGCTCAGCATCTCGTGTCGAGCCCCGACCGCCGGCCAGCGTTTTCCGACGACGTGCTCGTTGAGATTCTCCCCCGCGCCGAGACCGAGGCGGAAGCGGTCGTTCGACAGGATCCCCATCGTCGCCGCCTTCTGAGCCACGATTGCCGGGTGGTAGCGCAGGGTCGGGCAGGTCACGTAGGTCATCAGTCCGATTCGCTCGGTGGCCTGGGCGGCCGCGCCGAGGATCGACCAGGCGTAGCCGGCGTGACCCTGCTCCTCGAGCCAGGGCTGAAAGTGATCGCTGGTCACGGAAAAGTCAAAGCCCGCCTGCTCGGCCAGCTGAATGTCGCGGATGAGCTGGTCGGGGGGCGACTGCTCGGTCATCATGGTGTAGCCAAATTGGGTCATCCCGCGGCTATACCCGCTTCTCGCCCGAGCATTCCCCGGGCTTGCTCGGACCGAGAACCGGGTACCAGCCCGCTGGACCTCGAGAAAGGAATCACAGTGGCTGAAGACAGCACCTACAAGGTCGTCGAGATCGCGGGGACTTCACCGGAGAGCATCGCCGAGGCGATGCGCTCCGGCGTCCGACGGGCGAGCCGGACTCTGCGCAACGTCGGCTGGGTCGAGGTGGTCGGGATTCGCGGCCACGTGGAGGACGGCGAGATCGCGCACTTCCAGGTCGAGATGAAGGTCGGCTTCCGTCTCGAGGACACGTGAGCCGGTGAACTCCGCTCAGGATGACCGCACCTACGTGTGTGTGGTCGAGATTCCCAAAGGCAACCGCAACAAGTACGAGTACGACCCTGAGCTGGGAGGCATCAAGTTCGATCGGCTGCTGATGAGCGCGGCCACCTACCCGACCGACTACGGCTACATGCGCAACACGCTGGCCGAGGACGGTGACCCACTCGATGTCCTCGTTGTCCTGACCGAGCCCACGTTCCCGGGCTGTCTCATCCCGGTCAAGCCGATCGGCATGTTCACGATGAGCGACGAGAAGGGCCCCGACGACAAGATCGTCTGCGTTCCCCTGCACGACACCTACTGGAACGGCTACGAACAGGTCGAGGATCTCCCCGAGCTGCTCCGGCAGGAGATCGAGCAGTTCTTCTCGATCTACAAGGTGCTCGAGAACAAAAAGGTCGAGACCGGGGGTTGGCGCTCGCGCGCCGACGCTGAGGCCGAGATCGAGGCCTCGGAGGAACGCTTTCGGCGCGACGGAGACTAACCGGCGCCCAACAGGAACCGGCTCCGGTCAGCGCGAATAGCGCGGCATGATGTATCCGGCTCGAGTAGTGCGCGCCGCCGGGCGCGAGCTGCACCACATCATTCGCGCCGACACGACCGCCCACGGAGCGTTGCGCGATCGCGTGGCGGCGATCGCGTTCATCACCCTGATCGTTGATCTGATCTGTGCGGTGCTCGCCCTGTTGTTGGAGCATCACGTTCCCCAGACCGACATTCTCAGCTACGGCAGCGCGCTCTTCTGGACCACGACCCAGCTGCTGACGGTTTCCTCGCAGATCCACAACCCGGTCTCGTTCGGGGGCCGGGTCCTCGACGTCTTCATGGAGGCCTACGCGCTGATCGTCGTCAGCACGCTGGCTGGGTCGTTCGGTGCGTTCCTCGTCCGCCGCGCCCACGAGCGAGAGCGCGACGCCGAACGCAAGGCGAGCCAACCCGCCTCCTAGGCAGTGGCTCCGGCCACCGCCTCCGTAGGCGGTGGCCCCGGCCGAGGCGACCTCGTGCTTGCCCTCGGCGAACTCCTCGACGATCTTGGCCGTGAAGGCCGGCAGGTCATCGGGCTTGCGGGAGGTGACGAGGCCCTGGTCGACGACGACCTCCTCGTCGACCCACTCGCCCCCGGCGTTGCGGATGTCGGTCTTCACGCTCGGGTAGGACGTCAGCGTGCGGCCGCGGACCAGATCGGCCTCAACCAGCGTCCACGGTCCGTGGCAGATGACCCCGACCGGCTTGCCGGCCTTGAAGTACTCCTGCACGAAGGAGACGACATCCGCGTCGACGCGCAGCCGGTCGGCATTGACGGTGCCGCCGGGCAGGATCAGGCCGTCGTAGTCGGCCTGGTTGGCGTCGGCGACCAGCTTGTTCACGCTGAACTTCTCGGCCGGATTGATGTCGCTGTTCATGGCCTGGATGTCTTCGGACTTGATGGACAAGAGCTCGGTCTGCGCGCCCGCCGCCTCAACGGCCTTGCGGGGCTCGACCAACTCGACCTGTTCCACCCCGTCGGTGGCGATGATGGCGATCTTCTTGCCGTCTAGCGAATCTGCCATTTTCAGGCTCCTTTGCTCGTTCAAATTTCGATGCCCCGGCCTCTCGGACCGACTACCCGGTGAGAAGTGCCGTACACCGTTCAGGAGGTCATTACGCGGACATCACGGCTTGACGGCGCGCGAAAACGGGAACTTCTGCCACCAGCGAATCAAGAGAGGTAATCGCGTGACCATCGTCATCATCATCATCGTCGTGCTGGCCATCATCGTGCTCGGCCTGGTGCTCACTCCGGCCGGCCACGCGATTCGTCGCGCGCCGACCAAGCTCGAGTCCAGCGACCGCTACAAGCGACCGCCGGAGGACTAGAACGAGGTCTGGTCCAACTCGCGCTCGAGCGCAGCGACCGACTCGTATACGTCGCGCGCGCCGGCGTCGCGTAGCTCCTGCTCGCTGAAGCCTCCGGTGATGACGGCGTACGTGGGTACGTCGGCCTTGGCCGCCGCCTCGATGTCCCATGGGGTATCGCCGATCATCACCGCCTCGCCAGCGTCGCCGCCGACGCGGTCAAGCCCCGCCCGGACAAGGTCGGGCGCGGGTTTGGTCTCCTGGACGTCGGCCGAGGTGGTCCAGCCATCGACGAGCTCGGCCGCGTCGAGCAGCCCGAGGTAGTGCTCGACCTCCGGCTCCTTGGCCGAGCTGGCCAGGACCACCGCGTGCCCCCGATCCTTGAGAGCGAGGATCAGCTCCCGGGCTCGGTCGAACACCTGGACCTCATCGATCAGGCGCGCGTACTCCTTGCCTTCGGCCTCACGGATATCGTCACCGTGCTGTCGCTCGGTGTCCTCGCTGCACAGGGCAGTGACGACCTGGTCCCCTCCCATGCCGATGTGGCGGTGAATCCGCCAGATCGGGAGCGTGATGTCGAACCGGCGAAAGGCTCTGAACCAGGCCAACGAATGCTGGTAGTTGGTATCGACCAGGGTACCGTCGATGTCGAGGATGGCCACGGACACGCTCATGCCCTACCCGCAATCGAAACGGCGCTATCAAAGCGCTCTGGGCGGGTAGCCCCTACCGGTGCCTTCGCTTGCCCTCACCTTCGATGACGGTCCCGACTCACGATGCACCGGCGACCTGCTCGACCTTCTCGGCGCCGTTGGTGCCCGGGCGACATTCTTCCCCATCGCCCCCCGGGCCGAAGCTGAGCCGGAGCTGGTCGCGCGCATGCTCGACGAGGGCCACACCGTCGGTCTGCACTGCGACGAGCATGTGCGCCATGGCACGCGGGATCGCGACTGGTGCGCTCGCGACACCGACTCCGCCCTAGAGCGTATGCGCAGAATCGGGGCCGACCCCCGGCTGTGGCGCACACCCTGGGGCGACGTGGCGCCCTGGACGCCCGAGCTGGCCGCGACTCGGGAACTGCGGCTGGTCGGCTGGACGGTCGATACCCACGACTGGCGCGGGGACAGCGCGGCCGAGATGTTTGCCGGCACGCGCACGGGTCTGCAACCGGGGGCGATCGTCCTCGCTCACGACGGCATCGGCCCCGGCGCCCGGCGCTCCGACGCCCGCGCGACGCTCGAGTACGCCCGGCTGGTCATCGAGCACTCCCGCGAGGCCGGCCTGGCTCTGGAGCCGTTGACGTGAGCGCGTCGCTCCCGGTGACGCCGCTCGAGGTGACGCTCGAGGGTCCGCTGGCCACGGTCACCGCCACGGCCGGCGCGCGGGACGCCGAGCCCGAGCCGCGGTTCCCCGAAAGCGCGATCGCCGCGCTCGAAGCCGCCGGCGCCCTGGCCTTCAACGCCGTCGCGGGGGATCTGCGGCCCCCTGCGGCGGCCGAGCTGGCGCTCGTGCGCAGCGTCGCCCAGGCCGATGGGTCGGTGGGCCGGATCTTCGACGGCCACCTGAACGCGGTCGAGCGGCTGGCCGTGCAGGGGCCCGCCGACCTCGTTGAAGTCGAGCTCGAGGCCGTCCGGGCCGGGGATCTCCGCGGCGGTGTATGGGGTGGCGACCCCGTCCCCGGCGAGGGCGAGCCGGCCGCCGTGATCGGCACGGGTCGCCAGGCCGTTCTGCGCGGTGTCAAGACGTTCTGCTCCGGTGCCGGCGGACTGCATCGCGCCCTCGTTCTTGCCCGCTCCGAGACCGGGGGACCGCCACTGTCGGTATGGATCGACCTGTTACACCACGGAGTGGAGGTCGACACGTCCTGGTATCGATCGCATGGTCTGCGGGCCTCGGTCTCGCACCGGGTGGTGTTTCACGACGTTCCCGTCCTGGCCACGCTGGGCGAGCCTGGAGCGATCAGCACTCAACCCTGGTTCGGGCGCGACGCCCTGCGGACGGCGGCCTCGTGGGCGGGAATGGCTGATGCCGCGGCCGGGGCCGCACTGGGCGAGCTCGCCGGGCGACCCACCCGCGGACCGCTCGAGAGCCTCGCTGCCGGCCACATTCTCACGTCCCACCGGACGATCTCGGTCTGGATGGACGCTGCCGCCCGGGCCATGGACACGGCTGCCGCCGACCTGCCCGCGGTCGCGCTCCACGGGCGCGCGGCGATCGCCGAGGCCTGCCGGTCCCTGCTCGATGAGGCGGCCAGGGCCTGCGGCTCCCGGCCGTTTGCTCACGGCGGCACGCTCGACCGCGCACGACGTGACCTGGAGGTGTTTCTCCTTCAGCATCGGCTCGATCCGCTGCTCGCTCGCGCCGGTGAGAGCATCCTCGGCCGGAGGATGTGAGGACGCTCGTGGCCCACATGGCGAAGGCAGAATTTGAGGCTCTGTACCAGGTCAACCCGGATCCTTGGGGCTACGAGAGCTCTGACTACGAGCGCCAAAAGTACGCGGCCACGCTCGCTGCCTGCGGACCCGGGCCGTTTGCCGAGGCGCTCGAGCTCGGCGGATCGATCGGCGTGTTCACGGCTGCGCTGGCGCCGCAATGCCGGCGGCTGGTCAGCATCGACGCCGCCGCCACCGCGGTTGACGTGGCTCGCGCGCGACTCGCCCATCAGCCTCAGGCTGAGGTCCGGCTGGGCTCGATTCCGGCTGACATTCCGTCGCGCTCGTTTGACCTCGTTGTGGCCTCGGAGATCCTCTACTACCTCGAGGGGCCAGATCTCGAGGCCACCCTGTCGACGCTCGGCGACCGTCTGCAGGCCGGGGCGCGACTGGTAGCCGTTCACTGGCGCCCGGCGGGTCCCGAGCGCCCGTTCACCGCCGAGCAGGTTCACGCCCGCCTGCGCCGGGCGGACTGGGCCCGGCTGGTGGCCTCCGCTCCTACTGACGCGTACCTCCTCGACGTCTTCGAGCGACGATGAGCGTGCCCTACGCCCTGCTGATCGTCGGCGGCGGTCCGACCGGCCTCTCGGCGGCCCGGGCCTTCCGGGACACGGGCGGATTCGGACCGGTGGCGATCGTCGCCGACGAGCGCCGCATGCCCTACAACCGGCCGCCCCTGAGCAAGGAGCTGCTCCGTGAGGAGATGGATGAGGACGAGCTGCCCCTCGAGGAGGAGGCGTGGCTCGCCGAGCACGAGGTCGACCTCGTAAGCGGACACGCAGTGGCCCTCGACCCAACCGCCCACCGGGTCACCCTGTCCGGCGGCCGCGAGCTCGAATACCGGTCCTGCCTTCTGGCCACCGGCGCCGAGCCTGTCCGCCTGCCGATTCCCGGCGCCGACGATCCCGGCGTGCGCACGCTGCGCTCACTCGATGATCTCCGCGAGCTCCAGCGGCGGCTGCAGCCTCCCGCGGCCGTGACCGTCATCGGCTCAGGCTTCATCGGCTGTGAGATCGCCGCGTCCTTGAGATCGCTCGGCCATCCAGTGGTGCTGATCTCCGATGAATCCGCTCCCAACGTGGCCCGTCTCGGCGAGCAGGCCGCCGAGAAGATCCGGGACTGGCTGCTCGAGCTCGGCGTGCAGCTCGAGCTGGGCACGGCGGTGGACCGGATCGAGCGGGCCGGCGACGGCTTGCGGGTGCAGGCGGGCGACCGCGCCAGCGATTCCCGGATCGTCATCATGGCCACCGGCGTGGCCCCACGGTCGGAGCTGGCCGCGATGGCCGGGGCGGCGCTCGACGGCCGGCGCGATCGCGGCGGACGCCGGCGCTGCGGACCTCGCTGCCGGATGTCAGCGCTGCCGGCGACGTGTGCGCGGCCGTGAACGCCGCCGCCGGTCGCCGGCTTCACGTCGAGCACTGGGGCGACGCGCTCGGTCAGGGCGAGCTCGCCGGGCGCGTCGCGGCCGGCCAGGACGCGCAGTGGGCTGATGTCCCGGGCTTCTGGTCCACGATCGGCCAGCGCACGCTGAAGTACTCCGCCTGGGGCGACGGCTACTCGGACGTGCGCTTCGAGCCCGGGGACGACGGCGCCTTCGCCGTCTGGTATGGCCAGGACGGCCGCGTGGTCGGCGTGCTGGCCCATGACAATGACGACGCCTACGAGCGCGGTCAGGCGCTGATCAAGGACGGGGCGCCATGGAGCTGATGGACCCCGTCCCGCCACCCGCACTGCTGAGCGTGGTGGTCGTCCCGGCCCGCGATGAGGAGGCCGGTATCGGCGCCTGCCTGCAGGCCCTGGCGATCCAGTCGATCGGCATTGAACACTTCGAGGTCGTGCTCGTGCTCGACGCCTGCGTCGACGCCACCGAGCGGATTGCCCGGCAGACGACGGCCGAGCTGGGACTGAAGCTGACAACCCTGATCGGCTCCGGTCAGGGCGCCGGATCCGCCCGCCGGCTGGGCATGGAGGCCGCGGCCGCCCGGCTGATCGCCGCCGGCGCCCCCGACGGGCTGATCGCCTGCACCGACGCCGACTCGCGCCCGGCGCCCGACTGGCTCGAGCGCCAGCTCGACCACCTGCGCGGGGGGGCACGAGCGGTCGCGGGGCTGGTCGAGCTAGATCCCGGCGAACTCGAGCAACTGAGCTCCGAGGTGCGCCGCCGCCGCGAGCGCGACGCCGCCGACCGCCTGGACCGCGTCCGGCGCGCCGATCCCGGCGCCGCTCACCACCACTTCGCCGGTGCCTCGATCGGCATCACCGCCGCTGCCTACCGCCAGGTGGGCGGACTCGAACCCCTCGCCGCGCTCGAAGATCAGGCTTTCGCCGGCCGGCTCGACGCCCACGGTGTCCCGATCGTGCGCGCCGCCGATGTCCGGGTCCTCACCTCCGCGCGCTCACGCGGTCGTGTCTCGCGCGGGCTGTCGGTGGACCTCGAGGTCTCCAACTGGCTGGAGCGGCGGCGTTTTGAGGCCCGCGACTTTCCGCCCGCACGGCTGGCCGCGATCAAGGGGGCGCAGACCGTCAGCGTGATCATCCCGACCCAGGAGTGCGCCGGAACGATCGCCGAGATCATCCGCCGCACGGTCGCCCCGCTCCAGCGCTACGGCCTGGTCGATCAGCTGCTCGTCATCGACGCGGCCTCCGCCGACGGGACAGCCGATGCGGCACGGGCCGCGAACGCGCAGGTGCTCCAGCAGGACGAGGTGCTTCCCGAGCGCGGACCGGCGCTCGGCAAGGGCGATGCCATGTGGCGGGCGCTGTCGGCGGCCACCGGAGACCTCGTCTGCTTTTTGGACGGCGACACTGGCGACCCTCACCCCCACCACCTCCAGGGTCTGCTTGGGCCCCTGCTCAGCGACCCCGAGCTGAGCCTGGTCAAGGGCTCCTTCGAACGCCCGCTGACGTGCGGCGAGCCGGCCCCTTGCCCACGAGGGCGGGCGCGTGACCGAGCTGATGGCCCGCCCGCTGCTCAACCTCCACGAGCCCCGTCTGGCCGGCTTCACGCAGCCGCTGGCCGGCGAGTTCGCCGCCCGCCGCGAGCTCCTGCGCGCGCTCTCCTTCCCGGTCGGCTACGGGGTCGAGATCGCCGTGCTGGTCGACGCACTCCGGCGCGAGGGTCTCGACGCCCTGGCCGAGTGTGACCTCGGACAGCGTCAGAACCGCCATCAATCCCTTCGGGCCCTGGGTGAGATGGCCTACTCGGTCCTGGCGGCAATGGAGCGCCGGCTCCCGGCCGGCCGCGGCGTGATCGGCGGCGCCTACCTGCGTCCTTGGGAGGACGGGCGGGTCGTCCCCGTGCCGGTACTCGAGCGCCCGCCCCTGGACGAAAGCGATCACTGTGAGCTTGCTCACGGGAGATCGCAGACCAGCTGCTAGAGGTAGAGTGCATGCCGCAACCCCGAACTCTTCGTGATGACAATCGGCTCCCCGCGCCGCCGTCGTATCCGCGGTGCCGGTCAGCCATTCGTGCGCGCGCTCGAGCATCCCGCCGACCGCAACGAGGTCCCCACCCGAGGACGGTTTGACCGTTTCTCGGAGCGCATGTCGTTCCTGGCCAGCTCCCCGGTCTTCTTCCTCGTCTGCGTGCTCCTGATCGCCGCCTGGGTGATCGGGCTGATCCTGGGTGCCAGCGACCGCTTTGAGGCCGCCGCCGCCGGTGGGATGTCGGCCCTCACCCTGGTCCTGGTCGCCGTGTTGAAGAATTCAGAACTGCGCGCCGAGCGCGCGCTGCAGACCAAGCTCGACGCGATAGCCGGGGCGCTGCTGGAGGAGCGCCGGGGTCATCACGGCGATGCCGAAGATGCGCTCGAGCACTCGATCGGAGTGCACGAGGAGATCTAGTCTGTCTCCGGCTCTGGCTGCGTGAGGGGTCGAGCTTCCTAAGCTGCGTCGGGCTCGGGCTCGGGCGGGACCGGAGCCGGTTCCACCGGGGCTGGATCGCGCTGGGGCTCGGGGTCGGGCTGGGTCGGGCTCGGGGCCGGGTCGGGGTCGATCGGCGTGGCGGGCTCGTCGGGCGGGGGCACGAAGCCGGGCTTCTGCGGGCTGGCCGGCGTGCCCGGATCGGGATCGATCGGGGTCACCGGGGCATCGGGAACGACGGGAGTGGGCGCCTCCCCGGGTTGGGGGACCTCGAGACGGTGGGTTATGAGCTGACTTGTGGACATGGTCTGTGCCTACCCGGGCTGAGGCGGTCCAATCCGGCTGGTCTCTCCGCGGCCGCGGCTTCGCGTAGCCTCCGGCTCCGTGTCCGTGCGCGCTCAGACCAGGACCGGCCCCGATCTCCCGCCACGCCCCGAGCTCTCGCTCCGCCTGGCCATCGCCCTGGCCTTCGCCGATGCCTCGGTGGCCGTCCTGGCGCTGCCGCAGATCGTGGTCCGACTGCACACCTCGATCGCCCACGTCACCTGGGTCATCACCGCCTACAACCTCGCCCTGATCGCGACCACACTGCTGATTCTGCCCGTTGCCGGACGGCTGGCCCGGCGTGAATGGCTGGTCGCCGGCCTGGTTCTGTTCGGCCTTGCCTCCCTGGGCTCGGGCGCCGCGGGCAACCTGACCGTGCTCGTCGTGTTCCGTTGCCTTCAGGGGGTGGGCGGAGCGGTGCTGTTGTGCTCCTCGCTCCCGTTGTTCGCGCGCGGCCGGGGCCGCGATGGCGACGTGCTGCACGCCTGGGCGACCACCGCGGCCTTCGGAGCCGGCGCGGGACCGGCGATCGGTGGCGTGCTCACTCAGGTGTTCGACTGGCGGGCGATCTTCTTCGCCCAGGCTCCGGTGGCGGCCGCCGCCGCGCTGGCCGCCCTCCGTGTCCCCCAAAATGCCGGCGCAAGCTCCCCGGCGCCGGTGACCCCTGACTCGACGGGCGCGGCGCCGCCAGCCGCTGAGCCTGCCGCGGCCGCTCCGGCCGCGGCCGGTGGACTGACCCCTCCGCTGGCCAACGTTGCCCTGCTCCTGCTCTCCGCCGGCCTGATCGGCGCCCTCTTTTTGTCGACGGTGCTGCTCATCAATGTCTGGCAGCTCACTCCGCTCGGCGCCGCCGCCGTCCTGCTCGTGATTCCCGTCGCCACCGTGATCAGCGGCGAGCTGATGCGCGACCAGCCCCCGGAGATCGGCGGCGCGGCGGGCGCGGTCGTCCTGGCCGCCGGCTTGCTCGGGCTCTCGCTCATCTCCCACCGCGAACTCGTCTTGGCGGTGCTGATGCTCGCCCTGTGCGGCCTCGGCCTCGGCCTGGCCTTTCCCGCCCTGACCCGCCGCGCACTGAATACCCGGGGCTCGCTCGTTGCCCGCGCGGCGCGTACGGTGGCCGCCCGCGAGGGCGGACTCGTGCTGGGCCTCGTGCTCCTGACGCCGATCCTGGTCAACCAGCTGAACTCGGCCCCCCGCCACGCGGTCCCCGCCATCACCCGGACGATCATCACCGGGCCGGGATCGTTTCTGCAGAAGGTGAGGCTCGGCGCCGGACTGATCGCGGCCGACTCCCACGCTCCGCAGAGTCAGCTCCCCGACCTCAACCCGGCCTTTGCCGGCGTCGAGGCGGGCGCGGACCCCAGCACCCGCGCCCAGTTCGTCGCCCTGCAGGCCCACATCCAGGATCTGATCGAGCGGGCGGTCACCGACGCCTTCCAAACGCCGCTGCAAATCTGTGCCCTGCTCAGCCTGCTGGCCTTGATACCTCTAGCCGTAGGGTGGCTGCGCCGGCGGCCGCCCCACCCGCTGGCGAGCCGGGCCCCAGCGGCATAAGAGCCGCTGAGGACCGGGGCGACGGCCACCCGAAACCCGGCTGCGCCGTGAACTAAACGGTGCCGGTGCCGGTGCCGGTGCCGGTGCCGGTGCCTTCGGGCCGGGGCCCGGGCTCGTGCTGGTGCCGGTGCTCGGGCCGGGGCCCGGGCTCGTGCTGGCGTTGGCGCCGTTGGACTCTTCCTTGCGCTCTTCCTTGACTCGCGCGGCGGCCTCGCCCAGACGGTCCGCCTCGTCGCGACGCTGGGCCGCGATCTCGCGCTCCTTGAGGGCGTCGGCCTGCGCTTCCACTGCGGGCAGTTCCTCGCGCTTGGTCTTGGCCACTATCTGCTCTTCGGCCTTGGCCTCCTGCTGACGACTGGCCTGGGCGCGGTTACGCTCGGCCTCGGTCGCCTGCCGCGTCCGGGTCTGCTGCTTCTGGCTCGCGGCGCGACGGCGTCCGCCCGCCTCCTTCTCGGCCTGGCGGCGGCGCTGCGTGGCCTGGCGGTTGCTCGTCTGCACGCGCGACTCGGCGCGGGCTTCCCGCTCCTCCGCCTGACGGCGCAGATCCAGGGCGTGCTTGCGCTCAGCGGCGGCGGCCTCACGACGACGCGCGTCGACCGTGAGATTGACGCCCAGGGTCGAGGCCAGAGTCGCGCGGGCTGTGGCGTCGACGCGATCGACGACGATCCGGGCTGCGGCGCCCGGTCCGGTGCTCTGTCCGGGCAGCAGTCCAACGATCAGGTCGGCCGGACGGCGCAGAAGCTTCAGGTAGCCGTCAACGGCTGCGGTGCTCAGAGTACGTGCGTTCATCGCTGTTCCTCCTCGGGGTCAAGTTTTTCGGCACGGCGCTCGGCCTCGCTGGCCTCGCGCTCGAGCCGGTTGGCCTGCTCGGTGGCGGCCACACGGGTCTGTTCGGCTTCTTGCACGGTGCGCTCGGCCTGCGCGTGTCCACGCGCTTCGACACTGTCGGCGGCCGCGCGTTCGCTCTCGGCCTGGGCCGCCGCGCTGGCCTGCGCCCGCTGGCGGTCGCGCTCGATCTGCTCCTCGCGCTGCTCAGCCGCGACCTCATTGCGCAGCTGATCGCGCTGGCCCTTCACCTCGGCCTGGCGCTGACGGTCGGCGGCTTCCTGCTCGCGGACCTGCGCCTGCTCGGCCTCACGGCGAGCCTCGAGCTCGGACTCCGACTGGGCCTGCTGAAGCCGACCCTCGCGAGCCAGGTCATCCTTATCGGTGACGGCGCCAATAGCCTCCTTGGCCCTACCCACCACTTTGCCGACCATGCCTCCGGTCGTGCGCTCATTCTCGGTCACTGGTTCTCTTTCCGTTGTTGTCCCAGTTAGCTACCCGCTGCACGTCCGCTATCTGTGACCACGGTCACAGGAGCGCCATTAATAGATAAAGGCCCGGCACCTGGACAAGAAACTGGAAACAGGTCCCGTCAAACGCCAGTAAACCCCCGGAGGACCGACGATCAGGACTTGCTTTCCGACTCCAGATGGGCCTCGTGGAGCAGTCGCTCCCGGAGCCGGTCGGCGGCGACGGGACCAGCGGCGACGGCACGCTCAGCCCTTTCGCCGGCCAGCGGCACACCGCGGCGCGCCGAGAGATCCAGGAGCGACTGGCGCTGTTCGTCACGGCGCATGAGCCGAGCGAACAGCCAGACGAGAAATGCGGTGGTCAGCAGGATCTGCTCGATCATCATCACCCCGCCGGCCAGGTTCTGGTCAGAGAGCGGGCTCAGGCCGCGAGCGACATCCGGCGACTGGTAGACGGGGTAGAAGACCGACTGGCCCCAGATCAACGCATTGGCCAGTACGGCGCCAAGGAAGCGGACGAGGATCAGATAGCCAACCTCGCCCCAACCGCGGAACCACGCGGGTTTGGGCAGCGGGCCGATCACGGCCAGCCACAGCAGCGCCCCGAACCAGAGCATGCAGGCGTGCTCGAGGGCATGGACCAGGTCATGGCGGATGGCCAGCTGATAGAGGATTGGCAGGTGCCAGGCATAGAGGTTCGCCGACCACAGCGTCACGGCCACGAGTGGATGCGAAAACCAGCGCAGCACGCGGGAGGAGCGCATTCGCAGCAGCGGCGCCAGCACCGGACCGGTCAGTCCGAGCACGATCAGCAGGGAAGCCAGGTCGCCGATAACGATGTGCTGAAGCATGTGGGCGACGAGCAGGCTGTCGGCCAGGCCGTCGAGCGGAGGTAGCTGAACCGCCGTCAATGCCAGCGTCCCTGACCAGAAGCACACCCGCCGCCAGGCCGGTACGCGGCGACCCTGAGCGGCCAGGCTGTCCAGACGCCGGCGGTAGAGCAGCAGATACAGCAGCGTCGCGCCTAGCGGCGGCACGAACTCACCCAGATGCAGGTTCTCGACGGCGGCCAGCGCGAGCATCATCGCGGCCCCCGGCTCATGTCACCCGCCCCGCTCGCACCGGCTGACTGGCCCGGGCCCGCTCCTGCGCCTCGTGCTCGGCGACTTCGCGCTCGGCGTCGATCAGATCTCCGTCGCGGAGGTTGCGGCAGATCTGGCGGGTGATGAAGAACAGGACAACGGGCACGACCCAGATCCCGATCCGGAAGATGTAGAGCTGGGTGTCGTAGTTGAGGTCAAAGAGCACGAACAGGCGGTCGGCGGCCCCGAACAGGAAGGTCATCAGGACCCAGCTCAAAAACGCCACTCCGAAGGCCGTGCGACCCGGCGCGTCCCGGGGCCGGTCAGCGAGGTTGTGGACCGCGCGGTCGCCGGTCTTCCGCTTCTCCAGCCAGGGAAAGGCGAGGAGGATGCCGAGCACGAGCAGTGGGAACACCACGCCCCCCAGAAGGGGTTGGGGATGACGGTGAAGTGAGAGATGGTGACGTCAAAGCTCGGCATCAGGCGCAGGGCGCCGATCAGCCAACCCAGGTACCAGTCGGGCTGAGCGCCGTTGGTGCCCAGCCAGGGCTCGAACGGACCCCACTGCCAGATCGGGTTGATCTGAACCAGACCTCCGAGCAGAAACAGGATGCCGGCGGTAAAGAAGAGCACGGCCAGCGAACGGGGAGCCTGACCGGGGAACAGTGGCACGCCGACGATCCGCTTCTCGGTCGTGCGCTTGCTCTCGCGAAACTGCGTGTGGTGGCGGGCCGCGATTAGAGCCAGGTGGATTCCGATCAGGGTGGCCAGAAGCAACGGGATGATGAACACGTGAGCGATGTACATGCGGGAGAAGAACGCACCCTTGCCCGGAAACGGCGCCCCGAAGATCGCCAGCACCAGCGGACCGCCGATCAGGGGCAGGGACATGCCCACGCCGTAGCCGATCGCCAGTCCCATGCCGGAGAGCAGATCATCAACCAGCGAGTAGCCGAGGAAGCCCTCGAGCAGAGACGTGAAGAGCAGGATCAGACCGACGATCCAGGTCAGCTCGCGCGGCTTGCGAAACGCACCGGTGAAGAAGACCCGCATCAGGTGCAGGACGATCGCGACCAGGAACACGTCCGCGGCCCAGTGGTGGGTCTGGCGGATGAGCAGGCCGGCCTTGGTGCTCAGCGAGAGATCGACCACCGACTTGTAGGCATCGCTCATGCTGACGCCATCCAACGGCACGTACGGGCCGTGGTAAATGGTCTTGGCCGTGCTCGGCTCGTAGAACAGAGCCAGATAGATCCCGGTCAGGATCAGGATCAAGAACGAGTTCAGCGCGACCTCGCCGAGCAGGAAGGACCAGTGGTCTGGGAACAGGTAGCGCAGCGCCTTGCGCATCAGCGGCGCGGCCGAGGTGCGCTCGTCGATGAACCGGACGGGTTCCGCCAGCGGGTCCCTGCGCTCTGAGCTCACGAGGGCCGCTCCCGCACCGCCCACCAGCTCGGACCGACCCGGGCCGAGAAGTTGCCGGCCGCGCGCAGGTTTCCGTCGCTATCGATCTCCAGGGGCAGCTGCGGCAGGGGACGGCCGGCCGGGCCGTAGATGACCGTGCCCCCGGTGTAGGGGTCAAAGGTCGAGTAATGACACGGGCAGACGAGCGCGTTGTTGGGCTCCAGCTGCGGATCGGTGGGCTTGCGGTACAGGGCCACGGCACACCCGGCGTGCGTGCAGATCTTCGAGTAGGCGAGGATCCCGTGCGGCGCCCAATCGGTGCGTCCGCCGGGCAGCTTGAGCTTCGCGGGGTCCAGGCGCACGATGACCAGCGGCGAACCGATGTTCTCGGGGTCCGCCCCCTCCGGAAAGCCGGTATAGAAGGTGCGCTGATCGATGTCGGCCGCGGCCAGCGGCCTGCCGTCCTGGTCGACGACCCTGATCCCACGCCGCCAGGGCGTGTGGTCAAGGGGCGCGGTGTCCCAGACCGGTCCCAGCGACAGGGCGGGCGTAACGGCGGCCAGCCCGAGGGCGCCCCCGGTGGCCACCGACGCCCCCAGCAGAAGCCGCTTGCGGGTTATCCGGCTCCCGCTCTCGTGGATGATCTCGGCCACCTCGCTCTGCTGCTCGGGGTCGCTCTGCGGGTAGTCGTCCTCGAGCTCCTCGGTGACGACGAGCCGCTTGGCCACGACCGTGAAGGCAATCCCGATGCAGACGAGGCTCAGGCCCAGGCACAGGCCGAGCAGCTCGTTGGGCAGGTCTGACGAGGAGAACAGCCCGTAGACGAGCACGAAGCCCAGCGCCAGGAGGGCGGCCAGGCCGAGGAACACGAGGACCACGGTCTCGGCTCGACGCTCGGGCGTGCCCGGCGCGACGATTGGCACTTGTCCGCTCTCATCCTGAGACCGGCGCCGGCGGCGCCGCCCGAATAGGAACGCTCCCAACGCCACCAGCCATTGCCAGATCCTCACTCTGAACGCCTCCTTCGGGCGACCGCCAGGCAGCTCAAAACCAGCAGGGGACCGGCGATCCACCAGGCGACCAAGCCTTCGGGAATCGGTCCGATGTTCCCGATTCCCCAGCCGCCGCGATTGTCGGGATGGCGCATGGCGACCACGTAGCGAATGATCGAGTTCAGCTCCCGATCGGAGATCTGGCGCGTGGAGAAGCGCGGCATCAGATACGGGCCGATCCGCACCGCCTCCGCGATCTGCCTGGCGCTCACGTTTTGCAGCGGGGGCACCGACGCCCCGGTCACATAACCACCGCGGGCGTCGATCTGATGGCAGCCCGCGCAGTGCAGCGCAAAGGACTGCTGGCCTGCCGACAGCGAACCGGAGGCCGGCCGCGGTGAGGGGATCGCGGGGCCGGCCCCCAGTGACGCCACGTAGGCGATCAGCGACTGGATCTCCTTCTCAGAGAACAGCACCCGGTCAGGCGCCGGCTCGTTGTGGATGCTCGACAGCGGCATGTAGCCGGTGCGCAGATAGAAGTCAGCCGCCCGGGCCCCCACTCCGCGCAGCGACGGTCCGGCGCCCGGGATCCCGCCCGCGCCCGGTCTGGGCCTGGCGATCCCCTCGCCGGCGATGCCGTGACAGCTGGCGCAGTTGCCGGCGAACAATTCCGCGCCCAGCTGGCGGCTGGGACGAGAGGGCTCGGTCGTCGGCCGCACGATCCCCGACTGGGGCTCGGCGACGGCCGACGCGACGAAAGCCAGGAGCATCAGACAGGCAGCGCCGGTGATGAGCAGGCGTCTCATGACTGCTGGCAGACCGGGAGCAGCGGCGCGCCAATGGCGGTCATGACGATGATCGTCATGCTGATCACGTTCAGCGTCAGGCCGATGATGGACAGAAAGTGCACGCGGCCCAAGGGCGGTTGGTGGCCGTCGCCGTGAAGCTCTTGGACCATCACGTGGTCGATGTGGTAGGTGCGGCGGAAGAGACTCAGTGCGCACGCGCTGGAGGCCAGGCCGACCAGCAGGGCCGCGACCGAGATCCCGATCTCCCAGGAATGGACGGGCAGCATCCACCGGGCCGGCTGCTGGCACTGGGCCAGCGTGAAGGCCAGGTTGGCCACGAACTGGACCGCCCAGGCCACGGCGCCGCCCAGAACGCCGAACCACAAGAGCCGATTGGAGGGCGAGCCGCTCACAACGACGGGCTGAGCTGGGTGAGGACGACGAGGATGGCCAGGGCGTTGACCACGTACCAGTAGACGGCCACGGTCCGCACGCCGATCAGCCAGTAGTTGGACAGGCCGCGGGTGAGGACGTGCCAGAGCACGCCCAGCTCAAGCAGGATTCCCAGCACCACGTGAGCGTGATGGGCCCCCAGCAGCGTGAAGTAGATCGAGCCGTAGGCGCTGCCCTGGGGCGTGAACTGGCGCAGGTCGTGGCGAAACAGCAGCACCTGGGCGGCCACGTAGCCGAGTTGCACCAGCAGGGCCAGCGAGATCAGCCCGGCCACGCGGCGCTGGCGACCCCGTTTCGAGGCGCGGACGGCGAGCAGGAGCGGGACGGTGGTGGTGATCAGCCCCGCGGTGGCTATCAGCGGCAGGACCACATCCGGGGGCGCGATGCCCCGTGGAGGCCACCGGTGGGCGATGAAATCGAGATAGAAGTAGGTCGCCATCAGCGACCCGAACAGCGTCCCCTCCGCGCACAGGAAGAGGACCATCCCCCACCAGCCGCTGGGCTGCGCGCGGCGCCCGCGCGCGACGACGGCGGCGCCGCCAGGGGACTGCTCGGCGGGCGGGCGGCCGCTCACGCCGGCGGGGCGACCGGATCCCGCGGCCCCAGGAGAGGAGGCGCTCATCCCGCCGACACCTCGTGGTGATGCCAACCAAACACAGCCAGCGCGCCGGCGGCGACAAAGGCGAGGGCGATGAAGAAGTGGCCCATCAGCAGCATCGCGAAGACCCCGGCGAGCGTGAGCGCTGTCACCGGCGGCCAGACTGAGTAGGCCGGCATGCTCAGGATCTCATCGGGCACCGCATCCTGAACCGTGGTGGCCGGAGTCAGGTGGCCGGCGTCAAGCAGCCCCTCCCCCGCTCCAGCCGCTTCTTGTCCGCCTCGCGGTCCTCCTTGTCCCACATCGGGTACGGGCTGGAGACGGTGGGAATGACCGCGTAGTTGTAGGGCGGCGGCGGCGAGCTGACCGACCACTCCAGGGTGTCGCCCTCGAAGGGGTCATCCCCGGCCACGGGCCCGCGGAACCGGCTCACGAACAGGTTGACCACGATCAACACGAGCCCGATCCCGAGCAGGTAGGAGCCGATCGTCTCGATGAAGTTGAGCAGGCTCCAGCCCAGCCCGGGCGGGTAGGTGTAGTTGCGGCGGGGCATGCCCAGGATGCCCACGATGTGCATCGGAAAGAAGGTGATCAGGGTGCCCAGGAAGGTGAGCCAGAAGCTGAGCTTGCCCACCCCCTCGTGGTACATGCGTCCGGTCAGTTTGGGAAACCAGAAATACATCCCACCCAGGATCGGGAATACGGCCGCCCCGAAGATCACAAAGTGAAAGTGGGCGATCACGTAGTAGCTGTCGTGGACCTGCTGATCGAAGGGAATCGCGGCCAGGGTGATGCCGGACAGACCGCCGATGATGAAGTAGACGATGAAGCCGATGATGAACAGCATCGGGGTCTTGAATTCCGGCGTTCCGGTGAGGATCGTGGTGATCCACGCGAACAGCTGGATCGCCGACGGGATGACGATGATCAGGCTGGCGGCGGCGAAGTAGATCGTCGTCAGGGTCGCGTAGCCGACGGTGAACATGTGGTGCAGCCACACTCCGAACCCGAGGAAGGCGACCAGCAGCTCGGCCAGCGCGACAAGCGGGAAGAAGACCATCTTGCGGTGCGCGAAAGCCGGGATGATCGAGGTGGCGATCCCGAACGCGGGCAGGATGATGATGTAGACCTCGGGATGGCCGAAGATCCAGAACAGGTTCTGCCATAACAGGGGATCCCCCCCGTGCGCGGCGTCGTAGAAGTGAAAGCCGAGCTGGCGGTCGAGCTCGAGGAACAGTGCCGCGATGCTGAGCGAGGGCAACGCGAACAGCAGGGCGAAGGCCACGGCCAGAAAGGCAAAGCAGAACAGCGGCATTCGGTTCAGCGACATGCCCGGCGCCCGCAGCTTGAAGATCGTGACGATGAAGTTGATCGACGCCGCGGTGCTCGAGATCCCGTTGAAGATCAGTCCGTAACCGTAGAAGTCGATGTTGTTGCCGGGCGAGAACTTCTTGGAAGCCAGCGGGACGTAGTCAAACCAGCCGGCGTTCGGAGCGTGGCCGGAGGCCAGCGCGATGTACATGAAGATGCCCGAGGCGAGAAAGATCCAGTAGGACAGCGCGTTCATGCGCGGAAAGGCCATGTCCCGCGCCCCGATCATGAGCGGAATCAAATAGTTGCCGAACGCGCCCGTGGTCATCGGGATCACGAACAAGAAGATCATCGTGATCCCGTGCATCGTGAATACCTCGTCGTAGGCGGCCGGCGAGAGTACGGTGCCGTTGGGCCCGATCAGCTGGGTGCGGATCAGCAGCGCCTCGACCCCGCCGGCGCCGAAGAAGGCCAACGCGGTGAAGAAGTAGAGGATCCCGATGCGCTTGTGGTCGGTGGTGGTGATCCACCCGAGCAGGCCGGGGCGCTCCTCCCACACGCGGCCGAGACGATCGAGATGGGCCTGGGTCCCGGTGGCGGTGGTGGCGGACATGGCTCCCTACTTGAGGCTGTCGAGGTAGGTGACGAGCAGATTTACCTGGCGTGCCGACAGCCCCAGGTCGGGCATCCGGTCGCCGGGCTTGATCGCCTGCGGGTTGCGGATCCAGGCCGCCAGCCAGGCCGGCCGGTTGGGGATCTCAGCTGAGGCCAGCGTCATGCGCGAGGCCACGTGCGTCAGGTCAGGGCCGATCAGCCCGGCCGCCGGCGTGCCCCGGATCATGTGACAGCTCGAGCACTGATCGGCGAGAAACTGGGCCTGTCCCGCCTTCTCAGTGGCGCCGGCCGGAGCGTGAGCTGGAGCCGCGCTGGCGGCGAGCCAGGCCCGATAGGCCGCGGGGCGCTGGGCCACGACGTACATCGACATATGGGCGTGCTGCAGACCGCAGAACTGCGAGCACTGGCCGCGGTAGGTGCCGGGGCTCGAGGCGTAGAGCAGCACGCGGTTACGTCGCCCCGGAACCATGTCGATCTTGCGGTTCAGCCCCGGGACCCAGAAGCTGTGGATCACGTCGGCGGTCGTGGCCACGATGTTCACGCGCGTGCGGTCCGGGATGTGAATCTCGTTGGCGGTGACGGCCGCGCTGTCCGGATACCGCACCTCCCACCACCACTGATGCCCGATCACGTCGATGGTCAGCTTCGTGGTCCGCGGCGCCGGGGGCGCGGTCTGCCTGATCAGGTAGACGTCAGATACAGAGAACAGGGCCACGAGCGCTAACACGGGCACGCCGACGCCGAAGACGAGGACCATGCCCTGAGCGATGCCCTCCCGTTCGCCCACAAAGGGCAGACCGGCCACGCCGCGGCGAAAGTAGGCCACCACCAACAGGACCACCGCGCCCGCGAACACGATCACCGCCGCGCCCAGCATCCACCACCACAGCAGCGCGATGTTGTGAGCCTGAGGGCTGTGGGTGGAAACGATCGATTGCGGGCTGCAACCGCTCGTCAGTCCTGCGCTGGCCACGACAAGCGCCGGGCCCCCGATCCGCAGCGGGAGGGCGTGGCGTTTACGAGGACGAACAGGCACGCGGGTCGCGAAAGGATGAAAAGACGAGAGGCTGACGCGGCCCTACCCTTTCCGGCCGGAGGCAAACGCGATCCACCGAGCCCCCTCTTCAAAGTGTTCGCTCCCTTACCGCCCCGGTCCGGGGCGGGGCCAGAACTACTGTGGCTGCGTCGCCTCCGGCGACAGAGGCTGAGCTTGCTGCGGACGGTCGATCTCAAACCACACGGTGGCCCCGTCGACCGCCTCGGTCCCCCATCGGTGCGCGAGGGCCGCCACGAGTTGCAGCCCCCAGCGCTCGGTAGCGCGCGCGGAGGGCACTGGAAGGTGAACGGGGTCAAAGCCGGGGCCCTGGTCGCGAACCTCGACGCGCATGACCTCGGGATCGGCCCGGATTGTCACCTGGAGTGGAGCCTCGCCGTCGCCTCCGTGACGCACGGCGTTACTGACCACCTCGCTGATCAACAACTGCGCGTCCTGGAGGCGTTCGGGGCTGACCAGATGCAGGGAGCCGTTGAGGGCCGTCAGCGCCTTGCGGGCGGCACCAGCCGCGCCCGCCCGGCTGGGAAGTTCAAGCGAGAGTAAGGCTTGTTCGCTTCCCACTGGCCACAGGATAAGGGCTTCAACGGCGACGAACCGATCTCGGTCCTAGCGTGCTGTCCTGGTCAGGGTCCGTCCTCGCTTTGCTTCGCCGCCAAGACGGGCCGTGTGTCCGGCCGCCGGCGCGCTCGATGCAACCGGGATGCCCGCGCCCGGCGCGGGGCACAGCGCGGATCGGTGGGGTCATAGATCGGCTGGAGCGCGTCCGGGTCGCTGGCGATGGCCCGCGCGCGTTCACCGGCGGTCAGGTCGAAACTCGGGTTATGCATGGCGACCTCCATTCGTTCGCTGGTCCCGTGCGTGCCTTAGGAGGTTTAGCCCCAGTCGGTCCCCCGGCTCCTGGCCTGTCAAGCAGCGAACATCGGCGATGTAAGCCTGCGAACCACGGCCGCGGGACCGAGGGTGCGAAACGGTTGCCCGACGGGGCCGCGGGTAGGCACAGGCCATGAATGGCGAGCTTCCGGTGCGAGTCGTGCTGCGGCCCATTGGGTCGCCTCTGACGATCGGCATGGCCGGCCTGATGATCGCCTCCCTGATCCAGAGCGGACTCGATCTGGGCTGGGTCGCGCAGAGCGAGACCGCTGACGCCGGCATCATCTTGATCGCCGTTCCGTTCGTGCTGCAGCTGCTGGCCTCCGTGTTCTCCTATCTTGCCCGCGACGGCGCTGCCGGCGCCGCGATCGGAGTGCTGGCCACGACATGGCTGGCGCTCGGGCTGATCCACCTCGTTTCGCGTCCCGGCGCGGTCGACGGGGCGCTCGGATTGCTGCTGTTCGGTGCCGGGGCCGTTCTGGCCCTCTCCTGCGTCGCCGTCGCCGGTACCAAGCCACTGCCGGCCACGGTGTTCCTGGCCGCCGCGATCCGCTTCGCCCTGGCCGGAATCTACGAGCTGAGCGCGGTCGGCTTCTGGCAGCACGCGGCGGGCCTGGTGGGGGTCGCGATCACTGCTATCGCGGCCTACTGCGTGCTCGCCTTTGAGCTCGAAGGGGTGCGCCACGCACCCGTACTGCCAACCTTCCGACGTTCGCTGGGCAACCCGGCCCCGACCCAGGGCGCGACCGATCACCTGGGCGCCTTCGCGGGCGAGCCGGGCGTGCGGGAGATCATGTAGCCAATGACCAAGGCTCGGTGCGAGCGGCCGAATCCGGCTTCGACCCCCCACGTCCTGCGCGAGTACGCGCTGTTGGCCGACGGCGAGCGCGGGGTCCTGGTCGGCCCCCAGGGCGACTACTCCTGGATGTGCTTTCCCCGCTGGGACTCCGATGCTTGTTTCGCCACCCTGATCGGCGGCGCCGGAAGCTACGCCGTGACCCCCCAGGCCCGTAACGTCTGGGGCGGCTACTACGAGCACGGGCTGGTCTGGCGGAGCCGGTGGACCACCGTCGACGGCGTGGTCGAGTGCCGCGAGGCCCTGGCCCTACCCTCCCGCGCCGACCGGGCTGTCCTGCTGCGCCAGGTTCTCGCCCGATCTGGCCCCGCCCGCGTTGACGTCGTCCTCGACCCGCGCAGCGACTACGGCACCAAGCGGGCGACACGGCTTCGGCGCACCCAGGATGGGGTATGGCGCGCCGGTCTCGGTGACGCCCAGTTGGCCTGGACCGGAGCGGCGAGCGCCGAGCCACGTGAGGACGGCAACGGGAAGCGCCCGTTGACCATGACCCTGGAACTGGAGCCCGGCCAGATACACGATCTGGTATTGGTGATCGACGCGAGCGGCGACCCCGACCCGCCGCCCGACCCGGCTGAGGCCTGGTCGGCGACCGAGGCGGCCTGGCGCGAGCGACTGCCCGAGCTGCAGTGCCCCGTGGCCGATCGCGATGCCCACCACTCCTACGCCGTGCTGCAGGGCCTGACCAGCGCCGGTGGAGGGATGGTGGCGGCGGCGACCATGTCACTGCCCGAGCGCGCTCAGGAGGGTCGCAACTACGACTACCGCTACGTCTGGATCCGCGACCAGTGCTTGACCGGGCAGGCGGTGGCCAGGGCCGGCCCCCACCCGCTGATGGACGATGCGGTCCGATTTGTGTGCGCGCGGCTGCTCGACGACGGTCCGAACATGGTCCCGGCCTACACGTCGATCGGCGGGCGGGTGCCCGACCAGCGCCGGCTCGGCCTGCCCGGCTATCCCGGAGGCACCGATATCGTCGGCAACTGGGTCAACCAGCAGTTCCAGCTCGACGCGTTCGGCGAGAGCCTCCTGCTGCTGGCCGCCGCCGCCGGCCACGACCACCTCGATGCCGACGGCTGGCGGGCGGCCGAGGTGGCGATCGACGCCATCCAGCACCGGTGGACCGAGCCGGACGCGGGCATCTGGGAACTCGAGCCCGATAACTGGACTCACAGCCGCCTGATCTGTGCGGCTGGGCTCCGGGCCATAGCCGCCCATCAGCCCGCCGAGCGCGGGGCGGCCTGGCTGTCGCTGGCCGACACGATCGCGGCCGAGGCGGCGGCCACGGCTACCCATCCCGACGGCCGCTGGCAGCGCTCCCCGTCGGATCCACGCATCGACGCTGCCCTTCTCCTTCCGGCCATTCGCGGCGGCGTGCCCGCCGACGATCCGCGCACGCTGGCCACCCTCCGCGCGGTCGATGAGCAGTTGACCGACGATGGCTATTGCTACCGCTACCGGCCCGACGACCGACCCCTGGGCGAAGCCGAGGGCGCGTTTCTGCTCTGCGGCTTCCTGCTCGCGCTGGCCTACGCCCAGCAGGGCGATCTTGTTCGTGCCACGCACTGGTTTGAACGCAACCGGGCCGCGTGTGGCCCCGCCGGCCTGCTCTGCGAGGAGTACGACATCCTGCAACGGCAACTGCGGGGCAACCTGCCGCAGGCCTTCGTGCACGCTGCTCTGCTGCAGGGTGCAGTCACCCTCGAGGCCTGAAGCATAAGCGCGCCTAAAAAGTTCGACTGCGGACAGCGGGCGTTTTGGCGCCCCGTCGGTCGGGGGAATTGACCAGTGACCGCGGAGCACGACTCTTGCGCAGCTAAACCCCGTCCACAGGAGCACGACATGTCCCAATCAACCGGAGCGTTCATCCTCGGGCGACTTAAGGCATGGGGGATCGATCGCATCTACGGATACCCGGGCGATGGCATCAACGGGCTGCTCGGGGCCTTCCACGAGTTCGAGGACGAGATCGACTTCGTCCAGTGCCGACACGAGGAGATCGCCGCCTTCGCGGCCTGCGCCCACGCCAAGCTGACCGGCGAAGTGGGGGTCTGCATGGCCACCTCAGGGCCGGGCGCGATCCACCTCCTCAACGGTCTCTACGACGCCAAGCTCGACCACGCCCCGGTCGTGGCGATCGTCGGACAGCAGGCGCGCATGGCCCTGGGCTCGAACTTCCAGCAGGAGGTCGACCTGACCACGCTGTTCAAGGATGTGGCCAGCGAGTTCGTCCAGATGTGCACCACTCCCGAGCAAGCGGCCCACCTGATCGACCGCGCGATCCGGATCGCCAAGGCGACGCGCTCGGTGACGTGCGTGATCGTGCCCAACGACATCCAGGAGGCCGAATACTCCGAGCCTCCCCATGCCCACGGCGCGGTGCCGTCCTCGGTCGGCTACCTGCCGCCGGTGATCCGCCCCCGCGAGCCCGACCTGCAGAAGGCGGCCGACGTGCTCAACGCCGGGGAGAAGGTGGCCATCCTGATCGGCCAGGGCGCCCTAGGCGCCGAACGCGAGGTGGTCGAGGTGGCCAACCTGCTCGGGGCCGGGGTGGCCAAGGCGCTCAACGGCCGCGCGGCGCTGCCCGACGATCTGCCGTTTGTGACCGGCTCGATTGGGCTGCTGGGCTCAAAGCCCACCTACGAGATGATCGAGGGCTGCGACACGCTGCTGATGGTCGGTTCGAGCTTTCCCTACTCCGAGTGGCTGCCGGAGAGAGGCCAGGCCCGGGCCGTGCAGATCGACATCGATGCCCGGCTGATCGGTATGCGCTACCCGATGGAGGTCAACCTCGTCGGTGACAGCGCCGAGACCCTGCGTGCCCTGATCCCGCTGCTGCACCCTCAGGAGGATCGAGGCTGGCGCGAGACGATCGAGGACAACGTCCGCCGCTGGTGGGAGATCCTCGACGCGCAGGCTCATGAAGCCGCTGAGCCGCTCAACCCCCAACTCCTGTTTCACGAATTGAGCGCCCGCCTGCCCGATCAGGCGATCCTGACCAGTGACTCGGGCTCGGGCACCGACTGGTGGGCGCGCCACCTGCGCCTGCGCAGCGGGATGAAGACCGCGCTGTCGGGAACGCTGGCCACGATGTGCCCGGCCATCCCCTACGCGCTGGCGGCCAAGTTCGCCTTTCCCGACCGCCCGGTGATCGCCACCAGCGGCGACGGTGCCTTTCAGATGCTGGGGGTCAACGCCTTGATCGACATCGCCCGCTACCGAGACCGGTGGAGCAACCAGCAGCTCATCGTGCTCGTCCTCCACAACGACGATCTCAACCAGGTCACCTGGGAGCAACGGGTCATGTCCGGGGACCCCAAGCTCGAGGTCTCCCAGACGCTGCCCGACTTCCCCTACGCCCGTTACGCGGAGCTGATCGGCCTGAAGGGAATCCGCGTGGACGCCCCGGATGCGGTGGGTCCGGCCTGGGATGAGGCACTGGCCGCCGGCGAACCGGTGCTGCTCGAGGCCATCACCGATCCCGAAGTGCCGCCGCTGCCCCCGCACATCCGCTTTGAGCAGGCCCAGAAGATGGCCCATGCCCTGCCCGGCGACCCGGCCCGGGGCCGGATCATGAAGGAGGCCATCAAGGGCAAGGTCGACGAGTTCATCAACCGCTGATGGCCGGCATCCTCGACGCGCTGAGCGGCCTCGGCGTCAGCCGAGGCCCGCGCGGGCGGGCCGCGCGCTGGCTGTGGAACGTCCGCGCCGGACGCCTGCAGAAGACGCTGGCATGGACGGTGGCCGGGAGTGGCCTGCCCCTAGGCCTGGAGATGTACCTCGAGCACTACAAGGGCTCCTTCGGCGACATCTGGATGTGGAGCCCAATCGTGACCAGCCCGCTGGTCAGTGCCGCCGGGCTGGCCGCCACCCGCTCGGACGCGGCGGCCCGGACGCTGCTTCCCGGCGTCGGCGCTCTCTACGCACTCAACGGGGCGATCGGGACCTTCACCCACCTGCGCGGCGTTCATCGCAAGCCGGGCGGATTCTCGGAGCCGACCTACAACTTCGTCATGGACCACCCCTGCTGGCGCCCGGCTCGTTGATCCTGGTCGGGGCCATCGCCATCCTGTCCGGGCTCGTCGAGCGCGAGCGCTAGACCCACCGTGAAGCTCAACTTCAACCTCGGCGAGCATCTCCCCCACCGCCGCGGCGACCATGAGCCCGCCGACCCCTACGACCTCCCCCGTCAGCGCCGGGGGCGCACGCCGCAGATGCACGGCCGCTACCCGGAGTACGACGTGCTCGAGCAGGCCGACCACTGGGATCCGGTCACCCGCGAGATGGTGCTTGACCGCGTCAACAACGTTCCCCCGGTGCGCTTCTTCACCGAGCGCGAGGCGGCCACGCTGGGCGCCCTCTGCGACGTGCTGACCGCGCAGGACTCAGAGCCGCGCATTCCGGTCATCAACTACATAGATCAGAAGTACGAGCAGGGAGAGCTGGACGGGTTTCAGTTCGCCGACATGCCCGATGACCGCGATGCCTGGCGGCTGGTCGCCCAGGGCCTGGACGAGCAGGCCCGACAGGACGCGGACGCAGCGTCGTTCGCCACCGCCGAGCACGCGGTCCAGAAGGCGATCGTGGCCCGCTTCGCCGATGGTGAGCTCGAGGGCGGGGCGTGGGCCCAGATGAACGTCAAGCACGCCTTCAGCCTGGTCATGCGCGTCGTCCTGTCCTGTTTTTACTCCCACCCCTGGACCTGGAACGAGATCGGCTTTGGCGGCCCTGCCTATCCCCGCGGTTACAGCCGTTTCGGCAGTCCCCAGCTGCAGCGCGGAGAGCGCGAGAGCTGGGAGGGCCAGGAGGCCTTCGACCGCGACCCGGTGCGCGACCGCCGCGAGACACCCCCCGGCCAATGAGATTCCCCCAGAGCCTCATCAAGGGCCGTACGCGGATGCCCACCGACAACGATTCCGCGTGGCTGCTCGATCCGCACAAGCGCGGTCTGCAGAACCTCGACCGGATGCGGCGCTACGGGCAGAGCGAGACGGTCGACCTGGTCGTGGTCGGCGCCGGTGCCGGGGGCATCACACTGGCTCAACGTCTGGCCCGGGCCGGGTGGCGGGTGGTGATCCTGGAGAAGGGCCCGTTCTGGGATCCTGACCGCGATTGGGTCTCTGACGAGAAGGGCGCCGGCCCCATCTACTGGACCGACAAACGGATCATCTCCGGCGCGGACCCGGTCGAGATGGGTAAGAACAACTCAGGCGTCGGAGTCGGCGGCTCGATGACCCACTTCGCGGGCTACACGCCGCGGTTTCATCCTTCCGACTTCGAGGTTCGCAGTCGCGACGGGGTCGCGGTCGACTGGCCGATCTCCTATCAAGACCTGAAAGGGTCCTTCGAGCGGCTGGAGCGCGAGTTGCCCGTGGCCGGTCAGGATTGGCCGTGGGGCGATCCCCACACCTACCCGCACGCCGCCCACCCGGTCTCCGGGGCGGGGGCCAAGGCGTGGCGCGGGGCCGAGGAGTGCGGAATCGAGATGCGGGTCGGCCCGGTCTCGATCACCAACGGCGCCTTCGGCAACCGGCCCCACTGCATCTACCGGGGGTTCTGTCTTCAGGGGTGCAAGGTCAACGCCAAGGCCAGCCCGCTCATCACCCACCTCCCCGACGCCATCGAACACGGGGTTGAGGTTCGCGCCCAGGCCATGGCGATCCGGGTTGAGATCGAGGAGAGCAGCGGGCGTGTCACCGGGATCACCTACATCCAGGACGGCCGGGAGCAGTTCCAGCCCGCGGCCGTGGTGGCCGTGTGCGGGTACGCGATCGAGACCCCCCGCCTGCTGCTGAACTCGACCAGCGCCCGGTTTCCCAATGGTCTGGGCAACCAGGCCGATCAGGTCGGCCGCTACGTGATGGTCCAGGGCGCCACCCAGGTCGCCGGACGCTTCCCCGAGGACCTGCGCATGTACAAGGCACCGCCTCCGGAGGTCTCCAGCGAACAGTTCTACGAGACCGATCCGGGCCGAGATTTCGCCCGCGGGTTCTCGATCCAGACCGTCTCCCCCCTCCCGATCGGATGGGCCGAGCACGTGCAGGGCGACGGACACTGGGGCGCCGAGTTGCGCGAGTACATGCGCGACTACAACCACTGGTCGGTTCTCGGCGTTCTGTGTGAGCTGCTCCCGCAGGCCGAGAACCGGGTCACGCTGGCCCAGGAAACCGACCAGTTCGGGATGCCGGTGGCCCACTTCTCCCACTCGCTGTGCGACAACGACAAACGCAACATCGCCTACGCCACCAAGGCGATGAAGGCGATCTGGGAGCACGCCGGAGCTCAGGACACGCTGACGATCGACCGCTTCGCGCATCTCGTGGGCGGGGCACGGATGGGCGATCGTCCCGAGGACAGCGTCGTCGATGCCAACCACAGAGTCTGGGGCGTGCCGAACCTGTTCCTGGTCGACGGCAGCGTATTTCCCACCGAGGGCGCCGCCAACCCGGCGCTGGTCATCATGGCCCTGGCCGATCGCTGCGCCGCCCTGCTGCGCGACAAGCGTGTCGCGCTGGCCCGATGAGCTCCGGCGCGGGAGAACCGACGGTCGAAAAGCTGGACGTCCAGGCCTACACGATCCCGACCGACCGCCCGGAATCAGACGGCACCCTGGAGTGGGACTCGACGACGCTCGTGCTGGCCAGCGCCACGGCCGGAGGCGAAACCGGGCTGGGCTGGACCTACGGCCACCAGGCGGTGGCCACCGTGATCAGCACCGATCTGCGTGAGACGGTCGTGGGTCGCGACGTGCACGATGTCCAGGGCTCCTGGGCGGCGATGATCGCGGGGCTGCGCAACAACGGGCGGCCCGGGATCAGCTCCATGGCCGTGGCGGCGGTCGACGTGGCCCTGTGGGATCTGAAGGCCAAGATGCTGTCCGTGCCGCTGACCACGCTCCTCGGTCGCTTCCACCCGGCGGTCCCGATCTACGGCAGCGGCGGCTTCACCTCCTATACCGAGGCTGAGCTCCAGGCGCAGCTGGGCGGCTGGGCCGAGAGCGGCATCCACATGGTCAAGATGAAGGTCGGACGCGATCCGCAACGCGATCCAGAGCGGATCCGGGCGGCTCGAGAGGCGATCGGCCCCGACACTCAGCTGTTCGTCGACGCCAACGGCGCCTATCGCCCGGCCCAGGCCATCGCCGCCGCCGCCCAGTTCGCCGAGCACGACGTACGCTGGCTGGAGGAGCCCGTCTCGTCCGATGATCTCCGAGGCCTGCGCGCCGTGCGCGAGCGCGCCCCGGTGGGAATGGCCATCGCCGCCGGAGAGTACGGCTATGACCTGCCGTACTTTGAGCGGATGCTCACCGCCGGCGCCGTGGACGTGCTCCAGGCCGACATAACCCGCTGTGCGGGAATCACCGATCTGCGCCGCGTCGATGGACTCTGCCGGGCCCGCTCGGCGCCTCTCTCGCTGCACTGCTCTCCCACCCTGCACGCCAACGTCGGCCCGTCGCTGGAGACACTCGTGCACATGGAGTACTTCCACGATCACGTGCGGATCGAGCAACTGCTCTTCGACGGCGTGCCGGAGCCGATCGAGGGGGCGCTCCATCCCAATCTCGAGCGCCCGGGACTGGGCATCGAGCTGCGGGCGGCCGAGGCCAGCCGCTACGCCGTCTGAAGCCCTCCCACCCGGAATCGAAGCAAGACGCCTCAGGCGGCCGGGAGCAGGTCTCTGAGCTGCGTCGTGCCCTGCTCGAGCAGACGCGCGACCTGGCTGCGCGAGCAGCCCAGCTGCCGGGCGATCTCGCGTTGGTTCATCCCGCGAGCGACCCGCAGCCCGACTACCTCGCGCTCGCGTCGAGGCAGCCGGCGAACCGCCTGGGACCAGGCGAGCCGCACGTCAACGTCCTGGAGGTGAGCATCAAGCTCCCCCAACGTCTCGACCAGCGCCAGCGCCTGCCCGTCGTCATCCTCCTCGCTGGAGGCCTCAAGGGAGACCGCGTAATGCGACGCCGCGATCTCCAGCGTCTCGAGCACGTCCTCGAGAGAGACCGAGAGCGCCCGGGCGATGTCATCCAGACCCGCCTCTCGCCCCGTCTCCGCGTACAGGCGTCGCCGGGTACGCTCGACGGCCAGAGCCATCTCCTGAGCGCGCCGAGGGACGTGGACCGACCAACCGGTGTCGCGGAGATAGCGCTTTATCTCCCCCAGGATCGTCGGAACGGCAAAGGAAGAGAACCGGTGGCCCAACTCGGGGCGAAACCGGTCGATAGCCTCGACGAGACCCAGGGCGGCCACCTGGCGGAGGTCCTCGGCCACCGGACCCGAATGCCGGTAGCGACCGGCCAGCCGACGACTGAGCGGCAGGTGGCGTCGCACCAGCTCTTCGCGTGCGCGGCGATCGCCGTTCGCACGCCAGCGCCGAAACAGCTCAGCGTCGCTGGTACGGTCCGGCTCGAGGCGAGCCAGGGTCGCACCGGACGCGTGAGAGGAGGACATGCTCATGTCTCGAACGTACCCTCCCCCCGAAGCCCTGCTCGCCCCGCTGTCATCTCCAAAACACCCCGTCGGGCGTGTCATCCAGCGCACAGCTCTTTGGCTCGGCTGGGGGAGAAAACCAGCCCCGGCGAGCACTTCCGTCCGGGGAGAAACCGGCCCCGGCGAACACCTCCGCCGGGGCCGGGTGGTGGGGCGAGGCACCGGCCACCGTCACCGACACCAGGCTCGCGCTACTGGCCCTGCTTGACTCCCGGCTCCCCGAGCTCGAACTGGATCGGATAGCTGGGCCGCGGGTCCGGCTGCTCACGCTCGTGGCGGTAGCGCCCCATGGGCAGCACGACCCGCCCAAACGCGCTGGCCGTCATCATCGCCGTCGCCGCGTAGAACGCGGTCAGCGCGGACGCCATGGTCACGTAGCCGCCGACCTTCTCCCAGCCGCTACCGCCGGTTACGTAAAAGACCCCGAGCAGCGCGGCGCCCACAGCGAGCGGAAACAGAACGGCCGACAGGCCGAGACTCTCGGCCAGTGAGGCGATCGCTCCCGCGGCCGTGATTGCGGCCAGAGCGAAGAACCAGTAACCCAGCTCGGGCACGGCGGCGCCCGGCGCCGCGGCGGGGATCAACTTCAGCGCCACCATGAAATTGAGGAAGCCGTAGCCGAGCCAGAACGCCGCCCAGATCCCGTGGATGGCGGTGGCCAGGCCATCACGAGCGCGAAAGGCCCAGACGGCCGCTACACCTTGGGCGATTCCGCCGGCGGCGGTGGCGAAGGGAAAGATGAGCAGCGGCGAGCTCGCGCTGCCGTACCAACCCACCAGGTAGGCGGTGACCATGAACGTGGCGGCCGCAAATCCATACAGCCCCAGGATCGAGGGCGCAGCCACCGGCTGAAGAAACACGCGCGCGTGCTCGCGCCATTGCTGGATCTCGGTCGCCGTCCCGTTCGAAGAACGGTTGGCCGTGGCCGGCATCGATGTACTCATCAGGGGCACCTCCTGTCAGGCGCTGGGTTCGTGTCACCCGGTCCCGATGAGTCGCTTACCCGACGTAACTCCGAGTTGGTTCGCAGCCTGTTCGGCGCCTGACAAGCTCATGAGGCTTCGTGTTTGCCCGGACCACTGGTCAGCATGAGCGTGGCCGCCAGAGCGCGATCGAACGTGCTCGCCATCAGCTCGGCGGCCCGTTCCTCCTCTTCGAGGATCTGCCCCACCACACCGGCTGTCTCGTCGGCGCCGCAGCGTTCGGCCACCCGCCCGAGGAGGTGGTAGACGGCGATCTCGAGGCTCTCGAACGCGTAGGTGCTGATCGCCAGCTGAGTCGGGGTGTGTAGCGCCCCGGGGTCAAAGCTGATCTGGAGAGCACCCACAGACGCCCGGGCCCCGCCCTCCGAGCCGTTCCCGGCGTGCGCGCGCAGGCGGCTCTCGATCGCCGCCAGATGCTCATGGGTTTCGGCTTCGTGGCTGCGGTAGACGTTGCGCACATCGTCGTCGCGGGCCGTCCGCACTCCGGCACCGAGCAGACGCAGATCGAGCTCCTCCAGCGCCCGGGCATGAGCGAGGTAGGAGACGAGTTCGGCGATGAGCGGATCGGACACGAGATGAAAATCCTGCGGACGCTGTAAGCGTGCCCGGCCCCCAATCTTCGGCGCGGCGATTGTCAGCCGGCGAACCAAATGCTGTCGAGGCCGGCACCGATCTCAGAGTTTTGCCGCCCCACCGGATATCGCATCGCCGCCGTCGACCAGGTCGAGGCTCTCGGGCCGGCTGAGCATCTCCACGGCCTGGTTGGTCAGCAGCCAGCGATCCCGGCGCTCACGGACGAGAAAACCGGCCCGGGATAGACGCTGCAGCGCGACTGTGACCGTGGGCCGCTGGGTACCGACCAGCATGGCGAGAACCTCGTGGGTCACGGGCAGCGTGACGTAGATCCCCTGCGGAGTGACCTTTCCCCAGCGCTCGGCCAGTAACCAGAACAGGATCAGGAGCCGCGCGTAGGCCCGCGGAAGGTGCGTTACCGCGGCGATCAGCGCCAGATGGCGGGCCCGTTGGGCGACGCGGCCAACGAGCCGGCCATTGATGGTCGGCCAGCGGGCCACGCGGAGCACGAAGGCGGTGTCCAGAACGGCGAGCCGGACGGGTTTGAGCACCAGCCAATCGACGGTGATCGGCAGCGGCTCGTATTCGCCGTCGGCGTCCCACGGACGCACGAGATCGCCCGGGCCGAAGAGCTCACAGGCCGAACGGCGCCCGACCCTGACCCGGCGCAGCAGAAGGCCCTCACAGACGAACAACCCCAGCCAGCCGGGCTGCGCCCGGTCGTGCAGAGCACTCGTGTTCCAGCTCGGCGGCTCGATCTCGATTGTCGTGGCCAGCGCATGGCGTCGCGCTGCCGGCAGGTCCCGTTCATCGATTCCGATAGCGAGGTCGGGATCTTCGTCGAGCAGCGCGACCAGGTCTCGACGATCGAGACGATCAGGCACGTCGCCAACGCGACGCGGCGGCGCCGCCCCCTTCTGGTCTCTGGCTCACCTCGACCGCCGGGCTAGCGTCCCCGCGCCGGCGGCCGCCGTCGCCCCGAGAAGCGCGCCGCCGATCCACCGTCGGTGCTTGCTGAGCGCCAGAACTGGACTGTTCGTCTTGGCCTGGTCGTCAAAGATCCCGTGCGTGGCGGCCAGCTGGGGCACGGGCGAGAACAGGTTGTCGGGCCGGTCGCGCGAAACAGGCTTGCCCTGTATCTGCTGCCCCTTGAAACCCGTCCGAGCCAGGTAGCGATCGGCCAGGGCCGGAGCGAGCATGCTGCCGCCGATGATGGCCTCGAAAGCGCTGTAACCGACCCACAGCTCGCGACGCTTGTGGTGGGCGGCCCAGTACACGGCCTCAGCCGGGATCTCCGGTTGGTAGATCGGCGGTACCGGCTGGGGATGGTCAGGCAGCTTTGAGCGACACCAGTTGAACTGGGTCGTGTTGACGCCCGGGAGCTGCACCATCGTGATGCGCACGGCACTCTTGTCATGACGCAACTCGGTGCGGACGGAATCGGTGAAGCCGCGGATGCCGAACTTCGATCCGCAGTAGGCGGCCTGGAGGGGAATCGCGCGGTAGGACAGCGCCGATCCGACCTGGACGACGACCCCGTGGTTGCGGGCGGTCATCCGCTTCAAAGCGACCATCGTCCCGTACACCGCTCCGAGGTAGGTGACCTGGGTGGCGCGGGTGAACTCCTCGGGCGTGGTGTCGATGAACTTGGCGAACACCGTGGCCATCGCGTCGTTGACCCAGACATCGATCGGGCCGAAATGCTGCTCGACCGCCTCGGCCGCTGCCTCGACCTGCTCGAACTCAGCCACGTCGGTGGGCACGACGATCGCTTGGCCACCGAGCTGCTCCACCTCGCGCCGCGCGTCTTCCAAGCCACGCTCGCCCCGAGCGAGCAGACCGATCTGAGCTCCCCGCTTGGCAAAGGCGTGAGCGATGGCCCGCCCGACACCGCCCGACGCGCCGGTCACCACCACCACCTCCGCTTGCTGACCATCACTCATTGTCATCTCCTGTCCGATTTGGCGATCGCGCTCTGGCTACCCGTTCGGCCCTCCCCCCCATGCCACCGACGTCAGGACACGAACCTGATTGCGGTCAGCCCATCATCGGTCGCGCTCAAGGGCTCGAGCCACGGCCTCGCCCGGCGTCCCGCTGAAGGGCGCGCCGTGACCGGGGAGCAAGGTCCCCTCCAGACCAGCCAGCACGTCCAGCGATCGGCGGGTCTGCTCGGGATCGCCGTTCAGCGGGTCGGGCATGATCTGTGCCCCGCGCTCCCGGGTCAGCACGTTCATCGTCGCGATCGCGTCGCCGGTGATGACCACCCCCTGGTCCTGAAAGGCAAAGCTGACATGGCCCTCGGTGTGACCGGGGGTGGCCACCGGTCGCGGACGCCCGGGCACGTCGAGGGCGATGCCGGCATCGAAGGCGCGGACGTCCTTGACCCAGGTCGGGAACATGAACCCGCGCGCGGTGGCTTCGAGCACGAACGCGGTCGCCGTGGGCCGCCACAGCGTGGGCAGAAGTCCTGGTACGAGGGCGAACGGCGAGGAGTGCCGCGCCTCGCCGTGGGACCGAGCGACCTCGGGCCGGTGCACGTGGACGGCCGCGCCCGTCTTCTCGCGCACCGCCTCGGCCGCCCCGAGGTGGTCAGGATGAGCGTGGGTCAGGACCACTGCGCTGATGTCGGCCGGGCTGTGGCCCAGCTCCCCCAGGGCCGCTTCTATGCGGGGCCAGCTCCGCGGCCAGCCCGCGTCGTACAGAGCGAGCTCGCCCCCGTCGCTGACCACGTACCAGTTGACGATTCCGTCCGCGACGCGGTGCACGCCGGGTCCGACCTGTCGGGTGAGAGCCATCAGTGGGGGTACCCCGCGCCGGACAGACTCACGCGCCGGCCGCGACGCGATCGGCCATCCGCTGGCGCTGGGGCTCGACGACATAGCGCGGGTCGGCCACCGAGGCCTTTCCGGCCTCGAACACGCTCCAGCGTGTGCTCAGCGCCCCGGCGCAGACGAGGGCCCCGCCAACCGCCGCGGCGACCCGGCGGCGCGCGCCGGCCGTGGCCAGCAGGCCGGCTCCGGCCACCAGACAACCCCGGCTCACGCGCCCCAGACGCTGGGCCCGGCCCTGCTTATAGGTCTCGGCAGAGAGACCGAGGGTGCGCTTCATGAGCTCGATGGCCACGAGCTCGGCGCCCGCCGCCCCCAGCGCCAGGCGCCGCGCGGGCGCCGCGTCAGCCACCGGGGTGACGGCGCTGGCCGCACCGGCGGCGCTCACCGCCGCGCCGGCCGCGAACACGAACGGTAGGGCACGGCGCGCCTCGTGCCAGGCGGGCACCGCCGTGTCGGCGAACAGGGCGGCCGTGTAGGTGGATAGGAGCAGACCGGAGGCGGCGCCCAGCGGTCGGGCCACCGCGGCCCCGGGCGCGAGCCGGCCGGTCAGCGCATGAGCCCCGGCGACCGTAGTCGTGGCTCCGCTCAACGACAGGATCCACGAGCCCATGCTCATCGGCGAGGTGACCTTGAACATGCGCAGCATGTTCAAGAACCGCTCCGGGCGGCCGAGATCGATGATCAGCAGCGGCGGACAGGCCATGAGCGCCGCCGTGGAGGAGATCCAGGCCCGGCGGCCCAACTCGTCCGCGCCCCTCAGCTCGGCGGTGTAGGCCAGCGTGGCCGAGGCGCCGGCCAGGCCGCCCATGAACAGGTAGTTGGGGATCTCCTTGCTCCAGACCGGCGCCTTGAGGATCGGCTGGCCGTGATAGGAGGCGCGCGGGGACTCGGTCGCCGAGCCGCGCCCGTTCGCCGCGCTCACCTGGGGCCTCCGAACACCGCGGCGGCGATCCCGACGGCCAGCGCCAGCGCCCCGGCCGCCGTCGCCCCGTAAATCGAACCGAGATCGCGCGTGGTGTCAACTGGGTCGGGCGGCAGCCCATAGACCTCGGGCTCGTCGAGCAGCAGGAAGAACGCACCGGCTCCCCCCACCCCGTCCGTTTCCTCTGACAGGTACAGCTGGGCCTTGTCCTGACCGGCATCGCGCAGCTTCTGGACGCGCTCCTGTGCCCGCCCGCGCAACTCGTCGAGATCGCCAAACTGGATCGAGTGGGTCGGGCAGGCCTTGGCGCAGGCCGGCGTTTGATCGTCCTTGAGCCGGTCATAACAGAGGGTGCACTTCCAGGCCCGGCCATCGTCCTCGCGACGGTCGATGACCCCGAAGGGACAGGCGGACACGCAGTAGCCGCATCCGTTGCAGATGTCCTCCTGGACGACGACGGTCCCGAACTCGGTGCGGAACAGGCTGCCCGTCGGGCAGACCTCGAGGCAGGCGGCATGGGTGCAGTGCTTGCAGACATCGGAGGACATCAGCCATCGGACACCATCGCCCTCCTGGTAGGTGGCCACGCCGCCGTCCACGGCCTGGGCGCGGGCCGCGGCCTGGACCAGGGAGGCGCCCTCCTGGATATCGGCCGTCACCCGCTGTTCGATGAAGGCCACGTGGCGCCAGCGGTCGGCGCCCAGCGCCAGCGAGTTGTCGTAGGACTTGCCGCTGAAACCATGCGGCTCGGCCGGGACGTGGTTCCACTCCTTGCAGGCCACCTCGCAGGCCTTGCACCCGATACACACCGACGTGTCGGTGAAGAAGCCCTTCCGAGGCTTGGCTTGCGCTCCGTAGCTGGCCGACCACTGTTCGACGGCAAGTTTCACGTCTTGACCCCCGCTCGCTCGCGGTATTCGGCCACGAGCTCGTTGCGAGCTGGTCCTCGCGGACGACGCCCGGGCCGGACGTCGCAGGTCGCGGCCTTGTACTCGTTGATGTGCACGTTGTTGTCGAGGACGATCGGCAGCAGCTCGTTGGCGGAGTCGCCCGTGACCACCCCCGTGCCGCCCCAGTGATACGGGGCCCCGACCAGGTGCAGCTCACGGCCCTGAATCCGCAGCGGCTTGATCCTGTCGGTCACCATCACCCGCGCCTCAACGGCCGCGCGGGCGGTGATCACGGTCACCCAGCCACCGTGCTCGAGCTCGCGCTCGGCGGCCAGTGCCGGGGAGACCTCGACGAAGAACTCGGGCTGCAGCTCGGCCAGGTAGGGCAGTGTTCGCGACATGCCGCCGGCCGTGTGGTGTTCGGTGAGCCGGTAGGTGCTGAGCACATACGGGAACACCTCCTGGGCCGAACCGGCCGGGTCATAGGGGTTCTCGGGGCGTGGAAACTGCTGCCGGGTCGGGTTGTGCTGCTGGGTGGAGAACGGGTTGCGGACGTGGCTCTCCTGAGGCTCGAAGTGCACCGGCAGCGGCCCGTCGACCAGCCCGGTGGGCGCGTAGAGCCAGCTGCGACCATCCGGCGTGATGATGAATGGCTTGTCCCCGCGGATCGCGTCCAGGGCACGGGCGTCATCCTCGTCCGGGCGGAAGTCTGGAGCCTTGGTGGCCGGGAAGTCCGGCGCATCGCCCAAACTCGTCCATTTGCCGGCCTCCTCGTCCCACCAGACGTAGCGCTTGCGCTCTGACCACGGTCGTCCCTGCGGGTCCGCGGAGGCCCGGTTGTAGAGGATCCGCACGTTCTTGGGCCACGCCCAGCCCCACTCCGGAGCGATCCAGTTCTGGTCTGCGCCCGGCTTGCGGCGCGCGGCCTGGTTGACACCGTCGGCGTAGATCCCGGCGTGGATCCAGGAGCCACAGCGGGTCGACCCATCGGGTTTGAGATCGTCGTAGCTCGGCAGCGGCCGGCCGTCGGCCCCGTGGCCGCCGATCTCCCTCAGCACCGCTTCCGCACTGGGCTCCTCCAGCGGCCCCTCCACGGGGTAATCCCAGGTCAGCTCCAGCATCGGGCGATTCTTCGGGTCGGTGGAGCCGGCCAGCTTGTCGCGCACCTTCCGGCCCAGGTAGTAGATCCAGTGCAGGTCCGAGCGCGCGTCGCCGGGCGGGTCGCAGGCCTTTTCGCGCCATTGGAGCAGGCGCTGGGTGTTTGTGAAGCAGCCCTCCTTCTCGGTGTGCGCGGCCGCCGGCAGGAAGAAGACCTCGGTCTGGATGTCCTGCGCGCGGATCTCCCCGCTCTCGTGCTCGGGGGAGTCCTTCCAGAACGTGGCCGTCTCCACCATCTGCATGTCGCGCACGACGAGCCAGTCGAGCTTGGCCAACGCCAGCCGCATGAGCTTGGAGTTGGCTGAGCCGACGGTGGGGTTCTGCCCGACGCAGAACATGCCCTGCACGCCGCCGTCGAGCATCTTCAGCATCATCGTGTAGTGAGAGTGGTCGCCGTCGATACGAGGCAGATTCTCGAAGCGATAGCCGTTCTCTTCGGTGGCCGCGTCACCCCACCAGGCCTTCAACAGCGACACCGTGTAGTTGCGCAGATTTCCCCACGCGCCCGTATCCGGACTGTTCAGATCGATGAACTTGTCCAGACTGTTGCCGGCGGCCGGATGCGGCATCGGGATGTAGCCCGGAAGGATGTTGTAGAGAGTGGGGATATCGGTCGAGCCCTGGATGTTGGCGTGACCGCGCAGGGCCATGATGCCGCCGCCGGGACGACCCATGTTGCCGAGCAGCATCTGGACGATCGAGGCCGCGCGGATGTTCTGTACGCCCACCGTGTGCTGCGTCCAGCCGACGGCGTAGACCAGCGCCGAGGTCCGCTCGCGACCCGAGTTCTCACACAGGGCCTGGGCCACGGCCAAAAACTCCTCCTCGCTGCAGCCGCATAGCTCGGCCACGCGCTCCGGGGTGTAGCGGGCAAAGTGCCGTTTGGTGATCTGCAGGACGCAGCGCTCGTGCTGCATCGTCTCGTCCACGTTGGGCGGCTCGCCCCTCACGAGCTTCATGCCGTGGGCGCCGTGAGCCTGCTCACCGGAGACGTCCCCTTCCTGCTCGCGTCGACCGGAAGCCGTCTCGGTGTCCGTCTCGTCGTAACCCCAGGAACGTATGTCATAGGCCTTGGACTCGGGGTCCCAGCCCGAGAAGAAGCCGTCATTGTCCTCGGCGTCGACGAAGTCCTCACGGATCAGGACCGGCGCGTTGGTGTAGCTCTGGACGTAGTCCTTGAACCACGCGTCGTGCTCGAAGATGTAGTTGACCAGGCCGCCCAGAAACACGATGTCGCTGCCCGGCCGCACGGCGACGTGGCGATCGGCCAGGGCGCTCGTGCGGGTGAAGCGCGGATCGACGTGGATGACCTTTGCCCCCCGCTCCTTGGCCTCCATCACCCACTGGAAACCGACCGGGTGCTGCTCGGCCATGTTGGAACCCATGATCAGGATGCAGTCAGAGTTCTGCAGGTCCTGCTGGAAGCCGGTGGCGCCACCGCGCCCAAACGAGGCCCCCAGACCGGGGACCGTGGAGCTGTGTCATATCCGGGCCTGGTTCTCCACCGACACCGCCCCGGCGGCGGTGAAGAACTTCTTGATCAGGTAGTTCTCCTCACTGTCCAGCGTCGCCCCGCCCAGGAAGTGCATCCCGAGCGTCCGATTCAGCGGGCTGCCGTCGTCGGTCTGGCTCTCCCAGGTCTCCTCGCGCGTCTTCAGCATCCGCTCGGCGATCATGTCGGTGGCCTGCTCGAGGGACAGGTCCTGCCAGTCTGTGGCGCCGGGAGCTCGGTAGCGCACCTTGGTCTCTCGAGTCGGCGAGTTGACGAGCTGCTCGGAGGCCGATCCCTTCGGACACAGCCGCCCGCGGGAGACCGGCGAGTCGGGATCCCCCTCGATCTGGACGACCTTCTCGTCCTTGACGTAGACGCGCTGCCCGCACCCGACCGCGCAGTACGGGCAGACCGATCTGGCCACGCGATCAGCGGTGGCGGTGCGCGGCTGCAGCGTCTCCGAGTGCGCTGAGCGGGCGGCCCGGCTCAGGCCGAGCGGATCGTTACGAAGTTGCCGAACCAGGGGTGGGGTCAGGCGTGATCGCAACGACACGCCCGCACCCTACCCGGCTGTCCGCGGTTCTACTGGCATCTGCTCCTCGATTGTCCGCGCCCGAACAATGCCTCGGACCCGTCAGGCGGCGACGAACTGCTCGCGCTTCTCCTGGACGCCGGCGAACAGCTCCTTGAACGAGTCGGCGAACTTCTTGACGCCCTCGTCCTCGAGCACCTTGACGACGTCGTCGTAGTCGACGCCGGCCTCAGCGAAGCGGTCCATGATCTCGCGCGCCTTGTCGACATCGCGGTCGAGCGTGCGCTCCACCTTCGCGTGGTCGAGGACCGCGTCGATCGTCTCCCGCGGCATCGTGTTGACCGTGTTGGGACCGATCAGCTCCTCGACGTAGAGGACGTCGCGGTAGTCGGGGTTCTTGGTCGAGGTCGAGGCCCACAGGCAGCGCTGCGGGGAGGCTCCGTGCTTCTCGAGCTCCTCCCAGTCCGCGCCGCGGAACAGTTCCAGGTAGGTCTGATAGGCCAGCTTGGCGTTGGCGATGGCCAGCGTGCCCTTGAGATCGTCGTGGCCGCCGATCGCGTCCAGGCGCTTGTCGGCCTCGGTGTCGACGCGCGACACGAAGAAGGACGCCACCGAGGCGACAGTGCTGAGGTCGCCCCCGCCCTCGTGCAGGCGGCGCAGGCCGCGGATGTAGGCCTCGGCCGCCTCGCGATGGCGATCAAGCGAGAACAGCAACGTCACGTTGACGGGGATGCCGGCGGCGATGGTGTCCTCGATCGCCTGCAGACCCTCCTGGGTGCCGGGGATCTTGATGAACAGGTTGCGGCGGTCGATCATGGCGTGCAGGCGCTTGGCCTCGGTGACGGTGCCCTCGGTGTCGTGGGCCAGATTGGGATCGACCTCCAGCGAGACCCACCCGTCGCGGGTCTTCTCGTTGCGCTCGAACACGGGCATGAACAGATCGCAGGCCCCGCGAATGTCCTCCCGGGCCAGAGCCAGGAACACCTCCTTGGGCTCGCGCTCGTGCTCGAGGACTTCGCGCAACTGCTCGTCATACGCGTCGCCGTCGGCAATCGCCCCCTGGAAGATCGTCGGGTTGGACGTCGCTCCGGAGATCCCCTTCTCGATCAGGTCGGCGAGATCGCCTTCGCGGACGAAGGGGCGCGAGAGGTAGTCAATCCAGGGGCTCGTGCCCTGGTCGCGGAGAGCGTGCAAAGCGGAGGTCATCAGAAGGGCTCCAATCTCTTGTCTATAGCCCACGGATACCCGGGGCGGCCATGCTTATGTCACACATTTGAGACTAGTCCCCCGGTCGCGCCCGCGAAAGGGCAATCAGGCTTTTCGCGCCAGCGGGAGGGCGAACCAGAGTCCGGTGATGATCGATGCGGACAGGACGCCCATGATCACCGGTGCCGGGCCGCCAAATACGACGTCGGCGAGCAGTACGAGGATCCCCGTGAACCCGATCGTCAGGAACACCATGGCCGCGATGGCCAGCCGGTTGGCCATCCAGATCAGGTAGGGCTTCTCCCCGCGGCGAAACAGGATCCGGTGGTGAATGGACGGGGCCATCAGCAGAACGGCCGCCAGGGCCACGCAGATCAAGGTGACGAAGTAGTCGATGCGGCCGAACTCGGAGACATGCTTGAAGCCGGTGTTGAACGGGGCCACGAGCAGGAAGGCGAACATGATCTGGATCCCGGTACCGGCCACGCGAAGCTCGTTGAGCAGCTCCATCGTGTTGCGGTCCAGGCGCTCGATCGGCGTCTCGTTCCGCTCGTCCTCCGCGGCTGGGCTGACAGACTCCGTCACCGGCATACCGTACCCGCGGCGAAGATTAGGCCGCTCGGGGAGCGGGCATCACCTCCGCGGATGAATCGGAGGACCTGATGAAGCGCGTGCGCGCCGTTGCCCTCGGTACAGCCCTCGCCGCCGGTTTCTATCTGGTGCTGATCGACACGGTGATGCTGCCCGAGCTGTACGCCATGGCCGGGGTCGTCCTGCTGGCGGGGATCGGATTTGCCGCCTCGCTGGCGGAGGGGTTCGCCGAGGCCCGGATCCGAGGAAGCTGGTTGCTGCGCGCCTACCGGCCCGTGCTCCAGATCCCGATCCAGATGGTCCTGGTCGTCTACGAGTTGTCAGCGCAGCTGCGCCACCCCCGCCGGACCCGGGGCCGGTTCCGCGCCGTCCCCTTCGCCGGCGGTGACACTGCGATGGACATCGGCCGGCGCGGGCTGTCGGAGATCCTCGGATCGCTGGCCCCCAACACGATTGTCATCGGCGTCGATACCGAGCGTCAGCTGCTCCTTGTCCACCAGCTGCACCGCACCGGCGGGCCGGAGAATCTCGACGTGCTGAGGCTGGGATGAACGAGTGGCAGCTGGCCGCGCTCGTGCTGACGGCGGCGCTGGTGCCCTGCCTGGCGGTGTGCGTACTCGCGGGGGCGACCCACGCCCTGGCCGCCTTGGAAATTGCTGCCACGCTGGGCTGCACGGTCATGATGGTCCTCTCCGAGGGCTTTCACCGCCAGCCGTTCATCGATCTCGCCGTGATCCTGGCCGTCGTCTCGACGGTCGGGGCGTTTGCCTTTGCCCGGCTCATGGAACACGACCTGTGAGCGAACTGCACCAGGTCGTCGTGACGATTCTGCTCGCAGCCGGTGTGGCCATCGAGCTGCTCGGCGGTGCTGGGGCTCGTGGTCATGCGTGACGCCTTCGACCGGCTCCACTACGTCGGGCTGGCCAGCTATGGCGCGCTGCTGGTCGGGATCTCCATCCTGGTCCGCGAGGGCTTCTCGCTCATCGGCGACAAGGCCCTCGTCACCGGCGCCCTGCTGATCGCCATCGGGCCGGTGCTCGTCCACGCCACCGCCCGCAGCTTCCGAATCCGGGAGCGGGGAGACTGGCGCGAGGGGATCGAGGACCACGTCGAGCGGCGATCGCAATGAGCGCATTGCAGACGACGGCGCTGATTGTCGTGGTGGTCGCCGGGACAGCCGTGGTCCTCACCCCCGAGCCACTGCGTCAAACCATGGTCCTGGGCATCTTCGGATTCACCCTGGCGATCCTCTTCTTCACCTTCCAGGCTCCCGACGTCGCCCTGTCGGAGATCGTCGTCTCGGGCGTCGGCATGCCGCTGATCATCCTCGCCGCGTTGCGCAAGATCCGCAGCCAGGACGCGAGCAGGAAGGCCGGGACGACTCGTGAGCCGGCGCGCGCGGCTGATCCTGTTCGCGCTCGCCGGCCCGGCGTTGGGCGTCGTGCTCGTTATCGGACTGCGACGGTCTGCCCGCCTTCGGCGACTACCACGGGATCTACGGACTGCTTCTGGACCGGATCGAGCCCCACCTGCGCCACGCCACCGACATCGTCACGGCCCTGAACTTCGACATCCGCGCCTTCGACACCCTGGGCGAGGAGTTCATCCTCTTCACCTCGGTGGCCGGGGTAGCCGTGCTCCTGCGCCGCCTCCGAGCGGCGACGAGCAGACCGACCGCAGCCGGCGCATCGAGGACCACCGCTTCGCCGGCGCCAGCGCCGGCGCTGCGCATGACCTCGCTCGTGCTCATCCCGCTGCTGATCGCGCTCGGCGGCTACGTCGTCCTCCACGGCGCCCTCACGCCCGGCGGCGGCTTCCAGGGCGGCATCGATACTCGCCGCCGGACCGCTGGCCGTCCTGATCGCCGGGCGCTACCTGATCCTCAAGCGCCTCGCCCCCGAATGGATGCTCGAGGCGGCCGAATCGGCCGGCGCCGCGGGGTACACCCTGATCGGCCTGGCCGGGCTCGTGTTCGCCAGCGTTTTCCTGAAGAACTTCCTGCCCCTCGGCACCCCAGGTGAGCTGCTCTCGGCCGGGATGATCCCGCTCAACAGCATCGCCGTGGGCCTCGAGGTGACCGGCGCTTTCCTGCTCGTCTGGACGGAGTTCCTGGATCAGGCGCCTGATCATCGCCGGCGAGGAGGGTGAGTGAGCTTTCTCCCCTACGCCGCGGCGGCGTGGCTGTTCCTGATCGGGCTCTGGGGGGTCGTCTCCAGCACCAACCTGGTCCGCACCGTGCTCAGCCTGACCGTGGTCCAGTCCTCGACCTATCTGGTTCTGCTCGGCATCGGCTACCGGGCCGGAGCCAAGGCGCCGATCGTGGCCGACATCCCGCACAGCTCGCGGCTGGTCGATCCCGTCGTCCAGGTGCTGGTGCTCACCGACGTCGTCATCGAGGCGACGGTCACCGCGCTCCTGCTCGCCCTCGTGGTCCAGGCCCACAAGCGGTTCGGCAGCCTTGATCCGGCCGACCTGCGCCTCCTGCGCGACTAGCGGCGTGAGTCCGCCCGTCCGGGATCGCCGCAACTAAGCCGTGTACCCCCTCTCCGCCCTGCCGGTCGTCGTCCCGTTCCTGGCCGGCCCCCTGCTGGTCGCGACCGGCGCCTTCGCGCCGCGCTGGCTGGAGGACGGAACCGCGGTCCTGGCGGCGATCTCCGTCTGCGCGCTGTGCGTGCTCCTGGCCGTGCACGCGGCCACGCAGCCCTTCGCCTACTGGGTGGGCGGCTACCGGCCCCACCACGGGATCGCAATCGGGATCTCATTGTCGATCGATCCGCTGGGTGCGGGCCTGGCCGCCTTCGCGGCGCTGCTGGTCAGCTGCCGCGCTGATCTACTCGGTGCGCTACTTCGACGCCGTCAAGGGTCTCTTCCACGGCCTGATGCTGCTGTTCATGGCCGGCATGGTGGGCTTCTGCCTGACCGGGGACCTGTTCAACCTGATCGTCTTCTTCGAGCTGATGAGCGCGGCCGCGTTTGCCCTCACCGCCTACCGGATCGAGGAGCGAGCGCCGCTGCAGGGAGCGATCAACTTCGCCATCACCAACAGCATCGGCGGCTACGCGATGTTCATCGGCGTCGCCCTGCTCTACGCGCGCACCGGCGCGCTGAACATGGCCCAGATCGGCGCGGCGCTGAACGGCCACCACGCCGATGCGCTGGTCATCGTGGCCATGGTCCTGCTGCTCGCTCGGCTTCCTGACCAAGGCGGCCGCCGTGCCGCTTCACTTCTGGCTCGCCGATGCGCACGCCGTTGCCCCGGTCCCGGTATGCGTTCTCTTCTCCGGTGTCATGGTGGAACTCGGGATCTACGCGGTGGCCCGGATCTACTGGGTCATCTTCGCTGGGCCGATGGGCCCCCACGCCAACGCCCTGCGGGCCATCCTGATCGCGCTGGGCGTGGTCACGGCCCTCCTCGGCGCGTTCATGTGCGTGATGCAGAGGCACATAAAGCGTCTGCTGGCCTTCTCCACCATCAGCCACGTCGGGATGTTCATCTGCGGCATCGGGCTGCTCGAGCGCCAAGGCGCTGGCCGGGATCGGCGTCTACCTCGTCGGCCACGGGCTGACCAAGGGAGCGCTGTTCATGTGCGCGGGAGTGCTTCTGCATCGCTTCGCCACCATCGATGAGTTCGATCTGCACGGCCGGGGTCGCGCCGTGCCCTTCGTCGGGGTGCTGATGGTCGTTGGCGCCCTGCTGCTGACCGCCGCCCCGGGCCTGACCACCTATTTCGGCAAGTCGCTGCTCGAGGGGGCGGCCGGCGACGCGGGTTACGGGTGGTTGATCGCCGTCTTCATCCTCGTCTCCGCAGTCACGGGCGGCGCGGTGCTGCGCGTGACCGGCCGCATCTTCATGGGCTGGGGGCCGGCCGAAGGACCCGACCCGCGCCAGGCGCGGGCGGCCGAGGAGCGGGTCGACGACACGCGGGGCGAGCGCGACAACACCCCGGTGCTGATGATGGTCGTGCCCGCGGTGCTGCTGATCCTGGCCGCCGTGGTCGGGCTCATCCCTGACTTCGTCCCCGCCGTCGAAAGCAACGCCGCCCGCTTCATTGACCACGGCGCGTATGCCCGCTGGGTCCTGCAGGGACTCCCGGTGCGGTGGGCCCACGCCACCACCAGCCACGAGCAGGCGATCGACCTGCTCTACTCGGTGCTGGCGGTGGCCGGAGCGGTGGGCACCGCGGCCCTGGGACTGTTCGGACGCCCGCTCCGCGAAGGTCTTCCCACCCGCCTCACCGGCCCGACCCGCGCCGCTATGCGCAGCATCCGCCGGCTCCATTCGGGGCACATTGGCGATTACATCGCCTGGTGGACCGCCGGCGCGGCCGGTTTGGGCATCGCCTGCCTCGTCGGCCTGCGCTGAGCCCGCCGGGCTCGTCTGCCTTCACCCCCGGCTGGAGTTCTCCACGCGGCGGTAGACGAACTGCAGCAACTCCGAGCCGTAGAACATGGTCAGCACCGACGCGAACCAGCGCGTGAACCGCGGGAATACGAGCAGCAACGCCGTCAGCGCAGCGCTCGTCCACATGCCCAGGCAGTACGGGCAGACCAGCAGTTCGCCCACCGCCCGCCGTAGTCCGCGGCCACGGGCCGCCTCGTTGACCTCGCCCGGACCGGCGTCACCCTGAAAGCGCGTGAACGGCGCCCGCACAGCGCTGGTCACCCGGTCTTTGGCGATCATTCGCGCGGCCTTGTGGCTGGCCACGGTCAGCAGGGCCAGGTCACGAGGATCGATCCGGTCGGGCAGTTCGCGCTCCGAGCGGTGAAACCAGGCAGCAAACGCCGCCGCCAGGCCACTGAACGTACCCATGAGCACCCCGTAGCTGGCCAGCGGACGCTCGCGCCCCGGGGAATGCTCCTCAGCGATCGATCGGCGTTCGGGTTCAGTCTGGAGGCTCGTCATCGACGTGACGTTACCCCGGCCGTGGACCCGGAACCCGCCTCGTGGTGGTGATTGCCACGCCGACACGGGGTAACGGGCCAACGATGACCGACCGTTTCTGGAGCGTCTAGGCCGTGCGCGTCGTCGTCATCGGGGCCACTGGCAACGTCGGGACCAGCGTCGTGGCCGCTCTGGCCGACCGCGATCCGGCGCCGGAGATCGTCGCCGTGGCCCGGCGACGACCGGTTCGGGAGCTCGCTCATGCGAGCTTCGTGGCCGCCGACATCACCGGTGACGACCTGGTCCCGATCCTGCGCGGTGCCGATGCCGTCATCCACCTGGCGTGGCTGATCCAACCCGGTCGTGACGAGCGGATTACCCGCGCGGTCAATGTCGAGGGCAGCGACCGGGTGTTCGCCGCCGCGGTCGCCGCCGGCGTGCCCGCGCTGGTCTATGCCTCCTCGGTCGGCGCCTACTCCCCCGGCCCCAAGAACCGGGCCGTGGATGAGAGCTGGCCGACCCAGGGCATTCCCAGCTCGTTCTACTCACGCCACAAGGCGGCGGTTGAGCGGAGTCTGGACCGCCTGCAACGAGAACACCCCGAGCTGCGAGTGGTGCGGATGCGTCCGGGCTTGATCTTCAAAGCTCAGGCCGCGACCGAGATCCGGCGCCTCTTCCTGGGCCCATTCGTGCCCGGTCGGCTGGCCCGCCCCGGTCGGATCCCGGTGATTCCCGATGTTCCCCGCCTGCGCTTTCAGGCCGTGCACGCCGATGATGTCGGTGACGCCTACGCCCGGGCCGCTCTCAGCGACGCGCGCGGCGCGTACAACCTCGCCGCCGAGCCGGTCCTCGATCCTCAGGAGCTGGCCCGGATCCTCGGTGCCCGGCGGGTGCCGGTTCCCGCAGCACCGGTCCGTGCCGTGGCCGCGGCCAGCTATGCGGCGCGGCTGCAACCCGCCGAGCCGGGATGGTTCGACATGGCGCTGGGGGTGCCGATCATGAGCACCGCGCGCGCCCGCTCCGAGCTCGGCTGGGCTCCGGCCCGCGACGCCGGCGCCACCCTCCGGGAGTTGCTGACCGGACTCGCCGAGGCCGCGGATTTCCCCACCCCGCCCCTGGCCCGGTCGACGAGCGGGCCCGGGCGCATCCGCGAGCTACTAACCGGGGTCGGCCGCCGACCCTGAGGAGGACGCCGATGCTTGCACCGCCGGCCCTGCGTCCGAGCCGGCGCTACTGCTCGTGCTGACGCGCGTTGACCAGATCGTCGGGGCTGGCTGGGGAAGCCGGCATGTTCCGCCGGCCTGAGTGCGGTAGGGGGTCGCCGGTGAGTGAGGCCTCGCTGGGGTTCTCGCCCCCCTCCTGCGATCGGCTCCAGCCCGAGACCACGATCGACACGATGAAGATGATCGCGGCCACCGGCACGAGCACGAGCGTGAACACGCCCCCACCGATGATGCCGCCGATGATCATCAGGATGACCAGGATCAAGACGGGAAAACTCAGCCACATAGGCGCGCGTCTACCCGGCGTCCCGGCCCCTAAACATCGGCGAGGCCCGCGCGGTCAGGGCTCGAGCAGGACCTTGATGGCACCGTCCTCCTTCTTCTGAAAGATCTCGTAGGCGTGGGGCGCCTGGTCCAGTGGCAGCTTGTGGGTGGCCAGATCCTCAACGCCGAGCGGGTCCTCCTCCCCGGTCACCAGGGGCAGGATGTCGTCGATCCAGTGCTTGACGTTTGCCTGGCCCATGCGGAGCTGGATCTGCTTGTCAAACAGGTCCATCATCGGCATCGGATCTGCGGCACCGCCGTAGACGCCGCTGAGTGAGATGGTTCCCCCGCGTCGCACGGTGTCAATCGCCGCGTGCAGCACACTGAGCCGGTCCAGACCCGCCTTCTCCATCATCACCTGGGTCACGGCGTCGGGTAGCAGCCCAGCCAGGTCGTGAGCCAGCTTGCCCATCGGGGCCCCGTGCGCCTCCATGCCCACCGCGTCTATCACCGAATCAGGACCGCGTCCGGCGGTCAGATCGCGCAGCGCCTCCGGCGCCTCGAGGCCATTCTGGACGTCGATCGGATGGACCCCATGCCGGGCTGCCATCTCCAACCGCTCGGGCACGAGATCGATTCCGAACACCTCGCCTGCGCCCTGACGTAAAGCGATCCGCGCTGCCATCTGACCGATGGGACCCAGCCCGAACACGGCGACCGTGCCCCCGGGAGGCACGGCTGCGTACTCAACCGCTTGCCACGCTGTCGGCAGTACGTCTGACAGATACACAAACCGCTCGTCCGGTGGACCCTCGGGGACCTTGATCGGGCCGAAGTGAGCCTGCGGAACGCGCAGGAGCTCGGCCTGACCGCCCGGAACCTGCCCGTAGAGCTTTGTGTAGCCGAGCAGCGACGCGCCCTTCCCCTGCGAGCGCACCTGGGTGGTCTCGCACTGCGAGAACAGCTCCTGATCACACATCCAGCAGCTACCGCACGAGATGTTGAATGGGATCACGACGCGGTCGCCGGGGGCGATGTGCTCGACCGCTGAACCCACCGCCTCGACGACTCCCATCGGCTCGTGACCGAGTATGTCTCCCTCGTCCATGAACGCGCCCATGACCTCGTACAGGTGCAGATCAGAGCCACAGATACCGGTCGACGTGATGCGCACGATCGCGTCGGTCGGCTCCTCGATGGTCGGGTCGGGCACGTCGTCGACGCGCACGTCTCGCTTGCCGTGATAGGTCACTGCCCGCACGTGACTTCCTCCTGTGTCCGGTTTTCGGTTCCGGCTCCCACTACCCACCCCGGAGTCCGTAAGTACAAGTTTTTCGGTCGGCAGTCCGGGTAGTCACCGGTCATGACAGAGAAGCGTCACGACGAACAAGAGCAGCGCGAGCACGCCGAGGATCAGCCCGGAGAGCCGGGTGCCGAAGGCGGTTCAGGTAGCGAGGCGGCGGATAAGCTCCCGGCCAGTCCGGCCGACGATGATTCCGACGTCGGGGATACGGATCAGCACTCCACAGCCTGACCGGACCAACACCCCACAGCCTGACCGGACCAGCACCCACAGCCTGACCGGACCAGCACCCCACAGCCTGACCCGACCAGCACCCACAGCCTCACCGGACCAGCACCCACAGCCTGACCGGGACGGGTTCGATTTGGTGCCATATAGACACCAAATCGAACTCGGTCCCGCGCGCCGCCCCTAGAGAATCGAAACCGGTCCCGCGCCTCCGCCGCCCTAGAGAACTGGCAGCGGCCCGCGGGACCGGAACGACGATCAGGCGGTACGACTGACCTGGGTCAGCTCACGGACGGTCGAGGCCGCCCTCCGCAGCAACCGCGAGACCTGCATCTGTGAGCAGCCCAGACGCTCGGCGATCTCAGTCTGCTTGAGGTCCTCGGTGAGACGGAGGTGCAGCGCCTCGCGCTCGAGCCGAGGCAAGCGCTTCATCGCCGCGCTGACCGACAGACTCGTCTCGATCAGGCTGAGACGCTCATCCGGACTTCCGATCGTGTTCGCCAATGGCTCGGGCTCGGAGTCCGGACCGGTGGCCGCCACCGGCGCATCGAGCGAGACCGAGTAGTGGGCCGAGCCGGCCTCAAGGCCGGTGAGTACGTCCTCGGTTGAGAGGCCGAGCATGTCCTCTAGCTCCCCCACTCGAGGCGTGCGCCCGCTGCGGGCCTGGAATTGCCGCGAGACCTGGTCGACGCGCATGGCCAGCTCCTGGGCGCCGCGAGGAACATGGGCTGACCAGCCGGTACCCCGGAAGTAGCGCTTCAGCTCTCCAAGGATGGTGGGGATGGCAAAGGACGGGAAACCGACGCCCCGGTCGGGATCAAAGCGGTCGATCGCTCCGAGCAACCCGATGCTCGCCACCTGCATCAGGTCATCGAACGGCTCGTACGGATTGAGGTATCGCGAGGCCAGCTTCCGGGCCAGGGGAGTGAACCGCGTGACCAGCTCCTCGCGGGCTGCACTGTCGGACTGCGCGCGAAGTCGGGCAAACAGGGTGCCGGTGTCTACGCCAGCCAAAGCGGTTGTTGGTGACTCGTATCTGTGGATGTTGGTCGCGGTCATGCGCCTCCTTGACAGTTGAAGGGAGCGATGACATTCAGAAGACCGCTGCGGCGATCGTTCTGCCTAACATCGGATGTAGGCCCAGGTAAGCCGGATTCCAGCCGCCTGAACTGCGCCAGACGTTAGCGCAACGCTAACCGGCCCGCGCCGTATACCGCGCCCGCGCCTGGCACCCCCGGGCGGGCCTCCCTAGGCCTGGTACATCCGCGTTTCAGCAGCCTCCGCCGCGGGCAGCTCAAGACAATGCCCAAAGATAAAAAGCTGAATCAGAGAGACACGAAACTGGTCGCGTGGCTGAGCGAAGCTCACGCCAAGGAGGCCGAACTCGAGGCCGATCTCACCGCGCATATTGCGCTGACTGAAAAGGCCAGTTACCGCAAGCGTCTTGAGGGACACCTGAAGGAGACGCGCGAGCACAAGCGCAGCACCGGCAAGCGCATTCGCGAGCTCGGTGGCGACCCCGGATCAGCACCGAGCGTCCGCGGAGTTCCGAACGTCGTCGGGGAGCTCGCCGGCAAGACGGTGGCCGCCGTCAAGGGCCAGATCGGCACGGCCCGCGCGCTGGCCACCTCACAGCCGGAGACCCACCTGCGCAACGTGCAGGAGGAGCTTCGTGAGGAGCACGTCGAGATCGCCATCTACACGCGTATCGAGACTCTGGCCACTGAGGTCGGCGACAAGGACACCGCGCAGCTCGCGCGTCGTATCCGCCGCGAAGAGGAGCGTATGGCCAAGTACCTCGACACCGAGTTGCAGCGCCTGGTGAAGGAGGTCGTCCGGGCCGAGATCCCGCGCGATCAGCGCTCGACGTCCACGCGGCGCCGTCGCTCAGCCTCGAGCTCGCGCTCCCGTCGCCGGCCCTCCGGCACCTCGAGCCGAGGCAGCGCCTCCAGCCGCAGCTCCTCGGGCAGCAGCCGTTCGAGCAATGGCGGCTCCGGCAGCCGCAGCACGGCGAGCTCCAGCAGCTAGCCGCCAATCCGGGTCCGCCGCGGTCAATCCAACCGCGGTGGGCTCGAACGCCCCCTGGCGTGCAGAATGGGGGCATGATCGACAGCGAGACCTTTTCGGGCCTGGCAGCTCTGGTCACCGGAGCCAGCGGCGGAATCGGTGCCGCGATCGGGGAGCGTCTGGCTGCCGCCGGCGCCGCGGTTGCCCTCGGCTACGGAGGGGGTGAGGCGAGCGCCCGAGCCCTCGCCGAGCGGATCGAGGCTGCGGGCGGGCGCGCTGTCGCCGTGGGTGCTGATCTGCGCCACACGGGTTCCGCCCGGCGCCTGGTCGACGCTGCCGTGGGTCAACTCGGGCCGCTGGACATTCTGGTCGCCAACGCCGGCCTGGGCCGCGTGCAGTCTCTCGAGGAGGTCACCGCCGAGGACTTCGACGAGATGGTGGCCGTTAACCTGCGCGCCCCGTTTCTGCTCGCTCAGCGCGCGATCCCGGCCATGGTCGATCGCGCTTTCGGCCGCGTCTTGTTCATGTCGTCCGTAGCGGCGCTGACCGGCGGGATCGTCGGTCCTCACTACGCGGCCTCGAAGGCGGGCCTGCACGGGCTCACCCACTACCTCGCCTCCCGCTACGCCGGATCGGGGGTGACCGTGAACGCGCTCGCCCCGGCCCTCATCACCGATACCGGGATGCTCCCGGGGGACCCTGTGCAGTTGCGCGGACGGATTCCCGTCGGACGCCTGGGGCGACCCGAGGAAGTCGCTGATCTGGCCGTGGCCGTGATCGCCAACGGCTACGTGACCAACCAGGTCATCTCTGTCGACGGCGGCCTGTACCCCCATTGACTGCGCAGGAGCTGGTCGATTCCGCCTCAGCGCTTCTGGTCGACCTCGACGGGACGCTGGTCGACTCCTCGGCGCCGGTGCAGCGGGTATGGACTGACTTCGCGCTCCGGCATGGACTCGAGCCGGCCGACGTACTGCGTTTCGCCCACGGGCGCCCGTCCCGGGAAACCGTGGCCCTACTCGCCCCGGACGATGACCCGGATGCGGAGGCCGAGCGCGTCGAGCGCACCGAGGTCGGTGACCCGGATGGCGTCGTGGCCACGCCGGGGGCGGGAGCGCTGCTGGCCAGCGGCCGCCGCTTGGCCATCGTCACGTCGTGCTCGACCGCTCTGGCCCGAGTCCGGTTGAACGCGGCCGGCCTGCCCCGGCCCCAGGTCGATCGTGTCGTCCGACATGGTCGTGCGCGGGAAGCCCGACCCCGAGTGCTTCCTGCTCGCGGCCAGGCTGCTCGGCCTCGAGCCAGGACTGTGCGTGGCACTCGAGGATGCTCCGGCGGGCATCGAGGCCGCTGTGACCGCCGGAACGCGGGTCGTCGCCCTCCGCACGACCCACGCCGACACCGACCTCGCGGGGGCCAGCACCGTGGTCGACGACCTGTCTGCAATCCACTGGTAGGACCCACCTAAGATCAGCCGATGTTCGCCGGCTTTGAACGCCACCAACTGGAGACGCCACGCGGGACGATCCGCGCCCAGGTCGGCGGTAGCGGACCGCCGCTGCTGGTCCTGCACGGCTATCCCCAGTCGAGCCTCATGTGGCGCGATGCCGGGCCGCTGTTGGCCTCCCAGTTCACGGTCGTGGCCGCTGACCTGCCGGGGTACGGAGACTCCTTCCGGCCCGAGCCGACCGAGGATCATTCGGCGCACAGCAAGCGGGCCATGGCCGCGGACCTGGTCGCGGCGATGGCCGCCCTCGGTCACGAACGCTTCGCCGTCGCCGGACACGATCGGGGTGGCCGCGTCGGCTACCGGATGGCCCTTGATTGCCCCGACCGCGTCGAGCGCCTAGCCGTGATGGATGTCGTGCCCACCGCCGAGGTCTGGCGCCGGATGGACCGGGTGTCCGCCTTGCTCTACTGGCACTGGCCGTTCCTCGCCCAGCCCGCCCCACTCCCGGAGCGGTTGATCCTGGCTGGCGCCGCTGACTTCGTCGACGAGCACCTGGCTCGGATCGGGCTGGGTGTCGCCCCGGGCCGCTATCCGGGTGAGGTCATGGACGCCTACCGCAACCAGCTGCGCGACCCCGGCACGGTGCAGGCGATATGCGAGGACTACCGCGCCGGCGCGGGCATCGACCTCGAGCACGACGAGGCCGGGGGCACGATCGACTGTCCCGTTCTCGCCCTGTGGGCGGCACGCGGCGCACTTCCGATCTTCTACGGCGACGTACTTGAGGTCTGGCGCCCGTGGGCGGAGGACCTCCGCGGTCACGCGATCGACGCCAGCCACTTCCTGATCGAGGATCAGCCCGAACAGGTCGCCGAAGCCCTGACCGCCTTTTTCAGCGGTCAGCAATAATCCGCGACCAATTTTCCGAAAGGGAGCGCTCCATGCTGCACCACCAGTTGCCCTGGTACATAGCTGGTCCGGTCATGGGTCTGTGCGTGGTCGCGGCCCGCTTGCTCATCAACGGTCGCCTCGGCGTCACCGGTGGCTACTCCGAGATCGTCGGGCGCGTGCTGCGCCGATCGTTGCGCTTGGACTGGCGCGGCTGGTTTTTGATCGGGATCGTCCTCGGTGGCGCCGGGTTCGCCGTCGTCGCCGGCGGTCCGGACTTTCACGGGTACGGATGGCTCACGGCGAGCCTGCGCGGCTCAGACCAGGTGCTGATCGCGCCGATCCTCGTTCTGGCCGGTGTACTGATCGGCTACGGAGCCAAGCTCGCGGGTGGCTGCACGTCGGGCAACGGCCTGAGTGGCACGGCGATGCTCTCCCCCGCCGCGCTAGCAGCGACGGCCACGTTCTTCGGGGTTGCGATCATCGTCACCTTCGTGACCAGGGCGCTGGCATGAGGACGCGCCTGACCGGCCTTGGCATCGGGGTCGTCTTCGGGGTGATGCTGTCGTGGAGCGGCATGACCAGCCCGGTCGTCATTCGCCAAGCTCTCCTGTTTCAGAAGGCGTATCTGTTCCTGTTCTTCGCCAGCGCGGTACTGGTGGCCACACTCGGGCTTCTGATCCTCCGCCGACGCCAGACCCGAGCCCTGATCACCAAGCAGCCCGTGAGTTGGCCCAGGGAGACAGTCGGCCGCAGTCACATCGTCGGCAGCATCATCTTCGGCCTCGGATGGGGGATCTCCGATGCCTGCCCGGGCCCGATCGTCACCCAGGTCGGCCAGGGCATCGTCTGGGGGGTGTGGACCCTGCTGGGCGTGATCGTTGGCGTGTACCTATTTCTGCGGCGCGACCAGCCCGACACCGAACCCGCCGTCGAGCGAGCTGTGGCGAGCACCTAGCGTCGCCGCCTCAGGTGGGCCCGAAGCGCTCGGTACGGAGCCGCTCCGGCCCGTAGCCGATCTCCATCAAGAGCTCGGTGGCGCTCTCCACGAATCCGTTCGGGCCGCACACGTAGGCCAGCCCCTCGGGCCACGCCAGCCGACCTAGGAGCTCGGCGTCGATCCGCCCTGTCGCCCCGGTCCAGTTGGCCGGCGTCCGCCGGGTGTAGGTAATGGTGGTCTCTGCGCCGAGCTCGTCGCGATAGAAGACATCGTCGGGCGAACGAACCGAGTAGAGAAGCCGGGCCTCGGCCTCCGGCACCGCCCGCCGTCGGTAGCGGAGCATCGACATCAGGGGGACGACCCCGGAGCCTCCGCCGACCAGCAGCACGGGCGAGCTGCCCTCCCAGGTGAAGTACTCGGTGAGTGGCCCCCGCACCTCGAGTTCGTCGCCGATCTCGACGACGTCGTGCAGAAACGGGGACACCTCGCCGTCCATCAGGCAGTCGACGGTCAGCTCGATCTCGCCCACGTCGAGCGGACTTGAAGCGATCGAATACGAGCGCACCGCCTGGTAGCCGTCGGGGGCGGTCAGACGCAGCGTGTAGTACTGGCCGGGGCGGTGGACGCGCCACTCTGGCAGCCGCAATCGGAAGGACTTGGCCCGCGGTGTCTCGGTGTGGATGGCGGTCACGGTCCCCGTCTGCCAGGGCACCGGCTGCACCCCGTCGGATTGTTCCTCCCCGCCGGTCAGTCGCCCTGGAAGCGCTGCTCTCTCCATGGGTCTCCGTAATTGTGGTAGCCGTATTGCTCCCAGAAACCCGGCTGGTCGTGGTCGAGCAGCCTCAGTCCCTTGACCCACTTGGCCGACTTCCAGAAGTACAGGTGGGGGACCAGCAGGCGGGCCGGGCCGCCATGCTCGGCCGGCAAGGGCTGGCCCTCGAATTCCCACGCTACCCAGGCCTGGCCCCCGCGGACGTCGGCCAACGGCAGGTTGGTCGTATAGCCGCCGTAGCAGAAGGCCAACACGTGAGTGGCGGCGTCATCGATCTGGACCGCGTCAAGCAGGGCGTCGACGGATACGCCGCCGAAGTTCGTGTCGAGCTTGGACCATCGCGTCACGCAGTGGATGTCGCCGTGGAAGCTCGAGGCTCCAAGTGCGTGGGCCTCTTCCCAGCTCCATGTGCGTGGCTCGGCGACCAGGCCCTCGATCGTGAAGCTCCACTCGCTAGTGGGAATGTGCGGCGTCGCACCGGCGGTCAGGACCGGAAATCCCTCTTCGAAGTACTGCCCCGGCGGGAGTCGATCTGCCATCCCCGCTGGCGCTCGCTGGCGGCCAAAGAAGCCCCGTGTGGCCATGCCGTCACGGTGACAGCTACCGGCGGGTAAGGCAAGCCTCACTCCAGACGAGCATGTCGGGCGGTGGTTACCGGTTCACGGCTCCCGATGAGAAGTTCATTTCCGCCGCGATTGGCCCCAGACCAGCCGGTCGCCGGCCAACGTGGGCACGAGCGATCGAGGCGGTCTTCTTCGAGTTGCAACTGTCAGCCAGCATCCACGCGCCGACGGCATCACCGGAATATGTGAGGTCGAGCGCAGTGGTGTAGTGGGTGGTGCTGCCGTCCTTGCTGTAGGTGTAGCCGAACGTCCCCTTCGGGTCTCCGTAGGAGGTGAATGGCACCTCGGCGATGCAGTTCAGAAGGACTCCGACCGCCCTGTTATCGAAGGTGACCTGCTTCTGCATCTTGTTCAGCGCCTTGTTGACGCATTTCCAGCTATGACAGTTGTAGGCCTGCGCGCTGGCCGGCACGGCTATTGCGCCAACGACGGCCGCCAGACCAATAAATCGGTCAATACGTTGCACTCCCCCGCCCCCTTCGCTCCACTGATGATGGTCGCTTCCCGGCTGCCGCGTCACGCCAGCCAAGCCCCTCGGCCTGCGCCCGTCAGCTCCCCCAGGAGCTCCCTTGGTTCCGATCCCAAGCTAAGTCGTACCACAGAGGTGGGCACAGCCCCAAGTGTCGACCGTACCTTCGGGTAGGCCTAGTGATCGGTAGTACTCAGGGGCGCGGTTAAGAGCCTCGCTGGCCCGCGCGATGTCTGTGCACGAGCTTTAAGAGGGCTTGGACAGGCGGTTCTACGGGGTCCAGGTCGACGATCTCCAACGCGTCTGAGGCTGGGGCCACGACGAGTACGCGGTCGACCTGGGACGGGCCACGCACGAGCACCAGGCGGCGCCCCGCTGCGATGGCGCGGACGTTCGCGGTGAGAATCACATGCACGCCCGCGGAATCGATGAATGTGACCTGACGCAGATCGAGCACAAGGCGTGGCGAGCTTTCTTGCGCGCGTCCGAGCATCTCGGCGAGCTGTGGCGCGGTCGCCATGTCCAACTCACCGGTGACACGCACCCACGCCGCGTCAAGACCGGCAGATCTGAGCGTGCAATCAAACCGGGGAAACGAACGCACGGCCGCTCGGGCCGCCGAACCTGATGAAACCAACGTCTGGGGCATAGTGACCTCCGAGGGCTAGTGGGACCCCGAAAGTCAGTTGGCGCTGCCGACGGTTGGCCGACGTCGCAGTATGCCCTTCGCTAGAGACAGTACTCCGATCCAAGCCAATCTGATGAAACGGACTGCCCGGTCTGGGATGCTTTCGCGACGATGCCCAGCATGGGACGGGTCACGGATGCCGGGTCAGGCGGCATAGCCACGCCGGTCGTTCATGGGCCACCGGTCGCCGGCCGCTGGTCGAGATCTTGGTCCGCGCCCGGATACGGACGTCGTTCCTTGGCCGGCATGGTCGCGCTGGCGGTCGCCTACTACGGCGCCGCGCATATCGGCTATGCGCTCGAGTTCGCCGGTCCTGTCGCGGCGATCGTCTGGCTGCCGGCCGGGGTCGGCATCGCCTTTCTCTACCTTGGAGGGCTGCGGCTCTGGCCTGGGGTGCTCGTCGGCGACCTGCTGGTAAATAACTATTCGGCGCTTCCGCTCGGCTCGGCGCTGGGTCAGTCCTGCGGGAACGTACTCGAGGTGGTCGTGGCGGCGCTGTTGATCCGCCGGCTGTGTGGACGCCGGCCCCCGCTCTCTACCGTCTCGGACCTGACGCGGTTGCTCGGCGCGATCGCTGCCGGAGCGGCGGTCAGCGCCGTCGTCGGTGCGCTCTCGCTGCGCCTCGGGCACGTGATTACGACAGCCGCGACGCCGAGGACTGGTCGGACGTGGTGGCTGGGCGACGCATCTGGTGCCCTGCTCGTGGTCCCGCTCGCACTCGCCTGGTATCGGCCGGTCCCTCGTCCCGAATGGAACCGTCGTACGCTCGAGGCTGCTCTCATGCTGGTGGCCATCGCCGGTCTGAGTGAACTGGCGCTGGATAGCCGTCGTCCCTTGGTCTATCTCGTCTTCCCGGGGCTCATCTGGGCCGCACTGCGGTTCGGGCAACGAGGGAGCACGCTGGCGATATCGGTGGTGGCAGGATTCGCCCTATGGATGACCGTTCACTTTCTCGGTCCGTTCGTGGCTCATTCGATCACCCGTAGCGTTTACAGCACGCAGCTCTACATTGCTGTGACGGCCCTGTCAACGCTGTACTTGGCCGCCGTCGTAACCGAGCGCCAGGATCTCGGGAAGCGACTCAGCGAGTCCCGGGGTCGGCTTATCGAGGCAGCGGACGGCGAGCGCCAACGACTCGAGCACAACCTTCACGACGGCGCTCAGCAGCGCCTGGCCGCGCTCGCGATTCGACTCGGGATCGCGGCGCGAAGCGTGGAGCAGGAACCCGACCTGGCCGCCGGCGCGATTCAGCGCGCAGAAGCGGAGGTGGGACTCGCGATCGACGAGGTGCGAGCTCTGGCCCACGGTCTGCACCCAGCCGTGCTCACCGACTTCGGGCTCAGCAAGGCGGTCCAGGGGGCGGCGATGTCTTCGACGATCCCGGTCGACGTGGTCGAGCTCCCGTCGACACGTTTTGATCCCGCCGCCGAAGCCACCGCGTACTACGTCTTCGCCGAGGCGGCTACGAACGCTCAGAGACACGCTCGGGCGTCGTTGATACGCGTGCGCGCTGTCCTCGACGACTCGATGCTTTACATCGAGATCACCGACGACGGGATCGGTGGCGCTGCGGAGAGCGCAGGCCTCGGTCTACAGGGCCTGCGCGACCGTGTCGAGGCGCGACGCGGGACATTCGAAGTTGACAGCACCCCGGGACACGGAACGCGGATCGCGGCCATGATCCCAGCCACCGCTCAACGTGAGTAGCCCGGGAGCGCGAAAGCGAGCTCTGCAGGCGGCAGCGAACGCAACGACGCCTGGTATTTGGAGGGTCTTTCTCGATCCAACCGCCATCGGCAAGCGAGCACGCAGAGCAAGGCCTGTCGGCACCCTCGCGTTCTGCAGCGTCGGATGGAAACCTCGCTGGGGCGGAACCCGAAGCAAGGCTGAGGAGGTCCATGAGCCAGGCGGCACAAGACGAACGCCAACCGCCTTTATCCGAGACGGCGCTGCCGCGCGACATCATGGTCCTGGCTGTCGACGATCACGGAGGCTTTCGCGATGCGCTGCGGGACTTGATCGCGGCGACACCCGGATTGGTGCTCGTTGGCCAGGCGTGCTCGGGGGAAGAAGCGATCGATGCGGTCGAGGCGCTCGCGCCTGATCTGGTGCTCATGGACGTCGTCATGCCCGGAATAGGCGGAGTTGCCGCCACCCAGACCATCCTGAAGCGCCACCCGGACATCGCGGTAGCGCTGATCTCGATTGATGATCCGGCGCTCATCGCGGGCGCCGGTGCGCTCGGCGACGAGGTCTCCTATCTACGCAAACAAGATCTCCTGCCCGCGCGGCTCAGCCACTTGTGGGGGTCACGGGGCAACGCGTAGTTCTGACCTGCGGACAACGCGTGCCTGAGCGTTGCCGGCGCCGGGGTTGACCGAGGTTGTCGGCTGGAAGAGAATCGACAGACGCCCAAGTCGCTCTAGGAGGCCGCGAATGTCATGGAAGCTCGAGGGATCGTATTTTGAGACCTGTTCGTGTGACGTGGTATGTCCATGTACCGCTTCATTGGCGCTTGGGGCCACACATGACCGTTGCCGGGTCACGCTCGTCTTCAACGTCAAGCGCGGCGAGGTCGAAGGCGTCGACGTCAGCGGCTTGACGGTCGCGGCAGTCGCGGACACGCCGAAGGTGATGACCGACGGAAACTGGCGCCTGGGCGTGTTCATAGACGCAGCGGCGTCCGACGAGCAGGCGGACAAGCTCGGCGCCGTGTTCTCGGGGGCGATCGGCGGCCCGATGGAAGCGCTGGGGCCACTGGTGGGCGAGCAGCTCGGGGTGGAGCGAGCGCCGATTGACGTGCAGGAGCATGGCTTGCGTCATTCGATCCGCATCGGGGACGCGGTCGACTTCGAGGTCGAGGACGTGGTGCCATTCGGCGTGGAGACAGGCCAGCCCGCGAGGCTGACCGGCATCTTCCACCCTGCCGGCAGCGAGCTGACGGTTGCCCATGCAACACGCTCGAAGATTGACGCGTTCGGGATCCAGTACGAGGGGAACTCGGCGTTCTCGACGTCAGGGTTCTCGTGGGCGGCGTGACTGTCACCGCGCCGGCGATCGCCGACCGGCGCTCGGAACGTGGCGAGCTGGTCCAGGCGTTCCTGGCCATGCGCGGGCGGTTGGGCCTCGTCGCGCTATTGCTCGCCCTGGCTGTCGTCGCTTGGTGGTCGACCGCCGATCGGATGGCCGGAATGGACGCTGGACCAGGCACGGCCCTTGGCGCGCTGGGCTGGTTCTTGGGCGTCTGGGTGGTGATGATGGCGGCGATGATGTTTCCGTCGCTGGCGCCGACGACCGCGCTCTACGCGCGGATGACACGCCAGCGCGGGGTCGATCGCGCCCTGCTCTTCACGAGCGGGTATCTGCTCGTCTGGGCGATCGCGGGTCTGGTCGCCTACGGCCTGTTTGCCCTCGGCCGCACCCTTTTCGGCGGCGCCCTGGCTTGGCACGCCGGCGGCCGCTGGTTCGCGGCCGGGGTGCTCGCTGCCGCCGCGCTCTATGAGCTGACCCCGCTCAAGGACGTCTGCCTGGCGAAGTGCCGAAGCCCCCTGGGGTTCCTGGTCGGAACCTGGCGCGACGGGCGACGAGGCGCGTTGGAGATGGGCTCACGGCATGCCGGCTGGTGCTTGGGCTGTTGCTGGGCGCTGATGGGGGCGCTGTTTGCTCTCGGGGTGATGAGCCTCACGTGGATGGCCCTGATTGCCGCACTCATCACGCTCGAGAAGACCCTCCCCTGGCGCCGCGTGGTGACCTGGGGCACAGCCGCCATCCTGCTCGGGCTCGCGGTCTCGATCGTCGCCGCACCCCACTCCGTGCCCGGACTCGTCGTGCCGGGCGGTTCCCACGGGGCCATGCAGACCATGAAGGCAATGCCTTCGTAGCGCGTTGAATCGCTTGCCTCATGAAGGGGTGGCCGCTCCGCCTCGCAGGCCGCGTGGCCGAGGGGCGTCGATGAATGAGGCGTCGTCGCCGAGTGGGACTCGTTCTTGGATGCGGGGGAGATGCTCGCCGAAGAAGAGTTTGGCTGAGAGTTCGCCGCGGGTACGGGCGCCGGTCTTTTCGAAGATCGCCTTCAAGTGGTCGCTGATCGTGTGGGGCGAGATCGTGAGCCGCTCCGCGGCCTGGATCGTCGTCGCGCCTCGAAGGATCAGCTGAGTCACCTCCTGCTCGCGTGGGGTGAGACCGTAGGCCTTGAGCAGGAGCGGGGCAACGAGAGTCGGGTGGGCGCGCTGAATGAAGATCGCGACCTCGCCCGAGCGCGGCGCGCCGAGCAGACCACCGTGGAGCACCAGCCACGTACCGGCCGGCGTCTTGACCACCGAGCTTGGTAGCGTCACCGCGCCGACCTGACTGGCGGTGGCGATCGTCGCTCTGGTCACGCTGGCGATGGCGTGGATCGAGGAGGAGCGTACGCCGGCCTCGGACGTGGCGCCCGAGAGCTCGGCCAGCAAGGGCTCGGCTGATGATGAAGCGCGTAGCAGCCCGCCGCGGGCGTCGAGCTCAATGACTCCGGGAGCGTCGGGAAATGCGGTGCCCGAGTCACACCCCTCGGCGATCAGACCACGGCGCACGGCGCGCGCGAACAGCCCGGAGGCGCTGGAGAGCAGTTCGACGTCGCGGTCCTCGAACTCGGGCTGCTCGACGCGGCGGACGAGGATCAGTGCTCCCCACGTCCCGCCGTCGGCGACGAACGCGCTACGCAGCTCTGGGCCCAGGCCCGCAGGTGTCAGCAGGTCACGAAAGCGCTGGCTTCGCTCCGGGTGACCCGCGGTCGCGTCGGTGAGCGTCGCGGCCTTGCGCTCAGCGTGGGCGAGCTGCTCGAACTTGTTGACATCCTCAACCGTGTACTCGTTGTTGGCCAGAACCGGGAACCGGTCAGGGATGTTCTGGAGCCGGTGCTGGGTGATGAGGCCTGACCCGGGGTCGAGCGTGTGCCAGCACGCGCCGTCGAACGGGATGGAGCGCTGCATCCGGACCGCGGCCTCGTCGAAGAACTCCGCGCGCGTGGGGGCACGAAGCGCGAGACGTTCGAGATCGGCGAGCAGCCGCTCCGGCGCCCACGTGGCTCGCTTGACGCTCGTGCTGCTCCTCTCCCCGCGTTGACGGCTCCAAGCCAGCTTACCCCCACGAATTCGGGATAGCGACCCCGCCCGCCGCGCGCGACTATCGATGTCCAAACCAGACAGGAGCAGACGGATGCCGGCACCAGCCGAAACCATGCAGCCACCCGTGATCAAACCGACCGTACGCGAAGCGACGCCGGAGGACGGTGAGGACTGCGGGCGGATCTTCTACGACGCATTCGAGTCGATCGCAACGCGGCACAACCTCCCGGTCGAGCCGCCCTCAGGCGAGTTCACGCGCTTCATGGTCGGTCAGATGCTCGCGAACGACGGTTTCGCCGGCCTCGTCGCAGATCGCGGCGGAGAGGTACTCGGAAGCGCGTTCGTCGACGAGCGGACAGTGATCGCCGGGATCGGACCGGTCACGATCGACCCAGCTGAGCAGGACGTTGGCGTCGGCCGTGCGCTGATGGAGGCCCTGCTACAGCGCCAGCGGGATCGCGGCGCCGTCGGCGTCAGGCTCGTCCAGACGGCCTACCACTACCGCTCCCTCGCGCTGTACACCAAGCTCGGCTTCGTCGTCCGTGAGCCGCTTTCGGTCATCCAGGGAACCCCGCCCGTCCTCAGCGTCCCGGGCCTCGGCGTGCGCCCGGCGCGCGAACACGATCTCGCCTCATGCAACGAATTGTGCGCCCGTGTCCACGGCCACGACCGGGGCGGCGAGCTTCGCGACGCGATCGCGGCCGGAACCGCCCACGTCGTGGAAGGCCCCGGAGGCATCTGCGGTTACGCGACCGGGTACGGATACGGCTCTCACGCCGTCGCCGGGACCAACGAGCACCTCATCGCCCTTCTCAGTTCCGCACCCGAGTTCATGGGTCTCGGGATCCTCGTTCCGACACGCAATGCAGAGCTCCTCCGGTGGTGCCTGGCCCAGGGCCTCAGGCTCGTCCAACAATCAACACTGATGACCATTGGCCTGTACAACCAACCAACCGGAGCCTGGCTGCCCTCGATCGCATACTGAGGCCTGCGGCAAGGCGCGGGCCCCCCAAGCAAAAACCCCGCGCTTACCGGAGCCTCTGTGTGATCGGGGAGACAGGATTTGAACCTGCGACCGCCCGGCCCCCAGCCGGATTCACCCCGTTTTGGCCAAACCGGAATATGTGGATTACCAGGCTTTTCTGTCTGACTGGTTCAGGTATGATGCGGTCAAAATGGTACATGAACAGTACATGGAGAACTCTCCGGCCCCGGACCGGATAGGCGCGAGAGCCCCGGCCCGAATAGATGCAAGAACCCGGTGGCCGCGGTGAGCGCGGCAGGCCGGAGCGCAGGCAGGAGGGCCTACGGGACCGGCACGCTTCGTGTTGTTGGGGAGTCCTGGCTCGCGTCGTGGTACGGCCCGGACGGACGGCGGGTCCAGCGCAAGGTCGGCACGGTGCGCACCACCGGTCGCGCTGATGGACTGACCAAGGCGCAGGCTGAGCGCGTGGTCCGTCGAATGCGTGAGGTCGATAACCCGCGGGCCGCACGCGGTGGTCGCCGCGTGACGATGGAGGAGGCCGGAAACGAGCTCTGCCAGCGCCTCGAGCTGAAGGGGCGCAAGAAGTCACACCGGATGACGGTCGCCTCGGATCTGCGCAACCACATCGCCCCCTTTTTCACCGGCAAGACGATCGACCGGATCACGCCCGAGGACATCGAGCGCTATATCCGGGCCAAGCGCACGACGCTGGCGATCAAGACGATCCGCAATCACGTCAACACAATGCACTCCGCGTTCGATCTCGGAGTTCGCAAGGGCTGGTGCCAAACCAATCCGGTCAAGCTCGCCGACCGGCCGACGTTGAAGAAGACAGAGACGCGGATCCAATTCCTGGATCAACCGGAGCTCGAGCAACTGCTGGCTGCACCATTCCCGGACGATGCCTTCGGACGCGTCGAGCCGGCTCTCTACCTGACCGCCGCAATGACGGGACTGCGCCAGGGGGAGCTGCTCGGTCTGCGATGGCGTGACGTCGACTTCGCGGCGCGAAAGGTCCGCGTGGTCTCCCCGTTTGTGCGCGGCGAGTTCGGCGATCCCAAGTCCTCGGGATCAGGCCGCTCGGTGCCGATGGCCGAACGGGTCGCCATCACGCTCCAAGACCTCCGCGCCTCATCCCACTACGCGCGCGACCGCGACCTGGTCTTCGGCCACCCGGAGACGGGAAGGCCGCTGGACCGCTCGAAGCTGGTCCGTCGCTTCAAGCAAGCAACTGACCGCGCCGGCGTTCATCGGATCACCTTCCACGAGCTGCGCCACACGTTCGGAACCCGGATGGCGGCGGCGGGAACGCCGATGCGGACGCTGCAGTACTGGATGGGCCACGCGGACTCAAAGACAACGCAGATCTACGCTCACTACCAGCCGAGCGATCAGGAGGCGGATGCCATCGACCGGGCGTTCGCGTGAGATGATCGACTCATGGCTGAGCCAGAGGGACCAGCACGAACCACCGCCGATGACCGAGCATGGGACCTCTTCTTCGAGACCCTTGACTCCGACAGCGACGTTGCCCCCCGGGTTCCCCCTGGAGCCGCCATCGTCGCCTCCGACGCTCCGGACCGTGCCGAGCTGGTGCACCGCTACCACGCCGATCACCGGGCGGTCGTCATCGTCCACGAGGACGGCTGCATGGAAACGCTCCGTCCCCGCCAAGTGGAGCAAGCTCTGCTTATTGGCGGCGGAGCCGCGCTGCTGGCCTGGCTGGTCCTGCGCTCGGGTCTGAAGCCTTCGGCCTACACCTACGCGACCCGAGTACCCGTCCGGCCACGACACTGTGCGGCGAGGTGCTGCTCCAGGTCCTCCCGACTGAAGCGCAACGCTCGGCCGATCCGCAGATGCGGGAGACGCTCGGTGCGGGCCAGCTCATAGACGGTCGAGACCGGCAGACGCAGCAGCTCGGCGACTTCCCGCGCCGTCAACAGCTGGTGGTCGAGCGGTACGTTCGCGCCCATGACGTGATCCGGCGACATGTAGATCCTCACGGACTATAACATGCTGTTGTATTCTTCCAAGTATTGTTATCGGCTGTTATTCCTGACCGCTGGGTAACCAGATTTCATGACGCTCGACAGCATCTCCGACTCCCTTCTGACTCCGGCCCAGGTCGCCGGCGAACTTCAGGTCAACGTCGTCACCGTGCGGCGCTGGATCGCCAACGGCGACTTACGGGCATCGAAGGCGGGCCCGCGTCGGTGGATGGTGCGCCGCTCGGATCTCGTGGCCTTCCTCGCCGACGACGTCACTCCGCACGACGACCTGCCGCCGTCTGAAGATCCGTCGTTCCGCAAGCATCTGGTGGTGCCTGAGTGAGCGTCGAGCGGGCGAAGGAACAGCTCGAGCTGGCAGAGGGCCGCTGGGAGTCCGCCATTCGGGACCATGCCCAGCCACCCCCCGACGCCGGGTTTGCCAGCCGGCTTCGGGCCCTCGCGGACGCCTCGGCTCAGGAGCAGGTCGCCTATCGGTACGCAGCGGACCAGGGCTTCGGTTGGCGGTCCGGCCCGGCGTGGTTGGCACCGCGAGAGCTGCGCCCGGCGCCTTGGCGTGAGTCCTTGGCCGCGGCCGAATTCTGGGAGAGGCTTGACGAAGCAGTCGATGGGCTCTCACGCGCGCGGACAGGACTGAGCGTGGCCGCGATCGCCGAGGCGTTCGGTGAGCTGTCCAGAGCCGCCTGGGAGCTCGCCGACGAGGTCGACCGCACGCGCCGACGCTCAAGCGTCGCCTAGGTGCGTCCACGCTGCTACGTCCTCCTCAGCGCTGGACAGGCAGGTAGTCAGTTCCACGCAGGCAAGCCGCTTCAGGCTGGCGGTCCACATACAGGTGAGCCCCTCGCCGCTCACGCATCTCCCCCACCTCACCCCGATCATGGTCCTATCGGCCTACTTTCGTGCCTCGGCCAGGCTCCCGCTTTCCGAGACTCCACAAGACCGGCCCAGCTGCCGAGCCGGACTACCCGAACGCAACATGTGGAGGGCGGGTAGTCCGGCTCGGCAGCCGTGGTCCCGGTCACCCGTAAGTCCAGTGTTTGCGGGGGCTGGGGCGGGCCGCGGTATTCACTGGAGTGTTCATCAATGACGAATACTTCGGTGAACACTTTGGCGAACACTTTGGTGCACACCATCCGCACCGGGCAACGCAGCTTCACGGTCTGTCAGGTCATCACGACGCACCCCTGCGCACTTGCGACGAGCCGATAGGGGCGATCGCCACACGCCCGCCGCCCTCGCGCTGCCGCACCCGGCCGAGAGCAGAAGCCTGCGAGGCCCGATTCGGAGGAACCGACAGTTCTGCCTGTGCGTGGATCCGGTAGCGCGGCAGTCATCGTGAGACTTCTGCATCGGGCCGCCCGTTAGCAGCGGCGGGCAAGCACCTGATGTGCGGATATGGCGAGTTGCGCGACTCCGGCGATCGAGGTCGACGGGACCTGCTCTTCCTGTTGTGCGAGCCTCCGCGGTCTGTCGGCGGGGAGCAGCGGGCAGCCCTTTCGCCGTGCACCGGGACGTCTAACGAGCTGCTCGACGCGCTCAACGGCCTCGACAAGGTCGATCACCTTTCTTCGGGAGGCGCATCGCCCCAGGCTCGCCGGATACCGCGGAGGCTGCTGAAAGGGTCGAAACGGGGGTGCGGGCTGGCCGCGGCGAGCTTCCGGCGGTGCCGGTCAGTCGTTTGACCCGGAGTCGGTGTTCCGCTCTCGCGGCGGTCCGCCGTGCCAGTCGACGCACATCGCGGCTGCGTCGTCTTTGAGCTTCCCGTCGGTTGCGTGAAGCAAGGCAAGGACCACGTGCTGCACCGCTTCCCGCGGATGCATATCGGCCCCCTCGATCATGAGCGCCTCGAGATTGAGAGTGGAAGCGTTTCGTTCCAGCACCCCGTCAGTGAAGAACATGAACCGGTCGCCGGCCTGCAGCAGCAGCTGCTGCACCCGATACTCATGACCGGGATACAACCCGAACGGAGGGTCGGCCACCAACTCGACCGACTCGACGCAGCCATCGCGTAGCCGCAGAGGATGGGGATGGCCCGCATTGACGATGGTCGCAGTTCCCCTCCGCAAGTCGACGCGGGCGATCTGGCCGGTCACATAGCCACGCCGATCGCTGTAACGGCCGAGGCTTGCGTCTGCGTTGTGCGCCTGCTCCGCGAGCCCGAGTCCGGCCCGGCGGGCGTTGCGGAGCGCGCCGACCACCAAAGTCGCCAGCATCGCCGCGCGGACGTCATGACCCATGGCGTCGGTCATCGAAAGATGCAACGTGTCTCGTTCCATCGCGAAGTCAAAACTGTCTCCGGCGATTTCCCCCGCGGGCTCGAGCCAAGCGGCCAGCGTGAACTGTCCCCCCTCACAGGTGAACGCACCGGGCAGCAGACGGTGCTGGATCTCCGCCGCCAGCGACAGCCGCACCGAGCGCTGACCCCACTCAAACAAGTCAGTGAACCGTCGGTTGGCGATGATGACATAGGCAAGAGCATGCGCCGCGAGAGCAACGTCGGCCAGGGTCTGCTCATCCGGAGGCTCCGAAAGGCTAAGTTCGAGCACGCCGATCGCCTCTCCGCGGTTGGTTACGGGCGCGATCAGCCGTGCTTCGTCCACGAGCAATTCGACGTCGACGGCCTGGTCGAGTAGCGCCCGCCCGTGTGCGGTTCCCTCCAGCGGCACTCGCTCGGCGGTTTCCCGCCCCTGCACACGGACGGCGGACCGACTTCCGCCATGACCTAGCCGGATCAGCGCCCTACCGCTGAAGTCAACAACCAGAAGGGAGACGTCAAACGCGCCAAGCGCCTCCTCGACCCACTCTCCGAGCACGTCGGCCGCCGCGACCGGCGGCGCGTTCTCGACCGCAACCAGTAGTTTCGCCAAGTCCAGCCCGGACGCCCTGCCGGGTTCCATAACTCTCAGGCTACACGCGCGTGGCGTCAACCCCGCGCCGTGCTCTCGTGGCCGAGAAACCATTGGCGGCGAGTCGTCAGCGGTCTTGGATTGCGCGGACAGGAGGGCGCGCGTGTGGTCGCAACCGTGGCCAAGCGCTGGTCCGCCTAGACGTCGGTGCGTGGGCGAATGCGATCGCGCGACCCGGCCGCCTTAACGCCCCGAGTTTCGCCGAGAGCACGGCGTTGAAAGATCGGCTCTGGACCCGTGCTTGTGCATAGGCAAGCTTCGACACCTCGGTCCCGGATTTGGCGACGAGCACGTCAATCACCGCCCTGTTACCGCAGCCCTCCTTTCCCGACGGCAGAGGCATTGTTCAGACCAGTTGGCGCTGCCGGATCGTGCGGCGATAAGCAGCGTTCCCGTGGTGGCTGGCTGGGCGACGATGCAGAACTATCGGGTGGTCGGCACTGCTGAGTGCTGTAGCCGTGCGATGCCTTTTGGATCTCCCCGGCGCCGGCGAGCTGGGTCAGGCAGGTCGCGACGTGTTGGGGGTCGAGGTTCAGCCCCTTGGCGAGATCACCGATGGTGCTCCACGGGTGACTCACGAGGAAGTCGATGATGCTCGCTTCGCTATCGCTCTTCCGGCTGCGGGCGTATGCGCGTCTGGTGCTCGCGCGCCGCGCCGTTGCACGACGCACCGACCGCGTTGGGGCGCCCTCAGGCTCTGGAATATGTGCGGGGACGTTGACTGGGGCCATGGTGTCCTCCTCGGTTCATCACGTACGGCGTCCATGTCGGGATCCTGAGGCCCGGCTTCATCCGTTGATGCGATGTTCACGCGCCGTCGCGATTTCCGCTAAAGCCGGTCCGTCCCTCGCTTGAGTGCCGCCCGGAGTACGAGGGACTCGATTCCCCCGAGCGTCCACCAGGTAATGACAAAGCCAGCCAGCCGGTTAAACGGTCCCGCTGGCACTACCAGCCCCGCAGTCAAAACCAGTATCCCCGGCCTCCCGCCTCGTAGCGCGGATCGCGCCGTTGGTGGCATTCGGGCTTGGGGTTGTGAAATCTGGCCGCAGGGCCAGCACCACCAACGACAGTACTCCCATTCCGACCATTCGAAGGCAAATCCCACAATTCGTTTGGAATTACCACAGGACTATCGTGCCTCCGGCCGGACCTCAACGCGCCTGCCGCGATGCCGTGGCCGGTCGCGCGACAGACCAGCGGTCTGGCCCCACGTGAAGGCAACGCTCCGCTTTCCGCGGAAGCCGTCGTGCAAAGGTCTTGAAGCGGCGCTTCCAAGGGATGAGCCGATTGCTACTTAGAGCGCGCGTCGGGGGGTTACACTTGCGTCTGAGGAGCTGGCTCCTCAGATGATCGATGGTGCGAGGACGCCCCGGTTTTTGTGGTCGGTTCGGACTCGCATCATTATTTGGCGGTCGCTACGCCAGTCGTGGTGCGCGCGCCGGCATCGCTGATCGCCGCCGAGGGTGCGGCAACGCCGCGTGGCGCCCGCGGCCCGGCAGGTTGATCTCGCCGCCGTGCCCATTAGTGACTCGCTCGAGTCCGACTCGAGCCGTGCCGCGGCTGCTCGGTCATCGATCTGAAGGTTTGACCGTTGACGGAACCGCGGCGGCGTCCGGGCGCGGTTACATGCCTTCAACGGCGGCGCCGAGGTAGTTTCGCCGGTGAGGAGGGTCGAAGCGTCTGTCCGCGCCGACCAGCGTTCGTTTCCGCTCCTGTTCCGCGTTGACGGGGGGGGTCGGGGTGAGGCAGCGAGGTGCTGGTCAGCCAGTCACGACGCTAATGCGACTTCGGCCCAGACGTGATAACCGTTCTCGCGCTGAGTGCCCCAGCGGGTCGCGAGTTGGTCGACGAGCCGTAGGCCCCACCCACCGCCGGCCTCGTTCTGGTCGGTTCGCGGCTGCGCGCGTTGCCCGGAGACGCCTGGGTCGTGAACGGAGATCGTGATTCGGTCACGGCTGGCGGATGCCCGGATCTTGAGCATATGTTGATGGAGGCATCCCGAGTGCAGAACCGCATTGCTGACGAGTTCGCTGGCGATCAGCATCACATCTCCCATCGCCCAGGCGCGGGAGTTCACGCGGGCGAGCGCGGCGCGGACGGCGCTAGGCGCTTCGTGATCGCACGGTATGTCCAGTGACAGGATCTCCTTGCCGGACTGATGCATCTAGAGGGCATCTACCCAGCTCAGGACAAAGCCACCGACGGATCGTCGCGTTTACCACTCGTGACCGCGGGCGCCACCCGCGCCAACCGGGCCTCCCAGACGCCGGCGTCAAAACGCCCATTCGGGGTATGAGAAGACACGTTGTGTCGTGGTTGACATCTGCACGTGCGCGCCGCCGCCACCGCTGCCGACGGGGCAGTCGCCTCGGGTCAGATGGCGGTCAGCGATTTGGTGCACCCGCGGCGGATCCTGGACGGAAACGATCTCGACGCGTGGGACCCGGACTACATCCGTCGGGTTTTGCCGCTGTGGCGCGCGATCATGGCCACGTACTTCCGCGGCGAGGTTCGTGGTCTGGACAACATCCCTGACTCCGGGCCGGCGCTGCTGGTGGGAAACCATTCGGGCGGCACGATGATTGCCGACACCTTCGTCTTCGCCACTGCGTTCTACGCGAAGTTCGGTCCCGACCGGCGCTTTCATCAGCTCGCCCACGACATCGCCGCTCGGCTGCCGGCGACGGGGATCAGCCGCTGGGGGACGGTTGCCGCCTCGCATGAGAATGCCCGCAAGGCATTTGACCGAGGCGCGCCCGTGCTCGTCTACCCCGGCGGGGATTACGAGACCTTTCGACCCTCTTGGCACTCGGATCGGATCGAGTTCGGCGGCCGCAAGGGATTCATCAAGCTCGCCATCGAGCGCGGGGTGCCGATCGTCCCGGTGGTGGCGGTCGGTGGCCAAGAGACGGCGCTGTTCGTGACGCGCGGCGAGCGCGCCGCCACGCTCACCGGCTGGGCCAAACTGACCCGAATCAAGGTGCTGCCGGTAGCGCTCGCACCGCCGTTCGGCGTCAGCGTGCTTGATCTTCCACCGCGTCTACCCCTTCCGGCGAAGGTCACTATCGAGGTCCTGCCTCCGATCGATCTCGTCGAGCGCTTCGGCCGAAACCCCGAACACGAACACGTCTACGACCAGATCACCGGCGAAATGCAGGCAGCCCTGTCTGAGCTCCAAGACGAGCGGACACTGCCCATCGTTGGCTAAACCGCCATTGCTCAGCGACGCGCGCCCGGCCGCCGACGGCGCTGGTCGGATCGCTGGATACCCGCCGATCGGCCGGTCGCTTCAGTGACCGCATCGAGCGCGAAGGCCTCACGCGGTCCGCCGACGTATGCGGACGGCCGGAACTGCGCTCCCAGGCCCGACGCGTACGTCTGCACAAAGGCCGTCCGGGTCCGAGAACGGCCAATGGACCGACTGGCTCGATCTGAATGCGCCGATCGGCGCCGGCACTGCTTAGCGCGAGAAGATCACGATGCTTGCCCCGGGGAGACTGTCGTGTACTCCGGTGGTCCGTCGAGCACGTAGATCTCGGAGGCGAGGTCAGGGTCGATGTGGTTTGCGCTCATGAAGGCAACGACGTTGCGTCCGGTGAGCTCAGCCACCTTGAGGCTGCTTTCTTCTCGCATCGCTTCTTGGTACTCGTGACGCAGCGCCAGCACCTGTTCGGTGCGGCCCTTCTTGACCAGGACCTGCTCGCCCTTGGTCAGCGTCTGCTCGAGTAAGACCAGCACAACGTTGTCGCGGATCGAGGTGCGAGCCTTCATCGGGCCGCGGCCGGTGTATTCGCGTAAGCACCCGACGATCGCGTTGGATAGGGCTACGTGCAGTGAGCTGCTTGGGGAGCGCTCTCGTTCGGCTTGGGCGGTCATGACCGTCCCGTTCTCGCCTTTCCCTGGGGGTGGATCCGACGCTGGGAAGAGGGAAAGACGGCGAACCGCCAGAAGCGCAAGAGACCTCTGCCGCACAAACCATCGAGCGAGAGGGTGCACACAGTCTCGCAGGTCTGCCGTGCATCATTTGAAATCGGCTGTGAAGCTGGGTAACGTGCCGCGAGGGTCTAACGGGCGGGGTCTCGCTGGACTCATGCAGGAAGCTGGGGCGGGTCAGTCGCTTCGTCGCTGGAGCGTCTTTCGCCCTCCACGACATTGGAAGCCACGTGGAGGTGACTCATGGCCGTGGATACTCGGACGAATGTCGAGAACTTCTTCCCTGTTGCTCTCTGGATCGTGGTCAGCCAGCAGGGTGCGACGATCACGATCGCGCTCGACGGCGAGTGGGATCTTGCCCAGCGGGAGAAGATGCACGACGCCGTCCAAAGCGCCTTTGGGCGCCGACCGGAACGGGTGGTGCTTGATCTCAGTCGCCTGACGTTCATGGATTCAAGCGGCATTCACGGCGTGCTTGAACTCGCCAGCCGCGCCGCACGCCTGAACATCGACCTCGTGGTAATTCCCGGCCCCCGCGCCGTCCAGCGCCTGTTTGAACTCTGCCAACTCTCCGAATCCGTCACGCTCATCAACACCGCGTAACTCATCCAAGAGCCCCGAGACCCCGTAGCGCCTCGCCCCCCAGCGCTGCGGGATCTGGCGGCTCCCCCTCCGCCAGACACCCACCTGGCCGCCGGAAGCGCCCCCTCCGGCGGCCAGGCTCCCCCTTATCCCTGGGACATCGCTGAACGATGGCCCAGGAGATCTCGGCTCAGCGCCGATCCCCCACTTCATGAATCGAAAGCTGAGCAGCTCCGCCGTCAGCCCGGCCGGTCAGAGGTGGCCAGTTCCGACGCCCCGAAGCCAGCATCTCCACGGCGATGCCACGTCGGGCCAGGCAGCGCGGGCAGTGCTCCAGAACCAAAAACGATGCACGCAGCCGGACGGTCAGGCCACAACGAGGGCAATTCACATGTGACATCGCATCTCCGGTGATCCAGACGTGATGAAAACTGGGGCTCCCCGGAGTGCGCGCGCGCGTCCGAGTGGCGTCGGCCATGAGTCAGCCACACAGCCGGTGCTCATCGTGCAACCGGACGTCGCTGCAGATCCTGGCTGCCGTCAGGATCAGGAATCGGCCGGGACTTCGGGGCCGTCCATCGGGCAAAGCGCCCAACGACCACGAACACGCCATTCAGTGGGTTGAACATACGTCTCCCTCCCGTCCAGCCGACCCACTCCTGTCGTAAGGGAGGCAAGCTGTCCGATCGTGGACAGACAGGACGACCGCGCCCGAGAGGTTTGGCCGCCGCGTCCCAAACGGTAACGCTTCGCCCCAGCAGAGGCAAGAGACAACGGGCTCACCGCGCTCAGTTCACGGGAAGCTGACGACAGGCCAATGAGCAGCACGAACCTCTCCGTCGAGTTACCCGTTCGCCTAGCCGTCGATCCATGGTGACGAATCAGCGCAGATGCCTCCTCGCGATCGGCTGTCCGGCCACTGACCGAAGCGCCGGCGCGTGACATCCCGTTGGCCAACGGATTAGTGGGACCAGATCTCTGAGGACTACTTTCACCGAGAGGCAGAACTCTCCGAGTGGGGCGGGTCTCGCTTCGGCTCTCCGCCGGATGAACCGGGGCGCCCTGCTTTCGCACCGCCACGAGCATGCGCCCCAGGCGAATCACGGTCCCGGATTGCGCGGAAACCGAGCATGCGTCGATCCGCCTGCTAGCAGGTCCGCTGCTAACGATCGGGCCGAAGCGGAACTCCGAGGCGCTCATCCGAGGCTTTCGCTCCGTCGCCCTTCCGGCCGTAAGCGACTGGCTGCCGCTGAGTCACCTGTTCGACCAGAAGCAGAAGTCCCCGTCGGCCAACATGCGGTCCGCGAGATGGCTGAGCCTGCGTGGCAGCAGAAGTTCCCACAGCCAATCGGAGGCTGCCGCCACTAGCGGACGCAACAGTGAGACGGAGCCGCGATGATGCGGCCATGACTGACGCGCAGAAGCGCGCTCCGCTAGATCCGGAACGCGGCCGAGCTATCGCAGCCGAGTTGAGGAGGCTCGGGGCGAAGAAGATTCTCGTCCGAGCGGCCGAGCAGGGCTATATCACCGAACTCGCCTGCAAGATGCCGACGTGCTTCTGCCCCGAAGAACTCGGGGGCGCGACCTACTTCGAGCCGGTCACTGCTGAGTTGAGCGATTGGATGCCCACGCACGAGCACTTCCCAATCTCCAGGCAAGACGGCGGCAGGGAAGCAGTGGACAACGCGATCCTGGCGCACCGCCTGTGCAACCGCATCGACTACTCCATACGTGTGGGGCGCTCACACACGAGAGATCTCGACCGGATCAGAAGCGCCCGCGAGCAGGCAATCGCCCGAAACCAGCAGGGACGCGACAAATGACGCTGCCGCTCTGAGCCACCAGCAGCAGTGGAGCTGCGCGGCGGCCAGCTGCTGCTCGGTCGCCGTCAGGGAACTGAGCGGCAGAGTGCCGCTTCGGGTCAGCGCGGTCACTAAGCGGAAGTAGAGGGCGGCGCCGCTCCCGCCCCGAGGCGGCTGCAGCTACCTGGGGGCGGAACTCTCCGCCCGAGGTTCCCTTACTCACCGCCAGTAGCCACAGCGGCACGATGAGCTGGCTCGCCGCTGCTGCTTCGCCGTCGGCATTCGGTCTTCATGCCAAGGTGAGACGACGATTCAAAGGCATCGGAATAGCTATCTCCTCGACGAGCTCGAACAACTCCTGCGCCGCTTGGATTGCATCGACCGCACTTACACGGGTGACGGCTTTCTGGGCGTGGAGCCAGTTATTGCGTGCCTTACCGCCCGTCACCACGCGTTTGTAAAGGCCAAACGGCAACCAATCTGCAAGCGACAAGATCTCCGCCATCACGCGGCTCGTCATTTCAGACGACTCAAGGAACTCGCGGCGCCGCCGGCTGATGAAGGGATCACTGCTGTTACCCGCTTGATCCCGGTCGCTGAGATATCCCAGGAACCTGTCGCGAAGGAGGCCCTCGGCGGCAGTCCACGCCGCGATGAGCGCTCCGCTGTAATCATCGTCCTCCAGTGCGACAACGCTTCTGAGCAGCAGCTCGACTCGAAGCAGCACCACATCCCGTCGAGGACGAGTGAGTAGCCCCCTCAGAAGGTCGAACGAGCGACGCACTTCAGCCTGCCCGATCGTCGCACCCCGTGATAGGCGCCAGTCGCTCAGATCGGTCGCGTCTCGCCTTGCGCGGTACAGCTCCTCGTGATTGGTAGCAGTCCAGCGCGAGACAACCGAAGTGTTCCCGCCTCTCCGTATGACGTTCTCTGAGGTCAAGATCTTCAGCGCGACGTACTGCTTCGTGCTCGCGTGGAGGCATGCCAGGTGGGCGTTCAAAGTCCTCAGGCAGCGCAATCGATGCTCGCTCAAGTCCCCTTCCGGTGTCCCAGCGGGCTCGTCACCGAGCGAGGTGAAGTCAAGCTCGATCATGCCGTCGCGATGACCAAGAACCCTCAGCCCGTCGGGAAGCTCCGAGTCTGCCACCACATCGCTGAGGTCTTCGAGGTTGACAGCCGTCGCCGGCGCCGAGTCGACCTCGGATGGAGGCCACGGTCGCGTCCAAGGGGGCGGTGCACCGAGCCAAACTGGCGGCCATAGAAAGTGGGCCATCGTGAGCCGAGGGACGACGGACGATTCCGCGATGCGGAAACTTTATCTGCGGCGGCCAGGCTGGTGCGCGTCCGGTCGTCCCATGCTCATCAGCACTCTCAGTTCTCCTCGCCGAAAGCGGCGCGCACGACCGCATACCGCATTGGGGGCATACCCATACAGCCCCCTGCGCCCCGTCGTGCCTGTCGCCACTGTCTGGCGGCCGGCCTCCGCATCGATCGGAGCGGCGCGGGTCCCGGCGAGGTCGTTTCGCCGAACTTCAACTCGTCCCACGTCAGATGCTGACGCGAGGGATCAGCTGACGGTAGGAAATACTGATGAGTAGAGCTGGCCCAGGAAGGCTGTGGGCCCAGGCTCCGGAACGATCTTCTCAGTTAGGAAAGTGTCAAGCCCAGACAACGCTATGCCCACTGGCGGCAGGACGATCCCCGCAGCGGTTGTGCCGAGAAAGCGCACCGTTTTGCCAGCCGGACTGCGTACGGCGCGCGACATGCGATCACGCAACCTGTGGATCTCGGCTCGAACCTCGCTGTCCTCAAGTGAGTCGATGCCTCGAAGCCATCGGCGAAACGTGACGGTCCGTTCGTCTCTCAATACCTCGAGCAAACGGGTCATGTCTACATCCTGGACGTTGGGATCGGGATCAGCGTCCGGAAGGCCGGCGAGTTCGATGACCCGCTCGAAGCGTTGTAGCTGGGCATCTGGATCCAGCTGGCGAGCCAAAAACCCCAACTTGTCCTCCATCAGCGGCAGCTCGTCGATTTGAAATCCGGCAACCGCGTCAAAGATCTGCATGTATTCGAGCCGAACGTTCAGTCCACCCGCACCCAGCAAGCCGCGCTCGACAACCTTGTGAACTCGTTCCTCGGTCAATCGAGCTTTGGTGCCCAAATCGGTCTCTGTGTGCCAGTCATCCTCGTCGACGCGCTCGATCCTGAGCTTGAAGTCGTTCGGGTTGACGCGGCGGCCGTACTCACGACGTAGTGCGAGCGCCACGGACGTCCGGAGTATCGGGGCGTTGGCCTCGAGATCCTTGTGGAAGGCGTCGATCGTCTGGCCTCCCCTCGTCTCAGGTAGCCCCGCGAGCCGTTCTGCCACGAGCTTGCGCAGCCTTTTCGATTGTTTGTCCGCCAGACCCGGGATGGCGTTGATCGGCTCGAGATCCTCATGCACTGTTTGAGGCGTGGACTGCAGCCGGACCACGCCAAACGAGTACGAGCCCAGGGCCAAGGGAGTCTTGCCCTGTCGGAGATCGCCGGTGACGTGGCCAATACTCCCGACCGATAACGCGTCGAGGAGGATCTGCATCCGGCCCGAACGAAGCAGTTCGACAACGCTGTCGTACCCGAACTTCTGAACCAGCAGCGGTATCTCGCGCAGCCGGTGGGACTGCAAAATGAAGTGCTCCGACAGGATCAACTTACGGATCAGATCGCCAAAATCAACCGTCAACGCGTCGCGCTCGGGACCGGCGACTGACGCGACCGGGCCAAGTAGTCGATCCCGGAGATCCATCAGGCCAGTATCACGTCCGCGGCTGGAGATTGACAGGCATCCGCGTGCCTGTCGGGTCTAAACAGCCAGGTGCTCCCGACGGCCAGAAGCTCGCTGTCGACGGACGCTGGAGCCTAGCTCTCAGTGGCTCCTCGTTCCGTCATGCCGGGGCGGCTCAGCAAGCACGACATGCAGCGAGCAACCCGCCGTGCCACGGCGGCCGCGTGGCTACCCAGAGTCGTGGTTCTGCACTGCGTGTGCGCGCGCTGGCTTCGGCGACAAACGCGTCTCGCGCCGCCGCCCGGCCGCCTGTTTCGACGGCCCGACCGACGCGGCTCGGCTTGATTGGTCACGTGCTGGCGGAAGCACTGCCGGCTCAGTGGCCCCGCAAACAGTACACAGACAGTACACAGGTGCCCTGCTGGAACCCTATCCCTTAAAAGCGAAAACCCCGCCTGAGCGGGGCTTTCGTCACATCGGGGAGACAGGATTTGAACCTGCGACCGCCCGGCCCCCAGCCGGGTGCGCTACCAGACTGCGCCACTCCCCGTGGTCGATCGATGATAACCGGCATGGGCCGAGCCACGGTTGCGGCTCCGAACCCCGATCCATACGGTGCTGAAGAGCGGGCGACGGGGGTCGAACCCGTTCCTAGAGCTTGGAAGGCTCCCGTGCAACCGTTGACACCTCGCCCGCGGGTCTCGGGCATGCTACCGCGGCCGATCTCGCTCAGCTGTGCCCGGACCGTTCCTCGGTCGGCACCTCGCCGTCGCGGGTGAGCTCCTCCGGGGGCCAACGGCCCTGCCAGTTATCCAGAGCGCCGTCGAGGGTCACCACCGAGCCCGACAGGGCACGTCCCAGCGGCGCGGCCAGCAGTGCGACCAGCCAGCCGTACTCGGTCATCTCCCCCAGGCGCTGCAGGGGCACGCTTTCGGCGGCCTTTCGCCACAGCTCAACTGGGTATTTGCGTAGGGATTCGGTGGCCAGGCGCCCGAGGGCGATGGCGATCACCGAAACCCCGTCAGACGACCAGCGACGCGCGTGTTCGAGGGTCATGGCCTCGACGGCGGCGCGGGCGGTACCCGAGTGGGCCATGGCTGGAAAGCCACGGTGGGGTGAGACCGTGATGTTGATGACCGTGCCGCGCCCGGCTGGGCCCATGGCCAGCTCGTGGGCTGCCTCTGACATGGCCAGGGTCCCGCCGATGTTCAGTTGCTGGACGGCTTTCCAGCCCTTGGCGGTTATGCCCTCGGCGGGAGCGAAGTACTGACCACCGGCGTTGTTGACCAGCACGTCGAGTGCCCCGTGACGCTCGACGACGGCACGTACGAGCGCCTGCGCCCCATCGGCCTGGCGGATATCCCCCGACACCCAGCTGCAGTGCGGACCCAGCTCGCCGACCGCAGCCTCGAGGACCTCCTCGCGCCGGCCGGCAATCACAACCGAGGCGCCGCAGCTGAGCAGCTCCGCGGCGGCCGCCTTGCCCAAGTTGGTTCCTCCGCCGGTGATGAGCGCGACCTGTCCGGCCAGTGCGCCCGGGGCGAAGATCTCCGATTCCAGCAGCGCTACTCCCCCAGGACCTTGATGACCAGCCGCTTGGGTCGACCGCCGTCAAACTCGCAGTAGAAGACCTGCTGCCACGGACCGAGATCGAGCTGGCCGTCGGTCACCGGGACGATCACCTGGTGATGGACGAGGAGGTTCTTGAGGTGGGCGTCCCCGTTGTCCTCGCCACCGCGATGATGGCGGTAGTCACCGGGGTCGGGCAGCAGCTCCCGGGCCACGTCATCGGCCGGTTCCTTCCAGCTCGGCGGGGCGATCTTGTCCAGCCACTCGAGTGTGTCGGCCTGCAGTCCCGGCTCGTCATCGTTGATCCAGACCGCCGCCGTGATGTGCATGGCGCAGACCAGCGCCATACCCTCCGTGATCCCCGCGTCGCGCACTGCATCTGCGACATCCTCGGTTATGCGAATGAACTCACGGCGGCGCTCGGTGTTGAACGTCCGATAGACGGTGTGCGAAACCACTGAGCAGGGGAGCCGGGATTCGAACCCGGATTCACGGTTTTGGAGACCGCGCGCATAGCCATTAACTCACTCCCCTGAGGAGGGCCGATCTTACCGACGGGTTTGACCAGGAAGCTTCCCGCGCCCCCGGACCAAACCTACGCCGAACCCGCGCCCAGCGCTCGCATGCGGGCGGAGGGACTCGAACCCCCAAGGGCTTGCGCCCACCGGCACCTAAAGCCGGCGCGTAGACCAATTCCGCCACGCCCGCGATCGCGTCGAGAAGACGCGGCCCGATTGTAGGCGTCGACGCTCGCTCTCAACCGTCCGGAAACTGCTGCACGGCGCCTGTTGACTAGGTATCGTGCCCGTCCGTGGCCCAAGTTCGCAACGTTCGGCCTGGCTACGCCGTCATCCACCCCAATCGCCAGAAGGCGATTTGCAAGCTGACGCGGCTGATCGTGGTCGCCCTACTGGTCGCCTCGGTGGTCCTCATGCTGCTGCTGACCATCGGCGGGTGGAACAAGCTACAGGGCCTGAAGCCGGTGAACTTCTTCGCCGCCCTGGTCTTCGTGCTGCTCGCCGTGGCGATCCTGCTCAAGTGGGCCCCCGGTCTTCTCCCCATCGCCGCCCTGTTCTCCATCCTGCTCCTGATCACGGCGATCGTCGCCACCACGGGCTTGGCCGGGACAAGCTGGTTTGATCGCAACCACACGGGCTTCGCCTCTCCCGAGTCCCTGTTCGGCGGAGGCGGCCTCAGTCCGAGCGTCCTCGGGACGATCACCGTGCTGCTCATCCCGGTCGAGATCGCCCTCATCGTGTTCGCGATGATCGGCTTCTCGCAGGGCTGGAACGTCGAGCAGGAAGTGCCCGAAGACGAAGCCAAGCGCCGCGGCATCAAGACGATTGCCGGCGGCCCTGAGACCGCCACCGCCTGACCGACCCCACCCGGCCAGCGAGCGCGGGCCGTCAGAGTCGGGATGGCTTAGCTGCTCTTCTTGCCGCCCTTGCGTCCGGCGGCGACTTTCTGGGCCCGGTTGCCGCCGCTGCCGGGACCGCTGCTCTTCGAGCTCTGGCTGGAACCTCCGCCCTTGCCCGAGTTCTTGCCCCCCTTGCTGGACGCATCGGGTGTGTTGGCGATGGCCGCGGCACGGGACTTGCTCATTCCCTTCTTGCGCAGCCCTTCGTACTGCTTGTCGTCCTTGATGCTCGGACCGTGATCCTTGGCCATAACAACTCTCCCTTCGCCGCTCGCGGTTATCAATGCTTCCTTACCCACTCAGGACCACGCCCTGACACCGACCGGGTGAGCGCGGACTGAAAGGTTGTCCGAGCCAGGCGAGACCGCGATACGGCGGGTGGGATTCGAACCCACACGTCCCGAAGGACAATGGCTTTTGAGGCCATCGTGTCTACCGTTCCACCACCGCCGCGTGGCGGGGCAAGTCTAGAGGTGCAGCGGGGCGGCTACTCGCTGAGGACGAGCCCGATCAGCTCGTCGGCCACGGCAGGGGACGCGATCAGGATTCCCTCGGGTTCGTCGCCGCGCGGGGGCAGCAGCTCAACCGTCAGCCCGGTGCGGGCGGCTATGAGTTGCCCGGCGGCTCGGTCCCACAGCTTCAGGCCGCGCTCGTAGTAGGCGTCGTAACGGCCGCAGGCGGCCCAGCAAAGGTCAAGGGCGGCCGCACCGGCTCGGCGGATATCCCGAACCCGGGGCAGGACGCGACGCAACACCTCGGCCTGGCGGGCGCGGACGTCGGCCTCGTAGCCAAAGCCCGTGGAGACCAGGCAGACGCTGAGATCGTCCTGCCGAGAGGAATGAATCGGCTCTCCGTTGAGCTCGGCCGCCCCGCTGCGGGTGGCCGAAAACACCTCTTGGCGGATCGGATCGAGCACGACTCCGACCAGACCCCCGTCGGTGTCCTCACAGGCCACGCTGACGGCGAACTGCGGGACGCCGAACAGGAAGTTGGTCGTGCCGTCGAGCGGGTCGATCACCCAGCGCAGTTCGCCCTCGCCGGTGGCGCCGCCCTCCTCACCGAGGATGGCGTCCTGGGGCCGGCGCTCGGCCAGGACGCGCCGGATGGCGCGCTCGGCCTCGACGTCGGCCTCTGAGACGAGGTCCGTCGGCGAGCTCTTGGACTGAACGCCCCGGCCGACGCCGCCAAAGCGCGGCACAAGCTCACCGGCCGCCGCCTGCGCGGCCGCGCGAGCGACCGCCAGGAGCTCCGCTTCCAGAGACGAGTCGCTCACCGGCTCGTTTATAACGATCGCCCCCACCTCATGTGTGGCCGATCTGTGGGCGACGCGTGTGGGCAGGCCGTGGACCAGGCGCGAGAAGACGGCCCGGCCTGTGATCATGGGCCGGCCATGGGCGTAGCCGAAACCATCAACGGCCTCGACGCGTTCCCAGCTCGCGGGGCGGGAACCAACTCCGAGCGCCGAACCGCGCTGTGGCTGGCCGCGGAGCTGCGCACGCCACGACGCGAGGCGAACATCGAGACCTTCTGGTCGCGCCCGAACTGGGCGCTCGCCAATGCCTGGCACGCCGGGCTGGCTGCCGTGGGCAGCCTGATCACGGTGGCATCGGCGACGGCGGGCGGAGCGGTGGTCATCGTGGCCCTCGTGTCGGCGCTCGCGGACGCGCTCACCGGTGTCTCCCTGGGCCGGCGCCTGACCCGCGAGCACGCCAGCCAGAACGTGGTCAGCCCACCCCCGGCCGGGGCCCCACGCGTACGTCTGCTGATCACGGCCAACTATGACGCCGGCCGGATGGGTTTCGTGCACCGTCCCTTTCTCCGCCGTCCCGCCGCCCACCTGCGCAACCTCCTCGGTCCGCTGGCCGTCGGCTGGCAGGGCCTGCTCGTGATCGCCTGCCTGTGGGTCCTGGCCACGGCGATCCTCCGCGACGGCGGCACGAGCGGAGCGAGCATCGCCGTCCTTCAGGTGATCCCCACCGCCGGGCTCGTGCTCGCTGCCGCGGGCCTGCTCGAGCTGGGCGGCTCGACCTTCGGGCCGGCGGCGGGAGACAACGGCAGCGGCACGGCGCTCGCCCTGGCGCTGGTCCGGGCGCTCGACGCCGCCCCGCCGCGCCATCTCGGCGTCGAGGTCGTGCTGCAGGGCGCCGGGGACGGCTCCATGTCCGGCCTCACCAAGCATCTGCGACGCCATCGAAGGGAGCTTGACCCCGGCGAAGTGATCGTGCTCGGACTGGGGCCCTGCGGCGGGGGCCATCCGTGTTGGTTTCAGAGCGACGGGGCGCTCCTGCCGCTGCGGTTCCTCCCCCGGCTGATCCAGCTCGCCGGGCAAGCGTCCACGCAGGTGCCGGAGGTCGGCGCCGCCGCCCACCGCGGCCGCGGCATCTCCCCGGCCTACCCGGCTCGGCTGCGCGGGCGCCCGGCGATCACGATCGGAGCCGTCAACAGCGCCGGGCTCGTGCCTCGTTCGCATCTGCCCGCCGACACTCCGGATCGGGTCGACACAGCGGTCGCCGACCGGGTTTTGGAGTTCGCTCTCACCCTCACCGACGCCATCGACGCCGGCCTCCCAGCGGCCAACCGCACGGCCGCCTCGACCCCAGATACCGGGGCGCCCGGCCCCGTGCCCCAGACGTAGGGGCGAACACCGCCGCGGCTGAGGCGGACACTAGACTCCCGGCCTCGTGACCCGCCCTGTCTGCATCGTTGGGGGAACCGGGGCGCTTGGCTTCGGACTCGCGGTGAGGCTGGGTCGCGCCGGCGTCCCGATCGTGATCGGCTCTCGTGACGCCGAGCGCGCGCACGAGACCGTCAGGCGAGCCCGCGAGCGGATCCCGGAGGGCACGTTCACCGGCGCTCAAAACGCCGAGGCGGTGACCGAGGCCGAGCTCGTCATCCTCAGCGTCCCGTTTCGCTCGCAGTCCGAGACACTGACCAACCTCAAGCCGGCGCTCAGCGCCGCGCAGCACCTCGTTATCGACGCCACCGTGCCGCTCGCCGCCGCCGTGTCTGGCAAGGCCACCCGGACGCTCGGCGTCTGGCAGGGATCGGCGGCCCAGCAGGCCCAGGAGATGGTCCCCGACGGGGTGCGCGTGGTCTCCGCGTTTCACACCATCAGTGCCGCCCTACTGACCGACCTCGATCACCAGCTCGATGAGGACGTGCTCGTGTGCGGTGACAAGCGCGCTGACAAGGAGAAGGTGTCGGAGCTGATCGACAAGATCACCGGTCTGCGAGCCGTGGACTGCGGGCCGCTGGAGATGGCCCGGATCGTCGAGCAGTTCACGGCCCTGCTGATCTCGATCAACGTGCGTCACAAGGTGCGCGCCGGGATCAAGATCACCGGCCTGGACCATTGACCCAGGTCACGGGAGGGGGCGGTCGGATCCGGTGAGCGACGGGCCGGTCGTGATCCTGGCCGGCGGCACCGGCGGAGCGAAGCTGGCCCGCGGGATGCTCGACGCGGTCGGGGGCGAGAACCTCGTCGTGATCGCCAATACCGGCGATGACATTGAGATCTACGGCGGCTATGTCTCTCCTGATCCCGACCTGGTCACGTTCTGGCTCGCTGACCGGATCGACAGCCGGGGCTGGGGGCTGGAGGGAGACACCTTCCAGGTCATGGACGGCCTGCGCGAGCTCGGGATCGAGGTGTGGTTCAACCTCGGCGACCGGGACCTGGCCATCTGCCTGGAGCGCGCCCGGCGGCTGCAGAGCGGAGAGCGCCTGACGGAGGCCCAGCAGGCCCTCGCCTCCGCCCTCGGCGTGACGGCACGGGTGCTGCCGATGGCCGACCAGCCGGTCCGCACGCGCGTGCAGGCAGACCAGGAATGGTGGTCGCTACAGGAGTTTTTGATCCGCCGCCGGGGACGGGGCGAGGTTCAGGACGTCGATTTCCGCGGTCGCGGCGCAGCCCGCCCCACGCCAGAGGTCCTGGCGGCGATCGCCGACGCGCGGGCGATCATCATCGGGCCCTCCAACCCGGCCATCTCGATCGGCCCGATCCTGGCCGTACCCGGGCTGAGCGAAGCGATCGCGGCCAGCAGCGCTCCGACCGTCGCCGTCAGCCCGATCGTCGCAGGGGCGATCGTCAAGGGCCCGACGGAGTCGTTCATGCGCTGGCGCGGGCAATCGCTCGACGGCGCCGGAATCGCCAACGTCTATGCGCCGCTCCTGAATGGGATCGTCGCCGACGAACCGAGCGCACCCCTGCCGCTGCTGGAGACCAGCACGCTGATGAACGATCCGGAGAGCCGTCGTAGGGTGGCTGAGCAGACGCTGCGCTTCGCGCTTGACCTGCCGCAGTAGCGTCTGCAAGACATGCCCGGAACCCTCGCCATCCTTCCTATCAAGAGCTTCGCCGACGCCAAGCAGAGGCTCAGCACGGCGTTTGACAACGTCACGCGGAGCATCCTGGTGGAGGCCATGTTCACCGACGTGCTCCGCGCCCTCAGCCGCTGCGAGACACTCGACGCGATCATCGTCGTCACCGGGGACAACGTCGCTCACCGCATCGCCGAGGGCTACGGCGCGCAGGTCGTCGTCGACGATCAGCGGGGACACAACCACGCCGTCACGCTCGGCGTGCGCCAAGCCCTCGAACTGGAAGCCGAGCGCGTCCTCCTCGTGCCCGGAGATTGCCCGTTGCTGGATCCGACTGAGGTCGACGAGCTCGTTATCTCAAGCATGCAGAGCGGCTCGGTGGTCATCGTTCCCGATCGCCACGGCACCGGCACCAATGCGCTCCTCATCACGCCGCCCGACGCCTTCCACCCGGCCTTTGGCCACGGCAGCCGTCAGCGCCACGAGGAGAGGGCCGCGGCCGCCGGGTTGTCCACGCGCACGGTCACGGTCTTCACCCTCGCCCTCGACGTCGACACGCCCGAGGATCTCGAGGCGATACGGGCCGCCCTGACCGAGCGCCACGGCGGCGCCGCCCACACCCGGGGCATGCTGGCCCAGATGGCGCGGACCGGGGCGCAGTGATGCTGAGCGCACTCGCGCTCGACGGCATACCGGAGATCTCCGCCGGCGACGATCTCGCCGAGCTGCTGGCGGCGGCCATGCCCGAGGGCAGGCCGCGACCGGGCGACGTGCTGGTCGTCGCTCACAAGATCGTCTCCAAATCCGAGGGGCGAACACGACGTCTGTCGAGCGTGAACCCGACCCCCCACGCTGAGGGCCTCGCCACCCTGCTCGGCAAAGACCCCCGCCACGTTCAGGTGGTCCTCGACGAAACGCAAGAGGTGCGCCGGGCCGACCACGGTGTCCTCATCTCGGTCACCCACCACGGGTTCGTGTGCGCTAACGCCGGCGTCGATGCCTCCAACGCGCCCGATGACGACACCCTGATCCTGCTCCCCACCGACCCCGACCGCTCGGCCCGGCACCTGCGCGACCGGCTCCGGGTGCTGACCGGCCACGCCCTGGGCGTGCTGATCACCGATTCGTTCGGGCGTGCGTGGCGCCACGGGCAATGCGATGTGGCCATCGGCGCCGCCGGCCTGCAACCGCTCGAGGACTGGCGCGGACGGACCGACGCCCGCGGGCGCCAGCTCACGGCCACGTGGATCGCGGTCGCCGATCAACTCGCCGCCGCCGCCGATCTGGCTCGAGCCAAGAACGCCGGGCAGCCGGCGGTGCTGATCGCGGGGGCGCAGCGGCACGTGATCGAGAAGGACGGACCGGGAGCGCTCACGCTCCTGCGCGACCCCGAGCACGACCTGTTTCGCTGAGCGCGCCCCCAGCCCGGGTCGCTACGGCGTTGCCGAGGTCCGACCGGTTTGGCGATCGGCCACCACCGCCGGTTCCGCGTCCGGGGTGGGCACCTGCTCCTCACGCGGGTACAGCAATCGATACGACAGCGCCGCCACCGCACCGCCCACCAGTGGGGCGACGATGAACAGCCAGACCTGCTTGAGGGCCGACGAGCCGACAATCAGTGCCGGTCCCAGTGACCGCGCCGGGTTGACCGAGGTCCCGGTGAACGGGATCCCCACGAGATGCACGCACGACAGCGCCACGCCGATGGCCAGACCGGCGGCGGCTGGTGATCCGATCCGGCTCGTCGCCCCGAGCACGACAAAGGTGAAAACGAAGCTGAGAACGACCTCGATCGCAAACGCGCTACCCACGCCGATGCCGAGCATCGAATTCGATCCCCAGCCGTTGGTGCCCAGCCCGGTCGTGTGCCGCGAGTAGCCGGGCGCCCCGGAGACGATCGCCCACAGCACGACTGCGCCGAGAAAGGCGCCGATGAACTGAGCGATGAAATAGCGCATCGCCTCGCCGGCGCGCATCCGGCCGGAGACGAGGAAGGCGAAGGTCACCGCAGGATTGACGTGGCAGCCCGTGAGTGGCCCCAGCGTGTAGGCGAGCGCGACCACGATCAACCCAAAGGCAAGCGCGGTGGCCACGATCCCGGCCGAATGGCTGCCGCCGGTGAACTTGAAGCCGAAGCTCAGCGTGGCCACTCCGACACCGACGACAACGAGCACGGCCGTGCCGAGCAACTCGCCGACGAACTTCCGCAGATCGGTGGAGTCCATGAAGCCCTTCCCCCGACGACCATGTTGTGGACAAGGTCGCGCACGCGCGACCGGAAGCGAACATTACTCGCTGCCCCACTGTTACTCCATAAAGGCCAGCCGCTGACCGATCAGCCGAGGGGCGGTGCGCCGACGGCGTGAAAGCCGCCGTCGACGTGGATGATCTCGCCCGAGATCGCCCGCGCGTAATCCGACAGCAACCAGCAGATCGCGCTCGCCACCGGGGCCGGGTCATCGAGGTCCCAGCCCAGCGGAGCCTGGGACCGCCACAGCTCGGCCAGCGAATCAAACCCGGGAATTCCCCGCGCGGCCACGGTGCCCAGCGGCCCGGCCGAGATCAGGTTGACGCGGATGCCCTGGGGGCCGAGGTCGCGAGCCAGGTAGCGCGAGACGGACTCGAGCGCGGCCTTGGCCACGCCCATCCAGTCGTAGATCGGCCACGCGACGCTGGCGTCGAAGTCCAGGCCGACCACGCTCCCGCCGTCCTTCATCAACGGCGCCACCGCACCGCCCAGCGCCTTGAGTGAGAACGCGCTGGTCTGAAAGGCGGCCATCGCGCTCTCGGCGGGCGCGGTCATGAACTTGCCTCCGAGCGCGTCCTGAGGCGCGAAGGCGATCGCGTGCAAAACGCCGTCCACTTCTCCCCACCGCTCGCGCAGTGACTCGGTCAGGGTCTCGAGATCAGCGGTCTCGTTGACATCCAGCTCGAGGACGTCGACCGGTGTGGGCAGACGCTGGGCCGCGCGCTCGGTCATCCGCTTGACGCGGCCGAAGCTGGTCAGCAGCACCTCGGCCCCTTCGCGCTGAGCCTGCGCGGCGGCGTGGAAGGCGATCGAGTCCTTGGTGATGACGCCGGTGATCAGCAGGCGCTTGCCGCTGAGGATCACCGACGCTCGCCCATGCCGGCCGCGAACGCATCCAGCGCCACGACCAAGCGATCCCGAGTCTCGGCCGGAGCGATGATCTCGTCCACGAAGCCCTCGGCGGCCGCGCTCTGGGCGCGCAGATGCTCGTGCGAGTAGGCATCGGCGAGGCGATCGCGCTCGGCCTCGAGGTCACTGGCCACGCGGAGCTCGCGGCGGTTGACGATGCCCACTGCGGCCTTGGCGGCCATGATCCCGAGCTCGGCCTCGGGCCAGGCCAGGACCAGGTCAGCGCCGAGGTCGCGTGAGTTCATGGTGATGTAGGCGCCACCGTAGGACTTGCGCAGAACGACGGTCAGCTTGGGGACGGTGGCCGAGGCGAAGGCGCGCACGAGCTGGGCGCCCCGGCGGATGACGCCGGCCTGCTCCTGACGCGTCCCGGGCATGAAGCCGGGTGTGTCGACGACGGCCAGTAGCGGCAGGCCGAACGAGTTGCAGAAGTCAACAAAGCGGGCGGCCTTCTCCGAGCCCTCGGCGTCGAGCACGCCGCCGAGGTAGCGCGGCTGATTGGCGACGACGCCGACCGGGCGCCCGTCGATCCGGGCCAGCGCGGTGACGACGTTGCGGGCCCAGCGGGGATGCAACTCCTGCAGGCTCTCGGCGTCGATGATCGCCGCCAGCGGGTCGCGGACGTCGTAGGCGCTGCGCTGGGCGCTGGGCACGAAGTCTCCGGGATCGGCGTGCACGGGCGGCCGGGGAGCGATCCGAATCGGCGGCCCGCCGGTCGTGGCTGGGAGGTAGCTGAGCAGCGCGCGCACGCGAGCGGCGGCGCTGGCCTCGTCGCGCTCGACCAGGTGGCAGACGCCGTTGCGGTCGTGGACGTGCGGGCCACCGAGGCCGGCGGCGTCGATCTCCTCGCCCAAGGCCTCGTGGACCACGCCCGGGCCGGTGAGGAACATCGCCGCTTCCTCGGTCATGATGATCAGGTCGGTGAGCGCCGGCGAGTAGGCGCCGCCCCCGGCCGAGGCCCCGGACACGATCGAGATCTGCGGCACGCGGCCGGTCAGGGCGACGGTCTGGCGAAAGATCCGTCCGTAGCCGGCCAGCGCGGCCGTGCCCTCCTGCATCCGCGCGCCGCCTGACTCGACGAAGGAGACGACCGGCATGCCCGCCCGCTCGGCCATCCCGAGCAGACGGACGATCGTGTCGGCGTGGCGCTCACCCAGGCTTCCACCCAGGAAGGCGCCGTCCTGGGCGTAGCACGCCACCGGACGGCCGTTGACCAGGCCCGTTCCGGCCACGACGCCGTCTCCGGCGATCGCCCGGTCACCGAGTCTCGTCGAACGCACGCTCGAGCGCAGCAGGCGCAGGCTGCCCGGATCACACAGAGCCTCCAGGCGGCCGAGCGGGCTCAGCCGCTGCGTGCCGGTGGTGACCGCGGTAGCACTCATGCGGCGACGACCTCAGCGCCCCGGAAGGCCAGGGCGACGTTGTGGCCGCCAAAGGCGAAGGAGTTCGAGATGGCCAGCGGCGGATGGCCGTTGCCGGTGATCAGCGGCCGGGACTCGCCCGGGACGTAGTCCAGGTCCAGCTCGGGGTCGGGCTGCTCGAGCCCGAGGGTCGGCGCGATCACGCCGGTGATCAGGGTGCGGATCGTGGCCACCGCCTCCACCGCGCCGGCGGCACCGAGCAGGTGGCCGATCGAGGATTTGGTCGAGGAGACCGGGACGCGATGAGCGTGTTCGCCCAGGGCCAGCTTCAGGGCCGCCGTCTCAGCGGCATCGTTGAGCTGCGTCGACGTGCCGTGGGCGTTGACGTAGTCAAGCTCGTCCGGGTTGGCCCCGGCGTCGCTGAGCGCGAGCGTGATGGCGCGGCTGGCCGGGCCTCCGGTCGGTTCGGGGGCGGTCAGGTGAAAGGCATCCGAGGTCGAGCCGTAGCCGGCCAGCTCGGCCAGGATGGTCGCCCCGCGGGCCTGAGCCGCCTCGGCTTCCTCGAGCACGAGCATCGCCGCGCCCTCGCCCATGACGAACCCGTCCCGGCGCAGGTCGAAGGGGCGCGAGATGCCGAGCGGCGAGAGAGCCTGCAGGGCGTTGAAGCACGCGAAGCCGAACTCGGTCAGCGTCGCCTCGGCGCCGCCGCAGACGACGGCGTCGGCATCGCCGTACTGGATCATCCGCAGCCCCGAGCCCAGAGCGTGACCGCCGCTCGCACACGCGGAGACGACCCCATAGCTCTGGCCGCGCAGGCCGTGCTTCATGGAGACGGCCGCGGCGGCCGCGTTGGGCATGTACTGCGGGATGCCCAGCGGCGAGACCATCTTGGCTCCGCGGTCGCGCATCACATCGTGCTGGGTCTCGACGGTGTCGATCCCGCCGATCCCCGTCGCCACTACGCATCCGACACGCAGCGGGTCATACGGAGCCTCGCCGTCCCACCCGGCCTGGCCGAGAGCCTCGGCGGATGAGACGACGGCGAACTGGGCGAAGCGATCCAGGCGCCGGGCCTCCTTGACCGACAGGAAATCCTTGGCCTGGAAATCGCGGCAGGCGCCGGCACCGTCGGTGATCCCGACGACGCCCTCCGCCCACCGCTCGTGCAGCGGGACCGCGCCGACGCCGAGCGGGCTGACCGCGCCGACTCCGGTGACGACGACCTTCCTCCTGTCCGGCCGGGAGCCCACTACGAGGCCCGCTCGACGATCAGGTCGATGGCGTCGCCGACGGTCTTCAGCTGCTTCATGTCCTCGCCCTTGAGGACGACGCCGTACTCATCCTCGACGACCTGGGCCAGCTCGACGAGATCCAGCGAGTCGATGTCCAGCTCCTCGAACGTGGCACTGCGAGTGATCTGGCTCTCGTCGGGTCCGAAGCTGGCCAGCGTCTCGACGACACGGCCCTGGACCTGCTCAGTGGTCACAGACATTCCTGCTCCTTTCGAAGGTGGTGTTCATGCCGCAAGGCCCCCGTCTACGGATAGCACTGCCCCCGTGACATAGCTCGCCTCGGCAGAGAGGAGAAAGCGTACGCAGGCCGCCACCTCCTCCGGAGTTCCCGCTCGGCGCGCCGGGACCTGCGCCAGCAGATCCTGGTTGACCCCTTCGGTCATGTCGGTCTCGATCCACCCGGGGGCGACGGCGTTGATCGTGATCCCGCGCCGGGCGACCTCGACGGCGGCGTTCTTGGTCAACGCGATCACCCCCGCCTTGGCGGCGGCGTAATTGGGCTGACCGGGGTTGGCGCGCAGACCGACGACCGACGACACGTTCACGATCCGTCCGGCGCGGGCGCGGAGCATCGACTTCAGACCTCGGCGGGTGAAGCGAAAGACGGCGTTCAGGTCGGTCTCGATCACGGCGTTCCAGGCCTCGTCGCTGAGCGACGGCGTGAGGTTGTCGTCACTGATCCCGGCGTTGTTGACCAGGCCCAGGACCGGCGCCGCGAACTGCTCCTCCAGTGAGGCGAACAGAGCGTCCGGAGTGCCCGGATCGGCGACGTCGCCCTGGAGGGCCACGGCCTGCCCGCCGGCCGCCTGGATCGCCGCCACCACCGACTCCGCGCCCTCCTGGCCGCTGCGGTAGTTGACGCCCACCCGCCAGCCGTCGGCGGCCAGGGCCTGGGCGACGGCGGCCCCGATCCCGCGTGAGGCGCCGGTGACCAGCGCACATCCGCCCTCGGTCAAATCAGCCATGCTCGCCCCATTCGAGAACGGCGCCCCCCCAGGTGAAGCCGGCACCGAAGGCGCTCAGCAGGACGCGAGCTCCGGGACGGAGACGCCCGTCCTGCTCGGCGGCGGCCAGGGCCACCGGCAGCGTCGCCGCCGACGAGTTGCCCAGCAGCTCGATGCAATCCACGACGCGCTCGGGGTCCAGCCCGAGGCGCTCGCCGAGCGCACGCGTGATGCGAGCGTTGGCCTGGTGATAGACGAACAGATCGATATCCCCCAGCTCGAATCCGGCCCGGGTTGCGGCGTCGACCGTCACCGCGCTCATGCGGGCGATGGCGTGGCGGAAGACCTCCGGGCCATCCATGCGGATAACCCGCTCGGCGTGCGTGGCGATGATCGTCTCGGCCTGCGAACCGTCGGCCCCGAGCACGATCGGACCGATCACACCGCGGCCGGGACCGCCCGGGCCGAGCACCACGGCGCCGGCGGCATCCGCGAACAGCGGCGCGGTCTTGCGGTCCTCGTAGTCGGTCACGCGGGTGATGAAGTCGGCTCCGATGACGAGCGCGTGCTCGGCTCGGCCGCACTCGATCTGGGCGGTGCCCTGTGCCAGCGCGACCAGGAACCCGCTACAGGCGGCCCCGACATCGAAGGCTCCAGCGCGCTCGGCGCCGAGGGCGTGAGCGACGATCGGCGCGGCGTTGGGAGTGATCTCGTCCGGAGTCATCGTGGCCACGATGACCAGTTCCAGCTCGCTCGCCGACAGCCCGGCCCGCTCCAGCGCCGCCTCCCCGGCCCGGGCCGCGAAGTCGGTCAGGCGCTCATCGGGCGCCGCCCGCCGCCGCTCGCGGATCCCCGTGCGCGACAGGATCCATTCCTCGGTGATGCCGAGCTGCTGTGCGAGCTCGCGGGTCGTCAGACGGCCCTCCGGCAACGCCGTGGCGACCGACATGATGCCGGCCGTACGCAGCGCCAGCGGCGCGCCCATCGCGCGCGGTTCAGCGATCCCGGCCGGCAGGTCAACCATTGACGAGCTCCACGTCGCGCAGGGTCCGCTTGGCGAGACCGCTCAGCACGCGCCCGGGGCCGGCCTCGATGAAGCGGCTCACGCCGAGCTCGTGCAGGGCGAGCAGCGTCTCGCGCCAGCGGACCGGGCTGGTGAGCGCGTCGGCGAGCTCGCGGCGAGGGTCGGTGAAGGGACGGGCGGTGACCGCGGACAGGACCGGGACCCGCGGCTCAGAAAACTCAGTCGCGGTCAGCGCGGCCTCGAACTCGGGAAGCGCCGGGACCATCATCGGTGAGTGAAAGGCTCCTGTGACGTCGAGCTCCATGGCCCGCAGCCCGAGGTCCTTGGCATGGCTCACGGCGCCCGGAAGCGCGCCTCGGGCGCCCGATAGCACGACCTGCTGGGGGGAGTTGTCGTTGGCGACGACGAGGTCGTGGGCGTGCGCGACCTCGGGGGCGCGCTCCGAGGCGCCGGCGCCCATGACCACGACCATGCCGCCACCACCACCCCTGACCCCGGCCTCGTGCATCAGCCGACCACGCAGCGTCACCAGCTTCAAACCGTCGGACTCGCTCAGGGCGCCGGCCGCGACCAGCGCGGCAAGTTCTCCCAGTGAGTGACCGGCCATGAAGTCCCCCGAGGGCGAGCCGAGCGCCGACCAGCCAGCCAGGCTGGCGGTGAAGATCGCCGGCTGAGCGAAGTTCGTGCCCTCGCCCGCGCGCGGGAACGGATCCTCGCCGACGGCGGCGATCACCATCTCGAGCAGCTCCGGGCGGGTGTGCTCGACCGCGTCGCGCATGTCAGCGGTCTGGCTGCCCTGCCCTGGGAACAGGATCGCAGTCGTTGGCCTCATTCACAGCAACCTACGCCGTGTTCGCGAGCGGGGTACAGGGCCGCGGCCCAGTTCCCCCCGATCGGGGGGAGACCGGTAGGCTGCCTGACCGTGAGCCTCCCCGAGCCCAGATCGACCAGCGCTGCGCTCATCACCGGCGCCTCGGCCGGGATCGGCGCGGCCGTCGCCCAGGAGCTGGCTGCCCGCGGCTACAACCTGATCCTCGTTGCGCGACGTAAGGACAAGCTCGACGAGCTAGGTGCGGAGTTGACCTCGGCGCACGGGATCCGTGCCGAGAGCCTGGGCTGTGACCTGACCAACGACGCATCGCGCGACCGGCTCGCCGGCCGCGCCGCCAGTCTCGGCCTCGAGGTCGACATCCTCATTAATAACGCCGGCTTCGCGACCGGCGGACCGTTCCATGAGGCCGCCCCCGAGCGCGAGATCGAGCAGGTCAAGATCCTCGTCGAGGCACCGGTCGCCCTGTGCTCGGCGTTCTTGCCCGACATGGTCCGCCGCGGGTATGGGGCGGTCCTCAACGTGGCCTCCACGGCGGGCATGCAGCCCCTTCCCTACTCGGCCGGCTATTCGGCCGCCAAGGCCTACATGCTGAACTTCTCCGAGGCGCTGCACCAGGAGGTGCGCGGCCTGGGCGTGACCGTCACCGCGCTCGCCCCGGGACCGGTGTCAACCGAGTTCTGGGACACGGCTGGCTGGCAGGCCGGGGGCCAGGCGTTTGAGAATGCGGTTCCGAAGCCGGCCTGGGTGACGGCCGAGCAGACCGCCAAGGCCGGCATCAAGGGCCTCCAGGACGGACAGCGGGTGGTCGTGCCCGGACTGCCGATTCGCACGGCCATGCTGGCCGCGCGCTATGTGCCGCACGCGCTGAAGCTGCCCGCCATCGAGCGGGTCCTCCGCCGCCGCTAGCTCCCCTACGGGCTGGCCGGGATTAGATCCTTGACCGGCTGACCCGCCTTGGCGGCGAGTTGCCCAAGCGACCCGAGCGACCCATTGTCCTGGGTGATCTGGCCCGGACTGGCCTTACCGGATCGAATGTCGGCGGCCAGGCTGTGCAGCTTGCTCTGCACCGCAGTGATCGGTGACACGAGCTTGGCCAGCGTCGGACTGGCCTGGGCGTCGCTGAGGGCGAGCTTCAGCTCGTGGTAGACGAACACGCCGGCCAGGCCGGCCTTGATCAAGGTCAGCTTGTGCAGGAACGGATGGGCGAAGACGCCCGCCTTGGCCGGCTTGTAGATCCAGTGATGAAAGGCGCCGAAGGCCAACCCGGCGTGCAGGACGAACTTCGTCTTGGGATGAGAGATCTGGGCGCTGGCCCCGGTGCCCGAGCCGCTGGCAGACGTGCTCGACGAGCTCGAACCGCAACCAACGGCGGCCAGGGACAGCACGAGGACTACCGCCACCAGGGCGGCGTGAGAGAAGATTCTGGAGCGACGATTCATTGCGAGCTAGCTCTCCCCCCCACCCCGGCGGGAAACAGCTCTTTCACCGTCACCGTCGCCCTCGCCCGCGCTCAGCCCAGCAGGCCGATGCGCTGCGCCCTCTGCACGGCCTCGGCGCGGTTGCGGGCCCGGAGCTTGCGATACAGGGCGCTGGTGTGCTCCTTGACCGTGTGCGGGGACAGGAACAGCCGCTCCGCGATCTCACGGTTGGTGGAGCCACTCGCGATGAGGTCGAGCACCTCGTGCTCACGCTCAGAGAGCAACGGCGCGGGCTGCTCAGAGGTGGGCGAGAACATGGTCATTCCGAGGCCGACGGCGCGGACGGCACGAGCCACATCGCGCGCCTCCCAATCCTTGGAGATGAACCCCGACGCGCCGGCCTTGCGCGCCGCGGCGGGCGACATGCGGCCGGCCCCGGAGATGAGCAGAACGCGCGTGGCGGGCGAGGCCCGGCGGATCGAGTCACACACATCGGCGCCCGACTCGCCGGCCAGGAAGAGGTCAACCAGGGCGACGTCAGCGGGGAAGTTGCGAAGCACCTCGAGCGCCTCGGTCCCGCTGCGGGCGGCCAGACAGCGTTGCACCCACGGCTGCTCGCCGAGCATGACCCGAAAGCCCCAGTGCACGACATCGTGGTCGTCGACGACCAGGACGCGGAGCCGGCGCTCGGTGGCGGCCGGGTTCATAGGTCGGCCTCGCCGATCGGGACCACGAGCCGGACCCGCCACAGACCGGGGGCCGGCGCGCCGAAGTCGATCATCCCGCCGTGCTGGAGGGCCTCGAAGGCGGCCAGACGCAGGCCCATTCCCACTCCCCGCGCGCCGGGACCCACGCCGTCGTTGCGAACCTCGAGCGTGAACGTGTCGTCATCGGCGGTCACGGCGACGACGATCTTGGAGGCGGCGGCGTGTTTGCTCACGTTGCGCAGCGCCTCGGCCAGGACCGACTGCGCCAGGGGCTCGATATCTGACGGCACCTGGACGCCGGGCAGCCATTGCACCTCGATCTGCTGACCGGTCTCGATCCGCCGAGCCAGCTCGACCTCGAGCGTCGAGCCGGTCTGCAGCGGCACCGCGGCCAGCGGCCGCTCGAGCGCGCGGCGCAGATCGGTCAGCGCCTCCTGCATCTCCACCCGGCAGCGATCGCGTTCCCGGTCGTCGAACGAACGCTCCGCGCTCAGGGCCAGCGAGACCCCGAACAGCCGCTGCATGACCCGCTCATGAATTTCCCGGGCCAGCTCGATTCGCTCCCCGAGCCGCCGGTTGCGCTCCTCCTGCCGGGTCGCGTTGCGGGCGGTGGCGACCAGGGCGGCGGTCTTGCCGAGCGTCCACAGCAGATGGCGCTCGCCGTCGGAGAGCTCGAAGCGCCCCCCGCCGCGGTCGGCACAGATGACCCCATAGGCGCGGCCGGCGGCACTCAGCGGCGTGCAGACCAGCGTGGTGATACCGAGCAGGTGGGCGTACTCGGCTGGAACCTGCTCCTCGATGTTCTCGGAGATGACCACCACCTCATCCCGGGCGAGCGCCTTCTGGGCGATCGGCGTGGCGACCAGGGTCGGGCTGGGCTGGAGCGTGGACAACTGGGCAAACGACGTCCCGTGGCTGCCCACCGCGCGTACCCGGCTGCGGCCGGCCTCGGCCATGAAGATCGCGGCCCGGCGCATCGTCGTCAGGCGGCAGATCGCCTCACAGATACGGTCGTAGAACTCGGTCGAGGTGGTGTCGTTGTCGACGTCGGCCAGCAGTTCGACAAACACCTCGAGCGGCTCGACGCCGGCAAACAGCGAGGGGGCGCGGTCGACGCTCACGGCGCCGCCGCGATGGCCGGCATGCGCCGGTCGGTCACGCGGCCACCGGTTGCAACCCGTACCGGCGGCGGATCTCGTACAGGGTGGTGCGCTCCGCGGCCGGGCGGCCGGCGCGATGGGCGGCGGCGACCAGGTCCTCGGGCTCCAGGCGCGTGCCGTGCTGGCTGCCCGCCATGCGCGAGATCGACTCCTCCATCAGCGTTCCACCGAGGTCGTTGACCCCCCAGCGCAGCGCTTCGGTGGCCGTGTCGAGGCCCATCTTCACCCAGCTGGCCTGCACGTTGCGAATCGAATCGCCCAGGGCCAGGCGGAACACGGCCGTGTGCTTGAGGTTCTCCTCGCGTGAGATCTCCTGCACGCCGTGGGTGCGACCGAGCAGCGTCTGGAAGGGAATGAACGACAGCGGGACGAACTCGGTGATGCCGCCCGTGCGTTCCTGGAGCTCGCGCACGATTCGCATGTGCTCGGCCAGCTCCCACGGCTCCTCGATGTGACCGAACATGACGGTCGAGGTCGAGTGAATGCCCTCGGCGTGCGAGGCCTCGATGATCTCCACCCAGCGGGCGACGGGGAGCTTGTTGGGCGAAATGCGCTGGCGCACGCCGTCGTGGAGGACCTCGGCCGCGGTGCCGGGCGTCGAGCCCAGGCCGGCCTCGTGCAGCTGCGCAAACACCGTCCGCGGCGTCTGGCCGCTGACCTCGCACATATGGTCGATCTCCATCGGCGAGTAGGCGTGCAGGTGCAGATCCGGCGCCAGGCGCTTGGCCAGGCGCAGCCAGCCGAGGTAGTCCTCAAGGCTCCAGTCGGGATGGATGCCCGACTGGATGCAGATCTCGGTGGCCCCGGCCTGCACGGCCTCACCGATCCGCCGCTCGAACTCGGCCTCGGAGTGCTCGTAGGCGTCGGGCGAGCGCTTGGATTGACCGAAGCCGCAGAACGCGCAGCCGACCACGCACACATTGGACACGTTGATGTTGCGGTTCACGACGAACGTGACGGTCGACCCGGCGAGCCGATGGCGGAGCTCGTCGGCGGCCGCGCGCATGTCCTCGATCACCGCCGGTCGCTGCTCGGCGAACAGGGCGGTCAGCTCCTGAGCGCTTAGCGCGTGTCCCTTCCGGGCTCGCTCGATCGCCCGCGGTGCGACGTCGTCGGCTATGCGCAGCTCCCTCCGGCGGCCGCTTCCCCGCCGGGGGATGAAGGACCAGTAACGGTTGCGGATCACGTCCAGCACCGGTTCGGCGATCCACTCGGAGTCGATGTACTCCGGGTACACGCACAGGCGCTCGGACACCGCGACCCCGTCCGGCGCCAGCCGCTTTCGCACCTGGGTCGGGGACGGGAACGGGTGCTCGGGGGAAATGTGATCGCCGTTGGCGCTCAGGCCGCCGAGGTCGCTGGCCCCGGCGCGGACGAGCTCCGGCCACCAATCAGACAGGTTCGGTGGCACCTGGATTCCCACCTCGGGCATCAGCCGGCGCGCCTCGCTGACCAGGCGCCTCATATCGTCCAGAGTTACCGGACAGGCCCATGCGGGAGCGTCGAGCTGGGGACCGTCACCGACCCCCGTGCGCCAGTACTCCGCGGCCGCGGCGCCGGCGATCTGAGCCGGCTCGCGCCCGTAGTAGCTCTGATGGGGGACGAAGTTCTGGAGGATGATCTCCTGGAGGTGTCCGTGGCGCTGCTGGACGTCGGCCAGGGCGGACAGCGCCGCCATCCGCTCCTCCTCAGTCTCTCCAATGCCGACCAGGATCCCGCTCGTGAAGGGGATCCGCAGCGCGCCGGCGGCGTTGATCGTCTCCAGGCGCCGTGCGGGGTGCTTGGTCGGCGACCCGGCGTGAACGGTCTCCATCAGTCGCTCGGAGATCGACTCGAGCATCAGACCCTGAGACGCGGTGACCTCGCGCAGCCGAGCCAGATCGTCGCGGGGGAGCACGCCCAGGTTGGTGTGGGGGAGCATGCCGCGCTCGAGTGCCTGCTCGCAGACCCAGACCACGTAGGCGGTGAAGTCGGCGTGTCCGTACTGCAGCAGGCGGCGGGCCACGGCGGGGTTGTGGTCGGGCGCCTCGCCGGTCAGCACCAGCAGTTCCTTGGCGCGGTGGCGCTTGGCCGCGCGATCGAGGATCTCGTGCACCTCGTCCGGTGAATAGAGATGCGGCTGGTGGGTCGCGAATGCGCAGTACTTGCAGTAGCACCGGCAAGTCCGCGAGAGGGAAAGCGCGAAGTTGCGGCTGAACGTGACCCGGCGGCGCATGCTCGAGGCCGATTCTACGAGGGGTGGCGCGGGCACCTATCCTGGCCGCTCCGATGCGCCGCCTCTTGCCCCTCGCCGCCGCGCTCCTGGCCCTGTCCCTCGCCGCCTGTGGCGGGTCGAGCTCGAGCTCGACCACGGTTGCCAACGCGACCCTGGTCCTCGACTTCACGCCTAACGCCATTCACACCGGCATCTACGAGGCGATCGCCCGCCACGACGACCTGCGATCGGGGCTGCGGCTCCACGTCGTGGTGCCGTCGGCGTCGACGGATTCGATCCGGCTGCTCGAGACCGGCCGCGCCAACTTCGCCCTGCTCGACATCCACGACCTGGCCATCGCCCAAGAGCGCGGCCAGGACATCCAGGGCATCATGGCCCTCGTCCAACGCCCGCTGGCGGCGGTCATCGCCGCCCCCAACGTGAGCAGCCCACGCGCGCTGGCCGGACGCACCACCGGTGTCACCGGGGTGCCCAGCGACACGGCGGTGCTCCACTCGGTCGTCGCCGGCGCTGGGGGCTCACCCGGTGCGGTGCACACGATCACGATTGGCTTCAACGCCGTCGCCGACCTGCTCGCCGGACGGGTCGCCGCCGCCACGGCCTTCTGGAACGACGAGGGGGTGACCATCCGCCGTCACGCACCCGGCTTTCACGTCTTCCGCGTCGATCAGTTCGGAGCTCCCGCCTACCCGGAGCTGATCCTGTGCGCGAGCCGCACGAGCCTCCGCGCCCGTCCCGGGCTGGCCCGGTCCCTGGTCCGCGCCCTCACTCAGGGTTACAACCAGGTCCTGGCCCAGCCGAAGGCCGGCCTGAACGCGCTCATCTCGCAGGTCCCCGGCCTCGATCCGGCCCTGCAGGGTGCGGAGCTCAAAGCGCTGCTGCCCGCCTTCCACGAACCCGGCGGCCGCGTGGGCGCGCTTGATCCGTCGCGGCTAGCCGCGTGGGCGACGTGGGAGAAGCGCTTTGGAATCGTCTCGCGCCCGCCCAACGTGGGCACCCTGTTCAACCGCAGCTTCCTGCCCTGAGCTGACTAGATGACCGCGTAGACGACGTGCAAGAACTGGCCGTCGACGGTGGCCGAGACCAGCCGGAGTCGATCGGCCTCCAGCCGCCGGGGCAGCAGCGGAGCCCCACTGCCGAGCGTCACGGGAGCCAATGAGACCGCGATCTCGTCGAGCGCGCCGATGTCCAGAAACTGGCCGGCGAGATCTCCACCCCCGACCACCCACACGTTCTTTCCGCCGGCCGCGGCGCGGATCTCCGGCAGCACCTCGGCTACCGGCCCGCGGACAAATCTGATGTCGGCACCGGGCACGCGCGGGAGCTCCCGAGTCGTGAACACGAACGTCGGCCGCTGATCGTAGAACTCCTGCCAGCGGTGCGGCTGGGCGAGCAGGTCGGCCTCGGCCAGCACCCATTCGTAGGTCGTCGACCCCTCGACCATGACCCCCACATCGGCCGCAAACCTGGCCAGGCGGTCGGACGTATCCTCCCCTTCGGCGACGGCGAACAGCCAGCTCAGGGAGTTGTCGGAGTCGGCGAGGTGGCCATCCAGGGACGTCGCCGTGTTGTAAATCACCCGTTGGCTGGGCGCGGCCATCGCTCAGGCGGCGAGCTGATCGACGAGCTCGGCGGCGGCGCGGGCCATCCGCGAGCGGGGCACGACCAGATCGAAACCGGCGCTTTCGGCGTCGGCGCGCACATCACGCTCGACATGAGCGAAGAAGGCCAGCGTTCGCGGCCGGTCCGAACCCAGGAATGACCGCACGGTCGCGATTCGCGCATCGGCCTCCGCGGTCAGGTCGACGATCAGGACGTCGGCCCCCGTCAGCGCCCCCTCGAGGTCGTCTGCCTGGGAGACCAGAACCACGTCGTGACCCCCGGCCTGCAGACCGCCGATCAGGTTTGAGCCGAAGAGAAGGTCGGGGACGAAGGCGACGGTGCGCGCCATCGGCTATTGGACCCGGCGCCGCCTGAATTCCTGGCGAACCGACTCGGTACGGCCCCACATCTGCGTGGTCTCGACCCGCCCCGTACGGACTTCCCGCAGCACCAACTCCCCCTCGATGCCCGACTCGTCCAGAAGCTTGAGACCGAGGCGGATGTTGGGCACCGGAGTCCCGTGGCCAAAGTGGTGGGCCACGACCAGGCGCCAGTGCCAGTCGTGCTTCGAGTACGGCTGGGGGTTGGCCGTGACGAGCATCACCGCCGCGTCCACGTAGCGGCGCTCATCGAAGATCCGCAGATCGAACTGGAGGTCGGTCCAGTCATCGGTCAGATCGGCGATGACCTGATCGAACTGAGGGGTCAGCGCAGGCACCGGACGGATCGTACTCAGCCGGCGATCTGCTCGAAGATCAGAAAGCCGTTCATGAGCGTGATGCCCGCCGCCACGGCGTAGGCGAGCAATGTCACGAGCGGCCCGTTGACCTGCTCGCCCATGATCTTCTTGCTGCTGGTCATGACCACCAGCGGGATCAGGGCAACCGGTATGCCGAACGCCAGCACGACCTGGCTGAGGACCAGGGCGTCGGTCGGGTTGACGCCCACCGCGAGCACGATCAGGGCCGGAATCATGGTCACCGCGCGCCGCAGCATGAGCGGGATACGCAGATTGACGAACCCGGCCATCACGACCTGGCCGGCGTAGGTTCCGACGCTGGAGGAAGACGCCCCGGAGGCGAGCAGGGCGACGGCGAAGGCGAGGGCCGCCCCGCCCCCGACCAGATGTCCAAACTGTGCGTGCGCCTGTGGGATCCCGGTCAGCCCGGACAGCGCGGGGGTGTGAAACAGCTTGGCGGCCACGGCCAGCATGGCCATGTTGACCAGTCCGGCCAGGGCCAGGGCCACGATTACGTCGATCCGCTCGAAACGGAGCACGCGCCGGCGCTCACGGTCGTTGCGAACCGGCATCCGGCCGTTGGTCAACGCCGAGTGCAGGTAGATGGCATGGGGCATGACCGTGGCCCCGACGATCCCGACGGCCAGATAGACCGAGCTCGACCCCGACAGGCCGGGCACGAGACCGCGCAGCGCCTCGTGGGCGGATGGCCCGATCCGCAGCGTCTCGTAGAGAAAGCCGGCGAAGATCAGGCCCAGCAGCGCGCTGATGACCAGCTCGAATCGTCGGAAGCCGTGCCTCTGAAGTTCGAGGATCGCGAAGGCGATCACACCGGTGATGAACCCCGCGACGAGCATCGGGACGCCGAACAGGAGGTTGAGTCCGAGGGCGGCGCCGAGGAACTCGGCAATGTCGGTCGACATCGCCATGACCTCGGCCTGAGCCCACATGAACCAGCTTCCCGCGCGCGGGAAGCGAAGGCGCACGAGCTCGGGAAGGTTGTGATCGGTGGCCACGCCGAGCTTGGCCGAGAGGTACTGAACCAGCATCGCCATCAGATTGGCCAGCAGCACGACCCACAACAGCAGGTATCCGAACCGTGCCCCGCCCTGGAGATTGGTGGCGAAGTTGCCGGGGTCGACGTAGGCAATCGAGGCCACGAAGGCGGGCCCGAGCATGCTCAACGTGGCCCGGATCCGTCCCTTGGCGAGCAGGTGCTCGAGCGGCGAGGGACCGGTTTCGGCGATCGCCGCGGTGCGACCCTCAGCCGCCGCCTCGAGTGCGGCCTGGCGGACGATCCTCACGCGGCCCTCACGATCTCCACGCGCATCGCGCGCGCGAGCTCGCCGCCCAGCGGATGAATCTCATCGCCAAAGCGCACGAACAGCGGGCCTCCGAATGGCTGGCGCTCGAGCACCTCGAGCGCTTCGCCGGGCGCGATTCCGCGGGCGGCCAGGTACCGCAGCATCTCCGGATCGGAATCGGAGACGCGAACGAAGACACCGCGCGTTCCCGTGGGCAGGGACTCCAGGCTCTCGGTCTCGGCCTCCTCGATCGTCAGATCGCGGGTGGGGATCGGATCGCCGTGAGGATCGTGGGTCGGGTCACCGAGCTTGGCCGCGATCAGCTCCTCGAGCTCCTCGGACAGGACGTGCTCAAGCACCTCGGCCTCCTGATGCACACGGTCCCAGGGGACGCCGAGGGTTTCGACGAGGTAGAGCTCGAGCAGCCGGTGGTGGCGGATGATCTCGAGCGCGACGCGCCGCCCGGCCTCGGTCAGCGAGACGCCGCGGTAGGGCTCGTGCGTGACCAGTTCGAGCTCGTTCAGTCGCTTGACCATGCCCGAGGCCGACGCCGCCGTCACCCCGAGCCGGGCGGCCAGGGCATTGGTGCTCACGGGCTTTTGCGCCCGATCCTCGAGCGCATAGATGGCCTTGGCGTAGTCCTCGACCGCGGAGCTGCGAAGGACTTCGGAATGGGAGGAGACAGACATCGGAAATTATGGTAGTCCTAAAACTTAAGTTCGGCTCTGCGCGCCATTTCCTTTAGCGCCTGGGCGGGGCCTATCCTTGGCTGTGATGACCTTCATCGCCCCTCCCGCCAGCGAGTACGAAGCGGCCGTCGCCGGCTGTGCGCTCGTGGACCGCTCCGAGCGCGGCAAGCTGGCCCTGGTCGGCGCCGACAGCAAGCTGTTTTTGCAGGGACAGGTGTCAAACGACGTCGAGGCCCTGAGCCCCGGTCAGGGTTGCTACGCCGCCTTCCTCACCCCGAAGGGCAAGATGCTCGGGGACCTGCGAATTCTCGACACAGGCGGAGAGCTCATCTTGGACACCGAGCGCGTCTCGCTCCAGGAGCTCTTCAACATGATCCGCCGCTTCAGCGTCGGCTACTCGGTCGAGCTCCACAAGCGCACGCTGCAACGCGGACTGCTCTCGCTGATCGGCCCCGGTGCGGCCGCCGTAGCCCGCGCCGACTCGCTCCCTGAGACAGAACATGCGCACGCGCTCGGCGAGGTGGCCGGCATCCCGGTGCGCCTGATCCGGACCGACCTCGGTGTCGACCTGCTGGCCGAGGCCGAGGTGACGCCGGCACTGGCCCAGGCGCTCGAGTCCGCCGGCGCCGTGCCCGTCTCCGAGGCCGTCGCCGAGTGCCGGCGGGTCGAGGTGGGTCGCCCGCGCTACGGCCGAGATCTCGATGACACCGTGATCCCTCAGGAGGCCGACCTCAACCATCGCGCCGTGTCCTTTACCAAGGGCTGCTACGTCGGACAGGAGACCGTCGCCCGGCTGTTCTACCGCGGCAAGCCCAATCGGCATCTGCGCGGGCTCCGACTGGCCACCGCGATCGACAGCGGAGCCGAGATCACCTTTGCTGATCGCGTCGTCGGCCGGGTCGGCAGCGTGGCCGAGTCACCGGTCTTCGGGCACGTCGCCCTGGCCCTGGTTCGTCGCGAGGCGCCCCCCGGCTCACGGGTCAGCGTCGGCCCCGACGAGGTCCAGGCGGTCGTCGTCGAGCTCCCCTTCAGCGGCGCCTGACAGCTCCGCGACCTCGGCCGCCGGCGCGACGTCGTCGGCCGCCGCGACGTCGCTGGCGGCCGCCTCCAGGAACGCGGCCAGCTGCGCTCGGCTCGGCCGCGGATGCAGCTGGAGTTGGGGCGTGTCGGGGTGGGAGGCGAGCCAGGTGCCGAGGATCCGCACCTCATCGATCTCGGCCGGTGGCACGTGCGCACCGAGCTCGCCGATGCGGCCGCCCCGCCTCAGCGCCTGATCGACGCCGGCGTCAAGCGCATCACCGTCGCCCGCCGTCACCGGAGCCCAGTCGACCAATCGCCCGCCGGAGACCCACAGGGCATCGAACTCCGCGCGCGTCGGGTGTCTGCCCAGGACGAGCCGCGGGCGCGCATGGGTGGCCTCGAGCAACCCCCCGAGTCGGTCCAGGACGAGCCCGAGCCGGCGCCGACGGCGGCGCAGAGCGGCCGCGCGCTCGTAGCGCTGGGCGGCGGCGGCACTGCGCATCTGCGCCTCGACGTGGTCCAGCAGCGGGGCCCCGGGCTCCCCGGCGGGAGCGTCCACGAACAGTCGCAGGACCTCGTCCAGCCGGCGGCGGTACAGGTTTGGGTCCAGATCGCCCAGGCACGGGGACAGACAGCGTCCCATCTGCCCGTAGGCCGAGGGATGATCGCGGCGCGGCAGCCGCCGGCCGCAGTGACGCAGGCCGAACAGGCTGTCGAGCTGCTCGATCAGCTCCACCGCCAGCCTCCGTCCCCGCAACGGGCCGATCGTCACCGCATGACCGGCTGCGGGATCCGGGCTGACCTCAAGGATCGGAAACGGGATGTCGAGGCGGCAGCGGATGTAGACCAATCGGTCGTCGCGGCGGTTCAGGGACTTGTTGCCCGGCGGCGCCAGCTCCTTGATGAGCCGGTTCTCGAGCACCAGCGCGCCCAGCTCCGAGCTCGTGGTCCGGTAGTCGACGACGCTGGCGTGCGCCGTCCACGCGGCCGGAGCCGCTGAGGGGGCAAAGTGCGCTCGCGCCCGGCTCCGGATCGAGACCGACTTGCCGACGTACAGGACCCGGCCCTGATCGTCGCGGAACAGGTACACCCCGGGATCACGAGGCAGCTCGCCGAACTCAGGCTGTGAGCCGGTGGGACGGCCGGGGAAGTGACCGACCGAGGCGCGGGTGACCTTGCGCGAGCGCGCGCGTCGCTTTGGGGCCAACGCCCGGAGCCCATCGGCGACCGTGATCGCGTTCGCACACAGGCGCGGAAACAGAGCGCACAGCACACGCGCACAGGTCTCGGCGTCGGCCAGGGCACGATGGGCCTGGTGGACCTCGATGCCGAGCGCATCGGCGAGCTTGCCCAGACCGCGCTCGCGCTGCAGGGGCAGCATCGCCCGAGCCAGCGCGGCGGTGCAGATAATCGGCGGCCGTGGCCAGTCAAGTCCCACGCGCGCGAACGCCTGGCGCAGCACCCGCCGGTCAAAGGGGGCGTTGTGGGCGACCATGACGCGGCCCTCCAACTGCGCCGACAGACGGGGCAGGACGTCCTCGGGCCACGGAGCATCGTCGACCATGGCCTGGCTGATCCCGGTGAAGCGCTGGATCCCGCGCCGCAGGGGTGCGCTGGGGCGGACCAGCGAGCTCCAGCGATCGTGCAGTTCGCCGCCCCCGACGAGCACCGCGCCGACCTCGGTCATCTCACACGCGTCGCCGCCCAGCCCGTTGGTCTCGGTGTCGACGACGATGAACTCGGCGCTGGCCAGGGGTGCTTGCAGCAGCTCCATCTCTGTGGTGATACGCCCGCGTCCGGACGGTTTGCAGGAGGCCGTGCAACCGGGTCTCTAAACCTTCAGCCAGGAAAGTGCATTCATGACCGTTGGTGGGGGTAGCATCGCTTCTGGTTCTAGGAAGGAGTCCCGAAATGACGCCCGTCGTGCCGGATGCCGAATTGCTGCAAGAGCTTGATGCGGAGACCCGGCTGGCCTGGAGCGCGTACATCGAGCGCGTGCGCGAGCTGACCGGCGAGGAGTACGAGCGCATTGAGCCTGAGTCGTGGAATGCACTCCAGACAGAGTTGCTTCGCTTGGACGGAGAGCGCAAATCGTTGAGCCACATCGGTAATACCAACTAGTAGCGAAACTCTGGGTCGGGTAGGGTTCGCGCCGAACCTCCGCGCGGGAGACCGTTCCGGTCACTCGAGCGGTGTGGAGAGGAGAGTCGGGTCGCGAATGCGTTTCAGGATGATCGGCGTCGTCGGTGTCAGCGCACTGGCCGTGACCGCCTGCGGCAGCATCGGCGGCAAGGCTGCCACCGAGGCTCGCTCCCCCACGCCCGTGAATCTCACCGTCTACGTGAATGACTCGCGGGTCTCTGTCTCCCCCGCCTCGGTAGGCGCGGGTCCGGTCGTCTTCATCGTCACCAATCAGGCCTCCAACGCCGAGTCGCTATCCATCTCGCGCTCCGGCCACGGCGGCCCGGTGGCCAGCACGGCCCCGATCAGTCCGCAGGGCACCACCCAGGTCGCGGTCGACTTCCGACCGGGCACCTACACGGTCGGCACCTCGCAGCACGGCGGCACCGACGCCGCCCTGTCTGTCTCCCCGCCGATCCGCTCGGCCTCGATCCACGTCGGACACGCCCGGCAGAGCTCCAGTAACGATTTGCTCCAGCCCTAGGCTGCGGCCTGCAGGTCCCGGGCCTTTGCGGGGGTGATGGAAGAAAGCGTCGGAAATCGACGGGTATCTCCATCACGTCTGGGCACGTTGGCCGCCAGGCAGCAGCCACCGCCCTCACCCGGGCGGCGGTACGACGGGATTCCAAAACCCCTACGATCCGGTGCCCTGATGGTGGCTGGTAAACGAGCGGAAAGGTAGCCGTGGCGGTCGATCTGAGCCAAGTTGCAAACGTCGAGACCGAGCCCGGCGAGCTGCCGGAGACAATGGCGGCGTGGGTGATCCGCGAGGAGCGCGAGGGCGAGCCCACAGACGCGTTCCAGCTTGAGGAGATCGAGGTCCCAGAGCCGGGCGCCTTCGAGGTCATCGTCCGCGTGATGGCCGCGGGCGTGAACTTCAACAACGTGTGGGCGGCGCTGGGCGAGCCCGTGTGGCGTCTGGCGCTACGGCGATCACCCCCAGTGGGGCCACCACATCGGCGGTTCGGACGCCTCCGGCATCGTGTGGAAGGTCGGTGAGGGCGTGACCCGCTGGAAGCCGGGCGACGAGGTCGTGATCCACTGCAACCAGGCCTCCTACGAGGACCCCGAGGTCCACGGCCTCGATCCGCTGGCCGCGCCGAGCCAGCAGATCTGGGGCTATGAGACCACCTGGGGTTCCTTTGCCCAGTTCTGCAAGGTCCAGGCCCAGCAGCTGCTGCGCAAGCCCGCTCACCTCGCCTGGGAGGAGGCGGCCTCCTACGGGCTGACCTACTTCACCGCCTACCGGATGCTGATGGACCGCTGCCAGCTTCAGGCCGGGCATCGCGTTCTGATCTGGGGCGCCGCCGGCGGCCTCGGCGTGTTCGCCACCCAGCTGTGTGCGATGACCGGTGCCGACGCGGTCGGCGTGGTCTCAAGCCACGAGAAGGGACAGCTGATCAAGCAGCTCGGCGCCGTCGACTACGTCGACCGCTCGGAGTTCGCCGGCATGATGCGCCTCGGCGGCGAGACGGCCGAGGAGGAGAAGGCCCGGTTCAAGGAATCGCGCCGGTTCGGCAAGGCCGTGGAGGAGATCCTCGGCGGGCCGCCCGACATCGTCTTCGAACACGTCGGCAAGGCGACCTTCCCGACCTCCGTGCTGGTCGTAAAGCCCTTCGGCAAGGTGGTCATCTGCGGGGCGACCTCGGGCTACCAGCTGGACTTCGACGTACGCTATCTGTGGATGCGCCAGAAGCAGATCGTCGGCTCGCACTTCGCCAACGCGTGGGAGGCCACCAAGGCCAACGAGCTGATTGAAGAGTCCAAGATCCGCCCCGTCCTGTGGAAGACGATGGGCTTTGAGGGCGTGGCCGAGGCCCACCAGCTGCTCCGTGATAACAAGCATCTGGGCAAGATCGCGATCCTCGTCGGTGCGACCAGCGAGGGTCAGGGCAAAACCGCGGATGGCCCCGGGGCGATCCGCGCCGAGGTGGGAGCGTAGAGATGGCTGATCTGGTGTGGGTCTCGTGGTACGCGACCGTCGGTCGCAAGGACGCGTTGGCCGCCGACGTGGCCAGCGTGGCCCCGATCGCGCTGCGCTACGGCGCCACGCAGTACCAGGTCCACGTGAGCAACGACGATCGCTACAAGATCACCCAGATGACCTGGTTCGACAACAAGGTCGACTGGTACCGCTACTGGGACGGTCCGGAGATGATCGAGTTCCGGACCCGGAACACCCGCCGCTTCCAGGTGCCGATCAGCTATTTCTGGGCCGATGAGATCGCCGCTGGCGCCCTCGGCCCCGAGGTCCCGGCCAGCGAGGCCGAGCCCGGCCCCGAGCCGCAGCCTCAGGCCGCCGTCTGACCGGCCTGACGCTCGGCGTTTCCGGCCCGGGCCCGCAGGGCCACCTCGAGCCAGAAGCGCCCGTCGGGGTCGTCCAGATCGGCCCCGAACAGCTCCCGTAGACGGGCCAACCGGTAGCGCGCCGTCTGGGGGTGTATGCCCAGCGCGGCGGCCACGGCTCCGATCCGCCCCTGCTCGGCCAGCCACGCCCGTAAGGTCGTCTCGAGCCTCCGTCGAGAGCCGTCCGACAGACCGTCGAGCGGGGCCAGGCGCTCGCTGGCGACCTCAGCGGCCAGCGCCGGATCGCTGCGCAGCAGCAGCTCACCGGTGTGCTCGCCGGCGATGATCACGCCCCGGGGCCATCGCCGGGAGCCAGGGCCAGGGCCGCCCGGGCCCGGGCGAAACTGACCCGCGCCCGGCTCCAGTCGACCGTCGTCCCCAGTCCCGCCCGCGCCGGCGCCGGACACCGCACCCTCGATCGCCGCGCGGCGTCCCGGGGCATCGGGGTCCTCGATGATCGCGCAGGTCAGCTCGCCGATCGCCTCGCTGATCGTGCCCGCCGGCAACCTGGACACCGGAGCGGTCCGATTCTCGCCGCCGATGGCCAGCACGGCCAGACTCCGCGGCAGCACCCAGCCCGCCTCGAGTGCGGCCGCCTGAATGGCCGCCGCCTCCAGGGGTGGCTCGCGGACCAGCATCCGCACCAGTCGCCGGCGTTGGAGGTCGATCTCGCCGGCCATCGCCGACTGCTCGCGGGCGTGACCCTCGGCGGACTCGGCCGACAGTACGTCGATGTAGGCGAAGATCGATTCGGCCAGGACGTACAGCACTTCGGGCTTTAGCCCGGCCTCGGTCCCCACCGCGGCAAAGCGCCGCCAGGCCACGCGGGCGCCGAGCCGGTAGGCGCTGAGCAGCGACTCGAGACTCCGGCCGGCGCGCATCTCCCCGCGACCGAGCGCCGAATAGACATCCGGACGAGCCACCGGCCCGCCCGCCTCCACCTCGGCCAGGAAATGCCGGAGCGCGGCCTGCACACCATCCCGGATCCCGTCCCCCAGGGGACCTTCGAGCGGCCGCGAATAGGCGGGTATCGTGGCTACGGCCTCAATCATCTCGTCACCCGCCTCGTCCAGCGCCGGACGCAACACGTCGACGATCCCGGGCGGAAGCTCGTGCCAGGGCTGTTCAGCCATTTTTCATACCTATCTTCTAACTTTTGACCAGCGTCTCGTCGTGACGATAGGAGAAATTTGAGAAAAGTCTCCGTAAACTGCTGTCGACCATGACCCGCGCACACAAACTTGTGAACCTGATCGGCGTCCCCACGCCGTTCATCGGACTGATCGTCGCCATCGTTCTGCTCTGGGATCGGGCCGTCGGCCCCCTCGAGCTGGCGCTGCTGGTGTCCTTCTACGTGCTCACCTGCCTTGGGGTGACGCTCGGCTATCACCGCATGTTCACCCACCGGGCGTTCGAGTCCTCGCGGGCCTTCCGGGCCTTCATCGCGGTGCTCGGTTCCATGGCCGTCGAGGGGTCGGTCATCACCTGGGTCGCCGACCATCGCAAGCACCACGCATTCACCGACCAGGAGGGCGACCCCCACTCACCCCACCTTCACGGCGAGGGCTTCATCAATTCGATCAAGGGTTTGTGGCACGCCCACATCGGGTGGCTGTTCGAGACGGTGGGCACGGCCGAGCGCGAGCGCTTCGCCTCCGACCTGGTCAAGGATGACGTCATCCGGGCCGTCGATAAGCTGTTCTGGCTGTGGGTCGTGCTCAGCATGGCGATTCCGTTTGCCATCGGCTGGATCGTCGGCGGCGGCTTTGGCACCGCGATCACCGCCCTGCTGTGGGGTGGCTTGGTCCGCATCTTCCTGCTGCACCACGTGACGTGGTCGATCAACTCCGTCTGCCATTTCTTCGGACGCAAGCGCTTTGACGTCGAGGATGAGTCGCGCAACGTCTTCTGGCTGGCGCCCCTGTCGATGGGCGAGGCCTGGCACCACAACCACCACGCGTTCCCGACCTCGGCCTTCCACGGCCTTCGCTTCTGGGAGCGGATGGCCGATCCGACCGGCCTGATCATCGCTCTGCTGGAGCGTCTCGGCGTGGTCTGGAACGTAGTCCGGATCAGTGCCGAACGCCAGGCGGCCAAGACGCTGCCCGTCGCCGGCCGGGCGCCCTCCCAGGCGCTCGAGCAGGCCGGCTAGCTCCGGCTAGCCCCCTTCCAGCGGGCCCATCGTCAGACCCGCGTCGTCGAGCTGCTCCCAGTAGAGCTCGGCCTCCTCGCGCGGGCCGCCGAACACGATCGCCTGGCCGCGGTTGTGGATCTGATCGGCGATCTCGTACCCAGCCGCGAGCGTTACTCCGGGGATGACCCGGGCCAGTGACTCGGCCACATGGTCGAAGGTGTTGAAGTCGTCGTTGAGGACGACCACGCGCCAGTGACCGCCCAGTCCGCCGCCCGGCTCGCGCACGCGCGGCAGCTCCACTATCGACATCCTGGCCAGCATACCGGCGTTTTCTCAGGCGTCCAGACCCGCCCTGAACCGTCCCCGGCTCACGTCACGCGCCCCTTTTTAGCCCTGCTTGCTCCAGTAGCGCTCGTAGCCCGCGTAGAGCTGCTCGGCGGGAGCGGCCTGCTGGTAGGCCGCCGCGTGCTCAGGGTCGCTGCGGCGGCGGATCTGGGTCTGCACCTCGGTGATGAATCCATCCCGGTCCCGATCCCGGGCGAGCTGCGACCACTCGTCTAGGCGGACGGTGAGCTCATCGAGTTGCGCGGGCGGATCCTCGCCGGCGCCGAAGTGCGTTATGGCCAGGCGGTCGGGCGCCCAGCGCCGCAGGAGCGCGATTGAGTCGTGCCAGGCGGCGATATCGATGTCCGGAGGGGGCGTGGGCGGAATCGTCATGCCGGTCTCGGTGATCCGAACTCCGGCCACATCCCCCACAAAGGCCGTGCCGCCGTGGCGATAGGAGACGTGATGCGAGGCGTGGCCCGGCGTGTAGGCGACCTCGTAGGCGCCGTCGAGAATCGTCTCGCCACCGCGCAGGACGCGCAGGTTCTGCTCCGGAACCGCCCGCATCTCCCCCCAGAGCCGATCCATGTCCTCGCCGTACAGGCGGGTTGCGCTCTGCACCAACCGCGTGGGGTCGGCCATGTGCTTGACCCCTCGCTCGTGCACGTAGACCTCGACCGCCGGCCAGCGCTCCACGAGCGTCCCCGTGGCGCCGGCGTGGTCGAGGTGGATGTGGGTAAGCAGCAGCGCTCGGGGCTCGAAGTCCTCGCCCAGCGCGTCGAGCAGGGTCGGCAGGCACGAGCTCGGACCGGGATCGATGAGTACGTCACCCACCTGCCAGCAGCCGATCACACGCTCGCGACCGAGGTGCATGAGATCAACCACGCGCACGGCCGGGAACCTAAAGGGTCGACTTACTGGGACTGGCGCCGGTTGGCGGCCTGTGAGGCGGGCGGAATGGCCGAGCGACGACTCTCGCCGGGCGGGGGGAGCGGCTCGTGTTCAGCGCCCCCGGGCGCGGTCGTGTCGTCCTCCGCGGTCGTGTCGTCCTCGGGCCGAGCGAGCTCCTCCGCCGTGAAGGCCCGAGTCGCCTCGACGTCGTCTGGCGGCGCCTCGTCGGTGAGGACGTCATCCTCTTCCTCGTTGGCGGCCTCGTGCTCTGTCTCCTCATCGGCCTCGTCGGCCTGGAACTCGTCGCCGGCGCCGGTGTCGGAAACGGCGACCGTCTCGGGCTCCTCAGCGGCGGCGATCGTCTCCGGCTCCTCGTCACGCGGCTCCTCGTCACGCGGCTCCTCCCTCCTCGTCAAACGGCTCCTCATCAAACGGATCGGCGGCATCGAACGGTGCGCTCAGCGCCGGCTCGTTGTCGTCGGGGAAACGCTGGGCGGCCGTCTCGGCCAGGGCGAGCAGCTGGGAGGCGAGATCGCGGGCGTCGTCGACGATGCGGTGGCGCTCGATCCAGATCCGGTCGGTGTCGGCGTCGAGATCGCGGACGCGCTGGGCGGCCCGGGCGGCGATCTCCGCCGACTCGACGCGGGCGTGTTCGAGGCGATCCTCGGCCTCGCGGCGCGACTGGGCGGTGATCTCCTCGGCCGTGTCGTGGGCGCGCTGGAGGATGCCCGCGATCTGGTCGCCCACGCGCTCCAGGGCGCGACGGACAGCAGCCTCGGGAGACCTCGTGGCCTGCAGCTCGGCGACAAGCTGGCTGGTCCGCTGAACATAGGCGTCGACGGCCATCCGGTCGTAGCCCCGCAGGGCCACGGGAAAGTCGGCGTGGACCGATGAGACGGGGTCGTCGGGGAGGCGCTCCAAGGGAGCAGTTATCTCCTGGATTATCGCGTGTTCCGTTGCGGCTGAGCTCTGATCGGGCATGCGCTTGGGCCCTGCATTGTCGCAGGTACGGCCGAGAGCGTCGGCGCTCATACAATGTCGCCATGTCCGACACCCCTCCGGCCCGCCTGCCCGAACGCGATCGACCCTGGATGATGCGTACCTACGCGGGCCATTCGGATGCCGAGCGCTCCAACGAGCTCTACCGCCGCAACCTCGAGAAGGGCCAAACCGGCCTCTCGATCGCCTTCGATCTGCCCACGCAGACCGGTTATGACCCCGATCACGAGCTGGCCCGGGGTGAGGTCGGCAAGGTCGGCGTCTCGATCGCCGACGCCGGTGATATGCGCACCCTGCTGCGCGAGATCCCGCTCGATCAGATGAACACGTCGATGACGATCAACGCCACCGCGGCCTGGCTGCTGGCGCTTTACATCGTCGCCGCCGAGGACGAGGGCGTGGCCGCGGACCAGCTCCAGGGCACGACTCAGAACGACATCCTCAAGGAGTACCTGAGCCGGGGGACCTACGCCTTTCCCCCCGGCCCGAGCATGCGCCTGATCGCGGACACGATCGTCTACACGGTGCAGCACGTGCCCAAGTGGAATCCGATCAACATCTGCTCCTATCACCTCCAGGAGGCCGGAGCGACCCCGGTCCAGGAGATCGCCTACGCCATGAGCAACGCGATCGCCGTGCTCGATGCCGTCCGCGACCGGGCGGGCACCACAGACGAAGCCCGCGCTCAGGAGCTGATGGGCAACGTCTTCGGCCGCATCTCGTTCTTCGTCAACGCCGGCGTGCGGTTCATCGAGGAGCACGCCAAGCTCCGCGCGATGTCCGTGCTCTGGGATGAGCTCGGCCGCGACCGCTACGGGGTGGAGAACGAGAAGCAGCGCCGCTTCCGCTATGGCGTGCAGGTCAACTCGCTCGGCCTGACCGAGGCCCAGCCCGAGAACAACGTCTACCGGATCGCGCTCGAGGCGCTGGCCGTGACCCTGGGGCGCGATGCGCGCGCCCGGGCGATCCAGCTGCCGGCCTGGAACGAGGCCCTCGGCCTCCCCCGGCCCTGGGATCAGCAGTGGTCCTTGCGCCTGCAACAGGTCCTGGCCTACGAGACTGATCTGCTCGAGTACCCCGACATCTTCGAGGGCTCGCACGTGATGGAGAACCTGGTCGCCGAGCTGATCGACGGCGCCCGGACCGAGATGGCCCGCGTGGCCGAGCTCGGCGGCGCCGTCCAGGCCGTTGACTACATGAAGTCCGCCCTGGTCGAGTCCCATCGCGAGCGCTGGCGGCGGATCGAGGCCGGCGAGCTGACGATGGTGGGCATGAACCGGTTCACCTCCACCGAGCCCTCGCCCCTGACCGCCGATGCCGACGGCGGGATCCTGGTCGTCGACAAGGAGATCGAGGCGGAGCGTCGCGTCGCTGTAGCGGCCTGGCGCGCCGAACGCGATCAGAGCGCGGCCGACGCGGCCCTGGCCGAGCTCGAGCGCGTCGCCCGCGACGACGGCGAGAACATCATGCCCGCGACCATCGCCGCCGCTCGCGCCGGCGTCACCACCGGCGAGTGGTCCCAGGCGCTGCGCAGCGTGTTCGGCGAGTACCGCGCTCCCACCGGCGTCGGCGAGGCGGCGGCCATACCCAGCGAGGAAGTGGGCGAGATCCGCGATGAGGTCGAGCGGTTGAGCGAGGCGCTGGGCCGACGGCTGAAGTTCCTGGTCGGCAAGCCGGGTCTCGACGGACACTCCAACGGCGCCGAGCAGATCGCCGTCCGCGCCCGCGACGCCGGCATGGACGTCGTCTACGAGGGCATCCGCTTGACCCCCTCACAGATCGCCAGCTCGGCGGCCCAGGAGGGCGTGCACGTGATCGGCCTCTCGATCCTGTCGGGCTCACACGCCGAGCTGATCCCCGCCGTGCTCCAGGCGCTGGCCGACGCCGGGGTCGAGAACGTGCCCGTCGTGGTGGGCGGGATCATTCCCGACGCCGACGCGGCCGCCCTCCGCGAGGCGGGCGTGGCCGCCGTCTACACCCCCAAGGACTGGGATCTCAATCAGATGATGCGCGACATCATCGCCCTCGTTGGAGATCGTCACGGGGTCGACTCCGCCGCGCCGGCTTGAATCCGGCGTTGCCCGACGGTCGCGGACTGGCACGACGCCTCCGCGAGCATGACCTGAGCGCCGCCCCGGCTGTCCTGAACCTGGTCGAGAGCCGCACGCCCGACGCCCGCACCCAGACACGCGAGCTGCTCAGCGCGCTCTCTCCGGCCGAATTGGGTGAGGAGGCCGCCGGGCACATCGTCGGCGTCACCGGGCCGCCCGGGGTCGGCAAGTCCTCCCTGCTGTCCCGGCTGGTCGCCGAGTGGCGTCGCCGCGTGCGCTCGGTCGCCGTCCTCGCCGTCGACCCCAGCTCCCGCCGCTCGGGCGGCAGCCTGCTCGGCGACCGGGCCCGGATCGAGCGCGATCCCGGTGACGCCGCGGTGTTCATTCGCTCCACCGCCGCCGGCGAACGCCTCGGCGGCTTGGCTCCCGCCACCCGGGCCGCCGCCAGCGCCCTCGCCGTCGCCTTCGACGTAGTGGTGATCGAGACGGTCGGCGTCGGCCAATCCGAGACCGAGGTCGCTGATGTCGCCGACACGGTCGCCGTCGTCGTGCAGCCCGGTTCGGGGGACGTCCTGCAGTTTTTGAAGTCGGGGATCATGGAAATCCCGGACGTCCTGGTGGTCACCAAGGCCGATCTCGGTCAGGTCGCGATCCGCGCTCAGGGCGACCTGCGGGCCGCGCTCCGCTCGCTCGGGGCCGATACGTCGGTGCTGGCCGTCTCCGCCCTGGCTCCCGGTACCGGGATTGAAGCCCTGGTCGATGCCCTGGACGAGCATCGCGCGGCCCAGGACCTGGCCGCGCGGCGCCTGCGCAGCCGGCGTGCCCATGCCCTGGCCGACTTCATCGCCGAGTACGGCGACCGCGGGCTGCGCGCCCTGGGCGGCCGCCGTGAGGCTGAGCGCTGGCTGGCCGAGCAGCCCTCCGACGTCGACGTCGCCGGTCTCGAGCGTGCGCTGGAGTCCCGCTCGCGATGATCCGCCGCCGGCTGCGCCGCGGGCCGCCCATAAAGCTGCCGGGCGAGCCGCTGGTCGACGGCCCGACGGCGCTGCGCCCGTGGCGCGACAGCGACCAGGCGGCACTCGTCGCCGCCTGCCGCGATCCGGAGATCGCCCGCTGGACCCGGGTTCCCGTCGACTACGGTCCGAGTGACGCCAAGGCCTATCTGCTGCAGCGGTGGGACATGCTGTCGGCTGGGGTGGCCGCCCCGTTTGCGATCGTCGCCGCTCCCGACGGCGATCTCCTCGGATCGGTCTCACTGCTGCGGATCGCGTGGGAGCATCGCCGGGCCGAGGTCGGCTACTGGCTCGCCCGCGACGCCCGCGGCCGCGGTCACGCCACGCGGGCCGTGGCGCTGATCTGCGCCTGGGGCCTCGAAAGCCTGGGGATCGAGCGGATCGACCTGCTGGCGGCGGTCGCGAACCTGCCCTCCCAGTCGGTTGCCGAGCGCGCCGGATTCACGCCCGAGGCGATCCTGCGCTCCTACGCCCGGGGCCCCGACGGGCGGCTGGACATGGTCTGCTTCGGGCGGCTGTCAACCGACTGACCCCCTTCACGGCCTGGGTCGATTTCCGGAAATAGTTTCCGGTTTTCGACCCAGCACTTGTTTCGAGGCGCGCCCGCGACCGGTCGAAACCCCGGCCGTTCCGCGCACGGCCGGGACGGCCGGGCTCAACCGGGCGCCCCGGATGCCGATAACGGCGTAATGGGCCGAAAAAAAGGATCGACGGCGCGTCTATTCGCACGTTACGCGGTCGCCAGTCTCGTCCCCGTTCTGCTACTGGGCCTCGTCCTGGCCACGAGTTTCCGCACCGAGGCCAACGATCGAGCCCTAGCTGAGGCCCGAAGCGAGGCAAAGCTCATTGCTCAGACCGGGATCGAGCCCGTGCTCACCGGGTCCCGCCTGTCCGAGGGGCTGACCGCGCGCGAACAGGCCGGCCTGGAGCGCGTCGTCAGCGAGATCATCGGGCGCGGGGACGTGATCAGGCTGCGCCTACGCGACCTCGAGGGCCGCGTCGTCTTCTCCGACGACGACTCGGGCTTCGGCGCCGGCCCCGACGACGAGGCACTGCAGGCCGCTCGCGGCCAGTCGCGAACGCTCCTGACCAAGCTGAACGCCGACAGCAACGATGCCGGGAACACCGGGACCGACACCGTCGAGGTGTACCTCCCGCTGGCCGCCGGGCCGCATCTTCAGCGTGTCGGTGTGCTCGAGATCTACCTTCCCTACGACCCGATCAACCGCGACGTCGCCTCCGGCCTGCACCGCCTGTACCTCGAGCTCGCGGTCGGGCTGCTCGTGCTCTATCTCGGGCTGTTCGCCATCACCGCGTCGGTGAGCGGTGTGCTCAGGCGCGAAGCGGCCCTCAACGCATTCCTGGCCGAGCACGATGTGCTGACCGAACTGCCCAACCGCAGCCTGTTCCGCCGCCGGGCGGCCAGCGCCATCGCCGCCGCGCAACGCGGCGAGCATCCGATGGCGATGGCGATCGTCGACCTCGATCGGTTCAAGGACGTCAACGACACGCTGGGCCATCACAGCGGAGACCAGCTCCTGACCGAGATTGCCCGCCGCCTCGCGGCCCACATGCGCCCCGGGGACACGGTGGCTCGGCTCGGAGGCGACGAGTTCGGTCTCATCATCCGCGCCCTCGACGACGCCGAGCCGGTCCTGTGGCGGCTGCTGGAGATCATCGATCGCGAGGTCGAGATCAGCGGCCTGCCCGTCTCGGTGCAGGCCAGCATCGGCTTCGTCTCCGCCCCGGAGGACGGGACCGATGTCGACGAGCTCATGCAGCGAGCCGATGTCGCGATGTACGCGGCCAAGGCCCAACACGCCGGTGTCACGCGCTACGACGCGTCGCTCGATCACTACGACGCCGCCTCGCTGGCGCTGGTCTCCGAGCTCCGCCGGGGCATCGATAACGAGGAACTGGTCCTCCACTATCAACCCCAGGCGACCCCCGGCGATCGGACGGTGCGGGCGATCGAGGCGCTCGTCCGCTGGCAGCACCCAGAGCAAGGCTTCCTGACGCCCGATCAATTCCTGCCCCTTGCGGAGCAGACCGACGTGATCGAGAAGCTGACGACGTGGGTCGTGAGGTCCGCCCTGGCCGAGCTCAAATCGTTTCCCTCCGGCCAGGGTGACCTGAGCGTGGCGGTCAACGTATCGGCGCGAACGATCGGCCGCCCCTCCTTCGCCACCGAGGTCATCGCCATCCTCGACGAACTCGAGCTTCCGGGAACCCGGCTCAAGATCGAGGTCACCGAGACCGCTCTGATGGCCGATCCCGAGCGCGCCGCGTTGGTCCTCACGCGCCTGGCCGACGCCGGAGTCGGGATCAGCCTCGACGACTTCGGGCGTGGCCAGACGTCGCTCGGCTACCTCTCGGCCCTGCCGCTCGACGAGCTCAAGATCGATCGCGGCTTCGTCACCGGCATGCTCGACAACCCCACCCACGCGGCGATCGTCCGCTCGATCCTCGAGTTGGGACACAACCTCGGGCTGCGCGTGGTCGCCGAGGGCGTCGAGACCGAGGCGGTACTCGAGCATCTGATCGATATCGGCTGTGACGTCGTCCAGGGGTTCCTGCTCGGCCGGCCGATGCCGTCGGCCGCGCTCGCCGCGAGGATGTGGGATGCGCAGCCGGGCGTGACACCGGGCGTCTGACTGAAAGCGGACAGCACCCGCGGCGGGCGGCGATCCTAGGTCGGCGCGGCGAGCGACGCCAGCCGCCATCCGTTGTGCGTCTGGATCAGCTGGATCCGCTGCACCGTGGCCGTCTGCCCGGTCGCGTTGGCGAGTACGACCGCGGACGCCTGCTGGCCGTGGACCGTGATCTTGGAGACGCTGATCGTCGGGTTGGTGACGCTGTCGACGAAGATCTTCATCGCCTGGTCACAGGTGATCCCGGCCGCGGTCAGTCTCGAGACCAGCGCCGGAGCCAGCACCTGGGTGCACAGCGTGTGCACGTCCTTGCCGGCTGTGGCGTGCGCGAACTGCTGCACCTTGGCTTGCACCTCGTCCTTGGCGCTGACCCCACATCCGACGACTACGTATGCGCTGCATAGGAGGGCCACACCCCGAGACCGGCGCATGGCTGCGAAGGGTAGCCTCTGGAGAATGGGGCGAGAAATTTTGCGCGATGGCCATGGGCGGGTGATCGGTGACCTGCGGGTCTCTGTCACCGATCGTTGCAACTTCCGCTGTCAGTACTGCATGCCCGCCGAGGGATTGCCCTGGCTGGAGCGGGCCGAGATTCTCACCTTCGAGGAGATCACCCGCCTGGTCGCCGTGTTCGCCTCGATGGGCGTCGGCGACATACGGCTGACCGGGGGCGAGCCGCTCGTGCGGCGCGACTTCCCGTCTCTGGCCGCGATGCTGGCCCAGACCGACGGCGTCAACGAGCTGTCGGTGACGACGAACGGGTTCCTGCTCGAGCGCGACGCCGCCAGACTCGTCGCCGCCGGTATCGATCGCTTCAACGTATCCGTGGACTCGCTGCAGCGCGACCGTTTCTATGAGCTCACCCGCCGCGACGCCCTGGACCAGGTTCTGCGGGGATTGGAGCACCTGGCCGGCTTTCCCGAGGCGCATCCGATCAAGGTCAACGCCGTGGCCATTCGCGGCTTCACCGAGGAGGAGGTGCTGCCGTTCGCCGAGCTCGCTCGCCGCACCCCGTACGAGATTCGCTTCATCGAGTTCATGCCCCTGGACGCCGATCGCGCGTGGACTCCGGATCAGGTCCTGACCGGGGCCGAGATCCGGGCCGCGATCCAGGCCGTCCATCCCCTCGAGCCCGAGCCGCGCGCCCCGAGCGCCACCGCTCGCGTCTACCGCTTTGCCGACGGACAGGGACGGATCGGTTTCATCAACCCGGTCTCCGAGCCGTTCTGTGGCGACTGCAACCGCGTGCGCCTGACCGCCGATGGGCGCCTGCGTACCTGTCTGTTCTCGCTCAATGAGACCGACCTGCGGGGGCCGATCCGCGCCGGCGCCGATGATGACGAGCTCGCCGAGATCATCCGCAACGCCGTGTGGCGCAAGGAGCTCAAGCACCACGTCGGCGAGCGCGGCTTCATTCAGCCGGCCCGCAGCATGTCGGCCATCGGCGGCTGATCCGCGCGAGTCAGAACCCGCCACGCATCATCCAGGCTCCCTGCCCGGCTTAACGCCGGCTACAGACTTCGTCCGACATGATGGAGGGAGCCAATGCTGCTCCTGATGTTGTTCGCGCTGATCGCCGGCGCCGGGACCGCGATCACGCCCTGTGTGCTTCCGGTCGTGCCGGCGCTGCTCTCGGCCAGCGCGATCGGCGGCCGCCGGCGTCCGATCGGGATCGTGCTCGGCCTCGCGGCCACGTTCACGATCGCCATCGTCGCCCTCGCGCAGTTGGTTCAGGGCGTCGGGCTGGCCAGCGGTGCCGCCCGCACCCTGGCCATCGTCGTGCTCGTGGCCTTCGGGATCGTGCTGCTCGTCCCCGAGCTGGCCGAGCGCATCCAGGCGCCGCTCTCGCGTCTGGCCCGCTTCGGGCCCCGCACGCGCGGAGACGGCTTCTGGTCGGGGGTCGCGGTCGGCGGCGCGCTGGGCTTTGTCTGTGCGCCCTGCGCCGGTCCGATCCTCGCCGCCGTGACCTCGGTCAGCGCCTCCGGTGGGGCCTCGGCCCGGGTGGTCGCGGTAGCCCTTTCCTACGCGTTCGGGTTGAGCGCGGTGATGCTGATCTACGGGCTCGGCGGCCGGGCCGTGCTCGATCGCGTCCGCCGCCACGCACGCGGGAACGCCGTCGAACGCGGGCTGGGCGTGGTCCTGCTCGTCACCGGCGTGCTCATGGCCTTTAACCTCGATGTGCGCTTCGAGGAGGTGCTGGCCCGCGACACGAGCCTGCCCGCGGTCCTGGTCGACCCCACCCGCGCGCTGGAGAACTCGGGAGCGGTGCAGAACCGGCTCGCCTCGCTGCGACCCGCCTCGCGCTTCGCTGAGCGCCAGAGCCAGGCGTCGAGTGCGCCGGTGCCCTCGGTGGCCGGGGTGGGCATTGCCGGTGTCCGGACCCCGCCGCTGCCCAGGCTCGGGCCGGCGCCCGAGTTCACGCGGACCCAGCGTTGGTTCAACACCCCCGACGGCCGCCCCTTGACGCTGGCCGGACTGCGCGGGCACGTGGTGCTGGTCGACTTCTGGACCTACACCTGCATCAACTGCATCCGCACGCTGCCCTTCCTGAAGGGCCTGTACGCCACCTACCACCGCTACGGGCTCGACGTCGTCGGCGTCGAGACCCCCGAATTCACGTTCGAGCAGGAGGCGCCCAACGTGCAGCAGGCCATCCAGTCCGACGGCCTGCGCTACCCGGTCGTTCAGGACAATCGCTACGGGACCTGGAACGCCTATCAGAACCAGTACTGGCCGGCCGAGTACCTGATCGACGCCCACGGCGTGGTCCGCCACACCCAGTTCGGGGAGGGCAACTACCGAGCCGATGAGGCCGCCGTGCGCCAGCTCCTGTATGACGCCGGCGCCCGCAACCTGCCGCCACCGATGAGCGCCCACGCCACGCTTCCCTCCAGCGAACTGGGCACGCCGGAGACCTATCTCGACCCCGCGCGCTCCCAGGGCTTCAGCCAGCCGCTGCGGTCCGGTACGCATTTCTACGCCGGGGTCCGCAGTCCGCCGCTCAACGAGTTCGGCCTGCACGGCACGTGGACCGTCAATTCGCAGTCGGCCACCCCGGTGTCGAGCGGCGCCTCGATCTCCGGCGGCTTTCAGGCCCAGCACGTGTACCTGGTCATGACCTCGGCCGGAGATCGCCCGCGCAACGTCCGCGTGCTCCTCGGCGGCCGGCCGATCCCGGCCCGGTACGCGGGCGCCGACGTCGGCGCCGGCGGGTATGTGAAGGTCCGGGGCCAGCGCCTGTACTCGCTGATCTCTCTCCCCTCGGCCTCTCAGGGCGCGTTCACGATCCAGATCCCGCGCGGGGTGAGCGCCTACGATTTCACGTTCGGGTAGGGCTGGCCTCCGGCCTGCCCTTCGCCGGCCAGGATCGCCTGCGCGCGCCGGAGGTCCTCGGGCGTGTTGACGTTGAACAGCTCGCGCGGATCGGCGACCTCGAACCAGGCCGGGTGCAAACCGGTCACCACCGCCCGCAACGGAGCCCCGGCGGCGTCAGCGGCCGCCTCCAGGGCCGGGAGGGCGGCGGGCTCATACCGGGCGAGCAGCGGCTGAGTCTGAGCCCCGTGAACTGTGATCAGCGTCCGCCCCGGCTGCCGGGCGCCGAGCGCGCGCAGCGTCTCCACTCCGACGAACGGCATGTCGGCCGCGGCCACCACCACCGGCCGCCCGCGGGCCGCTCTGAGCGCGGCGACCAGCCCGACGGCGGGATGGCTGGGCTCGGGCGGCTCACGCACCACGGCGACGCCCGGCAGCTCGGGTAGCTCCGTGTGCGGCTTGGCCACCACCCAGACCTCCGCCAGGGCCTGCCCGGCCGCCGCCGCGATCCACTCGATCAGGGGCCGACCGGCGAGCTCGATCAGGGCCTTCTGGCCGCCGATCCGTCGTCCGTGACCGCCGGCCAGGATCACGCCGACCGGCGGTTGGCATGGTTCGCCCATCGGGCCGAGCATAAGCCGCCTCGGGCCGGGTGCCCGGTCGGCGTCCTAGAATCATGCCGATGGAGGGCTCAACCGAGGTACGGAGCTGGCTCCGCTGCTATCGCTGCTGGTCTCAAAACCTCGAAGTGCAGGTGCACTACGAGGGAATCCACCGGATCGACCCCGAAAGCGGGGAGCGGGGCGAGGTGGTCGACGAGATGCAGGAAGCCGTGGTCCAGTGCCTGGAGTGCATGCACGACCAGCCCCATCTGGGCTTCCACAACGGGCGCGTCGAGCCGATCGAGGACCGGTGGGAGCGAATGATCGCCGGCACTCCGTGGGTGGCCTCGTGCACGGTCACCGTCGATGCCGACGACGTCGAGACGTGCTCCGGCCCCGAGGCCGGGGACGCCCTTTCCTATGCCGCCTTCGGCGACCACGGGACCCGAGAATTCTTCACCCACGTGCGCTTCCACAAGCACGATGAGGATCGGATCGTCGTGCACCTGCTCGTCGAGCTCTACTCGCGTTCGGCCGAGGAGGCCACGGAGGTCCTCGAGGAGGCGTCCCGCGGCCAGCTGACCATCACCTCGCTGGCTGAGGAATCGCGCCCGCCGGCCGCGACCGGCGACGATCAGCACTAGCTGCCTCCCCGCCGGGTGTAGTACATCCGGCTAAAGCTCCTAAATCTTCCCCGCGCAGGCGCCGAAGGTGTCTCAGTCGCCAATGGCAAACCCGTCGCGAGGCGGGGACGCAAAGCCAGGGGTCTCCCGTAGACAGCCCAGCTGCCGACCTCCATACACCCGTACCAGGACAAGGAGGTCCTTCATGACGAAGTACCGCATCTACCGCCTCGGCGCGACCCTCTCGGCGGTTGCCGCAGCGGTTCTCGCCTCGGGCGCGGCCAACAAGTGGGCTTGAGCCATGACCAAGTTCCGCATCTACCGCGCCGCCTGCGTCCTCTCCAGCATCGCCACGGTCGTCGTGGCGTCTGGGGCCGGTCACAAATTCGGCTAACCGCCAGGGGGCGCGTCGCAACCCTCGGGCCGTGACGCGCCTTCTCGCCCCTCCCCTCTCCTGATCCCAGTGACCCGGCTGATCGGCACCCGGACGTACTGCGCGGCGGTAACCGTCGCGGGCCTCGGGCTGCTCGCGCTGGTCGTCCCCTCGTTCGACCCGGCGCCGGTCGCGCGCTCGCCGATCACCTTCATTCTGCTCTCGCTCGGTGTCGTGTTCGCCGAGACGCTCCCGGTCAAGATCCCCCGTCGCGGCGAGGAGGAGGAGATCACGCTCTCGACCTCGTTCGTGATGGCGCTGCTGCTCGCCTGCGGACTCGGACCGGCGCTGCTCACGCAGGGCCTGGCGTGTGTGATCCAGGACGTCATCACCCGCAAGCCGTGGTGGCGAGCCGCCTTCAACCTCGCGCAGTACAGCCTGTCCCTGGCCGCCGCCTACGGCGTGCTCTGGCTGCTGGACGACACGGCTCGCCTCGGGTCTCTACATCCGTTCTCGGGCAGCCAGCTTCCCGACATCCTGCTCTGCGCGGTGGCTTTCTTCATCGTCAACACCGTGCTCGTGGGAACGGCCATCTCCCTGTATCAGGGCGTCTCGATCCGCCGCTACTTCCGGATGGACATCATCTTCGTGATCACCACGGCCGGCGTGCTGTTGCTGCTGGCTCCGATCGTGATCGCCACGACCGCCTACTCGCCCCTGTTGATCCCGCTCTTCGCCGCGCCGACACTGGCCATCCATCGCGCCCTGTGGGCGGGGGCGCGCAGTGACCACGCCGCGCGGCATGACTCTCTGACCGGACTTCCGAACCGGTCCGCCTTTCACGAAGCCGTGCGGAGCGCCATCAAGATGGACCTGCGAACGCGGTCGTGCTGCTCATGGATCTGGACCGCTTCAAGGACGTCAACGACACGCTTGGCCACCACTACGGGGACCTGCTCCTGGAGCAGGTCGCCAGGCGTCTGCGTGACCAGCTGAGGCCGACCGATCAGGTCGCGCGGCTGGGCGGAGACGAGTTCGCGATCCTCAGCGAGGGCTCGAGTCGCGAGGCGGCGATGGCCATCGCGCGGCGCATCGCCGACGCCCTGCGTCCGCCCTTCGAGCTCGATCAGATCGTGATGGACGTGCAGGCCAGCATCGGCATCGCCGTGTATCCAGAGGACGGCACGGACGGGGAGACGCTGCTGCAGCGCGCCGACGTGGCCATGTACCGGGCCAAGGAGACGCGTGTCGATATCGCTCCCTACGACGAGCGCCACGACCACCACAGCCCGAGCAAGCTCGCCCTGTCGGCCGATCTCCGGGCGGCGATTGCCGAGAAGGAGATCGTGGCCTGGTACCAGCCCGAGCTCGAGCTGGGCAGCGGCGAGATCTTCGCCGTCGAGGCCCTGGTCCGCTGGCCCCACACCCGGCTGGGAATGCTTGCACCAGCCGCCTTTCTCGAAATGGCCGAGCACACCAACATGATCAAGCCGCTGACCCAGCGGGTCCTGCAGACCGCGCTCGAGCAGCTGCGGCAATGGAACGATCTCGGCCTCGATGTGGTCATGGCCGTCAACGTCTCGACCGGCGTCCTGATCGACGGGAACTTCACCGCGTCGGTCATGGACGCTCTGGGCCGGGCCGGCGTCTCGCCGCATCGCTTGAAGCTCGAGGTCACCGAGAGCACGCTGATGGCCGATCCGACGGTGGCCCGCAGCGTCCTTCAGGACCTGCACGGGGCGGGCGTCGAGATCTCCATTGACGACTTCGGGACCGGCTATTCGTCCCTGGCTTACCTGGCCGACCTGCCGGTGTCGGAGGTCAAGATCGACCGCTCGTTTGTGCGGCGCATGGCCGAGGGCTCCAAGGAGGCGATCATCGTCAACTCGACGATCGATCTCGCCCACCATCTCGGCCTGCGGGCCGTCGCCGAGGGCGTCGAGGATCTGGACCTGCTCGCTCCGCTCGCCGAGCGTGGCTGCGAGGCGGCCCAGGGCTACGCCATCTGCCGCCCCAAGACGGCCGAGGAACTGACGCCCTGGCTGCTGTCAGCGCAGCCAGCTCGGCCGCGCTGAGGAGATGACCGCAGCGTGATCCTGATCGTCCTGGCCGCGGTTTGCATCATCACCGTCCCGGTCACCGGCGGTCACCTGAGCCGGCTGTCCGAGCTGCCCCTGCGCTGGCTGTGGATGGCACCAGCCGCTCTCGTGTTGCAGACCTTGATCGTCACGATCGTCCCCGGCGGCAATGAGAGGCTTCACGCCGCGGCCCACGTGGCCAGCTATCTGCTGGTCGGCGCATTCCTGTGGGCCAACCGGCACATCGCCGGGGTCAAGCTCATCGCCGTCGGCGCGCTGAGCAACACGTTGGCCATTCTCGTCAACGGCGGCGTGATGCCCGCCGCCCGGACGGCGCAGCACCTGGCCGGGCTGACCCAAAGCGGCGGCTTTCAGAATTCGGCCGCGGTGTCGCATCCCAGCCTGCTGTGGCTGGGGGACATCATCCCCGTCCCGGGCCGCTGCCCAACGTGATGAGCATCGGTGACTGCATCATCTTCTTCGGCCTGCTGGCCCTCCTGCACCGCCAGTGCCGCCGGCCGGCGCTTGTGCCGGCCTGAGCGCAGCCCGTCCCGGACCCACCTCGCCGACCGCCGTCGCGGCCCCGCGCCTGGACGCCCGTCGTGCCCGCCCCCAGTACCAGGCCTCGGTGGCCATCAGGGCCAGTGCCACCGGTACCGTGGCCGGCAGCTCGTGGATGACCAGGAACAGCAGGTCAAACAGCCCCGCGATCACGAGCGTCAACAGCGCCACCGGCCCCTGAGAGCGCCCCTCGCGAGCGAGCACAGCACCGAGCAGGCCGGCGACGAACAGGTCGCCGTAACCCATCGACACCGAGCCGAACAGCTCGCTCTGAAGCTGGGGCAGTCCCCCCGCCGGCTTGGCGGCCACGAGCGTGGCGTTGGGTGCCTGGAGCAGGTCGGAGGTGACGAGCCAGGCGTCGGCGGCGGCCATGGCGAGAATGCCCGCCTTGAGCCACCGCGGCGGCGTGACCGCGGCCAGTAGCACGCCGAGCGTCACGCAGGACAGCGCCGAGAGCAGCGTCGCCGCCCCCTCGCCGGCGAGTCCCGTCCGATCCGCCCAGGCGAGGATGAACAGCGGTACAGCGAGTCCGGCCATCCAGGGCCGTGCCCCCCGGTCTGCCCAACCGAGTGCGGCCGCGGCCAGGATCGGCACCGCCACCAGCGCCAGGTAGGTCAGGCCGGTGGCCGTGGCCGACGCGTAGCGGATCGCGAACACCACGGCGATGATCGAACCGATCGGGATCAGGGCCCAGGCCGGGCCGGAGAAGCGCCTCAGAATTGAAGCCTCCGGCGCCCGGCGCGGCGCGGCCACGACGCCGGCCTGAACGACCAGCATCGCAGCATCCGAAGGTATGAAGCCGAGCGCCATCCCCATCAAGGGTAGGGCGCGACCGACACCGGCCGCCGGGGCGGCCGGGTCCTGCTCAGGGCCTGCTAACGGCCCAGGCGCTGCTCGAGATCGGTCAGCTGGTCCTGCAGTTCCGACGGCAGCTTGTCGCCGAACTCGGCGTAGTGCTGCCTGATCTGGGGCAGCTGGGCCGCCCAGCCGGAGGCGTCGACCTCGAGCAGCTCGGCCATCGTCTCCTCGGCGATGTCCAGGCCACTGGTGTCGATGCCCTCGGTCCCCACCGCGGGCAGGTAGCCGATCGCGGTCTCATGGGCCTCGGCGTCGCCGTTGATGCGGCCGAAGATCCAGGCCAGGACGCGGGAGTTCTCGCCGAACCCGGGCCACATGAACTTGCCGTTCTCGTCCTTGCGGAACCAGTTGACGTAGAAGATCTTGGGCAGCTGGGCGTCCTTGCGCCGGCCGATCTCGAGCCAGTGGCTGAAGTAGTCACCCATGTGGTAGCCGCAGAACGGGAGCATGGCCATCGGGTCAAAGCGCAGCTTGCCGACCTGGCCGGCCTGCGCGGCAGTGGTCTCTGAGGACATGATCGAGCCCATGAACACGCCGTGCTCCCAGTCACGCGCCTCGTGCACCAGGGGCACGATCGAGGCGCGGCGGCCGCCGAACATGATCGCGTCGATCGCCACGCCCTTGGGGTCCTCCCACTCGGGCGCGATCGAGGGGCACTGCGCGGCCGAGACCGTGAAGCGGGCGTTGGGATGGGCGGCGGGCGTGTCGGCCTCCGGCGTCCATTCGTTGCCCCGCCAGTCGATCGCGTGCGCGGGCTTGTCGCCGGTCAGACCCTCCCACCAGACATCGCCGTCATCGGTTTTGGCGCAGTTGGTGAAGACGGTGTTCTTGGACACCATGTCAACCGCGTTGGGGTTGGTCAGCGCGCCGGTGCCCGGAGCCACCCCGAAGAACCCGGCCTCAGGGTTGACGGCGTACAGACGCCCGTCGGAACCGAACTTCATCCACGCGATGTCGTCTCCGATCGTCTCCACCTTCCAGCCCGGAAGCGTGGGGATCATCATCGACAGATTCGTCTTGCCGCAGGCGCTCGGGAAAGCGCCGGCGATGTACTTGACCGCGTTCTCCGGGGAGGTGAGCTTGAGGATCAGCATGTGCTCGGCCATCCAGCCCTCCTCGCGGGCCATGACCGAGGCGATCCGCAAGGCGAAGCATTTCTTACCCAGCAGGGCATTGCCGCCGTAACCGGAGCCGAAGGACCAGATCTCCTTGGTCTCCGGGAAATGGACGATGTACTTGTTGTCGGCGTTACAGGGCCACGGCACGTCCTGGGCGCCAGGTGAGTCCAGCGGCGCCCCGACGGAATGCAGACAGGGCACGAAATCACCCTCGTCACCCAGGACGTCTAGCGCCGCCTGGCCCATGCGGGTCATGATCCTCATCGAGGCGGCGACGTAGGGCGAGTCGGTCAGCTCCACCCCGATATAGGAAATGGGCGATCCCAGCGGACCCATCGAGAACGGGACCACGTACATCGTCCGGCCGCGCATCGAGCCCTTGAACAGGTCATTCATGAGCTCGCGCATCTCCGCCGGATCGCGCCAGTTGTTGGTCGGTCCGGCGTCGGCCTCGTTCTCGGAGCAGATGAACGTCCGGTCCTCGACGCGCGCGACATCGGCCGGATCGGACAGGGCGAGATAGGAACCCGGGCGCTTGGCGTCCGAGAGCCGCTCAAACGTCCCGGCGTCGATCAGCGTCTGCGCGAGCTGATCGTATTCCTCAGCCGAGCCGTCGCACCAATGAATGTCGTCTGGCTGGGTCAGCCCGGCGACCTCCTCCACCCAGGCTCGGAGCCGGGGATGATTGGTCATCGCTTGGTGCTTCGGTGCGGTATGGGCCATGTTCTCGGGCAGCTCCTTGACGCGGTCGGTGCTCTCTCAAGCCTACCCGTGGAGCACACAAAGTGCTCACAAAGTGGCTCCTTTTGCCGGAAACCGGTGGAAACGTCCTCTATCCCGCCTGCTTGCGCGGAACCAGAACCAAGCGCTTGAATTCCGCCACCAGGACCCCGTCCTGGTTGAGGACGCGGGTGTGCACGCGAACCGTGCCGCGATCGGGCTTGGACTTGGATTCACGGACCTCCAGCACCTCTGACTCGCAGAACAGCGTGTCCCCGTGGAACACCGGCGCCGGATGGCTGAGCTCCTCCGTGGCCAGGTTGGCGATCGCCTTGCCGCTGACGTCGGAGACGCTCATCCCGAGCGCGAGGGAGTAGACCAGCGGCCCGACCACGACGTTGCGGCCCTGCTGGGAGTTCTTGGCGTACACGTCGTTGATGTGCAACGGGTGGTGGTTCATGGTCAGCAGGCAGAACAGGTGATCGTCAGACTCGGTCACCGTCTTGGCCGGCCAGTGCTTGTAGACCGCGCCGACCTCGAACTCTTCGAGATAGCGGCCGTAGGGATGGGCGCCCGATGCTTCGCGGGCGGCCTGTTCGGTTTCCATTTCGGGCATGTAGAGGGGTCTCCTGGTTCGTATTCGCGCCCTGGAGAATGCCAGCAGGCCGCGCTCGAGGCGGGCACGTATGTTCGGGCAAGACATCAGATGGGACCGCGGTCCCGATACGGTTGGACCCCAAACCGACCAGGAGACTCCCCCGTGCGAAACCCCCGCGACTTCGCCAAGCCGCTGGCCATAGGCGCCCCCGATCCCATCCTCGAGATCCCCTTCAAGCCCTCGCGGATGATCCACTTCCTCGACTTCTCCAACGAGAAGATGGTCGCCAAGGTGCCCGACATCGCACCCACGGTCGACATCCTGCTCGGCAACCTCGAGGACGCGGTCCCCGTCGACCGCAAGGAGGCGGCCCGCGCCGGGCTCGTGCGCGTCGGTAAGGAGATGTCGCTCGGCGACACGCAGCTCTGGACTCGGGTCAACAGCCTCGAGTCGCCATGGATCCTCGACGACCTCGAGACGCTCGTCTCGGAGATCGGCGATCGCCTGTCGGTGATCATGCTCCCCAAGGTCGAGGGGGCCGTGGGACATCCACTACATCGATCGCCTGCTGGCCCAGCTCGAGGCCAAGGCCGGCCTGGACCGGCCGATCCTGGTCCACGCGCTGCTCGAGACCGGCCTGGGGATGATCAACGTCGAGGAGATCGCCACGGCCAGCCCGCGCATGCAGGGCATGAGCTTCGGTCCGGCCGACCTGGCCGCCTCACGCCGCATGAAGACCACGCGCGTCGGCGGCGGCCACCCCGGCTACCGGTCGATCGAGGACCCCGACCCCAACGACTTCGAGGCCTCGCGCCCCAGCTATCAGCAGGATCCGTGGCACTACTCCATCGCCCGCATGGTCGATGCCTGCACGTCGGCGGGCATCCTCCCCTTCTACGGGCCGTTCGGCGACATCAAGGACGTGCTCGGGTGTGAGACGCAGTTCCGGGCCGCGTTTCTGCTCGGCTGCGTCGGGGCGTGGTCGCTTCATCCGGTGCAGATCGACATCGCCAAGAAGGTGTTCAGCCCCGATCCGGAGGAGGTCCTGTTCGCCAAGAAGGTGCTGGAGGCGATCCCCGACGGCCGCGGAGTCCACATGATCGACGGCAAGATGCAGGACGACGCGACCTGGAAGCAGTGCAAGGTCATGGTCGATCTGGCCGAGCTGCTGGCCGAGAAGGACCCGGGACTGGCCGAGGCGTACGGTTTCAGTCCGGCCAACGCGTAGGGTAGGCGGCCAGGATGAGGATTTCGGCCAAAGCTGACTACGCCGTCCGCGCGGTCGTGGAACTCGCTGCGGCCTCAGACGCGGAGAAGCCGGTCAAGGCCGAGCGGATCTCCAACGCCCAGGGCATCCCGCTCAACTTCCTCGAGAACATCCTCGGCGAGCTGCGCCACGCGGGTCTTGTCCGCAGCCACCGTGGCGCCGAGGGTGGCTTCCGCCTGGCCAAGCCGGCCACGGAGACTGACGGTGGCCGACGTTATCCGTGCGGTGGAGGGGCCGCTGGCCAGCGTGCGCGGGGCGCCGCCTGAGGAAGCCGACTACGCCGGGGCGGCGAGCGCGCTGCCCCGCGTGTGGATCGCCGTGCGGGTCAACCTGCGCCGGGTCGTCGAGCAGGTGACGATTGCCGACATCGCCGCAGGGCGCGATCCCGGCCGAGGTCGACGCGCTGACGGAGGACCCGGGGGCGTGGATTACGCGCTGACCGAGGACCCGGGGGCTGCCGTGGGCCGCGGGGTGGGCTACGCCCCAAGCGAGCCGCCTGCGCCGACCCCGTTGGACTCCGGGACACCGCCGCGCAGCGAATCGCCGATCGGCACCCCGTCAGGCGGCCGCACGTAGACGATGTCCCCGGTGCTGACCCCGAGCTCGGCCGCCTCGGCACGGGTCAGCTGTGCCCGCGCCTGAGTCCCGTCGGCCAGCGATAGCTCGAGCCGAACCTCGAACCCGAGCGGCACGATGCGGGCCACCCGCGCTTCGATGCTGTCCGGCGCGCGATCGCGGATCACGCGCACATCGTGAGGCCGGACGAGCAGGCCGCCGAGCCGGATCGACCGGTCCGACGAACCCCATCACGAACTCGCTGGCCGGGTGTTCATAGATCTCAGTCGGGGAACCGACCTGCTCGACCTGACCCGCGTTCATGACCGCGATCCGGTCGGCGACCTCCATCGCCTCCTCCTGGTCGTGAGTGACCAGGACGGTGGTCACGTGCTGCTCGTCATGCAGACGGCGCAGCCAGGTGCGCAGCTCAGCGCGAACCGTCGCGTCCAGGGCACCGAAGGGCTCGTCCAGCAGCAGGACCTTCGGCTGCACGGCCAGCGCCCGGGCCAGAGCCATCCGCTGGCGCTGCCCGCCGGAGAGCTGGGACGGCCGCTGCTCAGACCACTGGGTCAGGCCGACCAGCGCCAGCAGCTCGTCGACGCGCTCGCGGATCTCGGGCTTGGGCCGCTTGCGGATCCGCAACCCGAAGGCCACGTTCTCGCGGACCGTCATGTGGGTGAAGGCGGCGTAATGCTGAAAGACGAAGCCGATCCCGCGCTTCTGGGGACGCGACGTGGCTGACGTCATCGCCGTTGATGAGAACGGTCCCTGAGTCCGGGGTCTCCAGTCCGGCGATGATCCGCAGCAGCGTCGACTTGCCCGATCCGCTCGGCCCGAGCAGCGCGGTCAGCGACCCCTCGGGCACCTCGAGCGAGACGTCCTGCAGAGCGGTGAAATCGCCGAACTGCTTGGCGATGGTGTCGATCTCGATGGTCATTGAGAGTCTCTTCCTCCTGGGTGAAAGGGCGGTCATCACCAGCAGCACGAGCAGCGAGATAACGGCCAGCTCGGTGGCCGCCGCGTAGGCGCCGGTGACCGAGCCGGCGCCCGACCTGCGAGGCGCGCTGGTAGACGAGCAGGGGCAGCGTCAGGGTCTGACCGGCCACGAGGCTGAGACGACGAGCACGGCGCCGATCTCGCCCAGGGCGCGGGCAGTGGACAGGACAACGCCGTAGGCCACACCCCACCGGATCGACGGCAGGGTGACGCGCCAGAAGGTCTGCCACGGAGACGCGCCGAGCGTCGCCGCGGCCTGCTCCTGCTCATCCCCGATCTCGGCCAGCACGGGCGCCACCTCGCGCACCACGAACGGCAGGGAGACGAAGATCGTGGCCAGCACCATCCCCGTCGGGGCGTAGATGATCCGTAAGCCGTGGTTGGCAAACCAGGTTCCGAACCACCCGTGCTCGCCGTAGACGAGGATCAGGGCCAGGCCGACGATCACCGGTGAGACCAGGAACGGCAGGTCGATCAGCGCATCGAGCACCGCCGCCGCCCGTCCCCGCCGGCGAACGAGGACGTTGTGCGCAGACGATCCCGAAGATGGTGTTCAGCGGCACCGCGATGACGGCCGACCAGGAGGGTCAGCCACAGCGCGCTGACCGCCGCCGGCGTGGTCATCCAGCCCCAGGCGACCCCGAAGCCGTGCTCGAAGGTCTTGATGAACACGACGGCCACCGGGAGCAGGAGCAATAAGGCCAGGTACAGCAACGCCACCGCGCGCAGCGACAGCCGGGCTCTGCGGCTAATGAGCAACGCGGCCTCCCAGGCGGCGCATGACCACCAGGACGATCAGCGAGAGCACGATCAGGACCAGCGACAGCGAGGCTGCGGCCTGGGGAGCGTCGTTTTCGATGTCGGCGAAGATGACGGTACTGGCGATCTGGACGTTGACCACGATCAGGATCAGCGAGCCGATCTCTCCCACCGAGCGGGCGAAGGCCAGTGCGGCGCCGGACAGGATCGCCGGACGCAGCGCGGGAAGCACGATCCGCCGGAAGGTGACGCCGTTGGAGGCGCCCAGGGACGCGGCCGCCTCCTCGACCTCGCGGTCGATTTCGATCAGCACGGGCTGGACCGAGCGGACCACGAAGGGAAGGGTCACGAACAACAGGGCGACGAGAACCGCCGCCCGGGTGAAGGCGAGATGGATGCCAAACGGGCTGTCGGGCCCGTACAGGGCCAACAGCGTCAGCCCGGCGACGATCGTCGGCAGCGCGAAGGGCAGGTCGATCAGCGCGTTGATGAATCCGCTTGCCCGGGAACTCGTCCCGCACCAGCACCCAGGCCACGAGCGTGCCCATCACGGACCCCACCGCCGCCACGACGACCGACACGCCGAGGGTCAGCCCGAGCGCCTTGAGGGCGAGCGGACTGGTGACCGACGTCCAGAACGCGCTCGGGCTCTGACTGACCGCCTTGACGGCCACGGCGGCCAGCGGGATGAGGACGATGACGCTCAGATAGAGCGTGGACAGCCCGAGGCCCAGCCCCGGACGGCGGGCCCCGGTGAGGGCCCGCCGCCGTCTCGAACGCGTCTGTCGCGCCGGCCCGGCCGGCGCCGTGTATGCGCTAGCTGGAGGCAGTGGGAACCCCCGCGGCCTGCTCGATCTTGGTGATCGACCCGCTGGCCGGATCGAAGAACTCCTTCTTGGCCTTCTTCCAGCCGCCCAGGAAGCTGATGTCAAACAGCTGCGGCGGCGTCGGGAACTTGCTCGCGTACTGCTTGGCCACCGAGGCGAGCACGGGCCGGTAACCCTCCTGCGCCCAGATCTTCTGCCCGGCGGGCGACCACTGGTAGGCCAGGAACGCCTTGGCCGCGGCGGCGTGAGCCGACTTGGCGGTCACCGCGATCGGTGTCTGGATGAGGATCGTCTGCTTGGGGATGATGTACTGGACGGCGTCGCCGGCCTTCTCGGCCGCGATCGCGTCTGACTCGTAGTCCAGGAGGACGTCGCCCTTGCCGCTGGTGAAGGTCTGCAGGGCGGCGCTGGCCGACGAGTCCTGGACGCTGACGTTCTTGTTCAGCAGCGTGTGGACGTAGGCCAGGGCCTGCGCCCGGCGACTTGCCCTCCTTGAGCTCGGCGCCGTAGCCGGCCAGGATGTTCCAGCGCGCGCACCCCGAGGTCGACGGGTTGGGGGTGATCACGTCGACGCCCTTCTTGACCAGGTCATCCCAGCCGGTGATGTGCTTGGGATTGCCCTTGCGGACGACCATGACCACGACCGAATCGCTCGAGAAGCCCTTCTCCGGGTTGGCGTCCCAGTCCGACGCGACGAGCTTGTCCTTGACCAGCCGCGTCATGTCGGGAGTCGTCGAGAAGGCGACCACGTCGGCCGGCTGGCCCGAATCGACGGCGCGGCTCTGTGAGCCAGAGGCTCCGAACGACAGGCCGAAGCTCGACACCCTTGCCGGACGAGGTCTGGGCGAACGCTCCGGTAAGCGCGTCGTAGGCCTTCTTGGGCGTCGAGTACCCGACCAGCTGCAGCTGGGTCTTGGCGCTGGCCCCGGCTCCGCCGGGCCCTCCGGCATTGCCGCCGCCGGTCGCCGCGTCGGACGAGCCGCCGCAGCCGGCCAGGGCCAGAGCTGCCGCCGCTGCTATGCCGAGTCCAGTAACCGCGCGGATCCGCGGCCGATCAAGTCGATGGTTCATCTGTTCCTCTCAGGAAGTCAAAGGCAAGTTCGTTGATTGCCTTACTCAGAATACAGACTACAAAGTATCTCGACGGACTTGGTTATGAATGGCTTGCCGCTCCCTCGCGGCCAGGCTCGATAGGCTCCGCCGCCGCTCATGCGTTTCTTCGAATACGAATCGCGGGCGATCGTGGCCAAGGCCGGGATCCCTGTCAGCAAGCACGGTTTCGCCACCAGCGCTGACCAGGCGCGGGAGATCGCCACCGAGATCGGCGGCCCCGTGGTCATCAAGTCCCAGGTCCTGACCGGCGGCCGCATGAAGGCCGGCGGCGTCCAGTTCGCCGACACGCCCGACGAGGCGGCCACCCACGCCGAGCACGTCCTCGGCCTCGAGATCAACGGCCACATGCCGCGCGGCGTGCTCGTCGATTCGCGGGCCGAAGTCGAGCACGAGTACTACGCCGGCGTCGTCTGGGACGGGATCCGCAAGCGCCCGGTGATGCTGTTCTCCGACATGGGCGGCATCGACATCGAGCAGGTCGCGGAGGAGCACCCCGACCACGTCGCCCGAGGCCACTTCTCCACTCGTACGCCCTTTCTGGACTGGCAGGCCAAGCAGGTGATCGCCTCGCTCGGCATCACCGGCTCGGCGCTGAATCGCCTGACGCCGATCCTGGCCCGGCTGGCCCGCCTCTTCCTGGTCAACGACATGACGCTGGCCGAGATCAACCCGCTCGGTGCCCTCACCAACGGCTCATTCGTCGCCCTCGATGCCCATATGGACATGGAGAACGAGGCCCGCCCACGCCAGAAGGCCCTGCTCGAGGAGCTCGGCGTCGGAGACGAGGAGACGCGACAGGCGCGCGAGGCGACCCCGTTCGAGCTCGCCGGCGAGGAGGTCGACGCCCAGGATCACCGGGGCGTGGCCGGCAACGTGACCGAGTTCGACGGCAACCTGGGCCTGGTGATCGGGGCCGGCGGCGGCTCGCTTACGCTGTTCGACGCCGTCCGCGCCCACGGCGGCGACCCGGCCAACTACTGCGAGATCGGCGGCAACCCTTCGGTCTCCAAGACCGCCGGGCTGGCCAAGCTCGTCCTCCAGAAGCCGGGCGTGGACAAGATCGCCGTGATGATGTCGATCGTCTCCAACACGCGGGTCGACATAGTCGCCCGCGGCGTCATCAAGGCCTGCCTCGAGCTCGGCTTGGACCCGGCCGAGAAGATCACCATCTTCCGCATCCCCGGCGCGTGGGAGGAGGAGGGCTTCAAGATCCTCGAGCACTACGGAGTCCCCTACGCCGACCGTTCGGTGTCCCTGAACGAAGCCGCCCGGCGCGCGGTCGAGCGCCTCCAGGAGAGCGAGAGCGCCTCATGAGCATCCTGATCGACGCAGATACGACCTTCATCGTCCAGGGCATCACCGGCCGCGAGGCGGTCAACTTGACCCGCGAGTGCCTCGACTACGGCACCGGAGCCAAGATCGTCGGCGGCGTTACCCCGGGCCGGCTCGGTCGCGACGTCCACGGCGTGCCCGTGTTCGACACCGTCGCCCAGGCCGTCCAGCACAACGGTGGCCCGATCGACGGATCGGTCGTCACCGTGCCGCCTGCGTTCACCAAGGACGCCGTGATAGAGGCGCTCGAGAACGACGTCAAGCTCGTGGTCATCGTCACCGAGCGGATCCCGCGCCGCGACGTCGCCGAGATGGTCGAGGTCGCCAATGCGCGCGGGGCCCGGATCATCGGCCCCAACTGCCTGGGCATCATCGTCCCCGACGTGATCAAGATGGGCGGCATCGGTGGACCGGCCAAGGACGCTGCCAAGTCCTACCGCCGCGGTCCGGTCGGTGTCGTCTCCCGCTCGGGCGGCATGACCACCGAGATGTCCTCCACTCTGAGCGCCGCCGGACTCGGCGTCTCGACCGCCGTCTCGATCGGCGGCGACGCCATCATCGGCTCCAGCTACGCCGAGCTGATGCCCCTGTTCGAAGCCGACGAGGACACGCGGGCGATCGTCATCTACACCGAGCCCGGGGGGCCGCATGGAGGCCGAGCTGGCCCGGTGGGTGACCGACAACAACTCGCGGCTGCCGATCGTCGCCTTCATGGCCGGCCGCTTCATGGACGAGATGCCGGGCATGAGCTTCGGCCACGCGGGAACGATCGTCGAAGGCAAGGAGGACACGGCGAGCGAGAAGATCGCCCGTCTCGCCCAGGCCGGGATCACGGTCGCCGAACGGATCGAGGACATCCCGGGCATGGTCAAGGACAAGATGGGAGTGGCTGCCTGATGGCCGGCACGTTCATCGACGTCGAGCTCGACGCGACCGTCGCCGCCGACGTCGAGCTCGCCCAGAAGCTCACCGACGTCTGCCCGGTGGACATCTTCAAGGTCGGCGACACCGGCGTCGAAATCGTGCAGGACAACCTCGACGAGTGCGTGCTCTGCGAGCTCTGCATCAACGCCGCTCCGGCCGGGTCGATCAAGATCCTCAAGCTGTACTCGGGCGAGTCGCTCCCGGCCTAGTCATCCAGTGCTGGTCACGCCGGGCTGGCGGCCGGTGCCTCGACACGCACGTAGGCCTTGCCGCCGCGCTCGGCCCTCCAGTACCTCGCCCCCCTCCCCCGGCTCGGGCATCCCCGCCTCGCGCAGGACACCGGTCATCGGCCGGTACCAGGTGGTGACCGGAATCGAGTCCAGCACCTGCACGATCTCGGGCCGTTGCGCGCGGCCGAGCGCCGCCCAACGCGCCGGTCAGATCCTCGCCGGTGAGCTCGTCTCCGTTGCGCAGCGTCACCGCCGCCACCGCGACCTCGTACTTGCGGCGCGGCGGCCAGACCGCGTAGGCGACGGCCAGATCGACGGCCGGCAGATCGCTCAGCGCGTCGCGGATCGGCGTCGTGTAGATCGGCCCGGCGGCCGTGGGCGAACTCGCGCACGCCGTCCATGCGCCAGTAGTCGCCGTCGGCGTCGCGGCGGAACAGATCGCCGGTCGCCAGCCACGCGTCGTCGCGGGCGAACACGCCGCGCAGGGCCATCGTCGCGGTCGTCTCCCGCGCCCGGGTCCGGGCCAGGAGCATCCCCACCTCGTCGGTCCCGCACGCCTTCACGTAGCCGTCCTCGCCGAGGACGAGCTGGCCGGAGTCGGGGTCATAGGCGGCGATCCTGACCTCGGGGCTGCCCGGCAGCGGGCGGCCCATCGAGCCGGGCTTGGCGTCGCGGAGGTTGACGAGGATCGCCCCGGTCTCGGTCGAGGCGTAGAACTCGAGCACGCGGGCGGGCATGAAACGCCGCTCGACCCGCCGCCACAGCCCGCGCGGCATTCCGGAGCCGATGAACAGCCGCACCGGGTGGTGGCGCTCGCCGGGCTGGGGTGGCGCCTCGACGAGGTCGTGCAGCAGGGTCCAGGTGTAGGAGGCGACGGTCACCCCGTAGCGCCGCACCTCCTCCCAGAAGGTCGAGGGCTCAAACCGCGTGGCCATCGCCAGCCGGGCGCCGCCGGCCACCGCGCCGCCGACGCTCATCATCAGTCCCGACGGGTGATACAGCGGCGTGACGCTGTAGACGGTGTCTCGCCGCGAGAGCGCAGCCGAGGAGGCCGTGCCGAACGCCGAGGTGACCCAGCGGCCGTTGGTTATCCGGCTCATGCGAGTGCCCTCGCCCTCGCCGGTGAAGAGGATGAAGGCCAGATCGCCGGCTCGGCCCGGGTTGGGCTGGTACCACTTGGGCAGCTTGACCGCGCGGGGGTCGATCTGCTCCATGTCCTCGGTCTGCGGCACGTCGAGTTCGCGTGGTCCACCACCACCGCCGAGCACGAACGTGTGCACCGTCCCCAGCCCGGCGGCCGGCCGCGCGCTCGGGGTCGGCGATGATGCGCTGAACCTGGCCCAGCTCGGCCTCGCGGGCCGTGTCGCCGTCGGGGCGCAGCAGCACCGCAACGGCGCCCAGGCGGTTCAGGGCCACGGTCAGGGCCAGCGCGCTCGGGCGCACTCCCATCAGCACGCCCGACGTGCTCGCCCTGGCGGACGCCGATCGAGATCAGACCGCGGACGACGTTGTCGATCCGCTGGTTGATGTCGCGCGAGCTGTGGGCTCGATCCTCGAACAGGAAGAAGATGTCCTCTGGATCGCGGCGCACGCGCTCCTGCACGAGCAGTCCGAGCGAGATGCGCGTCCCGGGCTGGACCTGATCGAGCCGCGCCAGCCGGGGCAGCTGCCCCGCCGCTTCGCGGCCCAGCACGCGCATCCCGCGGGCCGTGCGTCGGGCCGTGCCGACGAACGATCTGGCCACTCCGTTGCCGACCGCCCCGGCCAGTTCCAGTCCGTAGCCAACCCGACTGCGCACCGCTGCCGGCGGGTCAAGTCCGGCCGAGGGATCGTCCGGCACCTCGGTCACGGACTCGGGTAGCTCGCCGTCGCCGTCGCGCCAGCGGGCCCACGCCGCCACCGTCGGCCAGCTCAGGTCGTTGGCCGTCGAACCGACGACGAGGCCGAAGTGGCCGGCCCGGAGGGCGAGCTCGTAGACGTCGGCGCGCGGGGCGGCCAGCCGGATCGCCCGGACCCCGGCTGCGGGGGCGATTTCGTCCAGCGTCCCGACCACCGACAGGATCGGGCAGGCGATGTCGGCCAGGGTCACGAGCCGATCGTTGATCACGAAGCCGCCCTCGAGCATCCGGTTGTGGGTCACGAACTGGTGCAGGAAGTCAGCCATGGCCGGACCGGGCCAGGCCACCCACCCGTCGGCCTCGAGGAAGCGGCGCGTGCCCTCGCGGGGCAGCAACGCCTCGCGATCATGCAGCTGAAGAATGAACTCGAGCCGGCTGCGGGCCGACTTGAGCGGGTCGAGCAGGGCAAACCCGGTGCGACTGGCCCACGCCGGCAGCGCGCCACCGCGCAGCAGACCGTCGACGATCAGTCCGGCCAGTCCCGAGGCGAGCTGCTCGGGCATGCCGAAGGGCATCGCCTGCCGGGTGTCGACCGGGCTACCGAACGTGATCAGCGAGCCGACTCCGTCGTTGCGCCGGTAGGCAGCCGCCTGGTAGCAGAACATTCCCCCCTGGGAGTAGCCGCCGAGGTGGACATCGCGGCCGGTGGCGGCGCGAACCCGGTCGACGGCGTCAGCGACCGCGACCACGTGGTCGGCCAGCGTCCGCTCCAGGCCCCCCTCCTCGCGCTCGGGGGCGCCGAAATCGACCACCCACGGATCGGCCCCGCTGTCGTGCAGGATCGTCACCGCGCTCGTGGCCGGCGACACGTCGTAGATCTCCGCCGCCAGCATCAGAGGCGGCACCAGCAGGATCGCCGGACCGGCACCGTTGCCCTCGCCGTAGTAGTGGCGCAACCGGTAGACGCGGTGTTCGGAGGCGACCTCGTAGGGCGAGGGCTCGTCGTCGGTCGTCAATCCACCGAAGCGAGCCACCTCAAGCGCGTTCTGGGCCGCCGCCCCCAGGCGCCCGACCGGGCGGGTGATGCTTTTCGGGACCAGGTCCATGTCCGGCACATATTCGCGTAAACGCCGTCTGGAGCGCCACCCGTGCCCGCCACCCCGCGCTATTGTCCGCCCGCACGATGAGCGCGTTGAACCTCGAAACGGTCGCTTTGACCTCGGCCGACGGCGTGGCCTGGGTGACGATGAACCGCCCCGAAGCGCTCAACGCCTGGACCCGCCAGCTGGGACTCGACATGATCGCCGCCCTCGACGAGGTCGCCGAGGATCCTGACCTGCGGGCGATCGTCCTCACGGGCGCCGGCCGGGCCTTCTCCTCCGGCGCCGACCTGAAGTCCGGAGGGGAAACGGACAGCAACGGCGCGATGGATGTCCTCAGCCCCCTGCGCGAGGTCTACAACCCGCTCGTGCTCCGCGTGCGCACGATCCCCAAACCGGTGATCGCCGCCGTCAACGGACCCGCGGTCGGGATCGGCTGCTCGCTGGCGCTGGCTGCGGACCTCGTCATCGCCGCTCAGTCGGCCTACTTCCTGCTCGCCTTCGTCAATATCGGCCTCGGTCTGGACGGCGGCGCCTCCCAGAGCCTCGTCGCCCGAGTCGGTCACACGCGCGCGTTTGAGATCGCCTACCTCGGACAGCGGATCGGCGCCGAGCAGGCCGAGCGCTGGAACCTGATCAACGAGGTGGTCGCCGACGAGGCACTGACCGACCGGGTCACCGAGCTGGCGGCCCAGCTGGCTGCCGGCCCCCCGGGGTCCTACGCGACGATCAAGCGCACGATCAACGCGCGCGCCTACGCGGGCTTTGATGAGCTGCTCGACCTGGAGGCAGTGCAGCAGCAGGACCGCGCCCGGTCCAAGGATTTCGTCGAGGGGGTCGTGGCCTTCATGGAGAAGCGACGGCCCGAGTTCCACGGGGGGTGAAGCCATGAATCTGGCCGGATTGCTGAAGGACGCCGCGGAGCGTGATCCCGATCATGTCGCGATCAAGCTCGACGATCTCGAGTTGACCTACGCGGCCCTGGAGGCCGCCAGCGCCCAGATCGCCGGGCTGCTGCGCGAGCACGGCTTCGAGGCCGGCGATCGAGTCGGGATCATGCTTCCCAACGTCCCCTACTTCCCCCTCATCTACTACGGGATCCTGCGGGCCGGCGGCGTCGTCGTGCCGATGAACGTGCTGCTGAAGAAGCGCGAGGTCGCCTTTTACCTCGAGGACCCAGGGGCCAAGCTGCTGTTTGCCTGGCATGGTTTCGCCGAGGATGCCCAGGCCGGCGCGGATCAGGCCGGCGCAGAGTGCCTGCTGGTCGAGCCCGGGAGGTTCGAGGACCAGGTCGGGGCGGCCGAACCGGTCTCCGACTGGGCTCAGACCGATGACGACGACACCGCGGTGATCCTCTACACCTCGGGCACCACCGGACAGCCCAAGGGCGCCGAGCTCACGCACTCAAACCTGACCCGCAACGCCCAGGCCTCACACGCCCTGTTCAGCCTCGGGCCCGAGGCCGTGGTCCTGGGCGCGCTGCCACTGTTTCACTCCTTCGGCCAGACCTGCGGGATGAACGCGACGATCAGCGGCGGCGGCACCCTGACCCTGATCCCGCGCTTTGATCCGGAAAAGGCGCTCGAGATCATTCAGCGCGACAAGGTGAACATCTTCCAGGGCGTGCCCACCATGTACGGCGCGATGCTCCACCTGGGCGAGCGCGAGGACTACGACAGCTCGTCACTGAAACTGTGTGCCTCGGGCGGGTCGGCCATGCCGGTGGAGCTCCTGCGCGGGTTCGAGGATGCCTTTGGCTGCAAGGTGCTCGAGGGCTACGGGCTGTCTGAGAGCTCACCCGTGGCCTCGTTCAATCATCCCGACCGCGAGCGCAAGCCGGGCTCGATCGGCACTCCGATCGAGGGCGTGGAGATGAAGGTCGTCGATGAGGACGGCCACGACGTTGCTCAGGGCGAGGTCGGCGAGATCGTTATCAAGGGCCACAACGTGATGAAGGGCTACTGGAACAAGCCCGAGGAGACCGCCGAGACGATCAAGGACGGCTGGCTTCACACCGGAGACATGGCCACCATCGATGAGGAGGGCTACTTCTTCATCGTCGACCGCAAGAAGGACATGATCATCCGCGGTGGCTACAACGTCTACCCGCGCGAGATCGAGGAGGTGCTCTACGAGCATCCCGCGGTCCGGGAGGCCGCCGTGCTCGGCGTTCCCCATGACGAGTACGGCGAGGAGATCGGCGCCGCCGTGGCCCTCAAGGACGGCGAGAGCGTGACCGAATCCGAGCTCCGCGACTTCGTCAAGGAGCAGGTCGCCGCCTACAAGTACCCGCGCCAGATCTGGTTCGTGGATGACCTTCCCAAGGGTCCCACGGGCAAGATCCTCAAGCGCGAGATCGACCCGCCGGACGGGGAGTGACTCCGCCCGGCGCTCAGACAACGGTCGGCATCCGCGCCGCCGAGCCGTCCGACGTCGAGCAGATCTACGCCTTCATCGTCGAGCTGGCCGAGTACGAGCGCGCGGCCGACCAGGTCACGGGAACGCCCGAACTGCTGCATGCGGCCCTGTTCGGGCCGGCACCGTCGGCCGAGGCGTTGATGGCCGAGATCGGCGGCCAGGTCGTCGGCTTCGCCCTGTTTCACGGCACCTTCTCGACCTGGGAGTGCAAGCCCGGCCTGTGGCTCGAGGATCTCTACGTACCTCCTGCGCACCGGCGCGCGGGCGTCGGCGGGGTTCTGCTTGCCCGCGTGGCCGCCCTGGCCCTTGAGCGCGGCTGTGCCCGCCTGGAATGGAACGCCCTGGATTGGAACGAGCCCGCCCTGGGCTTCTACGCCAAGCTCGGGGCGCGGCGGCTGTCGGACTGGGAACTTCACCGCCTCGACGGCGACGCCCTGGCCAGGGTCGCGGCCGGTCCGCAGGTCGGCTGAGCGGCGCACACCGGGCTGTTGCCCTGTCCCGGGCGCTGCCGGCGACGTCCCCGGCACGCACTTCGCGCCTACCACGGGGCCCTCCACGGGCGGATGGTGTTCGATCCGGTGCCCTATAGACACCAAATCGAACACCCTCCCCTTTTTTGGTCGACGACCCGGCCAGGCTCTTGGCCGAGCCGCCTTCCAGTCCTCAGCTCACGGCGCGAGCAGCGTCTGCGGCTTGAGCGGGTGAGAGCGCTTCAACGCCGCTGCCGTGTAGGGCAGCTTCACCCACTTGGCCTTCGCGTACAGCTTGGTCATGTTCTGGTGCCAGCGCGAGCGCCGGTCCGTCGCCTGCGAGTAGGTCAGGATGCCCTGGCCCTCGGGTCCCGACGGATTCAGCTGTGTCGTCATGACCAGCGAGGAACCGTCGTAGACCTGCCCGTAGGGGGCGGCGTCCACCGGAGAAGTAAGCGGCGGGGTGCCGTCCTGGGCGTAGATGGCCGTGAAGCACCCGGTGTCGCAGCCGGGCACGAACAGCTTGCGCGATTGGGGCGCGTTTTGGATCTGCCCGTAGCTGGCCTGGACCGGGACCCCGTGCGCCTGGAGGTTCTGGACCGCGTCGGCCAGCCATTTCAGCGGCGTGGCCGTCGGGCCCGTGTTCAGTCCTGCCGGGGTGGTCAGTGGCTGAGCCGGGTTGAATGGCATCGAGTAGAAGTTGGCGTCGGTGTCCAGGTGAGCCCAGACCGAGAACAGCCAACCTCCCCCCGAGCCGGTCAGCCGCCCCGTGCCGTTGTAGCCGGATAGTGCGGTGCAGGCGGCCGTGAGGTTGACCGGCTGGCCGTTGGAGGCCACCTGCAGCGGGTGAGCCTTGCAGTCGGAGACCAGTTCGCCGAGGACCAGGGCGGCTAGCTCTGACTTGTCTCCCTGCCACATGCGCTGCAGGGTCGAGATCGTGAACTTGGCCGGGCCGAGTCCGTCGGTGCCCTTCACGCGGGCGGCGATCATCTCATTGCCGATCCGGGTGCGCAGGCCCTGAACCGTCCCACTGAGGCCGATGATCGGCGAGTAGCCGGTCAGCGGGTGCGACGGGTTGGCCAGCCAGAACGAGTCGTTCGAGTTCTCGACGTAATCACGACGGAACGTGTGCGGCTCGAACTTCGCGCTGAAGATCCCCTTCTGCGGGGTACCGGCCACGTTGGCCGGCGCGCAACTCGTCCGTGAGCCGTCCAGCGTCACGACGCGGGCCTGGCTGTAGACCAACCTCGCGATTCCGGGCGGCAGGCAGGACTTGATCTCGGCCGCGCTGACCGCCGGAGTGGCGCCGACATCGCCGTAGTAGGCGTTGCCGTGATCGTCGGCCGAGATCGTGTTGAAGGTGGGAATGGCCAGCCATTTGGCCTCCACGTTGAACAGACCCTGCACCGACTTGGCCTGCCCCATCCGGAAGTACTGATCAGCCGAACGTGGCCCGACCTGGGCGGTGGTGTCATACAGGGCGTACGCGGTGGAGTTGTTCCAGATGTAGGCGTTGCCGGGCACTGACGGCACGTCGACGACCACACCCCAGTGCGTGGTGTAGAAGGTGTGGTGCACCGTGCTCGAGCCGTAGCGCGCGATCACGTTGACGCGGCCCATCTTGGTCGGCTTGCCGTCCAGGTAGTAGCTGGTCGGGTCGCCGGGCACAAGCTTGAGCTGGTAGGCCACGAACCGCCGCGAGGTCGAGACGGTGTGCGTCCAGGCCAGGTTGCGGTTGAAGCCGATGCCGATCATCGGGAAGCCCATGAGCGTGCCCCCCTCGACGTCGTACTGACCGGGCACATCCAGCTGTGCCATCCAAAAGCGCTCGGTCCCGACCCACGGGAAGTGCGGGTTGGCCAGGACCATGCCGTGGCGCGAGCGCGTGTCCTGCGCCCCGAGACCGATGCCGTTTGAACCCCGTGAGTGGTCGGAGTCCTCGCCGAGCTGCTGCTTCAGCGCACTGAGGTTCAGCTTCCGAGTCTCGTTGGCTTGGTGGACCGCGGCCGCCGGGAGCGACGAGTTCGGCGGCGCCGCCTGGACCACGCCGGACAGGAACTGCTGCGAGGAGCCCTCGGTGACGATCTGCTGGCCGCGTAGGAACATGTCGGTCAGCGTGATCGGCTTGACCCACGGCTTGCCCTTGCAGGCCGGGTCATTGAGCTTGCCGGAGCGCAGGTAACGGTTGTAGCCGGCGACGAAGCCCGCGTACACCTGACGCACCTGCGGGAGCAGGCCGTTGGGCGGCTTGGCGGTCAGCTGGTGCTTGATGTTGGCGGTCGCCTGGACGTAGTGCCAGTAGAGGTCGGACCGCAGGTTGGTGGCCGTGGTGCCCGCCGAGTAGTTCACGGCCAGGCGGTTGGGCCCGAAGTACTGGGAGCGCTGCCCACGGATCGTGACGATGTCGTTGGCGAACGTGCACAGGTTGTCCGAGGCAAACGTGTAGCCCTCCCCGTAGCCGAGGGCGGTGAAGTTGTGGGCGACGATGTGGGGGATGCCGGCGCGGTCTCGCGTCACGGTCACCAGGCGCGCAAGGGCGCTCGGCTTGGCCTGACCGGCGGCCGGCATAGCCAGCATCGTGCCGAGCGCGACCAGGATTCCAGTCAGCGCGCACATCCGGGTGCGCGCCGACGCGGGCAAACGTCTCAAAGCGCTCTCCTCGTTGGGTCTTTGACCCGGCCGGCGCGGAATCCTATCGGGCGGAGTCAACGAGCCGGAAACCGGACCCGACTCCGGCCATAGAAAAGCCCCGCCGGAGCGGGGCTTTTCCGTAGCAGGCCTGTAAGCCGGATCTTGTCGAGAGCAGTCATCCATCTGAGCGGCCTACCCGGACCTAGGCGGGCCACCTACGGTCCTGCTTGGCCTAGCATCGGGTGGGGTTTACCTGGCCGCCGCGTCACCGCGACGCCGGTGCGCTCTTACCGCACCATTTCACCCTTACCGGCCTGAGGCTCTGCAGCGGCCCCAGGCTTAGGCGGTGTCTTTTCTGTGGCACTTTCCCGCGGGTTTCCCCGGGTTGGCGTTACCAACCACCCTGCCCTGTGATGTCCGGACTTTCCTCGAAGGACGAACCTCCGCGACTGCTCGGCCTGCAGCCGGGAACCATAGCGCCGGCAGACGTCCTGGCTCAACCGCCGCCAGCAAACGACCGTCGCTAGCAACAGCCGCCGTAGCAAGCCGCCGCCGCTAGCAAACAACTCGTTGCTAGCTGAGCGTGGTCGCGCAGTCCCGGCAGCGACCGCCCACGGGTCGGGCGTGAGCGCCGTACACCGGAGCCATCTCGCCGCCGCACATTGGGCACGGGACCGGGTGTTGGGCGGCGAGTCCCTCCCATACCCCGGTGATCTGCTCATCCAGGGTCGGCTCGCCGCCCAGATCCCGGGTCCGCGGTGGAGCCAGGGCCAAGGTACTCATGAGATGTTCCGCATCAGTCCGATCACGCGCCCCAGGACCCGCACATCGCGGCTGCGGATCGGCTCCATGGTCGAGTTCTCCGGCTGCAGGCGAACGTGGTCGGCCTCCTGGAAGAACCGCTTCACGGTCGCCTCCTCCCCCACCAGCGCGACGACGATCTCCCCATCAGCGGCGGTCTCCTGGGGGCGGACGACGACCAGATCGCCCTCGAGGATCCCGACGTCCTTCATCGACTCGCCGCGGACGCGCAGGAGATACTCGCCATCCTCGCCGCCCACAAAGTCGGGCGTCTGGATGTACTCCTCAACGTTCTCCTCGGCCACAATCGGCTGACCGGCAGCGACCTGACCGACCAGCGGCAGCCCCGGACTGACCAGGTTCCGCACGCCCGCAGCGGCCTTGTCGAGCATCTCGATCGCCCGCGGCTTGGTCGGATCCCGGCGCAGGAGCCCGATCCGCTCCAGGTTGGCCAAGTGCGCGTGGACGGTGGACGAAGAGGCCAGCCCGACCGCCTTGCCGATGTCCCGCACCGTAGGCGGATACCCATACTTGGCCGAGTAGCGCTTGATGAAGTCGAAGATCTCCTGCTGTCGCTTGGTCAGGTCCATGCGTGTACTCCTTGATCGGATCGGCCGCGATGGCCCTCTACGAACATGTGTTCGGGAATGTAGCGCGGTCGACGGACGGACTCAAGGCGGAACAGCCTGCATCCAGGGCTATACTGGCCGCCCACGCGCCTGTGGCGGAATTGGTAGACGCGCAAGGTTGAGGGCCTTGTGGACCGAATGGTCCGTGGAAGTTCGAGTCTTCTCGGGCGCATGTAAGAAAAGCCCCGCATGCCGGGGCTTTTTCTTTTCTGGGATTTTGCCGCCGACGGCGGGGCTCGGAGAGCGCGAAGCTCCCGGTCAGGCTGGGCTGCGTTGCCTGCTCATGAGCTTAGCTCCGCGAGGCGCTCGGCCAGAATGATCCGCGCCGCGGCCTCGACGAGCGCGAGGTGCGAGAACGCCTGCGGGAAGTTGCCCAGATGCCGGCCAGTGTCGACGTCGAACTCCTCGGCGTAGAGGCCGAGCGGCGAGGCCACCTTGACCAGGCGTTGCATCTGATCACGCGCGCGTTGCGTTTCGCCGATGATCGATAGCGCCGATACCAGCCAGAACGAGCAGATCACGAAAGTTCCCTCTTTGCCCGACAGGCCGTCGTCGGTTTCGCCGGTGCGGTAGCGCAGCACGAACCCGTGCTCGGTCAGCTCGTCGGCGATCGCGAGCACCGTTGCCCGCAGCCGTTCGTCGTCGCCGGGGAGGAAGCCGAAGATCGCCGCCAGGAGGTTCGAGGCGTCGAGCGCATCGGTCTCATAGTGCTGGCGCAACACGCCACGTTGGTCGAGTCCGTGCTCGAGAATGTCGGCCTTGATCTCCGCCGCGGTCTGTGCCCACTCGCCGGTCAGCGACTGGTCACCGCGGATGCCCGCCAGCTTGGCCGCCCGGTCGAGCGCGACCCAGCACATCAGCTTGGACGAGACGTAGTGCTGTGGCTTGCCGCGCGCCTCCCAGATCCCCTGGTCGGGGTTGCGCCAGACCGCGGTCGCACACGCGGCCTGAGACTCCACGAGAGGCCATAGGCGGCGCGGGATGCGCTGGCTGCGCCGGCTGTGCAGGAGCACCGAGTCCAACGCCGCGCCGAACACGTCATTTTGGCGTTGGTCGAAGGCGCCGTTGCCGATCCGGACTGGACTTGCGCCCTCGTAGCCGGACAGGTCCTCGCGCAGCGACTCGGCCAGGTCCCGGCGACCATCGATGCCGTACATGATCTGCAGCGAGCCGTCCTCGTTGCGCTCGAGGTCGGCGATGAACTGCATGAACTCGTCGGCCTCCCAGTCCAGCAGGAGGTAGTGCAGCGCCTGGAGGGTGAAGGTCGAATCGCGAACCCACGTGTAGCGGTAGTCCCAGTTGCGCTCGCCGCCGGGGGTCTCGGGCAGGGACGTAGTAAGCGCCGCGACAGTCGCCCCGGTCGGCATGTAGGTCAGGCCCTTGATCGTCAGCGCCGAGCGCTGGATCAGGGGTCCCAGTTCGTGGTCGGGGAGACGCGCGCGAGCGAGCCAGTTGCGCCAGAACCGAGTCGTCGCGTCGAGTTGCTCGAAGGCCTGCTCGGAGCTGGCGGGAATGCGAGCCTCGTCGCCCCAGCCAAGGGCGCAGTAAACCGCCTCGCCGGCGCCCAGCAGGTGGCGGGCCCGGGCTCGTCCCGCTTCGATGCCGATCAGCATGTCGGTCTGGAGCCGCAGCCGCTGGTCGCCGTGGGCCGCGTCGGCGCGATGACGATCTTCACTGAGCGACCAGTCGGCTGGGATGCGGCCATAGTCGAACGCCGGCTCGCAGACCAGGTCGATCTCGACGCTACCCGCGATGCATCTGGCCGTGCGCACCAGCACGTGCTCCGCGTCCTCGTCGGCAGGGGGCCGGGAGTGCGGCGTGATGGTGTCCTCGCCTCGGCGTGGACCCATGGCCAGCGTGTCGCGGATGATCGCCCATCCCGTCGGCGTACGCCACGAGCTGACCAGGGAATTCGTCCCCGGCTCGTAGATGCGGTCACTGGGTACGTTGATCCCGAACGGAGCGAAGCGGAAGCTGCCTGCGCCGCGGTCCAGCAGGGCCCCAAATACGCTCGCCGAGTCAAACCGCGGCACGCACAGCCAGTCGATTGCGCCGTCAGGGGCCACCAGCGCACCCGTGTGGCAGTCGGACAAGAAGGCGTAGTTGGCGATCGGGGTAAACGGCGACGGCTCGGCCATGGCCGTCGCCGTAATTGGCGCGCGCGCCTTCGGCGTGCCGGCCGGCTGGCCACCATTACGGGGCTTCTTGGGTCTCGTCGTGCTCATCGGGTCGGTCCGGGCATCATCAGATCGCGACCCGGATGGCACATCACCCGATCGGGGTGATCGAAGCCAGCGAGGTGTTACGGACCTGTTATCGAGTCGCCGGCACTGAGCGCGACGAGCTGTTCCAGGCCGCTGTGCCTCGATTGGACTGCTGGCGACGAGTCAGCCAGGTCCGGCCTACGTCTGGGCTCGGAGCTCGTCGACTGACGGCACGGTGACCGGCCCCTCAGGCGGTTGGGTGATGCGGATCGGGTTGCCGAACGGATCTCGCAATGCGCAGTCGGTGCCGTAGAACCGCTCGGTCGGCTCCTGGGTGAAGCCGACCCCGGCGGCGCGAAGCTGCTCGTAGGCGCCGCGGCAGTCGTCGGTCTGCAAGATCAGCCCGCCACCGCCCCCGCCCTTGGCGACGAGCTCGCGGATCTGCTCCGCGGTGGCATCGTCGTAGGCGGGCGGCCCCGGCGCCATCAGCGCGAGCTCGAGATCTGGTTGCTCGGGCGGGCTGACCGTGAGCCAGCGCATGTTCCCGAGATCGGCGTCGGTGTTGACGACCATCCCCAGCTTCCCGACGTAGAAGTCAAGGGCTTCGTCCTGATCGAGGACGTGAATGAAGGTGTGAGTAATTCGGTTGAGCATGGCCAGCACGGTAGATACCGCCGGCGCGAATTGCTTCTCCGAATCTGCTCGATCAGCCCGCGGGGCGCAGCCAGGTCATGGCCCAGCATGCCGGCACCCGAAGCCTCGCTCCTTCGCCGGCAAAGCGCCCGCGGTAGGCAGACGGCGACTCACCCACGATCTCCCGGAACGTGCGGCTGAACGTGCCGAGGCTGCTGAAGCCAACGTCGAAGCAGATCTCCGTCACGGGGCGGCGGGTCTCGCGCAACAGCTCCATCGCCCGCTCGACCCGGCGGCGCTGCAGGTACCTGTGGGGCGTCTCGCCGAAAGTGGCCCGGAACTCACGGCTGAAGTGGGCGAGCGAGACGTGGGCCATACGCGCCAGAGCCGGGAGGTCCAGCGGACGCGCGAACGCGCGATCCATCGTGTCGCGGGCTTGGAGCATCCTGCGGTTGCGATCCTCGATCGCGCGAGACATGGGCACAGCGTACGGCGGTCGTGCTGGCAGCCATCCGTTCCCTCTGTTCACGCGCGCGGGGGGTGTGACGGCTCACGTGGGCCGCGAACTGACGCTCGAACTCGGGCCACCACTCCGGGTCGGTGCCGGTCGTGGGTGGCTGGGGCGGTCTCGGGGCTACGCCATCGTCGCGACGCAGCCCGCCGCCTCCGTCATCGGAGTCCTCTCCCCCAGCGGTTCGGCTCTGCGCGGCCATGGTCAGCCACAGCTTGCCGGCGACCACCGCTACGGCGATGAGCGCGACAACGATCCACGCGACCCATCCCGCTGCATGATGGGCCGGTTGCCCGGAGGGCGCCGCGACCACGTCCGCCAGCGAGAGCTCAAGCATGGCCCCGCTGAGCCTGAGGTATTTCTTGCTCCAAGCACCGCATCTTCACTATCCCCGGCGTCCGCTGGACTCAGGAAGGGAGACCGCCCGCGGCGGCTGGACGTCATCACGAGTGCCCGGCCCCGTCGTCGAGAGCGCCGGCTCGGAGCCACCCCGCGTCGGGTTGACCGGCCGTGCCGGCGGATGGTCGCGGTCAGACGATGTGATGGCCAGGAGGCGATCGACCAGCGCGAGGGCATCGGCGTGCGTCTGGGGAGTGTGCGTGGTGATCGATTGGACGGCGTAGGCGCCGAGGTAATCAATCGGAGGCTGCCACGGGCCGCAGGCGGCTCGTATGACCGCCAGCGGCAACAGGCGCCGCAACCGCCCGTGGCGCCGGTCTGGCCTCCAGGCCGCCAAGCACTCGGCTCGAGCCTTCTCCACCTGGGCATTCCGGCTGCCCACGACCTTGGCCGCGTAGGCATAGAGATCCTGTCGGCGCGCGCGAGAGACGCTGTCGTTGTAGGCCCGCAGGAACGAGCCGATCACGGGACAGACCGAAGCCGGGCGGTCACTGAATGGCTCGCCGGCGATCATCGACGCCAGCTCCATCACGCATACCCCCTCATCCGGCGAAGCGTGCTTGCCCTGGCTGAGGCGGGTCGTCTTGTAGTTCACCGCGGGCATGAGTGTCCTTCCTGATCGCCGTACATGAGACACCGACTCAAGCGCAACGCCGCCACGAGCGCATCACCCAGATCAGGCGAACGACGCGGGCATCCCCGGCTCACATAAAGGAAGCTCCCGAACCGGCCGCCTCGTCAACGGGCACGACAACCCGTCCGAACGGAAGCAGGGAGATGGGAATGAGCTTTAGGTTGGCCAGAGCGAGCGGGATCCCGATGATCGTGAGGGTGAGCGCGATTGCGGTCACGAGATGACCGATCGCCAGTTCCCAGCCGACCAGGACCACCCAGAGCACGTTTCCCACGACAGAAGCCGACCCTGCGTCTGCGCGCCGAACCACGGTGCGCCCGAAAGGCCAGAGCATGAAACCGGCGAGCTTGAAAGCCTGGAGGCCAAAGGGAATCGTGATGATCAAGATGCACATCACGATGCCGGCCAGGGTGTAGAGCAACGCCATCCAGAAGCCACAGAGGACAAACCAGATGATGTTGAGTAGAAACCGCATGTATCTCCTCCCCCGGCGTCGAACGTCTAGCCCCGACAACGCTGCCCGACGCGCGGTTGACCGCATCCTCCAAAGGGGATGATTCGGCCGACCGGCCGGCGACGTAACGCACAGCCGCCTCGGGCGGCGTGAAATTCAGATCGGCGTCAGGACAAGAACTCGCCGACCAGGCGGTTGATCTGCTCGGGTTGCTCGACCGAGGCGACGTGCGCCGCCGGGCCGACGATCTCGTAGCTCGCCCTCGGGATGGCATCGGCGATCAGGCGCTGCTTGTCGGGCGGCGCGGCCAGATCGTCAGATCCCGAGATGACGAGCGTCGGAGCGCTGATGCGAGCGAGATCCTCGCGCTGGTCCATGCGCTCGATCGCGCCACAGCACCAGGCGTAGCCTCGCGCCGGCGATTCGGCCAGCATCATCCGCAGCCGCGCCCGGACCTCCGGATGCTCGGTAGCGAAGCTGGGCGTGAGCCAGCGGTCCACGACCGCGTCGGCGATCGGCTCGGCCGAGCCCGCCTCCAGGACGGCCACCGCCCGCTCCTGCCAGGCCGAGGGCGGCGGCATATGGGCGGCGGTGCAGATCAGGACCAGACGTTCTATCCGTTCCGGGGCGTGCGCGCCGAGCCAGATCCCGACCATGCCGCCGATCGAGAGCCCGCAGTAGGACGCCCGTTCGAGCTCCAGATGGTCCATGAGCTCGAGCACATCGCGCCCGAGGTCGGCGATCTCATAGGGGCCGGGTGGAGTCGGTGAGCCACCATGCCCGCGGTGGTCAAAGCAGACCAGCCGCAGCCGGTCGGCGAGGGGAAGCTGGGCATTGAACATCTGCAGTTCGGTCCCGAGCGAGCCCCCCATCAGGACTGTCGGCGCATCCTCGTCTCCGGTCACGCGGTAGTGCAGCGCGGCCATTGGCTCTCACACGTCGAAGAAGACGGTCTCGTCCTCGCCCTGGAGGCGAATGTCAAACCGGTAGCCATCCTCGCTGGGTGTGGCCAGCAGGGTGTGACGGCGCTCAGGCGGGACGCTTGCCAAAACCGGGTCGTGGCCTGGCTCACGCAGGTAGATCCGCGTCGTCAGGTGGCGAAGCAGCCCGCGCGCGAACACGTGCACGGCAACGAACGGCGCCGGGGGCACGACGACATGCCAGCGGCCCTCATCGTCAGTACAGCAGCGGGCAAAAGCCGATGGATTTTGATGCCAGGTCTCCACGACCGCGTCGTTGATGGGCTCGCCGGCCCCGTCGCGCACGACTCCGGAGATCCGGACGCCGCTCGCGTCGGCTACCGGTCCCTGTTCCCACGGCAGGCCCAGGGACAGATATGGACCCACGGTCTGAGACGGTGTCTCCCCCAGCATCAGCGCCAGCCTACCGGCGAACCCCCAGCATCAGTGCGACTCCTCGATCGGCGTCGCAGAGCGACCGCCGAGGACGATGTCGAACTCGTAGGCCAGCGCCCAGTTGTCCTGGCTCGAGTCGATGCTGAAGCGGCTGATCATGCGCTCCCGGGCCTGCCGGTCGCGCACCGAGTTGAAGATCGGGTCGTGTGGGAAGAGCGGATCGCCCGGGAAGTACATCTGCGTGACCAGCCGCTGCTCAAACGAGCGGCCGAGCAGTGAGAAGTGGATGTGGGCCGGGCGCCAGGCGTTGTGGTGGTTGCCCCACGGGTACGGGCCCGGCTTGATGGTCACGAACTCGTATCGACCCTGGTCATCGGTGACGGTCCGTCCGCCACCCGAGAAGTTTGGATCGACGGGCGCCGGCCAGTTGTCCCAACGGTGCCGGTAGCGCCCGGCCGCGTTGGCCTGCCAGATCTCGATCAACGAGTCGCGGATCGGGCGCCCGCCGGTGTCGAGTAGACGCCCGGAGACCGTGATGCGCTCGCCGACGGGGTCACCATCGTGCTGCCGGGTCAGGTCGTTCTCGATCGCTCCCGGTCGCAGATGGCCGAGCTGGGGGCCGGCCATCTCGGTGACCTGCTCGGGCAGGTAGACGAGCGGCTGCCGGGGATGGCGCAGCGCCGTTGAGCGATACTCGGGGAAGTCGAGCGGGGGCTCGCTCAGACGGCGGGTCGGCTCGGGCATCGACCTCCCATCATGCCGTAGCAGCGGGTGCCGGCGGAGCGTCTAGACGCAGGTGTCTGGCCCCGTTGTCGGAGGGCCGGCCGCGCGTAGGGCAATTCGTCAGTCGTGCGGCGACGAACTAGGTCGATTTGGCCAGTGGATTGGCGCCACATTGGCCAATCAGACGCAACGCCGGGATGTACCTTGCCGCCGATCGCGCGCGCCGGTTTCTCTGGAACCGCAACCCATTTTCAGGAGACAGATATGGCCCGGGCGGCCAACGAGATTTTCGCCCTTTTAGGGAAGTAACCGTACGCTTTGGGAGTGACTGAGGCGATGACGAGCGGGACCGCCGCACCGTCATCGGGCGGTGCGAACCCGGCTGACCGGGCGACGACGCCGGCTGTCAGCCTGCGGAATGTGCAGAAGTCGTTCGGGAGCGTGGCCGCGGTCGCCGGCGTCGACCTCGACATCGCGCGCGGGGAGTTCTTCACGATGCTCGGACCGTCGGGGTCGGGCAAGACCACGCTGCTGCGGATCATCGCCGGGTTTGTCGCCGCCGATGCGGGGTCGGTCGCCCTGGACGGGATCGACGTGACCCGCGAGCCCCCCTATGCCCGCAACGTCAACACGGTGTTTCAGGACTACGCGCTGTTCCCCCACATGAACGTGTTCGAGAACGTCGAGTACGGACTGCGCGTCAAACGCGTCGGCCGCGCGGAACGCCGCCGCCAGGCCCAGGCGGCGCTGGACATGGTTCGGCTATCCGAGCACGGCAAACGCAAGCCGGTCCAGCTCTCGGGAGGGCAGCGCCAGCGGGTCGCCCTGGCTCGGGCGATCGCCAACGAGCCCGAGGTGCTGCTGCTTGACGAGCCGCTCGGCGCGCTGGACCTCAAGCTCCGCCAGGAGATGCAGCTCGAGCTCAAGCGCATCCAGCGCGAGGTCGGCATCACGTTCGTGTTCGTGACCCACGACCAGGAGGAGGCGCTGACTATGAGCGACCGGCTGGTCGTGCTGAACGACGGACAGATCGAGCAGCTCGGCACTCCGGTCGACGTCTACGAGCGCCCCGCGAACGAATTCGTGGCCGGCTTCATCGGCGTCTCGAACCTGCTCGAGCGCGATGGCCGGCGCTTCACGATCCGTCCGGAGAAGATCCGTGCTCGCCTGCCGAGTCAGGCGCCGGCCCGATGGCCAGCACGCCGAGGGCGGTCGGATCGACGACGTCGTCTACCTGGGGATGGTCACCCGCTACGTGGTCGAACTGGACGCGGGCGGGACTCTGATCGCGGTCAGCCAGAACCGCGAGACGGCGGCAGCCGAGGTCCTCGAGGCCCGGGGACGGCGGGTGACGGTGAGCTGGCGAGATGACCAGACCTTCGCGATCGGCCAGCCCAGGCCGGCCGATTCGCACAGCCAGGCACGGCCAATGAAACATTCAACGACCGAAGGAGTGGGGCTCGATGAGAGCGTGTGAATAGGTGGTGCACGCTCGTCGCGACGATCGCGACAGTGGCGATGGCCGTAGCCGCATGCGGTGGCAGTAGCGGGTCGTCCTCGGCCGGAGGCTCCGGACAGGCCAGCGGCACGGCCGGCCTCAAGGCGCCGGAGGCCAACGCGGCCGTTCCCTCGGCCGTGGGCAAGGGCGAGGGTCATCTGAACCTGATCGCCTGGGAGGGTTATGCCCAGCCTCAGTGGGTCAAGCCGTTCGAGGCCTCGACCGGATGCCAGGTCAGCACCAAGTACGCGGGTTCCTCGAGCGAGATGGTGTCGCTGATGGCCAACGGCGGCGGCGGCCAGTACGACCTCGTCTCGGCCTCCGGTGACGCCGACCTGCGGCTCATCTACGGCGGTGACGTGCGGCCGATCAACATCTCCCTGATCCCCGTCGTGGAAGGACTTCCATCCCGTTCCTGCAGGCGCCGCCGTTCAACACGATCGGCGGCAAGCACTACGGCGTCTCCTACGAGTTCGGTCCCAACGTGCTGCTGTACTCGACCAAGACGTTCAAGACGGCGCCGAACTCGTGGACCGTCCTCTACAACAAGCAGTACGCCGGTCAGGTCACGGTGCCGGACAACCCGATCCAGATCGCCGACGCCGCGCTGTACCTGTCCAAGACGACAGCCCGAGCTGGGGATCACCGACCCCTACGAGCTGACCCAGCCCCAGTTCAACGCCACGGTCGCGCTGCTCAAGTCAGAGCATCCGCTGATCAAGAAGTACTGGGATCTCGCCTCGCAGGAGATCTCGCTGTTCCAGAGCGGAACGACCGTGGTCGGGCGCGGCCTGGCCGTATCAGACCAACACGCTCAAGGCGGCCGGGCGCGCAGGTCGCCGACACGATCCCCAGCCAGGGCGCGACCGGGTGGGCCGACACGTGGATGCTGGCCACCCGGGCCCCGCATCCCAACTGCGCCTACAAGTGGATGCAGTGGGTGACGACGCCGAAGGTCCAGGCCCAGGAGGCCGACTACTTCGGTGAGACGCCGGCCAACAAGCTGTCGTGCCCGATCATGAACAAGATCCAGAAGGGGTCCTGCGCGGCCTACCACGAGAACGCGCCCGAGTCCTACTTCCAGACGATCAAGTTCTGGAAGACACCGCTGGCGCAGTGCGGCAACGGCAAGAACGACTGCGTGCCGTTCCAGAACTGGGTCTCGGCCTGGACCCAGATCATCGGCTAGCAGCGCCGGCCGCGTGTCCGTAATCGCCAACCGCGGAGGGCTCCGGCCCGGGGGCCGGCCGTCCCGGCTCCCGGGCGCCGCGATCCGGGCTCGCGGGCGGCCGGGCCGCGTCTCGGCCGTGCTCTGGCGCCGGACCGTGGCTGCGCGCCCTGTTCACCCTGTCGCCGCCGCTGGCGTGGTTCCTGGTCATCTACCTGGCCTCGCTGGTCCTGATGCTGATCACGGCCTTCTGGACCGTGAACCCGCTCACCAACGTGCTCGAGCACACGTGGTCGACGGCGAACTTCAGCCAGCTGTTCACCGGCAACGTATCTGTCGATCATCGGCCGCACGGTGCGAGATGGCGGCGCTGGTCACGATCACCGACGCCATCGTCGCGCTGCCGTTCGCCTACTACATGGCCCGGGTCGCCTCGCCGCGCGTCCGCCGGGCCCTGTTCACGGCCGTGCTGCTGCCCCTGTGGGCGAGCTACCTCGCGCGCGTGTACGCCTGGATCGTGATCCTGCAGAAGGGCGGCACCCTCAGCTGGACCTTCCAGAAGCTCGGGCTCGGCAGCGTCAACATCGGCTACACCAACACGGCCATGTGGATCGTCTTCTCCTACATCTGGCTGCCGTTCATGATCGTCCCCGTGTACGGCGCGATCGAGCGGATTCCCGGACTCGCTGCTCGAGGCCTCCGGCGACCTCGGCGCGCGCAGCTGGCGGACGCTTGCGCAGCGTCGTGCTCCCGCTGGCGCTGCCCGGCGTGGTCGCCGGCTCGATCTTCACCTTCGCGCTGACGCTTGGGTGACTTCATCACGCCGCTGCTCGTCGGCGGGTCGAACTCGCAGTTCATCGGGAACGTCATCTACTCCAACATCGGCACGGCCAACAACCTGCCCTTCGCCGCCACGCTCGCCCTCGTCCCGATCGTGATCATGATCGTGTACCTGACCGGCGCCCGCTGCGCTCGGAGCCTTCGAGGCGCTGTGATCGAGGGATCGCCGGACCCGCATCCTGCTGCGCATCTGGGTGGTGCTGGTGCTGCTGTTCCTGTTCGTGCCGATCGCGATCATCTGCCTGTACGCGTTCAACAAGTCAAACGTGCAGAGCTGGCCGATCAGCGGCCTGAGCACGCGGTGGTTCTCGGTCGCCTGGAACGACCCTCAGGTCCGCTCGGCGCTGCTGCTGTCGCTGAAGGCCGGGCGCCCTTGCCACCGCCGTCGCGCTGGTCCTCGGGCTCAGCGGCGGCGTTCGGCGTCCATCGCTTCCGGTTCTTCGGCCGCGAGGCGGTCTCGCTGCTGCTCGTCCTCCCGCTGGCGCTGCCCGGGATCATCACCGGAATCGCGCTCAACTCGGCCTTCCAGTTCGTGGGCATCGAACCTGTCGCTGCTGACGATCGTGATCGGGCACGCCACCTTCTGCATCGTCGTCGTCTACAACAACGTGATCGCCCGGCTGCGCCGGGTATCAGGATCGATGTACGAGGCCTCGGCCGACCTCGGCGCGCACGGCTGGTTCACGTTCCGGACGATCACCGCTGCCGATGCTCTCGACCGCGCTGCTGTCCGGGGCGCTGCTGGCCTTCGCCCTGTCCTTTGATGAGGTGATCGTGACCACGTTCACCGCCGGGGCCCAGAACACCCTGCCGCTGTGGATCTTCGGCGCCATCCGGCTCGGGTCAGCAGCTGCCGGAGGTCAACGTGGTCGTGGTCGCCGTGCTGCTCCTGACGTTGATTCCGGTCGGCCTCGCCGCGCGCCTGACCGGGGGTGGCGGGGTGACCCGCGGCTCGGCGGCGACCGGGCATATCGTCGAGGCGTAGCCGACCTCGGTCTCACACGATCTTCACGCGCTCTCGGCTACTTTGAGCCCGTGAACGGGCTACGAGTCATGCCTGCCCGCGGGCCCAGGCTGGGAGCGGCTCTCGGGCTGCTGGCCATACTGGGCTGCGCTCTCGCCGCCGCCGTCATCGAGCAGCAGATGATCGGCTGGAATGAGAAGAGTCACTTCGCCCAGGTCCGGGCGTTTGACCACGGGACGCCGATCATCGACGCCTATCACAAGTCGACCGGCGACCGCGCGTTCTACCACGGGCACTTCTACTCTGACAAGGCGCCGGGCATGGCCTTTCTGCTCACGCCGGTCTATCACCTGATACGCCTTCTGGGCATCGTGAATCCGGTCGGCAAGGGCATGATTCACCTGCTCGTCGTATTTGCCTGTGTGCTCCCTGTGGCAATCACGCTGCTGCTCGCCCACCGGCTGGTCGAGCGCGGCGATCCCGGACAGGGCGCCGCGGTCGCGGTGACGCTCGGCCTGGGGACGCTGCTGTTGCCGTTCGCGACGATCCTCTTCTCTCACGTCCTGTCCGCCGCCTTGGGGTTCGGCGCCTTCTACCTGCTGTGGCGGGAGCGTGAACGCGGCGGTGGTCTCGGGCCGATCGCGGCCGCCGGGGTGTTGGCCGGCTACGCGGTTGGGGTCGAGTATCCGCTCGCGCTGTTGGCCGGGTTACTGGGACTGTTCGTGCTCGCGCGCCGTAAACCCGTCAAGCCCGCGCTCGCCTACGGCGCGGGCCTGGTGGTTGGCCTCCTCCCGCTTCTGGCCTACGACTGGTGGGCGTTCGGATCGCCGCTACACCTGTCCTATTCCTACGTCGCCGCCAATTCCAGCGGCGTCCTCGGCCTCGGCGCCCCCAGCCTCTGGAATGCCCTGAAGCTCCTGATATCCGGCCGCGGCCTGTTCGTGGTCACACCGGTCGTCGCGGCGGCGGTCGCCGGCATCGCGGTGCTCTACCGGGAGGGCCGGCGGCTGGAGGCGATCGTGGCCGGCACCGTCGCCGGCGCCTATTTCGCCTACAACTGCTGTTACTACCTCCCGTTCGGCGGCTGGGTCCCGGGACCCCGGTTCTTGATCACCGCTCTGCCCTTCCTGGCCGTTCCGCTCGGGGCCGCCTACCGCCGGGCGCCGCTCGCCACCCTGGCCCTGGCGGCGATCTCAGCCGCGACGATGATCACGGCCACCCTGACTCAACCCCTGTTGCCGATCACCACCTCAACCGCGAAGTGGACGCATCTGCTCGACGCGGGGACGCTCGGGACCCCCGGGCCAACCGTTCCGGTGTTCGCCGCCCTGGCCGTCCTGGCCATCGCCGCCGCCGTCCGGGCTACCCCACGGTCGCGCGTGACCCGGAGTGACCTCGAGCTCACCGTGCTCGGCGTCGGGAGTTGGTTTGCCATGGAGAGCGGGGCGCAGCCCCTGCTCAGCCACACCCCGTCGGGCCTGTCGTGGGGTCTCGGCGTGCTCGTGCTGACCGTCATCGCCCTGACGACCGCCGTGACCTACGTCGCCCGCGGTCGACAGCTGGGCCTGCTGGCCGGAATCCCGCTGATCGTGCTCGCCCCGTGGTGGTTCCGTCACCCCACCCTGGTCTTCTGCCTCGCCGCAGCTCTGATCGGGGCGCTGATCGCCTCCGCCCCCGGGCACCGCATCACCCGGTCGGCGTAGCCGGATCCTGCGCCGAAGCCTTGCCTTCTGAGTCGGCGTCCTCCGGGGCGGGTTCCGGGTGCCAGGCGGCCGCGGTGGCGACATCGGTCGGATAGGTGTGGCGGGCCTTGAGCAGGAACACCCCGGCGGCGGCCAGAGTGACGAGCATGATCAGGAAGCTGGCCTGCAGGCCGGCCCCCGTGGCCGAGGAGACGATTTGATGTGAGTGGGTCCCGATCGGCTGCTGGGGGGGCGAGAAGCCGGCGATCAGATCAGCCACGGCGCCGAACAACAGCGGCGCCAGTGCCTGGGCCAGCGATCGCAGCAACGTCCGGGTGCTCTCCGCCCGCCCCCACAACCCCGAGGGCATGATGTCGAGCCGAGCGGCGTCCAGCGGTGGGTTGGCGGCCGAGATGAGCGCCGAGCCGGCCACGTCAAACCACACCGCCGATCCCAGCGACCCGCCAAGGAAGCCTGGGATGAGCAGCGCGGCGGCGCCCAGGTAGCAGATCGCAGGCACCCACACCCGGGCTTCGAAGCGACCGTGTCGGGTCAGCCAGTCACTGAGCGGGCCCCCGACCAGCGTCCCGACTAGGGCCCCGAGCACGAGCAGCCCGAGCACCAGGGTGGCCGTCGCCTGGCTGGCGTGGTAGTGGCCGCGAATGAATACGAGCGCGAACGTCTGCAGCCCAGCGAAGAAGAAGTAGCCGAGGGACGAGCTGATGATCAGCAGCGTGTTGGTCGGCACCCTCAGGATGTAGCGAACGGCCTCGCGCAGGTTCAGCTTGTCAGGGTCGCGATCGAGGATCAGATCCGGATTGGCTTCAATGCCTCGGCGGCTGGCCGCTTCCTGAGCCAGATCGCGGTCGGCCGGCTCGTCATCGGCCGAGCTCCCGGCCGCCGGATCGGGCTCGTGAGCCGTGGTATTGATTTCGAGAGCGCCGGGCTCGAGGCGGCTCTGCCCCCCGCGCAGCGGCTCGGGCACCGTTCGCCATAGCGAGCGGGCCAGGAAGAAGCCGGGCAGGGCGAGCACGAAGAAGGCGACGCGCCACGAGAACGCGCTGGCCAGGGTGCCGCTGATGATGAAGCCGGCCGCGGTGCCCGCGATCTCGCCGCTGAGGATGTAGCCATAGACGAGCGCCCGCTCGCGCGCGGGGAAATAGTCGCCGGTCAGGGAGGCGATGGCGGGCCCGGCGGTGGCCGCCACCGCGCCCAAGCCGACCCGGGACAGGAGCAGGGCCGAATACGACGATGCGACCGCGCCGAGGATGGTGGTGGCACTCCAGAGCACCATGCTCAGGGCGAGCATCGGGATCCGGCGGAAGCGATCCACGAGAAGACCGACCGGGAGGACCGCCGCGGCGCCGACCAGCAGGGCGACCGAATTGAGCAGGCCGATCTTGGTGTTGCCGATGTGCAGGGCGTTCTCGAGCTGCGGGGCGACCGCGCCCACGGTGGCGATCTGCGCGCTGCTGAGCGCGAGCACACCGCCAAACAGCCCGATGACCCGGGCCCGGGCCGGCCCCCCGACGTATTTGACCACCCGCCCCCGGAGCCGACGCCCGATCCAGCTCAGCGCCCCCACGACCGCCAGCACCGCACGAACCGGTAGCGAGTGGACCCCGGGAGGCCGCTGCTCGCGGGACGCGGGCGGTTCGCGCGCCGGGCCGCGCTCGGACTCAGAGGTGCCTATACGCCATCACCGGTAATCAAGTCTGCCCCATGCTGAGCCGACGGCGACCGGTGACCCGCCGCCGGCAGGTTGAAGGGGACGAAAGCTCAGACGGCGTGGGCGATCAGCGGCTCGCTGCCGACCGTGTCGGTCGGGACGCCGTGGTGGGCGGCGTAAGCGAACGGATGGTGAAACACGTCGACCGGAGATTCGCCGTCGCCCACTTCGAGGCAGAACGACTGCGCGCTGCGGGTGTCCATGACCGAAACCCACAAGCGCCCGTCGTCCTGTGACCAGAGCAGGCGCACCTGGATCCCATCGGTGACCCGAGTGTCCAGCTCGCGAACGGAAGTCAGGGTTTCGGCGGTCATCTCTTGCTCGTTGTCGGCTTCCGAAGGGATTTGGTTTAGGCCTGGCGCTGGGAATACCCCGAAGCTCGGCTCGGATACCGACCGGCCGGGGAGTTCCAGCTACCCCGTACGTCGGGTCCCAACCGGTGCTGAGGGGGGTGGCGCTGGCTCGGCCTCTGACGGCTATGGGAACCAGCGACCACCCCCCTCTTCTCGGGGGGCACCGAGGCTTGACTCAGCAGGGCGGATACAGGCACGGCGCTGGGCTACTCGTTGTGGAGGTGGTCGAGGAGCCGGACATCGCGCCACCGGGCGAGACCTTGGTTGTCGCGGGACGGATCACGTGCCAGAAACCCCCGAATGTGTGCAGTCCTTCTCCGGTCGCCGCCCGCTTCTTGTGGTCGAGAGAGAAGGTGTACAGCGGGTGTCCGTTGAGCGTGACCTGGAAGAACCCGTTCCGGTGCCAGGTTCCGAGCTTGCCCTTGATACTGCCCGCCTTGCTCAGCTTCTTCGGCGAGGACACCGTCACCGGCGGCCAGAACCCGAAGCAACCGTTGGCCTTTGTGCACTCGGCGTGCCCGCGGCGATCGCCGGTCAGGTCGTAGACGGCACGCCCGGACGAGCTCAGGACGATCGACTCCGTCCGTGTCGTCTGGCTCATCATGTTGGTCACCTTCGCGCTTCGGTCCACCTGAAGCGTCAGCGTTCGGGCGATGGCCACGGCGGCCAGCGATGTGACGCCCACGATCAGGGCGGCGGCCCCGATGGTCACTGTAAAGCGGCGCCAGGAAGACTGCTTGGGGTTGGGCATGCTTGGCTCTCCTCCATCGTTGACGGACCCGCGGAGCACTCGAACGGCCCCCGGATGGACTTTCACCAGGCCGTTCCACAGCCGGGCCGGTGCGTCCGGATCTGCCGAGCAAGACTCCGGGAACGATGGTTTCCTTCCCGGCGCCGGGAAGGTTTGTCTGCCCGCGGAGTCTGAGCCGGTGTGAGCAGGTGGATCCTGGATCGGCGTACCGATGCCCAGTCGGACCAGCGCCTGGCCGATCGCGCCCGCCGCGGCGACGAGGCGGCCTTTGCCGCCATCGTGGCCCGTTACCACGCGCCGCTGCTCGCGGTGGCTCGCCGGCTCCGCTCTGATGGGCGGGCCGAGGACATCGTCCAGCAGACCTTCTTGAACGCGCTCATCGCGCTGCGCTCCGGCGCCGACGTCCGGCATCTGCGCGGCTGGCTGCATCAGATCCTGCGCCATGAGGCGAGCCGGGCTCCAAGTCCCGCCGACGTCGCACTCGATCCCGAGCGCGAGATCGGCGGCGCGATGGTCGACGATGCCGTCGAGCATCGCCTGGCCGCGCGTCAGGTCCTGAGCGCGATGGTCGCTCTGCCCGACCGTCAGCGCGAAGCGATGGTGGGAACCGCGCTCGAGGGACGCAGCCGCTCCGCGGTCGCCGAGGCCATGGGCCTGTCCGACGGCGCCGTCCGGCAGCTCGTGCACCGCGCCCGGCGGACGCTGCGCGAAGCGGCCTATGCGCTCACCCCGTGGCCGCTCCAGCGCTGGCTGACGCGCCCGGGGTCGGGTCCGAGCGGCGGCGCGGGCTCCGATGCCGCGGTCGCTCTGTCGGCTCCCGTCCCGGCCGCGGCGGCCAAGCTGGCCGCCGTGGTCGCGTCCGGGGCGCTGGCGGCCGGGGTCCTCGGCCCGGGCGCGCACAGTCGCAACCACGGGCATCCGTCCGCTCACGGAGCCATGTCTTCCAGGGTCGTTCATTCCCGAGCGGGCGGCGCCGCCCTGGCCGTCGGCGAGCACGCCCGGCTGGCCGATGACCGGTTCGCGATTTCCCGGCTCCAGGCGCCCGGCGGCGAGGGCCGGGGGTCGCGGCACGAGTCAGGACACGGCCCCGATGGTGGCGGCGACCGGGGCCCCTCGGGCGGAGGGGGACCGGGGGCGAGCTCTGATTCCAGCTCCGGTTCGGACTCCGGTTCGGGTTCGGACTCCGGTTCCGGTTCGGACTCCGGTTCCGGTGGCCGCGGTTCTGAATCGGGGTCCAGCCACGCCGAGACTCGCGGTAGTTCGGACGGGGGCTCGGGGCCGAGCCCGGTCACGACCACGGCTGGCTCGGGCGGTGGCCCGGGACCGGAGACGGTCACCACCACCAAGGGCAGTTCCGGCGGCGGCCCGGGGCCCAGCCCGACAACCACGGCCAGCCCGGACGAGGGCTCTGCAGCCAGCACCAGCGGTGGCCCAGACGGGGGGTCGAGCACCACGACCAGCTCCGGCCGAGGATCGAGTTCTGGTCACTAGCGTGACCTTTCCGGCCGACGGCGCTCTTCAGATCCGTAACCCCACTCACCAGGCGCCGCGGATCAGTTGCGGCGCGGAGGAGGCTCCATGAGACGGATCATCTATCCCCTGCTGGCCGGTATCGCCCTTCTAGGCGTGGTCGTGACCCCGGCCTTGGCCCGACAGCACGATCATCGCGCCCATGAGCGCCGGCACCATGAGCGGCGCCACCACCACGCCCGGATCCGGCATCGCACCTTCGGTTCCGCCGCCGGCACCAGCGGCACGACGAGTACCAGCAATGACAGCGCCGGCACCGTCTCCTCATTCACCAACGGTGTCCTGACCATCACCCTGCACGACGGCTCGATGGTCAGCGGCGCCGTCAATCGCGACACCAAGATCGAGTGTCGGGGCAACGCGGTCCAGGGCGACCAGGACCCCGGCGACAACGACGGGGGTGAAAACGCCGGAGAGCGGGCTCACGACGAGCACTCAGGCGGCGGAGAAAGCTCAGGCCGCGACGACAACCCGGGGGCCGGCGACGAAGCCCAGGGCGAGAACGACGACCCCGGTGATAACGACAACAACGACAACGGCAACGGCAACGACGAGATGCAGAACTGCGGCTCGTCGACCCTGACGCACGGGACGGTCGTGCGCGAGGCCGAGCTCGCCCTGGGCTCGGGCGGCGCGCGCTGGGACAAGGTTGAGCTCCTCGGAACCGCGACGAACGGCGGTGAGGACTCCTGATCGGGTCTGCGGTCTGAGGCGGCTCCCGCCTCAGAGCCACCTCCTCAAAGCCGCAGGTCAATGGGCGGCGGTCTCTATCCCCGGGGCCGCCGCCCGCTTTTTGGCGCCGGGAAGGATTTGCAGGTGCTGGGGTCTGTGTTGGAACCATGAGAATTCGATCTACAGCTCTCGCCGGCCTGCTCGTCCCACTCGCCGGCATCCTCGTTACTGCCTGCGGCAGCAGCTCGTCTGCGTCGCATGCCAAGCCGATCGCGGCGGCGGCCAGCACCGTGAGCAACCCCCAACCCCCCGCCGCCCATCTGCGCATCCTCAGCCCCCGCCCGGGCACCCACGCCGGCCGGACGGTGATCGTCCGCGTGCGCCTCACCGGGGGTGGCTCGCCGGGCCGCCGGGCCTTTGTCTACCGCCTCGATGGCCATCGCCCGCAGCGGGCGGGAGCCCTCTTCACGCTTCGTCATCTTCCTTCCGGCCACCATCGGCTGGTGGTCAGCTTCGATGACGGGGCCAAGGCCAGCGCCGCCATCGCCTTCACGGTCAAGGCGCCCAAGCCGCAGCCCGCGGCAGCTCCGGCGCCAACGACCGCCAGCGCCCCCGCACCGACCACGTCGACCGCTGCCGCTCCCCCGGCCAGCACGCCCAGCACTGCCCCGCCCCCGCCGGCCACGAGCACCACCACCGCCTCTCCGCCACCCCCGCCGCCGGCCAGCGGTATACCGCAGAACAATGGCGGCGATGGGGATGCCGATAACAACGGCGGCCCCTCGGACGGAGATGGAAATATCTGATGTCACGAGAAACAGAGGTCGGAAAATATGTCCACAAGCCTGATTAGCCGTCCCCGAGCCTGGCTCGCCGCCTCCATGGTCGCCGCCGCTCTGCTCCTGGCCGCCTGTGGTGGGGGCTCCTCCACCACGTCATCGGCCTCTGGCGCAGCGGCCGCCGGTTCATCGACCACGTCGTCCTCGACATCGTCGTCGGCCCCGGCGTCCTCGACATCGTCGAGCGCATCGTCCGCCAAAGCGTCCGGTATTCCCCAGGGCGCGAACGCCGGTGACGGTGACAGCGACAACCATGGCGGCCCCTCGGACGGAGACGGCAATATCTAGGGTCAGCCCACGTCGGGGGTTCAGGCCCACGCTTGCCCTGTTTGCCCTGGCTGGCGCTTGTCTCGCCTTGGCCGGCTGCGGCTCCTCCTCAACCACCCCCACCGGCTTCGCCTGGGTTCAGGCCTCGGCGATGCCGGCGGGGTGGCACCAAGTCCGTATTCCCGCCGGCGACGCGATCTCGTTCCCGCCCGGGTGGAGGCCGATCAGAACCGACCACGGGACCACCAGCCGGGCCCTACTGGGCACCCACGGTCAGTTCATCGGCTATCTGAATCTGACCCCGTCGGTGCCCCAGGAGAACCTCCGGACCTGGCCCCAGTTCCGTGTCGATCACAACGGCGACGAGAACGACACCCACGTGCATGCGCTGGCCAGCGGCCGCGGGCTGCACTTCGCCGGCGGCCGGGGCGCATGCGTGCGCGACGGCTACATGACCGAGGCCTCTGCGCACTTCATCGAGATCGCCTGCCTGATCGTGGGCCAGCACCGAAGCGTCGTGGGCGTCGGCGCCGCACCGCCCGAGGCTTGGCGCAAGGTATCGCCGGAGCTCGAGCGGGCACTGGCCAGCATCCGCACCTGACGCCGGAGCCATCCGGCGCCTGACGCTCAGGCCGCGGGCGCCGGCGCGTCCACCACGGCCTCGTCGCGCATCACCTCGGTCACCGGCACCCCGAGGGCCCGGACCTTGCGCGGGAGATCGAGGTGAAGCCAGCGCGAGATGCGAGCCGGGAGCATCGAGATGATCACCTCGTCAAAACCGACGAGATTGAGAGCGTCCTGGATTGCGGCAAGTGGCTCGTACGAGCCCACCGTTCCGGCGACCTCATCGCCAGCGGCCTCCGACAGCGGGCCGATGGCGGCCGCGAGTCGCATCTCCGCCTCCTCGGTGCCCTGATCCTCGGGATCCATGATCCGCGCCAGGCCGTGGGCCCGCGCCGGGACGAGGAGGGTGAACGCGCAGGGTCCGGCCGCGGCCCGCCTGGCCACGGCGGCGATCAATTCCGGGCTCTGGGCGGTGCGATCGGCGACCACCAGCACCCGGCTGCGAGCAGTTGGCATGGGCGTCCTTTCAGCTCGATGGCCTGACATCAGCTTAAGCCCCTCCGCAAGGCCCGTCCTTCTCCGGCCGGTCTGAATAACGGGACCTCTGGCGAACTACTGGTCAGGCCGGGAGGCTCGCCACACGGACACGGCGAGCATGAGAAGGGTGGCCAGCGGCAGGATCCACCAGGCGGCTACCCCCGCCCCGGCGACCAAGGCCGTGACGCCGAGGGCGAGGATCACCCCCACGGCGATGCGCCAATCATCGCCGACCACGAAGTCCCACACGGCCCGGCCGGCATCCTCGAGCCGGTTCATGCCGCCGCCACCGGTTCTTCACTTCGACCGGTCGTAGGGGCGGTTGTCCCGCGGCGCAGCACGCCGACCATGGCCAGCGCAGCGAGCAGCGTGAGCGGGATGATGACCAGCAGCGCGGCATCCGAGCCCGGCCAGTGGGCACCGGCCCCCTCTGCTCCCCAGAACATCCCAAACGACGTCAGCATCACCCCGACCCCGAACTTCAACGTGTTCTCGGGTACCCGCGACAGCGGAGCGTGGATGACCACCCCGGCGGCCACGACGAGGGCCACGGCCAGCGCCGCGGCGATCGCGGCCAGCCCGACCCGATGCTGGTTGGCACCGAAGGTGAGCACGATAAAGACCACCTCCAGCCCCTCGAGCAGCACCCCCTTGAAGGCGATCGTGAACGAGTAGCCGTCAAGCCCAGGTTCTGGCCTGGCCCGCCGCGCGCGCCGCGGCCGTCTCGGCGGCAAAGGCGGCCGCCTCATCGTGCAGCGCCTTGAGCCCGCTGGCCCTGAGAATCGGCCTTGCGCAGCCACTGCAGACCGAAGATGAGCAGCAGACCGCCGACGACGACGCGCAGGACACCGATCGGCAACGACGTCAGCGCGGGGCCGAGAGCGCCGGTCAGTACCGCCAGCACGACGACCGCCGCCCCAACGCCGGTCAGGGCCGAGCGCCAGCCTCGCGTCCCGCCCACGGCGAGCACGATCGTAAGCGCCTCGACCGCCTCCACGGCGCAGGCCAGGAAGACTGAGACGGCCAGCCCGAACTCGGAACCAGTCATGTCTCAGGCGGTTTCCATCGCCGCCGCGTCGCCCAATCCGAGCTCCTCGACGGCCTGGTCGCGCAACTTGAACTTCTGGACCTTGCCGGTCACGGTCATGGGAAAGGCGTCGGTCAGTTTCACGTAGCGGGGGATCTTGTGGTGGGCGATCTTGCCCTGACAGAAGCGTTCGATTTCGTCGCGATCGAGGCGGGCGCCGGCGCGGGGGATGATCCAGGCCATCAGCTCCTCGCCGTAACGCTGGTCGGGCACGCCGACCACTTGCACATCGGCGATGTCGGGATGAGCGTAGAGGAACTCCTCGATCTCTCGGGGATAGAGGTTCTCGCCCCCGCGGATGACCATGTCCTTGGAGCGCCCGACGATCTTGGCGTAGCCGTCTTCGTCCATCGTGGCCAGATCGCCGGTGTGCATCCAGCCGTCGCTGTCGATCGCCTCCGCGGTGCGTTCGGGATCATTCCAGTAGCCCTTCATCACGCTGTAGCCCCGGGTGCAGAACTCGCCGCTCTCGCCTCTGGCGACCGTCTCGCCAGAGACGGGATCGACGATCTTGATCTCCAGATGCGGACCGACCCGGCCGACGCTGCCCACGCGCTTGCCGAGCGGATCGTCAAACGCGGTCTGGGTACTGACCGGAGATGTTTCCGTCATCCCATAGGCGATGCCGACCTCGCTCATGTGCATGCGATCGATGACCCGGCGCATCACCTCCACCGGGCACGGCGAGCCGGCCATGATCCCCGTGCGCAACGAACTCAGGTCATAGTCGGCGAAGCGCGGGTGCTCGAGCTGGGCGATGAACATCGTCGGCACCCCGTACAGCGATGTGCAGGCCTCCGAGGCCACCGCGGCCAGCGTGGCCTCGGGCTCGAACGCCGGCGCCGGAATCACCATCGTCGCACCGTGGGCGGTGCAGGCCAGGTTGCCCATCACCATGCCGAAGCAGTGGTAGAAGGGCACCGGGATGCAGACTCGGTCCTCGTGCGTGTAGCGGCAGCCCACACCGACGAAGAACCCGTTGTTGAGGATGTTGAGATGGCTTAGCGTGGCGCCCTTGGGGAACCCCGTCGTCCCGCTCGTGTACTGGATGTTGATCGCATCCTCGGGCGTGAGTTCGGCCCCCCGGCGGTCAACCTCCTCCGCGGCCACGCTGGTCGCCGAGGCCAGCAGCTCGTCCCATTCGGGACTGTCGAAGAAGACCACGCTCTGCAGCTCGGGCAGGCGGCCGCGGACCTCGGCCACCATCCCCTGGTAGTCGGAGGTCTTGAAGGCCGGCGCGGCAATCAGCATGCGGCAGCCCGACTGACGCAGGACGTACTCGAGCTCCGCGGTGCGGTAGGCCGGGTTGACGTTGACCAGGATCACGCCCAACTTGGCGGTCGCGTACTGCACCAGCGTCCACTCGACCCGGTTGGGGCTCCAGACCCCGACCCGGTCACCGGCATTCAGGCCGACGGCGATCAGGCCCCGAGCCAGCTCGTCAACCGCCCGGCCAAGCTCGGAGTAGGTGTAGCGCAGCCCCTGTGCGCAGGAGACCAGGGCCTCGTGGTCGGGCAGGCGGGCGATCGTCCGCTCCAGGTTGTCGCCGATTGTCTCCCGCAGCAGCGGAGGCGCGTCCGCCCCTCGGGCGTAGGACTGGGCGGGGTTCGAGTCTCTCACGGTCACGGCCTCTCCCTCGAACGTTTACCGACCCATCCTAATCCGCCCACTGAGCACTGGGACCGGGCTCTTTCGACACGAGTTGCGCCGAGACCGTGCCCAGCGGTGCCGAGACCGTGCCCAGCGGTGCCGAAACTGTGCCCGCTCAGCGGACGGAAACGCCCCAAGTGCCGGTGAACGCCTCCCCCGGCTGCAGGGTCACGATCCCCTCACCGGAGCGCAGCGCATCGGCTGGGCAGCTCATCGGCTCGACCGCGAGTCCGTGCCGCCGGCGCTCGGGAGCGAGGGTATCTCCGGTAAAGATCATCAGGTAGGCATACGCCTCATCGACCCAGAGCGAGGCGCTCCGACCTTCGAAGCTCAGCTCGGCGTGGGCGCGGCCGTCCGGATCGCGGTCGAGGTCGGTGAAGCAGTCATCGAGACGCGCGTCACCGATCTGCCTGCCCGAGCGGTAGTCAAACCTGCTGCCGGCCACCGACGTCCTTCCGGTCGGCAACCCGCGCTCATCGGACTCGACTCGGGTCCGGGCGGGAACCGACAGCGCAAGCTCGTCGACGGTGGACGCGCCGAGACGGAAATAGGGGTGAAAGCCGGCGCCGAACGGACAAGCTTCAGCGCCCGTGTTTTCGCCCCGCGTGGTAACGCTGAGTCCGTCATCAGTGAGCCGGTATTCGATCCGCAGATCGAGCGTCCCCGGCCAGCCCGGCTGCGGATGCAGGCGATGCGACATCACGATCGAGTCGGGACCCCGCTCGCTTGCCGTCCAGGATGCCCACCGGACCAGCCCGTGGATGGCGTTGCCGGCCTCGACCTCGGTCAGGGGCAGCTGCTGGGTGCTCCCCTGCCACTCATAGCGCCCATCTCGGAGGCGGTTGGGCCACGGCATCAGGACCTGCCCCCGGCCGCCGCTGCACTGCTCGTCCGCCTCATAGCCATCGAGCACCGGACCGCCCCCCGTCTCATAAACACGCAGACCGCCGCCGACCTCGACGATCACCGCCCGCTGGTCGCCGTGGACGATCTCGTACTGGTTACCCGAGGGGAGCACTGTGCCGCTCACGCCGCCACCATATCCGTCCTGGCTGCGTCCTTTACTGCTCCGCGGCCGCCAACTGGTGCGGCGATCCGTCCGGGTGATGACGGGCTTGCCGCCCCGTCCCTGATACTCCTGTTCATGGAGCGCGCGGCATCGGACCCGACAACGCTCAGCCACATCCTCGGCGAGGACTCCGACCTGGCCGAGGCCGTGCCCAACGCCGAGCGGGCCCGCGCCATCAAGGAGTGCGTCGCCAAAACGATGGAACTCGAGCGGGGACCGTGGGCCCCGGATCACGATGTCGCGTCGGGCGGCGGCATCGGGCTGCTGGTGCAGCAGGGGCTGCTCATCCGCCACGTGGGGATCGACGGCCGGTCGGGCGCGGAGCTGCTGGGTCAAGGCGACCTTTTGCGCCCGTGGCAGGGGGAGGATGTCGCCGGCGACCATGCCGCACATCACCGGCTGGCGCGTGCTGCAGGCCACGCGGCTCGCCCTGCTCGACGTCGATGCCGCGCGCCTTCTCTCGCGTTACCCCGAACTGACCGGCCAGCTTGTCGGTCGCGCTCTGGAGCGCTCACGCAACCTGGCCATCAACATGGCCATCGTCCACCACGCCCGGGTGAGCACTCGACTGCAGATGCTTCTCTGGCATCTCGCCGACCGCTGGGGTCGTGTTCGCGCCGACGGGATATGGCTCCCCGTCCGTCTCACGCACGAGGTGTTGTCCGACCTGGTCGCCGCGCGCCGCCCGACCGTGAGCAGCGCCCTCGGCGAGCTCGGCCGCGAGGGCCGGCTACGCCTCGAGCCGGACGGCTGGATCCTGACCGGCGAACCACCCGGAGAGCTGCTCGAGATTCAGGACATCGAGTCGCAGCGCTGAGCGCTCCGCCTACTTGACGACGACTATCGCCTTCATGAAGGCGTGGAACTGACAGAGATAGGTGTAGGTCCCGGGGCGCTTTAGGACCACCGTGCGACTGGCCCCGGGCCCGATCGTCCCGGTGTCAAACGCGCCGCTGTTGCTGGTCGCCGTGTGATTGGTCTGATCACGGTTGGTGAACGTGACGCGGGCCCCGGGGGCGACGGTCACCGTCGCCGGACGGAAGGCATAGCCGCTGATCAGCACTCGCGCCGCCCCGGTGGGGACTTTGCGAGCCGCAACGCCCGATGACGCGGTGCTCGAGGACGCGGCGGCCAAGGTTGAAGACGAGTGCGTCGCCGAGCTCGAGCCGCAACCCGCCGCGGCCAGGGCCGCGACGCAGGCGATCGGAACCAGAGTCCGGGAAAGGGTCATGTCCGCCATACGGACCGGGGGCCGATGCAGATCAACAGCGACCGATTGATCGAGGCGCCGTGATCCGGTTGATCGATGACGCCGTAGTACCGACCGACCCCGACCACCCATGGCCGGAGTCAGCCCCCCAAGCCAAGGAGACTCCATGTCCAATATCCAAATCGACGAGCGCCCGCGCGAACCGGGGGTGGTCGAGCAGCTCGCCCGCGACGATCACGAGCGCAAGAAGTTCCTGACCATGGCCGGTCGGCGCATCGGCACCGGCGTCGCCGCCAGCGGCCTCGCGGCGTTCATCGCCGCCTGCGGCAGCTCTTCCAGCTCGTCGTCCCAGGGCGATCCGTCCTCCGCAACCACACCCGCCGCGAGCGCCAACGCGGCCGCCGGATCCGGTGATCTGGCCATCGTCAACTACGCGCTGACGCTCGAGTACCTGGAGGCCCAGTTCTACGCCAAGGTCGGCAAGAGCGGCCTGTTCCACGGCAAGACCCTCTCGGTGCTCAAGACCTTCGGCATGGAGGAGGCCGAGCACGTGGCCGCCCTCAAGAAGGTCGCGAGTTCGCTCGGCACCCCGGCCAAGGAGCCGGTGGGCAAGTTCCCGCTCACGAGCGCCGCTCAGGTCGCCAAGCTGGCCGGTGCGGTCGAGAACCTCGGCGCTTCCGCCTATCTGGGCCAGGCCGGCAACATCCAGAGCAAGGAGATCCTCGCCGCCGCGCTGGCCATCCACACGATCGAGGCTCGCCATGCGGCCACGCTCAACACGCTGCTGAAGCTGAATCCGACGCCCGACGGCGCGTTCGCCAAGCCAATGACGATGGCCCAGGTTCTGAAGGTCGTCAAGCCCTTCATCGCCTAATTCCCACCGTCCCCGCCTAGAGAGGAACCCTGAACATGAGTACCACCGATATCCAGCATCCCGAACTGGCCGGCGTCGAAGTCGCCGGCCTGAGTCGGGCCAGCTTCATCATGCGCGGCGCGCTCGCCGCCGGCGCCGCCTACGGCGCCAGTGCCGTGGCCCCGTTCGTCAGCAACGCCTTTGCCGCCGGCTCAAGCGACGTCGACATCCTCAACTTCGCGCTCACGCTCGAATACCTGGAGACCGACTTCTACAAGGTCAAGGCCAAGACGGTCGGTCTGAGTGGCGCCGCCAAGTCGCTGGCCACCATGATCGGCGACCAGGAGGCCGAGCATGTGGCCGCCCTGACCAAGGCCATCACCGCCGCCGGCGGCAAGCCGGTCAAGAAGCCCACGTTCGTGTTCCCGGTCAGCAATCAGGCCAGCTTCCTCAAGCTCGCCTACGTGCTCGAGAACACCGGCGTCGGGGCCTACAACGGCGCAGGACCGGCCCTGAAGAACAAGCAGTACCTCGCAGCCGCGGGCTCGATCGTCCAGGTCGAGGCACGTCATGCGGCGTCGATCGCTCTCCTCACCGGCTCTCAGATCACGCCCAACGGCGCGTTTGACAAGCCGCTGAACAAGACCCAGGTGCTGGCCAAGGCCGGCCCGCTGATCAAGAAATAGGCAACCAACCAAGGCATAGGCTTAGTCGTCATCGTGTTCAGAGCCCCCCGGCATCTCCGCGGATCGCGGAGCCGATTTCAGACCCTCGCCGACGAGGATCTGATGGCGCTCGTCCACGATGGCGACGCCGAGGCCTTCGAGGTCATCTTCGACCGTCATGCCGACGCCGCCTTCTCGCTCGCCTACCGCATGTGCGGGCGCCAGCCGGTGGCTGAGGACGTGGTGCAGGAGGCGTTTTTGTCGCTGTGGCGCAGCGGGGCCCGATATGACCAGCGGCGCGGCAGCGTTCGCTCGTGGGTGCTGAGCGTCGTTCACAACCGGGCTATCGACACGTTCCGGCGCTCGGTCGCCAAGACCAGCCGCGACGTAGCCGACGATGGGATCGCCGAGCGGATGACCGCTAAGGAGCGAACCGACACGGAGGTGGAGCGCCGCGACGACGCGGCGCGCGTCCGTGATGCGCTGAGCGAACTGCCGACCGAGCAGCATCAGGTGATCGAACTGGCCTACTTCGGCGGTTTCAGCCACAGCGAGATCGCCGAGTTGCTCAAGTTGCCGACCGGTACCGTCAAGGGTCGGATGCGCTTAGGGCTGGCAAAGCTGCGAGTCGCCCTCGACGACGTCGTCGGGTTGGCACTATGACTAGAGCCAGACGATGAACGAGACACCGAAGATGCCTGAACCGAGCCGCGATGGATGCGGAACCGACGTTGCCGCCTATGCCCTCGGCGCACTCGAGCCAGCGGAGGCCGAGGCCTTTGCCACCCATCTCGCGACCTGCGACGTGTGTCGTGAGGAGCTGGCTGAGTTCGAGAGCGTCGTGTCCACACTGCCGATGAGCGTGCCCCGCCACGTCGTCCCCGATGGACTGCGCCGAGCGGGTGCTGGACGCCGTGGCGGCGGAGGCACGCTCCGACCGCGCGCCCGCACCCCGGCCGCTGCGCCGGCGCTGGTCCGCGCTACCGCGTCCCGCCCTGGTGCTCGGGACCGCAATGGCCGTCGTCGCCATCGCCGTGCTCGGCGCGGTCGCGCTGAACGGCGGTGGCTCGCCGGCCACCCGCGTCTACAGCGCCCAGGTCACGGGCTCGCACGCGTCGGCCAAGATCGCGGTAACCGATGGCCATGCTGAGCTGATCGTGCGTCACATGCCGCCGCCGCCGCAGGGCAAGATCTACGAGGTCTGGCTGGCCCGTGCCTCGGGCCCACCCCAGCCCACCACGGCGCTGTTCAGCGTCACCCGCAACGGCAGTGGCGATGTGGCCGTGCCCGGGAGCCTGCGCGGGGTGCGCGTGGTCATGGTCACGCCAGAGCCGGCCGGCGGCAGCCGGGCTCCGACCCATTCGCCCGTCATCAGCGCCAAGCTGACCTGACGCCGACCGCGTCAGCCACGTGGTGCGGCGGCCGGGCGAGCGAGTAATTCGCTCGCACGCGGGGATCTGCGCGTAATTCGCTCGCCCCCGGGGATCTAGACCCAGCGCGCGAGACTCTCGCGCGCGTGATCGGCCTGCGCCCGGGGATCCACTCCCCGCCCCCAAGTGATCCGCTCGTTCTCTGGTGGCGTAGTAACCGGTGACCCTTCTGACGGCCCCCACGAATTGGAGAACGGATCCATGATCGGACTCGAAAATCCCCTGCACATCGCCCTCATCCTCATCGTCGTGCTGATGGTCTTCGGCGCCAAGCGCCTGCCCGAGATGGGCAAGTCCCTCGGCACCGGCCTGCGCGGCTTCAAGGAGTCGCTGAGCGGCGACCACAGCGAGCCCATCGCCGAGTTGCCCGCCGATCACACGCCGCCGCGGCGTGTCGACGAACACGCAGCGTAGGAGCCAGGACGACGATGAGAATCGCAATCGTTGGGGCCGGCGTCTCCGGCCTCGTGGTAGCCCACCTGCTGGGCGGCGAGCACGACGTCACCGTGTTCGAAGCTGCGTCCTACGCGGGTGGGCACACCAACACCGTCCGTGTCGACACGCCGAACGAGACGCACGCTGTCGACACCGGCTTCATCGTCTTCAACGACCGCAACTACCCCAACTTCGAGCGACTGCTCGGACCGGCTGGGCGTCGCCTCCCAACCCTCGGAGATGAGCTTCTCCGTCAGTGACGGCCGGGGCGACTTCGAGTACAACGGCGCCTCGCCCAACGGCCTGTTCGCCAAGCGCGCCCACCTGGTCACGCCGTGGTTTCACCGCATGCTGGCCGACCTGGCCCGCTTCAACCGCGCCGCCCGGGAACTGCTGCACCTCGACGGCGAGGGTCCGTCACTCGGCCATTGGCTCGAGGCGCAGCGCCTGTCGCCCGATTTCATCGACAAGTTGATCCTTCCTCAGGCCTCCGCCGTGTGGTCGGCCGATCCGCATCAGATGTGGAGCTTCCCGGCCCGCTTCCTGGCCGAGTTCTTCGACAACCACGGCATGCTCTCGCTCCGGGACCGGCCTCGTTGGCGAACGGTCCGGGGCGGCTCGGCGCGCTACGTCGAGGCGCTGTTGAGCCAGTTCGGGGGCCAGCTGCGGCTGAGCACGCCGGTGGCGGCCGTCACTCGTCACCCCGACCATGTCGCGATCCAGACCCGGTCCGGCGACTCCCAGCGCTTCGACGAGGTCGTGCTCGCCACCCATTCCGACCAGGCACTGCGGATGCTGGACGACGCCAGCGACCGTGAACATCAGATCCTCGGCGCCATCCCCTACCAGCGCAACGAAGCCACCCTGCACACCGACGTCCGGATGATGCCGCAGCGGCGCCGGGCCTGGGCGAGCTGGAACTACCACCTGCGGGATCCGCGGGGGTCCGAGTCGACTGTCACCTACCACATGAACCGCCTACAGTCGTTGACCGCTGAGCGCGAATTCTGTGTGACGCTCAACCGAACTGGGGAAATCGATCCTGACAAGGTGATTCAGACGATCGAGTATGCCCATCCGGTCTACACCGCGGGCGGGGTCGGTGCCCAGGCCCGAGTCGGGGAGATCAGTGGCCGCAACCGGACCCATTTCTGCGGTGCCTACTGGGGCTGGGGCTTTCACGAGGACGGCGTACGTAGCGGGTTACGTGTAGCTCGCCACTTTGGAGAGGGCCTGTGACCGGCGGCCTGACTCGCGCTGGATCCGATCCGGCGCGCCACGGGGCGCAGCGGATCGCGAGTTGCCTATACCGGGGTACGATCCGCCACCGCCGCAGCGAGCCCGCCCAGGACTTCACCCATCGGCTGACGCTGGCCTACATCGACCTCGCCGAGCTTCCGGAGCTACTTGGTGGACGGCTCGTGCGGCGGACTCCGGGCCCGTTGCGCTTCCGCCGCGCGGACTACCTCGGACCGGCGGGGGTGCCGCTCGAGGTCGCCGTGCGTGATCGTGTCACCGCCCTGGGCGCTGACCGGCCGGCCGGGCCGGTTCGTCTCCTCACCCAGCTGCGCTCCTGGGGCACGTGCTTTAACCCGGTCAGCTTCTACTACTGCTTTGACCCGTCCGGCCGGCACGTCGAGTCCGTTCTGGCCGAGGTCACCAATACCCCCTGGGGTGAACGCCACAGCTATCTCCTCTCCCCTGCTCCCGGTGTCGCCGGCGTTCTGCAGTTCACGCTTTCAGAAGGCGCTCCACGTCTCGCCGTTCATGGGCATGGATCACGTCTACGACGCGCGGGCCACCGAGCCGGGAGCAAAGCTGTCGGTGCACATCGACAGCCAGCGTGGCGGCGAGACGGTCTTTGGCGCCACGCTGACCCTGGGACGAGAAGAGCTGACCCGCGTCCTCGGCGGACCGGCTCGCCGCTCGGGATCCACTGGCCAGTGCGCGCGTGCTCGCCCTGATCTACGGCCACGCCGTGGCCCTGAAGCTGGCCGGCGCTCGCGTCCATCCCCACCCCAGCGCCGGAGCGCGGCATGAGGCCGCGGCGTCGTGCAGCCATGTGGCGGCTCGGCGGCCAAGGCGCTGCTGGCCCAGATCCGGGTCGGCAGCCTGACCGTAGTCGAGGGGACCGAGCGCCACACGTTCGGCTCCGGGCCGCCGGCCGCGCTGATCGACGTTAACCGTCCCGAGTTCTGGCGCATGCTCATGCGGGGCAGCCGAGGACTCGCCGAGTCCTACGCCGCGGGCGTCTGGGACAGCCCCGATCTGGTGGCGGTCATCCGTCTGGCCGCGCGCAACGCCGTCCTGATCGATCGCGTACGCGCCTACACGACCCCGCTCTGGGCGCCGCATCAGCGGATCCGGGCGCTGCTCAACCGCAGCACGCGCCAGCGCAGCCGCCGCGACATCGCCTTCCACTACGACATCGGCAACGAGCTCTTCACCCGCATGCTCGATCCGACGATGATGTACTCCTGCGCGCTGTTCGAGCACGAGGGGATGACGCTCGAGGAGGCCGCGGTGGCCAAGCTCGAGCGGGTCTGCGAGCGGCTCGAGCTCGGCCCCGAGGACCACGTGCTCGAGATCGGCACCGGCTGGGGCGGCTTCGCCATTCACGCCGCGGGGACCCGCGGCTGTCGGGTGACCACGACGACGATCTCCCGCGAGCAGCACGACTACGCCGTCGCGCGCGTCGCCGAGGCCGGCCTCGAGCGACCGCGTCGAGGTGCTCATGCGCGACTACCGCGACCTCGCAGGGCACCTACGACAAGCTCGTCTCGATCGAGATGATCGAGGCGGTCGGCTGGCAGCACATCGGCACGCTTCTTTGAGAAGTGCTCGGAGCTGCTCACCCCGCACGGGGCGATGCTGCTGCAGGCGATCACGATCGACGACCGCGCCTACGAGGTCGAGAAGGCCTCCAAGTCGTTCATCAAGGAGTACATCTTCCCTGGTGGCGCCTGCCCTCGATGGAGGTCATCACCCGCAACGTCGCCCGGCGCACCGATCTGCAGACCGTCGGCCTCGAGGACATCACCGACAGCTACGTCGAGACCCTGCGCCGCTGGCGCCAGAACTTCGTCGCCCACTCTGAAGAGCTGGCCGAGCTCGGCTACGACGAGGCGTTCCAGCGCATGTGGACCCTGTACCTGGCCTACTGCGAGGGCGGGTTCGCCGAGCGCCGGATCTGCGACGTCCAGCTGCTCCTGGCCAAGCCGCGGTGGGCGGTCAAGGCTCGCGCGGGCCGCCACAGCGCCGCCGTCGCGGCCGCCGGCAGCGCCACCGGCTGAGCCGGCCTTCAGCATCTGTTGCCCGGGATTGATCGGATTGCGGCGGTCCTTACGCAGTACTTCGTAAGGACCGGAAACCAACCCGGGTGGCTTTCGCATGCCCGGAAAGGAGCACAATGTCTGATCAGTTCAACCTCGAGGCCGTCGATACCGACGGCGCCATCCGAGAGACGGCCGCGGCGACCATGGATGCCCTGGACGGCGACACCCGTTCAGCGTTCCTGCGCCGGGCTGGGCTGGCCGGCGGGGCGTCGGTCGGCGGAGGAGCATTCTCGGCGCCTTGGCGCCGACCGCGCTCGCCTCTACCAATGGCGACCGCCCGCCGGTCAAGCCGTTCGGCAAGGGCGACATCGGCATCCTCAACTTCGCGCTGGTGCTCGAGTATCTCGAGCGGGCTTCTACAACGAGGCCTCTCGGAACCAGCGCGACAACCCGTTCCTGCACAGCGCCGAGGAGCGTACGTTCCTGCGCGCCGTGACCAAGGACGAGAACGAGCACGTCAAGGCGCTCAAGCATGTGCTGGGCCGCCACGCGATCAAGAAGCCGAGCTTCAACTACCGCGGCGACACCAAGAACCACGCCCGCTTTTTGAAGGCATCGTTCACGTTTGAGAACGAGGGCGTCCACGCGTACTCAGGTCAGGCGTTCAACATCAAGGACCCGAAGGTACTTGCGGCCGCACTGTCGATCGTCACCATCGAGGCGCGCCACGCCGCAGTCATCGGGCTGATTCGTGACCGCTCGGCGTACGGCATCGCACCGTCCGGAGCGTTTGACACGCCCAAGGGTGCTTCCCAGGTGCTCAAGGACGTCACGAGCCTGAACTACATCACCAAGCTGTAGGGTACCGGCGCCTTTCGTCGTCCGCGGCGGAAGACAGTCTCTGGCGCACACCTCGGCCCCGGGCGCCCGGGGTGTGCGCGCAGTACCCCCGGCGTCGGCCGGGCATCAGCCCAGCGCGTCAGCCAGCGCCTTGGCGGCGACCGCAAACGCGGCATTGGCCGCCGGCACCCCCGCGTAGACCGCCGTGTGCAAGAGCACCTCGCCGATCTCGGCCTCGGTCAACCCGTTGCGCAGCGCACCGCGCACGTGCAGCGCGATCTCGTTCTCGCGCCCCAGGGCGGTCAGCACGGCCAGCGTGATCGCGCTCCGGGTGCGACGGTCAAGGCCGTCCCGGGCCCATACCTCTCCCCACGCGTAGCGGGTGATGAAGTCCTGAAACGGGGCTGTGAACTCGGTGCGGTCGGCATCGGACCGGTCGACGTGCTGCGTCACCGAGCACCGCTCGGCGGATCTCGGGCTCCCGTCTCGAGGGCATCGTCGCTCACGGCTTCCTCCTTGATCGAGATGGCTAGCGAATGTCAATGGCCCGTGCGATCAGCAGCTCGGCCTCGCCAAGCGCCGCCGCGGGATCGGCGGCAGCCTCGACACCACTGGCCGCCAGCTCGGCCAGGTTGTCGCGCATGCGCTCGGCATCGACCTCGCAGATGCTCGAGCAGCTCCCGGCCCCACGCCGCCGCAGAGCCGGTCAGCCCGAGCAGCTCATTCAGCGTGCCCCATTCGCTCTGCCACGCGCCTGCGGCGCGCTGGTGCTCCTGCTCCATAGCGGCCAGCAGCGTGGCCACCAGCCCGGGCACGCGCTTGGCTGCAGGCCAGCACCGAGATCGACGCCACCGGGTTGCGCTTGTGGCTCATCGCGCTCGAGCGCGCCGGCCGTCGCCGCGCCACCCTCACGCAGCTCGCCGACCTCTTGGCTCGGCCAGCAGCGTCACGTCGCGGGCCACCTTTCCCAACGCGCCGGCGAGGATCCCCAGGGCGGCGGCGAGCCGGGCCACCGGTGCGCGATGCGTATGCCAGGCAAGCGGCGGCGCGGCCAGCCCGAGCTCGGAGGCCACCCCCGCGGCCAGAACCGGCGACCCGGAACCCACCGGGCCGCCGAGTTGGACCGGCAGGCTGTCGCTGACCGCGCGCAGGCCGGCGGCGGCGTCGGCGAGGGCGTGAGACCAGCCGGCGGCGACGAGCCCGAATGACACCGGCAGCGCCTGCTGCAGGAGCGTCCGGCCGATCATCGGCGTGCGGGCATGGCGGCGGGCTCCGGCGGCGGCTGCGGCCGCCGCCGCGTCGGCATCCTCGAGCAGCGTCTGACCGGCCCGCTTGGCCACCAGCATGGCCGCAGTGTCGATCGTGTCCTGGCTCGTGGCCCCGCGATGGACGTACTCGCCGTGCGGTTCGCCCACGGCCGTCCTCAGCGCGACCACCAGCGGCACAACCGGCGTGGCATGGAAGGCGGCGTCGCGACCCAGCGCCTCGAGATCGAACCGCTCGGCCTGACATGCGTCGGCAATGGCGGCCGCGCTCGGCCCGGGCACCAGACCCTCGGCGACACCGCCCGAGCCAGCGCGGCCTCGAAATCCAGCATCGCCTGAAGCCAGGCCCGATCGGTGAGCGCCGCCCCGGACCGACCGGCGCCGTACATCCCGCTGAACAGGCCGGCTGCGGCCGCGCTCACCCCTCGACGATCCCGCTCGGCCGCCGGCGGCGGCCCTTGGGCTGCTTGGGAAACGGCTGCTGGTCGCCTTGACGGCCGGCGAGAGCGCCGCTGCACGTCGATCGCTCCGGGCCCGGCAGGGCCGGCCGTCTCGGGTTCGGGCGCGCGGCGAAGTTGAACGCGCTGGTCAGATCGCCGGTCGCTCTTGCGCCGCCAGGCGCTCAGGTTCGGCACCCGGACGCGGAACCGGGTCTCGAGGAAGCGCAGCGTCGAGGTGTGATCGAACGTGTCCGAGCACACCAGACCGCCGCGCGAGAACGGCGAGACGACGAGCATCGGCACGCGGAAGCCGAGCCCGATCGGCCCGCGGATCCCGCCGCCGCCGCCGGCAGCTTGGGCACGGTCACGTATTCGCCGCGGTGCCCTTCGGAGGCGTCGGCGGCGCCACGTGATCGAAGAAGCCGCCGTTCTCGTCCCAGGTGAGGAACAGCGCCGTCTTGCGCCACAGGTCGGGATGGGCGACCAGCGCCTGACGACCTCGCGGGCCCCCGCTCTCCGGCGCTGCGGGCTCGAGAAGCCGGGATGCTCGGTCTCGCTCGATGCCCGAGCAGCAGCCACGAGACCTGGGGCAGCTTGCTTGTGGTCGAGATCGGACATGAAGTCGTCCGGTAGGTCGGGGCGACCCCGCGGTCGTAGAGCTTGCTGCCCTTGGCGTACTGCCTTGAAGTAGGGCAGGACGTTGTCGAAGATGCCGCCGCTGCGCGTCGGTGTACACCTTCCAGCTCACGCCGCTGGGCGCTCAGGCGCTCGGGCATCGTCGTCCAGCTGAAGCGTCCCGACGCTGGCCGCGGCCGGCCAGAGCGTCTCCAGCAGCGGGCCGCCGTGGGTGCCGGCGGGATCCAGCCAGGCCGACATCGACATCAGGCGGTTGGGGTCGGTCGGCCCGATCACCGAGCAGTGGTAGCCGTCGCAGAGCGTGAACTTGTCCGCCAGCGCGTAGTAGAAGGGCAGGTCCGACGCGCTTGTAGTAGCCCATCGTCTCGTCGGCCGGCGAGCCGCCGTCGACGGGCGCGTCGGCTGCTGATGGGCGAGCAGGAACCGTCCATCCGGCCGCCGTTCCAGGCCTGGTGCTGGGGGCCCCAGTCGTGGGTGATGTCGGCCAGGCAGCCGTGTCGAGGTGGAACGGGTGCACGACTTGCCGTCGTGCCCTGCTGGAAGAATGGCCGCGGCCCGTGCGGTCGCCGAAGCCGCGGACGCCGGGGTACATCCCGAAGTAGTGATCGAACGAGCGGTTCTCCTGAATCAGGATCACCACGTGCTCGATGTCGGACAGCTTGCCGTGCTTGGGGCTCGCCGCCACTGCGCTGGGCGATCAGCTCGTCCACCGAGCCGACCGAGCCCGGCCGGCCGCCCGCTCCGGCCACCGCCATGTTGCGCAGCGCCTCACGCCGTGTTATCCCGCACTCATCGTCATCTGCTTCCCCTCTCGGTCTCGACGCTGCGCGCCCGAGCCTACCGGGCGACTTGCGGTACGGCTGCCGTCGTGAGAGGGAAGGCCCTGATCGTGCCGCTCGCGGCGCTGCCTGGTCAGCTGGCCGTCGCTGGCGCGCGATCGCCGGCGTCGGGTCTCGGCCGCCGGCCGGCGCCGCGTCAGCCCGCCGCCGCGCAGTCGGCTGCCCGGGCTGGGGCCGGGCCGCGGTCGCCGCCGACCCGCGGCCCCACGCTCTGCGCGTGTTCGCGATCCAGTTCGAGCAGCACCCGGCCCTGATGCGCGACGCGCCGCCGATTACTGCGCGTGCCATCGACTGCGCGATGCGCACCGAGGTCGTCCCCCACCTCGCCACGGGCCGGCCAACCTGGTCGTGTTCGACGAGGACATCGGCCTCGAGACGATCGCCATCGGCCCCCGCGGCGCCGCCGCGCGAGCGCTGCTGCGCAGCGGCGTCCCGTCCTGCCACGGCGGCTCCCCTGTGCCCCACGCTGCGGCACGCTGGCGGCGCTCGACAGCGGCTACGGCCGCGCGCTGGCCTACCTGAGCCCGCGCTTCCCGCGGCTGGCCAGCGAGCTCGGCCAGGCGTTCGTCGCCGCCACCGACGAGTTCGTGCGCGTGTTCATGACCACCATGGCCCAGGCCGCCCGCCGTTACGGCGTCTACGTGATCGCCTCCAACACGCAGGCCCCGTTCCGCGTCGACCGCAGCCCGGCGGCGATCGCCGCGCCTCGCCGACCCGGGACGGCCACACGTCGACGTCGGTCTACGCGCCGACCCAGCGGCGTCGCCTATGACCAGACGTTCGTGTGGAGCCCGCGCGTTCTGCATCCCGGCGCGCCCCACCCCGCTGGCCAACCTGCTGGCCGTCAACCGCAAGGTTCCGCTGACCAGCTTCGAGCATGCGCTCGGCTTCGCCCCCGGCCCGAGTCGCGGGCCGGCGGCTCGCGCCAACCTGCGGCCGGTCACGATCCCCGGCACCGGCGCGCGGCTCGGTCTCGCCACCAGCCTGCCGGCGTTCGCCTACGGCCGCGCGTCGCGCGCGCCACGAGTGCGACGACGTCGCGCGTGACCTACATGCGCTGCCTGGACCGCCTCGGGGCCAACGTGCTGATCCAGGCCGACGCCAACGACGGCCAATGGACCGGCGCCGACGGCCGCGAGCACTGGCAGCCGCTGTCCTGGATGGGATCGGCCTACCGCGCCGTGAGCGATCCGACCGTCCACTTCGCCTACGCTGTCAACCCGTTCCTGGTCGGCAACCTGGCCGACATCCCGTTTGACGGCCAGAGCGCGATCCTGGAGCGCGGGCCGCCGCGGCCGCGGCTGCGACTACGTCGGCAACTCGGCGCTTCGTGCCCGGCGACGACCTCCGCCGTTCCGGCGCTACGCCGGCCCCAAGCCCCAGTTCCTGGCCCTCGCGCCGTGGGTCGTGGCCGACGGCTCGCGCGCCGCCTGCGGGCCGTCGGCGGTCGCGCTGGCCTCGGCGGAGCCGGGCCGACCACTACGTCCAGACGGCGCTGGTCGCCGACCTTCCCGTTCCCCGTCGACCGCTCCGGCCGCGGCTGCGTGGTGGCGGGTCGATGAGCGGCATCTCGCGGCGCGAGGCGCTGATCGGCGCGGCCGGGGCCGCCGCCGCCGCGCTCGCTGCCGGGCCGGCGCAGGCCGCGGCGTCGGCGGCGGTGCACCGCCGCGTCGACGTGGTCGTGGTCGGCGCCGGGCTGGCCGGACTGACGCGCGGCCAGCGACCTGGCCGCCGCCGGGCACTCGGTCGTCGTGCTCGAGGCCCGCGACCGCGTCGGCGGCCGCACGCCTCAACCATTCGCTCGGGCACGGCCAGGTGGTCGAGGTCGGTGGCCAGTGGGTCGGTCCCGGACAGGACCGGATCCTGGCCCGCGCGCGGCGCTACGGCGTCCACACCTTCAAGACCTACGCCAAGGGCGACCAGCTGCTCGAGTTACCAGGGCCGCGTGAGCCGCTTCAACGGCCTGATCCCGCCGCTGCCCGAACCCGATGCCAGTGACTTCAACCAGCTGCTGGGCAAGATCATCGGCCTGCAGGCCAGGTGCCCCTCGACCGGCCCTGGCGGGCGCCGACGCGGCCGCCCTCGACGCTCAGACGCTCGAGACCTTCAAGCTCGCCAACTCCAGCACCCACGGCGCGCGCTTCCTGCTCGATCTGGCCACCAAGGCCGTGTTCGCCGCCGAGCCCCGCGACCTGTCACTGCTCCACGCCCTGTTCTACCTGCACTCCGGCGGCGGGATCATCAACCTGACCAGCACCGCCGGAGGCGCGCAGGACTCGCGCTTCGTCGGCGGCTCGCAGCTCGTCTCGATCCGGATGGCCGGCGCGCTCGGCCACCGCGTCGTGCTCGGCGCCCCCGTGCGGCGGATCGCTCAGTCCGCGCGACGGCGTGACGGTCGTCCAGCGACGCCGGCACCTGGCGCGCCAAGCGCGTGATCGTCGCCATCGCCCCGACGCTGGCTGGCCGGATCGACTACGAGCCCGGCCTCCCCGCCGCCCGCGACCAGCTCACGCAGCGCATGCCCCAGGGTTCGGTGATCAAGTTCGAGGCCGTCTACGCCAAGCCGTTCTGGCGACCGGAGGGCCTGAGCGGCTCGAGCTACTGCGAAGAGCCCGCCGGTCCACTTCACCTTCGACAACTCCCCCCCGGCGGCCGGCCCGGCGTGCTGCTCGGATTCGTCGCCGGCAGCGAGGCCCGGCGGCTCACCAGCGCCTCGCCCGCCACCCGGCGCCGCGCAGGTGCTGAGCGCCTTCACGCGGCTGTTCGGCCCCGCTGCCGCCCATCCCCGCCGGCTGATCGAGCACAACTGGTCACAGGAGGTCTGGACCCGCGGCTGCTACGCGGGCTATCTCGGACCCGGCGTGTGGAGCGACTACGGCGCCGCGCTGCGCGCGCCGGTGGGCCGAATCCACTGGGCCGGCACCGAGACGGCCGAGGTCTTCACCGGCTACATGGACGGCGCCGTGCGCTCCGGCGAGCGAGCCGCGCGGGAGGTCCGAGCGGAGCTGTAGCCACGCGCGAGATCGGCGTCGCGCCGTGGCGCTGTAACACGCGCGAGCTCGGCGGCCGTAGCCTCGCGCTGGTCGCAGACGGGCTTCAGGGTTCGATCTTGTGCCATATGCGCATCAAATCGAACCCGAACCCGGGCCTGAGGTCCCCCCGAACCCGAGCCTGAGGTCCCCCGAACCCGAGCCGGAGGTCCCCGAACCCGAGCCTGAGGTCCCCGCGACCCCCGCCGACCTCGGCCCACCAACTAGCGCCCGGGCAGATGCCAGATGTCGATCACGCTCGAGCTGGCGCTCGAGTGGTAGTTCCCGGTCGGCTCGATGATCCGACCGCCGACCGCGATCGGGCTGTTCCAGTGCCCCTGGCCGGCGGCCAGCGAGCGCACGATGTGGCCGTTGGCCGGATTGCGGATGATCAGTCGTCCGTCCTGCTCGTCATAGACCAGGAGCAGGCCGCCGGACATGATCGGGCTCGTCCCGGGGGTCGAGGTCGACCACACCGCGTGCAGCCTCGGGTGCGAGCCGCCGGTCAGGCCGTAGGCCGCCGTCCCCGCATCGGTGGCGACAAAGACCAGGATCCGTCGACCGACGCGGGTGGCCACGGGCATCGTCAGGACCTGTCCCCCGCCCGGGGCCCCGGCCTGGCTGACCTGACCGCCAAGCCGCGGGCTCGCGCCCCCGCGGTGCCGTTTAAGCGCGGAGATTGAGCAGATGCAGCAGGCTGTCCTTACCGCCCTGAACGACGAGGTGGAACCCGTGGTAGGTGGGAACGAGGGCGGGGATCGTGCTCCCCAGATCGGTGTCGTTGTTGTTCAGCTGCGCCTGGTCGGTCGGGGTCCAGCTGTGCAGCAGACGCGAAGCGTTGGCGTTGAGCTCGAGCGCGCTGTCGCCCCAGTCGGTACGGCCGTTGAAGTCACCGTTGCCGGTGGCGGTGAGGATGCGATGGCTGCCGGGCTCGATCACCGTGCCCGCTCGCCCCCAGATGGCGGAGCGGGTGCTTTCGGTCGGACACGAGCCGGCGCGGATCAGCTGATGGCGGTTTGAGCACTCGGTGTTCCAGACATGGACGAGGCGCCCGGTCCGACGGCTGACCATGGCCACATGCCCGTCGTAGGGTGGAGCATCGCCGTAATACCCACCGGTGACCATGACCACATAGGGGCCACTCAAGTTGAGCGCCGAGTCCATCTTCTCGTGGTGCGGGTCGAAGGTCACGCTCCGGGCCCAGACGACATGGCCGGTGGCCAGCGCGAGCTTGTAGATGACGCCGTTGGGGGCCGCCGCGTAGACGAAGCGGCGATCGGGGTCGGCCGTAGGGCTGGTCGTGTTGACCTGAGGGTTGCCCGGTGAGCTGTTCACGCCCCGGGGCACGAACTCCCACAGCCGCGTCCCGGTGGCGGGATCGATGGCGATCGTGCGGCCATAGGTCGTGGTGACCACCACCACATCCCGTCGCCGCCCGCCAACGTTGACCGCATGCAACTCGATCGGCGCCGAGTCGGCGACGCCGTCGATCCGGACCGTGCGGAGGCTGAGCTGGCCGGCATTGCCGGCGGTGATGCCGGAGCTGGGCGCGCGTCCGCTCCGGGCGGAGTTGTAATCAAAGGTGGGCCAGTCACCGGTCGGGACGTGGGCCGCGGCCGCGCTCAGCGTGCCACCCTGAGCGCCCGAAGTCGACGCAGACGACCCGGCCACCCCGCCGCACGCGGTGGCAACAATCGCACCTAGAAGCGGCGCAACTAGGCGCACAAACCCTGGCCAACGCGTCACTTCGCTCATCCTAGCTAGCGCAAAACCGCGGCTCGCCACCAAACCCGGCCTGAGACAGGGTACGCTGCCCGGCAGCGAAGGAGGTTCTCTCTCTCCGCATGCCCCTATCGAACGCCCGCTCGCTGCGTCTCGCGCTTGTCGCGTTGACGATCGCGCTCGCCGCGGTCGCCACCGGCGGCGTGGTCAGGCTTTACTCCTCACGCCAGACCTACGAGCACGCGCTGGTCGGCATCTATTCCCAAGCCACGCCGGACGCCAACCTGTCCGCGCAGATCCAGCGCCGCCGGCAGCGACGCGTGGCGGCCGCCGCGGCGCAGGCGAACTCTCAATCGCGCGAGGCGATCATCATCGTCATCGCCGCCGCCGTTCTCGCCCTGGGCGCGGCGCTGGCCCTGATCAGCATGCTCGTGCGCTCGATCCGCGAGCCGGCCGAGCGGATCGCCGACGCCCAGTCGCGGATCGAGGAGGAGCGCCGCCGTCTCGAGGCCACGCTTGAAAGCCTCGGAGACGGCCTGCTCGTCACCGAGGCCGGTTCGCACGCGATCGCGAGCGCGAATCCCCGCGCGGCCGAGCTCGTGCCCGAGCTGAGTCCGGGCAACCGGGTCGACGGCGCCTCCAGCCCGCTCCCCGATCTCGACACCGCGCTGCAGCGCGAGACCACGATCGAGCACAAGGGGCGGACCCTGAGCGTCAGCGCCGCGCCCTTGGGTGGCGCTGACGCCGGCGTGGTGTGGACCCTGCACGACATGACCGAGCGCGTCCGGCTCGAGCGTGCCAAGAGCGATTTCGTCGCCTACGCCTCCCATGAGCTTCGTAGCCCGTTGACCTCGATCAAGGGCTTCGTCGAGCTCCTCGGCCGCGACCCGGATGCCCTCGATGCCCGCCAACGCGAGTTCATCGCCATCATCCTTCGCTCCACCGATCGCCTCGTGGAGCTGGTCAACGATTTGCTCGACGTGGCTCGAATCGAAGCCGACAGCGTCGACATCGCCCGCCGGCCGATTGACGTCGGGGAGGCCGTTCGCGAGGTCGCCGAGCTGATGGGACCGCGGATCAGCGAGAAGGACCAGCGGCTGGGCATCTATGTCTCACCGGCCCTTCCGCTGGCCATGGCCGACCCGACGCGGATCCGCCAGATCATCCACAACCTGCTCACCAACGCCCACCTCTACACCGAGAACGGGGGCCGGATCCATATCGGCGCCGAAGCCGACCGGGCGTGGGTGCGAATCGTCGTCGCCGATTCCGGCGTCGGCATGAGCGTGGACGAGCGTGAGCACATCTTCGAGCGCTTCTACCGGGCCCACGGGGTCGACGCGTCAATCCCCGGAACCGGGCTCGGGCTGTCGATCGTCAAGTCCCTGGTCGACCTGCACGGTGGCCGGATCGAGGTCGAGACCGAGCCCGGCCGGGGTACCGCGTTTCACGTCCTGATCCCGGCCGCGGTGCCCAGCAGCGACTCCGAGCAGACGCTGGAGCTGCTGCGCGGGCGGCGCGTCCTGATCGTGGATGACGAGCCCGAGATCGCCGCCCTCGTCGCTGATCAGCTGCGCCCACTGGAGATCAATGCCACCGTGGCCGTGACCGGCCTCCAGGCCCTGGAGCGACTGCGCGAGGAGAGCTTCGACGCCATCACGCTGGACATCCTCATGCCCGAGATGGACGGCTTCGCCCTGCTCGACAAGATCCGCGCCGATCCCGAGCTGCGCCCCATCCCGATCGTGTTCGTGTCGGTCCTCGCCGGCCGCCCCGAGCTGGCCGGGGAGTGGGTCGTCTCCAAGCCGATCGACGCCGACGAGCTGCGCGAGGTGCTCGCGGCGGCCGTGCGCGCGGGGCGCTCGCGAGTGCTTGTCGTCGGGCGCCCGCACATGCAGGTCGCCCTCGAGCCGGCTCTCGACGAGCTCGGCATCGAGCATCAGTGGGAGACGACGGGTGCCGCGGCCGCCCGCGTTTGCGGCGAGCGGCGCTTTGAGGTCGCACTGATCGATGTCGGAATCCGTAATCCACAGGCCGCGCTGCAGGCCCTTGATCTGCGGGGACGCCGCCTCCGGCGGGCCGTGATCCTATTCTCCGACGACGACACGCCCACCCCACGGGGCCTAGTGAAGCTGGGGATGCAGGTGGTACCGCTCAAGGAGCCGCCCAGGCGCTCCTTGAGGCGTTGCGCGAAGACGGCCGGCAACCGAGCCAGGAACAGAGATGGACCTCAGAGGCGAAGCGGAGCTGACCCAGGAGATCGAGCGGCTGCGTGCCGAGCTGGCCCGCCGCGAGCGGGAGGCGGCGGACAACGAGCTCCAGCTCGAGCGCTACGCCGCCGACCTGCGCGAGACCTTCAAACAGGAGCGGGCCCGCGCCCAGCAGCTGACCCGCTCCTACATGGCCACCGTTCGGGCGCTCTCCAACGCCGTCGAGGCCCGAGATGCCTACACCGGCAAGCACGCCGAACGCGTGGCCGCCTACGGGATCACGATCGCCCGTGCCTTCGGGATCGCCGTGCCCGAGGCGCCCGAGATCGAATTCGGTTTCCTCCTCCACGACATCGGCAAGGTTGCGATCCCGGACGCGATCCTCTACAAGCCCGGCGCGCTCACCGATGACGAGCGGCGCCTGATGTCGACCCATCCGGCCGTCGGTGCCGAGATCGTCAGCGGTATCGAGTTCCTGCAGGAGGCGGCCGAGGTCGTGCGCTCCCACCACGAACGCTGGGACGGAGCGGCTACCCCGACGGGCTGGCCGGTGAGGAGATCCCGCTCGCCGCCCGCGTGTTCGCGGTCGCCGACGTGTTGGACGCCCTCACCACCGAGCGTCCCTACCGGCCGGCAATGTCCCTGCCCGAGGCCCGGAGGATCATCGTCAGAGGATCGGGCAGCCAGTTCGATCCGGCCGTGGTGAAGGCCTTTCAGACGATCGACGACAAGACCCTGATGAAGATCGGAAAGGAGATCGGATGACTCGCGCCGTGCTCGTCGTCGACGACGATCGCTTCATCCGCAGGCTCGTCACGACCACGCTCGAGGACGTCGCCGAGTTCGATCTTCACGAGGCTGCCGACGGTCTGCAGGCGCTGGCCCTGGCCCGGGACACCGAGCCGGCCATCGTGTTCTTGGATGTCGACATGCCGGGCCTGGACGGGATCGACACCTGCCGGGAGCTGCGGTCAGATCCGGCCACGCGGGAGGCGACGATCGTGATGCTCACCGCCTCCCACGGCGAGCGAACCGAGCGGCTGGCCGAAGAGGCCGGGGCCGACCTGTTCCTGACCAAGCCGTTCAGCCCGCTGGAGCTACTGCGTCTGGTCGACGCCCTAGGTGATTCCGCGCCGACCTAGCCGCGCCGGACCGGCGGCCGGGCAGCTCGCGGGATCAGGAAATCTTGATGAGGATGATCGTGTTGACCACGAACAGCACGGCGAACGCGACCGTCCAGCGGTTCAGGTTGCGCTCGACCAGCGAGCCGCCGCCCAGCGGGCCCGCGCCGGAGCCGACGCCGAAGGCGCCCGACAGCCCGGCGTCCTTGCCCGAGTGCATCAGGATCAGAAAGACGACGCCAACACAGAGAATGACCTGCACGAAGTCGAGAACGGTGACCATCGATGGCGATGCTAGCGAGGTCAGTCGGTCCCGGCCACCGGCGCCTGACCGGCGTGAACGCCGTCCAGGGCGTGCATGATCTCGATCGCCTCGGCGCGCAGGGCCCGGTCGACGGCCTCGTAGTCGGCGTCGGACAGCTTGCCGGTGCGCAGGTCGAGCTCGGCGTCGCGGATCTCGTGGTACTTGGCGTCGCGGGCCGCCTCGAGCTCGGCGAGCTTGGTCGCCTGCTCGTCTGATTCCTCGCGCGCCGTGCTCGGCGCGCAGCGGGCCGCTGATCAGGAACACCGCCCCGGCCAGCACGACGAGCACGAGCAGGTAGGCCATCAGCGCCGGCTCCGGACGACGGCGGCCGGGCTCACACCAGCTCCCGGGCGCGCAGGTCAGGAGGTGGCGCGGCGGCTTGGCCGTCGTCGCCGCCAGTCGGGCGAGGCCCGGGACGCCGGCGCCGGGGCGGCGGCAGTGGCCACAGCGCGAGCAGTCCGCCCAGAGCGGCGATGATCGCTCCCGCCCACAGCCACGTGACCAGAGGCGAGACGATGACCAGGAAGGTGGCCGCCCACGGATGGTTGACAAACCGCTGGGCAAGACCCCGGATCGCCGCGTCGCGGAGGGTGAAGAGCTCGTTCAGCGCCTGCGTGCGCCGCGCTGCCGGCATCGCCATCGCATCGTTGAGGAACTTGCTGAAGCGCGCGTCCCCCTGATTGATCAGACCCTGCAGCGGTCCCACGTTCGGGTTGATCACCGTCCAGATGTCCTGCAGCGGACCGGACTTCAGCCCCACCCGGCTCTCGGTTGAGCCGTCAAAGAAGCGCCCGATCGGCTGAGCGGGATTCTGGGAGGGGTAAAGCCCATAGGAGGTGTGAAGGGTGGCGACATGCTGGCGCCCGCTGCTCACGGCCAGGATCGCGCCGAAGGAGATCTTCTCCGCCGTGGCGTTCGCGGTCGGCCGCACGTAGCGGACCGTGTAGCCATCGAGGTGCACGCTCTGGCCGGGAGCGATGGTCGCCGTGCGCGAGTGTTGGAACGACGTCGAGGCGGCCACCCCGACAGGGCCACAGCCACGCCGGCGTGGACGATGTAGCCGCCGTAGCGGCGGCGGTTGCGGCGCACCAGTGCGCCGAGGGCGACCGGCGACGCCTCGCAGGTCATCGCCCGCCGGGCCCGGACGCCGCGGACGAACTCCTGGACGACGCTCGAGACGACGAACGTCCCGGCGCAGAACATGATCAGGGCCAGCTTGTGGTCGACCACGCCGGGGACGATCAGGAGGCGACCAGCATGAGCGCGGTCGCCGCCAGCGGGAAGGCGAAGCTCCGCCGCAGCTTGGCCACCGTCACCCGGCGCCAGGCGATGATCGGACCGATCCCGGACAGGACGACGACGATCAGCGCCAGCGGCACCACGAAGGGACGGAAGGCGGGCGGCCCCACCGACACCTCGGTCCCGGTGATGGCCTGGGAGATGAGCGGGAAGAACGTGATCCAGAAGATCACCGCGGTCAGCGCGACGAGGACGAGGTTCTGGAACAGGAACACGGCCTCGCGGGAGATCAGCGAGTCCAGGCGAGCCTCGGTTCGCAGCCGCTCGCGCCGCCAGGTGACCAGACCGATCGAGCCGATGACCATGACCGAGATCAGGGCGACGAAGGAGATGTTCAGCGTCGGATCTGAGACGAAGGCGTGGATCGAGCTGAGGATCCCCGAGCGGACCAGGAAGGTCCCGATCACGGCCAGGCATGCCGGCGGCCAGGACCAGGGAGGCGTTCCAGACCTTCAGCATCCCCCGCTTCTCCTGGATCATGATCGAGTGGATGAAGGCGGTGGCGCACAGCCACGGCATCAGGGCGGCGTTCTCGACCGGATCCCAGGCCCAGTAGCCACCCCAGCCCAGCTCGGTGTAGGACCAGCGCGCGCCGAGCAGGATGCCGACGCCGAGGCATAGCCAGGCGGCGAGCGCGAAGCGGCGGGTGACCTGGATCCATTCGGCGCTCAGCCGTCCGCTGATCAGGGCGCCGACCGCGAACGCGAACGGCACCATCATCAGCGTGTAGCCCGAGTACAGCATCGGCGGATGGACCATCATCGTCGTGTGGCGCAGCAGCGGGTCCAGGCCGGCGCCCTCGGCCGGCGGCGTGGCTGCTGGTCGCAAACGGATTGGCGAAGAACACCAGCAGACCGCTGAAGAAGGCGGTCAGTGCGAACAGGACCGCCTGGGCGTAGGGAGCGATCTCCCGTACCCGGCGGCGGGTCAGGAACAGGGCCAGGCTCGACCAGCCCGAGAGGAGCAGCAGCCACAGCAGCAGCGAGCCCTGCTGGGTGGACCAGATCGCCGCCACCCGGTAGAAGAACGGGGTCGTCGTGCTCGAGCCGCTGGCCACCACGTTGTAGGAGAAGTTCGAGCTGATGAAGGCGACGTCGAGGATCACGAAGGCGATCGCCGCCATCCCCCACAGGGCGTACATCGCGCGGCGCCCGGATTCGACCCACGCCCGGCCCCCACCGCGGGCGCCGTGGAGCGACGCCCCCAACCCGTACAGGGTCGTGACCAGGGCGAAGATCAGCAGTAGGCGCCCGACGGCGGCCATCAGCTACCAGCCCCCGCGGGGATACGCCTGAAACCGGCCGCCGGCATCAATATGAGCCCGACGCAGCCTTGTACTTGGAAGGGCACTTGGTGGTCAGCGAGTTGGGCTGACCGATGAAGCCCTGGTTCCCGCCGTCGCGCACGGTGACCAGCACCGCCCGCCCGGCCGCAAACGGGTCGGGCACCTCGCCCGTGTAACGCACGGCCACCGACTCCTTGAGCTTGGGGTCGCGGACCCGGAAGCGCAGCACCGAGCCGTCGCGCTGAACGGAGTGATTGAGCACCGTCCCGGCCAGGATGTAGGAGCTGCCGGGGCGCGCCCGCTTGATGAGCTGCGAGGCGGTGAGCTCCTCCCGCCCCGCGGCGAAGCTCGTGTAGACGAGCGCCGAGGCCAGCAGTAGCGCGACGGTGAGGGCGATCGTGAGGCGGATCGCCCGCTTGCGACTTGGGTCCATGCTGGCCGGGATTGTCCCATACGCGCCCGCCGGGCGGCCTCAGAGAGCAGCTCCCGCGGCGGGCTCGCCGGGGGATGTGCCGCTGCCTTGGCCCCCCGATCACCCGGATTACGGCCCCGAGCCGGACCCAGATTGCTGTTGTGTTAAGTGCCAGGGTTTTAAGGCCGGACGGCGAAACCATTGAGCGGCGAAGTCGTTCCTTCGCCATGACAGTGACAGTCCGATCCAAAATCAGCGCCGGCCGTATGGGGCGCTCCCGCGAAGGGCGACTGGGGCGAGTCGCCGAGCGCAGTGAAACGCGCGCTCACCCTGAGTCGACGGCGAACACCACCAACGAACACACCGCCGCCTCGCGCCGGCGCCAAGCCGGCGCCCCGCAGGACCAGGCGCTCTACAGCTGCGGCTGTGGATTCGTGTTCGCGGCCCAGGTGACCACGTCGGTCGACTGCCCCCATTGCGGCGACACCCAGGCCTGGTAGCAAGCTCCGGCGCACGCCGAACTCCGTTCGCGCGGCTCAGCCGCGATGGGTGAGGGACCCCTGATGGATCCCCATGTGTCGGGCTTCCGACGCTCGCAGTCCCCGTCGGCTCGCCCCGCGTGATTCAATCCGGTGACTCGGAGGAAGGGCCCAAGAAGGGGTGCAGTCGTGAAGCGAATCATTTTCGGGATCTTGGTGGCGGCGCTGTGCGCCGTTTTCTTTGCCCCCTCGGCGATGGCCGCGGGCCCCGCCTATCCCGGGATGCAGACCCTGCATTTCAATGCCGGTCCGTATCTCGTGCGCCCCGGCGCCAACCTGATCCTGGTCGACTCCAAGCACGTCCCCAAGCCGCAGCGTCAACGGCTTCATGGTCCGGATGACCCCGAACCTCCGCTACACGCTGCCCAACGGCAAATGCTGCGGCAGGATCCCCCGCGTCGACGTCATCCACCTCCACCACGGCGTCTGGCTGAGCAACGGCCAGGCCGGGGAGGGCGAGGGCAACGGCAACCTCGGCGGCTTCTACCCGTTCATGGCCTCCGGTGAGGAGAAGACCATTTACGAGTTCCCGCACGGATACGGCTATCCGATCGGCGCCCGGGACTTCTGGATCTTCAACTACATGATCCACAACCTGACCGCCAAGGCCGCCCACGTCTACGTCAACTACACGATTGACTTCGTGCCCGACAGCGACCCGGCCGCCGCGGGGATCACCGCCGTCCATCCGATCTGGATGGACGTCATGGACCACCACATCTACCCGGTCTTCAACGTCTACCGCCACAGCGGCAAGCACGGCAAGTTCACCTTCCCCGACATGGCCAAGAACCCCTACGGCCCCGGACCGGCCCTGGACGAGTTCACCGTCGATCATCCGGGAACGCTGGTCGGCACCGCCGGCCATCTGCACCCCGGCGGCCTGTACGACGACCTTGACCTGATCCGGCCCGGCGTGAAGCCGTTCAGCGGCGCGGTCAAGGGCTCCAGCGGACCCGACTCGGTGCGCCTGTTCCGCTCGCACGCCCACTACTTCGACAAGCGCGGGCCGATCTCGTGGGACATGGCCATGACTGCCACGGCCCCGAACTGGCGCCCCCAGGTCAAGGCCGGCGACGTGATGCGGATCAGCACCACCTACGACACGCGGCGCGCCTCGTGGTATGAGTCGATGGGGATCATGGTCGCGTGGGAGTCGTGGGACACCCAGGGCGGCATCGACCCCTTCACCCACAAGCTCAACGAGACCGGCCACATCACCCATGGCCACCTCGCTGAGGACAACAACCACGGCGGCGCCTACGCGATGGGCGTCAACCCGAACAAGTTTCCCGTGTGCCACCGCAGCAAGGTCACGATCTCGGCCTTCATGTACAACCCCGGGGACTTCACGGCCACGGGTGGCAACCGGTGCATTCCGACGATCCATCAAGGCCATTCGCTGACCTTCGTCAACGACGACGCCAGCCCGATCCCGCTCGGCGGGAATCTGCTCAACCCCAGCCAGGCCTACATCGACTCGGTGTTCCACACCGTCACCGCCTGCCAGAACCCGTGCGGCCTCAACACCGGGATCTCCTACCCGCTGGCCAACGGTAAGGGTGGCTATGACTCGGCGCAACTCGGCTACGGAACTCCGGCGGCAAATCGGATCAGCTGGAGCACGCCGAAGACCCTGAAACCGGGGACGTACACGTTCTTCTGCCGGATCCACCCGTTCATGCGGGGCATATTCCGGATCGTGGGCGGCTAGCGAGCCCGGGCGATGGACCGGGCCAACGTCTTCACCGACGCCTACGAGTACGACGACGAAGACCCCGAGGGCTACCGGGCCGGCACATCCCGGATCGGAGAGCGCGCGGGCGGCAGCGAGAACGTCGTCAAGGCCTATGAGATCCCGTCCGGCGATCGTCTCTGCCCGTATCACTACGAGTTCGTCGAGGAGTGGCTGCTGATCCTCGAGGGGAGCTCGAGCTGCGTACCCCGGCCGGGAACGAGACGATCGGCCCCGGAGCACTGATCTGCTTTGCCGCCGGTCCCGGCGGCGCTCATCAGCTGACCAACCGCGCGCGCGAGACCGCGCGCGTGCTGATGTTCTCCAGCGCGCGTGAGCCGGCCGTGGCCGTCTACCCCGACAGCGACAAGATCGGCGTCTGGACCGGCCGCGAGGAGGATCAGTTCATGCTCCGGCGCGTTGACGGTTCCGTCGATTACTACGACGGCGAGAACTAGCCACATCACGGCCGCGGCACGGCCCGGCCGGTTCAAATCGTGACCATCGTTCGCGGCAACTGCCGAAAGGTCACTAGATCATGCGTCCAGGTTTGGGCGGTTACCGCCAGACGGCGATCGACCGTTCGTTCGAGCGGCCAGAAGGCTCCATGCGCCGGCCAATCCGCTCATCCCCACTGCAACGCCGATGCTGCCCGAGCTGATCCTGATCGTCGCTGTCGCCTGCGCGGCTGTGACGCTGCTGGCGGTGTCCCTGGCCAAGGCGGCCAAGGCCGGTGACATCACGCTGCGGGCCGCCCACCCTGGGCACAAGCCCGGTCGACGCAGCGCTGCGCCCTCCGGGCAGCTACGCGCGCAGATAGAGCAGGAGGCGCCCTGGCTGGACCTCGGAGTGCATCCTCGTCCCACGCGTGACGCAGCCAACCGCGCCGAGTTCTCAGGTCCGGCTGCGGCCCCGACCCACCCACGTTCCGGTGAGCCGGTGCCGCCCGTGGTCTCGACCGGTGAGGAGAGGGCGTGGCCAACGCTCAGCATCGACGACGCCGCCGAGACGCTCGGGGTGAGCCCCGACGTGCTGCTGGCCTGGGAGGCGCGCTACGGATTTCCGAAGTCGTGCCGGTGGACGACCGAGCGGGGGCTCACTTACAGCCGCCGGGAGGTCCTCGCCTTGAGCGAGGCGCTGGAGCGCGACCTGTCGATCAGCTCAGCCATCGCCACCGCCCGGACGGACACCACCCGACAGCGCGTGACGGCCCGCAAGGCCCACCTCGGGCGCCATCCGGCCGGCGGCGCCGACTAGGCCCAACGGCGCCTACGGCGCCTACGGCCCGACGCCCGGCGTACCGAGCAGTGCCGCCACGGTGCCTTCGTTGATCAGCGGCATCAGGGCCTCGAGGTCATCGGCCGGCGGGCGGTCGGCGGTCAGGACCGGCACCCGTTCCCGGACGGCGCGGTGCAGAGTGGCCACCGTCGCGCCCGGCGCCCCGGGATCGCAGTCCAGCGCCTGGCACGCGCAGAGCAGCTCGATCGCCACGACCCGCTCCAGCCGGTCGGCGGCCTCCAGCGCCATGACCGCGGCCGTCATCCCCATGGAAACGTGATCCTCCTGGTTGTCGGAGGTGGGGATGCTGTCAACGCTGACCGGGTGGGCCAGGGCGCGCAGCTCGGCGACGAGCGCGGCCGCGGTGTACTGGGCGACCATGTAGCCGCTCGAGGTCCCGGCATCGCGGGTCAGAAACTCGGGCAGGCGGCCGTTCAGCGTCGGTGACAGGAGCCGGAAGGTGCGCCGCTCGGAGATCGAGCCCAGGTCGGCCAGCGTCAGGCGCAGCGTGTCGAAGGCCAGCGAGAGCGACTGGCCGTGGAAGTTGCCCGCCGAGATGACCTCGGGTGGATCCTCGAACACCAGCGGGTTGTCGGTGACCGCGTTCAGATCGGCGTGGACCAGCTCGGAGAAGAACCTGAAGCCCTCACGGGCGGCGCCGTGAACCTGAGCGGCGCAACGCAACGAGTAGGCGTCCTGAAGGCGTCCCGAGGCTGGTCCGGCGATCCGGGTCGATCCGGACAGCGCCTGGCTGATGTTGGCCGCGCTGGTCGCCTGCCCGCGCAGCGGACGCAGCCGGTGTACGCGAGGATCGAACGCGGGCAGCGCGCCGCGCAGCGCCTCGAGCGTGGCCGCGGTGACCAGGTCGACGGCGTCCAGCAGGCTGCCGACGCGGACGCTGAGCAGGGCGCCGATCGCGCTCATGAAGTGGGTGCCGTTGATCAACGCCAGCCCCTCCTTGCTCTCGAGCTCGAGGGGCTCGAGGCCGACCGCGGCCAGGGCCTCGGCCCCGCTCAGCAGCTCGCCGTCGGGGGCGAACGCCTGTCCCTCACCCAGCAGTGGCAGAAAGGCATGGGCCGAGGGAGCGAGGTCACCGCTGGCCCCCAGCGAACCGGTGCGGGGCACGCGCGGGACAAGGCCGGCGTTGAGCAGGACCACCAGATGCTCGAGGACCAGCGGCCGGATCCCCGAGTGCCCCAGCAGCAGGCCGTTGGCGCGCACGGCCATCGCTGCCCGCACCACGTCCAGGGGCAGGTCGGGCCCGGTGCCGGCGGCGTGGCTGCGCAGAAGGTTGATCTGGAGGTGGCGCTGCAGCTCGGGCGCAACCGTGTTCGAGACCAGCGCGCCAAAGCCGGTGCTGATCCCGTACACGGGCGTTCCCGTGGAGAGGATCTCCTCCAGGACACGGCGGTTGGCGGCCACGCGACCCAGAGCTGCGCGGTCGAGCTCGATCGCGGCTCCGGCCCCGATCGCCGCTACGCGCGTGGCGTCGAGCTCGCCGGTGAGGACGACGGGATCGAGCGGCGGGCTGGGCGAAGGTTTGGTCATGGCGGCGACGCGCGCGGTCAGGATAGCCTCCCATCTCATGAAGCCGGTGAGGCTCCAGCGCTCCGCTCCCACGCTCGAAGCGGACTCGTTTCTGGCCTGTTTGGCCAGCGTGCTCGAGCTCGACGCTCACACGCTGCCCGAGCTCGACGCCGGCGATGACGTGGCCACCGGCTTCAACACCTCCCGCTGGCTCGGGAGCCTCGGTGTGGGGCTCGCGCGCGTCGACGCTCCGGCCACCTTCACGTGGGCCGGCCCCTGGATTGCCCGGGTCCAGCCCCCAGCGACAGATGATCCAGCGCGTTTCGTGGTCATGTTCGGGGTGCCATCGGGAGTGATCTGGGATCCGGCCGGTCAGGCCCAGGAGATTCCCAACCAGTGGCTGACTCACGGCTTTGTCGTCGCCGCCGGAGACATCGCCCTGGCCCGACCCCCGCTCCCCGCCTCTCCCCCGGGGTCCGGGACCGTGGAGGCGATCTGGGTCGCGCCGTCAGCGGGCGAGCCGGCCCAGACCAGGACCGAGGTCCAGGCTCTGCCCGGACGGGGCCTGGAGGGCGACCGCCACGTGAGCGGACGCGGGACCTTTCCCTCCGGGCCCTCGGGCAGTGCCCTCACCCTGATCGAGGCCGAGGTGTGTGAATCCTTCGCGCCATCCCTGTCCGCTGATGAGCACCGCCGCAACGTGGTCACACGCGGGATCGACCTGAATCGGCTCGTCGGTCACGAGTTCATGATCGGCGGTGTGCCCTGCCGCGGCATGCGGCTGTGCGAACCGTGCACGGTCATGCAGCGCTACAGCGGACGACCGGTGTTGCGGGACGCTCGTCCACCGAGGCGGCCTGCGCGCCGACATCCTGGAGGATGGGATCATCGCCGTGGGCGATCCGGTGCAGGCCGCCGCCCCCAGCTGACCGGCTGCTAGGTTGATGAGCTGTCGGTCGACGCCGTCGGCCGCGAGGCAGCTCGCTTGGGTCCCGCAGAGAGCGGTTCGGGTCAGCATTCGCCTCCCGAATTCGTCGCGGCCCCTGTTGCCGCCAAGGAGTGAACAACTTAATGTCGTCTTTCGCCGAACTCGGCGTGTCGCGCGCGGTCGTAGACGCGCTCGCCGTCCAGGGCGTCACCGCGCCTTTCGCGGTCCAGAACCTGGTCATCAAGGATGTCCTCGCCGGGCGCGATGTGCTCGGCCGCTCACCTACCGGCTCGGGCAAGACCCTGGCCTTCGGGATCCCGCTGGTCGATCGGATCGAGTCAACTGGTCCCCGTCCGAGCGCTCTGATCCTGGCCCCGACCCGGGAGCTGGCCACCCAGATCGCTGACGATCTGCGCCCCGTCGCCCACGCCCGGGCGCTGCGCATCACCGCCGTCTACGGTGGCGTCGGCCTAATCAAACAGGGCCGCGACGCCGCTCAATCACACATCATCGTCGCCACCCCGGGGCGGCTCGAGGATCAGCTCCAGCGCCGCGCCTTCTCGCTGAACCGAATCAGCATGCTCGTGCTCGACGAAGCTGACCGGATGCTCGACATGGGCTTCCGCCCCGCCGTCAAGCGGATCGTCGCCGCCTGCCCTGCGCAGCGCCAGACCCTGTTCTTTTCGGCCACCCTCGACGGCGAAGCGGGACGCGCCGCGCGCGAATACACGCGTGACCCCGTCATGCACGAGCACGGCGGCACCGAGCGCCGCGCCGCACAGGAGATCGAGCATCGGTTCGTGTCCGTCTCCGGCGAGGCCAAGATCGAGGCCCTCGTGGCCGAGCTCGAGAGCGAGCGCGATCTGACCCTGGTCTTCGTCCGCACCAAGCGCGGAGCCGATCGTCTGGTCAAGCGTCTCGGCGCCCGAGGGGTCGACGCGGTCGCCATGCACGGCAACAAATCTCAGCGCCAACGTGAAACGGCGCTGGCCCGTTTCGAGTCCGGAAAGGTCGACACCCTGGTGGCCACCGATGTCGCCGCCCGCGGGATCGACGTGTCCGGGATCTCCCACGTCATCAACTTCGATCCGCCCGGCGATCACGAGGGCTATGTCCATCGCGTCGGCCGCACCGGTCGGGCCGGTCGCTCGGGGATCGGCATCACCTTCGTTGACGTGCACGAGCGCGCCGACGTCAAGCGGATGGCCCACCAGCTCGGGATCGAGCACGGGCTCGGCGGCCCCGAGCCCGGCGCCGCCGGAGGACGTGAGTCCCAGCGCGTGTCGCGTCCACGGCCGCACGCTGAGGGCCGGGGTGGCGCCGACCGCCGATCCCGCCACCAGCCGCCCCGCCGCTCGGGTCGAGGGCGCTCGCGCTCAGGCCGCCGCGGCGGCCGCGGTGACGCGCCCGCCAGTCGCGCTCACTGACGAGCTAGGCAGGACCACCGCCGACGGGTGATCGCGGTCGTGGACGAGTTCGATGTCCACGGCCCGGAGCTCGACGGCGGTGGCCGGATCCTCCCCCGTGCCGGGGTTGCGGGCATAGCGGGGGTGTGCCCCTGAGGAGACCTGCAGGCGGATCCGGTGGCCAGCGGCGAACCGATGCCCCATCGGCCACAGCTTTACGCTGACGGCCCGCGCCCCGTCCGCGTCCGGGACCACACCGTCGGACTCGCCTCCGCTCCGGCTCACCCTGGTCAGTCCATCGCAGACGTTCCAGGACGCCCCGTCGCCGTCGACGTCGCAGACCCGGGCAAAGATGTCGAACGAGACGGCCTCACTGCGTACCCACAGCTCGACCGATACGTCCCCGATCGCCTCGACGGTCTCGGCCAGCGGCTCAGTCGTGAAGGTCACGACATCGGACCGCGCCTCCAGGTCTCGATTGTCGACCACGGGACTGCGGGACAACAGCCCGGGGCCCCCGACCGCGGGAGTGGGATCGGCCGGGTCATACCTGTAGCTGGTGCCCGGCCGTCGGGTCCTCGGTCGGTACGTCTTGCGCCAGGCGCCCACCCGAGTGCAGCCACAGACGGCGCTCTCCGGTTCCCGGCGGCGGCCAGGTCTCGAGATCACGCCAACCGCCACCACTGCGCTCCCCGGTGACGAGGATCTGGACGGGGCTCGCGCGGAGGAGACGGTCGTCACCGAGCAGATGCGCCCGCAGCCAGGCGATCCCGTCACGATGGCCGCGCGCGGCCAGGGCCGGCGAGGTGTGGCTCCAGGGGCCGATCGTCAGCTGCGGCCGCCGGCCGGCCTCCTGAAGGGCGACGAAGTCCTCCAGCATCCACGGCAGCAGAATGTCGTACCAGCCGCCGACGAGCTGGACCGGAGCGGTGACCGCCGGCACCTCGGCCGAATAGTTGCGGGCCATCCAGTACTCGTCATCGCGCCCGGGGCTGGTGAACCCCGCTCTAAACCAGTCCACCTCGCCCCCCGTGGCCCGCACATCGAGCTCGCCGAGGGGCAGCTCGGCCAGCAACGGCGGCAGGCGCCGCACCGCGCGTTCGATGGCCAGCGGCGCGAGCCGGTGTTCCTGGACGGCGAGGATGCTCATCCACGAGGCCGTGTTCTCGAGGGTCAGGCCGCCCCCGGTGTAGGTCTGGTCATAGAACTGAGAGGCGCTGACCTGGATCGCCAGCGCGGCCAGATCGGTCCCGGCCTCGGCCGCCACGGCCCACTGGACGAAACCGAGGTAACTCGGTCCCATCATCCCGATGCGGTCGCGGTGCCACGGCTGTTCACGCAGCCAGCGGAGCGTGGCCAGGCCGTCGGCCCGTTCCTCGAAGGGCGAGAAGCGCCCGCCGGATCCAAACGTGCCCCGGACGCTCTGCACCACGACCTGAAGACCGCGCTCGGCCAGCAGGCGGCCGAAGATCAGCCCCACGAACGAGCGTCGCCCGTAGGGCGAGCGGACCAGCACGGTGGGCTGGGGCTCGTCGGCGCGCGCTCGCGCCACCCAGCGGTCGGCGAGCAGGATCTCTGAGTCATCCATCCTCACCGACAGGTCGGGCTCGTGCAGAACGTCGGTGGTCTCGGGGGCGATCAACCGCATCTGGCGCCCGAGGATCTCGCTGACCAACGTCACGCTGACCATCCTAGGCGGACTCTCAGCTACAACTAACGGTGCATGGTCGACTTTCAGGTCCGACCAGGGGGCATTGAGGACGAGGCGGCGGTGCTGGCCCTGTTCGATGAGGCGATCGCCTGGCTGGTCCTGCGCGGCCTGACCGGCCAGTGGGGCGAGCAGCCGTTCTCCGAGCGTCCGGACATGCGCGACCGGGTGCTGGAGACGTTGAGCGAGAACGAGGTCTGGATCGCCGAGCACGAAGGCCGCGCGGTCGGTGTGTTGGCGATCGGCGCCTGCCCCCCGTACGTTCCCGGCAATCCCGTGCCCGAGCTCTACGTGATGATGCTGCTCAGCTCGCGGCAGCTGGCCGGGCAGCGCATCGGCGCTCGCCTGCTCGACCTCGCGTGTCAGCTCGCCCGCCAGCACGGTCGGCAGATGGTCCGCGTCGACTGCTGGGCTGACTCCCCGCGGCTGGTGAAGTTCTACGAGGGCGAGGGGTTCAGACGCCACGGCCGCTATGACCTCCGCGGCTGGCGCGGCCAGATCCTGGCCAAAAACGTCTGAGCACGAGACCGCGCCAGCCGAGGGCGCGGCCAGATCCTGGCCAAAAACGTCTGAGCACGAGACCGCGCCAGCCGAGGGCGCGGCCAGATCCTGGCCAAAAACGTCTGAGCACGAGACCGCGCCAGCCGAGGGCGCGGCCAGATCCTGGCCAAAAACGTCTGAGCACGAGACCGCGCCAGCCGAGGGCGCGGCCAGATCCTGGCCAAAAACGTCTGAGCACGAGACCGCGCCAGCCGAGGGCGCGGCCAGATCCTGGCCAAAAACGTCTGAGCACGAGACCGCGCCAGCCGAGGGCGCGGCCAGATCCTGGCCAAGAACGTCTGAGACCGCGTAGCGGCCCCGCGGTGGGGTATACCGAGGGGATGTCTCAGATACCTATCCGCCCCCTCGGCGCCTCCGGACTGAAGGTTCCGGTCGTCGGCCTGGGCTGTAACAACTTCGGCCGTCGCGTGGACCTCGACGGTACCCGCGCCGTCGTCGATGCCGCCCTCGCCGAGGGCGTCACGTTCCTCGATACGGCCGACATCTACGGGGGCGCCGGTGCCAGCGAGGAGCTGCTCGGCCAGGTTCTTCACGGCCGCCGAGACCAGGTGATCCTGGCCACCAAGTTCGGCATGGATATGGGTGACGGCCAGGGTCCGCGGGGCTCCCGTGGCTACATCATGCAGGCCATCGATAACTCGCTGCGCCGCCTGCAGACCGACTGGATCGATTACTACTGGTACCACCAGCCCGACGGGGTGACACCGATCAGGGAGACGCTGAGCGCGCTCCAGGAGCTCCTCACGGCCGGAAAGATCCGGGGCATTGGTGCCTCGAACTTCGACGTCGACCAGCTTCGCGAGGCCGATGCCGTGGCCCGGGAGAACAGCCTCACCCCGTTCACGGCCGTGCAGAACGAGTACAGCCTCCTGGCTCGCGACGCCGAAGACGACGTGCTACCGGCCTGTGAGGAACTGGGCATCGGCTTCGTGCCCTACTTCCCGCTCGCCTCCGGCCTGCTGACCGGCAAGTACCGGCGCGGCCAGCCCGGCCCGGCCGGCGCGCGCCTCTCGGCCCGCGATGAGATCGGCAGTGACGAGCAGTTCGCCGTCGTCGAGGCGCTGCAGCGCTATGCCGACGAGCGCGGCCTGTCGCTGATCACCGTTGCCATCGGCGCGTTGCTGACCCGCGAGCCGGTCGCCTCGGTCATCGCCGGCGCGACCAAGCCCGAGCAGGTGCGGGCCAACGCCGCCGCCGCGCAATGGCGTCCGACCGCTGAGGATCTCGAAGCTCTCAACTCCGCGCTGGAGGCGACGCCCGCGTAGCGCGGTCCGCCTCAGTCGCCGTCGGGCAGGCGCCAGCCCGGTGCCGCCGGCAGCTTCAATGCCGACTCGGGCCCCCAGGACCCCGGGGCGTAGGGCTCAGGCGTGGGCGGGTTCTCGAGCACGGGCGCCACGACCTCCCACAGGCGCTCGATCTGCTCGCTGCGCGTGAACAGCAGGCGTTCCCGAATCATCACGTCGTGCAGTAGCCGCTCGTAGGCCTCAAGACCGCTGCTGCCGTCGAACGCCGCCTCGACATCCAGGGTCAGCGCGGCACGCCCGAGATCGATGGCCGGCCCCGGGACCTTGGCCTGCACCTCGACGCTCACCCGGGGATCGTCGGAGAGCTCGAACACGATCTCGCTCGGGCGCGGGCGGTCGTCGCGCGAGTGATTGGGAAACAGGCTCAGGGGCGCCTCGGCAAAGCCGATCGTCACCGTGCGCCGGCCGTCGGCCATGGCCTTGCCAGTTCGCAGGTAGAACGGGACACCGCTCCAGCGCCAGGTGTCGACGCGGACCTCGAGGGCGACGAACGTCTCGACCTTTGAATCATCGGCCACGCCGTCCTCGTCGCGGTAGCCCTCGTACTGACCGAACACGGTCCGCTCGGGATCTAACGGCCGCAGCGAATCAAACAGCTTGGTCCGCTCCAGATGGAGCGGGTCGGACTCGATCCGCGAGGGGGGCTCGAGCGCGACGATGCCGAGGATCTGGAGCAGATGGGTGACCACCATGTCTCGGAACGCCCCCGTCTGCTCGTAGAACCCGGCCCGGCCCTGGATGTCGAGCTCCTCCGGCACGTCGATCTGGACGTACGACACATGGTCCCGGTTCCAGATCGGCTCGAGCATGCCGTTGGCAAATCGCGCCACGAGGATGTTCTGAGCCGCCTCCTTGCCCAGGAAGTGGTCGATCCGGTAGATGTCCTCCTCGTCCAGGACCTCATGGAGGGCGGCGTTGAGCTGCTTGGCGCTGTCCAGGTCGTGCCCGAACGGCTTCTCGACCACCAGCGCGCAGTTATCCGCGATCCCGGTCCGCCCGAGCATCTGGACCATGTCCTGCGTGGCCGTCGGCGGCACCGACAGGTAGACCAGGCGCTGACCCTCGGCGTCGACCTCGGCCTCGGCGTCCCGTACCGCCTGAGCGAGGTCCTCTCCGTCCTCGGCTGAGGAAACCACGAAGCTCAGCTTGCTCGCGAAGCTGTCCCAATGATCATCCAGCTCCATCCGGCCATGCTCCTCGAGCGCCTCGCGGACGTGCTGGCGGAACTCGTCGTCGCTGCCCGGTGAGTGGCGACCGGAGCCGATGATGCGGAAGTCCTCGGGCATCATCTCCTCACGAAACAGATGAAAGAAGCCGGGGAACAGCTTGCGGGCGGCGAGGTCCCCGGTGGCCCCGAACAGGACGAGGACGCGGTTGCTGGGGCGCTCGAGCTTGGTCATGGCGCTCACGCTACCCCAGGCGCGTTCAACTCATGCCCGAGCAGATCGGCCCGCATCGGCTGTGGGAACGTCCAACCTCCGCCGGGATCTGGCTCGCCGAGACGCTCGAGGGCGGCGGCCACGTCGGCGCGGCGGGCATCGAAGGCGCGGGCTCGATCCGGGTCCACGCTGACGATCCGGCGTCGCAGCGCTTCGAGATCGGCGACGCGGGCTACGACCTCGTACTCCACGCGTGCCGCCGCGGTCAGCCCGGCCCGGCCAGCCTCGCCCACCGCCAGCTGCGCGGCCGCGCGCGCCCCGCGCTCGTCCTCGATCAGGCTCGTGAGCTCAAAGAACGGGCCTTCGGCGAGCGGCTCGGCGACATACACCTGACCTCCGGGCCGCGAGACGCGGTGGGCTTCGCTGAGCGCGGTGAACTGTTCTTGAGCCGGCACGTGATGAAGCGCCCGCATGAAGACCACGACATCCACGCTGGCGTCGGGCAGGGGCAGCTGCTCCGCGCGGCCAACCAGGTAGCGGGCTCCTGACCCGTCGTCGGCGGCGACGGCCGACGCCAGCTGCTCGGCCGAGATCTCGAGGCCGACCGGCCGAGCGCCCCGGGCGGCCAGAGCGCGAACCAGATGGCCCGGGCCACAGCCCACGTCGAGCACATCCCGGCCGTCCAGATCCACGAGCCGCTCGAGTATCTCCAGGTCGGTGGCGATCTGGCGTGTCATGGGATTCGAACATTAGTGTCGTTAATCCGGACACGAGACCGGCTGATCGTCAGGGCATTGAACCGGGTAGCGTCCGGTTCATGTCCGACGTCTTCACCGCCCAGCATCGAGGCGGATCGGGAACCCCGCTGGTCTGTCTGCACGGCCTGGTCGACACCTGGCGGACGTGGGAGCTGGTCCTGCCCGAGCTCGAACGCCATCACGATGTGCTCGCCCCGACCCAGGCCGGACACGCCGGTGGTCCGGCGCTCAACGGTCGCGTGACCTCGGCCACGCTGGCCGACGCGATCGAGCGCGCGATGGACGCAGCCGGATTCGGGACCGCCCATATCGCCGGCAACAGCCTGGGCGGCTTCGTGGCCCTCCAGCTCGCCGAGCGCGGGCGCGCGCGGAGTGTGGTCGCGCTGGCCCCTGGTGGCGGCTGGAAAGCCAACGGTGAGCTGGAACGCTCCCGGCACGATTACTTCATGACCCTGCAGGCCAACGTCAAGGCCGCGGTGGCTCACGCCGATGCGATCGTCTCCACGCCCGAGGGCCGTCGCGCCGCCACCGAGTACGTCTCGGTCAACTTCGAGCACATCCCGCCGGCCCTGATCGCCCATCAGATCCGCGGGGTGGCCGGGTGTGACGGCCTGCCCGCGCTCGTCGATTACGCAGGCGCGAACGGTTGGGAGCTCGATCCCGCTGCCATCACCTGCCCCATCCGCGTGGTATGGGGCACCGAGGACCGGATCCTCCCCTGGCCCGACGCCGCCGTCCGCTACCGCGAGGAATGGTTCCCGCACGCCGATTGGATCGAGCTCGACGGGGTCGGCCACTGTCCTCAGCTCGACGTCCCGCTGGAGACCGCCCAGCTGATCCTCGGCTTCACGACCTGAGCCGCCGCGGGCGAGGGGCCCGACTAAGCTCGAATCATGGCTAATAAAACATGGTTCATCACTGGAACTTCGCGCGGCTTCGGCCGTGAATGGGCGATCGCCGCGCTTGAGCGGGGCGACCGCGTGGCCGGCACCGCGCGCGATCCGAGCACCCTGGACGACCTCAAGCAGACCTACGGGGAGGCGCTGCTGCCGATGGCGCTCGACGTCACCGACCGCGACGCCGTGTTCGCCGCCGTCAAGCGCGCCCACGAGCAGTTCGGTCGCCTCGACATCGTGGTCAACAACGCCGGTTACGGACAGTTCGGGATGGTCGAGGAGCTCAGCGAGGACGAGGCCCGGGCCCAGATCGAGACCAACCTGTTCGGAGCCCTGTGGGTCACCCAGGCCGCGCTTCCCTTTCTCCGCGAGCAGGGCAGTGGGCACTTCCTGCAGGTGTCCTCGATTGGCGGCATCTCCGCCTTCCCGGGGATCGGGATGTATCACGCCTCCAAGTGGGGCCTGGAGGGCATCAGCCAGTCGCTGGCCGCCGAGGTGAAGCACTTCGGAATCAAGGTGACCCTGATCGAGCCCGGCGGGTTTTCCACCGATTGGGGCGGCTCCTCGGCCAAGCACGCCGACGAACTTGACGCCTACGAGCGACTCCATGAAGCCTCGAAGGAGCGCCGCGCCGCCAACACCCCCGGGGATCCCAAGGCCTCGGCCGCGGCCGTGCTGCGCATCGTCGATGCCGACGAGCCGCCCCTGCGGGTGTTCTTCGGCACCGCGCCGCTGGGCATCGCCGAGCGCGACTACGAGAGCCGCCTGAGCACGTGGCGCGAGTGGCGGGACGTCTCCGAGCTCGCCCAGGGCTAGACAGAGCGGGCACGGCGTGGGCTGGCCCTCAGCTGCGCCGGCCCGACCCCTTTTCAGTGATCTGCCTGATCAGCTCGCCCTTGGCGTTGGCGTAGTGGTTCATGTCTGACCATTCCTGCGTCGCCAGTTCCCGCTTGAGCGCCTCATAGGACTCCCGGTCGGCGGCATTGGCTCGCAGCCGGTCCCGGAACACGAGATGCCGGACAACCTCGTCACTGCCCTCGGCGAACACGTGGACATGGACGTCGCGGTTGGGCGTCCGGAACATCCGGTGGTCGGGCTCCAGAACCCGCAGCACGTACCCGGCGCCTTCCATCGGGACTCGCAGGGCGGCGTCGTCGGCTAGGTCCTCGACGGTGAGGAGGATGTCGATGATCGGCTTGGCGGCCAGGCCCTGCACCGAGGTTGAGCCGATGTGCTCGATACGGCCGGCGCCGGGACCCAGGGCGTGCGCGATCCGCTCGCGTTCGCGCCGGAAGCGCTCGGGCCACGCGGGGTCGTAGGGCACGATCCGAATGGCGACCGGCTCGCGGCCGCCGATCAGCACCCGGTCAAGGTGGTCGTCGAGCTCCTCCCTTTCCACAGCGGCGATTCTGACACCGGCGATCGCAGCGGTCAGCGACTTTTGTCTGGTCCGTTTGCGCGCCGTTATCGTTGCCCCATCTTGGAGTCGCACGACACCAACAAGGCGCTGACCAGCCGGGCCCTGGCCTGGACCTACCACGAGCCCGAGCGGCTGTGTCCCACCCAGGACCCGTGGGCGCATGGCACGATCTACCGCCATCCGGAGTTCCCGAATGTTTTGGATCTCAACATGGTCCGTGTGCGGGACGCACCCGTGATGACGGCGCCCGAGCTCTATTCGTTCGCCGAACGCGAACTCGGTCGCTACGCCCATCGGAAGATCCACTTCGACTCCGCCGCCTTCGCCACCCCTCACCGCGAATACTTCGCCGCTCGGGGGTTCATGACCACCAGCCTGACGTTGATGCATTTCGAGGGTCATACGGCCGGCGGGCCCCGATCCCTCCGTGCGCGAGGTCGAGTACGGCGCGGTGGCGCCCCTACGGACAGCTGGCATCGCGAGGACTTCGGCGACGCGACGACCCGACCACATCCAGGCCGAGGCCGAGACAGTGCGCACGGCCTCGGTGCACGTACGCTGGCCACCTTCGACGGGTCCGGCCGGTCGCCTTCGCCGGGCTCGACCTCGGCGATGACGAGCTGGAGATAGCGGCGCCTCTACGTGCTCCCCGAGTACCGGGGGCGCGGCCTCGGCACCGCGCTGACCCAGAGCGCGCTCGCGGGGGCCGGAACCGAGCACGTGTGGATCTGCGCCGAGGAAGCGGACCGCCCCAAACACCTCTACTCCCGGCTCGGCTTTCGCCCCGTGCTGACCACGGCGGTGTTTCTGCGCTTCCGCCCCAGGACCGATTAGTTTTCGCGCTCGGGCGGGTCTCAGTAGGCGTAACCAACTCTTCCCAGGGAGGCCCGAAGTGAGCACCACGACCAAGACCGGGATCAGCGCCATCAGCATCGTCTGCATTCCGTCCCCCGACCAGGACAGCGCGGTCGAGTTCTACGAGAGGCTCGGTTTCGAGAAGCGCGTCGACACCCCGTTCGGCGGTGGCTACCGCTGGATCGAGGTCTACCCGCCGAGCGGAGACACCGGCATCGCGCTCGCCCCGCCCCCGCCCGAGCAGCGCGATGCCGGCGGCGTCCAGACCGGCATCGTCCTCCCCACCGAGGACATCGACGCCAGCCACCAGGCCCTCAAGTCGCTCGGCGTCGATGTCGATGAGTCGGTCTCGCGCATGGGGGATCCCGTGCCGCCGATGTTCTGGTTCCGCGACCCGAACGGCAACACGCTGATGATGGTCGAGGCGCAGAGCTGACCGAGCGCCGGTCAGCCCGATTCAAGCTCGCTCAGGCAACTCGTCGAGATCGAGCTCGTCGCCGAATTGAGCGTCGAGGTGGCCCTGCTCATCGCGGGGCCACCTTTCCGTCGGGCGGTCCCACATCAGCTCGACGTCGTTGCCGTCGGGGTCGCTGATGTAGATCGCCTCATGGGTGCCGTGGTCGCGGTAAATTGCCCCCATGGCTGAAGTTTGCGCTCCGGCTACCTCGACCGGTCGGACATGACCCGCGGCGCTGGGGATGGCTCACGGTGGTCGCTGTGCTCCGAGGACTCACTGCTGTGCATCGGTAGCCAGGGATCGATCCTGTCGATCGGCTCGATCGGCTCGGTTCTTCAGCATCGGTTCGCTCGGGTCCGCGATGTCCGCCTTCTCGATCGGATCCGCGCTCTCGGTGGGCTCGATCCTGTCGTTCATGGACCCGCCGCGCCGTGATGCGCTTCGGCCTGGCTGAGCCGTCGCTGACCGCCTCAGGGCCGGGCGCGCAGGGCGAGGATGCGCGCCGCCGCCTGACGCGCGGCAGTCAGACCCAGATGGTGTCGGCTCAGTGCGGTGACCAAAGCGCTGCGGACAGTGATCCCCTGCGCCGGAGTGTTCTCGCTGGGCACCGGCGCCGCGCACAGGATCAGGTCCGCACCCGCCGCCGCGGCCAGCACCCCGCGCTGGCCGAGATTGCCGAACCGGGTCACCGCGCCGGCGTCGATGCCGTCGGTGATCGTGACGCCGCGAAAGCCCAGGCGCCGGCGCAGCTCGCCGCCGATCACCGTCGGCGAAAGCCCCGCCGGCCGGCGACGGTCGAGCGCCGGGATAGATCGCCCACGAGGTCATGACCAGCTTCACGCCCGGCGGCGATCGCGGCGCGGTAGGGCGTCTCATCGGTACGCCCTGAGCGTGGCCAGCGACGTGCGTGCAGTGTCACCGGTCCCAGGTCGGTGTTCTGACTCCGGGCCGCCGCGCCCAGACCGGGGAAATGCTTGGCCGTGGCGGCCACGCCGAGACGCTGCTGGGCAGAGATGAAGGCGCCGCCGAGGGCGGCCGACCGTGCTCGCGCGCCGCGAGTAGGAGCGCTGAAACTCGTCGATGAAGTTGCCCGACGTGCGGAACACGTCGAGCACCGGGGCGAGGTTGACGTTGACCCCACGCCGGCGCAGGTTGGCCCCCGCGCCGGCCCCGGCCGACCGCGCCTGGCCGAGAGGCTTGGTGCTGGCACCGATCTGCTTCTCAGACAGGGCGGGAGCGCCCGGCAGCCGCCGCACCTCGCCCCCCTCCTGGTCGGTGAGGATGAGCAGCCGGGTGTGGACGGGGCTGGCCAGGCTGGCGCGCTGCAGCCCGGCCACGGTCGAGCGGATCTGAGCCCGGCTGGCGATGTTGGGCGTGAACAGGATCACGCCCCCGGCCTCCCCGGCTCGGATCGCCGCCATCAGCGACGGCGGGCGGCTTCAGGCCCGCGTAGGCGTAGATGATCCGCTGCCCGGCCAGCTGCTGAAGGGACAGGCGCGACGCCGGGGGCGCCGCGGCGACGCGCGCCGCCTCGGTCGGCCGGGCGTCGGCTTGCCGGCCACAGGCGGGCGCGCCGCTCGTGTCCGCTGGCCAGGGCCAGCGGCGGCGGCCACCAGCCGGAGGAGCAGCACGATCATCGCGCGCGACACCTCAGACAGTCCACGGGACTCTGATCCGCGGACAGTGCCCGGTCCATTCTCCGGTGGATCGGCGGCCACGGAGCCCAGCGTCGGCGATAGGCTTGCGCCGCCCCGATGCTCCGCCGCCCGATCTGCCTCCGTGCTCGCCGCCCGTGCTCCGCTGCCTGCTCTGCTGGTCTGCCCGCTGGCTGGCGCCACCGCGGGCGCCCAGAGCCTTCCCGATCTACGGCGGCTTTCACTCCGTGCTCGCCTTCGGCGAGGGCGAGAGCACGAGCGCGGCAGGACCTGGCCGCGTTCGAGGCCAACGGCACCGTCCCCGCCGCCGATCTCAACCAGCAGCCGCCTCTACGAGGGCCTCGAGCAGGCGTGGCCGGGCTTCACCAGCCGCCGACCTCAACCGCTATCTACAAGGACTCCTCGTTCCTAGCCGAGCCCGCCTCGGGCCCGCTCACGCGTCCCGGCGACCGGCGCCCCGGCGTGCCGGCGGGACCTTCGCCGCCGGGCTCTCCGGGCGGTCTTCCCGCTCCGCTGCCCCCGATCCTGAGCAGCCTCCCGGGCAGCCTGAGCACGATCGTCGGCAGCTCGCCCGTCGGGGACCGAGAGCCCACGCTCGGGCCTGACGATCGTCCGCCAGGCGCCCTATGAGGTCCCGCGGATCTACGGCGCGACACGCGCGCCGAGGCGATGTGGGGAGCCGGCTTCGTCACCGCCGAGGATCGGCTGTTCTTCATGGACGTGCTGCGCCACACCGCCGAGGGCACGACGGCGGAGCTGCTCGGCCCGAGCGCCGCCGCCGCCGACAGCACGCAGCTCGGCGCTGCAGGACGCATCCCCCGAGCAGCTCACCGCCCAGATGCAGTCGCTGCCCAAGACGATGGGCGCCGAGGGCGCCCAGGCCCTCAACGACATCGAGCAGTACGTGGCCGGGATCAACGCCTTCATCAACCTGACCCAGATCGATCCGGCGCGGCTGCCGGCCGAGTACCCGGCGCTGGGGATCACGCCGAAGCCGTGGACGCTGGCCGACTCGGCCGCCGTCGGCACGTATCTGATCGGTCAGTTCACCGTGTTCGGCGGCCAGCAGCCCCAGCAGGCCGAGGCGCTGCGGCTGGCCATGAGGCGGCTGGGCCGCGGCGCGGGCGCGGCCCTGTACCGCGATCTGCGGCTGGCCGCCGATCCCTCGGCCGTGGTCACGCTGGCCAAGCGCTTCCGCTCGGACGCGACCGGTCGCGATCAACCCGCGCTCGGAGGCGATCATCGACCCCGGCTCGCTGGTCGCCCGCAACGCCAGACCGGGGCACCGGTGACAGCTCGGCGTCGCGGCCGCGACCGCGGCCGCCAGCTCCGGCCTGCCCGCCGTGGGCGCAGCGACTGGCCACCCACGGGCTGCGCCCTCCCCCACCTCGAGTCAAACGCCGTGCTCGTCGACGCCAAGCGCAGCGGCACCGGCCAGGCCCTGGCCGTGATGGGACCGCAGGTCGGCTACTACACGCCCGAGGTCTTCCTCGAGTACGAGCTGCACGCCCCCGGCATCGACGTCAGCGGCGTCTCCTTCCCCGGCGCCAGCCCGTACCCGCTGATCGGCCACGGCATCGACTTCGCCTGGACCGGCACCTCGGCCTTCTCCGACAACGAGGACGTGTTCGCCGAGCGGCTGTGCAACCCGGACGGCAGCAAGCCCTCGCTACGCCTCGACCCACTACCTGCTACAAGGGCCGGTGCATCGCCTTCAGCTCGCGCACGGTGACCGAGCAGACGCCGGTCGCCCCGACCAGCCCCAGCCGCCCCGCAGACGATCACCCTGCACACCCTGAACTCGGTCCACGGTCCGGTCGGCCGCTTCGCCACCGTGCACGGCGTACCGGTCGCCCTGGCCATCTCGGCCGCGACGCTCGGTCACGAGGCCCAGAGCTACGTCGCCTTCATGCGGTTGGCCGAGAACAAGCCGACCTCCCCGCAGAGCTTCATCGCGGCCATGCGCGCCTACACCGGCAGCGAGAACTGGTTCTACGTCGATCACAAGAACATCGCCGTGCTGCAGTCCGGCTGGTTCCCGCGTCACGCCCGCGGCACCAACCCCGATCTGCCGATCTGGGGCACCGGCCGCTGGGACTGGCGCGGCTTCAACCCCGCCAGCCGACGGCTACCAGCGGCTGCCGGCGAGCGCCAACCCGGTCGTCGATCAACCCCAAGCAGGGCTACCTGGTCAACTGGAACAACGCGATCGCCCACGGCTGGCGGGTGGCCGCCGGGGACTGGTCGAGCGGACCCGTGGTCCGGGCCACGATGCTCCTGGACCTGCTGCACGGGGCGCTGCGCCACGGACCGCTCGACCTGGCCGGCATCACCGGCATGGTCACCGCGCCCTCGCTCACCGCCGATCTGCGAGGAATGGCCGTCTGGCCGTGGCTGCGCCGCGTGCATCGGCCGCAGCACGAACCCCGAGGTCCGCCAGCTGGTCGCGCTCCTGACCGGCTGGGCGCGCGGCCGGATCGCAGCGGCGCAGCACGCTGACAGCAACGTCGTGGACGACAGCCCGGCCGTGCTGCTGATGGACGAGTGGTGGCCGACGCTCGTCCGGGCCGAGTTCCAGCCCGTCGTCGGCGCCCCGCTGATGAGCCTGATCAATTCCCAGTTCAACTCGATCTCCCCCGACGGGATCCGCGACGGGACCGGCAACGGCTTCTTCGCCGGCTGGGAGATGGACGTCCAGAAGGACCTGCGCCAGGTCCTGCACCAGCGGGTGCGCGGGCGCTTCTCCCGCACCTACTGCGGACGCGGCTCGCTGCGGCGCTGCCGGGCGCTGCTGAGCGCGGACCCTGCTGCAGGCCGCCTCGCAGCTTGTCAAAGCATCTGGGCAGCATCGATGGCCAACTGGAAGCTGCCCCTGACCTGCCCGGTCGAGTCACGCCGGTCGGCTGCGATCAGATCGTGCCGACCAGCGCGGGGGCAATCTCGATCCCGCCCCAGCCGTTTGACAACCGCGGGACCTTCTACCAGGCCGTCGCCGTCAACGGCCACCGCGCCCTGACGCCCGAGGAGTCAGCCGATGATCGGCAGGTCGCGCTCCTCGTCGAGCCCACTCAGCGTCGCCTGCATGCGCGAGGTGACCAGGTCGTAACCCGTGTCGATGTCGGCGTCCTCGCCGAGCTCCTTGCGCAGATCGATCGGCTCCAGCACCTTGATCGAGATCTTGGCCGGGAGCGGCAAGCGCAAGGGCAGATCGAGGACCGTGAAGCCGAACGGCGGCCCCAACGCGCCCGGCAGGACCTTGAGCCGCACCAGCCGATTGAGGCGCAACGCGCGGGCGCTGCGGCCGCCCTGGCCGAGGAACAGTGCCGTCTCCTGGCCGCCGATGGCCACCACGGGCACGATCTGGACGTTGTGCTTGAGAGCGAGCTTGATGAACCCCTTGCGCCCGGCGAAGTCGACCTCGTCCGACTCCCAGCTGGGCCGGAAGGTCTCGTGATCTCCGCCGGGATAGCACGAGCAGGGCCGCGTCGCGCTCCAGTGCGGCGCCCATGTTCTGGGTGACGCGGGCACGGTCCCGTAGCGGCTGTACGAAGCTCGCGGACTCCGGGGAACTTGAAGACCAGGTCGTGGGCGAGCTGGAAGAACGGCCGCTGGGCGCCCGAAGTGGTCATAGAAGGCCTGCGCGAACACGAACGTGTCGACGATCATCAACCCCGCCCGAGTGGTTGCCGACCAGCAGGACCGGGCCGGTGGCGGGAATATTGTCGAGCCCGCTCGACCTCGGCCCGGAAATAGAGCTCGAGCTCGGTCGCCAGGCGGCCAGGGTCTGCTCGATGTATTCGGGATCGCGGAAGCGAGAACGGATCACCGGTCTCCATTTCGGCTCACCAAGCCGACGACGTCCGAGGCAACCGCGCTGGCCATGCGCCGGTAGGCGCCAGTTGCGCGCCGGCCCCAGCCGACACGCGTCGTGGATCGAGATCGAAGCGGGCCATCGCGATCAGACCACGCTGGCCTCGGCCTGGTGCAGGGAGACCGCGTCCAGGTCGGCGATCGAGTTGCTGCCGGTCAGCCCGAGGGCGACATCGATGTCGGCCCTGATGACCTCCGAGCATGTGGCTGACCCCGGCCTCGCCGCGCGCGGCCACCGACCAGGCCCAGGCGCGACCGATCAGAACCGCTCGCGCGCCCAGCGCGATCATCTTGACCACATCGAGCCCGGTCCGGACCCCGCCGTCGACGAGGATCTCGACCTGGTCTCCGACCGCGTCGACGACCCGGGCAAGCGCGCGGACCGTCGAGGGAACGGAGTCGAGCTGGCGACCGCCGTGGTTGGAGACGACGATCCCGTCGACACCGGCGTCGACGGCCCGCCGCGCGTCCTCGGGGTCGAGCACCCCCTTGACGAGCAGGCGTCCGTCCCAGTGCTCGCGCACCCAGGCCACATCGTCCCACGTGACGCTGGGATCGAACTGGCCGTCGACCCACTCCTTGAACGCGTCCGGACGTGCGCGCCTCCGGAACCGCCTTCTCGAGGTTGCCGAACGTCAGCGGTCGACCCTCGATCGGGACATTGCGAATCCATTGCGGATGAGAAACGAGGTCGAAAGCCCGGCGAGCATTGATCCAAGCCGGATAGGTGCCGACCACGGCGTTGCGGGTATCGCGATGGCGAGCGCCGACGACGGCCAGGTCCACGGTCAGGACCAGGACCGGCGCCGAGGCCGCTCGGGCACGCGCCATCAGATCCTCGGCGTAGCTGCGGTCGCGCATCACGTAGAGCTGGAACCAGGGCGGTCGGGGTGTGGCCGCCGCGACCTCCTCGATGCTGCAGATCGAGACCGTCGACTCGACGAACGGGATCCCGGCGCCGAAGGCGGCACGCGCGGCCTGGACTTCGGCCCGGCGGGCCATCATCCCGCCCAGACCAACCGGGGCCAGGATGACGGGCATGGCCAGATCCTGACCGAGCACCGTCACGCGCTGATCGCGGCGTGAGACATCCCGCATCACGCGCTGGCGGAGCAGCAGACCATCGAGGTCGGTCCGGTTGGCGCGCATGGTGCTCTCCTCGTAGGCCCCGCCGTCGACGTAGTCAAAGAGCTGCCGAGGCAGCCGGCGGCGCGCGAGCTCGCGGTAGTCGGCAACCGTGGCCGGGGCCAGGCCGAGCGGTCGATCAGCTCTAGAGCGCACCGCGCCACCCTAACCGCTCGCGCGTATGACCATCGCCGGTAGCGACGGGGCGGGACCACCGCGCCGGCGCGAAGCGGCCGGGCCGTTTCGGTCCTCAACTGTGCCCTTCGGCCCTCAGGGCTCCACTGTGATACCCAGAGCGGCAGCCAGGGCGCCCGATGAGGCCAGCACATCGCTCCACGGCATGCGCACGCCGCGCAGCGACTCGACCCCCACCACCCCCTCCAGCGACGCCCCACGAATCGCCGCGGTCCTCACCTTGGCCCCCCGGAAGTCGGCTCCCTCGAGCCGGCAATCGACAAACTCGACTCGCTCCAGACGTGCGTCCATGAACGATGCGTCGGTCAGATTGACGCCCTCAAAGCGCACGCTGCTCAATGTCGCCCCGGCCAGGACCGCGAGCTCGAGCGAGCAATCCGAGATCAGGACATCGCTCATTTCGCCCTCACTCAGTCCGAACCCAACCAGTCGCGATCGCTCGATCTCGACCCTGCGCAGGAACCCGCGGCGCGCGTCGACGTTGGCCAGCGCGCAGTCGCTGAGGATCACGTCGACAAGCTCGAATCTCATCGCGCGCTCACTTGCGATCGCCACGCCCCGCAGTTCCGATTCCCGGATCCGGATGCGCTCGGGGCGAATCGGGTCGGCGCCGGCCCGCTCGACCAGCGCCCCGGACAGGTCGAGATCCTGCTCGGGCTCGATCTCGCATGGCTCGAGCTCGGGGAGATCGGGGGCGATCACTCCGCCACCAGTAGCCGCGCGCCCAGCTCGGCTTCCTCGAGCTCGAGCAGCGCGGAGTTGTGCTCCGTCCAAGAGCCCGCTTCGAGGTCGGTTGTTAGGGCCCTCACGGCCCGCTCCTCGGCCTGCGGGCCGACCTGTGACCACACCGAGCAGCCGCGGCGGACGGCCGCCGCCAGGTAGGCCTCGGGCCGGCGCCAGTAAGAGTGAAAGAAGCCGTCCCGGCAATCCCAGGGGATCGCCACCGGGTCCAGGTCGGCCCCGATCGCCGCCGCTCGCTCAGCCAGCGTGGGCCGCGCCCGGGCGATGCGGGCAAACTCGGGCAGATAGTCGCGGACGAGCCAGAACCGGGCCGGCTGGGTGTTGTCCCACTGAAAGACCACCACGCGTCTCGCGACGCGTCGCATCTCCCGCAGGCCGGCGATCGGATCTGACCAGTGGTGATCGGAGAGGATGGCCATCGCGGCGTCGAAGGACCGATCGGCAAACGGGAGCGCCTCGGCCCGCGCCGCCACGCACCAGGCGGCGCCAGGCGGCCGTTGAGCTCGCATGACCGCGGAGGGCTCGACGGCCGTCACCTCGCGATCCGGCGGCTCGTAGGAACCGGTTCCGGCACCGACATTGAGGACCGTACGGGCGTCGCCCAGGGCTGCCCAGATCCGCCGGGCCAGACGCGCATCCGTGGTTCGCTGGCCGCTGTAGGTGCGGCCGATCCGGTCATAGAGCGCACCCGCCGCCGGCTTGACATCGCCCATCCTCAGATCATCGCGCAGAGCGAGTCGGTAATGATCGGACCATGCTGTGGCGACCCGACGAACACGAGGCGCTGGTCGCGGCGCCCTGGGATGCGGCGACCGCCCGGCAGGCCACCACCGAGCTCGTCGCCGATGCCGAGGCGGCCATTGTCGATGGCCGGTGGCCTGGCCACCCGCTCGACGACCTGCCCGCCTCCCCCGGCCCGAGCACGTTCTATCTGGGCGCGGCCGGCATGCTCTGGGCCCTCCGGCGGCTCCAGAGCACACTGGACCTGCCGGGACTGGCCGACCGACTGCTCGCGGAGTACCCGGGCCCAACCGATCGCGCCGAGCGGCTCCACCACCCCAGCCTGTGGATGGGTGAGAGCGGGCTGCAGCTCGTGGCGCTGCAGGTCGGGGCCCCAGCGGCCGATCGGGAGCGGCTCGAGCAGCTGGTTTGCTCCAACCGCGAGCACCCGAGCTGGGAGCTCATGTGGGGGTCCCCGGGCACGATCCTGGCCGCCCGCTCCGCGGGTCTGGAGGCCGCGGCGCGGGACAGTGCCGAGCGCCTGTGGGCCCAGCGCGATGCCGACGGGCTGTGGACCCAGACCCTGTACGGCCGGCCGGCGCGCGTGCTCGGTCCCGCGCATGGCTTTGCCGGCGATGTGCATGCGCTCCGAGGCTTCGTCCCCGACGCCAGCCTGCGTGAGTTGGTCACCTCGGTCCTCGAATGTTCGGCACTGCGCTCCGCACATGACGGGCTGATCAACTGGTCGCCGGCCTACGATCCGGCGCCGCAGGCCGCAATCCGCGTCCAGTGGTGCCACGGAGCGCCGGGGCTGGTGGCCACCGTCGGTGATCTGATGCCGATGGAGCTGGCCCGCGGCGGCGCCGAGCTGACCTGGCGGGCCGGCCCCTTGCGCAAGGGACCCAGTCTCTGCCACGGCACGGCCGGCAACGGCTACGCGTTCCTGCGCGTCTTCGCTCTCACCGGAGACGAGCTCTGGCTGGAACGCGCGCGGCAGTTCGCCATGCACGCCATCGGCCAGACGAAGAGAGCGCGGGCGCAGTTTGACCGCGCCCGTTACAGCCTGTGGACGGGTGACCTCGGGGTCGCCCTGTACCTGCGCTCCTGCCTGACTGGCGATCCCGCGTTTCCGAGCATCGACAACCTGTGAGCCCGCGCGCCCCTCATAGCTCCCCAACCAGGGCGGACCCTGACGGTCGTTCATACATACGTCCAGAAGCTATATAGGCATTCCATTAGCGGCCCGATATCTGGCCTTGTCGCCAAAGGCAAACCTGTCGTGAGGCAGGGACGCAAAGCCAGGGGTCTCTCTGAGACAGCCCAGCCGCCGACCTCCCCTACACCGAAGTCTGGGACAAGGAGGTCCCCTTGCCTTACGTGATCGGAAGACCCCCCAAGAGAGTTCTCGCCGTGGTCGCCACGACCGTCGGGATGCTCGTCTCGGCCTCGCCGGCGCTGGCCAACTCGAGCCGGTATGACTGGAACGGCTACCAGGTGCCGACCGTGGCCAGCACCCCGGCCTCACCCACCACGTCGTGCCCGAGCGTCGTGTCGTCACCGCTGCTTGGCAGCTTGGGCGACAACGCGACCTACTCGCCGGTCGAGGAAGGGACGTTCGAGGGCACGGTGGCCGACTGGTCACTGAACAACGCCTCGGTCGTCAGTAACAACGAGCCGTGGAACGTCGTCAGCTCCACGGACTCGAACGCGCTGCAGATCGGCGCCGGCGGTTCGGCTACGTCCCCCACGTTCTGCGTCGACAGCACGTTCCCCAGTTTCCGCTTCTTTGCGGAGAGCCTGGGCAGCGGCTATCACTCGGGGCTCAATGTCGTGGCCAAGTTCACCCTCGCCAACGGGTACAGCGGGACCGTTCCGGTCACGTCGCTGAACTCAGGTGACTACAGCTCCTGGCAGATCACCCCGTCACTTCCCCTGGGCTCGGTCCTTCAGCCCGGCCAGACAGTGACCGTGCAGTTCGTGTTCTCCACCGGCTCCGCGCCGTGGGAGATCGATGACGTCCTCCTGGACCCGTATGCCAAGTGAAGCTGACATGGGAGCGGCGCCCCGCCGGCGTCGCTCCCAGTCGTCTTTCGCTCACTAACCGACCACCTTTTTCGCAGAGAGGAACACGGAGGTTCATCGCATGCATGAGAGCGGACTAGAGGACGCCAGGTCCACTGATCCGGTCGAGCGGCTGCTCGAGGATTCGTGGGAGCACCGCGGCGAGCGAGCCAGCCAGCGCGAACTCGTGGTCGAGTCGCTGGCCGCCGGCGGATTCCTGCTCGTGGCGGTGCCGCTGGCCATCCCCGCTCTCCTCCTGCATCCGGTCGACCCCTTCGTCGTCGGCCTTCTGGTCGGCCTCTACGCGCTCGTCGCGGGAGCGATCCGGTTCCCGATCGGGGCCGGCTACATGGTCCCGTCGTACCTGATCCTGGTCCCCATGCTGTTGCTGTTGCCCCCGGCGACGGTGCCCCTCTTCGTGGCCCTGGCGCTCGTCCTGGCCAGCATGGTCCGGTGGCTGGCCGGCCGGGTCTCAGCCGAGCACATCCTCTTTTCGGTGCCCAACGCCTGGCACGCTCTCGGTCCGGCGCTGGTCCTGCTCGTGGCTCCGCCGACCCAGGGCACGATCGAGACCGCCGCCGTCTATCTGGCCGCGTTCGGGGCCAGCTGCGTGGTCGACTTCGCCAGCTCCACGCTGCGCGAGTCTGTCGCGCTCGCCGTCGCCCCGCAGTTGCAGCTGCGCGTGGCCGCCGTCGTGTGGCTGGTGGACGCCTGCATCGCCCCGCTGGGCCTGCTGCTGGCCCACGTCGCCCGCCACAGCCATCTGTCCCTGCTCATGGCCCTCCCCTTCAGTGCGCTGCTCTGGATCCTCGAGCGCGAACGCAGTGCTCGGATCGCCCAGGCTCAGGTGCGGCTGGAGCTGGTCGCCCGCGAGCGCACCCGCCTGCAGGCCGCTGTGCGCCGCCTCGGCGATGCCTTTGCGGCCAAACTCGACCTCAGCGCCCTCGTCGGGATCGTCCTCAACGGCTCACTTGAGGCCATGGACGCCGACGCCGGCCAGCTGACCCTTGCCGTCGGTGACCGGTCCTCGCTGACTGAGACCACGGGCGAGTCCGGCCACGCCCTGATCCTCGAGACGATCGGCCTCGCCACCCGCGAATCGGGGCGGCCGACGCAGGTCGAGCAAAATGGGGTCTGGGCGCTGGCCCTGCCCATCAGCTTTGCCAGCGAGGGCGAGACCGGACGCGGCGCCCTCACGGTGACCCGCCGCTCGCGCGAATTCCGTGACGACGAGCAGGCGCTCCTCCACGGCCTCGTCAAGCGAGCCGAGATGGCCATCTGCGAGATCCTCGGTCACGAGGCCCTGCACGAGCAGGCCGTCACCGATTCGCTGACCGGCCTCGGCAACCGCCGCAAGCTGTCGGCCGAGCTCAACGACCGGCTGGTCGGCGCGGCCGGCGCGGAGCCGGAGCCGTTCTTGCTGCTGCTGTTCGACCTCGACGGCTTCAAGGGCTACAACGACACCTTCGGGCATCTTGCCGGTGACGCGCTGCTGGCCCACCTCGGCGGTCGTCTGGCCAGCTCGGTCGCCCCCAGCGGCACTGCATACCGGCTCGGCGGCGACGAATTCTGCGTGCTGCTGCCCGCAGTCCCCGGGGATATGCAGGATCAGGTCGCCGGCGCCGCCGCTGCGCTCTCGGAGCGGGGCGAGCGGTTCTCGATCGGCGCCTCCTGCGGGGCGGTCCTCCTCCCTCATGAGGCCACCACTCCGGACTACGCCCTCCAGCTCGCCGACCAGCGCATGTACGCCCGCAAGCAGGGCCGTCCGTCCGCGGTCCGCGAACAGACCCGCGACGTGCTGCTACGGATCATGCACGCCAAGCAGCCTGGACTTCCTGACCACTCCTCGGGGGTCGCCGATCTGGCCATCCAGGTCGGACGGCGACTGGGGATGGGGGCCGAGCAGATCGACGAGCTGGCCCGGGCCGCCGAGCTGCACGACATCGGCAAGGTCGGCCTGCCCGACGCGATCCTCGACAAGCCGGGTGCGCTCGATCCCGATGAGTGGGAGTTCGTGCGCCAGCACACGATCCTCGGCGAGCGCATCCTCAGCGCCGCTCCGGCCCTGCGGCCGGTGGCCACGATCGTGCGCGCCAGCCACGAGCGCTGGGACGGCCGCGGCTACCCGGATCGGCTCGGGGGCGAGGAGATCCCGCTGGCGGCCCGCATCGTCGCCGTCTGCGACGCCTATGAGGCGATCACCAGCGACCGCTGCTATCGGCGCGCCCGGAGTACGGACGTCGCCCGCAAGGAGTTGATCCGCGAGGCGGGCCGGCAGTTTGATCCCCAGGTGGTCGCCGCCTTCCTCGAGGAGCTCGAGCAGCCCGACGAGCTGCTCATGCTCACTGTCAGCCCCGATGACGAGCAGGCTCTGGAGCTTGGCGGACAGGTCGCGGAGTTCTTCCTGCCGATGCTCGAGAGCCGGACCTCGGACCTCGTCCCGCCGCTGGGCGAGCTGACCGCCTGAGCCGAGCAGCCGTTTCCGCCGCACCGGGGCCCGGGCGCGACCGGCCGGCGGTTACTCAGCGGCTGGCTCGAGCAGAAAGACCGGGATCTGGCGATCGGTCTTGGTCTGGTACTCGGCATAGTCGGGCCACACGGCGACCGCCCGGTCCCACCACTCCTGGCGCTCGTCGCCGGTCAGCTCCCGGGCCGTGAAGTCGCCCTTGACCGTCTTGTCCTGCACCTCGACCAGCGGATGCTCGACGAGGTTGCGATACCAGGCCGGATGCTCGGGGGCGCCGCCCTTGGAGGCGACCGCGGCATAGCGCCCGTCGTGCTCGACGCGCATCACCGGGTTCTTGCGCAGCTTGCCCGACTTCGATCCCATCGAAGTCACGACCACCACCGGCACGCCGCGGTTCTCGGTGCCGCGGGTTCCGCCCGAGCTCTCGTACTCCTGTACCTGATCGCGGACCCACTTCGCTGAGCTCGGCTGGTACTCGCCTTGCAGTGGCATGTCGCTCTCCTCGGTCGGGGTTTGGTCCCGATCTTAGGTAGCAGACCCGGAGGCGACCAGCGCGTCATCATCCGCATCTCAAGCCGAAGGGAGCTTCCAATGCCGTTCGATCCAGGCGAACTTGAGATTCCGCTCGTGGGCGCGCCGATGGCCGGCGGGCCCTCGACCCCGGAGCTGGCCGCTGCCGTCTCAGAGGCCGGAGGGCTGGGTTTCCTGGCCGCCGGCTACAAGTCGGCCGACGCCCTGTCGGCCGATCTCGCGTCGGTCCGCGCCGCCACCCGGCGTCCGTTCGGAGTCAACATCTTTGCCCCTCCCGGGGATGCCGGCGATGGCGCCGCGATCGCGCGCTACGCCGACCGTCTGACCGCCGAAGCCGACCGCTACGGCGTCACCCTCGGCGATCCTCGGCATGACGATGACGCGTTTGCCGCCAAGCTCGAGGTGGTCCAGCGCGAACGGGTTCGGGTCGTGTCCTTTACGTTCGGCTGCCCGGGACCGGAGACCGTGGCCGCGCTGAAGGCGGCCGGCAGTTCGGTCTGGGTGACCGTGACCGATGTTCACGAGGCCGAGTTCGCGGTGGCGGCGGGCGCCGATGCTCTCGTCGCCCAGGGGACTGAGGCCGGCGGTCATCGCGGCTTCTTTGACGACGACGACGATCACGACAACCTCGGTCTCCTGGTCCTGCTCCGGATCCTCGCCACGCATTGCCCGCTCCCGACCATCGCCGCCGGAGGCATCATGGACGGCCCGGGCATCGCCGCCGTGCTGTGTGCCGGTGCGGTCGCCGCACAGCTCGGTACCGCCTTGATGCTGACGCCCGAGGCCGGGACGTCGACCGCTCAGCGCGAGGTGCTGGCGGCGCCGGCGCCGACACGGATGACCCGAGCCTTCAGCGGCCGTACCGCCCGGGGCATCGTCAACCGCTTCATGGCCGAGCATGACGCTGACGCGCCCGGTGCTTATCCGGAGATCCATCACCTGACAACGCCCGTTAGAGCGGCCGCCCGCGGAGCCGGTGACCCCGGCGCCATCAACCTGTGGGCGGGCCAGGGTCACGAGCTCGCGCGGGCCGAGCCCGCCCGTGAGCTGGTGCGGTCGCTGGCCACCGAGGCGGGCCAGGTCCTGACCGGTGTGGCCGAGCGGTGGACACATTTGAACCGGCCTTAAGCCGAACTTCAGTCGTTTACGGTGTGAAGCGCCGTTCCTATGGCCTCTGCCCGGACCGACACACTCGCCGCCCCCGACGGCGGCACCGCTCATCTTCGACGCCCCGCTCCGTTGAGGATGCTCGAGCGCATCCTCCTCGGCGCGCTCACCATGATCCTCACCTTCAACGTGTGGACGGGACTGCCCGTGGCGGCCCTGTGGATCGGCTCGCGCTTTGCCTTCGGCAACAACCTCAGCATGGGCGGAATCGCCGTCGTTCTGATCAGCCTCGGCGTCCTGATGTACATCTGCCTGCGGGCCCTCGCGTGGCTGAGCGCCCGCTATGACCGCGTGACGGGGCGACCGTCCCTACCGCGTCAACCGGCTCCGTGGCTGCTCAGCATGAGCGCGGACGCCGTCAAGCCGGAACGACCCGGGCGGCGCGACATAAACGCGGTCGAGGGGATCGTGATCCTCACTGTGGTCGTCGCCTTTGTCGCCTTTGAGGTGTGGTTCTTCTTCTTTGCCAAGGGGGCTGTCCCGTCGTAAGGGCAGCGGTCGCGGCACGGGTCGCGATCACTCGAAGTCCGGTGCGCTGCAGCCGGGAAATATGTCGGGCAGTCCGGCACTGACCCGGTCGGGGAACTCGGCCGGACGCTTCTCCAAGAACGCGGCGATCCCCTCGCGCGCGTCGTCGGACTGGCCGCGGGCGAACATCCCCCGCGAGTCGGCGCGATGGGCGTACATGGGATGAGACGCGCCGAGCATCTTCCACATCATCCGCCGGGCCAGGGCGACCGACACCGGGGCGGCGTTGTCGGCGATCTCGCGGGCCAGGCTATGCGCCGCCTCGAGAAGCTCGCTGGCCGGGTGCAGGCTGCGCACGAGTCCGGCCTCCAGGGCCTCGGAAGCGCCAAACACGCGACCCGTCGCGACCCATTCCATTGCCCGGCTGATTCCGACCACGCGCGGCAAAAACCAGCTCGAACACGCCTCGGGAACGATTCCCCGGCGCGCGAACACAAAGCCGAGCTTGGCCTCCTCGGCCGCGAGCCTGACGTCCATCGGCAGGGTCATGGTCGCTCCCACGCCCACGGCGGGACCGTTGATGGCGGCAATCACCGGCTTGGTGCTCTCGAACACGCGCAGCGTGAACTGGCCGCCCCCGTCCCGCGGCACCTCCCCGGCACGCTCGCGCTCGCGCCAGTCGAAGGTCTCCCCGCCGCCGGCTAGGTCGGCCCCGGCGCAGAAGCCGCGGCCGGCACCCGTGATGATCACCGCGCGCACCTCATCATCGGCGTCGACGCGATCGAAGGCGGCGATCAGCTCGCTGCCCATCGTCGGAGTCCAGGCGTTCAGCCGGCTCGGCCGGTCCAGCGTGATCGTAAGCACGCGATCATCCAGCTCCGTACGGATCTGCTCAAACTCCATGCGGCGCTCCTCTCCTCGATGTGGGTAGCGAATCACCGCGTGTCACAGACCGGCGGCTCGCGCAAAGTATTCAATGACGATGGCCAGCGCTCCCCAGCACCAGTCCGACGGTCAGCTGCTCAAGGCGACGCGGCACGGCGACGGAGCGGCGTTTGCCAGCTTTTACCGCCGTCACCTCGCGGCCGTCGTTCGCCTGCTGCTCCGGGAGACCGGTGATCGCGAGGCCGCCGCCGACCTGTCGGCGGAGGTATTCGCCGCGGCCCTGGTCTCCGCCTGGCGTTTCCGGCCCCGCGGAGAGGCGTCGGCGTGGCCGTGGCTGGAGGGCATTGCCCAGAACAAGCTCCGTGAAAGCCGTCGACGCGGCCGCGTCGAGGATCGCGCTCGTCGGAGGCTGGCCCTCGCCCCTGAGGTTCTCGACGACGCGGACCTCGCGCGTGTCGACGAGCTCGCCTCCGGCCGAGACGTGATGGCGCTCGTCGATGCCCTCCCCGATACCCAGCGCCAGGCGATCCGGGCACGGGTCGTCGACGAGCGTGACTACGCCGAGATCGCCGCCGAGCTCCAGTGCTCGGAGATGGTCGTCCGCCAACGGGTCAGCCGTGGCCTGTCGCGGCTTAAACAGCAGATGGAGGACCAAGAAGGATGAGCGACTACTTCGATCGCATTGAGAGCCAGCTGGTGCACGCCGCGCAGACGAGATCCCGGCGGGTTGGGCTGCGCCCCCGGGTCGTACTCGGGTCGGCGATCGCCGCCGCTGTTGTCGTCGTCGTGGTCGCGGTGGTTGTCATTGCCGGAGGCACCGGCCGCCGCTCGGGGAATACGGCGCCCGCCGCGGGCTCGACCCCGACGGCGATCATCCTGGCCTCGTCGGTGGCCGCCGGCCCGGGTCTTGTGACCGCGCTTAACGCCGACGTCACCACCCTGCGTCACCGCCTTGAGGGCATGTTCCCGGACGTCCGTGTGGCGCGCGTCGGACAGACCGTTGTGCTGAGCGACGTCTTGGCGTCTCAGCGGCCGGCGGTCCTGGCGCTCACCGAGGAGGGACAGCTGCAGCTTCTGGATTGGGAGACCAATGTGCTGCTGCCCGGAGGCCATACGGTGGCCAGCCTGCTGCCGCATCAGGACCGCCAGGCGCTCGCCACCAGCCAGGGATTCGGCTCGGCGGTTCCCGGTGACGCCGCCGCCGGGGGGCTGCCGCTCTATCAGGCGGTCAAATTGGCCGCACGGCAGCCGAGCTCGGTGGGCACCGCGGCCTCTGGCCGGTCCGGCGCTCAGTACTTCCTGTTTCGCAAGCGCTGCCGGCCGAGCCGAGAGCAGTCCTGCCTGCTTGCCGGGCCCGCTCCGGGGCGCCAGGCGCTTCTCGCCGCCCTTGCGCCCGGGATCAGCTCTGCAGACAGCCGCCTGTACGTGGTGCCAGGCACGCTCGAGATCCTGCAGGCGTCGATGCCTGGGCGCACCGAGCTCCCGAGCTTTGCCGATCTCAGCACTCGGTACTTCGTCGCTATCAACGATCCGGCGCTGACTGGGGCCGATTTGACCAACGCACGTCCCTCGACCGATCAGAGCGGCAATCCGGACGTGACCTTTACGTTCTCCCCGGCCGGTGAGCGCGCCTTCCGGCGCGTCACGGCGGCGGTAGCCCACCGCGGCAACGAGGTCAGCAGCTCCGCGGAGGCGCTCAACCAGCATTTCGCGATCACGCTCGACGACCGCATCCTCACCGTCCCCTCGATCGACTTCAAGACCTACCCGGACGGCATCACCGGCAGCCCCTCCGCCGACATAACCGGAGTTCTGACCAAGCAGACGGCGCGAGAGCTGGCCGCGATGCTCCAATCGGGGCCGCTCGCGGTACCCCTCAGCCCGCGCTTCTAGCCCGTACCCGCGCCCCGTACGCGTACCCGGACCCGGACCGGACCGCGCCGGCCGCGGCTTCGAGTTCGATCTGATGCGCATATGGCGCCAAATCGAACACGGTCCGGTGCGAGCGGGAGCCGACTAGCGGGTGGGCTCGAGCGGCAGCGGCGAGGCGGGCTTGAGCTCCTCCAGCCGCAGCAGGGTCATGACCCGAGCGGCTCCGCCCCGGGTCGAGAGCCGGACCAGCACCCGTTGCAGCTCGGCCACCTCGCGGGCGACGACCATCAGCATTGCGTCCGTCTCCCCCGTGACCCAGTCGGCCGAGATCACCTCGGGCATGGCCAGAACAGCCCGGGCAAAGCGGCGATGGGTCTCGTCGTCATGGCGCTGCAGGGTGACGGCGACGTAGACCTGGAGCGGGAAGCCGGCCGCCGTCGCGTCGAGCCGGGCGCTGATGGCCCGCACGAGCCCGCTCTCCTTCAGGCGCCGGACCCGGTTCAGCGTGGCCGCCGGCGAGAGCTCCACGAGGCGAGCCAATTCGACGTTGGGACGGTCCGCATCGGTCTGAAGCTCGGCCAGCAGCCGTACATCAATTAAGTCCAGCTCTAGCGGCATCTCACGAAATATTCCATCGTCTCAAACCCCTTCTGTCAAATCCTGTCTAACAAAGAGCCTCTTCTGAGCGATTATCAATGGCATGAAGCTGCCCAATCGCTCTGCCCTCGCTGCACTGGCCCTGGCCGGTGCCCTGTGGGGCCTCACCGTTCCCCTCTCGAAGCTCGCTCTGACCTGGATGGGTCCGAGCTGGCTGGCCGTGGCTCGCTTCGCCGTCGCCGCGCCGGTGCTGGCGGTGGTGGGCCGGCGCGGGTTGCGCGACGCGCTGCGGCTGCGAGTCGCCGGCGGCGGCGCAGTCGGCTTCGGGGCGGTGATCGTGCTTCAGAACATCGGCATCGAGCACACCAGCGTCAGCCACGCTGCCCTGGTCGTCGGCGCCGTCCCGGTCCTGGTCGCACTCATCGGTGCCGGCCTCGACGGGGCGATCGCCCGCCCGCTGGCCTGGGCCGGCTATCTCGTGGCCCTGGTCGGGATCGGGCTGACCGCGGGCGCTGGAGGCAGTGGCGCCAGCGTGTCGGGCGACCTGCTCGTGCTGGTCTCGGCTGTCCTGTCCGCCGCGGTCATCGTCGTCCAGCCGCGCCTGCTCGCCGGGCGCGATCCGGCGGCAGTCACCGCCGTGCAGTTCGCGGCCGGATCACTGTTCGCGCTCCCCGTGGCGCTCCTCACCCAGGGCGCCCCGCACACCACGGGCTCGGCGAGTGCGACTGTGGCCTTCGGCCTCCTGGCGCTCGTCGGGACGCTGCTTCCGTTCTGGCTGTTCGCCTTCGGGCAGAGCCGCGTTCCGGCCTCGCTGGCGGGAGCGTTCGTCAACCTCGAACCGGTCGTCGGCGCCGCCATCGGCTGGCTGGCCTTCGGCAATACCGCCGCGCTGACTCAGATCATGGGCGCGATCGCCGTGCTGGGGGGCATCGCGCTGAGCGCGGGCTCATCCGGATCCGGCGCCGAGCAGCGCCGCACCAACGTCCAGCCGCGCCGCCGGTGGCGCACCATCGCAATCGCCGAGCCACGCCGCCGGTGGCGCGCCAACCCGCCGCCGCGCCCCGAGCGCCCATCCACCGCTCAACACCACACTGCGGCTCCGTGCCCGCAACTCGGCGAGCACGCAGCGGCTACTGCCAGTAGCGCTCGACGGTTTCTCCGGAGCGTTCCTGGGCCTGGTCGGGATCGGCTCCGGCGTCGCGCAACGCCTGCCGCTGACGGCGTAGATCCCAGAGCCGATCGAGCTCGACGCGGATCTCCTCCAGTCGCGCCGCGTCGGTCTCCAGGTTCGGATCCTCGGAGCCCTCTCTCCTTCTGATCTCCTCGCGCTCGGTCTCGAGCTTGTCGATCTGAGCGTCGAGCTGTTCGTCGCTGGCCATGTCGTGAATGGTGGCACAGCCGGCGATGCCGGCGAGGATTTATCTCCGGCCGTCAGGCCTGGGCGACCGTCCAAGCCTGAGAATCTCAGCTCCTCGGCCGTCCGGCCGCCGGGAGCAACTCCGCGAGCTCCGCGGTCGTGATCACCGTGGCCTGGCTGGGGAAGATGCGGGTGGTCAGGAACTCATGCACCTCGGGCTCACGATCGGCGCAGCCATCGCTCAAAACGACGATGCGGTAGTCGCGATCCGAGGCGTCGCGCACCGTGGACAGGACGACGCCGCTGGTGCTGATCCCGGCCAGCACGACGGTGTCGATTCCCGGCTGGCGTAGCTGCTCGTCCAGATCGGTGGTCAAAAAGGGGCCGACGCGCGTCTTGCGGACCACGATCCGCAAACTAGACCAAGGTCGAGCGATCGGCCCACCACGAACGCCGATAAGCGTCGTGGGGCCGGTCGTCTGTTTCGTATTCGAGGTCTATGAGTAAGTTCGATAAGTCGGCCAGGGCGCTCCAGCGGGTTGAGACCCTGCTTGAACTGGGACGCCACGCCGAGGCTGGCCGCGTGGCCAGCCAGGTCATCACAACCGATCCGCGTAACGGCCGGGCATGGGCGCTCAAGGCCCAGTCCCTGCTGGGCCAGAGTCGTTATGAGCAGACCCTGGCCGCAGCTCGGGCCGCCAGTACCGTCGCGCCCGAGGCCGAATATCCGCACCGACTGGCCTCGGTGGCGCTCAGCAATCTCGGCCGCAACCACGAGGCGGCCGCGGCGGCGAAGGCCGCCATCGATCGTGCCCCCGATCACTGGGCGACCCACTATCTCTACGGCCAGACGCTGCTCGGCATGGATGCCCTCGACGAGGCGCAGGCGTCGGCCGAGCGCGCCGTCGCGCTGGCGCCCAAGCGCGCCGAGACCCATGTCGGACTGGGCGCGGTCGCCGCGGCTCAGCGCCGGCGAGACGTGGCCGAGAACTCGCTGCGTCGTGCGCTGGCCCTTGACCCGACCAACACCGCCGCGCAGACGCGCCTCGATGCCCTCGGCTCGCGCCCGCGGGCCAAGGGTATGACCGGCACGACCCCCGATCAGGGCGGCTCCGTCACCCACCGCCCCGTGCGTTCCGAGGCCCAGGAGGGACTCGAGCGACGGGTCGGCCGCAGCCTGTCACGGATCGCCTATCTGATCTCGCTCGTCGCGGGTCTGATCATCAGGCTGCAGGGGCGCGGCGGCGTGGGCGTGAGCGTCTTACTGCTCGCGATTCCGCTGCTCTACGCCGCCCTGTTCGTGACCCGACTTGCCCCCGAGGATCGTCGGTTCCTGTCCGAGCTCCTCGGCCGCCGCTCCACGCTCCGGTTCGCCGCCGTCCTGGAAGCGGCGGCCATCGTGCTGGCGCTCGGCGCCGGTGCCGTCCCCACGGCGCGGGTCACCCTGTCCGGTGTCGCCATCGCCGCCGCCGTCGTCGCCCGGCTGCTGGTCTTCGTGGCCCGCCGGCAGACGGCGCGCGAATCGGGCTCCAACGCCGCCCTCGGGATCGGCAACGTGGCCCTCATCCGGCTGGGACTGATCGTGCTCGTGGTCGGCATCGGCGTCGTCCATCAGGCCATGAGCGGCGGGACCAGCTAGCACCAGGCCTGACCCAGGCGCGAGATGAACCGGGACGACCCCTCGCCAGCCAGCCTCGAGTCGATTGCCACCTTGCTCGAGGAAGAAGACTTCGAGCCGGCCGCCCGCTTCGCCGGTCACGTGATCGCCACCGAGCCGCGCAACGCCAAGGCGTGGTGCCTCATGACCAGAGCCCAACTCGGTCAGCGCCGCAACCAGGCTGCGCTGGCCGCGGCTCGCGCCGCCGGTTCGATCTCCCCCCACTCCGAGCTCCCGCACCGCCTCGCTTCCTACGCCCTGATCCGGTTGGGGCGAAGCCACGACGCCGTCGCCGCCGCCCGCGTTGCCGTCCGGTTCGCCCCGCGGGACTGGCGCACCCACCAAGCCCTCAGTCAATCGCTGCTTGCCGACCAGGCCTACAACGACGCGCGGCTGGCCGCCGAGCACGCGGTCAGGCTCGCCCCAGATCAGGCTGAATCCCATGTCGCCGTCGGTGTCGCCGCCCGCTATCAGCATCGGCTCAGGGAGTCCCGGAGCGCGTTCGAGCGGGCCCTGGCTCTGGACCCCAGACAGCCCACCGCCCGGCATCACCTCGTGACGCTGCGGCACCGGACCGTCACGCCCCGGGGACTGGCGCAGGCAGTCAATGCCTTCGCGCAGGCAGCGGCAGACGGCGAGGACCCCGGCGGTAACCGTCAGAGCACCGAGTTCACGATCGTGAAGTTCATGGCCAGGTTTGCCCTTCTGGTCGCCTACGGCACGGTCCTCGCCGCGTCCCGCGGCGCGGTGGCCGACCCCGCCGCCCTCGTGTTTCTGGTGCTCGCCCTTGTCTACGCGACCGTCTTCCTCGCCGTCCTTGATTCACCCGTCCGCCCGTCCGTGGTCGCGATGATCCTCGGCAGCCGCAAGCTCAAGCTGGCCTGGGCGCTCGAGGCAGTTGCGATCGCCTCGGTTCTGACCAGCCATGTATCGGTCGCCGCCGGACGCGGAACGGCCGCGGCCATCGGAGGAGTCTGCGCATGCGCCGCGGCCATCCTGGTCCAGTTCGCCCGCCTCGGCACGCTCCGGGACCTCGGCAGCCCCGAGGGCGGCGTGGTCTACCGCCGCAACGTGTGCTGGGTGGCGATCATCGCCGGCCTGTCGACTGCCGCCGGGCTCGTAGCCTTGAAGAATCATCACGGTAATTACGACCTCCTCCTGTTGGCCGTCTGGGTCCCCGCTCTCGGAGTTCTTCTTGTCCGGGCCCGCGGCCATGCCCGGCACGCGCGCTGAGGCGGCAGCGCCGATTGCTCAGACCGCCAACCGGGAAACTCCCGGGCCATGACCACCATCGCCATCGTCGGCGCGGGTCCGGGCCTCGGAGCAGCCGTCGCGCGGCGCTTCGGCGCCGAGGGCTTCGCTGTCGGCCTCATCTCCCGCAACCAGGATCGAGCCGACGGCCTGGCCGCGCAGCTCGTCGGGGAGGGCATCCCGGCCAAGGGGTTTTCGGCCGACGTGCGCAACCCCGCCGCGCTGGCCAAGACCCTTGAAGCGGTCAGCGAGACTCTGGGCCCAATCGAGGTCCTGCAGTACAGCCCGCTGCCGCAAAAGGACTTCATGCGACCCGTGCTCGAGACCACCCCGGCCGATCTTGTCGGACCGGTCGAGTTCTCGATCTACGGCCCGGTAGCCGCCGTGCACCAGGTCGTGCCCGGCATGCGCTTCCTCGGTCAAGACCGCGGCACGATCCTGTTCGTCAACGGAGGCACAGCGCTGATCCCACGCGCTCACCTGACCGGAACGAGCGTCGCCTTCGCGGGCCTGAGCGCCTACGCCCAGCTTCTGCACGAGGTTCTCGGCGAGGAGGGAATTTACGTCGCGCAGCTGGTGATCGGCGGCGGCATCATTCCCGGCGATAAGGAGAAGGATCCCGAGGTCCTGGCCGCGACCCTCTGGGACATGCACACCAAGCGCGACGCCTTCCGCACCGAGGTCGCCACCGGCTAACGCGGATGATGGCCGGGGCACGCAACTCGCTGGACTCACTGCCGGCCGGAGAGCGCAAGCTGTTGCGGGCGAGCCCGGCTCCCAAGCACGCTGACGTGATGAAGGCCGTTCTCACCCTGGAGCGATTCAGCGACGAGGGCTGGATCTTTGAGCGCAAGCTCGATGGCGTGCGCTGCGTGGCCATCAGGGACGGCGGCGCGGTCAAGCTTCTGTCTCGCAACGACAAGTCGCTCAACGGGCGCTACCCGGAAATCGCCTCCGCGCTGGAGGCCCAGCCCCAGCAGCGCTTCGCCGTCGACGGAGAAGTGGTCGCCTTCGACGGCGCGCAGACCAGCTTCGCCAAGCTTGCCCAACGCGGCCGGACCCACGTGCCGGTGTTCTTCTACATATTCGATGTCGTATGGCTCGACGGGCAGGACGTTCGCGAGTTGCCGCTGCGGACCCGCAAGCGAATACTGCGCTCCGAGCTCAGGTTCGAAGCCAAAGCGCTGCGCTTCTCCAACCATCGCAACCGCGACGGCGAGGCCTTCTTCACGGAAGCCTGCCGCAAGGGCTGGGAGGGCCTGGTGGCCAAGCGCGCCGACAGTCGCTACACGGCCAAGCGTTCCCGCGACTGGCTGAAGCTGAAGTGCGAGCAGGGCCAGGAGCTGGTCGTAGGCGGCTACACCGCACCCAAGGGGTCGCGCACCGACTTCGGAGCCCTACTGGTCGGCTACTACGAGGGCGAGAACCTCCGCTATGCCGGGAAGGTGGGGACCGGCTTCGATGCCGCCACCCTTCACGACCTGGGGACGCAGCTTAGGGGCCTGCACCAGGAGCGCTCACCCTTTGCCGACTCGGCCTCGATCCGGGAGCACGATGTGTTCTGGGTCAAGCCGACGCTGGTGGCCGAAACCGGCTTTAGCGAGTGGACCTCGGCCGGCCGGCTTCGCCACCCCCGATTTCTCGGCCTGCGTGACGACAAGTCGGCGCGCGAAGTCGTGCGCGAGGCGCACTGAGCGGTCAGGCCGGACCGAGCTCGCCGATCAGCTCGGCGATCGAATCGACGATCCGTGCTGCGCGGTACGGGAAGCGCTCGGCATCGGCGGCGGAGGTGAGGCCGGTCAGGACCAGCACCGTCTCCATGCCCGCTTCCAGGCCCGAGACGACGTCGGTGTCCATCCGGTCTCCGATCATGACCGCGGTTTCGGAATGGGCGTCGATCGCGTTGAGCGCCGAGCGCATCATCAGCGGGTTGGGCTTCCCGATGTAATACGGCGCGTGGCCGGTCGCGGCGGTGATGAGCGCGGCCACCGATCCGGTCGCCGGCAGCGGCCCCTCGGGCGTGGGGCCGGTGGCGTCGGGGTTGGTGGCGATGAACCGGGCGCCAGCGGCGATCAGACGGATGGCCCGGGTGATGCGCTCAAAGCTATAGGTCCGCGTCTCGCCGAGAACGACGTAGTCAGGATCACGATCGGTCATCGTGTAGCCCGCCTCGTGCAGCGCCGTCGTCAAGCCCGCCTCACCGATCACGAACGCCGAGCCGCCGGGACGCTGGCCGTCCAGAAATCGTGCCGTGGCCAGAGCCGAGGTCCAGATCGACTCCTCGGGCACATCGAGGCCGCTGGTCCGCAGGCGCGCGGCGAGATCCCGCGGGGTGTAGATCGAGTTGTTGGTCAGGACCAAAAACGGGCGGCCGAGTTCCCGCAGGCGATCGATGAACTCAGCCGCACCGGGAATGGCCTGCTCCTCGTGCATGAGCACGCCGTCCATGTCCATCAGCCATGATCTGATTTCACGTCTGGTCATGCCCAAGGGCTCCGCAGCCGTCGACCAGCCTAACGTCCGACAGCAACGGCGCCATCGGACCCGACTCCGTGCTTCGCCGGGGCGGTGCGGGGACCGCGCATGGGCAACTGATCAGTTTCACCTTGCAAATCCCCAGCAACGGGTGTGCAGAGCTCTGACACCGCGGTGTTAGACCGGCCTGGTTGGGGGAAGGCCCCAGGTATGACCGCTTCGACAACTCAGATTCCCAACCTCCCCCTCGCCGACGGCGAGCAGATCCCGCAACTGGGCTTTGGCGTCTTCCAGATTCCGCCGGAAGAGACCGCCGAGGCCGTGACCCGTGCCCTGCTCAGCGGCTACCGCCACATCGACACCGCGGCCGCCTACCGGAACGAGGGCGCGGTCGGTCAGGCCGTCCACGCGGCGGGGCTAGAGCGCGGCGAGGTCTACGTCACCACCAAGTGCTTTAACGATCAGCAAGGATTCGAGGCGGCCAAGCGCGCGCTGCGCGAGAGTCTCGACCGCCTTGAGATGGAGCACGTCGATCTCTACCTGATCCACTGGCCGGTTCCGTCCCAGGACAAATACGTCGAGACCTGGAAGGCCTTCATCGAGCTCCAGCAGGAAGGTCTCACGCGCTCGATCGGCGTCTCGAACTTCCAACAGCCTCATCTCGAGCGGATCATCAAGGAGACCGGTGTGACTCCGGTCGTCAACCAGATCGAGCTTCATCCCCGCTTCCAGCAGATCGGCCTGCGCCGCGAGCACGCGGACCTGGGCATCGTCACCGAGGCGTGGAGCCCACTGGCCCAAGGCGCCGTGCTGAAGGACCCAACGATCACGGAAATCGCGCAGACGCACGGCAAGACCCCGGCCCAGGTGGTCATCCGGTGGCACCTGCAGCTCGGCAACGTCGTGTTCCCGAAGTCGGTGACGCCCGAGCGCATCGAGGCGAATCTCGACGTCTTCGACTTCACGCTCAGCGGCGCTGAGATGGAGTCGATTGAGGCCCTGGACGCCGGTGACCGGACGGGGCCCGACCCGGACACGTTCGTGCGTCCGTAGTCACGCGCGGGCGTCGTCGGGCAACCTTCACGCTTCTCGCGTGTATATGTCCATTGGATAAGCGGCGCCTCGACGAACGGTCGCCGGCGCCAGGATTAGTGGTGAAGAGTTTGGACTCGACGGGCTCAGACCGAGCGGGACGCTAAATTTGTCCTCATCGCCGGTCACGTCCGACGAACCGGATGACGCACTCGCGCCCCTCTCGAGACCCCGGACCCGAGGCTGCGCGCGAGTAAATGACCAATGACGAAGGGAAAGACGCGTTGCGGATTTTGATTCTTGGTGGAGACGGCTTCTGTGGGTGGCCGACCTCCCTTCATCTCTCTGCGTGTGGCCACGACGTCGCAATCGTCGACAACCTGGCGCGCCGCAACGCCGATATCGAGCTCGAGGCGGATTCCCTGACGCCGATCAAGCCGATCGGTGACGCGCCTGGACGCGTGGCGTGAGATCACGGGTCGCGAGATCCCCTTCCACCGTTTCAACGTGGCCGAGAACTATCGGGTGATGCTCGACCTGATCACCGAATGGCAGCCCGACGCCGTCGTGCACTTCGCCGAGCAGCGCGCCGCTCCGTACTCGATGAAGAGCTCATGGCACAAGCGCTACACGGTCTTCAACAACGTCAACGCGACGCATAACCTGCTCGCGGCGCTGGTCGAGGCTGGCTCCGACGCGCATGTCGTGCACCTCGGGACGATGGGCGTCTATGGCTACGGAACCGCCGGCATCAAGATTCCCGAGGGCTACCTGCGAGTCAAGATCGACACCGACGAGGGTGATGAGATCGAGCAGGAGATCCTGTACCCGGTCAACCCGGGCAGCGTGTACCACATGACCAAGACCCAGGATCAGCTCCTGTTCGCGTTCTACAACAAGAACGACGGCACCCGGGTCACCGACCTGCACCAGGGCATCGTGTGGGGCACGCAGACCGCTGAGACGCGCCTCGACGAGCGGCTCATCAACCGCTTCGACTACGACGGTGACTACGGCACGGTCCTCAACCGCTTCCTCATGCAGGCCGCGGTCGGTTATCCGCTCACCGTCCACGGCACCGGCGGCCAGACGCGCGCCTTCATCCACATCCAGGACACCGTGCGCTGCATCCAGCTGGCGATCGAGAACGCGCCCGAGCACGGTGAGCGCGTCCAGGTGTTCAACCAGATGACCGAGTGCCACCGCGTGCGGGACCTGGCCGAGCTCGTGGCCAGCCTGACCAACGCCGAGATCGACTACGTCGACAACCCGCGCAAGGAGGCGGCCGAGAACGACTTGTTCGTCGCCAACGATCACCTGCTCGGGCTCGGGCTCAAGCCGATCACCCTCAAGGACGATCTGCTCACCGAGGTGACGGAGATCGCAGGCGCCTATAGCGATCGCTGCGATCTGACCAAGATCCCCTGTACCTCGAAGTGGATTCAGAGCAAGCCGGCCGCTGCGGCGCCGGCGGCCTCGTAGGTCTCAGGCGTTCCGCGACTCAAACCCCCTTCGGCGCCGGCGCCGGGGGGTGTGGGAATCAGCCGTTGCCGGGGACCGAGGCCGGCAGCGGGCCGGTCGTGGGTGAGCGGCTGAAGGTCTCGCCGGCGGGCACGCTGGCGCGACCGGCGTAGGTCGGCCCCTGCAGGCCCGGCGTGTGAACATCGGTGCCGAAGTTGCGGCCCTGCGGATCGAGGGCGTTGAGCTTCTTGGGGAACCCGCGCTGACCGGTCTCACAGTCCGCCGCGCCCGTCGTCGAGACGGCCGCGCCGTAGGCCTGGGCGTGGTAGTACTCGTTGCCGCCGCTGAGCAGCGAGTCGCTGCCGCCGCCGTTGACCGGCGCCGTCGCGCCCTCCTGCCCGAGGTTGTTGGGCTGCCCGGAGTTGGCGGTGTTGATCAGCGCCCGCTGTGAGAAACCAAAGCTCGTCTGCTCAGAGAACGTGTCTGAGATATAGGTCCAGAAATAGTTCCAGTAATCACACACAGTCTGATACGGACCCAGGTACCGGACCATCGGATTGAGCGTCTGCACCGTATTGGTCAACCCATTGATCGCGATATTCGTCCCCGGCGCCCGCGCCAGACTGTTTAGCGCGGTCATCACCTTCTGCAAATTCGCGTTTAGCGACGGCGTGCGCACCAGCATCCGCGTCCCGGTCTCAATCGCCGGATTGATATCCGGCAACGCCCGATGAAGCTCCGCCGTCGCCGGACCGAGATTCGTCCCCAGATTGGCCAGATCAACCAAAAACGGCTGCTGAACCTTCAACGACTGCGTCGACACCGACTCCGTCGACGGCGACAGCCGGATCGTGTTCTCCAGATCACTCGGACTATGACCAATCGCCGCAAACGTCGTCGCCATATCGGTAAACAACCGCGCGTTGGTCTGCGCCACCGGCGAAATCGCCCCCATAAACCCCTCAAGCGACCGGAAAAACCGCGTCAACTGCGTCCTGGGATCAGACAAATACGCCGCCACCGGCCGCAAATACCCCAACAACCTCGGCAAGCTCGCAAACGTGTCATTCAACGCCGACCCCCGCGCCGCGAACGTATCCCCAAACCCAACCAGATTGTTCTGAACCGCCTTCCGCGTCGGCGTGTTAAACGCCATGTTCAAATCCTCAAACTGAACCGGAACCGTCGTCTGAGCAATCGGCATCGTCCCACCATCAGCAAAATCCTTCTTCGCCGTCCCCCGATGCAAGTCCACGAACTTCAAACCCAGCACCGAACGCGGACGGATCTCGGCGGTCGAGTCGACCGGAACCTGGCCGTGGCTCTGGTTCAGCTGCAGGGTCAGCTGCGCGGCGACCTGACCGCTCTTGAGCTTGATCGGCTTCTCGGCCGAGACCAGCCCGATCCGGTAGCCGCCCTCGTTGACGGCGTCGCCGACGACGATGTCGGCGCCGCTGGCCATGTTCAGCTTGAGCTCCTTGGTGGGTACGAACGGAAGGCCCTCGTTGGCGTTATAGGCCAAGAACACCGCCACCATGACCACCAGCACCGTCATCGCCCCCACCAACACCGGGTTGGCGAGCGCCGACGGCGGAGCACCGGTCGACGTCTTGGCCTTGACGGCGCGGAGCTCGCGGCCGGCGAGCAGCTGGATCAGGTCCAGTCCGACCGGGTCCGAGCCGCGTTCATCGGCGCGCTGGAAGGCCTGCTCGGCCTCCTCCCACTGGTTGAGCCCGGCCAGCAGGAGCCCGAGGCGCAGCGTGCCGAACCCGTCGCCGCGTTCATCGGCCCGCCGGAACGCCTCGAGCGCACCGTCGACGTCGCCCCGGTGCTCGCGGAGCACTCCGAGCTTGGCCGATGCCGCCGCGTCGCCGTTGGCATCAGCCTCGGCGTAGAGCTTTTCCGCCTCGTCCAGTCGACCGGCGCGGGCGGCGTCGTCGCCGGGCCGAGTTTCCTCGGCGCTCCCGGCGCTCATCCGCAGCCGTCGGCCGGCGAGCGACGCCGGCTACTACCTACGGTCGTGGCGACCTGCTGTTGGGGCGCCCGAGGGTGGCGAGCCTCATTTCGCGGCTCTGTCGGCCGGCGGCGGTCGTCCATGACAATCGCCGGACATCCTACCCGCTGGTAGCGCACTTCGGCTCCGCCACGATCCGCCGGACCGAATTGCCATTATCCGGCGTCACCGCGAAGCGATTCCGGGCTTTCCCCTTGTCGATCGATCAGCCTGACCCGCCCCCAGCTCAAGCTCAGCGCCGCCCGCGCCCGACGCATCGCGCTCGCCGCCCAGGGCTTCGGTCGCCCGCGCCCGGCGCGCCCGCCGAGCGTCAACCAGATCGCGGCCTTGATTGGCCGTCTTGGGGTCCTGCAGCTGGATTCGGTCAACGTGTTCAGCCGTGCGCACTACATGCCGGTCTTCTCGCGGCTGGGGCCCTACGACCGGGCGCGGCTGGACCGCATCGCCGGCCACGGGACGGGCAAGCTCGACCGGAGGCTGATCGAATACTGGGCTCACGAGGCGTCGCTGATCCCGCTTGAGCTCCAGCCCCTGTTCCGGTGGCGGATGGCGGATGTCAACGGCGAGGCCTGGCGGTCCATCGCCCAGATCGTCCGTAAGCAGCCTGAGCTCGTGGCCGAGACGCTCGCGTTGGTCCGGGAGCAGGGCCCGATCCGGGCCCGCGACACCGGCGCCGTGCGGCCTCCCCCCCGGGCGGGGCACATGTGGAACTGGCACGAGGGCAAGGTCGCGCTCGAGCACCTGTTCTTCACGGGTCAGGTGGCGGCGGCCCAGCGGGTCAACTTCGAGCGTCTCTATGACGTCGCTGAACGTGTGCTCCCGGCGGAGATTCTCGCCCAGCCGACGCCGAGCGCGTCCGATGCGCAGCGCCAGTTGGTCCGCGTGGCCGCCGGAGCCCTGGGGGTGGCGACCGAGCCCGATCTGGGCGACTACTTCCGGCTCCCGCGAGCGGCATCCAAGGCCCGGGTCGCGGAACTGGTGCAGGCGGGCGAGCTGACCCCGGTGGCGGTGGAGGGCTGGGACGCTCCCGCCTACCTCTGGCCGACCAGCCGTCAGCCGAGACGGATCACCGCCCGTGCGCTGCTCTCCCCCTTTGATTCCCTGATCTGGTTCCGGCCCCGCACCGAGCGGCTGTTCGGCTTCCGCTACCGGATCGAGATCTACACCCCGGCGGCCAAGCGTGTCTACGGCTACTACGTCCTGCCCTTTCTGGTCGACGAGGCGCTCGTCGCGCGCGTTGATCTCAAATCAGACCGTCAGCGCGGGCTGCTGCTCGTGCAGGGAGCCTTCGCCGAGCCCGACGTCGACGTCTCCCGGGTGGCGGTCGAGCTGATGGCGGAATTGCGTCTGGTGGCCGGCTGGCTTGGACTCGAAGGTGTCGAGATCGCCCCGCGGGGCGATCTCGCCCTCCCGCTTCGGGCCGTCACCTGAGACGGCCGCGGCCCGGCCGGGCCGTCGCACTACCGTGTTTGCCAGCGATGAGCGCCTCCCGCACCGATTCCCGTCCGGCCGCCGCCACCACCGCGAACGAGCGCGCCGTGAGCCCTGGGGCGACCGACAGACCGGGCCGCGGGCCCGGTCTCGGGTTGGGCTGGGCAGCGCTGGGAGTGCTCGCCTTCTCGATCACCTTCCCGGCGACCACGCTCGCCGAGCGCGCGTTCGATCCGCTCGTGGTCGGCGCGGGACGGTCGGTGATCGCGGCCGTCCTGGCGGCCATAACGCTGCGGCTGGCCGGCGTTCGGATCCCTCCCCGGCGCCACTGGCCGGGACTGATCGCCGTCGCCCTCGGGTGCGGGATCGGGTTCGGCGTGCTCAGCGCGTTGGCGCTCCATCACACCAGCTCGAACCACGGCGCCGTCGTCATCGGGCTGCTCCCCGCGGCGACGGCGATCGTCGCCGTGCTGCGCGTCGGCGACCGCCCCGGGCCGGCGTTCTGGTTGGCGAGCCTGCTCGGCACGGCCGTGGTGACGGGCTACGCGCTCTCCCGCGGCGCGGGCACGCTGCACCCGGCCGACCTGCTGCTGCTCGCGTCCGTGGTCGTGGCCGCCATCGGTTACGCCGAGGGCGGGCGGCTGGCCCGTGAGCTGCCCGGCTGGCAGGTCGTCGCTTGGGGACTCATGCTGGCCCTGCCGCTGGCCGTACCGCTGACCCTGATCGGCGCGCTCGGGTCCCCCGCCCCGCACCTGACCGCGGACGCGCTCCTCGGCTTTGCCTACGTCGGCACGGTCTCGACCTTCTTCGGCTTCTTCGCCTGGTATCGCGGCCTGGCCGAGGCAGGGGTCGCCCGAGCGAGCCAGATCCAGCTCGCCCAGCCGTTGCTAACCATCGTCTGGGCGGTCCCGCTGCTCGGAGAATCGCTTGATCCCGTGGCCCTCGTGGCCGCCGTCGTCGTGGCCGGCTGCGTGCTGGTCACCCAGCGGACCCGGGCTGGCTAGACGTACGTGGGACGAGCAGGCTTGACCCCCGAGCCACGCTATGACCGCATCGGGCGTGAGTACGCCCAGACCCGCCATGAGGACCCGCGGATTGCCGACCGCATCCAGGCCGCGCTTGGCGACGCTCGGACGGTGGTCAACGTCGGAGCCGGCGCCGGGTCCTATGAGCCCCGTGATCGCTACGTGATCGCGATCGAACCCAGTGACGTGATGGCCGCTCAGCGCCCGGCCGAGCTCGCCCCCGCGATCTCGGCCAGCGCCGGGCACCTCCCGCTCCGGGATCGGGCCGTTGACGCCGCGATGGCGATCCTGACCATCCACCATTGGGACCACGAGCAGGAGCGCGGGGTACGGGAGCTGAGGAGGGTAAGCCGCGGACCGGTCGTGATCCTGACCTTCGATCCCGAGATCAGCGGCCAGATGTGGCTGATGGCCGAGTACCTGCCCGAGGTGGCTCGACTCGACCGGGAGATCTTCCCGTCACCGGAGCGCATCGCCGGCTGGCTCGAGGGCCGGACGCACGTGGAGACGATCGAACTCGCCCGTGACACCCCTGATTGGATGCTCGGGTCCTTCTGGGCCCACCCAGAGCGCGTCCTGGATCGACAGGCCCGCCAGGCGACCTCAGGATTCGCGCGCATGGAGAAATCGATCGTGCAGCGCGTGGCCGATGCCGTCAGAGCCGATCTCGACAGCGGAACCTGGGACCGTCATCACGGCCACCTGCGCACCCTGCACTCGTTTGACTCCGGGCTGCGGCTGATCACAAACCTCCCGGACTCACCCTGATCGGCGTCGTCGTCCCGGCTACCTTGGACGCATGTCGACCCATCGTGACCGTGTCGAGGCGCTTCTGGCCGACGCCGCGGCCGAGCATGCGAGCCTGATGGCCCGGCTTCCTCCGGCGATTCGGGCTTCGATCCCCGTCGACGCCCAGGGCGTGACTCAAGCCATCGACCACCTGGCGATCGCGGCGGGGCTCTCGGCTTCGGAGCGCCGCGAGCTGGTCCGGCCCCACGCGGTCAATCCCGCCGTGATGCACGCCCGGGTGTTTGGGCCCGCTCCGCTGGCCCGTGAGACGGTGATCGCGTCATTCGTTGACGGCGCCCGGGTCCGGGCCGATGCGCTGTCCGCGCTCGCGGACGTGATCGGAGGCGAGTCGCTGGGGCAGCAGGTGCGGCGGCTTCTGGTCGAGAACCCCCCGCCGGTCGGTGCCGAGGGGGAGGACGTGCTCCCCGCCCTGCGCGAGACCTACGACGCCCACGAGCGCGCGGCGCTTCTGATCGCCGCGCGGCTCGACGCCGACTAGTTTCAGCCGGTCACGCGCTCGTAGTTGAGCCGTAGCAGAGCGATCACGTCGCGGACGTCGTTCTCATCGGCGATCGGGCGCGCCGCCATCTTGGTCGAATGCGGGTTCACAGGATGCGGCCCGACCCGCCCCTCCTCCCGGAGCCGGGCGCCCACCTCGCGCGGGAACCCGAAGTGCGCGGTGCGGTCGCCGTGAAGATGGCCGATCGGATGGCCGTTGACGGTAAACCCGAATTCGCCCCGTGTGCCCAGGCCCGCCTTCACGCCCGGCCACGACGTGACCTCGTCGGTGATCACCTGGCTGGGGGTGCGCTGATCAAGCATCGATTCCTCCTAGAAGACGGTCCATCTGACGTCGCCTCAGGCTATAAGTTCAAGTTAACTTGAAGTCAAGCCCGATGTCTGCTTGCCTGACTTTGGTGTCCGAGCTGCTGACGACCGAGCTGCTGACCATCGGCGAGGTGTCCAAGCGCAGCGGGGTCGCCTCCTCGGCCCTTCGCTTCTACGAGCAGCGCGGGCTGATCCAGTCCGAGCGCGCTGGCTCGGGCCACCGCCGTTTCCCGCGTCCGGTGCTGCGGCGCATCGCCTTCATCGTCTTCGCCCAGCACATCGGACTCACGTTGGAGGACATCGGGGAAGAGCTGGCCCGGCTGCCGGACAACCGCGTCCCCAACCGGCGAGACTGGGCACGGCTTTCCAGTCACTGGACGGCACGCGTCGATCAGCGGATCGCCGAGCTCGAGCGGCTCAAGGCCGGGCTGACCGAGTGCATCGGCTGTGGCTGCCTGTCGCTCGACCGCTGCCGGCTGTCAAACCCCGATGACCGGATCGCGGCGCGAGGCCCGGGTCCGCGCTACTGGATCGGTGACCGACCCCTGTCCGGCGTCTGATCGCTTCACCAGTGGGCCAGAGCGGGATGGCGTTCGATCTGGTGCCATATGCGCATCAGATCGAACCTGCTTGCTGGTCAGGGCGCGACGCTCCTGCGCAGCCGTCCGGCCTTGCCTGACCCGCGTTCACCACACGTGAGGAATCAGGCGTGCCCTGGTCTGGGCGAAGCGCCGGTAGGGCTCGCCGAGCTGCTCGAGAAGCGCGCGTTCCTCGGCCCGGATGCGAACGATGAGCCCGGCCGTCGGAACGATCGCCATGACGAGCAGCGATTCCAAGTTGCCCAGGGCGAGACCGAGGCCGATGAAGGTGATGATCATCCCCGTGTAGGAGGGATGCCGCAGCCATCGGTAGGGGCCCGTCTCGACGACGGTCTGACCCGGGTGGACCCGCACATCGACGGTGAAGAAGTCACCGAGGACCATGACCGACCACTGCCGGAGGACGATGCCCATCACCATGACCACGAGCCCGAAGATGAAGATCGGCCACCGGGCGAACGCGATCGTCCCGCGCCCCGAGTCGGCGACCTTGAAAGCGGCGACAACCGCGACCGCGATCGAGACGATCACGACCAGCAGACTGCCGCGATCCACGCGCGAACCACCCTGGTTACGCCAGCTCCGCCAGCGGACGCGCTGCTCGAGCAGGAGGAAGGTGCCGAGAATCACATAGAAGGCGATTGCCGCCCCCGTGTGCGTTTCCGGCAGCGGGGTCACAGTCGAAGTCTGGCCGTGCCGCCAGCCCTCAGCAAAGCCGGCGAGTCAGTCGCGCGAACGCGGACCGGCACCAACCGAGCCCCCGATGAAGCGAAGGCGGAGCTCGACCCGGGCGGGACGAGTCGGTGTGGCCAGGGAGAGAAAATCGCGTGCCGGACCGCGGTGGTGGCAGTACGGGCAGGCCAATACGTCGCTGATCAGCCGCGGCTCGGGCCCGGCCGCGACCGGGACATCACAGCGCGGGCAGGCCAGCGTCGCCAAGCCCAGCCTTTGCGAGTCGATCGGCCGCCGCTCGTGCTCGTGGACAGCCGCGGCCCGAGTGGGCAGACCGATGCGCTGACGCAGCGAGCTGGTGCTTTCAAATCCGGCCACGGTCACAAGTCTAGATCGGCGTTCCGTGCCGCTGCCAGTAGAGTCGCGCAGCGCTTGCGCATCCCGAAGCCCGCGCTTTCCCCTCGTCAAGGAGCGCCCATACGTGAAATTGGTCATCGGCATCGTCCGGCCCGAGAAGGCGAACGACGTTCTTGAAGCGCTGTATCGGGCGGACGTGCACGGCCTGTCGTTGAGTCGCGTCCAGGGACACGGCGGCGAGCTCGACCGCGTCGAGACCTACCGCGGGACGACGGTGAAGATGGAGCTCGCGGACAAGGTCCGCTTCGAGATCGCGGTCTCGGACGAGTTCGTCGAGCCGACGATCGACGCGCTGTGCCGAGGGGCGCGGACCGGCGAGGTCGGTGACGGAAAGATCTTCGTGGTCCCGCTCGAGCGCGCCCTGCGCATCCGCACGGGCGAGGCCGACAACACCGCGGTTACGCCGGTGACGGGCGAGTGATCGGCGCGGTGACGACCACGGCCGCCCGAGTGAACTCGGGCGATACCGCCTGGATGCTGGTGGCCACGGCGCTGGTGCTGATGATGACGCCGGCGCTGGGCCTGTTCTACGCCGGCCTCGTGCGTTCCAAGAACACGCTGAACACGTTCATGATGACCATCGGGGCGATCGCCGTCGCGACGGTGACCTGGGCGCTGGTCGGCTACTCGCTCGCCTTCGACTCCGGCAACGGCTTCATCGGCGGCTTTCAAGTTCGCGCTGCTGCGCGGCGTCACGTTCGTGCCCCGAGCCGGGACCGCGATCCCCCACCTGCTGTTCTTCGCGTTCGAGGCGACGTTCTGCATCATCACCGTCGCGCTCGTGTCCGGTGCCGTGGTCGAGCGGATGCGGTTCGGCGCGTTTCTGGTCTTCGCGGCGCTGTGGTCGATCCTCGTCTATCCCGTGATGGCGCACTGGGTATGGGGCGGCGGCTGGCTGCAGCACCATGGCGTGCTCGACTTCGCGGGCGGCGTGCCCGTCGAGATGGGATCGGGCTTCTCGGCGCTCGCGGCCGCGCTTGTGGTCAGACCCCGCAAGGACTACGCGCGCCAGGCCCAGCTCCCGCACAACGCCGTTTACGTCCTGCTCGGCGCCGGGCTGCTGTGGTTCGGCTGGTTCGGGTTCAACGGCGGAAGTGGGTATTCGACCGGGCATCCCGGCGTGCTCGCGTTCACCAACACGCTGCTCACGCCGGCGTGCACGCTGGTCACGTGGTTCGTGCTCGATCTGATCCGCGGCGGACGGATCACGGCGATCGGAGCGGCCACGGCGATCATCGTCGGATGCGTGGGCATCACGCCGGCCGGCCGGCTACATCAGCCCGCTCGCCGCGATGCTGCTGGGCGTGGTCGCGGCGCTTCCCGAGCTACGCGGTGATCATCTGGCGGCCGCGAACCCGACTCGACGAGACGCTTGACGTGCTCGGGGCGCACGGCCTGGCCGGCTTCACCGGGCATTCTCTTTATCGGCGTGTTCGCCCAGCTGTCATGGAACGGCGTCGTCGAACGGCCTCGCGTTCGGCCACGCCGGGACTGCTCGGCTGGCAGGCGATCGCGGCGCTCGCCGCGCCGGCCTACGCGTTCGCGCGCCACGTATGTGATCCTGCGGCTGCTCGGGCTGGTCATGCCCCTGCGCGCCAGCGAGCGCGAGGAGGCGATCGGGATGGACGTGGTCGAACACGGCGAGGAGGCCTACGCGACCGGCGAGGGCGCGATCCTCGTCGCGCACCACGAGCCGCGAGGCGAGCCGACCCGGACCTAGGGCGTGCAGGTCGGGCTCGCCCCCGCGCGCGGTCGGCATGCGCGCACCCCACGCCGCGGCGATGCGACAACGGTACCCCAGCGGGGATGTCGGCGTCTCCCCTCCTCACCCGGCGTCAGGCGCGCCCGACACGGCCGTCTGACTCGCCATCGGTGGGCGCTACAGGTCAGATGCGCAGGCTCCGCAGCGTGTCCGGATCGAGGACCAGGTCCAGTCCCGTCACGCGCCCTCTCTCGACCGTGAACTTGACGACCGACAGCAGCCCGCTGGGCAGGGCAACGTAGGCTCCGGCCTGGCCGTCGATGATCGCCGGGCGCGCGAAGCGGGCGACTGGCGTGCCCCGCTCCAGGATCACCTCCGCGACCGGCGCGCTTCCGTTGATCTCGACCGGGCCCGGCTCGAAGTGTGGGCCACGGTCGGCACGGAGCACCACGTCCGGGTCCAGTACCGCCAGCAGCGCGTCGAAGTCTCCCGTCGCGCGACGCGGCCAGGAACGCCTCCACGACCTTGCGCTGCTGACGAGGCTCGTCGGCGAGCGGCTCGGGCTCGGCGCCGCGCACACGCCGCCGGGCGCGGCTCGCTAGCTGGCGCGTGGCGGCGACGTTGCGGTCGATGATCGGCGCGATCTCGTCGAACGGCATCCCGAACATGTCGTGGAGCACGAACGCGAGTCGCTCGGCCGGCGAGAGCGTCTCGAGCACGACGAGCAGCGCCACGCCGACCGAGTCGGCGATCAGCGCCTCGCTGCTCGGGATCGTTGGCGTCGTCGAGCGTCACGATCGAGCTCCGGGAGCCACTCGTCGACAGCTCCTCGCGGCGCGCCCGGCGCGCGCGCAGCATGTCGAGGCACACCCGGCTGACCACCGTCGTCAGCCACGCGCGCAGTGTTCTCGACCGCGGCCGTGTCGGCACGGTCGAAGCGCAGCCACGCCTCCTGAACGGCGTCGTCGGCCTCCGTGATCGACCCGAGCATCCGGTAGGCGACCGCCTCGAGGTGGGCGCGGTTGCTCCTCGAACTGCTCCGCCTGCCACTGCTCTGCGATCTCATCGGTCACATCCTCGCGTCGGGATCCGTCTCAGCGGTAGACGAGCCGAGACGCGACGACGTGACCGGTCGTCGCGAACATGAGACAGGAGACGACAGAATGCATGCCATCGAAGTGCGCAGGCATTGCGCAAGACATACCCGGGCGGAGTCGAAGCGGTCAAGGGCGATCGACTTCGACGTCGCCACGGGCGAGGTGTTCGGCCTGCTCGGACCCAACGGCGCCGGCAAGTCGACCACCGTCGGGATGCTGACGACGACGATCGCGCCCGACGGCGGGCAGCGCGCGTGCTGGCCGGCTACGACGTGGCCGAGCAGCCGCTGCTCGCGCGCGGTCGTGAGCAGCGTCGTGTTTCAGGAGCCGGTCGTCGACCGCGGCCTGAGCGGGCGCGACAACCTCGAGCTCCACGCGCGGCTGTGGGGCATCGCGCGCAACGAAGGCGCGCGGAGGATGGACGAGCTCGTCGATGCGCTCGGGCTCGCCGAGCTGATCGACCGACCGGTCGGCACCTACAGCGGCGGCGAGCGGCGGCGACTCGAGATCGCGCGCGCGCTCGTCTCGCAGCCCGCAGGTTCTGTTCCTCGACGAGCCGACCGTCGGGCTCGACCCGCGGATCCGCCACGAGCTGCTCGACGTGATCGCCGGACTGCGCGCACGCGAAGAGCTGACGATCCTGGTCACTACGCACTACCTCGACGAGGCCGAGCGGCTGTGCGACCGCGTGGCGATCATCCACGACGGCGAGCTCGTCGCGCTCGACACGCCCGCGGGCGCTGCTCGCCGGGCTCGGCGACGAGATCCTCGAGTTCCGCGTCGACGGCGACCCGCAACGCGCGCTGGCGCGCCTGCGCGAGCGCGGCATCGCCGACGACGACGCGTTCGCGGTCGGCGCCCGCGTCACCGTGCCGCTCCACGAGTCGCAGCGCCACCGACGCCCTGGCCGGCGTCGACGCCGAGCAGTGCGCGCCGCCGAGCTCGCGACCCGCGCGCCGACGCTCGACGACGTCTACCTCCGGCTGACCGGCGCAGCAGCTCGCCGAACCGCTAGACCACGACCCCTACGCGAGAAGCAACAACGATGTCAGCCGCAGTCACGAAGCCGTATCCTCCCGCCCGCGGCCGCCGCGCGTGCGCGCCGGGCAGGCGCCCTGCTCACGCTCGCCCGCCGCCGCGCGATGCTGACGTCGCGCACGCCCGCGCCAGATCGCCGTGCCGCTGCTCGGCCCGGCGCTGCTCGCGCTGATCCTCGCGCCCGCGCTCAAGAAGGCCACCGGCGGGCTTGCACTCGCACATCGACTACACGTCGTTCGTCGGCGTCGGCGCGGTCGGGCTGGTGATCCCGCTGAGCTGCGTGTTCGCCGGTTTGAGCGTGATCGTCGACCGCCACAGCGGCGCCCAGCGCGAGCTGCTCGCCGCGCCGATCCCGCGCGCCTATCTCGTGCTCGGCAACCTGATCGTCGCGCTCGTGCTCGCCGCGCTGCAGGCGCTCGGTCGTGGTCGGGCTGTCGGCACTGCGCGGCGGCGTGTTCCACATCACCGCGAGCGGCGTCGCGTGGTTCCTCGCCGCCGTCGCTGCTGTTCACCGTATTCATGTACGGCCTCGCCGAGACGCGTCGCCAGCCGCGTCACCAAGGAGGAGGACTACGTCGGCGCGACGCCGGTGCTGGCGATCCTGCCGTTCTTCTTCGCCGGCGCGCTGTTCCCGATCAGCGCGATGCCGGGCGTGCTTGCGGCGGTCGCGAAGGTCATGCCGCTCACGCACGCGCTGGCGCTGCTGCGCTACGGCTTCATCGACCCGTCCGGCAAGGGCCTGCACGACATCTGGGGAATGAGCAACGTGGCCACCGAGGCGTGGCTCAGCCTGGCCGTCGTCGCGGTGTGCGCGGCCGCTCTGACCATGATCTCCATCCGCGTCTTCTCACGGTCGGCGGTGAGCTGAGATGGCACCGTCGCGGGGCCCCGGGCGTCACACTTCGGCCGATGGCGGTGCAGGCGTGCTTGAACGGAGGGCGTACGCGGTCCGAGCACCCCGGGGTACCGCTGGCGCCAGCCGAGCTTGCCGCCGATGCGGTCGCTGTCCAGGCGGCGGGAGCGTTTGCCGTGCACGTGCATCCTCGCGGGAGCGGAGGGGTGCCGACCCTGGACGCGAAGGTCTGCGATGGCGCGGTAGCCGCGATCCGTGCCGCGGCCCCGCGCCTCCCGGTTGGGCTCTCGACCTCGGCTGCGATTGACCCCGATCCGTTCGCCCGTGCCGCGGCAATGACCGCCTGGCGGCATCGACCTGATTTCGTCTCGGTGAACGTCTCACGAGCTCGGTTGGATGGGAGTCGCCCGAGCGGCGCTGCACGCGGGCATGGCCATCGAGGCAGGGGTGGCCGTGCCGGCTGACGCCGAGGCGCTGCGTGGCAGCGCGTTCGGACACCAGATCCTCCGAGTGGTCGTCGCCGCTGATGGTGGCGCCGACGACGCCAGGGCGATCGCGGAGTTGATCGCCCAAGGGGGTCCCGCAACTGTGGCACGGCTCGGGCGAAATGACCTGGGAAGTCATCTCAGCCGCCGGAGCAGCCGGCATCGACGTGCGAGTCGGGCTGGAGGACGTGCTCGTACTGCCCGACGGGCGCACCGCGGCAGACAACGCCGAGCTCGTTACCGCCGCCGTGGCTCTCATAGGATGAATTTCTGAAATGACGAGAGACGAACAGCACGTCGCTCGGGTTGGCCCTTGGGGACGTAAGAACTACAGAGCGGTGATCGTCGGGCGCGCCCTTCTCGCGCCGTGGATTCTCTTTGTCACCGTGTTCCTATGCGCGAAGGGCTACTGGTGGGGGCTCGTGTTCCTGCCGTTCCTGGCCCTCGACCTCTGGCTTCTGCTCAACCTGGTGCGCTACGCGCGCACGCAGAGCCGTTGACTCACGGCAGACCTCCCTCGATCGTCCAGGCGAGCGTCCTCATCCCTTCTAGGTGATGCGGCGACCCGCCGGGGAACGGCATGCTGCGATCGCCGAAGCAGTCCAAAGACGCTTCAAGCCGACCGACCGGAGGTAAACCGCGTTGCTGATCACTGCGTCGTCGTATCCGTTCCTGAACGTCTTGTGGGACATCCTCATCGTCTTTGCGTGGATCCTGTTTATCTGGATCGCCATCACGGTGTTCATCGACCTGTTTAGTCGCCACGACCTCTCGGGCTGGGCGAAAGCCGCGTGGATCGTCCTGATCGTGATCCTTCCGTGGGTCGGTGTACTGATCTACGTGATCGCCTATCACACCGGGATGGCCGACCGAAGGATGAAGGACGTCCAGACCTCTCAGGCACAGCTGGATGAGTACGTGCGCACGACCGCCGGGACCGGCGGCCCCGCGAGCGAGATCGAAACGGCAAAGCGGCTCTTGGACAGCGGCGCTATCACCCAGGCCGAGTTCGACGCGATCAAGGCCAAGGCGCTCGGTAGCCCCGCTGCATCCAGCTAGCGGCGAGGCCAAATGCGACCGGTGGCAGCGGTGGTCAGGCGGTACTGACGTCGGCGAGGTCCATCGAGCGCCTCTCTGCTCTCCCATTCTTCGACGAACACGCCTATTCGTCACGGAGGTCCGCAGCCCGATCTGGTCCGGCCGCCCTTCCTAGGATGCGTAGTCATGACAGCCCTGCCATCCACGCGTCCGGCGAGCTTGCCGATCCGGCTGCCGCCCGGCGATCGATCACCCGCGCGGGCGTAATGGGCGACCACCTCATCGTCCTTCATTCTGCGGTCCGGGCCTGCCCCGGCTACAACCGCCACGACGCTCCATCGATTCTGTTGGACGGCTCATCAATGGCGCGCGACACGGAACACGGTCGGGCGATCACAGCGCAGCTGACGCGCCGCCACGGAACGCTCGAGGAGGCGATCGATGCTGCCGTTTTCGCGCTCGGCAGCGCGGGGTTGTCGAAGGGGATCCGCCGCCAGGCCCGCGCGGCGTGCGAGGACTACTTCTACAGCCGGCTCGACCTGACGCCGAGCCACGAGTTGGGCCGAAGGGGAGAAGTCGTCGAATCGCTCGAGCTGATGCCGGACCCGATGTACCGGGCCCTGGATGATGTCGTCGGCATGGTCGTTGACGGTGACTACGAGGAGCTTCGCGTCGCGTCTCGCAACCGGCTCAGTGTCGAGGACATGCGTCGTCGCGTCGAGGACGACTGCCCCGAGTCGCTGGTGCTGCCGCCGCGCGAGGTCTACCAGGTCGAGGCGATCACCAAGTCTGATGATTCGACTCAGCCGGGCTGGGCCTACTTCCTTGACCTGTGGACCGAGACCGGTCCCGCCCGCCTGCACATCGAGGGCGAACTCGAGGAGTCGGGCGAGCGGTTCACGGCGACGCTGACCGACATCCTGCCCTGATCGCCGCCGCTTTGGCGTTCGCCGAGTCCGTGATGGGCGGCCTCGACGGACTGTGCTTCCCGCGGGCGTGCGCCGGCTTAACGCGGAAAGCCCACCCATGGGTGGACTCTCGGCCATCAGAAGATCCGGCGGCTTTCGCGGGAAGGGGACGTTCAGAAGAAGGTCTCGCCCTCTGGTTGCCATCGCTATCTGACCCTGTCAGCGTAGCGCACCCGCCTCCGGCGTCTGGGTCGTCCGTCCGGGGCGGTTCCGAGGTTCTGGGAGAATCGGCGCGTGCCCGAAGGCCAGATCCCGTTTCTGCGGCAGCTTGCACGCGAGGACGCCGACGCGCTTCTGGGAACGGTGCGCCGCAAGACGATCAAGTGTGGTGCGGAACTTCTCCGCGCGGGCGCGGCGGGTGACGACGTCGTGCTCGTCCTCAGCGGTCGGGTCAGGCTGGTGGCCTTTGGCGTCGATCGTCGGCAGGTTGTGCTGGCGATGCGGGGACCGGGGGAGCTGATCGGCGAGATGAGCGCCTTCGGGTCCGGGCGACGAACCGCGACCGCGGTGGCCGTGGAAGAGGTAGAGGCCGGGTTTCTGCACGGCATGAGTTGGCGACCTTTCTCCGCGACCATCCGGACGCTGCGATCGTCCTGATTCGGACGCTCGTCAGGCGACTGGCCGAGGCGACCCAGGACGTGGTCGACCTGGCTACCCGAGACAGCTTCGGACGCGTGGCCAGACGCCTGGTGGAGCTGTCCTCAGAACACGGCGCCGTCGCCGCCGGCGGAACCCGGATCGAGCTGTCGCTCAGTCAGGACGAGCTCGCCCATTGGACCGGCGCCACCCGTGAAACGGTCTCGCGGGCGCTACGGCTGATGCGGCAGCTCGGCTGGGTGGCGACCGATCACAAGACGATCACCGTGCTGGATACGGCAGCGCTCCGGGAGCGCTCCGGAGCCGGCCGAGCCTGAACGAGCGCGCCAACGGCAGCGCCAGAACGCAGCGGGTCCGGGCGGACGCCCCAATCCGCCCGGACCGCTTCGTTCCGTTCGCATGCGAACGGCCGTACCGCAGAGTCCGGAGTTTTCGCAAGCCCGGACTCCAACTGGCCCCCACAATCGTCGTGTGCCGCCGTGCACCGGCCGCTTGAGGACGCCCCGTTGTCTGCAAGTGGCGTTCCTCATGGTCGAAGCGTATGGACTCGCCGGCGGCCGCGAACTGCGACTTTTGTCACAGTTGCGCCGCCCTGGACTGTGGCCCACCTGCCTCGGTTTGAGCCGCGCGGTTAGTTGACGTTGACCGTCCTGCGCTCCCCGGGGGTCAGCGCTCGGACGCTTTCCTGCGCGGCCAGCACGGAAAGGCGCCTTGGGTTCTGGCAGATGGCGCACGTGTCCCAGACCCGAAGTGAGATCAGCCTCTATGCCAGGCGACGCCAGTGACCGATGGCGGTCTGCGCTTCCCACGCCACCGGCTGGCTCTGCTCCACGTCGGCCGGGGTGGCGAGGCGGATCGCGGCGTGTCCGGACCCGTCCTGAGCGAGTCGGCTGCGTTCGCAGCCCGGATCACGGTGCTGGGTCGTGACGCTCCAGACGACTAAGCCGACGATGCCCGTGAGCACGAGCGCGGCCAGCACGACATCAATAGTCAGGGATAGAACCATCTTTCCTCCCCGGAGGAAGAGGCCCGCTGAAGGGCCGGTGGTCAGGGTGACGGCTTAGGTCACAACCGTCCCAGCTCCACTCCGAGGTGAACGGTGACATTTGTCACGGCCGCCCTTCGATGGGTTACTGCGTGGTTACGAAGGTGGTCCGGCGCGAGTTCGCCGACAAGCGGGCTCAGCAAGCGAAACCGCGCTCCGCCCGCATCCGGCGGGCGTCTTTCGTAAGCGGCGGACGGGGGTCGAACCCGCGACCTTCGGCTTGGGAAGCCGACGCTCTACCAACTGAGCTACCACCGCGTATGCCCTGGTCAATTGAACCAGAGTCAGTTCAAGGAACGCGGCCGGCGGATCGACGGACTTCGCTCGGGCGTCTTGTGGACGGAAGGTCCGTCCACAAGACGCGCTCTGTGCATGTTGCGGACGGTGGTTGCCCGCAGTTGCTCATCGCTAGCCGTTTTGCTGGCGTCTCCTCGTTTTTGTGTCGTCTCTCCCGCGCTGGGCGCGGCTCCGCCGCCCGCTCAGCGCGTCCCCCGCTTGGCGGCGCTGCGGATCTTCCCCACAGCGTTCCTGGCCTTGCCCTTGAGCTCCTCGGCCGTGCCCCGAGCCTCGGTGCCCGGGCGGCGCGTGTCCTTGCCGGTCTGGCGCTTCATGCGCCCCTTGGTCTCCTGAGCCTTCCCTTTGAGCCGTTGAGCGCGATCGCCCATGCTTCCTCCCTACCTTTTGTGGACGCTTGGTGGACGGATACCCGCAGGCACCGCGGCACACGCGGCGATCACCACACGCCCGGTCTCTAAAGTTTCCTCGGCTATGCGCCGGCTCATCCTTCCGGGACTGATCGGAATCGCCGCCGTGGCCCTGTTGGCGCTTTTGACCTTTGGCGTCTCGGGCCAGGCCGGTGGCTCCTCGATCGACGCCCGGGTCGCGCGCGGGACCTTCCCGGCCGCGCCCGACGCCACCACGGCGCTCCCTGTCCTCGGGTCCAGCCAGAGCAAGTCGCTGGCCGACTACCGGGGCCAGGTGGTGGTGCTGAACGTGTTTGCCTCCTGGTGTGACCCGTGTAAGGCCGAGGCGCCGATCCTGGCCGACGCCGAGCGGACCCTGCGCTCGCACCACGCCACCATCCTCGGTGTGACCTATCTCGACAACACCTCGGCCTCTGAGGCCTTTGTGCATCAGGAGCACATCACCTATCCCGTCTTGCGGGACGTGAGCGGCAACTTCGTGCGCTCGTTTGGGACCACCGGCGTCCCCGAGACATTCGTCATCAATCGCCAGGGCCGCATCCAGGCGCTGCGCCGCTTTCAGCTCGACAACACATGGCTGAAGAAGACGCTGCCCCCGATCCTGGCTGAGCGCTCGTGAACCGCCGTCGCCTGCGGGCGATCCTGGTGCTGCTGAGTGCCGCCCTGCTGCTGGGCTCGCCCCTGACCCAGGCCGGGATCGCCGCCGCCAAGAGTCGGGCCTCCTTCCTCCAGGTCCAGAGCGACGTCATGTGCGTGGCCTGCCACGAGCCGCTGGCCGTGGCCCAGTCACCCGAGGCGTTTTCGGAGCGCGCCTACATCCGCCAACTCATATTCCAGGGCCTGACCAAGACTCAGATCGAGAAGAACCTGGTCGCCAATTACGGCCCCGCCGTGCTGGCCAAGCCGCCGGCCCATGGGTTCAACCTGGTGATCTACATCCTGCCGCCGGCGATCCTGATCGTCGGGGGGGCCGTCCTGATCTACACGCTGCCGAAGTGGCGCCGGCGCTCGCGGCTCGCCGCCGCCGAACCCATGACCGGCGCCTCGAGACCACTGGATCCCGAGGACGAGCGGCGCCTGCGTGAGGATCTGGCCCGGCAGGCCTGACCCAGGCTCGACCGCGGGTCCGAGGACCCAGCCCGCGGCTACATCGAATCCGGGACCGACACGCCGAGCAGCCCCAGCGCGAGGGCGATTGTCTGACGCGCACTCTGGGAGAGGGCGATCCGAAAGGACTCGACGGACTCCGGCTCGACGCCCACGACCTTGCAGTCGCGGTAAAAGGCGGTGAACTCCTGGGCCAGCTCCAGCGCGTAGGCGGCAATCCGGTGCGGACCGCGTCTGATCGCCGCCTCCGCGACCTCGTCCGGGAACGAGGCCAGCGTCTTGATCAGGGCCCGTTCGGCCGCATGCAGCTCCCCGTCGCCCCAGTCAGCGTCGGGGGCAAGGGCGGCGGCCACCCGCTCAGGTGACAGCTTGCCGAGCATGGTCACGATCCGGGCGTGGGCGTACTGGATGTAGTAGACGGGGTTCTCGCGGTCCTGACGCTTGGCCAGGTCGAGATCTAGGTCGACCGTCCGGTCGTGCGAGCGCTGGAGCATGAAGTAGCGGGTGGCGTCGACCCCGATCTCATCGAGCAGGTCATCGAGACGGATAAATTCTCCCCGGCGCTTGGACATCGCGGCGCGTTCGCTGCCCTCCACGAGGTGCACGAACTGGAGGATCGGCATCTCCAGCCGGTCGGGATCCGCGCCGAGCGCGGCCGAGGCCGCCTTCATCCGGGCCACATAACCGTGGTGATCGGCGCCGACCGGCAGCAGCTGGCGCTCCACCCCCCGCTCCTGCTTCTCGAGCAGATAGGCGAGGTCAGCGGCCAGATAGGTGGGTGCTCCGTCGGCGCGCTTGAGCACCCGGTCCTTGTCGTCGCCGAAGTTCGTCGTGCGCAGCCACAGAGCGCCGTCTGAGCGGTAGCTGTTGCCGCCCTCGGCCACGATCTCCAGCGCCCGGTCCAGGTACGAGGGGGACCCTTCGTGCAGGGTCCGCTCGCTGAAGAAACGGTCGTAGTGGACGCGGTAACGCTCGAGGGTCGCCTTGACCTGCCGGAGCAGGATCTCGACCGCCGCATGGGCGGCCTGCTCCACGGTCATCGCTTCGACACCCGGGATCGTCTCGGCGAGCTCGCTCACGTAGTCGCCCTGGTAGCCGCCCTCGGGGATCTGCCCCCCGCGGGCGCGAGCCAGAACCGATTCGCCCAGCAGGCGGATCTGGCCGCCGGCGTCATTGAAGTAGTACTCGCGGTGGACGTGATGGCCCCAGTGCTCGAGGATCCGGGCCAGCGCGTCGCCGTAGGCGGCGGCCTGGCCGTTGGCGGCCACCAGCGGGCCCGTGGGGTTGGCGGAGACGAACTCGATCAGCACCCGCTCGGGCCGCTCGACGGCGTCGGCCCCATAACGGTCCCCGGCCTCGAGCACAATGCGCGTCGCGCGGCGGTACCAGTCGTCGGACAGGGTCAGGTTCAAAAAGCCGGGCCCGGCGATCTCCCAGCTGGCCAGCTCGGCGCTCAGAGACTGGGCCAGCTCGTTACCGACGCGGGCGGCGATCTCGCGCGGGGGCGCGCCCAGAGCCGGAGCGAGCAGCATGGCCACGTTGGTCGAGTAGTCCCCCTGGTTGTCCCGCTTGGGGCGCTCGACCCGCGTCTGGGACGGGGCCTCGCCATCGCCCCGGACAGTGGCCGCAGCGGCCTGAACGGCCTCGCGCAGCTCCAGCAGCGGCGGTGTCACGAGCTCGGCACCACGACGGGCTGAAAGGCTGTTTCGAGCTCCTCGAGCGCGGCCGGACTACCGATCGCCACCAACATGTCCCCGGCCTCGATGACGGTTCCCGGGGCGGGCTGCGGTTCGAGGCGGCCGTCGGTGTGGCGAACGGCGACGATCACCGATTCGCCCCGCACGGCCTGGATCGTCTTGCCGACTCCATCGCTGCCGGCCGTGGCGTCGATCTCCTCCATCCGGTAGTCGGCGACCTGAACCGCCCCGCCGACCTGGGGGTGGAGCGCGACCCGGGCCATCTCCGAGCCCGACGTCTTGTAGGGCGAGATCACCCGGTCGGCACCGGCCTGGCGAAGCTTTTTCTCGCTGTCCTCGGCCGAGGCGCGGGCCACGATGAGCAGATCGGGCCGCAGACCCCGCGCGGTCAGGACGATGAAGATGTTCTCCGCGTCGGAGTCGACGCACGCGATCAGGGCCCGCGCGCGCTCGATCCCGGCCTTCAGCAGCACCTCATCGTCGGCGGCCTCGTTCTCGATGTAGCGGACACGCATCGACGCCGCCAGCTCCCGGTGGCCCGGGTCACTGTCAACGGCGACGTGGTGCACCCCGCCCAGGCGCAGGTCGCGCGCCACTTGGCGGCCGACGCGACCGAAGCCGCAGATGATGAAGTGGTCTGAGTAGGAGTCGATCACGCGCTGAGTCCGCCGTTCGTCGAGCAGGCCGCTGAGCTGGCCCGAGACGAAGAACTCCGCCACCGTGGCCAGGCCGTAAAAGAGCGTACCTATGCCAAATAGCTCCAGCGCGACGACCACCACCCGGCCGGCCGCGTCGTGGGGGTCCGGGATCGCCCCCAGGGTGGTCACCGTGTCCAGCGTCCACGCGAACGAGTAGCCCATCGAGGACCCCTCAGTCAGGGCAAAGGCCAGCGTGCCGATGACGATCAACGCCGCCAGGGCGACGAACAGGACCATCAGGCGGCGCGCGAACATCCGCACCTCGCGCCGGTTGCGCGTGCGCTGCTCCAGCGCCCGACGCCGCCGCCCCGGGATGTCGCCGCCGCTACTCATGGTTAGTAGTGGTACGGCTCACGAGCCAGGATCTTGTGCCCGCGGTAGAGCTGCTCGAGCAGCACCACCCGGGCGAGTTGATGCGGCAGAGTGATGGCCCCTAGTGAGAGCCGGTGGTCGACGTCCTCCAGCTCGAGCCCGAACGGCCCCCCGATCACAAAGCACAGATCGATCCCACTGCGGCGCCGATCCTCGAGGAAATTGGCAAAGGCCAGCGAGTCGGGGTGGTCGCCGCCACGGTCCAAAAGCGAGACGAACGCCCGGTCGGGGATCCGCCGCATCACCTGTTCGTCCTCGCGAACCTCGATCAGCTCGAGGCGGGTGTGACCAGCCAGCAGCTTTTGGTAGTGCTGGATGTCATCGGCAAATGGCGGCCGCAATCTCCCCACGGCGACAACGACGATGCGCACGATGGGATACTACGAACATATGGAAGATCCCAATCAGCCCGAACGCCACATCAACATCCACTTCTCGCCGGAGATCATGGCCGGCGTCTACTCGAACTTCGCCAACGTCAGCCACTCTGACTACGAGTTCACCGTCACCTTCGCCCGCGTCGACCATGAGGTCGAGGAGGAGGAAATCCCCGGTGTCGTGGTCTCACGCATCAACCTGAGCCCTCGCTTCATGCGCGAGCTGATCGAGGCCATGCAGGACAACTACTCCAAGTGGCAGACGCGCGAGGGCATCAAGAGCCTTCCCGAGTGGGGAGGCGGACCTCCCCCGCCCTCCGCCGGGAGCTGATCCACGCCGGAGGGTGACCGGGGTGGTGGGTTGCGGCATCCTGCTGCCGACCTTCGACCCCTTTCGCACTGGGGACATACCGCTCCTGGCGGCGGCGCGCCGGGCCGAGGAGCTGGGCTTTGATTCGGCCTGGGTCGGAGATCACCTGGCCAGTCCGGCGCCGAACCTGGACGGCCCAACCAGCCTGGCGGCGGCGGCCGCGGTTACCAAGCACATCGAGCTCGGCTTCAGCGTTCTCCTGCTCGGTCTGCGCCCGCTCGCCTGGACGGCCAAGCAGTTGGTCACGCTCCAGGCGATCTCCGAGGGGCGGCTGACCCTTGGCGTCGGCGTGGGCGGAGAATTTCCGCAGGAATTTGCCGCCGCCGGCATTCCCGTTGATCAGCGCGGAGCGCGACTGGATCAGACGCTGGGCGTGTTGCCAGCCCTCCTGAGCGGTCAGCCGGCCACGATCACCCCGGGCGGTGGCGCCCCCCGTCTGGAGATCCCGGCCCTGGAGCCGGCTCTTCCCCACCCTCCGCGCCTTCTCGTCGGCGGTCGCGGCGAGCCCGCGCTCAGGCGAGCGGCCCGGTACGCCGACGGCTGGCTTCCGATGTGGCTGAGTCCGAGGCGGCTCGGTGAACGGGCGCAGCGCCTGGCCGAAGTGGCCGCCGCCGAAGGCCGCGCACGCCCGTCGGTGACGCTGCTGATCGGGGTCCACATCGACGATGACGAGGGCCGCGCGGCCCAGCAGGCGGATCGCCACCTTCAGGGGCAATACGGGCTGGGCCTTTCCGCCGTCGAGCAGTGGACGCCCCTGGGTAGGATCGAGCGCGTGGTCGAGCGGCTGCACGAATATGTCGGCGTCGGGGTCTCGGAGTTCATCCTCTTCCCGCTGGCCGGTGATCAGCTGACTCAGTACGAGCGGCTCGCCGAGGTCCGGACCCGGCTGCACTCTCTGGAGGTGGCGCGCTGAGCGGGTACCGCTACGACGCATCCGCCTTCCGCGCGGTCTTCGAGCATCGCTTCACCTACTTGGCTGGGGTTGAGCGCAACGCCCATCGGTTCGCCAACCGTCCCGCGCTCAGTGATCCGGCCGACGGTCGCTCCTGGACCTACGCCGAGCTGTGGGCCGAGTCCGGGCGCCTCGCCGCGGGTCTCGGCGAGGCCGGCGTCGGCGTCGGCGACGTGGTCGTCTATTCGCTGTTCAACTGTCCCGAGTTCGTCCTCCTGTGGGTGGCGACCCAACGGCTGGGGGCGATCTCCTCACCGATCAACTTCCGTCTCTCATCCGGCGAGACGGCGTACGTGATCGATGACAGCCACCCCAAGGCCTTCATCTACGACGGCGCGCTCAGCGCCACCGCTGCCGACGCACTGAGCCGGTCCGAGCACGTGCCGTCGGTGACCGCGGTGGTCGGCGACGACGGCCCGGGGTCGGCCCGGCCTTTCACCGAACTGATGAGCGATACGGCCGAGCCGCCGACCTCCCCGAGTGGGCTGACCGTCTATGACGAGACCACTCGCCTCTACACGTCCGGGACCACCGGGATGCCCAAGGGCGTTTCGCTCAACAGCCTGGTCGAGGTGCTCAGCGCCCACGACGTGATCATGCACTTCCCCCTCTCGCCTGAGGACCGAACCCTCAACATGACGCCCTGGTTTCACCGCGGCGGTCTCTATTCGGGTGGTCCCAACCCCGTTCTCTACGTCGGCGCGGAGGCCCTGCCGCTGCGGCAGTTCGATCCGCCTGCGGTCCTTGACCTGGTCGCAGAGCGTCGGCTGACCTTCTTGATCGGGGCACCGACCAACTTGGCCCTGCTCAGCCAGGAGCAGAGCGAGCGCCCGCGGGATCTCTCCAGCCTGAGCGGGATCGTGACCATGGGCGCCCCGCTCGACCGCGAGGCCTGCCTGCGGTACCAGCGGCTCCTCACGCCGCGCATCTACAACGGGTACGGGACCACTGAGGCGTTCTGGAACACCTTTCTGCGGCCCAGCGACCTGCCCGAACACGCAGGATCGGCCGGGCGTGCGTGCACCGACGACGACGTCGCCGTGGTCCGCATCTACGAGGACCGCCGTGCCGAGCCCGAGGACCACGCCGCCAAGGATCGGAGCGAGGTAGGTGAGGTGATCGTGCGATCGGTCAAGTCCGGCTATGCCTACGTCAACCAGCCTCAGGAGCAGGCCGAGCGTTTCCATGACGGCTGGCTGTACATCGGGGACCTCGCGACCTGGGATGAGGACGAGTACGTCACGATCGTCGGCCGCAAGGACGACATGATCATCTCCGGCGGCGAGAACGTTCATCCCACGCAGGTCGAGGCCGTGCTCGGCGAGCATCCGGCCGTCAGCGACGCGGCCGTGGTCGGTCTTCCCGACCCCCGCTGGGGCGAGATCGTCGTCGCCTACGTGGTGGCCAACGATCCCGACCTGGACGCGGCCACGCTCGAGGCGCACTGCCGGGGTCACCACATGCTGGCCGCCTACAAGCGCCCTCGCCTGTACCGGTTTGTCGATCAGCTCCCGATGACCGCCACGGGCAAGAAGCTCCATTACCGCCTGCGCGAGCAGGCGGCGGATGACGCCGCCAACGGCCGGCTTCTCGCTAAATGAGCGCCGCTCCTTGTCTGAGGACCCGGTGATCACCGGGATCGGCGCGCTGACCCCGCTCGGCAACAGCGCGGCCGAGACCTGGCAGGGGCTGACCGCCGGGCGTTCGGGCGTGGGCCCCATCACCCGCTTTGACGCCTCCTCGCTGCCGGTCCGGATCGCCGCCGAGGTCCGCGGCTTTGATCCGGTGGCCGCGCTGGGCCCCAAACGGGCCCGGCGCACGGCGCGGTTCTCGCAGTTGGCCATCGTCGCCGCCCGGGAGGCGGTCAGCGACGCCGGCCTCGAGCTCACGGCCGAGGGAACCGCCCGCGCCGGCGTGTTGATCCACACCGCCATCGGGGGGCTGCCGGAGACCGAGGAGAACGTGCTCGGCATGGCCGCCAACGGCGTGCGTGAGGTGAGCCCCTACTGGGTGCCGTCGATGATCCCCAACATGGCCGCCTGCGAGGTGGCCATCGATCACGGTTTCCACGGCCCAGTCTCGGCCAGCGCCCTGGCCTGCGCGAGCGGTACTGCGGCGCTGCTCGACGCCCGGCGCCTGATCCTGGCCGGGGAGGCCGACGTCGTCCTGGCCGGTGGGACCGACGCGGGTCTGACCGAGACGATGCTGGCCGGACTGGCCAAGATGGGCCCGCTCTCACAGCGCAACGACGATCCAGAATCGGCCAGCCGCCCGTTCGACGCCGAGCGCGACGGGTTCGTGTTCGGTGAGGGGGCGGTCGTGATGGTGGTCGAATCCGCCGCCCACGCCGCCGCTCGGGGCGTCCGCCCCTACGCCTCAGTCGCCGGCGGGGCGCTGACCGCGGACGCGTTTCACATGAGCGCGCCCGAGCCCAGCGGAGTGCACGCCGCCCGCGCGATCTCGCTCGCCCTCGAAAACGCGGGTGTTCGCGGAGACGAGCTCGACTACATGTGCGCCCACGGGACGGCCACGCGGGCCAATGATGCCGCCGAGACGCGTGCCGTGCATCGCGCCCTGGGCACCGCCGCCGAGCGCGTACCGATCAGCTCGCCGAAGTCGATGACCGGCCATCTGATCGCCGCCGCCGGCGCGCTCTCGGTGATGGCCTGTGTCCTGGCCATGCGCGACAGCGTGCTCCCGCCCACCACCAACCTGCATAACCCCGACCCGGAGTGCGACCTCGACTATGTCCCGCTCACCGCACGGCCGGCCGAGGTCCGCACCGCCGCGGTCAACGCGTTCGGTTTCGGGGGTCAGAACTGCGTGATCGTCCTGCGAGCGCCCGAAGCCTAGGCCGCGGCGCGGGCGGCAAACGCCTCCGCGGCACCGATCCGCTCGAGCGTGGGCGGGTGCGTGGCCAGCAGGCGGCTCACCCAGCGCGGTGGATCGAGGTCAGCGATGTTCTGAAGGGAGATCGTTCGCTCGAAGGAGATGAACGCGTCCGGTGCCCCGGCCAGCTCGAGCGCGAACTGGTCGGCGCGCCGCTCGACCGCGCGCGAAAGACGGTTGCCGATCAGGCCCAGCGGAGCACTGACCAGGAGCGCGGCGAGCGCCAGTGAGGGCAGCATCGCCGGCGTTCCCCGCTCCGCGGACAGCACCCAGCTCAGCCTTTGGACGGCCAGCGCGCCGGCCGGAGCGACGAGCGCCGCGTAGAGAACGTTGCGCGGCACATCGCGATGACGAACGTGACCGAGTTCGTGGGCGACGACGAGGCGGATCTCATCCCGTGAGTAGCGGTCAAGCAGGGTGTCGAACAGGACCACGCGCTTGGTCGGGCCCAGACCGGAGACATAGGCGTTGGCAGCTGTCGTGCGGCGACTGGCATCGACCGAGTAGACCTCCCCCACCTTCACGCCCGCCCGCTCGGCGAGTTCGAGCACGTCGGTCCGGGTCTGACCCTCGGGCAGGGGTGTGAAGTCGTTGAACAGGGGCTCGAGGATGACCGGCGCCAGCGCCGCCAGAACGCCGCCCAGGAGCACCGAGGAGCCCGCCGCGGGCAGCCACCAGGAACGGGGCCGCTTGCGGGTCAAAGCGACCACGCCCGCCCCGGCCCCGGAGGCCAGAACGACCTGAATGCCCAGCGCCTTCCCAAGATCGGCCAACCACCCGAGCCAGGACTGGGTGTCGAGCCCCACGGCCACCGCTCGCCGCCGCGACAGCGCGCTCAGCGGCAGCGTCGGCACCACCAGCGCCACCGACAGACCGGCCGCAGCTCCGGCGCCGCCCAGCACCGGTCGCCGCGCGGCCCACGTCAGCGCGCCGGGCGGCCGGGCCACCACCGCCCCGAGGGCGGCCAGGTCCACTCCAGCCCGGACCAGGCCGAGGGCTCGCTGAGGACGTGCATAGGATCGCCCACGGTCTATCTCCTCGGCGCTGAAGTAGCGATCCAGGGAGACCGGCAGGGGCTCGATCGCCTTACCCCGCGGGCTCAACAGGCGACGCGCCCCCTCGGCAGCCGCCGCCGCCAGGACGACGGGCAGCAGGGTCGGGGCGCGCGTGAGAGCTCTCACAAGAGAAACTGTACGGATGCGGGTCGCGATCGTCTCCGACATCCACGGCAACCGGCAGGCCTTCGAGGCCGTGCTGGACGCCATCGAGGCTTCCGGCTGCCAGGAGATGTGGTGCCTGGGCGATCTCGTCGGATACGGCGCTGATCCCAACGCCTGCGTGGAGCTGGCCCGGGAACACGCCGCGATCTGCTTGGCCGGCAACCATGACCTCGGAGTGCGAGGCACGCTGCCGCTGGAGCAGTTCTCGCGTGGCGCCGCGCTGGCCGCGACCTGGACTCAGGGGGTGATCACCGCCGAAACGCGGGCATTTCTCGACGAGCTCGAGCCCGTGAACCTCGACGAGATCGTCGGTCTCTACCACGCCAGCCCGCGTGATCCGGTCTGGGAGTACGTGCTGTCACCGCTGCAGGCCGAGCTCTGCCTCGACGTCCAGCCGGATCGCGTGGCCTTGATCGGCCACAGCCACGTCGCCCTGTCGTTTGCCCGCTTTCCGGGCGAGCCGGCCACCGGTGAGACCCGGGCTGACGGCACCCTGTTGACGATTTCGCGAGGGCGAATGGCTGCTCAACCCCGGGAGCGTCGGCCAACCCCGGGACGGGGACCCCCGGGCCGCCTGGCTGTCCCTGGACCTCGACAACTGGACGGCCGACTACCACCGCGTGGAGTACGACATCGCGGGGGCGGCGGCGGCGATCCGGGCGGCGCGGCTGCCGGACTCGTTGGCCGAACGCCTGCTCTACGGGCAGTAAACGCGCCTTTTCCCGGGCCTGGAGCGCAGCTCGGCACCTAACGTCACTTCAACCGCGACAGCCTCTAAAGTCAAACGCCGGATGGGCCATGGCTCGCGAGCATTCCTGGCCGGAGGCCTCGGCTTCGCGGTTGCTTTCGTTGTCGCCTGCGGCGGCCAGAACGGGCTGCTCGATTCCAGCCAGTCCAGCAACCTCAACGCCCAGCTGAACTCGGTCTCGTCGGCCGTGTCGGCGGGCAACTGCGGAAGCGCCCGAACGGCCGCCCAGGCGTTCAGCAACGAGGTCGCGGCCCTGCCCGCCAACGTCAACACCACGCTGGTCCGCAACCTCGGCCAGGGCGCCACGACGATCAGCCAGCTCGCCGCGCGGGACTGCGCGAGCTCGAGCAGTACCTCCAGCTCGACCTCCTCCTCCACCACGAGCACGACCAGCACACCGAGCACGACGTCGACTCCGAGCTCAACCTCGACCAGTACCTCGAGCTCCAGTACTGCAACAAATCCGACCAGTTCGAGTACGACTAGTACGTCCAACGGCGGCGGCGCCCTCGGCGGCGGCAACGGAAACGACTCAAACGGCAACGGCAACGGTGGCGCCGGTGCCCCGGGCTAGGGCATTCACATGACAGGCACCACGACGATTGCGAGCAGGTACCGCATCGAAGGCCGCATAGGCGTCGGTGGCATGTCGACGGTCCATCTGGCCTTTGACAGCCGGCTCGAGCGGTACGTGGCCATCAAGCTCCTCGCCGCCCACCTGGCTGACGATCCCACCTTCGTCTCGCGCTTCCGCCGGGAGGCACTGGCGGCCGCCCGCCTGGTGCATCCGAACATCGTCCAGGTGTTCGATTTCGGCTTTGACGCCGGGCACCACCAGCACTTCATCGTCATGGAGCACGTGCCCGGCAACTCCTGCGCCGAGCTGCTGCGCGATCGTGGCCACCTCGACGTCGACACCGCCTTGAACATCGTCACGCAGGCCTGCCGCGGGCTCGAATACGCCCATCGTCACGGTGTGATCCACCGCGACGTCAAGCCGGGCAATCTGCTCGTCTCCGACGGCGACGCCGTCAAACTGGCCGACTTCGGCATCGCCCGCGCCACCGATCAGTCGAGCATCACCCAGGTCGGCTCGGTGCTCGGGACCGCCGCCTACCTCGCGCCCGAGCAGGCACGAGGCGAGGAGGCCGGACCGCGCGCCGATCTCTACTCGCTGGGCGTGGTCACCTACCAGCTCATCTCCGGCCGGCTGCCCTACGAGGCCAACTCGCTCTCCGAGCTGACGCTCAAGCAGCAGCGGCAGGCTCCGCCGATGCTCGATGAGCTCGATAACCAGGTTCCGCACAGCCTGGCTCTCGCCGTCGCCTCGGCCCTCGCCATCGATCAAAACGATCGGCCCGAAGACGCCCTGGAGCTAGCCGACATGCTCCGCGACGGAGCGCGCGGGATTGCCCCCGGCCGGACCCCGCAGCCGCCCACCGCCGCCACGCGGTTTCAGGACCGGGATGACGAGGCCACTGCCGCCACCCGCATCACTCCTCGCCGCGCCCCGCAGACGGCCCAGACCCGGGCCGCCCGGCCGATAGAGGGCCGTCGGCCGCCCCGCCGGGCCGAGCCGGCCCCGGCCCGGCGCGCCGCGGCCGCTCCGCTGCCGCCGCCTCAGGACAGTCGGGGCTTTCGCCGCGGAATGGCGCTGCTCGTCCTGGCCGTCGTCCTACTGATCATCGTGATCGTGGCCATCTCGATCGCCAACAGCGCGTCGAACACCGTCATCCACTACCAGAAGATCGCCGGCCACGACGCGCAGTCAGTGGTCAATCAGGTCCAGAATCTGATCAACCAATACACGAAGTAGCTTCGCCCGGGGCAGCGCCGGCCCGGAGCGCCGCCGCCGTCTCCGCCAGCCGGCCGGCCGCGATCGCATCGCGCAGGTCCGCCATCACGCGGGCCATGAAGCTCAGGTTGTGGAGGGTCACGAGCCGGGCACCGGTCAGCTCTCGCGCGCGCAGCAGATAATGCAGATAGGCGCGTGAGTAACCGCCCGAGCAGGCCGGGCACGGGCAGCCGTCGAGCATTGGCTCCTGACTTTCGCGCCAGCGAGACTTGGCCAGGTCGACCCGCCAGCGGTTCTCCGGATCGGGGACGAGGGCCATCCCATGGCGGCCCAGACGTGTCGGCATCGCGCAGTCGAAGGTGTCGATCCCGAACTCGACTCCGGCGATCAGATCGTCTATCTCCCCGATGCCCAGCAGATGGCGGGGACGGTCGGGGGCGACGCGCTCGAGGTCGGATGTGGTCCAGTCGACCACCTCATACATCTGAGCCTTGTCCTGTCCGAGGGAGCCGCCGACGGCGATCCCCGGGCAGCCGCTGGCGGCGATGCGCTCGGCCGAGACCGTCCGCAGATCCCGCTCGGTCCCTCCCTGAACGATGCCGTAGACGTTCTGCTCGGGCGGCCCGTGCGCGGCGTGCCAGGCCAGGCAGCGGTCCAGCCAGCGGTGCGTGCGCTCCATCGAGCGCGCCGTGTAGTCCCGGGTCACGTGGAACGGGGTGCATTCATCGAATACCAGCGCGATGTCCGAGCCCAACGCGGCCTGGACGGCCATCGAGGTCTCCGGGCCCATGAACTGCACGCTGCCGTCGACGTAGGAGCGGAAGCGCACACCCTGTTCCTCGATGGCCAGGATGCTGCCCGTCGTCTCCCCCCTCGACCCCGCTGTGGTGCGACGGCCCTTGATCTCATCGGCCACACCCCCGTGGCCCATCGAGAAGACCTGAAAACCACCGGAGTCGGTGATGATCGGCTGCCGCCAGCGCATGAACTCGTTCAACCCGCCGAGCTGAGCGATCAGCTCGGGACCCGGGCTGAGGAAAAGATGAAAGGTGTTGCCCAGGACCATCTCGTAGCCCAGGTCCTCGACGTCGCGAGGCTCGAGCGTCTTGACCGAGCCCCGGGTGGCCAGCGGCACGAACGCCGGCGTCTGCACGGTCCCGTGGGCCAGCTGCAGCGTTCCGCGGCGCGCGCGAGTGGCCGGATCGCGCTGATGGATCGTGAACACGGCGCCAGACCCTACCCAGCCCTCGCCGTAGGCTCCTGGGGATGAGTTGTCCTAGGGCAGTCCTGACCGGGGCGCTGGTGCTGGCCCTGAGCGGGTGCGGGGCCTCGGGCGGCCCGAGATCAGGCTCTCAGACCGGTGCGCTGGGCCGGTCCCGCGTCCGGTCACGAGGTATTCACCCGCGCATGCTCGTTTTGCCACTCCCTGACGGGCCACAGCTCCCCCAAGCAGCAGGGCGGGGACCTGCTCGGCGCCCGCCTGCGCCGGCCGGTGCTGGTTCAGTTCACGGCCGAGATGCCGGTCAAGCACCGTTTGACCAAGGCGGAGCTCGACGCCGTCGTCGACTACGTCCTCGCCGTCCAGCGCGGGAGCCGCTGACGGATTACGCCGCCCCGGGGATGAGCTCGCCCACCCCGGCCACGGTGCTGGTCCCGCTGAAGCCGCCGGCGACCAATATCCCCTGGCCCACGGTGACCACGCCGGCATCAGACAGGCCGTGGGGCAGCCGCCCCGCCGCGGCCACCGTCCCGGTGGTCGGGTTGATCGACCAGATGTCCGGGGTCGTCTCGGTCACCAGGTCGCCTCGGCCACCGACGAGATAGACGTAATTGCCCAGCGCCGCCGCGCCGCCGTGCGTGATCGGCCGGGGCAGTTGCCCGATCGTCTTCACCTGGCCGCTGACGGGATCGAAGCTGTAGATCGCCCGGCTCGCCCCGGCGGGTGTTGAGCCGCCCACGATGATCACCTTGCCACCGACCGCGGTGACCGCCGAGTAGCGCAGACCGGCCGGAGTGTGTCCGACGACCTTGGCCGCCCGGCCGGGCTGCCAGGCCAGGATCGTGTTCAGGTAATTGGTCCCGTCATAGCCCCCGACGATGTAGGCGGTGTTTCCAACCTGGGTGACGGCCACATCGGAGGAGGCACTGGGCAGCACACCGACCGGCCGCACGACATGGCCGCTCGGGTTGAAGCCGAGAATGTGATCTAGCTCACTGAGACTGCCGCCCCCGAACACATAAACCTGGCCGGCCACGGTGGCGGCCTGGGCGTCATGCTGAACATTGGGCAGCGAGCCGCTGTACACGAGCCCGTGGCGGTTGACGACGTCGACCTCATCGGTCGACGTGTCGGCTGAATTCAGGCCCCCGAGGAGGGCCGCCTGCGAGCTCCCAACGGGTGCCGTAGCCGGGTCACGAAGAGGCGCCGGAAGCGAGAACAGCGTACGGTAGGCAAGCCGCTGCGGCCCGGCCGCGGCGGCGTGCCGGACCCGTGTCGTCTTGCTCTGATGCGCTCCGGCATGGCTGCCGGAGGCGGCCCCAGAGCCCGTAGAACCGCACCCGGCAGCGCCCAGCGCGAGGCCGACCAGGGCGCCGACCCATGCGCGGCGTGTTGCTGTCATCCTCCGGCGAGATCGCGTCTGGGGGCGGTGAGAAAAGTTATGAAGAGATCCAAGCAAGCCCGCCAGAGTAGACCACCTCGCCCCCTGCCGGCCCTCCATCGCCCGCCGCGGTCGCGCCGTGCCCGCGAGCGCCGCCGGCACCGCCTGGTGCCCGCTCTGGCGGGCCTGCTGATCGCTCATCGTGGCCCTGATCGTGTTGCTCAGCGTTGGCGGCTCGACCACCGACCGCGACGGCGCGAAGCTCTCCAGCAACCACCAGGGCAATGACTTCGCGGCAGATTCACCGCACCCCGGCCCGACCCCCGGCAACGTCTACGCCGGAACGGCGCCTGGCGACCTCAGCGCCGCGGTCAAGCGCGACCGTCCGCTCGTCTACGTGCCCAACAGTCTCAGCAACACGGTCGACATCATCAGCCAGCGCACGCTGAAGGTGATCGGCCAGTTCCCGACCGGGCTCTCCCCCAGCACGTCACTCCCGCCTGGAACCTGAAGACGCTCTACGTCGACAACGACGTCGGAAACTCGCTGACCCCGATCAATCCGATCACCGGACACCCGGGCCGGCCGATTCCGGTCGAGGACCCCTACAACCTCTACTTCACGCCCGACGGCCACTACGCGATCGTGGTCGCCGAGCGCCTACAGCGCCTGGACTTCCGCGATCCGAACACGATGCACATGGTCCACTCGCTCTCGGTCCCGATGTGCGCCGGCGTCGACCACATGGACTTCTCCGCCAACGGCCGCTATCTGTACGCCAGCTGCGAGTTCGCCAGTCGCATGATCGAGGTCGACCTCAAGACCCAGAAGGTGGTCGGCGTGCTCAATCTCGACAAGGGGACGGCCAGCCCCCAGGACGTCAAGCTCTCCCCGGACGGCCAGACGCTCTACGTCGCTGACCAGATGGCCGACGGGGTCTGGGAGATCAACCCGAACACATTCAAGCTCGAGGGGTTCCTCCACACCGGCGCCGGTGCCCACGGCCTCTACCCGTCACGCAACGCCCGGTACCTGTACGTCTCCAATCGCCAGGCGGGAACGATCTCCGTGGTCAGCTTCAAGACCAAGCGGATCGTCAAGACCTGGCAGCTACCGCTGCCGGCCAGCCCCGACATGGGCGGCGTGTCCGCCGACGGCAAGACCCTGTGGCTAAGCGGCCGCTACAACAGCGTCGTCTACGCGATCAACACGGTCACCGGGCACCTTCGGGCAGCGATCCCGGTCGGCACCGGCCCGCACGGCATCTGCGTCTGGCCTCAGCCCGGCAGCTATTCGCTCGGGCACACCGGCATCCTGCGCTAGCCCGTCGCTGCACCGTCGCGTGTCGGCGGCTGTCGGCGCGTGTCGGCGCGTGCGCGCGAGCTCGGCGATAACAAATGGCCGGCCCCGGATCGCGCCAGCGAGCCGGGGCCGTGGACCGCCTACCTTCAGGCGGAACGTCAGGACTTAGGCCGCGGCAGCCTCAGAACCCTCGATCGTCTTCGGCTCGGAACCGCCGACGCTGATGGCGACCTTGCGCGGCTTGCGCTCCTCGGGCTTGGGAACCCGGACCTCGAGCACCCCGTGGTGAAGCTCGCCTTGACCGACTCGGGATCCACCCCCTCGGGGAGCGTCAACGAGCGCCGGAACGAGCCGTAGCTGCGCTCGAAGCGGTAGTAGCCGTCCTGGCGGTGCTCCTGATCGACCTTACGCTCGCCGGAGATGGTGAGAACGTTGTCCTCGAGCTCGATGTTGACGTCGTCCTCAGTCAGGCCCGGGCAGGTCTGCCTTGAGCACGAACTCGCCCTCGGTTTCCACCAGATCCATCGGCGGGATCCAGCGCCGCGGCGTGCCTCCGTTGGCCTGCGCGGCGCTCGGAGCGTCAAAGAAGGTGTTGAACAGCCGGTTCATCTCGTTCTGGATTGTCCCCAGTTCACGAGCCGGCTCCCAGCGGATAAGTGCCATCTGATTACCTCGCTTTGAAGAGTGTGATACGCTCATGCGCTCATTATGAAATCTTAGTCTGCTGCTTGTCAAGTTTTCTGCTGCTCTCGCGATCGGGCGCACGCCGCGACGGCACGCGCCGCCCGCCGGCGCGAGGATTCCGGGAGGGTCCGTCCCTAACCTGCGCTCTACGCGGGTTAGGGACGAACCTTCGCCCTCAACTGCCAGTCCAACCCGTTTCCTAGCTCACAACGGACCGCCGGCCGGGGTCCAGGAGCGAAGGGGTCCGGCGGCCCGTGGGGATCCCGGATCTGCGCGGCCGGCTTAGGAGCCGGTGATCAGCGAGCGGCCGGTCATCTCGGCCGGCTGCTCCATGCCCAGCAGGGCCAGGATCGTGGGCGCGACGTCGGCCAGCGCGCCCCCGGTCCGCAGCCTAAGTCCGCCGACCGTGATGATCACGGGGACGGGGTTCAGGGAGTGGGCCGTGTTGGGGCTCCCGTCGTCCTCGAGCATGTGATCGGCGTTGCCGTGGTCCGCGGTGATGAAGCACACGCCGCCGGTCTCGTGGACGGCGGTCACGACCTCGCCCAGGCACCGATCGACCGTCTCCACGGCTTCGACGGCCGCCGGAATCTCGCCGGTGTGGCCGACCATGTCGGCGTTGGCGAAGTTGATGATTCCGAACCGCGGCGGTGATTCCCGCCACGCGTCAACGAAGGCCCGGGCGGCCTCTGGGGCGCTCATCGCGGGCTTGTGGTCGTAGGTGGGGACGTCGCGAGGCGAGGGGACGAGCTCGCGGCGCTCGCCCTCATAGGCGGCTTCCTCGCCGCCGTTGAAGAAATACGTCACGTGCGGGTACTTCTCGGTCTCGGCGACGTGAAGCTGGTGCCCGCCGGCGGCGGCGATCACGGCCGGCAGCGTCGTGGCCGGATGCTCGGGCGGGAAGGCGACCGGATACGGCCAGCCCTCCTCGTACTCGGTCATCGTCGTGTAGCGCTCGACCGGCTCGGAGCCGCCGCGATCGACCTCGTTAAACTGCGGATCGGCCAGTGCCTGGGTGATCTCGCGCATCCGGTCGGGCCGGAAGTTCAAGCCGATCACCGAGTCGCCGGGGCGAATCCTGGCCTCCTCCCCGACCGTCGTCGGCCGGATGAACTCGTCGGTCTCGTCGCGCTCGTAGGCGGCGCGCATCGCCTCGCGCTCCGGACTCGGCCGCGTGCTCGCCGCGGCCGTGCACGAGCATGTCGTAGGCGAGCTGGACACGATCCCAGCGCTTGTCTCGGTCCATCGCGAAGTAGCGCCCGATCACCGTGCCGATCCGGCCGGCGCCGGCCGCGGCCATCCACTCCTCGACCTCCTCCACGAAGCCGGCGCCCGACTTCGGCCCGGTGTCACGCCCGTCGGTGAAGGCCTGGACGACAAGGTCGGGAACCTCGAGCTCGGCCGCGAGCTCGATCAGCGCGCGCAGGTGCGTGAGGCTCGAGTGCACCCCGCCGCCTGAGACCAGGCCGATGATGTGGACCCGCTCAGAGCCCGACAGCGCGTCGCGCAGAACCTCGTTGGCGGCAAATTCCCCGCCTCGAGGCCGCCTCGTCGATCCGCGTCAGATCCTGCATCACGACGCTGCCGGCGCCGAGGTTCAGATGCCCGACCTCGGAGTTGCCCATCTGGCCCTCGGGCAGCCCCACGGCCCGCCCGCAGGTGGTGAGGGTCGTGGTCGAGCAGCGCTCGGATCCCACAGCTCGTCGAACACCGGCGTCGAGGCCGAGCGACACCGCGTTGCCAGGGCCCGGCTCGGCCAGGCCCCAGCCGTCGAGGACGATCAGCACGGCCCGCTGGCGACCGGGAGCGCCAGCTCACGGTCGCCGCCGGCGGCGGGGCTCATCTACCCGGCGGCGGCGACGATGGCCGCGAAGGACTCGGCCTCGAGACTCGCGCCACCGACCAGCGCCCCATCGACGTCGGGCAGGGCCAGCAGTTCGGCGGCGTTGTCGGGCTTCACGCTGCCGCCGTAGAGGATGCGGGTCCGCTGGGCCGCCGCGCCGAGCGGTCGGCGACGAGCGCGCGGATGAAGCCGATCGCCTCCTGCGCCTGCTCGGCGGTGGCCACCTGGCCGCTGCCGATGGCCCAGATCGGCTCGTAGGCGATCACGATCTCCCCCAGCTGCTCGGGCTCGACGCGGGCCAGATCCTCCTGCACCTGGTGGCGAGCTTGCGCTCCGTGTCGCCGCGCTCGCGCTCCGCCTCGGTCTCGCCCACGCACAGGATCGGCAGCAGCTCGGCGGCCAGCGCGGCGGGCACCTTCTGGGCCAGCGCCTTGTCGGTCTCGCCGAACATCTCGCGCCGCTCGGAGTGACCCAGGATGACTCCGGAGACCCCGATCTCGGTCAGCATCGGCGCCGAGACCTCTCCCGTGTAGGCACCCTCCACCGCTTGGTGCATGTTCTGGGCGTAGACCCCCACGCGGGAGCCGCGGGTCGAGTCGACCATCGCGCCCAGCGCGGTGAAGGTCGGGCAGATCGCGACCTCGGCCCGCTCCACAGAGGAGACGCGCGGCAGCAGCGCCTGGATGTAGCTCCTCGGCCTCCTCGATCGTCTTGTAGATCTTCCAGTTGCCGGCGATCAGCGGCGTGCGCTCGGAATTCATGACAGTACCTCTACCCCGGGAAGCGTTTTACCCTCGAGGAGCTCCAGCGCCGCGCCGCCGCCGGTCGAGAGGTGCGTGACCCGGTCAGCGAGCCCGAACTGGACCAAGGCGGCGGCCGAATCTCCGCCGCCGACGACCGTCACTCCCGGGGCTGAGGCCACCGCCTGGGCAACGGCGCGGGTGCCCGCGCTGAACGGCTCGAGCTCGAAGGCCCCCATCGGCCCGTTCCAGAACACGGTGCCGGCGGTGAGGATGATCTGTCCGTAGGCGTCGGCGCTGCGCGGGCCGATGTCGAGACCCATCAGCCCGTCGGGCACGTCCACCCCCTCCAGGCGCTGCGGCTCGGCATCGGCGCCGAAATGGTCGGCGAGGACGAGATCGCTGGGGAGCGCAATCGATGCCCGCGCGCTGCCGATGGTCTCAATTGTCTTTCGCGCCAGCTCGACGTCCTCGGCCGCACACAGGGAGGCGCCGACATCGTGGCCCTGGGCAGCCAGGAACGGAAAGCACATGGCGCCGCCGATGAGGATCGTGTCGGCAACGCGCAGGAAGGACTCGATCACACCGATCTTGTCGCCGACCTTGGCCCCGCCCAGGACCGCCACCAGCGGTCGCGAAGGTGATTCGAGCAGCGTTGTGAGGGCGGTGACCTCCCGCTCGAGCAGCAATCCGGCGGCTCGGCGATCCATGAGCCGCGCGACGCCTACGGTGGAGGCGTGTGCGCGGTGCGCCGCCCCAAAGGCGTCGTCGACGTAGGCATCGGCCAGGCCGGCCAGGGCGGCGGCCAGCTCGGGATCGTTCTTGGTTTCCCCCGCCTGGAAGCGGATGTTCTCGAGCAGAAGGATTTCCCCCGGCTTCAGATCAGCGGCCAGCTTCGCGACGTCCTCGCCCACGCCGGGCGGCGCGAGCCGGACGTCGGCGTCGACCAGTTCCCCCAGCCGGGTGGCCACGGGCGCGAGCGACAGAGACTCATCGACACCCTGAGGGCGCCCGAGATGCGAGACCAGGATCAGCGCGGCACCGCGGTCGCGAAGGCGGTTGATCGTGGGCAGGGCGGCGCGAATTCGCGTGTCGTCGGAGATCTGCCCATCCTGGAGTGGAACGTTGAAGTCGACCCGGACAAGGACGCGCTGGCCATCGACCTCGCCGAGGTCGGCGAGTGTCTTCACAGGATCCGCTGAACGAGGTCCGCCACGCGATTCGAGTAGCCCCACTCGTTGTCGTACCAGGACACGACCTTGACCATCGTCCCGTCCATGACCGCGGTCAGCTGGGAGTCGACGATCGAGGAAGCGGGGTTCTTGACGATGTCGGAGGACACGATCGGATCCTCGGTGTAGATCATCAGCCCGTTCAGCGGTCCGCGCTCGGCGGCCGCCTTCAGGGCGCCGTTGATCTCCTCGACGCTCGTCTCCCGGCTGGCCTCGACGGTCAGGTCGACGACGCTGCCGGTCGGGACCGGAGCGCGGACCGCGAAGCCGTGCAGCTTGCCGTTCAGCTCCGGGATGACCAGCCCGATCGCCTTGGCGGCCCCGGTCGAGGCGGGGATCAGATTGACCGCGGCGGCGCGGGCGCGACGCAGGTCCTTGTGCGGCATGTCCTGCAGGCGCTGATCGGCGGTGTAGGCGTGGATGGTGGTCATCAGCCCGTGTTTGATGCCGACCGTGTCGTGGATGACCTTGGCGATCGGAGCCAGGCAGTTGGTCGTGCAGGAGGCGTTGGAGATGACCTGATGGTTCTCGCGGTCATAGGCCTCGTCGAAATTGACTCCCAGCACGACGGTCGTGTCGGGGTCGGTGGCCGGCGCCGAGATGACCACTTTCTTGGCTCCGGCGTCGATGTGCTTGGCCGCGTTCTCGCGGTCGGTGAACAGGCCCGTCGACTCGATCACGACGTCGGCGCCGAGCTCACCCCACGGCAGAGCCCCGGGATCGCGCTCCGCGAGAACGCGGATCTCGTTGCCGTCCACGAGCAGGCCGGAGTCGGTCGCGCTCACCTCGCCGGGGAAGCGGCCGTAATTGGAGTCGTACTTGAGCAGGTGGGCGATCGTCTTGGGATCGACCAGATCGTTGACGGCCAGCCATTCGATGTCCGCACCGCCCTCGTAGGCGGCCCGAAACACGTTCCGTCCGATCCTGCCGAAGCCGTTGATCCCCACACGTACAGCCATGCGTAGTCCCTCCAGTAGTCCGTCTAAGGTCGCGAGGAGCCGGCCCCGCATACCTCTGGACCGGCTGGCGACAGGCTATCTCAACTGTTCTCCGATCCTCGGTCTGCCGGGCCCGGCCGAGTCCCCGCGCGGGGCGGGAGAGTCCGCTCGCCTTTACCGTCGAGAGACGACCTCGACGCGCAGACCGTCTGGATCACGAAGATAGGCCGCGTAGTACCGGCGCCCGTACTGCGGGCGCTGACCGGGGAGCCCGTCGTCACTTCCCCCGCTGGCCACACCGGCGGCGTGGGCGGCATCGACGGCCGCCTTGCCGCTCGCCTGGAGGGCGAGATGCCCGTAGCCCGGGGCCGGCGACCGTCCCCGCGTCACGATCCAGATCAGCGGCCCGTTGACCCCGTAGGCCAGGGCGTGACCGGACTCGTGCAGACGGCGGGCCCCGAGGGCGAAGAAGACCGCGTCGTAGAAGTGAGCGGAGCGCTGCAGGTCGGCGACCTCGTAGCCGACATGGTCAATCACGCCGGCCTCGTCACGTCGCGGTGAAGAACCTCGACCAGCAGGCCCTTCGTCTCCGCGTAACGGCTGGCCAGATGCTCGGCGATCGCCACCGACCGATGTCGCCCGCCGGTGCAGCCGACGGCGACGACGAGGTGAGTCTTGCCCTCGGCCAGGTACTGGGGAAGGAGGTAATCGATCAGCGGGTCCAGGTGTCCGTAGAAGCGGTCAAGCTCGCCGCCGGCATCGATGAACTCGACCACGCGCAGGTCCCGCCCGGTCAACGGTCGCAGGTCTGGCTCGTAGTGCGGGTTGGGCAAGAAGCGCACGTCGAACATCAGGTCGGCATCGCGGCTGGGGCCGTACTTGAACCCGAAGCTCTGAAAGGTGACGGCCAGCCGGCCCGGAGTCCGGGTCGGGAGCAGCTCGTCAGCCAGCTTGCGGCGCAGCATGGCCGCGGTCAGCCCGCCGGTGTCGATGACCACGTCGGCGCGATCGCGCAGCGGCGCCAGCAGCTCCCGCTCGCGCTCGATCCCGTCCGCCACGCTGCCCCGCGGCGAGAGCGGATGGCGCCGCCGGGTCTCCTTGTAGCGGGTCAGCAGCGTCTGCTCGTCGGCCTCCAGGAACAGCACCCGGGGCCGGATTCCGCTCGCTCGCAGGCCATCGATCATCTCGGCCAGGCCCTCGAAGTAGCTTCCACCCCGCACGTCGGAGACCACGGCCGCATTGGCCACCTTGGATCCCGCGTGCACGAACAGCTCGACCAGGGACCGGATCATCTCCACGGGCAGGTTGTCCACGCAGAAGTAGCCCTCGTCCTCGAAGGCGGCCATGGCCGTCGACTTCCCCGCCCCCGAGAACCCCGTGATGATGACCAGGTCGGTGAGGGCTGAGGCCTCCATTCCTAGTTGAATTCTGACCATCGACGCGGACAAGGGTGGCGCGGTGCACCTCGCGCGCCCGCCGACACCGCCGACAGGGGCACGCCGGGTCCCCTCCGGCACGCTCTGAGTCCCGGTGCGACGCCGCCAGATCACCTGTGCCACCATGCCCCGGTGCCCGGCCGCCCCACTCTCATCGCCGTGGCGGCGGCCCTCACGATGCTCCTGCCCGGAGCCGTTGCCGCCGCTCCCGCCCTCGCCGACCCGATCACGGCGACGGTCACCTCCAGGCCGATCGGGCAATCGCTGCCCAACGGATTCCTCGGCGTCTCACTCGAGTACCGCGCCGTCCGGCAGTACACGGGCTCCGATCCGCGGGCGATCGATCCGGTGATGGTCAACCTGCTCCGGGCGATGGCGCCGGACCAGACGCCGGACGTGCGCATCGGCGGTGACAGCACCGACGGGACGTGGTGGCCGATTCACGGCATGCGCGCCCCAGGCGGCATCTACTACCCGCTCAACGCCAGCTGGCTGGCGACCACGAAGGCCTTCGCCGCTGACCTGCGGGCCAAGCTGGTTCTGGGCATCAACGTGGAGGCGGGGCGCCCGGCGATCGCCGCCGCCGAGGGTCGCGCCCTGCTGCGTGGCATCCCCAAGCGCTACATCCGGGCCCTGGAGATCGGCAACGAGCCCGATCTATATGGGGTGTTCCCCTGGTACCGCGACCGCCGCGGTCATCTGCGCCGTTCCCGCGGGCGCCACTACGGGCTGTCGGACTACACCCGCGAGTTCACGCGCTGGAGCAAGGTGCTGCCCCGGCTGCCGCTGGCCGGCCCGGCGACCTCGGGACCGGCCTGGATGGGCGGCCTGGGCAAGTTCCTGGCTACCGAGAAGAGCCTCAACCTCGTCACCTATCACCGCTATCCGCTCCGGGCCTGCGTGACCGACCCGTCGGCCCAGGGCTATCCGACGATCCCCAGCCTGCTCTCCGACGCGTCCGCCAGTGGCCTGGCCCGCGGCCTGAGCCACTTCGCGGGTGTCGCCCATGCCCATCACCGGTCGTTTCGCCTCACGGAGCTGAACTCGGCCTCCTGCGAGGGCACGCCCGGGGTCAGTGACACGTTCGCCTCGGCTCTGTGGGCTCTGGACACGCTGTTCAACATGGAGGGCGCCGGCGTCGACGGGGTCAACTTCCACATGCTCCCGGGCTCGCATTACGAGCTGTTCAGCCCCTCCCAGACCTCGACTGGGCAGTGGCAGGCGGTTGTCCACCCCGAGTACTACGGGCTGCTGATGTTCGCTCAGGCCTTTCCCGTCGGGGCGCGGCGGCTGAAGGTCGGCGCCCCCGGCGGCCCGGTCAAGGTCTGGGCCACCCAGGACGGCGCCGGCAATGTCCGCGTGACCGTGATCAACAAGGACACCGCCAACGCCCATACCGTCGTCGTATCGGTGCCCGGCCCGATTCGTGAGGCATCGCTCGAGACCCTGCAGGCGCCGAGCGCGAGCTCGACCTCCGGCGTCACCCTCGGGGGCCAGACGTTCGGCCCGGCGACGAACACCGGGATCCTGCCCGGCCCGCCGCAGACCACGCCCCTGGCCCCCGGACCCGGCGGCTACACGATCCAGGTGCCCGCGGCCAGCGCGGCCCTCGTCACCGCTCCGGGGGGCGCCGGCGGCACGGCCCTGGCCCGCCGTCGCTGAGCTCGGCGCTCAGACCCCGGTCTTGTGCAGTTCGCGGTAGACCTCGCGCGCCAGCTTGCCCGGTACGCCCGGGACGGCGGCCAGTTCCTCACGGGAGGCGGACAGAATCGCGTCCGGCGAACCGAAATGAGCCAGCAGGGCGCGCTTGCGGGCCGGACCCACTCCGGGTAGATCGTCAAGCACCGAGGCCGTCATCGCCCGGTCGCGGCGGATCCGATGGTGGGTGATGGCGAACCTGTGCGCCTCGTCGCGGACGCGCTGCAGGAGCTGCAGTTCCGGCGTGTCGTGCTCGAGGAGAAGGGGCGCATCCCGTCCGGGGATGAAGACCTCCTCGATCCGTTTGGCCAATGAGATCACGGCCACGCCGCGGTCGCGGAAGCCCTGGAGTGCGCGCAGCCCGGCGGCCAGCTGACCCTTGCCGCCATCGATCACGACCACGTTCGGAAGCGCGGCAAAGCTCGGGTCGTAGTCCTTGTCGTGGGGCGACACGTCACGCTGCTGCTCCCAGCGGGCGAACCGGCGGGCGAGGATCTCCTCCATGGATGCGAAGTCGTCGGGACCGTAGTCCCCATTGCCCCCGGAGCGGGCGCCCTCGCCGTCGTGTCCGCTGCCGACAGTGAGCACCTTGAACCGCCGATAGTCGGACTTCTTGGGCGCGCCACCCTCGAACACCACCATCGAGGCCACCGTGTTGGTGCCCATCAGCGTGCTGATGTCAAAACACTCGATCCGCAGCGGGACGGTGTCCAGGCCGAGCGCCTGCTGCAGACCATCGAGGGCCTCGACGCGCTGCTGGCGTCGACGCTCGGAGCGGAGCTTCTCCTGGTCTATGGCCAGGCGCGCGTTGCGCTCGGCCAGTTCGAGAATGCGGCGCTTGTCACCGCGCTCGGAGGCGCGTATTTCGACCGTGTTTCCCCGCCGCTCGCTGAGCGCCTCGGCCAGGGCCGGGTTGGAACCGACGTCGCGCTGGACGATCAGCAGCGGAGGCACCGACATCGCGCTGGCGTAGTACTGGAGGATGAACGCCTCGGCAACCGTGGCCAGATCCTCGCCGGCGGCGTTGTCGAGGTAGAAGCTCTGGCGGTCGGAGAGAACGCCGTCGCGGACCTGAAAGACCTGCGCGTTGGCCTCGCCTTCGGAGACGGCGATGGCGATGGCGTCCAGCGAGCCGGCTCCCTCATGCGCGACCCGCTGGCGCTCGAGCAGCGAGCGGATCGAGCGCAGCCGGTTGCGCTCCCGGGCGGCATCCTCGAAGCGTTGCTCGGCTGAGGCGAGACGCATCTCGTATTCCAGGCGCCGCTCGATCTCCTTGTAGCGACCGGACAGGAAGGCGATCACGCCGTCGATCGACTGGCGGTACTGCTCCTTATCGACGTAGCCGACGCATGGGGCCTCACAGCGCTTGATGTAGTAGTCCAGGCACGGTGAGCCGCTGCGCCGCCCCGGCTCCGGCCCTTCGCAGGAGCGGAACATGAACACCTTCCCCAGCACCTCGAGCGTCGAACGCACGCGCTTGGCGTTCGAGTACGGACCGAAGTAGGCCCGGTCGCGGCGGTGGCGCTCGCGGGTGAAGTAGACGCGCGGGAAGTCCTCGTCCAGCGAGATCGCGATGTAGGGGTATGACTTGTCGTCGCGCAACCGGATGTTGAGGCGCGGCTTGTACTGCTTGATGAAGTTCTGCTCGACGAGCAGCGCCTCGGACTCGGTCTGCACGACCAGCGACTCGATCTGGTCGATCATCTCCAGGATCTCCCGACCCGCGCGGGTGCTCGGATTGGAGAAATGCGAGGCGACCCGCTTGCGGATCGACTTCGCCTTGCCCACATAGATGACCTTGCCGCGCTTGTCGCGGAACAGGTACACACCGGGCTCGTCAGGCAGCTCGCGGCGGCGGTCAGCGGGGTAGATCGACATTCCCCTCTAACGATACGAACGGGCCCGGGTCGCGGAGGCATGGTGACTGCCCGTCTCCCCCGGCCCCCCGCTCCGGGGAACCGCGGCCCACAGGCGTCAGTCTGCGGTGAACGAGACCAGCACACCGATCGCGCCCAGGACCAGGGCAATCAGGGCCACGACCTCCCCTGCGCCCGAGCGCGGATGGTTGGGGGTGTAGCCCGGCGGCTGCAGGCTCGGATCGAACAGGTTGGCGCCACTCGTCGGGGCCGCGGAGAGGGCGTGGATCACGAAGGCCAGCGCCACGCCGAGCCCGAGCAGCACGGCCACCCGTCCCGCCTGGGAACCGCGCAGCGCCACGGCAAGCAGGCCCAGCGCGAGCGCGGCGAGGAGCACGTCAGCGACCGAGTAGACCTGCCACGCGTTCGGGTCGCGCGGCACCCCGGCCAGGACGCTGAAGTGGGCATAGCGAGCCAGAAACGACGGCGAGAACTGATGGCTCCAGACCAAGAACAGCGACAGCAGCAGGATCGGCGAGGCCAGCAGCATCAGCCAGTCAGAGACCACTTCTCGGGCGCCCTTGCTCACGGCGGCGGCAGTGTACGACCCGGCGGTTGTTCCCGGGGAGCCCGCCGACCCGTAAGGTGTCGGGCATGGCCACCGCGACGGCTCGCCGCGCCTACCGCACCTGCCCGCTGTGCGAGGCGACCTGTGGCCTGGAGATAGAACTCGACGGCGAACGTGTGACGTCGATCCGGGGCGACCGCGAGGACGTATTCAGCCACGGCTTCATCTGCCCCAAGGGGTCGGCTCTGCGGGCCCTGCACGAGGACCCCGACCGCCTCCGCAGCCCGTTGATCCGCGAGGGCGACGGTTTTCGCGAGGCGAGCTGGGACGAGGCCTTCGCCGTCATTCACGAGCGCCTGACGCCGATCCTGGCCGCCGACCGCAACGCCGTGGCGGTGTATCTGGGGAACCCGAACGCCCACAACTTGTCCAACCTGCTGTATCTGCGGGTCCTCAACCGGGCGCTGGCGACCCACAACATCTACTCGGCCAGCAGCGTCGACCAGGTGCCCAAGCAGATGGCCAGCGCGCTGATGTTCGGCACCTCCACCAGCGTGCCCGTTCCCGACGTCGATCGCACCGACTACCTCCTGATCCTGGGCGCCAATCCCCTGGCTTCCAACGGCAGCCTGATGACCGCCCCCGACATGCGCGGGCGGCTCCGGGCCCTGCGCGCACGCGGCGGCAAGCTCGTGGTCGTCGACCCGCGGCGCACGCGCACCGCCGAGGAGGCCGACGAACATCACTTCATTCGCCCCGGGACCGACGCCCTACTCCTGTTCGCCCTCGTCGAGGTCCTGTTCAGCGAGGGGCTGGCCGACCCCGGCGATCATCTCGGCCCGCTGCTCACCGGCCTCGACAAGGTCCGCGCACTCGCCGCCCCGTTCACGCCCGAGGCCGTGGCCCCGGGGTGTGCGATCGACGCGGCCGAGATCCGGCGGATGGCCCGTGAGCTGGCGCAGGCGCCGGCGGCGGCCGTCTACGGCCGGATCGGCACCACCACCCAGGAGTTCGGGACGCTGGCCAGCTGGCTCGTCGACGTGCTCAACATTCTCACCGGAAACCTCGACCGCGAGGGCGGGGCGATGTTCCCGTGCGCGGCGGCCGGCCACAGCAACACCGTCGGCACCCCCGGACGCGGGCGCGGAGCACGGTTTGGACGGTTCCACAGCCGCATCCGAGGACTGCCCGAGGTGTTCGGCGAGCTGCCCGTCGCCTGCCTGGCCGAGGAGATCGACACGCCCGGCGAGGGCCAGGTCCGCGCCCTGATCACGATCTCGGGCAACCCTGCGATCTCGACGCCCAACAGCAACCGGCTCGCGGCCGGGCTCGAGAAGCTCGACTTCATGGTCAGCCTGGACGTCTACGTAAACGAGACGACCCGGCACGCGGACGTGATCCTCCCCGCGCCCTCTCCTCTTCACCGCGGCCACTACGACCTGGTGCTGTACATGTTCGCGGTCCGCAACGTCGCCCACTATTCACCGCCGGTCCTGCCCCCGCAGGACAGCCTCCCCGACGAGTGGATCACGCTCCTGCGCCTGGCCGCGGTCGCCGCCGGCCTGGGCCCCGATGCCGACCTCGAGGCGTTCGACGACGGCGTGGCGAGGATGCTCGTGGGCCGGGAGCTCGAGATCCCGGGCTCGCCGCTGGCCGGTCGCGATGCCGACTCGGTGATGGCCGAGCTGGAGCCACGGGTCGGGCCCGAGAGGCTGCTCGACCTGATGCTCCGGACCGGTCCCTACCGGCTGACCCTGGACGAGCTCCAGGACGCACCACACGGCATCGACCTGGGTCCCCTCAAGCCGCGACTGCCCGACGTCCTGCGCACCGCCGGCGGTCAGATCGAACTTGCGCCCCAGATCCTGGTCGACGACGTGTCCCGGCTGCGTAAGGCGTTGGACCGGGCGGCCGACGGTCCGGTCTTGATCGGCCGCCGCGATCTGCGCTCCAACAACTCGTGGATGCACAACCTGCCCGTGCTGGTCCGCGGTAAGCCGCGGTGCACGCTGCACGTGAACCCGATCGACGCCGAGCTCTACGGACTCAGCGACGGCGAGCCGGCCCAGCTGCGCTCACGCACGGGAAGCCTCCAGGCCGAGGTGGAGATCACCAGCGAGGTGATGCCCGGGGTGGTCAGTCTCCCCCACGGCTGGGGTCACGATCAGCCCGACACCCGCATGCGCGTCGCCGAGGCCAACGCCGGCGCCAACAGCAACGTGCTCGCCGATGACGAGTTGATCGACGCCGTGTCCGGAAACGCGGTGCTGAACGGCATCCCGGTCATGCTCTCCCCCGTGGCCTGACCCCGAGGCGAGCGCCCGCGGGCCGCGCTACTCGCGCCGCGCGGCGTAGACGATCGCGAAGACGATGTACACCGAGCCGCCGACCAGGACCAGCCACAGCACGCCACCAAGGCTGTTCGTCCACAGACGGTTGGTGGCGGTGAGCGTGATGGTCAGGACCGCGGCGGCCGCATACACCGCGGCACGGCGCCGCTCGCCCAGCGCATAGATGGCCACCCGATGCTGGCGGTACATGATCGACGCCAACCAAGCGATCGCGGCCAGGAAGCCCAGCGAGACGGCCTGCCGGACGACCCCGGCGCTGGTGCCGCCACCGGGCGCAAAGGCGACGACGGCCGCGATCACGACGATGATGAGGATGTTGCGGACGGTGGAGTTCACGGACATCTCTGCAAAGGGTACGCCGGCGGCGAGGGCCGGTTAGGCCCCATCAGCGACGGGGACCCGGCGGCGGCTATCCGGCCACCGCCTCCCAGCGCTGGTAGAGCTCGGCCACCGACTGGCGCGCCTGCTCATGACGCGCTGTGGAGCGCGCCGTGGCCTCGGGCGTGGCCCAGGCCGCCGGGTCGGCCAGCTCGTCCTCGACCGCCTGCAGGGCGGCCTCGGCGGCCTCGATCTGCTGCTCCAAACTGCCCTGCCCCCTACCCTTGCCGTTGGCCTTAGCCTTGGGCGGCGTGCGTTTGCGCCCGTCCCGGGGCGGTTCCGCGGCCGACGCGCTGGAACTGACGCTGGTGCTCGCCCGCGTCTTGTCAGCCGGGGGCTTGGGCGCCGCCGGAGCCTTGGCTCGTTCCTCGCGCACCCGGACGTACTCCGGCCAGCCGCCGACGTAGCTGTTGAGGGTCTGATCCTCGAGGGCCACGGTACGGCTGCCGATCGCGTCGAGCAGTGCGCGGTCGTGGGAGACGAGCAGGAGCGTTCCCGGGAAGGCCCTGAGCGCCGCCTCTAGCGCCTCCCGGCTCTCGAGGTCGAGGTGGTTGGTGGGCTCGTCGAGAATCAGCACGTTGGCTCCGGAGTGAACGAGGATGGCCAGCGACAGCCGGCGCCGCTCCCCTCCCGACAGCCCGTCCAGGGGCTTCTCGGCGTCCTCGCCCGAGAACAGGAAACCCCCCAGCAGGGCCCGCGCCTTGCCCGGAGTCAGGCCGGTGGCGTGCTGGGTGGCCTCGACGACGGTGCGTGCGTTGCCCGCGTTCAGCTCCTCGGCGTGCTGGGACAGGTAGCCCAGCTTGACGTTGTGGCCGCTGCGGAGCTTTCCGACCCCCGTCTGACCATCCGGGTCTGCCGGCGGTGCCCGGAGCTCGCGGCGGCCGGCCAGGGTCTCGATCAGCGTCGTCTTGCCGGTCCCGTTGGCACCGACCAGGGACACGTGCTCTCCCCGTTCGAGCCACAGCTCGGCTCCGCGCAGCAGGGTCTTCTCGCCCGCCTGCAGCGAGGCATCCTCGAGCTCGAACACGACCCGACCGGTGCGTTCGGGGGGCCGGAAGGCGAACTCGAGGCCGGCCGTGTCGGCTGGCCCACGCGAGATGCGCTCGATCTTGTCCAGCCGCTTGGCCCGCGACTGCGCCTGCCGGGCCCGAGTGCCGGCCCGGAAACGGGTCACGAAGCGCTCCAGGCGGTCGATCTCGGCCTGCTGGCGCTCGATCGCCCGGCCCAGCGCGAGCTCACGCGCGGCCTTCTCCTTACGCCACGCGTGCCACGGCCCGGCGAAGAAACGACCCCGCCCCGCCTCCAACTCGAGGACTGCGGTCCCGACAGCCTCCAGAAACCAGCGGTCGTGAGCGACCAGCACGATGGCGGCATCGAGCGAGATCAGGTGCTGCTCGAGCCACTCCAGAGATTCGATGTCGAGGTGGTTTGTCGGCTCGTCGAGCAGCAGCAGGTCAGGCCCCCCGGCCAGGGCTCGCCCCAGGGACGCGCGCGTCAGCTCTCCGCCGGAAAAGGTGCTGAGCTGCCGGTCGAGGTCGGCGTCATCTCGGAAACCGAGCCCGTGCAGCGTTGACAACGCCCGGTCGCGCCAGTCGTAACCGCCCGCGTGCTCGAGGCGAGCCTGAGCGCGGGAGTAGCGGTCGAGCGTCTGCTCGTCATGGGCACCGCCGGCCATCGCCTGCTCCAGCGAGGCGAGCTCGGCCTCGATGGCGACCAACTCGGCCGCACCGGAGAGGACGTAGTCACGCAGGGTCAGGGCGCGATCGCGAGGCGGCCGCTGATCGTGCAGAGCGACCTTGGCGCCCTTGGTGAAGACCAGCTCGCCGAAGTCAACCGATGCCTCCCCGGAGAGCATCCGCAGCAGCGTCGTCTTCCCCGCGCCGTTGCGGCCCGACAGAGTCATGCGATCACGCCGCTCGAGCTTGAACGACACCCCACGCAGCAGCGGCTCGCCGGCGATGTCCTTACCGAGATCAGATGCGATGACGACAGCCATGAGATTGATGGTAGGAGTCAGATCCCTGCCCGCGCCCGCGAGCTCCGGGTTAGGCCGGCTCCAGTCCCCGGGTAGCATGCCGCCGATGCGTACTCGCGCGTACCCACCCGTCCCACCGCACGACATGCTGCCGGCCCGGACCGTGATCGTGCCTGGCCGGGGAGAGTTCTTCCTGCGCGACAGCGGACCGACGGACCCGCGCGGCCGGCGGTGATGTTGCTGCATGGCTGGACGGTCACCGCTGATCTGAACTGGCACACCGCGTACGCGCCTCTGCAGGAGGCTGGCTACCGAGTCCTGGCCATTGATCACCGTGGCCATGGCCGCGGGCTGCGCGCCATGACTCCGTTCTCGCTGCTCGATTGCGCCGACGACGCCGCGGCCGTCGTCGACCAGCTTGGGGTCGGGCCGGCCGTGTTCGTCGGTTACTCGATGGGTGGCACGATCGCCCAGCTGATCGCCCGCGACCATCGCCATCTGGTCCGCGGCCTGGTCCTCAGCGGCACGTCCCAGCATTTTCAGGACGACGACACGGCCAAGGTCTGGAAGTGGATGGGGGCCGTCGGCCTCGCCCTCTCGGTGGCGCCCCGGGCGGCCTGGCGGGCCGGCTTCAAACAGGCCGAGATCCCCTATGACTCACCCCGCACGGCGTGGTGGCTGTCGGAACTGATGCGCCATTCCGCCACCGACGTGGCCGAAGCGGGCCGCGAGCTGGGCCGGTTTGACTCGCGTCCATGGCTAAAAGGAGTGAGCGTGCCGGCCGCCTCGGTCATCACCAGCAAGGACACCAGCGTCGCTCCCGAGCGCCAGCACGAGCTGGCCGCGGCCATCGGAGCCGAGGTATTTGAGGTTCCCCTCGACCACCTCGAGATGACCGTGCGCGCTGACGAGTACAACCCGGCCCTACTCGAGGCTCTGGCCGCTCTCGCGTCGGCTACCGAGCCCGAAGCCGCCGCCGCGATCAGTTAGGCTTTTCTCCATGCGCCGTAGCCGGTTTGTGATCACCCTGACGCTGTTCGTGGGCACTCTGCTCACGTTCGCCCCCTCGGCCCTGGCGCGTGCTGATGGTGGTCAGGGATGGTTCGGGGAGACCAGCGACAAGGACATCACGAGCGTGATGTTCATCGTCATCGCCTTTTTCCCAACCGTGATTCTCATCTTCTCGCTGATCCAGTGGCGCCTGGACAAGCGCAAGCATGCGCGTATGGACGCCGCCAAGGCCCGTTCGGCCAACGTCGACTGGCGCGGCGGCTGGTAGCAGCCCGGCCGGGCTCGTCACCCCGCCGGCGGTGGTCCCGGTGGCTCTGGGTCCGGCGCCGAGACTGGCTCCGGCTCCGGCGTCGAGACTGGTGCGGCCGGCTCAGGGCTCGCCGGTTGGGCGCGCCGGGGCGGCGAGGGGCGCTCGACGGGCGTCATCGGCACCTCGGCGACCGGCTTGATGGTCGGAATCAGCACGACCGGGACCAGCAGCGGCAGGACGAGCAGGTGTAGCCAGTCCCAGAGCGGTGTTCCCGGTGAACCCGGTCCAGGCCCACGGGACCAGATAGCCGGCGAGAACCACGACCACCAACAGCCACGGCCACGATGCCCACCTGCATCGAGTGGCGCGGCTCCCAGTCGCTCGCGGATCTCTGGCCACAGTGGCGCCACGGCCACGGCCAGCGGCAGCGCAACCAGGTTCAGCCAGTCCCACAGGGTGTTGCCGCGGAACCCGGTCCACGCCCACGGGACGAGATATCCGCCCAGCGCGACCGCCGCGAGGATGATGCCGGCCGCCAGCGCCGCCACCTTGACGTCGTGTTGGAGCCGGGCGTCGGGGCGCAGCCAGATGGGCAGGACAGCGAAGGCGAGCGGGAGCAGGGTCAGCTTCAGCCAATCCCAGAGCGTCGCCGTATGGCCGTTGATCCCTGTCCAGGACCAGTGATGTCCGTAGCCGCCCCACAGCAGCAGTGCGGCCAGGGCCATGCCCAGCGCGAGCAGGAGCGTGCGCCGTCGTGGAGAACCGGTCGGGCATTTCCGTCCTCAGCAGCCATGGTTCAGATCCTGAACACCGGGATCAGGCGCTGCTCGTGCTCGGCGTCGATCCGGGCGATCACCTCGACGTGCTCCTCCAGGCCCGAGCCGCGAAGCTTCTCGGCCAGCAGCTCGTCGACCTGGAAGATGCCGGCGCTGTTGGACATCTGCGATCTCGACCCGCACCGCCCGATCGCGGCCGGCGGAGATCTTGACCTCCTCGATCGCGTACGCCGACAGGGAGTGGATGTTCTGATGCCCGGCCTCGAACGGGATCCGGGATCGCCCCCGGGCCATGTCCAGTGCGTCGGCCACCCGCACGATGCCGGCCTCGACCGTGAACGGGTCGCCCCGTGCGGCGGTGGCCGATGATCGCGTGCAGGGCCTCGGCGGCGACGATCGTGCGCTCGGGCTCCTCGTAGACGTCGGCCAGCAGTGTCGCCGAGCTTGTCGGCGCTCAGGAACAGGCTGTAGCGCTCGTGGTCCTCGCGGTGGATCGACATGCCCACGCAATGCAGCAGGCAGGCGGCGGCCACCACGACCTCGGCGTCGCGCTCGCTCATCGCGTAATCGGCCACGACGCTGGGCACGACCCCGCGGCGGAACAGCAGCCGGGCCAGCCGCAGCCCGATGTTGAGCACGATCTGGATGTGCACCCAGCTGTGGTCGGACATGCCCAGCCGCCGGGTGGCGTTGACCGCGGACACGTGCCACCAGGCCTTCACCTGCTCGTCGGCGTTGACGGCCTCCAGCAGCCGCTCCAGCCGTCGGTTGCCGCGCGTGGGGGCGCGGACGCGGACGCTCGGCCAGCGCCTCGCCGCGGGTGGCAATCGGGGAGGATCGTCGGCCACGGTGCTCAGGCTTCTAGCAGCACGCCCTCGCGGATGCCACCGCGGCCCGACCCGGAGCGGCACCCCGAACAGCGTCGGCCGCCGCCTCCAGGATCAGCAGCCCGGCGGGCAGCAGCCGGGCCCGCTCCGGGTCGATCCCGAACCGCGCCGCGACCTCGGCCGCGGGGGCGACGGTGAGGAGCTCCAGCGCCCGGCCCAGAGCCGTCGCGTCGAGAACCGGGCCGACCAGCCGGCCGAGGGAGGTGGCGCTGCCGCCGGCGGCCACGGCCGTCGTGCGGCCGCGGGACCTCGAGCCCGGCCGAGCTCGGCGGCGATCCGCTCCCGTGACCGGCGAGCTCCTCGGCGCCGTCGGCGGGTCGGCGCAGCCCGCCGCTGCGGCAGAGCACGGCCGAGCCCAGCGGCAGCGAAGCCCACCAGCGCACCTGGTCCGGAGCACGTCCCGACGACCAGCTCGGACGACCCGCCGCCGACGTCGACCACGCCCAGCTCGCCGTCCGGCGGTGGCTCGAGCGTCCCGGCCACGCCGACGAAGGCCAGCCGCGCCTCCTCCTCGTCGGACAGGATCTCGACCGGCTGGCCGGTGGCCGCCTGAACCGCGTCGGCCAGCTCGCGCCCCGTTGGCGGCCTGCCGGATGGCCGCCGTGGCCACGAGCGCGCACCTGCGCCGCGCCGTGGGCGCGGGCGCTGCGGAGCTGCTCGGCGCACCACCGCGACGACCTCGGCGATCTTGGCCGGCGCCGATCCGGCCGTCGGCGAGCAGCTCTTGGCCGATGCGCGTGAAGGCCCGCTCCTGGTGGACCCAGGTCAGCCGGCCGCCGGTGCGGTCAGCGACGAGCAGCCGGGTCGTGTTGGACCCGATGTCGATGCAGCCCAGACGCTTGGCGACTCGCCGCCACTAGGCACAGCGTCTCACGACTCCGCATCCCGATGGGAACGATCGCGCCCGTCGGCCTCCGGCGGCAGACCGTCGCCGGCCGGTCGCGACCGCACGGGCGGGGCGCCCAGCCGGGCAGGTCGCAGCAGCACCGAGGCGACCACGGCGTAGAGGAGCGTGCCCGCGGCGGCCACGGCCAGCGCCACACGGGGGCTGCCGAGCGCGGTCAGCGCGCCGCCGATCAGGATGCCGACCCCGGGCGCAGCCTGGGGATCGACTCGTTGAGGCTGGTGACCATCGCCATCCAGCGCTGCGGGGTGTACTCATGCAGGAGCGTCTTGGCGGCCATCAGGCCGCCGCCGTTGCCGACACCGCCCAGGCGCGGCCCCGACGACGGCCACCGCGATGGTCGGCGCCCGGCCATCAGACCGAAACCGACGGTCATCGCCACCGCGCTGCCGACCATCAGCAGCAGGGCCGGCTTTCGCCGCCAACGCGCGTAGATGGCACTGCCGACGACCGCGCCGGCGCCCCAGCCCGACATCAGCGCGCCGTAGCCGCCGGCGCCGGCATGCAGGGTGTGCGAGGCGAGCACGACCTCGACGGGAATCGACATCGTGAAGGCAGCGATGCCGCCGGCCTGGAGGACCAGCATCCAGCGCAGCGCGAAGTCCTGGCGGACGTGGCTGAGGGCGGCGCGCACGCGGCGCTTGGTCGGCTCGGGCTCGGCCGCGCCGCGCGGAAGCCCGTGCGCGGTGACCAGGACCACGGCGATGCCCGCGAACAGGCCGCAGTTGACCAGCAGCGCCGCCACGGTCCCGCCCGCCGCCACCACCGACGCCGCCGATCGCCGGTCCGGCCATGAAGCAGACCGAGAAACGGTCAGGTTGGTGAGCGCGTTGCCCTCGTGCAGCAGGTCGGCGGGCGTCAGGATCTCGGTCGTGGCCGCCCGGGCCAGCGAGCGGGCGACGAGGGCCACGCTGCCGTCGAGCAACGACGAGGATCAGCACCGGCGATCAAGGCGAGAAGCTCGCCGTCAGCGCAGGCCAGCACACCGAACAGGACCGCCTCGACCAGGTACAGCACCGGAAGCACCGCTCGCGGCGAGCGCTGGTCGATCCGCGACACGAACAGCGGCGAGACCAGGGCCGGCGCGACCTGGGAGCAGATGAAGAACGCCGTCGCCCCGAGCGCGCTGCCGGTGCGGCGATAGACCAGGACGGCGAGCGCCAGAGTGCCCACCGACCAGGCCAGCTCATTGAGCCCGTAGGCGAGCAGCAGTCGCCGGTAACCGGGGATGTGCAGGACGCGCTTCATGCCTCTGTCATGAATTTCGGTCCATTGCGCAGTTTGCCTTTAGTGGCTGATGTGCGGGCCCGCTCGAGCGTTCCCCTCGGGAAGCGGTCCGAAACCGCGCTTGTGTGCCGGTGGGCCGGGCAAATTGCCGTGACCACCGGGCGAGCTCGCCCTCCTCACAGGTGCGAATCGTACATGGACCGGATGGCCCGCCTCGATCCGCCTCACGGGCGGCGGCTGTCATCCTCTGAGGCGATGTCGCTCCGGGCCCGCTCCTGGCTTGCCAGCCACACCTTCACGCACGCTGAGTTTTCGCTTCCGCGCCTCGCCGCCGAACGTCAGACGCAGCGTTTCCGTCTGCGTCCCGGCCCGCAATGAGGCGGCCACGATCGGACCGATCGTGACGACGCTGCTCCAGTTGCGCGCCCAGGGAGTTCTCGATCAGGTCGTCGTCGTCGACAACTCGACCGATGAAACCGCGCAGATCGCCCGGCGCCTCGGCGCCGAGGTCCATGACCAGGAGCACCTGCAGCCCGAGCTCGGCCCGGTGCTCGGCAAGGGAGACGCGATGTGGCGGGCGCTCCCGGCCCTCACGGGCGAGGTCATCTGCTTCTTGGACGCGGATACCGAGCGGTTCGGATCACACTTCGTCTCCGGGCTGCTCGGTCCCCTACTGCAGCGGCCCGAGATCAGCTTCGTCAAGGGCTTCTACCGCCGTCCCTTCCGGGTTGGCACCGAGACCCTGGCCGATGGCGGGGGCCGCGTCACCGAGCTCACCGCGCGCCCGCTGCTGAACCTCTTCTACCCCGACCTGGCCGGCGTCCGCCAGCCCCTGGCCGGCGAGATCGCCGCCCGCCGGGAGCTGCTCGAGCGTCTCCCCTTCGTCACCGGCTACGGGGTGGATATCGCGCTGCTGTTGGATGCCCACCTTGAGGTCGGGCTGGACGCCCTGGCCCAGGTCGACCTCGACGAACGCCAGAACGCCCATCAGCCGCTGCGCGACCTCGGCCCGATGGCCTTTGCGGTTCTGCGCGCGGTGGCCACCCGGCTCGAGCGTGAGGGGCGGCTGGCCGGCCCGCTGCCTGGGTCCTTCCTGGTTGGCGGCGAGGGCGGAGCGGCTGCCCTCCCCGACGCCGACCCGGTCGAGCGTCCCCCGCTGGCCACGCTGCGGGCCGCCGCCTGATCGGTGTTCGGCCTGGCTAGCCTCGGAGGATGAGCATCACCGAGAAGTTCTCGCTGGGGCGCGAGAGAGGCGACGACGGCTCCTTCAGGCGCCAGGACAGCGTCTTTCGCCATTGGGTGACACGCCGATGGGTCCAGCGGCTTCCCGGTCGCGGCCGGCCGCTATCACCTCTACGCCGCCCGGGCCTGCCCGTGGGCGCACCGGACGCTGATCGGGCGGCGGCTGATGGGCCTTGAGGACGTGATCGGCGTCTCCTACGTGGATCCGCTGCGCGACTCGCGAGGCTGGACCTTCAGCGGCGGCGGGTACACGGATCCGATCAACGGATTCGCAGTTCCTCAGCGAGGCCTACAAGGCCGCTGACCCTGCCTACGAGGCACGAGTCACCGTACCCGTCCTGTGGGACAAGGTCCGGCGGGACGATCGTCTCCAACGAATCCGCCGACATCCTGCGCATGCTCACCACCGCGTTCGCGCCCGCTGGCCTCGCATCCGGTCGATCTCTACCCCGAGGCGCACCGCAAGGGGATCGACGCGCTCAACGCGACGATCTACGACAACGTCAACAACGCCGTCTACAAGGCCGGCTTCGCCACGACGCCAGGCCGTCTACGAGCGCGAGGTCGATCAGCTCTTTCAGACGCTGGATCAGCTGGACCTGCGCCTCGGCGAGCGCCGCTTTCTGTTCGGCGCGCAGCCGGTGGAGACCGACTGGCGCCTGTTTACGACGCTGCTGCGGTTCGACGCCGTCTACCAGATCCACTTCAAGTGCTCGATTCGCAAGCTGATCGAGTACGAGAACCTCTGGCCCTACGCCCGCGACCTGTACCAGTGGCCGGGCGTCGTCGAGACGGTCTCGTTCGACGAGATCCGCGACGCACTACTACCGCACCCACCCGATGATCAACCCGAGCGGGATCGTGGCCATGCAGCCGGCGGCCAGCTTCGAGGTGTCGGCGGAGCGCGACTCGCTCTAGTCCCGGCGGCGGAAGACCCTCAGCGCGAGCAGGAACCCGAGCACGAGGGCGACGACCGGAGCCGGGTTGCGCTTGACCTGGCTCCACAGCACCGAGCCCATCAGTGAGAGGCCCTCGACGGGCTCGGCTTCGGTCACGGGCGGCTGGGGGGGCGTGAAGCCGGCCGGCTCCGGCGCAGGTGGCTCGGCTTGTGGCGGGGGCTCGGCTGGCGCTGGGGACTCAGCAGCCACCGCGGACTCCGCCGGCGCCGCGGGCTCGGCCGCCGCCACGGGCTCGGCCGCCGCCACGGGCTCGGCGGCCGCCACGGGCTCGGCCGGCGCCGCGGGCTCGGCCGGCGCCGCGGGCTCGGCCGGCGCCGCGAGCTCGGCCGCCGTCGCGGGCTCGGCCGGCGTCGAGCCGTCACCGGCCAGCGCGGTCTGCAGGCACTTGGCAAATTCGCCCAGCAGGCGGTTGGAGATGTCCTCGATCATCCCGCCGCGGCCGAACCGGGCCAGCCGGCCCGTGATGTGGTAATCGGTCACGACCTCGACCCGGGTCGATCCGGCGCCGTCTGAGCCCTCGCTGACCGAGGAGACGATCGTCGCCTTGGCGCCGCCCTGGCCGCGCTTGTCGGTGCCCTGGGCCTGCATCGTGGCCGTGTGCGCTGACTCGTCCACGTTCTCCATCATCAGCTTGCCGCTGTAGGCGGCCGAGGTCGGTCCGATCTTGACCTTGAAGTTCCCGTTGTAGCTCCCGTCATCGTTGCGGCCGGCGACCGACGCGCCAGGCAGGCAGGGCGCTACCCGCTCGACGTCGATCAGCGCTTCCCAGACCCGCTGCAGGGGAGCGGCGACCTCAAATGACTGCTCTAGCTTCATCGCGTATGGCCTCCAGATCGTCAGGGGTGTCGACGTCGCGGCCTGAGCATAGGTGCCCGACCTCAATTTGCCTTCCGCCGGGCAGGAGCTCGCGCGCGCCCTGGTCGCCGGTCAGCGACAGGGCGGCGGATATCTCCCGCGGGCCCAGGACCACGGGGTGACCCAGCCGGCCCTCGAACACCGCCCGCGTGCGCGGCGGCTCATCCAAAAAGCGAGCGATCACTTGGGGCGTGATCAACGGGGCGTCGCCCAGGGTCACGATCACCTTCCCGGCGCCGGGCAACGCCAGCAGCCCGCAGCGCAGCGAGGCCGCCTGCCCGGAAGCCCATTCAGAGCACACCGTCACCTCGGCGCGACCGAACTGCACCCCGGCCCGGACCTCGGTGCTGTGCGCGCCGAGTACGACCACAACCCGCTCCAGCGCCGGGACGGCGCAGGCCGCGGCGACCGCTCGCTCCAGCACAGGCTGCCCGCCGACGTCGGCCAGCAGTTTGGACTCGGAGGCGGCAAAGCGCGACCCCGCGCCCGCGGCCAGGACCAGCCCGGCGATCACGGCGCCGGGGATTCGCCACGCGACCGTCGGCCGCCCTCAGCCGGCCGCCGTCGCGTTCGTGACTGACGGCCACCATCTCGGCCAGGATCGACAGCGCCGTCTCCGGGGCGCTCAGCGCGCCCAGGTCGAGGCCGATCGGCCCGGACAGGCGCGCGAGCTCCTCAGCGGTGAGCCCCGCGGCACGCAGCCGCTCGCGCCGGGCCTCCTGGGTGCGGCGCGAGCCCATCGCCCCGATGAACCGGGCCGGCGAACGCAGCGCCAGGACGAGCGCGACATCGTCGAGTACGGGGTCGTGGCTGAGAACGGCTACCGACGTCTCAGCGTCGAGCCCACCCAGCTCCGCGACGGCTTCCTCTGGCCACGTCACCAGCACCCGTTCGGCATCGGGGAAGCGCTCAGGGGTGGCAAAGCGCGCCCGCGGGTCGACCACGAATGGCCGCCACCCCGCAGCCCGGGCCAGCGTGCACAGCGCGGCGGCCAGAGGGACGGCGCCGACCAGGATCACGCGCGGGCGCGCCGTATCGGGATCGGCGAACGGCGGCCCCCGCAACTCCGAGCTCTCGAGCCAGTCGCGCTCCTCGGCGTCCGGGTCGGAGCTGACATCGCCCCAATCGTCGTCACCGCTGCCTGTCCGGTCCGCGCTCACATCGTCTCCAGCAGCGCCGCCAGTTGTTCGAGTGAGGCAAGCGAGTTGCCGGCCAGCAGCTCATCGGTGTGCGGAACAGCGGCGCGCATCCCGCGCGTCAGCGGTTCGTAGTCGGGGTGAGCCGCCAGCGGGTTGAGCCACACCACGCGGTGCGCGGAACGGCGCAGCCGCGCCATCTCGGCGTCGAGCTGGTCGGGGTCGCCGCGATCCCAGCCGTCGGACAGGATCACCACCACCGCGCCCCGGCCGACTCGGCGGCCATGGACGCGGTTGAGCTCGGCCAGCGCGGCCCCGATGCGCGTCCCGCCCGAGAAATCGGTCACCACCGCCGCCGCCCGGTCAAGCGCCCGGTCGTGGTCGCGACCGCCCAGCTCATGGGTGATCCGGGTCAGGCGGGTACCGAACGCGAATGCCTCTACGCGCCGGCGAGCGGCCACGCACGCGTGCATGTACTGCAGCAGCATCCGCGCGTAGGGGGACATGGAGCCCGACACATCACAGATCAGCACCAGTTGCCGGGGCCGCCGCGTCGGCGCCCGCCAGCGCCGGTGCACCGGGTCACCGCCGGTGCGCAACGAGGCGTGCACCGTCTGCCGGAGATCCGGAACGTGCTCGCGCCGGTGCGACGCCCGGGTGCGACGGGACAGCCGGGTGGGATGGCGTCGCGCCAAGCGGGCGATCAGCTCGCGGGCGGCGACGTTCTCCCGCGGGGTGTAGCGGGCGAAATCCTTCTCGTGCCGGAGCTCGATCTCGCTCCACGCGGCGGGCACGGGCTCGGCGCCGTCCTGCGCCTGGCGCCCGGACACGTCGGGCATCCCCATGCTGGGCAGGGCGGCGCGCTCGATCGCCCCCAGCTCGGACAGGGGCGAGTCAGCGGCCGGCGGCCGCCCATCGCCGAAGACCGAGACAAAGGCCAGCTCGAAGTGCTCGAGGTCGCGGTGGTGAGAGCAGAGCACCGCCCGGAGCGCCAGCCGAGCCTCCTCGCGGGAGCTGGCATCGACCACGGTCAGGGCCCGGTGGGCGGCCAGCACCTCCCCCAGCCCAACCCGCGAGCCCTGCCAACGCATCGCCGCCGCCAGCGCGCTGACCGGGCCCACGACCGGCTCAGACGCCATCCAGGACCCCCCGCTCACGCACGCGAAGCAGATCCTCATGCACCTTCAGCGCCGCGCCGAGTGTCTCATCGAGCGACACGTCATCGCCGGTGGCCAGCAGGGCCTGGGCCCAGACGATCGTCTCCCCCACCCCGGGCAGCTTGTACAGATCGCCCTGCTCGCGCAGGCGGCCCACGGCGCTGACCACACGCGTGGCCACGCTCTCCGGCACCCCGGGCAATCGTGTGTGGACGATCTCCCGCTCGCGCTCGGCGCTCGGGTAGTCGATCCAGTGGTAAAGGCAGCGCCGCTTCAGCGCGTCGTGCAGCTCGCGCGTCCGGTTCGAGGTCAGCACGACCAGCGGGCGCCGCCGCGCGGCGATCGTCCCCAGCTCGGGAATCGTGACCGCGAAGTCAGACAGGAACTCGAGCAGGAAGGCTTCGAACTCATCGTCGGCTCGGTCGATCTCGTCGATCAACAGCACCACCGGCGCCTCCGGGTCGGCCTCGAGCGCGTCAAGCAGCGGCCGGCGCAGCAGAAAGCGCCGCGCGAACAGCTGGCCCTCGTCGACGCCGCCCTCCGCCGCACGCAACGCCAGCAGCTGGCGCGAGTAGTCCCAGTCGTAGACGGCATGGTGCAGATCGATGCCCTCATGGCACTGCAGGCGAATGAGCCGGGCGCCGAGCGCCGCCGACAGGGCCCGCGCGACCTCGGTCTTGCCCACGCCGGCCTCGCCCTCCAGCAGCAACGGCTGCTCGAGGGCCACGGCCAGACGCACGGCCACGGCCAGCGGCCGGTCGGCCAGATAACCCTGGGCGGCCAGCGCGGCGACCGCGGCCTGCACCGAGTCGATCTCCGCGGGCGTCACGACGATGAACCGGCGCGGAGGCTCAGAGGCCAGCCGCCTTGGTCAGCGCCCGCCGGCACAGGACCCCGGCCAGATGGCGCTTGTAATCGGCGCTGGCGTTCAGGTCGGCTGGTGGGTTGGTGCCCTCAGCGGCTCGCCCCGCGGCGGCGGCGATCGTCTCGGCGTTGGCCTCCTGTCCGCGCAGCGCCTCCTCCACCGCACTCGCGCGCAGCGGCGTCGAAGCCATGTTGGTCAGGCCCACGCGTACATCCTCAAAGCGCCCGTCGGTCACCTTGGCCACCGCCGACACCGCCACCATCGCCCAGTCCTCCGAGCGGCGGTTGAACTTCTCATAACCGTGGCCATAGCCGTCCAGGGTCGAGAAACGCACCTCGGTCAGAACCTCCTCGGGACCGACCTCGGTCTCCAGGTAATCCTTGAACAGGTCGGCCGCGGCCACCGTGCGCTGGCCACTGGGTCCCTGCAACGTGACCTCGGCGTCGGTGACGAGCATCGCCGCCGGAAGGTCGGAGGCCGGATCTCCGTGGGCCAACGAGCCCCCGATCGTCCCCCGGTGACGAACCTGGGGATCGGCGATCGTGCCGGCCACGGTCGAGACCAGACCGACCTCGGCGGAATTCTCGAGCACCGCGTGCGGGGTCAGCGCGCCCACGCGCCAGTGTCCGTCCTGGCGCTCGACGCCGTGCAGGCCGGGGAGCTTGCGGATATCCACGAGCAGGGTCGGCGCGGCCAGCCGGAGCTTCATCAGCGGAATCAGGGAATGACCACCGGCCAGCAGCTTGGCCTCGTCGCCGTTGTCCTGCAGCTCCCGGATCACCTCCTCGAGCGTTTCCGGCGCCCGGTAATCGAACGCGGCCGGGATCATGCCGCACCTCCCTTGGCCTCGGCGATGGCCTCCCAGACCCGCATCGGGCTGAGCGGCATGTTGATGAACTCGACCCCCAGCGGGCGCAGGGCATCGATGACGGCGTTGGTCACCGCGGCGCTGGCGGCGATCGTCCCCGCTTCCCCCACCCCCTTGACACCCATCGAGTTGACGGGCGAGGGCGTCTCGGTGCGGTCGGTCTCGAAGCTCGGCAGCTCGGCAGCGGTGGGCAGCGCGTAGTCCACGAATGTGCCCGTGACGAGCTGTCCCTCCTCGTCGTAGTGGACGCGTTCGTAGAGGGCCTGACCGATGCCGTAGACGACGCCGCCGTGGACCTGGCCCTCGATCAGCATCGGGTTGATGGCCCGCCCGCAGTCGTCGACGGCCAGGTAGCGAACGACCTTGATCTTGCCGGTGTCGGGATCGACATCGACCACGCAGGCGTGGGCGCCGAACGGGAAGACGAAGTTCTCCGGGTCGTAGAAGGTCGTCTCCTCGAGCCCCGGCTCCATGCCCTCAGGAACGGCACCGATATAGGCCACGCCGGCGATGTCGGCCAGGGCCATGCCCTTGTCCGGGGAGCCGCGGACGGAGAATTTGCCGTTGCTGACCTCGATGTCCTCGGGCGCAGCCTCGATCTCGGCCGCGACGATCGCCTTGGCCTTGTTGACCACCTTGTCGGTGGCGCGGGCCACGGCCTCACCGCCGGTGGCCAGCGACCGCGACCCGTAGGTCCCGCGTCCCTCCGGACCGGTGGCGGTATCGCCGTGGATCACCTCGACCACGCTCGGATCGACGCCGAGCTTGTCGGCCACGATCTGCGCCATCGCGGTGTCCAGTCCCTGCCCGTGGGGCGAGGTGCCGGTGTAGACGGTGACCGCGCCCGTGTTGTGGACGCGGATCATGGCCGACTCCCAGAGCCCGGCCTGGACGCCGACCCCGGCCGGGCCGGTGACCCGTGACGGGGCGAGGCCGCAGATCTCGGTGTAGGTGCAGAACCCGACTCCGCGGTAGACACCGTTGATGCGCTGCTCGGCCTGCTCGCGGCGGAAGGCATCGACATCGAAATGCTCGAGCAGCTTGTCGAGCGTCTTGGTGTAGTCACCCGAGTCGTAGACCACGCCGGTGGCCACCGCGGCTGGGAAATCCTCGGCCGGGATGAAGTTCTTGCGCCGCAGCTCCAGCGGATCCATGCCCAGCTCCTGGGCCATGGCCTCGAGCGTCAGCTCGAGCATGTGGGTCGCTTCGGGACGTCCGGCGCCGCGGATGGCGTCGGTCGGGACCTTGTTGGTGAACACCCCGGTGATGTCGGTCTGGACGTTGGGGATCTTGTAACAGCCCCCCATAACGAACGCGCCCAGCGATGGAATGAGCGGGGTGAGGAGCATGTTGTAGGCCCCGAAGTCGGCCACGATCTTCACGTGGAAGGTGGTGATCGTGCCGTCGCGCTTGGCCCCCATCTTGGTGTAGGAGATCTGATCGCGGCCCTGGTGCGCGGTGGCCATGTTCTCGGTCCGCGTCTCGATCCACTTCACCGGGCGGCCGAGCTTGCGCGATGCCCAGCAGGCCAGAAGCTCCTCGCCGTAGACCTGGAGCTTGGAGCCAAAGCCGCCCCCGACCTCCGGCGCGATCACGCGCACGTGGTCCTCGGTCAGACCAAGCAGCAGCGCCATGAACAGCCGGACGAAGTGGGGCACCTGGGTCGAGGTCCACAGCGTCAGGGACCCGGCCCGGTAGTCGGCCAGCACCCCCCGCGGTTCGATCGCCGCGCCGGCAATGCGGTGGTTGACGATGCGCCGCTCCACGATCACCTCGGCGTCGGCGAAACCTGCCTCGACGTCGCCGCCGGGCAGTGACCACTCGTGAACCTTGTTCGAACCCAGGGCCTCGTGGACGAACGGGCCACCTTCCAGAGCCTTCTCGGGGTCGACGACGACCGGCAGCGGGTCGTACTCGACGACCACGGTCTCGGCCGCGTCGGCCACGGCGTAGCGGTCCTCGCCGATGACCACGGCCACCGGGTCGCCGACGTGGTTGACGGTGCCGCGAGCCAGCGGCCAGTGCTCGGGGTTGGCGACCTCGACGCCGGGCGGTGCCCAGGCCATCGGCAGGGGGCCCCCGAGGTCGGCCATGTCCTCACCGGTGAACACCGCCTGCACGCCGGGGAGGGCGACGGTCTCGGACGCATCGATGGAGACGATCCTGGCGTGGGCCTCGGGAGAGCGGACCAGCGATGCCCACAGCGTTCCCGGGAGCGAGATGTCATCGATGTAGCGAGCGCGTCCCGTGATCAGCCGCGGGTCCTCCTTGCGGCGCATGGTGCTGCCGACGTGACGGCCGGCTGGAGCCTCGTCGGTGACACTCATGCCGATACCCCCGAGCCGGACTTGGAGGCAGCATCGAGCACCGCCTTGACGATGTTGTGGTACCCGGTGCAGCGACAGAGATTGCCCTCCAGCGCATGCCGGACGTCGTCCTCGCTCGGATCCGGATTCTCGGTCAGCAGGGCCGAGGCGGCCATGATCATCCCCGGGGTGCAGTACCCACACTGCAGGCCGTGGTTGTTCCAGAAGGCCTCCTGCATGGGATGCAGGTTCTCCTCGGTTCCCAGTCCCTCGATCGTCGTCACCTGTTCGCCCTCGGCCTGCACGGCGAACATCGTGCACGACTTAACCGCCTCACCATTCAGGTGCACAGTGCAGGCACCACAATTCGAGGTGTCACACCCGACGTGGGTACCGGTCAGCCCGAGCTGGTCACGTAGAGCATGAACCAGCAGGACTCGCGGCTCGACCTCGAGCTCGTGTTCGACGCCGTTTACGTTCAGGCGCACGTTGATGGTGCTGCTCATTCCCTCTCCTCTGTTTGCCCGCGCTACAGCGGGACCATACTCCTAGCGTGGAGTCGACCGCGGAGCATTTCGCTGGCCCGCAGCGCCATCGCAACGCGCTATGGTTGCGTAGTCAACAAACTACGAAGGAGGGCAGGGTATGAATCTTGGAAGACTTCTCCTGCGACTGGTCGTCGGGGGTTTCTTCGTCGGTCACGGCACCCAGAAACTGTTCGGCTGGTTCGGAGGCCACGGCCTGGAGGGCACGGGCCAGTTCTTCGAGAGCGGCCTGGGCCTGCGTCCCGGGCAAGCACCACGCGCTGGCCGCCGGGCTGAGCGAGACCGGAGGCGGCGCCCTGGTCCTCCTCGGTGCGGCCACCCCGCTGGCCTCGGCGGCATTGATCGCCACGATGCTCACGGCGATCAACCGCGTGCACCTGAAGAACGGCCCCTGGGTCAGCGATGGCGGTTACGAGTACAACCTGGTCCTGATCGCCGCCGCCCTGGCTCTGGCCGAGACCGGTCCGGGCGCCATCTCGGTCGATGCCGCCCGCGGCAGCGAGGCCCAGGGCTCGAAGTGGGCCCTGATCGCTCTGCTGCTCGGCGTCGCCGGCGCTGCCGGTGCCCACGCCTACGCGGAGTCCCAGGCCGCCCCCGCCGAGCCGTCCACCCCGGCGCCCGCGCCGGACACGGCCGCCGCCCCCGCCGCCGTCTGATCACTCGCTCCGTCGCCGGGGTCGTGATGGATCGCGACCCCGGCGATCACGAGCCCGACGGCAACCAGCTCGGCGACACTGGGCAACTGCCCGAGGACGATCACCCCGATCAGCACCGCGGTGGCCGGCAGCAGCGCGACCATCAGCGCGTAGGTGGCCCGCGGCAGCCGCGCCATGGCCAGCTGATCGGTCACGTACGGGATCACTGATGAGGAGATCCCCACCCCCACCCCGGCCAGCAGCGCGACCGGATCATCGAGCACCTTGACCACGGCCGCGCCGCCGGCCGGCGTGACGAGCACGGCGGCCACGAGCATCGCCGCGGCCAGGCCGTCAAGGCCGGCCAGCCGCGACGCCCGGTGAGCGAGCACGATGTAGAGCGCGAACAGGAGCGCGTTGGCGACCGCGAAGGCAAAGCCCAGCGGCGAGCCGGCCAGTTGCACGTCGCTGAGTAGCGCCACCCCGCCCACGGCCAGCGTGAGCGCGCTGAGGTTGCGTGCCGTGCGGGCTCCGAACGCGGCCAGGGCAACGACGGGGAGGAACTCGATCGCCGCCACCGTGCCGAGCGGCAAGCGATGGATCGCCTCGTAGAAGCAGCAGTTCATGACCGCCAGCGTCGCCCCCCAGGCCCACACCAACGGCGTCCGCAACACCCCCAGCGGGCGGCGCCAGAGGGCGAAGATGAGCGCCGCGCTGCCCACGCGCAGCCAGGCCACGCCCAGGACCGGGACGCGTGCGAACAACAGCACGGCAAACGACGGTCCCAGATAGTGAAAGACCGCGCTGACGACGAAATACAGCTCGGGCGGCGGCACGCGACGACGGATATCTCATGATCACGGGTAGCTACGGCCAGAACAACAACTATTTATATATATTTGTTTTAGTTTGCCTTCGAATCAGCGACAAATCGACCCCATCAACCGTGCATTGCTCCACGAGCTTCAGGGCGATGGCCGGATCACCCTCGCCGAGCTCGCCCGGCGCCTGCACATTTCCGCGCCGACGGTCGCGGAGCGCCTGCAGCGGCTCGAGTCGGCCGGCGTGGTCCGCGGCTACCGCGCCGACGTCGATCCGGCCGCCCTCGGCTACGCGCTCAGCGCGATCGTCCGCGTGCGGCCCGCACCCCGCCAGCTGCACAAGGTGGCTGAGCTCCTCCCGCGACTGCCCGAGGTCGTCGAGGCCCACCGCATCACGGGCGAGGATTGTTTTTTGGCCAAGGCGCACGTGCGCGACGTGACCCACCTCGAGGAGCTGATCGATCAGCTTGCCGTGTACGGACAGACGACGACGTCGATCATCCAGTCCTCCCCGGTGCCCGCCCGGGGCGTGTCGCTCGGCGCCGACTAGGCCGGCTTGTCGGCCAGCACCTGGTAGACCGAGGCCCAGCCGGTCAAGAACCCCTGGCGAGCCGCGCGCAGGTAGATCTTCCAGACGCGGGCGCGCTCGCTCCCGGCCAGGCGGACGGCGTCGTCGTAGCGCTCCTCGAAGCCGGCGATCCAGTACTTGAGGGTCTCGGCATAGTCCTGGGGCAGGCCCTCGACGTGGCGGGTGACCAGGCCGGTCCGCTCCATCGCCAGCTCGATCCGCGAGAGCGGGAGCGGGACCCCGTCGGGGAACACGAACCGCTCTGAGAAAGCGCCCTCGTCCTTTGTGTCGAAGTCCATCAGCTTGGCGATCCCGTGGTTGAGGATTCGACCCCCCGGGCGCAGCAGATCGGCCAGGGTGTGCATGTAGAGGTCGATCCGCTCCTCGCCCACGTGCTCGACCATTCCGATCGAGGAGATGGCGTCGAACTGGTCTCCAGACAGCTCACGGTAGTCGGCGACCCGGAGCTCGACCTGACCCTCCAGTCCGGCCTCCCGGACACGCTCGCGCCCGAGCTTCACCTGCTGCTCAGACAGGGTCACGCCCAGAACCTTGACCCCGTAGTGCTGCGCGGCGTGGATGGCAAAGCTGCCCCAACCGCAGCCGACGTCGAGAACCCGCTCGCCCTCCTTCAGGGCGAGCTTCTTGCAGACCAGTCCGAGCTTGGCCTGCTGGGCCTCGGCCAGCGTCTGCGCGCCGCCTTGGAAATAGGCGCAGCTGTAGGTCATGGACTCGTCCAAGAACAGCGCGAAGAACTCGTTGCCGGCGTCGTAGTGGTAACGGACAGCGTTGCGGTCGCGGCCCGGCGTATGTCGCTCTCCGCTCAGCTTCAGCTCCGAGGCCGGTCGCCGCGGAGGCTTGACCAGCCCGGTCGCGCGAACCACCGCGACGGCGAGGCGCGCGATCTGCTGGGGCGAGATCGACGGGGCCTCGAAGGTGTCCACGATCTGCAGCGCACCCTCGATGTCGTCGGTGTCGATCAGGCCCAGGACATAGGCGCGGCCCAGGCCGAGTTCACCGGGGGCGCGCAGCAGATGGGCCAGCGCCTCGGGCGAGTGGATCTCGAATGTGGGGCCTCCGGGTTCGGTCGCGGGCACGCTGCTGCCGTCCCAGAAGCGAATCGCGAACGGGCGCTGCGGTAACGCAGCGGCCAGTTCATGCCGTAGAGGAGCCAGGTTCGAAAACGCCACGGCAGGCGAGCTTAGTGCGCCGGCGTCGTAAGGCTTCCGACCGCGGCCGCCGGCCGAGCCGGCCCGGTCAGGCTTCCGACCGCGCGAGCAGCTTGCCGGCCTGGCGAGCCGGGTCGACGCGCACGACGTCCCAGGCCAGGCCCGACATCTCCAGCAGGCGGATCATGGCCGCCGAGGGGTCTAGCTGCCATCGGCGCAGCCCGTGCCGGTATGACGTCGGGAAGGCATGGTGGTTGTTGTGCCACGCCTCCCCCCAGGTCGGGATGGCCAACCAGAAGACGTTGCGGGACTCGTCCCCGGTGGCGTAGTCGCGCCGGCCGAAGTAGTGACACACCGAGTTGATGCTGAAGGTCGCGTGATGCACGAAGAAGATCCGCGCCGCGCCGCCCCAGAGCAGAGCGGTCAGGCCGCCGACGACCGTGCCGGTCAGGGCCACGCCGAGCCCGAACGCGGCCGCCAGACCGGCGACCACCCAGAGGACAAATGTGCGATCCACGAATTTGATCCACGGGTCGGCGAGCAGATCCTTGGCGTAGCGCTGCTCGTCGGCGACCTCCATGTCGGAGAACACCCAGCCGATGTGGGCGTGGAAGAAGCCCCACAGCTCGCCTCGCCAGCCGTGCCGGTCGTCGAGGTGAGGGCTGTGCGGATCGCCGGCCTCATCGGAGAACTGGTGGTGCTTGCGGTGGGTGGCCACCCAGTCGATGACCGGACCCTCAGCGGCCGCCGAGCCCAGCGCCGCGAACACGGCCCGAGTCAGCCGATGGCACTTGAAGCTGCGGTGCGTGAGCAGGCGGTGAAATCCGACCGTGACCCCGGAGCCGATGACGGTGTAGAAGATGGCCAGCACGAGCAGGTCCTGCCACACGAGCAGGCCGTTGCTCCACCCCAGCCACATGCCGATTCCGACCAGGATGGGCGGCGCGCCGGTGATGACCGCGCTGGCCAACCGGTCGACGAGCGGCATCTTGACCGCCCGTACATGGGCCTCGGGAGCCGTCGATGGACCGCCCGGCGCCGTCTCGGGCGTAGGAGAACTATTCGGCGGGGGTGCAGCCAGCACACCGGTGGCGTCGGATCCCATCGAGGTCGCGGCCGATGCTAGCGGGCCGGGCGGCGCTACGCGCCGCGAGTCGGCGCGTAGCCGCTGACTCGCGCGGCGCGGTTGGTGTAGGCGCGGTAGGGCCGGCACGGCTCTCCGCGCAGGCCCGGGCACGGCGGCAGGCGCGTCCTCACCTTGACCCCGGGAACCACGGGGAGGACCACGCGCGAGGGAAAGCGTCGGGAATGGGCGACCGTGACCGTGGGCCGGTTACGGGGCTGGGTCTCGGCGAACGCCCACACGGGCTGGGAGCCGTTCGGGGCCGAGACCACGACCCGGATCCGGGAGCCCCGGCGGTACACGTGGCCCTCGTAGTACAGGGGCACCGTCACCTTGGTGAAACGTCCCCGGGGCAGCGCGCGAACGTCGGCCGCGCGCAGTGTCGGCACCGGGGCCAGCAGCGTGCTCAGCCGGGGATCGAGCTTGCGCTCATCCGTCCGCAACCAGCCGTTCTGGACGAACGTCTCCCGGCCGTCGGGGCGCACCTCGCTGACCGTAACCTGGAGGTCGACGGAGGGGGCGGTGGCCTTCAACCACAGCTGCACCGCCCCGCCCCCGATCACGGTCGTACTGCTCCGCAGCGGCGCGCTCACGTAGGCGTCCGCGGTTCCGGCTGGATTCTGGGTCCATTGATAAGGCGGGGTCGCCTGCCACAGGCCGTTGCCGTCGTCGGGGCCGGTGTAGTCGGTGGCCGGCTGGGCGTGCGGATTCCATGTAAAGCGGTCGGCGGTCGGCTTGGTCGCGGGCGCGCTCGCGAGATGTCCCGCCGCGCCCAGATACCAGGATTGCGCCCGCGTGCCCGGGATCGGGAAGCGACTGAACGACGCCGAAAATCCAGGGTAGGGCTGCCCGGGCTTGCGTCCGGCGCCGTTGTCGAACAGGATGCGGATCGGCGGCTGGGCCAGAAATGCGGCCAGCGCGTCACGGAAGCCGGGATGCGTCTGGATCGCGTCCGGGGGCAGGGTCACCCCGGGGACGCCCAGCACCGAGGAGTACAGCGCCGGCGCGAACGCCTTCTGGGTGTCGCTCAGGTGAGGCGACCGGTCGGCGACGTAGAGCTCAAGGAAGTCATACCAGCGGTTGAACGTCTGCGGATCGAGTGAATCGGTGTGGACGCCGTTGGTGAATGTGAACCACTTCCGCTTCGTACCCGTGAAATGCGAGGCCAGGTCCGGGCAATGGGCACCGGTCTGCTCGTCGGTGAACTGGCAGGCCAGGAAGGTGGGAACGTGGATCCGCTTGACGAAGGTGATGGGGGCCAGTGGATCCGCGACCGCGGGCACGTAATGCGAGTTGGCCCGGAGCTTGGCGATCAGGTTGGCGGCCTCCCCGTGCAGAGCCTGATTGGCCTCACACGTCCGGTCGCCGCCCTGGATCCGTTTGAGGGCCCAGGGCTGTCCACCGGTGGCCGACGCCGGCAGCGCATCGTGGATCCTCTGCTTACCCCAGTTCAGCGCGAAGCCGGTGTTGAGAATCCCGCCCGGGTAGAGCGTCGTCGCGGTGGCATCGATCGTGGACAGGGGCGTGATCGCGGCCAGGTGCGGCGGATCGGTGGCGGCCACGAACAGCTGACTGATGGCGCCGTAGCTGACGCCGAGCAGGCCCACGCGGTGATGGAAGACCCAGGGCTGGCGGGCGACCGTCTCGACGATGTCGTAGCCGTCCAGGCTCTGGAGGGGTTCGAAGTAGTCGTATGCGCCACCGGAGCAGCCCGTGCCGCGCATGTTGACATCCACGACCGCGAAGCCGAGCAGGTTGGCTATCTGCGCGATGCCGCTGTCCGGACCCTTGGGGTCCGCGTAGCCGTAGCCGGCGTATTCGACCAGGGTCGGATATGGACCCGAGCCCGCGGGAAGGTGGACGTCGACGGCGAGCTTGGTTCCGTCGCGCGTGGTCAGATACCCGTAACCACTGGCCGGGATCCGCTGGCGGTAAAGCCGGGTGCTGGGCGGCGCCGAACGATCGCTGAACACCGTCAACCGGCCCGAGTGCACCGCCCCCTGGCGGACCTCGTACCCCCGGCCCGGACGGGCGTGACGAAACAGGACGCCGCCCTGGCGGTCGACACGCCGGGTGGCGATGACGTGTCCGCTGGGCGCGACCAGGCTGGCCGGCAAGCCACCCTTGAGGTTGGTGGCGTAGACCTGCTCGGCGCTCCCGTGCGCGCCCTTGGCCTGGGCGGCGGCGCTCAGCGCGGTGAGACTGACCAAGGCGGAAATGAGAACGGCCAGGGCCGCCCTCCGCCGGTGGCTAACGGCCAACGGTCCTCGTCAGGGCACGGGCGCGGACCGGCACCGAGGCCAGCGCCTCGCGCGTCTGGGACAGCGCGGCGCGCAGCTCGGGATCGCCGACCTCGACCGGCAGCATCGAGTCCTGCAGGTCGGCGATCGTCTGATCGGCCTCACCCGAGGCCAGCACGGCGCGGTCGACCAGTGTCTGCACCGAATGCGACGGTGCCGCCTGTTCGCGCGGGGCGAAACTCCGCGTGCCCAGGCCCGTACGGGCGGCGAACTCATTGTGGGCCCGCTGGATGCGGCCGTAGGCGTGCTGCACGGGCCGGAACAGCTGCTCTTCGAGAACGTCCGCGGCGTTCTCGTCGAGATGCTCATAGGCCTCGCCGAGCGCGGCCATCGCGACGGCGATCTGCTCGGTGGCGATGGCCATGTCGTTGAGCACCTTCTGGCGCGCCTCGGCGTTCGTGTAGGTCATGCTCGCCGGAGCTTAGCCCTCGGTCGCGGCTGGGGTGGAACCCGGAGGTCAGACGGCCACCGGAACCGGTCCGGGGAAATAGTCCAGAAACTGGACCAGGTCGGCGGGGTCGCCCTCGAGCGCAACCGCGTCTGCTGCGGCGGCCGCCTCAATGGAGAGCCCGTGCCAGAGCAGAGCGGCCAGGGTGTTGGTGTCGGTGCGCAGCACAAACGCGGGATCGGTGGCCACGCCCCGGGTCAGCTCGATCCCGAAGGCGCCGACGGTGACCAGGAAAGCGTGCTCCCCGAGGATGATCTGGTAGCTGGTCGCGGCGGGCTTGATCGTCGGCGCGTAGGTGGTCTCCAGCGCGAGGGCCAGGGCATCGGGACTCAGGGGCGGCGGGCGCTCGGGCAGCACCGTCCGACTCCCCCAGCGACCGAGAGCGATCAGCACGGGCTCGAGCTCGGCCCCCCATTCGGTCAACTCGTAAACGCGCGCCGCCGCGGGCGGCGGCAGCTTGCGGCGCCGGATCACCCCGGCCGCCTCCAGATCGCGCAGGCGCTGGGCGAGCACATCAGGACCGATGCCAGGAAGACCGTCGCGCAGATCGGTGAAGCGCTTGGGCCCGAGCGTCAGCTCGCGCACGACCAGTAGCGCCCAGCGTTCGCCAACTCGATCCAGCGCCCGCGCGATGCCGCACGAGTCGCCGTATGTCCGTTTGTCAAACACCAATTCGCCTCTGCGGGAATTTAGGTTGGTTTTTCCAACTAACTGATACGGTAGCGCAACTAACTCCACTATCTCAGGAGGCCGGCTCATGAGCAAGCGCGATTCCTATCCTCACGGCGTCCCCTGCTGGGTTGAGACGCTGACCGACGATCCCGCGGCCGCGCAGCGCTTCTACGGAGGGCTGTTCGGCTGGACCTTCACAGGCTCGGGCCAGCTTTCCGGCGACCCGCCGGGCGAGTATTTCGTCGCCCGACTGCACGGCGCCGACGTGGCCGGAATCGCGCCTCTACCCGGCGGGGTCGCTCCCCCGCCGCCCGCCTGGCACACCCACGTCTCCGTCGATGACCTCGAAGCGACCACTGCCCGGGCGCGCGCGGCCGGAGCCCAGGTCCTGCTCGAGGACTGGGACGCGGCCCCGGCCGGTCGCCTCGCCGTGCTGTCAGACCCGTCGGAGGCCGTGTTCTGCCTGTGGCAGGGTCAGTCGCGCCCCGGGGCCGCCCGCGTCAACGAGGCCTCGGCGTGGGCGATGAGCCTCCTCTCGGCCCCGGATCCTCTGGCCTCGGCCACGTTCTACGGATCCGTGTTCGGCTGGGAAGCCGAGCCCTTTGACGCCGGCCAGGCCACGCCGTTTTGGCTCTTTCGCCAGCCCGGCTATGTAGGCGGCGAGGAGCATCAGCCGGTGCCGCGCGATGTCGTCGCCGCGATGACCGCCGGTCAGGGATCCACCGGACGCTGGGACGTTGACTTCTGGGTCGCAGATGCCGCCGCCGCGGCCGCGGCCGCCCCGGATCTGGGCGGCTCAGTGCTGGCCGAACCGGTCGAGAGCGGCGGTTTCAGGCGGACGGTTCTGGCTGATCCGCGGGGCGCGCCGTTCTCGGCGAGTCAGCTGTTGATGGCCGGCTGACCGCCGGCTCCCCGCGCCGGGAATCCGAGAAGCGCCAGCACGCGCCGGCGGTGACCGCCGAGACCATGATCACGGCCGGCCAGGCCCCGATCGCGTGACCGAGAACGTGTGAGGCCGCGAACGCGACCAGCCCGGTCGCGGTCAGGCCGGCGGCCGTGCGGCGCCCGTCGCGCTGGAGCCATACGGCGATGCAGGGCAGCCCGCAGGCGGCCATGAAGAACCCGCCCAGCGGCCGCGAGCCGGTCTCGACGGCGATCGCGAATCCGCCCATCAGGCCGGCGGCGGCCAGCGCCGCCGTCGGCACGCGCTCGGGGTTGATCGACACGGGCACGGCTCGATGTTCCCACAAGGTTGGGCCGCCGCGTCTTTCGTAATAATCGCCTCGCACGCGCGAGGTGAGCCACCGCACCTCCTGTTCGAGCTACAGACAGAGAGAAGAGCTGACGTGGCTACCACCATGCCCGACAGGGCGCATCCCCAGAGACCGCCGACGACCAACCGGCTCGACCGGTGGTTTGAGATCACCGCCCGGGGCTCGACCCCCCGCGCTGAGGTGATCGGTGGCGCCACCACGTTCCTGACGCTCGTCTACATCGTGTTCGTCAACCCGGCGATCCTGTCCGGCACCGCCGACCTCGCCGGGACCAAGCTTGCCTTCGATCAGGTCCTGGCCGTCACCGCGCTGGCCGGCGGGATCCTGACCATCGTCATGGGCGTCTTCGGCCGTTATCCGTTCGCGCTCGCCGCCGGCCTGGGGCTGAACGCGTTCGCCGTCGCCGAGGTCGCCGCCCACCACGTCACCTGGGGTTCGATGATGGGCATCTTCGTGATCGACGGCGCGGTGATCGTGGTGCTGGTCGTCGTCGGGCTGCGCGAACGGATCATCGACGCCATCCCCTATGACCTGAAGCTGGCCATCGGGATCGGGATCGGCGCCTTCATCACCGTCGTCGGCCTCAAGAACGCCGGCTTTGTGGTTTCCGGCGGCGAGCTCGGCACCCTGGGCCATCTCAACAGCTGGAAGATGCTCGTGTTCGTGGTCGGCCTGCTCCTCACCTGGACGCTCTTCACCCGGGGCGTGCGGGGCGCGCTGTTGATCGGGATCATCGGCGCCACGGTGCTGGCCACGGTCATCAACGCGATCGACGGCTACCACATCTGGACCGACGGGACGGCTCGCCTGCCCCAGGGGAGCTGGCTGACCACCCCCGATCTCGCGCTGGCCGGGGGCAAGGGCGTTTCCTTCCACTTCGGGACGCTCGGCCTGGGCGCCGCGATCGCGGTCATCCTGGCCGTGGTCATGTCGGACCTGTTCGACAACGTCGGCACATCGATCAGCGTCGGGCGCAACGCCGGCATGCTCGACGAACAGGGCCGCCTGCCCCGGATCCGGACCGCGCTGGCCATCGACGGCTTCGCGGCCATGCTCGGCGGCTTCATGTCGGCCTCCTCGAACACGACCTTCATCGAGTCCAACGCCGGTGTCGCCGCCGGCGCCCGGACCGGGCTGGCCTCGGTCGTGACCGGGAGCCTGCTGCTGCTGTGCATGTTCATCTCGCCGATCGCCGGGATCATCCCCACCGAGGCCACCGCCCAGGCCCTGGTCATCGTCGGCGTGATGATGTTCTCGCTCGTCCGTGACCTGCGCTGGGACAACGCCTCTCCCCTCGCCGTCTTCGCCACGATCATCGTCATGCCGGTCACCTATTCGATCGCCAACGGCGTCGGCGTCGGCATCATCCTCCACACCGTGACCGAGATCCTGCGCGGGCGGCGCCCGAACCTCCTGCTCATCATCTTCACCGGCTTCTTCGTCTGGTACTTCGTGCACGGGGCGATCTGATCCTCGGTCCCGGGGCGTTCTCAGCGAGCTAGTCGAGCGGGAGCTCGAGCAGGGCGCGCGCCACGGCGGCGGCAGCGTCGCGATCGCCGGCCCGCAGCGACTGGGCGAGACGCCGGAGCTCATCGCCATCGCCGGCCGGGGTGTTCAGCTGCGCGTCGAGCTCGGGGTGTGCGGCCACTCCCTCGAGCAGGCTGTTGAGCGCCAGGCGATAGGCGATGTTGCCGGCGGCGTCTACCAGCTCGGTCCACAGGCGCTCGTTGGCCTGGGCGCGGTGGGGCAGGTCGGCGGCGTCGGCGGCAGTCTCGGCGAGACGCGCGGCGCGTTCACGCTGGGCCGGATCGGCGCGCTCGGCCGCGCGCCGGGCGACGTCGACGCCGATGCAGGCCCGCAGTTCGATGATCGCGCGGGTCAGGTTGGCGTCCATCTGGTTGCCGGGGTCCCGGGCCAGGTCGGTGATCAGCTCCAGGCCGCCGGTCGCGCGCCAGTCGAGGACCCGCGTGGGGCCGCCGTGACTGACCTGGACCAGGCGCGCCTGCTGGAGCCGGTTCAGCGCCTCGCGGATCGCGTGGCGGTTGACGCCGAGCCGCTCGGAGAGGTCGCGCTCGGAGGGGACGGGGTCGCCCGGGGCCAGGTCGCCGCTGAGAATCCGGTCACGGAGATAGACGTGGACAGTGTCCGAGACGCGTGTTGCCATGCTCCCAGCGTACTGGTATAACCAGTTGCCGCGGTGCTGCCGATCCTGATCTACGCGATCCCGTTCTTCGTGCTCCTGCTCGTCGTGGAGTACGTGTCCTTCGTCCACGCCGGTGACGAGGCTGTGGCCGGCCTGGTCGGCTATGAGGCCCGGGATACGCGGACCAGCATCACGATGGGACTCGGTCGCGTGATCGTCGACCTGATTCTCAAGGTGGCGATCGTGGCCGGTTACGCCGGCCTCTACGAGCTCAGCCCCCTCCGCCTGCACCCGTCTGACTGGTGGTTCTGGCCGCTGCTGTTCGTCGCCGATGACTTCTCCTACTACTGGTATCACCGGATCCACCACGTGTGCCGGGTGTTCTGGGCCACCCACGTGGTCCACCACTCCTCACAGCACTACAACCTCTCGACCGCCCTGCGCCAGCCGTGGATCTCGATCTCCACGTTCCCGTTCTGGATGTGGATGCCGCTGGTGGGCTTTCCGGTCTGGACGGTGCTGCTGGCCCAGAGCTGGAATCTCATCTACCAGTTCTGGATCCACACCGAGCGGATCGGGCGCCTGCCCGACTGGTATGAGGCGGTGTTCAACACGCCCAGTCACCACCGCGTGCACCACGGCGCCCAGCAGCAGTACCTGGACCGCAACTACGCCGGTGAGCTGATCCTCTGGGACCGCCTGTTCGGCACCTTCGAGCCCGAGGGCGAGCGCGTCCGCTACGGCCTGACCAAGAACATCAACACCTTCAACCCCGTCCGCGTCAACTTCCACGAGTACGTGGCCATCTGGCACGACCTGCGCGTCGCCGCGCGCTGGCGCGACCGCCTCGGTGTCCTGTTCCGCGGTCCCGGGTGGCGCCCGAGCGACTCATCCGACCTCTCCGAGCCGACCGGTCGCCGGCGCGCCCCCGGGCCGCGCCCTGATCTCCGGGTCTAGCCCGACACGCTGGTCGGGCCTTCCCGCCCGGGCTCAGCCCGGATCCCCGTCTAACTGGCTGCGGCCGGCTCCGGGTCCGGCCTGACCAGGACCGTGTCGAGGATCGGGATCACCTCGTCCACGGGCAGATCCGCACAGCGCGCGTGCTCGCGGATCGCCTCCGGACTGGTCGCCTCGTAGATGCAGACGGTGCCCACCGACCCGGCGCCCTCGTCGAGCACGTAGCTCCGGATCCAGCGCACGTCGTTGGGCATGTCCTCGTTACCGACCTTGGTCGACCGCGCTGCGGCCTCCTCGAGGTCGGCGCCAGAGCGCCATCCGCTCCGACGCAGAATCGCGTACAGCTCCATCCCGGTCCTCCTTTATATGACCTCGGCTCGACCCAGCCGGTCGCGGGCCTAGCCCCGTCGCGCGGACCTTACCGGCGAGGCCGCCACATTGCACGGGCGCAGCGCCCACTCGGATGCAAAATGCGAGTGCTGCGAGCACTTTTTGGATCCGAGTCACGCGCGGACCAACCTGGAGCCGGACGCCTCCACTCTCATAGAGAATGTCGGCGCTGCGGTCGCTTTTTCTACGAGAGTCACGCGGGTTCCCATTTGCCAGGTGTGAAGCCAACGTGAATACTCCTGTTTGTGGATGAAGGAGAGACCCGGGCGAGCGGCCGCCGCTGGCTGACGGCCGCCGCGATCGCGATTGGCCTGTTCGTGCCCGCCCTCGTCCCCGCCGTCGCCTCGGCTGAGGGCTACAGCGTCCAGACGCTGCACTTCATCGTCACGGTCGGCCCGGCGGGCCAGACCCAGCAGTGCAACATCATCGGGGATCTCTACAAGCCCAACGGAGCCAGCGCCGCGCATCCGGACCCTTCCGTCCTGACCACCAACGGCTTTGGCGGCTCCAAGGATGACCAGGCGGCGATGGCGAAGGAGCTCGCCTCCGACGGCTACGTGGTGCTGTCGTATTCGGGTCTCGGCTTCGGGGGCTCGGGGTGCCCGATCGAGCTCGACGACCCCGACTGGGACGGCAAGGCGGCCAGCCAGCTGATCACCTTCCTCGGCGGCGGCTCGGCGGCCACCGACGGGACCAAGGTGGATTACGTCGTCCACGACGCGGTCGCTCACGATGGTCAGCACCGCGCCTTCGATCCCCGCGTGGGGATGATCGGCGGCAGCTATGGCGGTGAGGTCCAGTTCGCGGCCGCCGACGACGATCCGCGGCTGGACACGATCGTCCCCATCATCACCTGGAACGACCTCACCTACTCGCTGGCCCCCAACAACGCCAACCTCCCGCAAACCGTCCCCAGTGACACGGTGACCAACTCCGAACCGGGGTCGGCAAAGTACATCTGGCTAAATGCGTTCTTCGGCGAGGGATCGGCGGCCGACGGCCTCCAGCAGCTCTCCAATGACCCCAAGGCCGACCTGACCGGCTGCCCCAACTTCAACTCCCAGGTCTGCGCGGCGGCGATCGAGACCGACGGGACCGGAGCCGCCCCTCCGTCGGCGATCGCCCTTCTGCGCCACGCCTCGGTCGAGTCCTACATGTCGAACATCCGGATCCCGACCCTGCTCGCCCAGGGCGAGAACGACACCCTGTTCCAGCTCCACGAGGCCACCGCCACCTACGAGGCGCTGCGCAGGCAGCACACCCCGGTCAAGATGATCTGGCAGTCCTGGGGCCACTCGCACTCGACGCCCGCCCCGGGCGAGCTCGGCGACGGCTCGGGCGGCTACTCGTTTACCGACAGCGCCGGTCACATCACCTACGAGGGTCAGACGGTCCAGCAGTGGTTCGACCACTACCTGAAGAACAACCCCGCCACCCCGTCGCTTGACTTCAGCTTCTTCCGCCCCTGGGTCAGCTACACCGGCGACGCCGACAAGGCGTACGGGCGCGCCCCGTCCTACCCCGTCGGCAACGTGCAGACGTACGACCTGTCGGGGACCAACGCGCTCGTCAAGCCGCCGGCCGCGGTTCAATCCGGGCAGTCGACGTTCGCCACCCCCGGCGCCGGGGCACCGACGAGCTACAGCGAGATCTCGGCCGTCGAGACCAACGAGGAGCCGGGCGGACCGCCCTACGACACCCCGGGCAGCTTCGCCGAGTACGAGACCGCCCCGCTCGGCCAGAACACCGACGTGATCGGGCTGCCCACGGTCACGGTCAACGTCAAGGCGCCCGCCTCCAGCGCCAACCCGTTCGGCCCGGCCGGCGATCTCGTCCTGTTCTTCAAGCTCTATGACCTCTCCCCCAGCGGCGCGATCACCCTGCCCGACAAGCTGATCGCCCCGGTCCGGATCGCCTCCGGCGGCGGCACGATCCGGGTCGACCTCCCGGGCATCGTGCACCGCTTCTCAGCCGGAGATCGAATCGCACTCGTGGTGGCTGGCGGTGATCAGGCCTACCGCGGTAACAACGTCTCCGGCCCGGTTACCGTGTCGACGTCGGCGGCCGACCCCGGCGTCCTGCATCTACCCGTCGCGGGCACGGGCTCCTACGGCCCCGTCGTGTACGCGACATCTCCCAAGGCGGGCGCCAAGCCGGCGGCACGCTGCCCCGCGGGGACCGGCAAGCTCAAGGGCCGCGGACTCGGGCTGGTCCACCTGGGCATGACCCGCGCCCAGGCCCGCCACGCCTATCGCAAGAGCTCGTCCCGTCACCACCGCTACATGGACTTCTTCTGCGTGCGCCCGAACCCGATCCGGGTCGGCTACGCGTCGCCGAAGTTGCTGACCGCCGTGCCGCGCCATGCGCGTCGCGGGCTCAAGGGGCGCGTGGTCCTGATCCTGACCGCGAATCGCCACTATGCGCTGCACGGCGTGCGCCCGAACACACGCCTGGCCAAGGTGGCCCGCAAGCTCCACGTCGGCAAGGCCTTCCACGTCGGGCGCAACTTCTGGTACCTGGCCCCCAACGGCGCCAGTACCGGCATCCTCAAGGTCCGCCGCGGACGGATCGAGGAGATCGGCGTGGCCACCAAGTCGGTCACCTGGTCGCGCGGCATGGCTCGCAAGTACCTGCGGACCTTCTACTGATCGCAGTCCCCGGTTAGGCCGGGGTCACCTGGCAGTTGGCGGTCCGGTAGCGGCGTCGGTAGACGACGGTCCGCCCCCCGCGCAGCCGGAGCACAAATCGCAACCTGAACGCGGGTGCGGGCGGAGTCCCGAGCGCGACGCGCACCGAGCGCAGACGGCGGCCCCGGGCGAGGCCGACCCGGCGTCGGCCCAACCACACCGCCGCCCGGCGCACGGCCGTCCGCTGCCGCCGCAGAGCGATCCGCATCGACACTGCAGAGCAACGGCCGTAACGGGCGATCGCCGCCTGGTAAGCCGCGTAAGCCGGCTTGGCCGAGTAGTCGGCGCGCAGAAGCCCGTCGGTGCTGAACGTCGTCGCCACCCCGGGCAGCGAGCCCGACGGCGATGAATTCGAGTCCCGGAGGTTGAACCACCGGTAGTCGGTGACGTTGAACGTGCCCGAGTAGGCGCGCACGGCGGCCACCAGCTGGGTCAGGGCGCTGGCCTGAGCCGCCTCGCTCGTCGTCGCCCCGGTGGGTACGCCGTTCTCTGTGATCCAGATCGGAACCTTGGCGCCGATGCCGGCCATCGGCGCAAAGCAGCTGCGCACCGCGCCCAGCGCCTGCGCCGTCTCGGCCCCGTAGCTGTCGCCCGGCGCCATCGTCGGTGGGTAGACCGAGCCCGGGTAGAAGTCGAGGCCGACAAAACCGAGCGCGGCCCGGAAGGCGGCGCCGCCGTGGGCGCCGAGGTAGGTGAAGAACGATGCGTCGCCGGGGGGCGAGAACCGGTAGGCGTAGGTGAAGCCGAAGCGCAACTGGTCGAAGTGATGGCGTTGCGCCTCGTCATGCGCGGCTTCGATCCCTTCAATCAGGGCGTCCTTGGCCGAGGTGTAGCTCCCGTCGGAGGTATTGGGGCTGAAGGTGACGTTGACCTCGTTGGTGATGGTCATCGCCACCACGTGTGGGTCGGGACCGAACACATCGACGACGTGGCGCACGTAGGCCACCCACGCCGGCAGGTTGCCGTCCTCGCCCGCGCCGGGGTGGTAGCGGACCTGGAGCTCGACGTCCAAACCGTCCGCGGCGTATCGCGCCACCATGGCCCTGAACTGGTTGATGCCGGCCTCACCGTCAGACCAGAACAACCGGTTCAGGCGCACGACGAGCACCCGGTGGGGCGCGCGCAGCCCGGCGGCGCCGCTCACGTCGCGGGCGATGTCGTCCGGAGCGGCGGGAAGCTGGGCGCCGCCCACGCTGCCGGCCAGGCCCGGGTCGACCCCGAACCGCAGCGCCGGCCCGGACCGCGCGGCCAGGCCGCCGTAGTTTCCGGTGCAGTCGCTGTCGGAGGCCCGAGCTCGCGCGCCGACAAATGTCGTCGTCAATCCCAGGAGCCCGAGGACCACCAACGCCCGGGCCAGGATCCGCCAGCCCATGTCAGGAGAAGGTGCGCAGGAACCGGGCCGTCGAGCGGCGGTTGAGGGTCAGTGCGCGATCGGTCAGTCCGACCTCCTGCACGCGGCCGCGGCTGACCCGAATCACCCCCCGGACCTGGCCGTGCGCGGCCAGTACGTACCAAACGTTGCGTCCCACCCGGTACCCGCGGCCCAGTCGCGAGACGCGCCGGGCTGCCCGCAGCGTCTCGCCGGGGCGGATCCGCCCCAGCGCGTAGTGCCGGTTGGCGGCGAGGATGATCACCGCGCGCCCGCTCACCCGCCGGCGGGTCCGCCGGTTCAGCGAGCGCAGCTCAGGCCGTGACGGGTAGCCGACGCGGATGCCGGCCCCGCTGCGCAGGCAGTAGAAGTCATAGTCGCGCAGCGCGCGGCGCCGGTAGCTGCGCAGCTCCCGGTGGACCCGAGCCCGGGTCTGTCCGAGGGTCACGGGCCCGAGCCGGTTGCCGTGCAGACGGCCGGTCACCGGACCGCAACGGGGCGTCCGCGCGGCGGCCGCGACGCGGATCGAGGCCACCGCGCCCGGGCAGTGGGCGCCGTTGACCGACACCACGGCGCTGGCGACGATGTCACGCTCGTCATGGCCGACCTGGATGCCGTAGCACCCAGCCGCCACCTGCCAGCCGCGCGGGCCCCAGTAGGAGAGGGCACGGGCGTCGATCGGGAAGCTGGCCTGGGTGGTCTGGCCCGGGGCCAGGTTCACGCGCTGAAAGCCCTTGAGCTGGTGCGGGGGCTCGCCGGTCACCGCGGGATCGGCGATGTACATCTGCGGCACGTCGGCACCGGCGCGGTGGCCGGTGTTGGTGACGTTGACGCTGACCGTGGCCAGACTCGATCCCGACTGGTGCGCGCTCACCTTCAGTCCGCTGTAGCCGAAGCTCGTGTAGTCAAGTCCGTAGCCAAACGGGAACAGGGGCGTGATCTTGCGGGCGTCATACCAGCGGTAGCCGATCAGGAGGCCCTCGGAGTAGCTGACCTGCGGCACGCCCTGGGCGTCATTTACGCCCGGGTACTGCTGCGGGGTTTGCGTGGGGATGTCGGCCCGTGAGCGCGGAAATGTCTCGGGCAGGCGGGCGCCGGGATCGACGTCCCCGAACAGCAGGGCCGAGATCGCGTTGCCGTCCTGCTGGCCGGGATACCAGGCCTCGAACAGCCCCTCGATCTGGCCCAGCCACGGCATCATCACCGGACCTCCGGTGTTGAGCACGACAATCGTGTGGGGGTTGGAGGCGGCGACGGCCGAGATCAGGCTGTCCTGATCGACGCTGGACGGGGTACAGCTTCCGGCCAGCGTGCAGAAGCCGGAGCTCAGATCCATCGTCGAGCGATCGACGCCCTCGCTGTCCTCGGCGCCGACGAACACGATGGCCACGTTGGCCGCAGCCGCCGTCGCCTGGGCCTGCGTGGAGTTCGAGCCGTCGGCGTACAGCACGGTGTCGCCGTTGGCGGCGGCGCGTTGCTGGATCCCGGCCAGTGGACTGACCACGTCTGCCTTGGCCGCCGTCTCGGGCACGTGGCTCGAGCCGCCGCCGTTGTAGAACTGCGCGGCGCCCTGCGGGCCCGCGCCGGGCCCGATCACCGCGATCCGCTGGCCGTGGGCGGTCAGCGGCAGCACGTTGTTGACGTTTTTGAGCAGCACGGTGCCGTTCTCGGACAGGGTGCGCGCGAGGTTGACGTCCTGGGTGCGCTCGACGTTGGCGCCCGCGGCGGCTGGCTCGGCGGCGGCCGGGTGATCGAAGATGCCGACGCTGAACATCGTGCGCACGATTCGCAACACCATGTCGTTCAGGCGTGCCATCGAAACCTGGCCGTCCTGAACGGCCGTCTTCAGGGGTGCCGTGAAGTACTGGCCCGGAGACACGTTCATCTCCATGTCTAGGCCGGCGTTGGCGGCCGGAACGGTGGAGTGTGTCGCGCCCCAGTCGGACATCACGAATCCGTCAAAACCGAACTGGTGCTTGAGCACCGTGGTCAGCAGGCCCGGATTCTCGCACGAGTAGACGCCGTTGATGCGGTTGTAGGAGCACATGACCGACCCGACGTGACCCTGGCGCACGGCCGCCTCATAGGCGGGGAGATACATCTCCTGGAGCGTGCGTTCACTGACGTCGGACGACTCGGTCATCCGATTGGTCTCCTGGCTGTTGGCCACGTAATGCTTGACCGTGGCGATCACCGGGTTTGACTGGATGCCGCGGATCTCGGCCACCCCGCCCTGACTGGACAGGAACGGGTCCTCGCTCATGTACTCGAAGTTGCGGCCGTTGAGCGGGACGCGGTCGGTCTCCACGGCCGGCGCCAGCTGCACGTTGATGCCCTTGTGCCACGCCTCCCAGCCCAGGGCCTGGCCAAACTGGTATTGCAGCGAGGGATCCCAGCTCGAGCTCTGTGCGATCGGAGCCGGGAACGCGGTGGTGCCAGTCTCCTGGTCGCCCACCCCCTGGCCGGCGTCGTTCAGGACCAGGTCGGGGATGCAGAGGCTGGGCTGGGCCGGAATGTAGCCCGCCGCGCCGTAGTGGGCCCAGATCGGCTGCGACTGGGAGAGCATGGCCAGCTTCTGGTCGATGTTCATTGCCGCCACGAGTTCACTCGCGCGTCGGCCCGCAGACTGAGCAGTGTTCATCCACGGACAGGACGCCGTCGCCCCGCGGGCGCGCTCGGCGCTGCCGGGCACGGTGACGATCAACAGCAGCGCGGCCGCCGCAGTCACGACGCAACGGACCATTTCCCGGCGCACTCTCATCCCGCGCGCAGAGTATCTGAGATGGAGGGCTGACGGCGCCGGCTCCGGCGGCCGGGTCGGCCCGTCAGAGGCTGGCCTGGGAGCTAGCCGCCGCTCGGCGCGGCCGCGGCGCCGGTAGTTGACGTCGAGCTGCTCGTCGAGGTTGAGCTCGTGCCGGTCGACGTGGTCGCGGTCGTCGAACCCGTCGGGGCTGCGGCCGGAGTCGAGGACGTCGGCGTCGGCGTACTCGAGGCCGGCGCCGCCGTCGAACTCGACTGCGCTGAACCGCCCGGCGTGGTGGCTGCGCTCCCCCCGGAGGAGGTCGACGTCGCGCTGGCCGTCGTCGTGTTCTGAGCAGATCCGGTCGAATTCGAGGAGCTGGTCAACAACCCGCTCTGGCGCAGCTGCTGGTCGATCTCCGATTGAACCTGCGCCACCTCCGCGGTCACGGCGGCCGGGGTCCCACCGGCCCCGAGGGCCGAGAGATCGCCGAGCTGCTTGAGATCGGCGTTGAGCGTGGCCAGCAGCGCCTTGGATGGCAGCTTGGTGAGCGTGACGACGATCTGGTCGGCGAGCGCCGTCGTCGTGCACGCCGGGCAGTTCACGTTCAGCGCCTCGGCTTCATTGATCGGCGCGATCACGGAGGTGTGGCCGACGATGAGGACGACCTGGAAGGACACGGCAACTGTCGTGCAGCTATTACAGCTGGCCATGGCGTAGGCGCTGTTGCGATCCGTGACCGGGGACCCGTTGTCGACGGTGACCACCGAGTAGGCGATCGTGTACTTGACCCCTCCGTCCTTGGAGCCGACGGCCACGGCCTGGGAATCCCCCGGCCGGGGAGCAGGCGGCAGCTTGAACTGAAACGCGGTCGCGGTCACCGGGGCCGTCGATGAGGAATTCCCGCCAGCGGGCGTGGAGCTGGGCGCCGCGCTGGACGGCGCAGAGGTCGTGGAACTCGACGCCGTCGACGGGCTCGTGAAGGTTCCGCCACTCGCCCGGCTCGGGTCGGGCGAGGACGGGCTCAGGATCGCGACCGGCGGCTTGCCGCGGCCCCCGGAGATGAAGAACAAAGCCGGATGCCGTTTCGTGGCCCCGCCGGCCGGAATCATGGAGATCGCCAGGTGTTTGCCGGGGGCCAGCTCGACCCGGGCCGGAGCGGCGACGGCGGCGGTCGGGCGGGCCACGCTGGCCGGAGACGAGACCAGGGTGACCAATCCGCCCAGGGTCCCGTTCTGGTTGGCGCGGATGGGCTGGTATTGGCCGGACGGCCACCATGCCCAGACCATCAAAGCCACGAGAGCCGCCGAGGCGGCCACCAGCAACGACGAGCGTGCCCGGCTCCCGGCGCTCCAGGACCGCCCCTTGGCCACCATGCCCCGCACGATCTTCTGGGTCACGAGCATGCTGCCCAGCAGGGGCAGGCACAGCGCCAGCAGCCGGACCAGCGAGGCGAGCACGTCAAGGACCTGGCCGTCATCGAGCTGGTGGGGAATCGCGGCGGCGATCTGATGGCCGCCGTTCCAGGCACTGGTGGCCACTCGCGGCAGCAGCAGTACGGCGCCGACCATCATGCTCAGCAGCACCGGGACGACGATCAGGACCCATAGCGTGACGATGACCCGGGCCTTGCCGCTCAACGCCGAGGACTCCCTCGAGTGTCCGGGGATGAGCCGGCGCAGGGTCGGGCCCATCTGGGAGAAGAGGTCGGGTACGCCGGTCCAGTCAGACAGGATGTGGTAGCCGTCGGCGCGGATCACCGGCGACAGTTGCTTGACCATCTGCAGGATCTGCAGGGCCACCACCAGCAGCAGGGCGTCGGCCCGGATCGCCGAGCCACACGCGCCATCGTCAGGACGGCTACGACGACATTGAAGTACAGGCCCGCGAGGTCAACCCGCAGCCGGGCGCGCTTCGGGAGCCGATAGGTGTCGGTGACGTCGGTGTAGAAGGCCGGCCAGACGAGGTACAGGCCCATGCCCATCCCGCCCGGCGTGGCACCGCCGTAGCGGCAGGCGGCGGCGTGACCGAGCTCGTGGAAGCCCGGCCGAGGCAACCGCCAGCGCGAACACGAGCAGGAGCAGTCCGGGGCTGTGAAAGGCCTGAGCGGTGGCCGAGGCCACGCCCTTATCGATGAGCACGAACCAGAAGACGCCGATGAAGGCGGCCAGCAGTCGGCCACATGATCCAGGGTCGGAACAGGAACGTGAACGGCGCCGTCAGCCGCCGGGTGATCGCCGGGTTGGTGACCAGAACCTTGAAGCGCAGCGCCAGCAGCGGATTGCGCCGGGGCGGCGCCTTGTGCTCGGTCCCGGCCAGCAGGCCCTGCTCGGACAGCTTCTCGGCCAGCCGCATGACCGGCTTCTCGTCCACTCGCCGCCCCAGATGGTCAGACAGGGCGCAGGCGAGCTCACTGGCGCCGCGTTGACCGTCGACCTGCTCCAGCAGCCCGTACATCAGCGGGCCGAGCTGCACCATCTGGCCGTCTCCGCGACGGACGAGATTAGGCTCCGTCCCGGTAGCCGCAGCCGTGGACGGGTCCCAGCAGCTCGACGCCCTCACCCAGGCTCAGTGGGGCTCGGGTGAGGACGGCGGCGGGTGCCGCGGTCGGCTCAGCGGTCGTGGTCACGGCGAGCCGCGTCGTCAGAGGCCGGCAGGCCCTACTTCTGGGCGACGTTGGCGTCCTGGTTGGCCGTCGCGTCCGCGGTGACGTTGTCCAGGTTCTGCTGGATGTCGACCTCCTGCGGCGCGAGCGCCTCAGCCGTGGCACCCTGCGATCCGATGTTGGCGCCGACCGCAGCATCCACGGGCGCCGCGACGTTGCCGTTGGCGGCCACGGCGCCGTCAATCGGCGCGGCCAGGTTGGCATCGGCGTGCAGGTTGACGTTGGCGTCAAGCAGGCTGCCACCGTTGAGCAGCGAGTCGACGCTGCCCGTGGTGCCCGACACGGCTCCGCCGGCGGCCCCAGCGGCGCCTCCAGCGGCACCGGCGACACCGTCGACCGCATTCCCGGCCGAACCGGCGACACCGTCGACCGCATTCCCGGCCGAACCGGCGACTTCGCCGGCCGTGCTTCCGGCGGCGCCGGTAACACCTTCGACTGCACCGGGAGCGGCGCCGGTAGCGCCCTCGACGGCACCGCCGACAGCACCGGCCACGGGCTCGGTTGCCCCGGCCACGGGCTCCGCTGTCCCAGCTGCGGGCTCGGCGGGAGCCGCTGCGGGCTCGGCGGGAGCCGCTGCGGGCTCGGCGGGCGTCGCTGCGGTCGGCGGGAGCCGGCGGGCGCGGCGTGCGCCGCCATCGGCCGGCGCGCCGGGCGCCGTGGCGCCGTCGGCCGGCGCGCTGGGCGCCGTCGCGCCGTCGGCCGGAGCCGGTGCGTGCGCCACTCCGGAGCCGTCGGCAGCCCCGCTCGTGACCTCAGCCCCGCCCGTGGCAGGCGTCCCGGCGGCGGGATCGGCGGGCGTCGTTGCGCTCGTGCCGGTTCCGCTGTTCTGATCAACGCTGGCGTGCTGAGGAGCGTCAGCCGTCGCGCTGCCGCTGATGCCCTGCTCAATCGAACCGTGCTGCTCGGCGAGCCCCACCGCCTGGGCATCGGGGCTCAAGACGTTGGCCGTCGCAGCGGCCTCGATCGGCGCGGCCACGTTCAGGTTGGCAGCCGCAGCCAGATCCACTGGCGCCGCCAGATCCAGGCCCAAATCCACATTCGCGTTCACATCCAGCAGAGAAAGAACTTCTTTGTTGGGAAGAGATACGGCGCCCTCAGCCTCAATCTCATCCATCGACACGCGGTCGTCGTCCACTGAGCCTCCTTTATCGCGCAGGTGCATTGGTAATCCCCGATCGCGATCGGATCGAAACGCCTCGTTCGGGCCTGGGATGACCCGTCGGGGTCACGCCGATAGCCTGGCCCGAGGCAATCCGAAAGGCCCTGACACCGCGGCGATCGCTTTAGAGTTGGTTCACCCTGCCACGACCGTCGAGGAGATGAGATGGGCTTCGACCAGTACCACGAACCGCCCGAGGAGCTCCCGGGGCCCACGCGAACCTTCGCCCGGCTGTGCGCCTCCCTGACCGAGGAGGCCGAGGCCATCGGGTGGTACGAGCAGCGGATAGCCGTCGAGAGCGACCCGGAGGCGCTCGCTGTGATGCGCGACGCTCAGGGCGAGGAGTTCAAGCACTTCGCCATGGATCTCGAGTTCCTGCTCCGGCGCACGCCGACCTGGCGCGAGATCGCCCACGGGGTGCTGTTCAAGACCGGAGACATCGTCGAGCACGGCGAGGAGGCCGAAGCCGAGGCCACCGAGGACGACGATGGAGGATCTGAGCCCCATTCGGATGACGGCTCGGGCTCGCTGGGCATCGGAAGTCTTCGGGCGGTGCTCCGATGACCAATCATCTGCTGCGCTCGCACGCGCCGATCAGCGACTCGAACTGGAAGCTCCTCGACGAGGAGGCTCGGGAGCGTCTGCGCCCGGCCCTGGCCGCCCGCCGGCTGGTCGACTTCCTCGGACCCTACGGCTGGGAGTACTCGGCGACCAATCTCGGCCGGGTGGGCCCACTTACAGAGGCCCCGGCGGAGGGGATTTCCGCCCTCCAGCGCCGCGTGCTCCCGCTGGTCGAGGTGCGCGCCGAGTTCGCTATATCGCGGGGTGAACTGCGCGACGACGACCGCGGCGCCACCGACGCGGATCTGGAACCACTTGACACCGCCGCCCACCAGATCGCCGTGGCCGAGAACCGAGCCGTGTTCCACGGCTGGCCGGCGGCATCGATGGCCGGCATCGTCGAGACCTCGCCCCACGGCGACTGCGCTCTCGGTGACGCCGTCGACGAGTACCCGCGGTCGGTGAGTTGCGCCGTGGAGAAGCTGCTGCGCAACGGGATCGAAGGGCCCTATGCGCTGGCCCTGGGCGGGGAGCAGTACCGGCGCGTCGTGGAGACCGCCGAGCACGGCGGGTATCCGCTCCTCGAGCACCTGCGCAAGATTCTCGAGGGCCCGATCGTCTGGACCCCCGGCCTCTCAGGCGGGGTCGTGCTGAGCACTCGCGGCGGCGATTTCCAGCTCGAGTGCGGCCAAGACCTGTCCCTGGGCTATCTGGATTACGACCGCGAGGAGGTCCGGTTCTATCTCGAGGAGAGCTTCAGCTTCCACGTGGCCACACCCGAGGCCGCGGTGCCCCTGAACGCCTGAATCGCTCGGACGTCATCCGTTTCGGATGAGGTACCGGCGCCGCGCAGCGTTCATGGTTGGGGCGCTTGTATCGGGCTGCCCAACTTCGAGGAAGGTGAGTTTGCCGTGCCTGATCGGGATATGACATCCAGTGAGCTGCGTGAGTTGACATGGGGTTGGTGGGTGGCGATCTTGACGGGCGCGATAAGCGTGGCCGCAGGCATCATCGTCCTGGCCAAGCCGAGCAACAGCCTGGCCACGCTCGCGGTGGTGTTCGGGATCTTCGTCCTCCTCGACGGCATCATGGAGTTGATCGGGGCCGTGAGCGGCGGTTCCGCCAACCGGGGGATGCTCGCCGTGGTCGGGGTGATCAGCGTGATCGCAGGGATCTTGCTGATCCGTCATCCGCTGGGCGGAGTCAGGGCAGTCGCTCTCATAATCGGCATCTGGCTCGTGGCCGCCGGGGTCGTTCGCTTCATCGCCGCGTTCGACGGGGAGGGGCGTCGTGTTTTGCGGATCGTGTCGGCGCTAGTTCTGATGGTCGCGGGCGTCGCGGTCGTGTCCAGCCCCCATATCGGGTATGCCACCCTCGCTTTGATCACCGGGCTGGGCTTCATCGTCTACGGACTCGGGATGATGGCCTACGGATGGGCGTTGCACGCCGTCCGCCACGAGGGACTGTCGCTCGCTGACCGCGGCGCCAGGCCCGCCATGTGATCGGCGCCGGTCAGGGACCCGGAGCGAGCACCGTCGTGCCGCTCTCGCGCGTCGGGAGCGTCAATGTCGGCGCACCGAAGGTGATCGAGCTGGGGAGGTTGCTCGGCCGCAGGTAGGGAGCATCGTTCTGGGTCAGGTCGAGCCGGATCGAGTCTCCCACCCGGAACCGGTAGTGGTTACCGAAGAACGGGATGCGGATCGTCCCTGAGGGGGTGTCGTAGGCCGGGACGTCGATGCGATAGGTGCCGCGCGTGATCAGCAATGGGCACCCTGGCGGAACCGGAGTCGCCTCGCACGCGGGTGACCCCTGCGGGTACTGAACCGATGCGGCCGGAATCACCCAGACTCGAGCGTCAAGCTGAGCGGTCGTTCCGGTCAGTGTGTAGGGCACTGTCACCGAGCCGAGCCCGATGTACGTGCGTTCGCTTGTCAGCGGCTTGGAGACCGCCGTGTAGGGTGCCGGACCCGGCGAGGGCGGACAGTTCACGTTCGTCCCCGGTGTGATCTGCCCGCCGATGTATGTGACCAGCGGGTCGTCAGCGGGTCCGTTCGGATCGGGCTGGTCCGAGCTCGTCGTCCCACCGCTCGTGAAGGTGATCGACATGTCTCCGTTCGACAGCGACTCTGGCGTGCGTCCCGTCATGGTCTGATTCGGGTCTGGGGTCGACTGATCGCCGCACACCGTCTGCTGGCTCATGACGTTCGTCTCCTCGTCATGGCTGCCATTGATCTGCGATTGCAGGAACTGCCAGGCCTGGTGATTCAGAAACTGCCAGGTGTCCGAGCTGTTCTTGGCCCGCGGATGGCCGACGTCACCGAGGGCCAGCGCGACGGGCCACCTGGGGTCGAGGCTCTTCAGATACTTGAACTCCCGGAACGACTCGACCGGCGTGAACAGATCGTCGGTCCAACCCTGGATCGAGAAGATCGCGACCCGGCGCGGCCCGGCCGCCTGCTCCCTCCACGCTTGGTCCTGGTAATAGGCCGAGCGGCATTCGGTCAACCCGTGGCGCACCTGCACCCCCACCGGGGTCTCGGCACCGGCGACGTCGTAGGGCTCGCCCACGCCCACCGCGAAGGCGGCCCAGCTGTCGACGCTGGCCGGTGCGGGAGGGGTATCGCACGGGTCCTCGACCTGGAAGCCGCTGCCATTGCTGGCGCCGTGGCCATAGCCCAAGAACAATCCGGTGTAGCCGAGCTTGACCACCCCGAACGGATTGCCCGACCCCGCATCGCTGTTGGGATCACCCTGCGAGGACGAGTAGCAGGGGTCGTTGGCGAGCGACTGGTCGACGTCGCAGTAGCCCGCCGGCGGTGACGGGTCGGAGGCGGTCCCGGCACCCGGGTGCCCGTTGGGCGCGAGGCTGTAGGCGAGGTCGGTCCAGCCGTACTTGGGAACGGCGACCTGCAACTGGAGGACCGGGAGCGGATGGTCGAAGGCGACCGGAACCGGGTTCACGGGAGGCTGGCACTCCGGGGGCCGAGCCGCGACATCCGGTGCGCTGCAGTCATGCGGGAAGGTCCACTCGGCCTGGCTGGCCTGCAGCCAGCTCTCGCCGCCGCCGTAGGAACCACCGGTGACGGCGACCGCCGATGGGTCGACGTCCGGGAATGAGTCGGCGACGAGGGCCGCTAGCCACTGCGTGTCCTTGATCTCTGTGTCGCGGCTCTTCAGATGGATCGTGGCTCGTCGGTCCGCTCTCCGGCTGACCGGAGGAACCGCCCGGGGTCGACGGCTGATAGGAGGAGTCAGGCCCGGGATCCGAGAAGCCGCGCGGCGTATAGGTGAGGACGTAATAGCCGTGCTGCGAGAACCAGTGTGTGTTCCAGTGGTACTTGTCGCCCCCGTCACCCTCGTTGGTGGTGGATTCCCATTCGTGCTTGGTGCCGCCGAATCCGTTGAGCATCACGATCAGCGGATGGCGAGGACCCGTGCTCCGGGCCGGCAACGTCAGGTCCGTGTCGAGCAGCGTGCCATCGAAGCTCGCCACCTCGCCCGAGCAGATCTGCTGGTCGCCGTATGAGGGGCACGCCCCGGGCCCTTGGAAGATCGGGGAGCCTGAATAGGTCGGCTCGGCGGCCAGCGCCGGCGCTGCGCCGAGCAGCACCAAGCCGCATGCCACGACCAGCGCCGATGCCGGGAACCTGCCCCTTGAGACGCGCCGAACGAGCCATCCTCCCATGGCCAAACCGTAACGTCTGTCGACGGTCCGGCGTGCCGGTAGCGGGGGTCACCGCACCAGGGCGGCCATGCGGCCGAATGCCGCGCTGATCAGCGCCGATAGCGCCGGCGCGTCCGCGGTGGCCACCCACTGGCCGAAGGCACTGTGGAAGGCAGCGACACCGAGCTGTGCGGCGAGGCTTGCGTCAGTCTCATCGACCCCCCGGGCGCGCAGAGTCTCCCCCACGGCGACCGCGATCGAGGCCAGCTTGATCAGCTCGCGTTCTTGCAGCCCGGGGTTGGCGGCGATGATCTCACTGCGCGCCAGTGCGAACTGCCGGCGGCCCTGGAGTAGCTCGGCGGCGGCGGCGAACCCTTGGCCGACCGCCGCCAGTGGCGGGAGCTCGGGACTCGCCCCTCGAACGCCGCCGACGATCGCATCCTGGAGCGCGGTGCCGCCGCCGAACAGGACCTCGCGCTTGTCGGCGAAGTGGCGGAAGAACGTCCGCTCGGTGACGCCGGCGCGCTGCGCGATCGCGGCCACCGTCGTCTCCTCGAAGCCGAGCTCGCCGAACAATGCCAGCGCCGCCTGTTCGAGGCGGCCCCGACTATCGGGCTCCCACCGGACCATTGCCTCATCCTAGTTGATGTCAGATCCTGACATCAACGTGATAGTGTGATGTCAGCGGCTGACATAACCGCCGCAATCATTCATCACAGGAGGCATCGCAATGCGCGTATTCGTCACTGGCGCGACCGGATGGATCGGGTCCGCTGCCGTAACCGAGCTGCTCGAAGCCGGCCACGACGTCACCGGGCTCGCCCGCTCCGAGCAGTCCGCCGCCAAGCTGCGCGACAGAGGGGTCGATGTCGTCCGCGGCACGCTGGAGGACGTCGGCACGCTGAAGGCGGCGGTAGCCAGCACCGACGGCGTCATCCACGCGGCCTACAACCACGACGACTTCAACCGCTTTGCCGAGGCGGCAGCGCTCAACCAGCGCGCGATCGAGGCCTTCGCCGAGGTTCTTGAGGGGACGGACAAGCCGCTCGTGTTCTCGTCGGGAACCGGAATGGGGAAGCCAGGACAGCTCGCCACCGAGGCCGACCTGCCGCCGAGGGATTCTCACCCCCGGGTGGGATCCGAATACGCCCGGGTCGAGATGGCCGCCAAGGGAATCAGGGTCTCGTCGGTCCGGCATCCGCCGACCGTCCATGGCGACGGCGACCACGGTTTCGTCGCGATCCTCACCCAGATCGCCCGCACCTCCGGCGTCTCGGGCTATGTCGGCGCCGGCTCCAACCGGTGGCCGGCGGTCCACGTGCTCGACGCCGCCCCGCTCTACCTCAAGGCGCTCGCTCAGGCCCCGGCCGGGGCGGTGCTCAACTCCGTCGCCGAGGAGGGGATCCCGACGCGGGAGATCGCCGAAGCAATCGGCCGGGCGCTCGGCGTACCGACACAGAGCATCGAGCCGAGCCAGGCAGCCGATCACTTCGGCTTCCTCGCCATGTTCTTCGCCCTCGACGTACCGGCGTCCAGCGAGCTGACGCGGGCGACCTACGACTGGCATCCCACGCACCCCGGGCTGCTCGACGACCTGAACGCCGGTTACTACACGCGTGAGGCCAGGACCGCGGGAGCGCTGAGCTGACCAACCGTAGGCGCCAGATCCTGCGCGCAATACTGGCGTCCGTGACCTTCGTACCGGCCGCCCGCCACTTATTGCGGGCCAAGGATCTGGTCGACGCCCGCTATTCCGATCCGCTGGGCGTGGACGACCTGGCCCGAGCCGCCAAGCTGTCCCGGGCTCACTTCAGCCGCGAGTTCCGCCGGGCGTTCGGAGAGTCGCCGCACTCGTACTTGCTCACCCGGCGCTTGGAGCGCGCTGCCGCCCTGCTCCGCGCCACCGACCGCTCGGTCGCAGACATCTGCTTCTCGGTTGGCCTGCAGAGCGTTGGCTCGTTTACGACGAGCTTCACGCGCACCTATGGCGTGTCGCCCATGGCCTATCGCGCCCGATTCCCTCCGGCGGCCGATCACGCGCAGGTCCCAACCTGCGTGCTGCGGGCCTACGGCCGCCCGCAACGCAGCACGTTTCGAGAAGACAGCGCCGCCCCTCGAGATTAGTGTCGCCGGCGACCGTTCCGTACGACCAAAGGAGGACATCATGATCAAGGTGGCCAACGCCCAGTTGTGGGTTCATGACCAGGACGAGGCGCTTGCCTTTTACACCCAGAAGGTCGGCTTCGAGGTGCACGCCGACGTGACGCTCCCCGAGATGGGCAACTTCCGCTGGCTCACCGTCGGACCCGCCAATCAGCCCGATTTTGCGATCGTGCTGATGGCCATTCCCGGCCCACCGGTGATGGATGCCGAGACCGCGGAGCAGGTGCGAACGCTGACCGCGAAGGGCTTCGCAGGCACGGTCTTTTTGACCACCGACGACGTCCACGCCTCCTACGAGGAGCTCAAGAGCCGCGGTGTCGAGTTCACCGAGGAGCCCGAGGAGCGCCCCTACGGGATCGACTCCGGGTTCCGGGACCCGTCGGGCAACGCGCTCCGGTTGACCCAGGTCCGGGAGATGGCCGCCCTCTGAGCGAGGCCTTACGCCACCGGTGCAGCGGCCTCGCTTGAGGCCGTTGCCCAACGGTGCAAGCCGGGCTCGAGCCGGCCGCCGGGCCCATTGACTTGCGCAAGCCAGGTCTGCGAGGGTGCGTTTACGCAACGCAATGAGACGGGCCCGATGGGCCTCAAACAGGAGGTGGCTTGCATGCGTACCAGATTCACCCGACGTCCCTCAACGGGGACGCTCCTGGCGGTAGTGGCTCTGTTTGTCGCTCTCGGTGGCACTGCGGCGGCCAAAGTCCTCATCACCGGCGCCGACGTCAAGAACCATTCGCTGACGGGTCGCGACATCAAGAACCGGTCGTTGACGGGGGCCAACATTGCCAACAACACATTGACCGGCAAACAGATCAAGGAATCGTCGCTCGGCCAGGTCCCGCGTGCCGCGAACGCCGGCAACGCCGGCAAGCTCGGTGGGCAGAGCCCAAGTGCGTTCCAGCGCGCGTCGCGGTGGGCGCTGATCGCCGGCAACGCCGCCGGCGCCAACGTGCTGGCCCAGTCCGGAGGCTTCTCCGTGACCCGTTTCACCACCGGCTTTTATGTGATCGACACCGGGGGCAGCGCGGTCGGTAAGCCGCTGAGCGCCACTCCCAACCTCAGCGGTGGCTTCGCGCAGGTGTACGTGGCCCCCTGCGGCGGCACCGCGAACAATCCCGGCGGAGTCAACTGCCCGGTGTTCAATGACAACAACCACATCGAGGTGAGAAGTCTCAACTCGGCTGGAAACACCGCCCAGGACTCGTCGTTCTACGTCTCGGTCGGCGGCTGACCCGGTGAGCCGAGATGGGCGGCGTGACCGCCCATCTCGGCCCAACCGCCCGCGGCCGCGACTTCGCTACTTCAGCCGCGGCAGCGTCTTGGCCTCGAGCGCGGCGATGATGTGGTACCCGGGCGTCTTCATGTGGATGTTGAAGGTCCCGTCGCAGAAGTACGTCAGGGTGCAGACCCTGGCGACGGGCACGGGGATCTCACCGAACGTCGGGTCTACCGTGCCCGCGAATGAGCCGTAGGCATCGGTCGCCTTCGTCACGTCGACGAACGCCGCGCCAACGGTGGTGTAGGCCTTCTTCAGACCGGGGTTGATCACGTCACGGAAAGAGCTGATCGATCCGGGGACGAGGGCCAGCGTGTTCTTGCCGAGGACCGTCGGATGCACCCACAGTCCCAGCTCGACGTCCGGGTAGGTGGAGCCGATGATCCGCATCTGCTTACCGCCCGCCGCCCGTAGCTGCTTGACGATTCTGGTCAGGTTCTTTGTCGCCCTGGGCATGTTCGTGTTCACGCAACCGGTGGGGTCGGGCTGGGTGGGGCAACCGTCGACGTCGTTGCCGCCGATCGAGATCGTGACGACCTTGACCTGGTGGGGGTGACTCTTGATGAAGGCGACGGCCGCCTGCGTCTGAGTTTTGTTGGGGTAGTTGGCCGCACCCGGGGCAAGCGCCTGCGGGGCGCACCCTGACGCCGTCAGCATCGAGGTCGTCGTCGCTCCACCGCAACCGAGGTTGACGAGCTTCAAATGCCAGCCGCGGGCGGCAGCCAACGGGACCAGCTGATCGGCAGGACCGTTGTGGGTCGAGCCCTGCCCGCCCCCGGGCAGCTCCTGCCAGCCGACAGAGTAAGAGTCACCGAGAGACAGCATGGTGCCCTTGACTGGTTTGGGCTTCGACGCGGCCGACGCGGCCGACGCGAGCACCAACAGCGCGAGCAGACCCAGGGCCACGGACCAAAGACGACGTTGCATGCAGCTCCTCCTTGATTTACGGCGTCTCTATCGGAACCGCTCTCAAGTCCGGAGGGCAGTGGAATACCTTGGAAAGGTGGACGCGGAGGCAAAGACTACGGAGCCGGGTCTGGGGTGTGCCGAGTCGGCTGTTGTCGAGTACTCAAGGGGTGCTCCCGGCAAGGACCGGGGCATCGCGCCTGAAACCCCAGACCGTGCAGTAGATGCCGAGGAACAGCTCCCATACAAACTCCGGGATGGTCACGATCCCTTGCAGTGAGCGCAGCGCGCTACTCGGATTGTTGCCGGTGAACATCACGGCCGTCCCGGACACGATGATCAGCGGTCCGGCGATGAGCCCGAGCAACGCCGCCCGTCGCGGCACCAGGCCCGAGCGATACATCAGGTAGCCGAGGATCAGCCCGTTCCCCCAGCCGACGATCCAGCCCGGGCCGAGAAGGAACGTCCAGTCCTTGATCGCCGCGAGCGTGTAGGCGACCGTCCCCTCAGCCGGACCGGCAACCTGGTTGCGCAGCGTGACGATGCCCAGCATGGAGATGATGCCGACGAGGATGAACGTGCACTCGATCAGCCGCGCCGTCACGTAGCCGATGGCCAGTTCTTCATTCAGGCGTCTGACGATCGGGACGATCACGACGGCGGTACCGATGTTCGCGATGATGAGCAGCAGCTCCAGCAGCGCCCCGAACAAGATCTGCTTGTCGTGCCCAGCACCGGCGATGTAGCGCTCGGGATGCCTGAGCGCCGGCTCGTAGAGCAGCAGCGCCGGGATCGACGTGACGAACGTGATGAGGTAGAGCACGCCGAACCAACGCGCCCGCTTCTGATCTAGAGACACCCCTTGCCCCCCTCCCCCGTGATGACGATCAGGCGAATTCCCAATCGCCACCTCGACCGGGTAGACCGCGAACCTAACGCAGACGGACCCGTCGTTTCAATCCAATGACCGCCGCCGCTGCGAGTGTCAGACCCCATAGGCCACCCGCGAGGCGATCGCGTGGCGCGGTTTCCCTAATCGAACCGCCCCCGGATCTCCGGAGGGCAGTTCGAATTCTCGGTAGAGGTGGAGACGGCGGGAATTGAACCCGCGTCCGCAGTCGCGTAAAAGGTGGTGTCTACGAGCGTATCCGGCGCTCTGATCTCATCTCCCACTCACCGCGCCGGCGGGGTTGTGGGAGACCAGCTCCGAAAGAAGTCCTTGGGGTCGGCCGGAGCGGGCCTATCCAAGCGAGCCTGCTGGTTGATCCCGGTCCCCCCACCGCAGGCGAGCGGAGGGCCAGGAGCGCTCACGGCTTAGCTATTGACTAAGCGGCGAGCGCGAACTCGTGAGAGTTCGCACTTATTTTTTTCCCGGGTGTTTTACGAGGCCGCCCGGGACCTCGACTCGCAACCACCCCCACGAACCGACCACGTCGAAGCCTGTCGTCCCCGGGGGGTACTTCTATGTCCTCATTATAGGTGGGGACCGAGGGCGCCGAAGGGCCTCGGACCCGAACAATCAGCTAAGAGTCGCCAGGTTGCTTACCGACCGGTGCCACAATCAGTGCAGACGGTGATGAATCCGACCCCTCCCCCCCTTCCCGACGGTCCCCCGGCCTCAGAGCCGATCGGCTACGTGCCGAGCACCGACTACACGGGCGGTTGGTCAGGCCAGGACTGGCCGAGCGATCGCCGACCCCACGAAGTCGACGATCGCGACGACCCGCCGCGGCAGGGATTCATCCGCCGCCGGCTGGCCCCGCTCGGCGCCGCCATCGTCGCGTTCCTGGCCAAGATCAAGGCGATCCTGCTGTTCCTGCCCAAGATCAAGCTGCTGGCCACGGCGGGGACGATGCTCGTGTCGATCGCCGCCTACGCGACTATCTGGGGCTTCCAGTTTGCGCTCGGCTTCGTGATCCTGATTCTCGTCCACGAGATGGGGCACGTGGTCGCTCTCCGGCGCGAGGGCATCAAGGCCACCGCACCGATGTTCATCCCCTTCCTGGGCGCGGTCATCAGCGCCCGGTCGCTGGGTGACAATGCCGCCGCCGAGGCGCGGGTGGGACTCGCGGGACCGGTCCTGGGCACGATCGGCGCCGCCGCCTGCATCCCCATCTGGCATGCGACCGGCAACGATCTGTTCCGGGCGCTGGCCTTCACCGGCTTCTTTTTGAATCTGTTCAACCTCCTGCCCGTGGTCCCGCTCGACGGCGGCCGGGCGATGGCCGCCATGGCGCCCGCCATGTGGCTGGTGGGGTTCGTGGCCATGGTCGGGCTGGCGATCCTGTTTCCCAACCCGGTGATCCTCATCATCGCCGTGATCGCCGGCTTTGAGACCTACAAGCGCTGGCAGCAGCGACGCCACGGGAATGCCGAGGACCTCGCCTACTACCGCGTCGCCCCGCGCGACCGGGCGCTGATCGCCGCCGTCTATCTCGGCCTTATCGCGCTGCTGGTCGTGGGCATGGACGCCACGCACCTCGCCCGCACGCTGAGCTGAGCCGCGCACCGGGGCGCGCGGATCGTTCTCAATCGCGAGGCTGAGGCTTAGTAGCGAGGATCGTTGTAGCGCGGGTCCCGCTCATCGTGGACCCGGACGTCGGCGGTCCGCGACCGCGACCAGTAAAAGGTGTAGATGATCGAGAGCACCAGCCCGACGATGCCCAGAATCAGCAGCACGGTCCCGGCGGTCTGGATGTTGATACCGCTGACGTGCGCCGTGACCGCGTATTTGAGGATGGCCCCAATCGCGATCAGGAGTATGGATGAGCCGATGGTCATGTCTGGGTCTCTACCCCGGTCGTAGTTGGCTGACGCAATCTAGCGTTCGCCACCAAGGTTCAGCGCCGCCGGGCGAAGTCCTCTGGCCTAACGACCGACCTCGCGCAGCTCGCGCTGTACCTCGCGAGCCATATCGCGCTTGCGGATCGTGTCGCGCTTGTCAAACAGGTCCTTCCCCTTGGCCAGGGCAATCTCGACCTTGGCCTTGGAGCGATCGCCCGAGAAGTACATCCGGGTCGGGACGAGCGTCAGCCCGCGCTCCTGGGTGCGGATCATCAGACGATCGATCTCGGCCCGGTGAAGAAGCAGCTTGCGGGGCCGTTCGGGGTCGTGATTCTCGCGTGAGGCGGGACCATACGGCGGTATGTAAACGCCGATCAGCCACACCTCCCCATCCTGCACCGTCGCGTAGGCATCCTTGAGCTGGGCCTTGCCCTCACGCAGCGACTTCACCTCGGTACCGGTGAGCACGATCCCGCACTCGTAGCGCTCGAGCAGGTTGTAGCGGTAGGACGCCTGGCGGTTGGTGGCGACGTCACCGGCGGCAGCTTTTCTCTTGCGCGTCTTGGCCATGGCTAATTGGGGCCGGATGCCGGCAGGAGATCCACCCTACCCCGGGCGGCATCGATTTGTCCGACCCGAACCTGGATCGGATCGCCGAGCCGGATCGTGCCGCCGTTACGAGTGCCGACCAAGATCGTCCCCTCCTCATTGAGCTCCCACCAGTCCCCGCGCAGCCGCCGGACCGGCAGCATGCCCTGGTACTTGAGGCCATCGCCGAAGGCTACGAACGCGCCGGCGCCTATCAGCCCCACCACCTCGCCCGAGAATTCGGCCGAGCGGTCACCGTTGCCGTAGAGCTCGGACTCGAGCAGAAAGCAGCGGACGATGTCATCCGCGTCGCGTTCGATCACCATCGCTGCCCGCTCGCGCGACGACGTCCACGGGCCGGCTCCCGTGACGAAGGCAGGATCGGGCCGGCTCTCGCCGGCGACCGCGGACAGCAGGGCGCGATGACAGATGAGATCGGGGTAGCGGCGAATCGGCGAGGTGAAATGGCAGTAGCGCGGCGAGGCCAGCCCGGCGTGGCCGAGGTTGCGGTGGTCGTAGTAGGCCTGCTTGAGCGAACGCAGGACCAGGCTGTTCAGGGCCCGAGCCCCGTGCCCCGAGCGGCGCACCCAGTCGGCGACCGTGACCGAGATCTCCCCGACCAGGTCCGCGGCCTCCTGGGGCGTCATCTGGTCGTGCGGAACGGGCGGCGTGGGCACCCCCAGCGAGACGAGCTGATCGACGAGCCTCAGGACCGAACTGGGCTCGGGCCGCTCGTGGACTCGGAACAGGCACGGGATCTTGCGTTCATCCAGGAAGGCCGCCACGGCCTCGTTGGCGGCGATCATCAGCCGCTCGATCACCCGGTGTGACTCGGTCTGCGCCACGAGCCGCTCCTCGCGCACGTGGCCTTGGCGGTCGAAGCTGAACTCGGGCTCGGCTGACTCGAGCACCACGGCTGACTGTCCGCTGCGGGCCTCCCCGATCGCCGCCGAGACGGCGCGGGCGGCTCGCAGAGGTTCGCCCCACGGCTCGGCCAGCGGTTCGGCCCCGGCAAAAATGCGGTCCACCCGGTCGTAGTCGAGCCGCTCGTCAGAGCGGATCACCGAGCGGTACATCGAGGCGGTTTCCACACGTCCCCGCGCCCCAACCATGATTTCCACGGTCACGGTCAGACGGTCCTCCCCAGCAACCAGCGAGCACACCCCGTTCGACAGGGAGCCGGGCAGCATCGGCTCGACCGCGCCGGGTACATAGACGCTCGTCGACCGCTCGTAGGCCTCGCGGTCCAGGGCCGAGCGAGGGCGCACGAAGGCCGAGACGTCGGCGATGTGTACCCACACCCGCCAGCCACCGTCAGGCCGGGTCTCGGCGGAGATCGCGTCGTCGTAATCACGCGCGGTGACCGGGTCGATGGTGAACGTGGCCAGCTCGCGCAGGTCGCGCCGGCCGGCGGGCTCCGCCTCGGCCAGGGTGCCGGACTCCGACGCGCGGCGCGCCTCGTTCTCGGCCGCGGGATCAAAGACACCCCTCAGGCCACGGGCCAGCATGAAGCCGCGGATGACGTCGCGGGCGACGTCGGGCTTCCCCAGCCGGCGGCTGATCACCGCCCGGCGCGAACCGCCGCGTCGACCCGGGCTGCCCGCCGAGACGACGACCAGATCCCCGACGGCGGCCTTGTGATCGCGGCTGACCACGATCTGCGTCCCGGGCTCGAAGAACGGCTCGGCGACCATGAACTTGCCCTTGCGCCGCAGCACGGCCACGAGCGCTCCGGCCCGGGGCTCGGCCCGAGCCGCGCCCGGACTCACCGGATCTCGGCGGCCACGACGCGCTCGGCGACCCGGAGGGCCGAGCCCATCATCGAGCGCAGGTTCGACGCGGCGTAGACGTTCGGAGTGATGCCGGCGCCCCGGCGCACGCCGCCGCCCCCCAGGTTGCGCCCGCTGGGCGTGAAGTACTCACCGACCGTGAAGTCCAGCGCCCCGCCGTTGGGCAGCGGCTGGATCTCCTGAAAGACGCCCTTGCCGTAGGTGCGGGTGCCGACAACCTTGGCCCGTCCGCGGTCCTGCAGGGCTCCGGTGACGATTTCGGCCGCCGAGGCCGTCCCGTGATCTACGAGGACGACGAGCGGAATCCGGGGCGCGACCGTGTCCTGTTTCTTGGCCAGATAGACCTGCCGGGGCTGACTGCGGCCGTCGGTGGAGACGATCGTCCCGTCGGGAACGAAAACGCTGGCGGTGTTGACGGCCTCCTCGAGAAGTCCGCCGCCGTTCTCGCGCAGGTCGAGGATGATCGCCTGGGCTCCCTCGCGAACCACCTTCTGCACCTGGCTGCGCACGGCGGCGCCGGAGCCCGACGTGAAGCTGGTCAACGTGACGAGGCCGATCTTGTGCCCGTGGTAGACGAGGATCTGGCTATGGGTCACGGGCACGACGAGGTTGGCCCGAACCATGGAGACGGTTTGCACGTGGCGGTGGCGGATGATCGTCATCGTGACCCGCGTTCCCGCCCGGCCCTTGATCAACGAGGCCGAGAAGGTCTGGGAGCGGTTGGCCAGGGATGTCGATCCCACGTGCGTGATCAGGTCACCGCGACCGAGCCCGGCCCGAGCCGCGGGCGAGCCAGGAAACACGTCCAGGACCAGCAGGCCCTTCGGCTCGCTCTGAACGTCGATCCCCACCCCGCTCAGATGCGGGCTGTCCTGGCTCTCGAAGGCCTGGTAATCACTTCGATCGAAATAGTGTGAATACGGATCGTCGAGGCTCGCCACGGCGGCGGCCAGGCCCTTGTCCACTAGCTGGGACCGGTTGATCTTGCGGTAGTAGTCCTGCTGAAGCAGACCCATGACGTCATCGACGATCTGGTCGTTCGAGCTCTGGTTGGTGAGCGCGCTGCGGACCGGGTCGGGCAGCCAGCTGGGATGGCCGCCCCAGATCACGCCGATGAGCAGCGCAACGACCGCCACGGCGGCGATCAGGCCGCGTCGAGAGCCCGTGGAATTGTGACCGGACATGCTGCTCTGAGGGTAGCCGCAGGCCGGCTCTGGCCGGCTCTGCCGCCCGCCGGGCGGAGCGAGGCGCGTCGGGGGTTAGACGCGCAGGAAGCGCCGCAGCGAAAGACCCGACCCGAGCGCCGACACGAGCACGCCCGCGCCCAGAAGCACGGCGACCAGAGCCGCGAACGGAATCGTCCTCGGCGCGGCGATCAGCGTCCACGTGTTGGCCAGCGGATCGAGCAGCAGCACCTTGGTCAGGCCCAGCACGGTGATGGCCAGAAGGGCGCCGGCGGCACCAACCACCACCCCTTCGATCACGAACGGCCAGCGGATGAACCAATCGGTCGCTCCGACCAGCTTCATGACCTCGACCTCTCTGCGGCGGGCGTAGAGCGAGAGTCGGATCGTGTTGGCGATGAGCAGCACCGAGGCGATCGTGAGCAGCACGGTCAAGGCCGCCGCCGTGATCGTGACGAGGTTGGTGACCTCGAGGATCTTGCGCGTGTCGTTCTTCTTGTTGGACACGCTCTGGATCGAGGCGTCGATCGGCGTCGGCTGTCCGCTCGAGCCGGTCGGCGTCAGGGCGCTGCGGACGGCCAGCACGTTGGCCGGGTTGTCCGGGATGACGTGGAAGGTGTCGGGAAGCGGGTTTGAACCCAGTAGCTGATAGGCCTGCGGATCGACCTTTGACTGCTGCGCGTACGCCTGCTGTTTGCTGACGAACTCGACCGAGCGCACGTGCGGCACGTTCAACAGCTCGCTCTTGACCCGTGCTTCGTCCTTGGAGGTGGCGCTCGTCTTCATGTAGACGTCGACGAGCACGCGGCTGCGCACGCTGGCGGCGGCGCCGTTGGTGGCCTGGACGATCGGAATGAAGACGCCCAGTACGAGCATCGTCACCAGGACCGTGGCCAGCGCGGCGAAGCTCGGCGCGGCGCTGCGGCGCATGGCCCGCGCCGCCTCCTTGAAGAAGAAGCCGAGCCGCATCTAGGACAGGCCCGGAGGCGGCGTCGAGGGGGCGCGCAGCCGGTGGGCGAACTCGCGCGTCGACTCGTCACGGGCGTACAGGCCGGTCGACTCATCGCGCACGATGCGGCCGCCTGAGAGTTCGATCACCCGGCGGCGCATCTTGTCGACCATGGCCTGGTCGTGAGTGGCCACGAGCACGGTCGTCCCGGTGCGGTTGATGCGGTAGAGCAGCCGCATGATGTCGATGCTCGTCGCGGGATCGAGGTTCCCGGTCGGCTCGTCGGCCAGCAGCAGCGGCGGGTGGTTCACGAACGCGCGGGCAATCGAGACGCGCTGTTGCTCGCCGCCGGACAGCTCGTCCGGGAAGTTGTGGAGCTTGGTCGACAGACCGGTGAGGCGCAGGACGTCTGGGACCTTGGCCCGGATCTCCTTGCGCCCGCCCCCCGTGACCTGCAGCGCGTAGGCGACGTTGTCATACACGGTGCGGTTGGGAAGGAGCTTGAAATCCTGGAAGACCACGCCGACATTGCGGCGGTAGTACGGAATCCGCTTGCGGGTGATCTCGCTCAGGTCGCGGCCGGCGACGCGGATCTGACCCGCGGTTGGGTCGAGCTCCTTGATGAGCAGGCGCATGAGCGTCGACTTGCCCGAGCCCGTCGAGCCGACGAGAAACACGAATTCCTCGCGCTCGACCGAGAACGTGGCCTGGTCGAGGCCGACGTTGCCGGGGTAGAGCTTGGAGACCCCGCGAAACTCGATCACGTTGTGTCCCGGGGACTGTCGCGGGGCGGGGACGGGGCGCGTATGGGTCTCAGGCGGCGCGGCAGCACGGCGGCGGGTGCCCTGAGATGCTCTAAATGAAGTAGCCATGGGGTCCGAGGAGGGTAGCGACCCCCTATCCCGGATGTCGGCCTCTCGCCGTTACTGCAACGTGCTTTGCAGGCCCGGGGTCGGTCCTGGAAGTGGAGCTTTAGGACGCGTCCGGACACCCGGGCAGCCCTCTCGATACCGTTGTGCGGGATGGCATCGATCACCGTTTCCGAGCTTGCCAACGGCCTGCGGTTGCACAAAATCGCGGTCGAGGGCACGCGCGCGGTCACCCTGCTGGTGGCCTTTGACGCGGGGGCGCGCACCGAGCGCTCAGAGGAGAACGGGATGGCTCACTTCCTGGAGCATCTCGTATTCAAGGGCGGTGAGAAGTTTTCCACCTACCGCGATGTCAACGAGGCCGCCGAGCGAATCGGCGCCGTGCTGAACGCCTACACCAGCCATGACCTCGTCGCCTTTCACATCACCGCTCGCGCCGAACGGGCCATCGAGGCCGCCGATCTGCTCACCGACTTCGTCGCCCGCCCCCGCATCGACGCCGGCGAACTCGATCGCGAGCGTGGCGTCGTTGTTCAGGAGATCGCCCGCTCCGAGGATCAGCCCGCGGTCATGGCCGAGCATCTGATTGACGAGGCCGTGTTCGGAGACCATCCGCTGGGCCGCCCGGTGCTGGGGCCTGCCGAACACATTCGCGACACCTTCACCCGCGACGCCATCGTCGCCTTCCGCAACCGCCGCTGGTCTCCGGTCACCGGGGCGGCCTTCGCCGTCGGCAATCTGGACGCGCTGACCGACTCTGAGCAACTGGAGGAGCTGTTCGGCCGCTTCGAGGCGCGCCCCGCGCCGGAGAGCTATGACCCGGCGCCCGGGCTCAACCCCGTGGTCAGGGTGCGCGAGCGTGACTCCAACCAGTCCCATCTGCGCCTGTCCTACCGCCCCTCGGTCGATGTCTCTCAGCCGAGCCAGCGGGCGGCCCTGGCCATCTATTCAACGCTGCTCGGCGGGTCGATGGGCTCGCGTCTGTTCGACGAGATTCGCGAGCAGCGCGGCTTGGCCTACTCGGTGAGCGCCTTCCCCCACGCCTACTCCGATGTATCCGTCCTGCAGCTGTCGGCGGGCCTGGAATCCTCCAAGTGCGTCGAGGCCTACCGCCGCATGCGCGACATCGTCACCGAGCTGCGGGTCGACGGCCCCACCGAGGGCGAGGTCGAACGGGCGCGCGCCTACGCGGCGGGCGCACGCGCGATCGCCTTCGAGAACAGCGGCGCCGTGGCCCGTTACGCCGCTCAGCAGACGATCGTCTACCAGGGCGAGGACGTCGATCCCAACCGGACCATCGATCTGCTCGACGCCGTCACCTTCGACGAGGTGCGTGAGGTGGCGGCCGGAGTGCCGGATGAGCTGGCCACCGCCGTGGTCGGCCCTCATACGTTGGAGGAGTTGGAGAGCGCCTGAGACGCCGGCTCGCCGTCGCTCTTCTGGTCCTGCTCGTCCTAGCCGCAACCCTGGCCGGGTTTGGCTCGTTCGCATCCACCAGTAGCAATGATCAACGCGGGCCGACCCAGGCCTCGCTACTTGGTCGGTCGGCAGCGCCGAGCCCAGCCAGACACGGGCCGAAGTCGGGTCCCGGACACGCTGTCCCCAGTCTGACGGCGCTCGCGCCGCGCACCGCCGCAGGCGCGCGCCTGCAGGCTGTGCTCAACCGCGCCCTGCAGGCCGGCGGCCCGTCGACTGGGGCGCTGGTCTATGACCTCGACGCCCGCCAGGCGCTTTACGCCAAGCGCGCCGTCGCAGGCCGGCCCCCGGCCTCGGTGGAGAAGCTCTACACGACCGTCGCGCTGATGCGCCGGCTTGGCCCGGATGCTCGCCTTCACACCACGCTGCTCGGCACCGGGCACCTCGCGCGCGGCACGTGGCACGGGAACCTCTACCTCCGCGGTGGCGGCGACCCGACGTTCGGCGACAGCGGCTTCAACCGAGTCTGGAACCAGGGCCAGGGGCCAACGCCCAACCAGCTCGTCGCCCAGCTGCAGCGGCGCGGGATCCGCCGGGTGACGGGGCGCGTGTTCGCCGACGAGTCGCTGTTTGACCGCCGACGCGGGGGCCTGATGACTGATTTCAAGGCCGACACGCCCGACTTCGGCGGCCAGCTGAGCGCGCTGACCTACGACCACGGATCAATCAACAAGCGCCTCTCGCCGGCCCTGTTCGCCGTCCGCCAGCTGGCGGTGATGATGCGCGGATCGGGCATCCAGGCCCGCGCCGCGTCGCGCGAGCGACGCACCCCTCCCCACGCTCACCTGCTGGCGCTGGTCAGCTCCCCCCCGATGGCGCGTCATGACCCGGCTGATGGACGTCCCCTCCGACGACCTGTTCGCCGAGCTGTTCACCAAGCAACTCGGCGTCCTGTTCGGCCGCGGCGGGAGCATTCCCGCCGGCGCAGCGGTGATCGGCCAGACGATCGCCGGCTCTTACCACCTGCATCCAAGGATCGTGGACGGCTCCGGGCTCTCCCGCCACGATCGCTCCTCGCCGGCCCAGATCGTGGACCTGCTCCGTGACGTCTGGCGAACGCCGGTCGGAGGCGAGCTGGCCGCCTCGCTGCCCACGGTCGGCGTCGAGGGCACGGTCCAGTACCTGGGCGCCAAGACGCCGGCCCGCGGGCGCTGCATCGCCAAGACGGGCACGCTTGACTACGTGACCAACCTGGCCGGCTACTGCCGCGCCCGCGACCGTCACATGCTGGCCTTCGCGCTGATGCTCGACGGACCGCCGAACGGGACGGCGACCGTGCTCGAAAGCCGCATGATCGGCGCTATCGCCGGCTACTAGGAGGGCATGGTGCGAGCCGGCGAGTTTGCGCGCCGGACCGGTTCACAGCACAATCCGGGCGGTGCCAGTCGGCGAGGCCCTGAATCTCGGTGAGCTCCAGCGCTACCTGAGCCGGGTCGGCGATCGCTGGCCGATCCAGACCGCGCTGCTGGGCGGCGCGCGCGTCGATGATCAGCGAGGAGCGCCGCCTCAGCGCGAACGGGGCAGCGAATACGTACTCGTCCTCGTCTCCCCGGCGTTCGATGGGATGCCGTGGTTGGAGCGCGTCTACCAGGCGGGTGCGCTGTGGGACGCGATGGAGATGGGCGACGCCGCGGATGTGCACTGTTACACGCCGGACGAGTTCGCCCGCAAGCGGACGACGATGCCCGCGGTCACGAAGGCGGCCGAGCACGGGATGCTGCTCTACGAGGACCTCAAGGCGGACCGCTAGGCAGGCCGACCAGCCCGTCCGCACCGACGGGCGTCAGCCGATCGCCACCATGCGTTCGATCGGCACCCGCGCCGGATCGGCGATCTCCGCCGGCACCTTGACCTCGTGCACACCGTGACGCAGCGCGTCACGGAGCTTGGGCAGCGTGATCATCTTCATGAAGCGGCAGTGCGCGGCCTCGTTGGCGGCCACGAAATCAACCCCGGGAGCGGCCTGGCGAAGCGGGTGCAGCATGCCCGTCTCGGTGGCGACGATCGCCGCCGGACCCTCCTGGTCGGCGCTGTGCTCGCGCGCATAGGCGAGCATTCCGCCCGTGGAGAGCATGTGCACGCCGGTGGGGTTCACGTCGCCGGCGGCCACGTACTCCATCACGCTGGTCGAACACCCGCACTCGGGATGGATGAGGAAGTCGGCGCCGGGATGGGCAGCGCGGACCGCAGCGATGTCGTCGGGCTTGATACCCGCGTGCACGTGGCACTCGCCGTCCCAGACGTGCATCGTCCGCCCGAGCGTCTTCTCCACATAGGAGCCGAGAAACATGTCCGGCCCGAACAGGATCTCGGTGTCATCCCCGTACTCGGCGTAGATGTGACGAACGACGTCGACCGCGTTGGCCGACGTGCAGCAGTAATCGGTCAACGCCTTGACCTCGGCCGTCGTGTTGACGTACATGACCACGAGTGCGTCTGGATGTGAGGCCTTCCACTGCCTCAACTGCTCGGCCGTGATCGCGTCGGCCAGCGAGCAGCCAGCGTCCGGATCGGGGATCAGCACGCGCTTTTGAGGGCACAGGATCGACGCCGTCTCGGCCATGAAGTGCACCCCGCAGAAGACGATCGTGTCGGCGTCGGCAGCCGCCGCCTGCTGGGAGAGCCCGAGCGAGTCGCCGACGTAGTCGGCCACGTCCTGGATCTCGGGCAGCTGGTAGTTGTGGGCGAGGATCACGGCCCCGCTCTCGGCGGCCAGCCGGCGGACATCGTCCTGGAGGGCGGGGATGTTCTCGAGCATCAGTGGCGCGTCGGTGGCGCCCGCAATCGGGAGGTTCATGGCAGTGGTGTCAGAAGGAGAGAGAGGTCCAGAGCCGGAGCGCTGTGGGTTATCGCGCCCACGGAGACAAAGTCTACGCCGGTGGCCGCCACGGCCCCGAGCGTGTCCAGCGTGAATCCGCCGCTGGCTTCGAGCTCGGCGCGCCCGTTCACGTGCGTGACCGCCTCCGCCAGTTGGTCGAGATCCATGTTGTCGAGGAGGATCCGAGGAGCGCCGGCGGCGAGCGCTTCATCGACCTCGGCCAGGGACGAGCATTCGACCTCGAGCGGGAGCTCAGGTGCGGCCGCACGTGCCTTGTCAACGGCGGCGCCCACGCCTCCGGCCATCGTCGAGTGGTTCTCCTTGATCAGGATCGCGTCGTACAGACCGGCGCGATGGTTGGTGGCGCCCCCGGCCGCGACGGCTGCCTTCTCCAGGCCCCGCAGGCCGGGAGTCGTCTTGCGAGTGTCGAGGATCGTTGCCTTCGTGCCGTCGACGGCCCGTACGCAGCGGGCAGCCATGGTGGCCACGCCGGAAAGCCGCTGCAGGAAGTTGAGGGCCGTCCGCTCGGCGGACAGCACCGCCGCCGCCTCGGCCTCGACCCGCAGCACCTCTCCCGCCTGGCGCCACTCCCCCTCCTTGGTCAGCCGGGTGATCTCCGCCTCGGGATCGAGAGCGCGAAAGACGTGCTCGGCGACCTCGAGCCCGAACACGACCCCCGGGGCCTTCTGGCTGATCGTCGCCCGGGCGCGGGCGCCTTCGGGGACGGTGGCCGCGGTCGTCACGTCTCCGCTGCCGAGGTCCTCGGCCAGGGCCCTGGCCACCACGTCGTCGATCGCCGCTTCGTCCATGGCCGTCGAGCATACGAACCCGGCGCCCGTGAGCACGCTCACAACTTGACCACAATTTTGCTACGTTCCGCGCTGGTTCGCGGGGATGTGCGAACCCGGCTGGGGGCCGGCCCGGCTGCATTCTCTCTCAGTGGAGGTTTGATGCCTGTATCCATGAAGAAGCTGGCCCTCGCGTTCGCAGGGGCCTCACTGCTGGCCGGCGGAACCGCCAGCGCGGCGGCCGGACCGCCCCCGCCGACGGCCGTTAGCGGCCACCACGTCAAGTTGGTCGCCAGCGGTCTCGGCACTCCGACGTCGTTTGCCTTTGGCGCCGGAACCACGTTCGAAGGCGATGGCGGCAACAACCAGTCCGGCCCGCCCAACGGCGGCGTGTTCGTACTCAAGGGCGGAAAGGGAACCAAGCTGGCCGGATCCCCCGGCTTCGTCGCCGGTCTGGCCTGGCACAAGGGCGCCCTCTACATCAGCGGCGGCTCGGTCGGCGCGACGGGCGCCAAGTTCCAGATCCTGAAGTGGAGCGGCTGGAACGGCACCTCGTTCAGCAAGAAGAAGGTCGTCTACACCGCACCGAAGAAGTTCCAGGGCTTCAACGGCCTCGCCTACGGCCCTGACGGGCGCCTCTACGTGGGCGTGGACCTTGGGCTCCTCAACGGCAACGACCACGGGCCCAACACCACGAGCCCGTACGTGTACGACATCCTGTCGATGAATACCAACGGCAAGGCCTTCAAGGTGTTTGCCACCGGGATTCGCCAGCCGTGGCAGTTCGTGTTCGCGCCCGGCTCGAAGTCACCGCTCGTGTCTGACCTCGGTCAGGACGCCAAGGCCAAGAACCCGCCGGACTTCATTCTCAAGGTCAAGAAGGGCGACAACTTCGGCTTCCCGCAGTGCAATCACACCAAGGGCAGCAAGTGCAAGGGCTTTGCCAAACCGTTTAAGTCCTTCGCGCCCCACACCGACATCATGGGCCTCGCCATCATCGGCAAGACCCTGTTCATGACCTCGTTCACGGGCCACGGCCCGACCAAGCAGGGCGGAGAGGTCTTCTCGATGCCCCTGAAGGGTGGCAAGGTCAAGCCGGTCGTCAAGGGCTTCGTGGCCCCGACGGTCGGCCTCGGCCAGCATGCGGGCTCGCTTTACATCGGCGAGCTCACCGGCCAGGTCTTCAGCGTCAAGCCCTAGCCGTCTCTGCGTCATGGGTTCCCGGGGCCTTCGGGCCTCGGGAACCAGGCGCTGGCCGCGGGCTCACGTCCGCCCCGCCGATTGGGAGGATTTTTTTCCCATCTCGCGGCTGCGCCGCGTTATCCTCGCCGGGCTCACGTCTTTACCGAGGGGGACAGAATGTTTCGCAGACTAGGGTTGGGGATCCTATGCGTGGTCGCGTGCGCCGTGGCGCTGCCGGCAACGGCCGGAGCTCGCACCAAGATCGTGACCGCGGGACCACCGAAGTCGATCAACAAGGTGGCGGCCAGGTACCTGCCCAAGAGCTTCAGCAAGCTCAACCCGGACGTCAACGCCTTCTTTAACCAGCGCACGACGATCCACGTGGGCGACACGGTCTCGTTCCACCTCAACGGCTTTCACACCGTCGACCTGCCCGGCAAGAGCAATGAAGACCTGCCCCTGATCCTGTCGACCGGCAAGGTGGCCAATGGGTTCAACGACGCGGCCGGCGTTCCGTTCTGGTTCAACGGCAAGCTGCCGGTGCTCGGATTCAACCCGGCTCTGTTCGCGCGCAGCAAGTCCCACAAGTACAACGGCAGCAGGCGCCTGGACAGTGGGGCCCTCTCCAGCAAGCCGTTCAAGGTGAGCTTCACCAAACCGGGGACGTACAAGTTCTTCTGTGACGTGCATCCCGGGATGGTCGGCTTCATCACGGTCAAGCCCAAGACGGCCAGGATCCCCTCGGCCAAGCAGGACGCAGCACGCCTGCTGGCTCAGGAGACCGCAGAGGTCAAGGCGGCCAAGAAGCTGCTCAAGGTCAAGCAGCCGGCTAACACCGTCAGCCTCGGGGAATCGACTGCCAACGGGGTCGAGCTGTTCAGCATGTTCCCCAACACCCTGACGGTGAACCCGGGAACGGTGGTCACCTTCCACATGTCGCGGCACTCGCGCGAGACGCACACGGCCACGTTCGGCCCGAAGGCCTACCTCAAGCCGATCGCCAAGTCGTTCCAGGGCGGGCCGTTCATCTCGCCGCTGGGCACCTACCCGAGTGATCCGACCCAGCCGCTGACTCTCACCCCGGTCACCCACGGCAACGGGTTCGTCAGTACCGGCACCCTGGATAACGACCCCTCGACCAAACAGGTGGGACCGTCGAGCAAGATCGACTTCACCACCCCGGGCACATATCACTACGTGTGCCTGATCCATCCCTTCATGCAGGGGACGATCATCGTCAAGTGATGACGGTGCGGGCGCCGCGGCCTTTCGGTCCGGCGCCCGTCACCAGCCCGGTGCAGACTCAGACGGCGAGGACGCGCCCGGTGAGACTCAGACGGCGAGGACGCGAATCGTGGTGAAGGTCGGGTCCGCTGCGCCGTGCAGCCTTGCCCCGACCGCCACCAGTTCCCGCAGGTAGGCGATGACCTCCGGGGTCACCCGCTCCCCGGGTAGCAGCGCCGGCACGCCGGGCGGGTACCCGGCGACTGATTCACAGGAGATCCGTCCGATCGCGTCGTCGACGGCGACCGTTTCGGCAACGCCGAAGAAGGCCTCCCGGATCGGCACCACGGTCTCCTGCTCGAGCGCGGTCGGTGTGCGGGCGACGACGTCGCTCTCGCCGGTGCGAGAGATGCGCCGGACGGTTTCGGCAAAATCGTGCGTGAAGCGCTCCAGCGGCTCCACCGGTTGCCCCATGCCCAGGACCAGAACCAGCGTCGCGTGGGTGGCGAGCTCGATGTAGATGTCGTAGCTGGCGCGCAGCTCGGCGGCGATCTCGTAGCCGCTGCAACCGGTGCCGCGAATGTCGATCACGATGCGCAGGGGATCCCAGCCGGCCACGCCCGGCCGGCCGACCATGTCCTGGCCGACCACCGAACAGCCCGGGATCAGGTCCAGCGCCTCGCGGGCCCGGAAAGAGGCCTCCAGCGTCCGGTCGAGCAGCGCCTCGCCATGGATGGCCAGCTGGCGCCGCGCGCTGTCCAGCGACGCCAGCAGGAGCGAATTGGGGCTCGTCGAGCGCATGATCCGCACGCAGCGGGCGACCTCGTCGGGATCGATCAGCCCGTCGGCGGCCACGTGCAGCATCGCCGATTGGGTGAGACTCCCGACGATCTTGTGGGTCGAGGTGAGCACGGCGTCGGCGCCGAGGGCAAGCGGGGACTCGGGCAGGCGAGGATGAAAGCCGAAGTGCGAGCCCCAGGCGCAGTCGACGACCAGACTGGCGCCGGCCGTGTGGGCGACCTCGGCACAGCCGCGAACGTCGGCTGCCATGCCGTAATACGTCGGGGAAACGATGAACACATGGCTGACGGCGGGTGAGCGGACCAGTGCCGCCTCGAGCGCCTCGGCTGTCACCCCGTGAGCCATCCCGAGCTCCTCGTCGTACTCGGGGGCCACGAAGTTGGCCATTCCACCGCTCAGCACGAGTCCGTCGACCACGCTGGCGTGCGAGTTGCGCTGCACGAGGACCTGCCTGCCGGGACCGGCCAGCGCCAGACACAGGGCGTGGTTCCCCTGCGAGGCACCGTTGGTGAGGAACCACGTCTGCCCGGCGCCGTACGCCGCAGCGGCCAGCTGCTCAGCCCGCTGATACGGGGTGGGCGACGGGCCGACATCGATGCCCTCGATGTCCTGACAGATGTCGAGGGCCAGCGCGCGTTCGCCCATCGCGCTGCGCAGGCCCGGGTCGGCACCCGGGCCGCCCTTGTGGCCAGGCACGTGGAAGCGGACCGAGCCGCGAAAGCCGTAGGAGACGATCGCATCCAGGTAGGGAGCGGTCGGCAGCTCCCGGGTCGTCTGGCGAGTCCCGGTGTCGGGGTCGTCGCCTGCGCCTATCGACGCGCGCCCTCCGGGCTCGCCCGGATCGTCGATGGCCGGAGTGGTCCGGCTGCTCATCGGGCTGATTTCAACAGGTAGGCACGGACGAAGCCGTCCAGATTTCCATCAAGCACGCGGTTGGCATCTCCCATTTCGTAGTCGGTGCGATGGTCCTTGACCATCGTGTACGGGTGCAGAACATAGGACCGGATCTGTGACCCGAAGTTGACGTCCTGAGCCTCGCCCCGCTCACGGGCAATCTCCTCACGCCGCTTGCGTTCCTCGAGCTCGACGAGTTTGGAGCGCAGCATGGCCATCGCCTCGGCCTTGTTCGAGGACTGCGAGCGCTCGTTCTGGCACTGCACGACGATGCCGGTCGGCTTGTGCGTGATGCGGACCGCGGAGTCGGTCTTGTTGACATGCTGACCGCCGGCACCACTGGCCCGGTAGGTGTCGATCTGAAGGTCGTCGTCGTCGATCTGCACTTCGGAGGCCTCTTCCACGACCGGCGAGACCTCGACGCCGGCGAAGCTGGTCTGTCGGCGATTGGCCGAGTCAAACGGTGACAAACGCACCAGACGGTGCACACCCTTCTCGCTGCCGTACAGCCCGTAGGCATTCTCGCCCCGGACGCGGAATGTGCCTGACTTGATTCCCGCCTCCTCCCCCGGTGAGACCTCGAGCAACTCGACGCCGAAGCCACGCTTCTCCGCCCAGCGCATCTCCATCCTCAGGACCATCTCGGCCCAATCCTGGGCGTCCGTTCCCCCGGCGCCGGCGTTGACCGTGACCAGGGCATCGCCGGAGTCGTAGGGCCCGGAGAACAGGCGCTCCTCCTCGAGGGTCTCGAGCCGCTCCTGCACGTCGCGGACCTGGGATTCGAGCTCGCCGGCGATCTCAGGGTCCGCCTCGGCGAGCTCGGCCAGCGGCTCGAGATCCTCGACCTCGGCCTCGAGGGCTCGAAACGTGCTCAGCTTGCGCGTAGTGCGCGCGTGCTCGGCAGTCACGGCCGCGGCTCGCTCCTGGTCGTCCCAGAAACCGGCCGCTCCCATCTCATCTTCGAGCGCGGATGTGCGCTCGGCTAGAGCAGCCGGGTCAAAGATAATCCGCCAGCAGCTTGAGCTGCTCGCGGATTGCCGCTAGGCGCTGAGGCAGCGGCTCGGAAGGGGCGGTGGCCATCGGCGCTTACCCTAGCAACCGCCCCCGACCCGCTTGGATCACTTTTATGGTGGGTAACCCAGGCTTAGCTAAGCGGTTTTTAGTTTTCTTGCGCGCTGAAACGGCCTTGAGGGAGGCGGCTATGTACAAGCAAGTCCTGGACCCTGTGTCCCACTCGCTCGGGTGGACCTCGATCTTCGCGGTCCTGCCCCTCCTGGTCTTGTTCGTGCTGCTCGGCGTGGTACGGATGAAGGCGCACTGGGCCTCGCTGATCACACTCGCCGTGGCGATCATCGTCGCTGTCGCGGTGTATTCGATGCCCTTCGGGCAGGCCGGTGATTCGGCGCTGGAGGGCGCCGCGTTCGGCTTCTGGCCGATCATGTGGATCGTCATCAACGCCCTGTGGATCTTCAATCTGACTGAGGCCACCGGGCATTTTGCCGTCTTGCGAAGAGCCTTCGCATCCGTCTCGAATGACCCGCGCGTGCAGGTCGTCGTGATTGCCTTCTGCTTCGGCGCGCTGCTCGAGGCCCTGGCCGGATTCGGCACCCCGGCGGCGATCTGCGGGATCATGCTCGTCGGGCTCGGCCTGCCCCCGCTGCAGGCGGCAGCGGTGTGCCTGATCGCCGACACGGCTCCGGTTGCCTTCGGCGCGATCGCCATCCCGATCACCACGCTCGGTGAGGTGTCCGGCCTCCCCACTCACAACCTGGCCCAGATGGTCGGGCGCCAGACGCCGTTTTTGGCCCTGCTCGTGCCCTTCGTGCTCGTCTTCGTGACCGACGGGCGCCGAGGACTGCGCGACGCCTGGCCGGCCGCCCTGGTGGCCGGCGTCACGTTCGGCGTCATCCAGTTCGCGGTCTCCAACTATGTCAACTACCAGCTGACCGACATCGTCGCCTCGATCGCCGCCGCCGGAGCCGTCGTCGCCCTGACCCGGGTCTGGACACCCGCGGCGGGTGCTCCGATCGAGTTCGGCGGCTCGTCCGGCGCGCGCCCGGCCATCGCCGGCGGGGCCACGGCCCAACCGGCCATGGAGCGCCGCGTCCGGGCCGAGGAGGGCCGGCCACTGGGGCGCTGGGAATTGTTCGAGGCCTTTGTCCCCTACATCATCATCACGATCGTCCTGGGCATCGTCAGCCTCAACAGCGTGCACGAGCAGTTGCTCAAGGCCACCACCGAGTTCAGCTGGCCTGGCCTGCACATCTTCGGCGCCACCGGCAAGCCGCCGACGAGCGAGATCTTCAAGCTCGACTGGTTTACCGCCGCCGGCACGTGGCTTCTGGTCTCGGGCGTGCTGACGATGCTGGCCCTGCGTATCAGGCCCGGACTGGCCTTCAGGACCTACTTCGCGACCTTGAACCAGATCAAGTGGGCCCTGCTCACCGTGTGCACGGTCCTGGCCCTCGCCTACGTGATGAACTTCTCCGGTCAGACGGTGACCCTCGGTACGTGGGCCGCGGGTGCGGGCGGTTTCTTCGCTTTCCTGTCTCCGCTGATCGGCTGGTTCGGGACGGCGGTCACCGGGTCGGACACCTCGACCAACTCGCTGTTCGGCGCTCTGCAGGTGACGGCGGCCAAGCATGCTGCCCTGTCCCCCACGCTGATGGCCGCGGCCAACAGCTCGGGCGGCGTGCTGGCCAAGATGGTCTCGCCCCAGAACCTGGCCATCGGAGCCGCCGCTGTGGGGCTGGCCGGACGTGAGGGAGACATCTTCCGCCGCGTGATCGCCTGGAGCGTCCTCCTCGTCCTCATCATGGCCGTGCTGGTGTACCTGCAGTCGACCTCGGTCCTGTCCTGGATGGTCCCCTAGACGTTCTTGGGGGCGGGAGTGGTGCGCGCCCAGCGGCGCGCACCACTCTCGGGGCTGGTTGAACCTGACCCGACGCTCGGTAGCTAGTCGAGGTACTCGTAGGCGGGAAGGGTGAGGAACTCGGTCAGCTCCTCGGAGAGCGACATGCGCTCGAAGATCTCCCGGGTCTCGTCGGGATGGCCCTCGGCCCAGGTCTCCTCGCCGACCGCCTCGCGAATCTTGGCCGTCTCCTCGTCGAGGATCTGACGAACCAGCTCCGGAGTCACCGTCCGGCCGTCCTCGAGCTTTGACTGGTGATGCACCCATTGCCAGATCTGGGAGCGCGAGATCTCTGCGGTGGCGGCGTCCTCCATCATCGAATTGATGGCCGCTGCGCCGCGGCCGCCGAGCCAGAAGGACACATACTGGAAGCCGACGTTGACATCGGTCCGCAGGCCCTGTTCGGTGATCTCGCCCGGTGTCGAGGCCAGGTCAAGGAGCTCGGCCGCGCTGACGTGGACGTCTTCGCGCTGGCGCTCGAGCTGATTGGGAGCACCATCGAGGCCCGTCTCGAACACCTCACGGGCTACCGGCACGAGGTCCGGGTGCGCGACCCAGGTGCCGTCGTAGCCTTGGCGGACCTCGCGCTCCTTGTCGGCGCGGACGGCGGCGAGCGCCTTCTCGTTGGCCTCATCGTCCTTGCGCGATGGGATCAGGGCCGCCATGCCTCCCATCGCGTGAGCGCCTCGCCGATGGCAGGTCGCGGCCAGCAACTCGGTGTAGGCACGCATGAACGGGACCGTCATCGTCACGTCGCTGCGATCTGGCAGGACCATCTCCGCCCGCTCGCGGAAGCACTTGATCGCGCTGAAGATGTAGTCCCAGCGGCCGGCGTTAAGTCCCGCCGAATGCTCACGCAACTCGTAGAGGATCTCATCCATCTCGAAGGCGGCCGGCAGTGTCTCGATCAGCACCGTCGCCTTGATCGTCCCCCGGTCGATCCCCATCACCTCTTGGGCGTAGCCGAACACGTCGTTCCACAGCCGTGCCTCGAGGTGGGACTCCATCTTGGGCAGGTAGAAATACGGCCCGCTGCCCTTGCGCAGGAGCAGCGGAGCGCAATGGAAGAAGTACAGCCCGAAGTCAAACAGCGACCCCGAGACCGGCTCGCCGCCGACCAATAGGTGTCGCTCGGGCAGGTGCCAGCCTCGCGGCCGCACGAGCAGTGTCGCCGGGTTCTCCACGAGCTCGTAGTGGCGCCCGTCAGACCCGTCGTAGGTGATCGTGCCCGCGATCGCGTCGCGAAGGTTGATGTGCCCCTCGACCATGTTCGACCAGCTGGGGGCGTTAGCGTCCTCGAAGTCGGCCATGAAGCCATCGGCGCCGGAGTTCAGGGCATTGATGACCATCTTGCGCTCGGTCGGGCCCGTGATCTCGACCCAGCGCTGCTGCAGGTCGGCCGGAGCCGGCGCCACCTTCCAGTCGCCGGCGCGGACGTCCTCTGTATCGACCAGGAAGTCAAGTTGCTCGCCGTCGGCCAGCCGCGCCCGACGCTTGGCGCGAGCGTCAAGCAACTCCCGGCGCCGGGGCCCGAATTCGTGCTGCAGGGCACCCACGAATTCCAGCGCCTCGGGCGTCACCACCGGGTCGTATCTGCGCGGGGTGGCGCCGCGCAACTCAAGGCGTAGTCCGGTGGCCATAGGAGCGATCATTTCCGCCGAGGTGGACTGTCAAACCGACCCGTCCGGGCGCCGATTTCTCGACGCGACCGCGGGTGGGTAGGCTCGAGCTATGGCCAATCTCAATGACACCGAGGTTCGGGCCCTGCTCGAATCCCCCAACTACGCAGTCATCTCAACCCTCAGTGACGACGGAAGCATCACCAGTTCCGTCGTCTGGGTCAGCCTTGAAAGCGGCGAGCTGGCGGTCAACAGTGCGCGTGGCCGCAGGTGGCCGACCAACTTGGAGCGAGACCCTCACATCACCCTCGTGGTCTATCCGCCCGACAACCCGTACGAGTACGTCGAGATCCGCGGCAAGGCCACGGGTTCGCGCGACGACGCCGACGATCACATCGATCGCCTGGCCAAGAAGTACCTCGGCGTCGACGAGTATCCGGCCCGCCGGCCAGACGAGGAACGGGTCAAGTACACGATCAAGCCTGACGTCGTCCGCTACCAGAAGCAGGGCTAGCCGCGGCGGCTCTCGAGGATCGCGTGTAGCCGGCGCGCCTCGCGCTCCGGGCTCTCAATCAGCCGTTTCCATGTGATCCGGAGGGTGACGAACCCGGCCGCCAGCAGCTCAGCATCACGCTCGCGGTCGTCCTCGAACGCGTACTTGTCGCGGTGAAAGTCCCAGCCGTCGAGCTCGACGATCACCCGCTCGGCGACGAACAGCATGTCGCTCTCCCGGCGCCCACGGATGGGTGTTGACGACCGGCTGCGGCAGCCCGTACCGCGCGCAGAAGGCGAGGAACGCGTTCTCGAGCTCTGATCGCGTCGGCTGCTCGAGATCGCCCAGCGCATCGAGCATGGGGGTCCGGCCGGGATGGCGGCGGAAGCGGTCAAGGACGTCGGCGACCTGCTTCACATGGAGGTAGCCCTGGCGTCGCGCCTCGGCCATCAGTCGCGGCAGCCGGTACGGCCCGAGCTCGAGCGCACAATCGAGGAACGTCCGGGCGGGGCTGGTCACCCGGATGCCCAGGTGGGTCCGGATGTCCGTCCGGGTGAGCCCGCTCACATGGTGGGTCGCGATTCCCGGCCGTCGGCGCTGGTTGGCGACTGGACACGTGCGATTCGCGAGGCCAGTCGGACACGAACCCCCACAGAGCCAACGCAGAGCCATGACTGAGTGCGGCCCCATCACCACAGGCCAGGACGGCGGCGGAGGCGTACTCAACCGGCGTGATTGGTGGGCGGCCCACGGAGTAAACCCCCACGTGGACCCGGAACAAGCGCTTACGGCAGCATCGAGAGGTGATCGCGGCGGACCCGAGACCCAACCGAAGCAGCTGTTCCCGCGTGACATTGCGTCTGCTGCCGCTGCGCGAGAGCAGCAATCGCGGCTTCGACTTCGATCTGATGTCCTGGCGGGCACAAGATCGAACACGGTCCCACCTTGAAGCCCGCCGCGAGCGGATTGGCACAGACTTTTGACAGGTTCGCCGTAGCCGCCCTCACTCGATGCTCCTAGGCGTCGGCGCGCGAGGGGCGTCGCGGGGACCTACAAGATCAGGGCTACGAGCCGTGGCACTTCTTGAACTTCTTGCCCGACCCGCACCAGCACGGGTCATTCCGGCCAATCTGCTGGGTCTCATCGACCCGGCGCTGCTCGACCACGGGCAACCCGGCCTCGGCCTCGACGGCCGCGTCAACGTAGCCCTCGGGTGAAGCGGCGCCGGCGGCGGCCATGGCCAGCGCGCTGGGCTGGGCGGCGCTCCCGCCCGAGTAGCTGACCCGTCCGCGCCCCGTGGACGAGGAACTCGCCGCGGGACTCGAGCGCTGCGGCGGCGCCTGCGGGGCCCCGCCGTTCTCGTCCTGGAGGGTCACCTCGACGTGGAAGATGAGCCGCGCGAAGTCGGCCCAGATCGAGTTCATGAGATCGCGGAAGAGCTCGAAGGCCTCGTTCTTGTAGGCCACCAGGGGCTCGATCTGGGCGAACCCGCGGAGGTGGATGCCCTCGCGCAGGTAATCCATGTCGTAGAGGTGCTCCTGCCAGCGCTGATCGATGATCTGCAGCAGCAGGAAGCGCTCGACCTGGCGCATCAGATCCTCGCCCATCTCCTTCTCGCGCTGGTCGTAGAAGGCCAGCGCCTCCTCCTGGAGACGGAGGGTCAGGTCCTCGCGGTCCATCCGGGTCAGGTCCATGCCCAGCAGCTCGTCGCTGGGGGTGAAGATCTCCTCGACCCGGCGGATCAGCCCCTCGGCGTCCCAGTCCTCGACGAACTCGCCGGCGGTGTACTCGTCGACGATCCGCGCGATCAGGTTGACGAGCTCCTCGCGGGCGGCCTCGGACATGTCGCGGCCCTCGAGCACCTCGTCGCGGTAGGTGTAGACCACCTCACGCTGCTGGTTGAGCACGTCGTCGTACTCGAGCGTGTGCTTGCGCATCAGGAAGTGCTGCTCCTCGACCTTCTTCTGCGCCTTCTCGATCTGCTTGGAGAGCATGCCGGCCTCGATCGGCTCCTCATTGCCCTCCTCATCGACAGAACCAAGTCGATCGAGGATCTTGTAGATCCGCTCGCCGGCGAACAGACGCACCAGCTCATCCTGGGCCGACAGGAAGAATCGTGATTCCCCGGGATCGCCCTGGCGCCCGGCACGACCGCGGAGCTGGTTGTCGATCCGGCGTGACTCGTGGCGCTCGGTGCCGAGGATGAACAGGCCGCCGGCGTCGAGCACCTCCTGGCGCAGCTCCTCGACTCGGGCCTGGATCGACGGCAGCACCTTGGCCTGGTGCTCGAGGTAGTCCGGCATTCCCGGCTCCAGGCCGAGCTTGCGCAGCTCCAGGGACGCCAGGTGCTCCTCGTTGCCACCGAGCTTGATGTCCACACCCCGACCGGCCATGTTGGTGGCGATCGTGACCGCGCCCGGCGCGCCGGCCTCGGCGATCGTCTCGCCCTCGCGCTCGGCGAACTCGGGCTTGGCGTTGAGGACCGAATGGGCAATGCCCTTCTTGGTCAGGCGCGCGGAGAGCAGCTCTGAGACCTCGACCGAGATCGTGCCCACCAGCACCGGCTGGCCAGCGCCATGGCGCTCCTCGATCTCCTTGACGACCGCGGCCCACTTGCCGTCCTGGGTCTTGTAGACCTGGTCATTGCGGTCGGCGCGGATCATGTCCCGGTTGGTCGGGATCTGGACGACCGGGAGCTTGTAGATCTTCATGAACTCGGTCGCCTCGGTGAGGGCGGTACCGGTCATGCCGGCCAGCTTGTCGTACATCCGGAAGTAGTTCTGGAGCGTGATCGTGGCCATCGTCTGGTTCTCTTCCTGAACCCGAACGCCCTCCTTGGCCTCCACGGCCTGGTGCAGACCCTCTGACCAGCGGCGACCCTCGAGGATGCGGCCGGTGAACTCGTCAATGATCTTGACCTCGCCGTCGATCACGGCGTAGTCGTCATCACGCTTGTAGAGGGACTCGGCCTTCAGGGACTGGATCAGGTGGTTGACGAGATGCCCGTTCTCGGCCCGGTACAGGTGGTCGATGCCCATGAACCGCTCGGCCTTGGCGACTCCCTGTTCGGTGATGGACACGGTCTTGTGCTTCTCGTCAAACTCGTAGTCGAAGTCGGCCACGAACTCCTTCTTGGTCCGGGGGTCCATGCCCTCGGGGGTCTTGCCCGGCACCATCCGGGGCGCCAGGCGGGCAAAATTGGCGTACAGGTCGGCGGCCTGCTCGGGCGCGCCGGAGATGATCAGCGGCGTGCGGGCCTCGTCGATGAGGATGTTGTCGACCTCGTCGACGACCGCGAACGTGTGGTAGGGCGACTTGCCCTCCTCGGGCTTCGGACGACCGCCGTGCTGGACCTTCTCCTCCAGCGTCTGGGCCATGTTGTCGCGCAGGTAGTCAAAGCCGAACTCCGAGTTGGTGCCGTAGGTGACGTCGGCGGCATAGGCCTCGCGCTTCTCCTCGTAGGGCTGCATGTTCTGCAGCACGCCGACCGAGACGCCGAGGAGGTCGTAGATCGGCTTCATCCAGTTCGCGTCTCGGCGAGCCAGGTAGTCGTTGACCGTGACCACGTGGACCCCACGGCCGCCGAGCGAGTTCAGGACCACGGCCAGGGTGGCGGTCAGAGTCTTGCCCTCGCCGGTCTTCATCTCGGCGATCGAGCCGTCGTGGAGGACCATCCCACCGATCAGCTGGACATCGAAATGGCGCATCCCCATCGAGCGCTTGCCGGCCTCGCGGACGAGCGCGAAGCACTCGAACAGCAGCTCGTCGAGCGATTCTCCGCCACGGGCGCGCTCGCGCAGCTCATCAGCCGCTTCACGCAGCTCACCGTCTGAATAGTGCTCGAGCTCGGGCTCGAAGCCGTTGATGCGGGAAACGCGCTGTTCGTAGGTCTTGAACTTCTTGCCCTCGCCCATGCGGAGCGCGCGGTCCAGGAACGACATAGAGCTAGGGTAGCGCGGCCGGATCGGCGGGGAGCAGCGCGCACATGGCCGTTCGGACCCGCGTCAGCGCCCTATTACAGCCCCGGATCAGCCGCGGCTCAGGCCGCCGGGGAAACCCCTTCCGAGGACGGCGGCGACGGCTCCGCGTCGGGCACCGCGCGCCGCGCGACCCGCCGGCGCCTGCGCTTGACCCGGTGGCGTTTGACCTGGACGGCGATCTCATCGGCGATCAGGTTGATCGAATGCTTCATGTCCCGCGACGCATCGTGCGCGCGGAGGGTGACCCCCTTGAGGTGCAGCGTCGCCTCGGCGACCTGACAGTCGGGGTTGGCGGGGTTGCGCTCGACGGAGAGCTCAATCTCCAGTTCGGCGAGATCCGAGACCTGCTTGCCGACCTTCCCGAAGCGCTTGACGACGTGCTCGCGAATGTCGTCTGAGACAGACACGTTGCGGCCCTTGACCTCGATCCGCATCGACCGACCTCCTGCATGGAGTGGGTGCTCTATGTGAAAGCCGAGGGTATTGCCGGCGGCCGACTTTGTCGAGCGTGCAGAATGTCCAATGTTGTCTCCGTCCGTTTCGCCGCAGATCAGCTGGACCTTTGAGCCCAGTGTGCTCGTCGTGGTGGCCGCACTCGCGGTGCTCTACGCGCTGGCCTGGCGTCGCGGCCGAGCGGTGAGCAGCCCGCATCGCCCGGGAATCCGGCACGCCCTCCTGTTCGGCACCGGCCTGCTCACGATCCTCGCCGCGCTGGTCTCCCCGATCGATGCCCTCGGTGATCAGCTGATGCTCATGCACATGGTCCAGCACGTGCTGCTGCTGGACATCGTCCCCATCCTGCTCATTCTCGGACTCAACAAGGTCCTGCTGCGCCCGGTCACGCGGCGCCTGACCAGCGTCGAGCGCCGGGCCGGGCCGCTCGCTCATCCGGCCTTCGCGGTCCTGGTCTACGCCGGCTTCATGTGGGCCTGGCACATCCCCTCGATGTACGACGCCGCGCTGCGCAACCCGACCGTGCACGCCTTCGAGCACGTCTGCTTCGGCGTCGCCGGGGCCCTCTACTGGTGGCACATCCTCTCCCCCATTCGCGGCCGCATGCGCCTCGGCGGCATGGGGCCGATCGCCTACATGGTCTCGACCAAGCTGCTGGTCGGACTGCTCGGAGTGGCGATCGCCTTCGCGCCCGCCTCCTTCTATCCCTTCTACGCCCACCACCCGCATTACTGGGGCCTGTCGCCGGCCGAGGACCAATCGCTGGCCGGACTGGTGATGGCCCTCGAGCAGTCGATCGTGATGGGCATCGCCCTGACCTGGCTGTTCGTGCGGATGCTGACCGAGTCCGAGCGCGAGGCGCAGCGCGCCGAGCGCTACGAAGTCGCCTGACCTGAGCTTCCTGAACGAGGCTTAGCTGGCGGGCGCTGACACGCCGCCCGAGACCAGCATCGCCGCGCCGATCCCGCCACTCTGATCGCCGAGCCCGGCCACACGGACGGCGGGGGGCCGGGTGTCGTTGAACAGGTGGGGATGCATCTCGGTCGAGATGCGCTCGGCCATCGGCTGACCGAAACGGACCCCCAGGCCGCCGCCCAGGATCACCGCCTCGACGTCGAGCAGATTGACGGCCGAGGCGATGCCCGCGCCCAGGGCCTTGATGGCACGCTCGATCAACTCGGTGGCCAGCTGGTCGCCCTGATCCAGGGCCTTGGCCCAGACGGCGCTGGTCAGGCGGCTGCGGCCGCGCTCCTCCATCAGCTTGAACAGGTCGGTCTGGGCCCCCTTCTCGAGCTCGCTCCGCGCGCGGGCCTCCATCGCCGCCCGCCCGGAGTAGGCCTCCATGCAGCCGCGCCGGCCACAGGGACAGCGAGCGCCTCCGCGCTTGACGACCATATGACCGATCTCCCCGGCGCCGCCGCGGCCCAGCCACGGCTGGCCTCCGAGGATCAGGCCGCCACCGACCCCGGTGCCCCAGAACACGCCGAGCACCGACTCGTAGGGCTTGCCGGCGCCGAGGTCGAACTCGGCCTGGGTCGCGACCTGGACGTCGTTGCCGATCAGGACCCGCGTGCCGAGGCGCTCGGACAAGAAGGCGCCCAGCGGGAAGGCGTCGGTCCAGTCGGGCAGGTTGCCGGCGTTGGCCACCGTGCCTGCGGCCTCGTCGACGTCGCCGGGGGAGCCGACCCCGACCCCGTCCAGCGAGCTGCTGCTGGTGTCGGCGGCCTTGGCCGCGGCCCGCATGGCCTCCGCCATCTGTGCCGCGACGGCGCTGGGACCCCCTGAGGTGGGGGTTTGCTCGCGGGCCTGGCCGATGACCTGGTTGTCCTCATCGACGACGACCGCTTCAATCTTGGTTCCCCCAAGATCGATTCCCCCCCGCAGCTGTCCCTGGCCGGCCATGGTCAATTGTGAAACCTACCCGGAGTGGGCGGACGTGCAACCCTCCGCCGACGAATCCAGCCGCCGCCGTCACCGTCGGAGGCACTTCCGACGTCAGCCCCACGACTCCCGGTAGCTGCGCTGGGCGGCGGTCGGCGTGTCGATCTGGACGCCGAGGGACTGAAGTTTCAGGCGTCCGACCTCTCGGTCGATCGCCGCCGGCACCGGATGCAGGCCCGGCCCCAGCTCGGTTCCTCGCTTGACGAGCTCCTCGACGCTCAGCGCCTGGAGCGCGAACGAGACGTCCATGACGGATGCTGGATGCCCTTCGGCGGCGGCCAGATTGACCACCCGCCCGCGAGCCAGCAGGTTCAGCCGCCGCCCGTCGGCCAGCCGGTACTCCTCGACCAGGCGAGCGACCTCGCGCACGCCGCCCACGGCGACCTCGCGCAGCTCATCGAGATCGAGCTCGACGTCGAAGTGACCGGCGTTGGCCAGCACGGCGCCGTCCTTCATGCGCTCGAAGTGCTCGCGCCCGAGCACCCCCCGCGAGCCGGTCACGGTCACGAACACATCGCCACGCTCGGCCGCCTCCAGCGAGGGCATGACCTCATAGCCGGCCATCCGGGCCTCGAGCGCCCGCAGCGGATCGACCTCGCAGACGATCACCACCGCCCCGGCTCCGCGCGCGCGCTCGGCCACCCCCAGCCCGGCCCAGCCGTAGCCGAGCACGACCACCGTGTGACCGGCGAGCAAGACGCCGGAGGCGCGCACGATCCCGTCCAGCGCCGACTGCCCGGTGCCGTGGCGATCGTTCAGGGCTCGCTCGGTACGGGCTTCGTTGACGGCCAGCACCGGACAGCGGAGCTTGCCCTCCTCCTCCAGCCTGCGCAGCCGGACGAGGCCGGTGGTGGTCTCCTCGGTCCCGCCGATCAGCCCGTCCAGCAACTCGCCGCCCTTGGCGTGGGCGGTCACGAGCAGGTCGGCCCCGTCGTCCAGGGTCACCTGGGGGCGCTCGTCGAGCAGGGCGAGCACGTGCTCGACGTAGGTGTCCGGGTCCTCACCGCGCAGCGCACGGACCGATATCCCATCCGCCAGAACCAGCGCGGCGGCGACGTCGTCCTGGGCCGACAGCGGGTTGGCCGAGCACAGCGCGACCTGGGCTCCCCCGGCCCGCAGCGCGCGGCCCAGGTTGGCCGTCTCCGCGGTCACGTGCAGGCAGGCCGCGATCCGCACCCCGGCCAGCGGCTGCTCGGCGGCGAACCGCTCGCGCAGCCGAGCCAGGACCGGCATCTGTCCCTGAGCCCATTCGATCCGGGCCTCGCCCTCGGGAGCCAGCGCGAGGTCGGCTACGTCATACGCCGGGAGCGACGCTCGCGCCATTTCTTTGCCTCAGGGCCTGACCCGGGGCACTGCTAGTAGCGGTAATGGTCGGACTTGTACGGGCCGTCGACCGGCACGCCCAGGTACGAGGCCTGGCTCGCCGTCAGCTCCGTCAGCCGCACGCCGAGCGCGTCCAGGTGCAGCCGGGCCACCTTCTCGTCCAGATGCTTGGCCAGCGTGTAGACCTTCTTGTCGTAGCTGTCGTTGTGGCCGAACAGCTCCATCTGGGCCATCACCTGGTTGGTGAAGGAGTTCGACATGACGAAGCTGGGGTGTCCGGTCGCGTTGCCCAGGTTCAGCAGACGCCCCTCGGACAGCACGATGATCGTGCGCCCACCCGGGAACACCCACTCGTCAACCTGCGGCTTGATGTTGATCCGCTCGACGCCCTCGATCCGCTCGAGCCCGGCCATGTCGATCTCGTTGTCGAAGTGGCCGATGTTGCCGACGATCGCCTGATGCTTCATCTGGCTCATGTCCTGCGCGGTGATGACGTCCTTGTTGCCGGTGGCGGTGATGAAGATGTCCGCCGTCCCCAGCACGTCGTCGAGCCGGGCGACCTGGTAGCCGTCCATCGCCGCCTGCAGAGCGCAGATCGGGTCGATCTCGGTGACGATGACCCGGGCGCCCTGGCCGCGGAGCGATTCCGCGCAGCCCTTGCCGACATCGCCGTAGCCGCAGACCACGGCCACCTTGCCGCCGATCAGCACATCGGTGGCGCGGTTGATGCCGTCGATCAGGCTGTGACGGCAGCCGTACTTGTTGTCGAACTTGGACTTGGTGACCGAGTCATTGACGTTGATGGCCGGGAACAGCAGCTTGCCCTCCTCGGCGAACTGATAGAGCCGGTGAACGCCGGTGGTCGTCTCCTCGGTGACGCCCTGGATCTCGGCCGCCATCTTCGTGAACCGCTGGGGCTCCTCGGCCAGCGAGCGATTCAGCAGCTCGAGGATGATCCGGAACTCCTCGTTGTCGGCCGTGCTCGGATCGGGCGCCTCTCCGGCAGCCTCGAACTCGGCCCCCTTGTGGACCAACAGCGTCGCGTCACCACCGTCGTCGAGGATCATGTTGGGGCCATCCTCAGGCCAGCTCAGGGCCTGCTCGGTGCACCACCAGTACTCCTCGAGGGTCTCGCCCTTCCAGGCGAACACGGGCACGCCGCGCGGGGACTCGGGCGTCCCCTCGGGGCCGACCACGATCGCAGCCGCGGCGTGATCCTGAGTGGAGAAGATGTTGCAGCTCGCCCAGCGCACATCGGCGCCCAGGGCGGTAAGAGTCTCGATCAGGACCGCGGTCTGGATCGTCATATGGAGGCTGCCGGTAATCCGCGCGCCCTTGAGCGGCTGGCTGTCGGCAAACTCGCGCCTAGTGGCCATCAGGCCCGGCATCTCGTGCTCGGCGAGCGTGATCTCCTTGCGGCCGAACGCGGCCAGCCCCAGGTCGGCGACCTTGTAGTCGGTCTCGGGGACGGTCGTGGTCATATTCCAATCTCCAGTGTTCGCGGGTTAAGGGGCGGCACGCGCCTAGGCGACGGCGGCCAGCAGTCTCTGATGCTTGTCCTGCTCGAAGCGCAGCCAATCGGCCGCCTCGACGTCCTCGGGCCGGCGGGCCTGGGACTCGAGCCAGCGCCGCACCGCACCGCGCAGCTCCGGGTCGTCGCCCATCCGCGCCGCGAAGGCGACGTCGGAGAGGCCGATATCGAACTGGCCCAAGAGCTCCTTGAGCGTGCGCAGCCGCTGCAGCTGGGCGGCGCCGTAGAGGCGATAGCCCGAGGACGAGCGGGCCGGCGCGACGAGCCCGGCCTGTTCGACGTAGCGCAGCATGCGCGGCGACCAGCCCGTGGTGCTGGCAGCCTGGTTGATGGTCAGTGCCTCCACCGGCCAAACCCTACCACGATCGTGTCAAGGTTTGAAGAGGCGGTCCCGCCCCCGCGCTGCCCCCTCAGGCCTGGGCCAGCTCCTGCTTGAGGCGGGTCAGGACGTCGATACTGGCCGGGTCGACGCCGCGCAGGACGGCCAGATACAGGGACACGAGGTCCCCCAGCAGGACCAGGGACACGAGCCGGTCGATCCGGGTCTCCCCCACGGTCTGCACGCGCTCGGCGACGGCGCCCGTCTCGGCGATCAGCTGCTGGGTGAGCTCGATCCGCCTGCGGATCCGGGGGTGCAGATCGGAGTCGTCCAAAAAGACGGCGCTGAATGAGCCCAACTCCCCCGCCGACGCCCAGCCCACGATCTCGTTGTGGTCGAGCTCAGGCAGCTCGCCGGCGAAGGCGGGCAGCTTGGCGTTCTCGTTGAACTGGGTCTTCCACCGGTAGGCGATCGGCGCGGTCAGCCCAGCGCCGGCCACCTGAGGGACGGTGCCATGCAGGCGCCGGGCCAGTGCCTTGGCGGGCGAATCGTCATCGCTGTCGGGCCCCCAGGCGGCCCGTAGCGGCTCGGCATGAGCGGCGGCGACGTCGATCTCGGTGTGCAGCGGCTCGCAGACACCGGCCAGAGCCGCGACCTCGAGCGCCACGACCAGCGCGTAGCCGACCACGGCCCGGGGCTGGTAGCCGCCGGGCAGCGGCACCACGGCCACGCCGTCGGCGCGGGCGAGTCGAGCCAGCTCGCCGCCGCTCGTGCACACCACCCGGTGGGCACCGACCACACCGGCGGCCTCATACGCGGCCAGGGTCTCCTCGGTGTCGCCGGAGTAGCTCGTGCAGAGCACGGTCGTGTCATGGGTGCTCCACGGGGGCAGCGCGTAGCCGCGGGCCAGCGCGATCGGCCGCGCGGCCCGGTCACCGATTACGACGCGCGCCAGCGCACCGCCGATCGCCGATCCACCCATGCCGGCCACGACCAGTCCCCCGGGAGTGTCGACCCGGGCCAGGTTCGCCGACTCCACCCGCCACAGCGCATCACGCAGGTGCTCGGGCAGGTCGAAAATGTCGGCCAGCTGGCCGGTTGGATCCAGCGCCTCGATGGCCGAGCGTCCGAGGTCGGTGGCCGTGCTCAAAACGCGATCGCTCCCGAGGGCAACTCCACGCCCGGGAAGATACGCATCCCGGCGCAAAGCGTGTTTCCCGGGCCGACCGTGACGCCCTCGCCGATCACCACACGCCCCTCGATGTGACAGCGCTCCCCGATCGTCACGTCGGGGCTGAGGATCGAGCCGCTGATCCGGGCCCCGGCACCGATCTCGCAACCGGCGAGGATCACCGAGGAGTCGATGTGAGCGCGCTCGTGCACTCTCACACCCGGCCCCAGCACCGTGCGTCCGCCGACGACCGCGCCCGCGGCCACGGTGCAGCCGGCGCCGATCAGCGCAGGCGCGTGGACTATGCCCTCGATGGTCGCGTCGTCGGCGCGCAGGATGCCGCCGGCCGCGGCCAGACGGCGGCCGACCTCGGTCTGGACGTCGCCGTCGAGGATGTCGAACGTGCCCTGCATGTAGCGCTCCGGGGTGCCGATGTCGAGCCAATAGGCCGGGTCGGCCTCGTATCCGTACAGGCCGTTGCCCACCAGCCGGGGAAAGACGTCGCGCTCGATCGAGATCTTGGTGCCCGCCGGCGCCATCTCATCCAGGACGTCGCGCTCGAGGATGTAGGCCCCGGCATTGATCAGGTTCGTGTCGATCTCGTCGGGCGTCGGCTTCTCGACGAATTCGGTCACCGACGTGTCCTCGTCGCGGCGAACCAAGCCGTAGGCACTCGGGTCATCGACGCCGATCAGAGCCAGCGTCGCGCGCGCCCCGGTCGCCTCGTGCTGACCCAGTTGGGCGGTCAGGTCGATGTCGGTCAGCACATCTCCGTTGAGCATGAAGAAGCGCTCCTGGAGGTACTCCTGAGCGAACTTGAGCGCGCCGCCGGTGCCGAGCGGACGCGGTTCCTGCACGTAGCGAAGCGCCACCCCGAGCTCGGAGCCGTCGCCGAGGACATTGCGGACACCGTCGGCCATGAACCCGCAGGACAGAATCGCCTCGTCGACTCCGTGATCGCGCAGCCAGTCGAGCATGTAGACGATGAACGGCCGGTCGACCAGGGGTACGACGGGCTTGGGACGGTTTGAGGTCAGCGGCCGCAGACGTGTGCCCTCGCCGCCGACGAGGATCAGGGCCTGCATGGAGTCAGCGTCCGATTCCCTCGTAGATGAAGCCCGCCGCCCGGACGGCGTCGGCATCGACGAAGTTGCGGCCGTCGACGACCAGGTGCCCGGCCATCCGCTGGGCGACTTCGGCCCAGTCGAGCTCGGCGAACTCGGGCCATTCGGTGACGAGGATGCAGGCGTCGACGCCCTCGACCGCCTCCAGGGCAGTGTCGGCGAACTCGACGCCGCTCATCAGCTTGCGGGCCTCGTCCTCGGCGACCGGATCGTAGGCGCGGACAATCGCGCCGTCGGCGTTCAGGCGGGCGGCCAGGACCAGCGAGGAGGCCTCGCGCATGTCGTCGGTGTGGGCCTTGAAGGCCAGCCCGAGGAGCGTGATGCGCTTGCCGACCAGCGAGCCCAGGTGCTTCTGGAGCTTGGCGATGACCCGGCGCTTCTGCAGCTCGTTGACCTCGATGACGGCGGTCAAGAGCTGGAAGTGATAGCCCGAGTTGCCGGCCAGCTGCTTGAGCGCTGACACGTCCTTGGGGAAGCACGAGCCCCCGAAACCGATCCCCGGGCGCAGGAAGTGCGGGCCGATGCGCTGATCGAGGCCCATCCCCCGCGCGACCTCGCGGACGTCGGCCCCGGTCTCCTCGCAGACGTTGGCGATCTCGTTGATGAACGAGATCTTGGTGGCCAGAAACGCATTGGCGGCCAGCTTGACCATCTCGGCGCTGGCCACGTCGGTGCGGACCAAGGCTGAGTCAAGCGGCTCATACAGGGCGGCGACAGCATCTCCGGCCCAGTTTCCATCGTCGCCGACCACGACCCGATCGGGGGCCAGGAAGTCCTCGAGCGCCGAGCCCTCCTTCAGGAACTCGGGACACGAAACGTAGGCGAAGCCGGACTTGCCCTGCTCCTTGAAGACGCGCTGAATCGCGGTTCCGGTCCCAACCGGGACCGTCGACTTCATGACCAGCGCATGACGGTCGGAGGCGGGCATCGCCGAGACCACGGCATTGACCGCCGACAGGTCGGCGTCACCGGAGTAGGTGGGCGGCGTGCCGACGGCGACAAACAGCAACCGGGCGTGCTCGAGGGCCTGATTGAGCTCGGTGGAGAAATGCATCCGCTCCCGGTTGCGGGCCAGGCACTCGGCCAGCCCCGGCTCGTAGATCGGGACCTCGCCCTGCTTGAGGCGCTGGATCTTGTCGGCGTCGACGTCGACGCACCACACTTCGCTCCCCAGCTCGGCGAAACCGGCCGCGGTGACCAGCCCCACGTAGCCGGTGCCGATAACGGCGATCGGTTCGCGTTCAGTACTCATAGGCGGGGGGAGGCTAGCGGGGTCTACCGGGTCAGCGAGGCCGCGATGTCCACCATCTGCCGGTTGGAGATGTCGCTGGTCAGCGTGTTGGAGATCCAGTAGACGCCGTGACGGGTGCGCCAGGCGACGTTGACCAGGTTGCCGCCCTGAGCGAACAGCATCAGCTTCTTGCCCCCGACCACCTTGGTCTCCGTCGGGTTGGCCAGCAGCGGCGGATGCTGCCAGCTGGTGCCCTGAACGCCGTAGTACTGGCCGAGCACCGGGTTGATCTCCAGCGTCATACGGTAGGCGGCGTGCGGATGGCCCTTCGGGTCGCGGAGCACGTAGTGACGCGGGTAGGACCCGGGGCTGGGGATCTCCAGCGGGCAGATGCTGGTCTGATCGGAGCAGTAGTCCGAGCCCGATTTGATCAGGTGCGGGTAGTAGACCGGGAGGCCGGCGCGGGCCAGTGCCTTGGCCTGCGCCCGGCCGTCGGCGGTGTCGGCGCTCAGGCCGGCGGTCTGAATCTTCTTCGAATGATTCTTGACGCTCTTGCCGGGGCTGCGGGCCTTCTTGACCGCGGCCTTGTTAGTGGCCCGCATGAAGGCGCGGAACACCGACCCCTCGGCTCCGGCGGTGGCGCTCAGATAGCACGGCACGGTGGCGCCGTTGAGCCCCGTGCCGCCGCAGGCTCCGTTCTGGTAGGCGGGGAACTTGATCTGCTTGATCGTGTGTCCGGCGGAGAAGGCGACCAGATTGAACAGGTTGATGAGGCCGTCGGTGGTGTGCAGATTGTCGTCGGTCTGGGTGTTGGCGCCGAAGATCCGCAGCAGCCGGTCCTTGTTGTTGATGATGTTGGTCACCCCGTACTGGTCCTTGGCCCAGCGGATGAAGTCCTGCTGGCGGGCGTTGCGAACCAGATCGGAATCGGTGTGGCGGAAGCGGACGAAGGCCAGCGCCGACGCGCCGCACAGCTTCTGGTAGCCGGGCTGGATGTTGATGCTCGAGTAGTTGGTGATCGCCGTGTTGTTGTAGTAGCGGTGATCAACGTCGGCGTAGACGCAGCCGATGGCGTTGACGAGCTTCTCGAAACTGCCGAAGTTCACGTCGATGATGTGGTTGACGTGCAGCGTCGGGAAGACGTTGGCGTGGATCGTCTTGATGAGCAGATTGGGGCCGCCGAGCGAGTAGGCGGCATTGAGCTTGTACTGGCCGAAGCCGGGCACGTGCACCTGCAGGTCGCGCGGAATAGACATCACGTTGATCGTCTGGGAGGCCCCGTTCAGGCGCACGAGCATCATCGTGTCGGTGTTGGCCGAGGTGAACGGCTCGCCCGCGCGGTGGTCGGAGCCGATGATGAGGATCGTCTGCGGATCGCCGGGATTGGGCACCGTGACCTGAGCGTGCTTCAGCGCCGGCGTCAGCGAGATGTCGTTGGCGAGCTGCTTGAACTGCAACAGGCCGGCCACGGCGGTGGTCGCCGCCGTCCCGCTGATGATGATCACGGCGGCGAGCAGGAATCGCCAAAGTGCTCCGCCGCGGCTGTGGGGCAGGATTCTCACGCCCGCTGCCTCGCGATCCGCGCCGCGCTCATGCCAGCCCACCGTCGATCGCGGTCAACCCGTCGGTCTCGCGCGGCGCCAGCCAGGCCGGGAGCCGGCGCACGAAGGTTCCCAGCGCCTGGCGGTACAGGGCCAGCGAGGACACCGACACCCACTCGTCGGGCCCGTGGTGGCCGGCGCCGGCCGGGCCGAACTCGACCGCGGGGATCCCGGCCCCGATGAACGAGGCAGCGTCGGAAGCGCCGTCGCGGCCGACGCTCATCGTCTCGCTGTCGGGCCGGGCACGAGAAACAGCCTCACGGAGAGCGCGGACATAGGGATCGGCCGGCGACACGGTCACCGGCGGGTGAATGAAAGTGCGCTGGACATCGATGCCGGCAATGGCCCGGACCTGGGACAGAATCTCCCCCGGATCCTGCCCGGGGAGATAGCGCACGTCAATGGCCATCTCGCACCGGTCAGGGACCTTGTTCAGCGCGTCCCCGCCCTCGATCCGGCCCAAATTGATCGACGGCCGATCGAACAGCTCTGACGACTCGCGCGAGAAGGGCAGGGACTCGATGGCCCGGAAGACATCGATCGCCTTGAGCACGGCGTTGTCGCCCAGCCACGGGGTCGAGCTGTGGGCCGCCCGGCCATGAACGAGGATCCGCATCACCAGCACCCCCTTGGCCTGGACGCCGATATGCAGGTTGGTGGGCTCGCCGGTGATCGCGAACGTCCCCCCCAGTCCCCGCTCGATGACGGTGTCGGTGGAGCGCTGATCGAGATCCTCGGATTCCTCGTCGGGCACGCAGATCAGGCGCACGCGGACGGCGTCCTGGTCCTCGAGGTCCTTGAGCGCGCACATCATCGCCGCCAGACCGCCCTTCATGTCATAGGCCCCGCGGCCGATCAGGCGGTCGCCCTCGATCCGGGGCGTGAACTGCTCGGGCTGGCCGGGCACGACGTCGAGATGGCCGTGGAAGACCACGCACGGGGCCTCGGGCGCCGTGGCGCCGGTCTCCGCGAGCAGCACGGGCAGGCCGCGATGGTCGTAGTGGCGCACCTCGATGTCGCGGGATTCGAGCCAGCCCTTGACGAATCCTGCCGCTGCGATCAGCTCGTCAGGACGCGAGGTCTCGTAACCGATCAGTCGCTCGGTCAGGTTCCGCTGATCAACCATGGCCGGCGCCCAGGCTAGGGGGCGAACCTGACGCTCCGCTAAGCCAGGCGGGTGTCAACTGCCCTCGGCGATGCCGAGGAACGTCTCCCAGCGAAGCTTGTCCCGCTCGGCGACTCGCCGCTTCTCGGTGTCCTCGCCGGCGTCCTCGAGCTCCTTCTCGGCCTGCTGCAGCCGCTCCCGCAGCTCGCCGGCGTCAAGGTTGTCGGCGTCATGCGCCTCTTCGACGAGGACCATCACCCGTCCCGCCGACACCTGCAGGTAACCCTCCGACTGCGCGTAGCGGACCACGTCGGAGTCTGACTTGTAGATCCTCAGCTCGGTCGGGTCGAGCATCGCCAGCAGCGGCTGGTGATTGGCGAGAACGCCGATCGAGCCCACCGCCGTCTTGGTCGAGACCATCTCGACCTCGTCGGAGAAGACCTCTCCCTCGGGGGTCAGGACCTCGACCTCAAATTTCGTCCGGGCCACGTTGCGCTACTCGTCGGAGTCTTTGTCGTCGTCGGAGTCGGACTTCTTGTCCGAGTCGGACTTCTTGTCCGAGTCGGACTTCTCGTCGGATTTCACTCACCCTTCGAGTCCGACTTGTCCCTGGACTCAGACTTCTCCGCGTCCTCGGAGTCGTCGTCGGACTTGTCGGACTTGTCCGAGTCGCCACCGGCCTCCTTGACGACCTCATCGATCGTGCCCTTCATGAAGAAGGCGCGCTCGGGAACGTCGTCGTGCTTGCCCTCCAGGATCTCCTTGAAGCCGCGGATCGACTCGGCGATCGGCACGTAGGTGCCAGGAATGCCGGTGAACTGCTCGGCGACATGGAACGGCTGGGACAAAAAGCGCTCCAGGCGTCGGGCGCGGCTGACCGTGACCTTGTCCTCATCGGAGAGCTCGTCGATACCGAGGATGGCGATGATGTCCTGAAGCTCCTTGTAACGCTGCAGGACCTCCTTGACCTGGTTGGCGACCTCGAAGTGCTCGTCGCCCAGGATCTCGCGCTTGAGGATCGTGGAGGTCGAGTCGAGCGGGTCCACCGCAGGGTAAATACCCTTCTCGGAAATCGACCGCGAGAGCGTCGTGGTCGCGTTGAGGTGGGCGAAGGCCGACGCCGGAGCCGGATCGGTCAAGTCGTCGGCCGGCACGTAGATGGCCTGGATCGAGGTGACCGAACCCTTGCGGGTCGAGGTGATCCGCTCCTGCAGCTGGCCCATCTCGGACTCGAGCGTGGGCTGGTAGCCGACCTGCGAGGGCATGCGCCCGAGCAGGGCGGAAACCTCAGAGCCGGCCTGGACGAAACGGAAGATGTTGTCGATGAACAGGAGCACGTCCTGCCCCTCCTGATCACGGAAGTACTCCGCCATCGTCAGGCCCGAGAGGGCGACGCGCATGCGCGCGCCGGGCGGCTCGTTCATCTGGCCGAAGACGAGCATCGTCTTGTCCAGGACGCCGGACTCCTTCATCTCCAGCCACAGATCGTTGCCCTCGCGGGAGCGCTCGCCGACACCACAGAAGGCCGACAGGCCGCCGTGCTCCTGGGCCAGGTTGTGGATCAGCTCCTGGATGATCACGGTCTTGCCGACGCCGGCGCCGCCGAACAGGCCGACCTTGCCGCCGCGGGCGTAGGGCGCGAGCAGGTCGACGACCTTGATGCCGGTCTCGAACATCTCGGTGGTCGGGGTCAGAGCCTCGACGGTCGGTGCCTCGCGGTGGATCGGCCAGCGCTCGGTGTCCTCGGGCAGCGCAGCGCCGAGGTCAATCGGCTCGCCGAGCAGGTTGAAGATGCGGCCCAGGGTCTTGTCCCCCACCGGGACCGTGATCGGTCCACCCGTGTCGATCACCTCGGCGCCGCGCGCCAGCCCGTCGGTGGTGTCCATCGCCACCGCGCGCACGCGGTCATCACCGAGGTGCTGCTGGACCTCGAGGACCAGGAAGTCCGTCTCGCCGGCGGCGATGTCCTCGTCCTCTTCGGCGCGGGCCGCCTCGGGGCGCTTGACCGTGATGGCGTGGTTGATCTCGGGCAGCTTGTCCGGGAACACGGCCTCGATCACGACGCCCTGGATCTCCTCGATCCGGCCCGTATTCTGGCCCGACTCGCTGGACTTCTTCTCTTCGGTGGTGGCAGACATTTCTTCTCCTGTTACGCGCCGTGAGTGAGCTTAGATGGCCTCAACTGAGGCCCTCGGCCCCGGCAACGACTTCCATGATCTCCTGGGTGATCTCCGCCTGGCGCGCGCGGTTCATCTCCAGCGTGTAGTCATCGATCAGCGTGCTGGCGTTCTCGGACGCATTGCGCATCGCCGTCATGCGCGCGCCGAGCTCGGAGGCGCTTGACTCAAGCAGCGCCCGATAGATCGAGATCTCGACGTAGTCGGGCACCAGCCGGCGGAGGATCTCCTCCGGATCGGGCTCGTACTCGACCAGCGCGTGCGGACCCGAGTCCTTGGAGTTGCTGTCCTCGGACTCCTCATCGTCACCGTCCTCATCCTCATCGCTGAGCACGCTGGCCCGCTGCAGGGGCAGCAGCGTCTCGCGGCGCATGACCTGAGTCAGCGGCGAGACGTAGCCGTTGTAGAAGATCTCGACCTGATCGACCTCTTCATCGATGTAGGCGGCCATCAGGCGCTCGGCGATCCGGCGCGCGTCGGCGTAGGCCGGGCGCTCGGTGAAGCCGGTGAAGCTGTCGGCGACGTCGTAACCGCGGAAGGTCAGCGACGACGCGGCCCGGCGCCCGGAGGCGAAGAACACCGACTCGTGGTTCTCCTCGCTGTGCTCGCGGGCGGCGGAGACGCCGGCCCGAACGGCGTTGGAGTTGAACGCCCCGGCCAGCCCGCGGTCGCCGGCGACGACGAGCAGGCCCACGCTCTTGACCTGCTCGTGCTCGGTCAGGATCGGCAGCCGCGGGATGTCTCCGGCCGCTTCGGCCGCCTGGCGGGTCATGCGCCGAATCGCGTCGGCGTAGGGCCGCAGGGCCTCGATGCGCTGCTCGGCCCGGCGCAGGCGTGCGGCGGCCACCATCTCCATGGCTCGGGTGATCTTCTGGATGTTCTTGACCGAGGCGATTCGGTTGCGAACGTCTCGCTGGGATGTGGCCATAGGTCAGACCTCAGGCCGGCTGGGCCTCAGCCTCGGCCTCGTCACGCTCGCCCTGACCCTCGTCGTCCTCATCCTCGGACTCAGAGTCAGAGTCGGACCCGTTACGGCTCGAGTCTGACTTGGGGGCATCGTCGTCCTCGAGGGGATGGCCCTCCTCGTCAAGGTCGAAGCCAAAGTCGTCGGCGAAGGACTTGGCCGCATCCTCGAGCGAGGACTGCGTCCCATCGCTCCAGTCGCCATCGGCGATCGTCTTGACCAGATCGGGCTCGTTGCCGTGGACCCAGTCGACCAGATCGGTGAGGAACTCGCTCACCTTGTCGACCTCGATGCGGTCCAGATAGCCGTTGGTGGCGGCGTAGATCTGGATTACCTGATCCTCGACGGGCATGGGGTTGCGCTCATTCTGGTTCAGCGCCTCGACCAGCCGCTCGCCGCGGGCCAGCGTGCGGCGCGTCTCGGCGTCGAGGTCGGAGCCGAACTGGGAGAAGGCCTCGAGGTCGCGGTACTGGGAGAGCTCGAGCTTCAGCCGCCCGGCGACCTTGCGCATCGGGCCGATCTGGGCGTTGCCACCCACCCGGGAGACCGAGATGCCGACGTTGATGGCCGGCCGCACGCCGGAGTAGAAGAGCTTCGGTTCCAGGAAGATCTGGCCGTCGGTGATCGAGATCACGTTGGTCGGGATGTAGGCCGACACGTCCCCGGCCTGGGTCTCGATGATCGGCAGCGAGGTGAGACTGCCGCCGCCGAGGTCGTCGTTGAGCTTGCACGCGCGCTCCAGCAGGCGGGAGTGCAGGTAGAAGACGTCCCCGGGGTACGCCTCACGTCCCGGCGGACGGCGCAGCAGCAGCGACATCTGCCGGTAGGCGTAGGCGTGCTTGGTCAGATCGTCATAGATCGTGAGCGCGGCCTTCTCGTTGTAGAGGAAGTGCTCGGCCATCGCGCAGCCCGCATACGGAGCCAGGAACTTGATCGGAGCCGACTCGTCGGCGGCGGCCATGACGATGATCGTGTTCTCGAGCGCGCCGGCCTCCTCGAGCGTGTTGGCCAGCTGAACCACGGTCGCCTTGCGCTGGCCGATGGCCACGTATACGCAGATCAGGTCGCGCTCGGTGTTGTTGATGATCGTGTCGATCGCGATCGAGGTCTTGCCGGTCTGGCGGTCGCCGATGATCAGCTCGCGCTGTCCGCGTCCGATCGGGATCATCGAGTCGATCGCCTTCAGGCCGGTCAGCATCGGCTCCTTGACCGGCTGGCGCTGGACGACGCCCGGTGCCTTGTGCTCGGCCGGGCGGGTTTCCGAGGTATCGATGTCCCCCTTGCCGTCCAGCGGGTTGCCCAGCGGGTCGACGATCCGGCCCAGCAGGCTGTCGCCGACGGGGATCTCGAGCAGGCGCTTGGTGCGCTTGACGGTGTCGCCCTCGACGATCTTCTCCCACTCGCCGAACAGCACGACGCCGACGTTGTCGGACTCGAGGTTCAGGGCCAGGCCGGTCACGTCGTGAGGAAACTCGAGCATCTCGAAGGACATGCAGTCCTCGAGGCCGTGGACACGGCAGATGCCGTCGGCGACGGACAGGACCGTGCCGACCTCGGTCAGCTCGGCTTCAGAGGTGTCCAGGCCCTCGATCCGGCTCTTGAGAATTGAGGTGATCTCGTCGGGCTTGATCTGCATGTGGCTTCGTCGCTCCCTTTACCGGCGCGGCTGACTAGCCCTGCGCCACTTGCTTTCTGAGTTGTTCAAGTCGGTTCTTGATCGAGGCATCGAGGACGACGTTGCCGACCCGCAGGATGACGCCCCCGAGGATGTCGGGGTCGACGGTGTCGTCGAGCTGGATCTTGCGGTCGACCTGCTCACCGATGCGCTTGCCGAGGTCCTCGATGACCTTCTTGTCGAGCTCGATGGCCGACGTCACGTGAACCGGCAGCAGGCGTCGCTCGTCGGCCCACAGCGATTCGAACTCCGTCCGGATCCGGAAGATGGCGGGCATCCGGTGGCGTTCGATCAGGGCCTGGAGAAAGTTGTCGAAGATCTCGCTGGCCCCGCTGATCGCCTTCTCGAGCCCCTCTTTCTTCTCCGGGACCGAGAAATACGGACTGAAGAAGAAGGTCGCCAGGTCGCGGTTGTCGTGCATAGCGTCCGCGAACTCGCCCAGCTCGTCGTGGACCTGGTCGAGCTCGTCGTGCTCCTTGGCGACCTCGAACAGCGAGCGCGCATAGACCTGGGCGATCTCCTCCATGACTCAGCGGCCGTCCTCGACTGAGCTGAGCGCGCCGAAGTCAAGCTCGGACAGGGCGTCCTCCACGAGACGGCGCTGATCTTCCTCGGTGAGCGTCTTACGCGTCACCTTCTCGGTGGCCATGACCGTCAGGTCGGCCACCTCGCGGCGGATCTCCTGAATCGCTCGCCGGGTCTCGGTCTCGATATCCCGCCGGGTCTGCTCCATCATCTGCTCGCGCTTGGCCTTGGCCTCCTCGGAGGCGTCGCGTTCATGGGTCTCGGCGGCCTTGCGGGCCCGCTCGATGATCGCTTCAGCCTGCTGGCGCGACTCCTTGAGACGCTCGCGATAGTCGGCCAGCAGCGCCGCGGCCTCGGCCCGAGTCCGCTCGGCAGTGTCGATCGAGTCCTCGATCGCCTGCTGACGCTTGTCGAGCGCGGCCGAGATCCGCGGGAAGGCCAGCTTGGCCAGCACGTAGAGCGAGATTCCGAACAACAGCAGGGTCCAGACCATCAGCCCCACATTGGGGGAGATCAGAAACGAGCCGGATGAGGAGGCGAGAACGGGCATTACTTGAGGACGTAGGAGAGCAGGCCAGCGACCAGCCCGTAGAAGAACACCGCCTCGGTCAGCGCGAAGCCGAGCCACTGGATGCTCGTGATCTCATCGCGCATCTCCGGTTGTCGGGTGACCGACTCGATCACCTTGCCGAAGATGATGCCGATGCCGACGCCGGCGCCAACCGCGCCGAGGCCGCCGCCGATGCCGATCCCGAGTCCGGCGCCAACCCCCGAAGACGACGCGGCGAACGAGATGATGGTTGTAAGCACTTTGAGCTCAGCTCCTTGCGTTAGTGATGGGTCACGGCGCCACCCAGATAGATGGCCGAGAGGGTGGCGAAGATGAAGGCCTGAAGCGTGGCCACGAGGCCCAGCTCGAAGAGGTAGATGAGGATCGCGGCCGGGAGCGTGAACCAACCCAGGAAGGACAGGCCGAGAATCACGGCCAGGGCCCCGGCCATGAACAGGATGATCATGTGCCCGGCGAGGATGTTGGCGAACAGCCGGACGGTGAGCGAGATCAGTCGCATGAAGGTGGAGATGACCTCGAGCGGCGCGATCAGGAGCAGCATCGGGCCGTGCACTCCGGAGGGAATCAGGCTCTTCACGTAGCCGATCGGCCCCTGGGTGCGGATGCCCTCCCAGTTGAAGGCCACGAACACGACGAGGGCCAGGACGAGCGGCACCGAGATATTGGCCGTCGCGGCATAGAGCGCGAAGCTCGGAACCTGGACGCCAAAGAAATTGAACGTTTCCTGACTGTTGGTGGGCAGCGGGATGTACCCGATCAGGTTGTTGAACCAGATGAACAGGAACAGTGCCCCCAGGAACGGGAACCAGCGCCGGGCCATGGCGTCACCCATGTTGTCGCCGGTGATGTTGTCGCGCATGAGCGAGTACAGGGTCTCGACCGCCGTCTGGACCTTGTTGGGCCGGGCCTGCATGCGGCGGGCGATCCAGACCATGGTCACGATCGTGAGGATGGTCGAGATGAACAGATAGAGCACGGCCCGGTTGATGCTGAACACGCCCAGGTTCACCCAGTTGACGAGCTTGAACTCGTTCTGAATCTGGAACGAGTTGTTCTTCTTGCCAAAGCCGAAGATGACGACCAGCAGCACGATCCCGAACACGTAGAAGCCGAAGATCGAGAGCAGAAGCTTGCGGGTGCTGCTCATCGCGGCCTCGAACGGGTCGGGCGGTTGAGCGCCGAGATGAACAGACTGATCGTGAAGGCGAAGACCACGACGGCCAGAGCCGTGAGGCCGGCGTCCTGACCGTCGGCCTTGCGGATGAGGATGATCACGATGGCCAGCCCGAACAGACGCGTGAGCATGAAGACCATGCGAATGGCGGTGGAACGGGTGAGGTCGACGGTGGCCGCATAACGGTCAACGGCCACCCCGACCAGCCTCAGCGCGGTCCAGGACGCCGCGGCAATCAGATATCCGCTCGCCGGGACTCCAATCAGCAACATGATCGGCGCGGCGACCAGGAGGACCAGGACGTCGAAGTACCGGAGCACGGACAGGCTGCGGTCAGGAGGCGTGGCCACGGTTACCGCCATGCCGCATCCCTGTGCTGTCCGGCGTGTCCGGGGCAGGCGAACGGCTGTTCATGTGATCGACAGAAGCTTGGCATTGAAAAGGCGGATGTGCGGCCCGGGGGCCGTTGAGGGTATCGGCGCGGCAGCGCCCGCGTCGCGGGGCAGCCCGCGGCAGCGCTTCCGTCCCCCGCCCACCGTGACGTGGACGAGTTCCCAGCTCAGGTTAACCGGAGGTTAGCGCGCTCGCGCCGCCGCGCGCGGCCGCGCGAGCGGTTTGGTGACGCAGAAAAGACGGCTTATAGAGCTGCCCCTCGGCCCACATCGCGGCCACGCTGGCCCGGGCCAGGCCCAGGCGCCCCTCGTAGACCAGGTAGCGCGGCTCCCAGCGCGGGAAGAACTTGGCGTTGAAGCGATACAGGCTCTCGATCTGGAAGAACGGATTGCCGAGGGCGATGAGCTTGCCGAGCACTCGCTCGAGCGGTCCCGCGGGGCTGTGGATCCACTTCGCGAAGGCGGCGAAATTAAGCGACATCTCACGTACTCCGCGTTCGCGCAGTAGCTCCGCCGCCTTGACGACGAGAAACTCGGTGAGTCCGTTCGGCGTGCCCGGATCGCGCCGCATGAAGGACAGCGAGGCTGCGTCGCGGCCGTAGCAGGGCACGAAATGAAGGACGCCGCGGATGGCGCCCTCCCCGTCGCGAGCCAGGACGACGACGGTCTCCGCGCCGTGGGGCCCATCGATCGCGTCCATGGCCATCGAGAACCCCCGTTCGGGGGCACCCTCGCGCCCGCGCTCGAGCACCGCCTCGACCTCCTCGGCGGTCCCCGGGCTCAGGTCAGAGACGCTCTGCAGCTCGGCCGTGTAGCCCGCCTTGCTCAGACGGCTCACAGATTGGCGGATCTTGCGGATCTTGCGGCCCTCGAGGCTGAACTGATCGAGCTCGAGGATGGCCTCGTCGCCGAGGTAGATCGTGTGCAGGCCGAGCTCGTCATAGAGCGGCCGGATGTGCTCCGAGGCCCCGACGGCGCCCAGCTTGAGCCCGCGGGCGGTGGCGAAGCTCCGCAACTCGGCGAGCAGGCCGCGGAAGGCGACCTCGGGGCCGACCGGGTCTCCGGACACGAGCAGCACCCGGTTCTCGACTCGGTAGGCGACGAACGCCTGGCCGCCCTCGGCGAAGAAATACTGCTGATCGGCGCGGAGCTTGAAGAAGGACAGAGTGTCTGACCCGTGCGCGTGAACCAGGTCAGCGGCCGCGCGGCGCGAGCTCGGCCCCGGCAGCGCCCCCGGCGCCCGCAGGGGCCGGAAGACGACGTAAGCCATGGCCAGCAAAGTCCCCAGCTCGACCAGGTGCACGCTCAGTGGCAGCCACAGAAAGTGGTGATGGAGCAGATCGGCCCGGTGATGGAAGTGGATCGGCCCGCTGCGCCACAGGAGCAGGTCGCCGGTCTCGCGGACGACCGAACTCCAGGACGGATGCCCCTCGGAGGCCCAGGCAGCGATGGCCGTGACGCCCAGGGCCAGGGCACCGAGCAGCGGCACGCGCCAGATGGCCGAGCGCAGGGTCAGGTCGTCGTGGTGGACGGCGAAGGCGGGCTTGGCCCGGAGCAGTAAGGCGGCGGCGCCCCAGGTGAGGAGCGATCTCCTCGAACTCCAGGCCGCGGAGCAGGTCGAGCAGCCCGAGCAGGAGCATCAGGGCCACCGCCACCCGCCAGGCCCGGCGGCGGCGGCGCCACAGGTAGGGCGAGACCAGGAGCAGAGCCATCCCGATCGGCAGCGCGAAGGCGTGGAAGATCCGGACCGCTTCCACTGGCTCGAAGGCGAGCACGAGGTGTCCCCGCCAGCGGATCCCGGGAGCCAGGGCCCCGGCCACGTTGATGATGCCGACCAGGGCGGCGGCGATCGCGGCCACTCGGGGGCTCAGGGTCTTGGTGCGGGGCTTGGAGACGGTCATGGCGGGCAGGTCGTAGCGAGCGCGCCGGGCTCCGATTCTCAGGCGACCGCGCGCTGCGACCCTGAGAGGAGACTACGGCCAGGCCGATCTGTGGTTACGGCGCTCGCCGGCGCTTTCCTGCTCTCATTCGACCTTCGTGCCACCGTAGGGCAGACCGTCAGTGCGGCGCGCCGGGCCCCTGGGCGCCCGGGGCGGGTCGCGTCAGGAGTTCTCGCGGATCAGCTGCTCGACGCGCTTTTGCTTGGTCTCGAGCTCGCCGGCCAGCTCGGTGAGCTCCTCCAGGCGGCTGCGAACGAGCTCGAGCTGGTTGCCGATGTGCTCCTGGAGCTGCACCAGGATGCGCAGCCGCTCAGCCGGAGCCTCCGTCTGGTGATACTCGACGCGCAGATGGGCACGCGCGCTCTCGGCCTCGAGCAACTGCGAGAGCTGCTCGAGGGACAGGCCGAGGAGATCACGGAGCCGAACGATCTCCTGCAGCCGCTCCACGTCCGCCTCGGTGTACACGCGGTGCTTACCGTGAGCCCGCTCGGCTTCGCCGCCGAGCAGGCCGATCTCCTCGTAGTAGCGGATCGTCCGCGGGGTGACTCCGGTCAGCTCGGCCACCTCGCCGATCCGCAGAGTCCGCGGTGCCGTCGTGGCGCTCATGCCGAGATCACCGATTCCGCCGGCGGGCCCTCAGCCGCGGGCGCCGACGCTCTCGTCTTGATCTGCTTGGGGCGCGCGGCGGAGATGAATGCACCGAGCAGGGACACGGCGGCCAGGCACCACAGCGCGGTGTGCATGTTGGAGATGAACGGATTGAGCTGCGCGGTCGTGAGGTGGTGGGCCAGGCCCGAGAAGACCTTGAACAGGACGCTCTTGGGGACCGCTGAGGTGACCACGGCGAGCACGAAGGCGATCGAGATGACCGCTCCGGTGTTCTGGACCAGGACGCGGGCCCCGGCGGCGATGCCGCGACGATGGGGGGCGACCGTGCCCATCATGGCCGCCGTGTTCGGGGAGTTGAACATGCCCGAGCCGATGCCGACGATGAACATGAACACGCCCGGCCACAGATAGCTCGTGTTCCGGCCCAGCGTGGTCATCAGGGCCAGGCCGAAGGCGGTGACGAGCATCCCCAGCACGGCCAGCGTGCGCGAGCCCCGCCGGTCGGCCCAGATCCCTGCCGCCGGGGAGGAGATGAGCATGCCGATAGCCAGCGGAGCCAGCTTGACGCCGGCCAGGATCGGCGAGTTGCCCTGCACGCCCTGGAAATAGAAGACGAACACGAACATCAGCGCAAACCGAGCCAGGCCGTTGCAGAACGAGGCTCCGGCCGCGGTCGAGAACAGGCGGTTGTTGAAGATGGTCAGGTCGAGCATCGGCGACTTCTGCCGCCGCTCGATGAGCACGAACGCCGGCAGGAAGACGGCGGCTGCGATCAGGGCCGGGATGACCAGTGAGGAGCTCCAGCCCGAGATGCCGCCCTTGGAGATGCCGTAGACCAGCCCGGTCAGGCCGAGCAGGAAGGTGATCGTGCCCAGGAAGTCAAACGAACGGTCCTCGGATCGGCCGGTCACCTCGTGCAGGACTCCGGCGCCCCACAGGGCACCGATCAGTCCGAAGGGGACGTTGAACCAGAAGACCCACGGCCAGTTGATGGCCACCAGCGCGCCGCCCAGAACCGGGCCGATGACCAGCCCGACGGCCGCCACCATGGTGTTGGTGCCCATGGCCAGGCCGAGTTGCTCCTTCGGGAACGCGTCGGTGACGATCGCCGCCGCGTTGGCGAATAGAAAGGCGCCGCCGATGCCCTGGAGGATGCGCCACAGGATGAGTTCGGTGCCGTTGGCGGCAAAGCCCGCGCCCAGTGAGGCGAGGGAAAAGAGCACGAAACCGCCCACGTAGGCCTTCTTGCGTCCGAACTGGTCCGACAGGCGGCCGGCGCTCAGCACGAGAACGGTCGAGGCGATCATGTAGACGAGGATCACCCACACCAGCTCGAGCAGACTCGTATGCAGACTGCGCTCGAGGTCGGGCAGGGCGATGATCAGCGTGCCCGAGTTGATCGTGGCCAGCAGCATGCCCAGCGACGTACAGGACAGGGCCCACCACTTGTACGAGTCATGTTCGGCGTTGACGCCGAGCCGGCGATTGCGTTGGTTTCCACTTGCCGGCGGAGCCGTGACGGTGCTCAAGCCACCACCCTCTTTCCAAGGACGAAATCTGATTCTTACGTAAACGTCAGAATAGCACGGGCGGCCCGGTTTTGCGTGGCCCGCACGCCTGCACTCCCGCCGCGCCACACGGCCCCGCTAGACGCTGCGAGCCCACTTGGAGTCATTCGCCGTTCACTACGAACAGCAGATCACGCCAAGTGGCGTCAGGCCTCGAACGCGGCCACCATGCCCAGCATCACGAACGCGCCGATCAGCGCCACGCCCTCAAACGGAGTCGCCTCTCCGTCGCTGGTGATCTGCCAGATGATGACCGCGGTCCCGATCAGGGCACCGGTGAACACGGGCCCCAGGGCGAAGGTCAGCGTGGTCGTGGTCAGCAGCGAGACCAGCACGAGCAGCGGGAACAGGAAGGCGGCCACCTGGGCGATCGAGTTCTTGACCACGGCGATGGCCAGCTCGGGATAGCCCTTGTAGGCGAGCACGACGCCGACCGCGTGCTCGACGGCGTTGCCGGCCGTGGCCACGATGATCAGTCCGGCGAACGATTGCGAGATACCCAGCGAATGGATCGTCGGCTCGAGCGCGTGCACGAACCAGTCCGAGACAAACCCGGCCGCCACTCCCGCGATGACGAGCAGGATCAGGCTCGCGGTCGTCGAGATATGCCGTTCGGCCTGTTTCTCGTCCTGCGCGGTCTCCAGCGTCAGGTACTGGCGAACCCAGAACACGTAGACGATCAGGATCGCGATCGCGCCGACGATCGAGATCGTCTTGATGTGGTGGCTCGCCGGGTCGTGCGCTGAATCGGCCAGCCCGACGAGCAGGACGATGAAGCTCGTGATCATCAGCAGCGTGGCGGCGTCGTTGGGCAGCCGCACGCTGAAGCGCATCGTCCGGTCGCGCTCGCGCCACGATCCGGCCAGGATGACCAGGCCGAGGACGAGGAGCGCATTGACCAGGATCGAGCCGAGGATCGCCGTCTGGGCCACGATCCGCTGTCCGGCGTTGAGCGCGAAGATGACGACGAAGAACTCGGGCAGGTTGCCGAGCGTGGACTGCAGCAGGCCGGTGGCGGCGGTCCCGAACTGCTGCCCGACCTGCTCGGTGGCAAAGGACACGATCCACGCTCCTCCGGCCAGAGCCAGGCCGGCCACGATGAAGGCGACCACGTGCGAAACGCCGCTCACGTAGCGGGCCAGTCCGGCCAGGACTGTGAGCAGCGCGACGACCGCGAGGCCGGCTCGCTCCAGGCGTGTCATGCCGCGCAGCAGCGCTTACCTGCCCGTCATCACCGTGTCGGCATCTGAGTACGCCGGCGCACAGCAGCACAGGAGCACGAGCGGCCCGTCCCCGATGTTCCAGAGCTTGTGGGGCGTACCGGGCGGGATGACCACGCAGTCTCCGGGCTGCACCGGCTGCGGAGGGTCCTCCTCGCCCAAGCGCATCTGCCCCTGCCCGGACACGAAGTAGTAGAGCTCCTCGGCCCGCGGGTGGTAGTGCTCGGCCGTCTCGCCGCCGGGCTCGAGCGTCGCCTCGGCCAGGCTCTGGTGGCGGGCGGACGTCCAGGCGGGTCCGGCCAGCTCCCGGATCGAGGATCCGTCGGCGGTGATGAATGATCTGAGCTCTGAAAGGTTGGCCTTGTCCACCCCCGGACTATTTCACCCTTTCGAATTCACCGGTCTCGAGGTCCTGTTCGACCTGCCTCTCGATCTGATGCTCGGTGGTGGCGGGATCGGAGTGCCGGAGCTCGTGGGCGCGCAGGCCCTTGAACTTGAAGATCTCCAGCACGTAGACGAGATAGACGCTGGCCAGGACACAGATCACGCTCAGGCCGATCAGGAAGATGACCCAGCCGACGGCGTGCCCGCTCGTAGTGCGAGATCAGACGCAGCGCGACGGCCAGCCCGGCCATCAGGGCGGTCCAGATGTAGAGGTAGGCGACCGTCTTGCGCTGCGAGAAGCCGATCCGGGCCATGCGATGGTGGAAGTGGTTGGCGTCGGCTGACCACGGCTTGCGCCGGTACTTGAGCCGCTTGGCGATGACGAAGCTGGTGTCCAGGAAGGGCACCGTGAGGATCGACCAGCGGCACGACCAGGGCGACGACCGCGTTGGTCTTCAGCGACCCGACGACGGCCACGATCCCGAGCAGGTAGCCGAGCAGGTTCGACCCGCGTCGCCCATGAACACCGACGCGGGGTGGAAATTGTGAAACAGAAAGCCAAGCGCCGCCCCGGCCGTGAGGGCGGCGAGGATCGCCGCCTGATTGACATCGAGGTCGTAGGCGATGACCGCGAAGGCGATGCCGTCGATCGTGCACACGCCAGCGGCCAGGCCGTCGATCCCGTCGGAGAAATTGACCACGTTCATCATTGCCACCAGCCAGATCACGGTGAGAGCCCCGCCGGCGTTCGGGAACTGCAGGCCGCCGATGAACGGCAGCGTGATGTCGGTGACCACGGCCCCCGCCTCGACGGCGATCACCGCCGCCGCGATCTGACCCGCGAGCTTGAGCGCCGGGTGCAGATCCCGGGCATCGTCGATCGCGCCCACCAGGGTGATCAGGCAGGCACCGCCGATCACCCACCACATGTGGACGGTGCCGCCCGAGCCCGGCAGACCGTGCGCGACGTGCGGGAGCCTGAGATCGGGTTGAGCCAGATCGCTCCGGACACGAGCACCGCGAGGAGAATGGCCAGGCCGCCGAGCAAGGGGGTCTCCGCCGCGCCAGACCCCGGTCGCGCGGCACGTCGACGGCCCGGACCCGTCGCGCCAGTCGGGCAGCCAACGGCGTGGCCGCCGCCGACGACCGCGAGCGCGACCATGAACGAGTAGACGGCATCCCAGTACGGCATGCCCCCGAAGCATGCCAGCCTGGGCCGACCGCTGCCCTACCGCGGCGCGGTCATGCGGGTCACTGCGGCGCGGTCACGTAGGTAACCGCGGCGCGGTCATGCGGGTGAGGATCCGTCGGACGGCTGCTCCTCCTCAGCGACGGGAGGCACGACGCGGCAGGCCATCATCGCTACCTTCGGCGACGGAACTCCTGAACTCTCTGAGTCCGTGGCCCAGGGCCCGACCGGCAACGGCGCCCCCGTCGTGGTCGAGCATGGGTCGCAAGGTCACGCCCGTCTCCGGGTCGGTGACACCGGCCAGGGGCTGCGCGACGGCGTTGCCGGCCTTGTCGTGCCAGAGCGAGAAATGGTTGGTCTCTACGCCGCCGATGGAGACGATGATCCGCAGCACTTCGAGGCTGGTTGCCTTGAGCGCCATGACGCAGTACAGGCTCGAGCCGCCCTGCTCGATGTAGGCGAAGTGAAAGCCGGCCGTGTTAAGCCCTGGGCGGGAATGTGCTCGTGCATGTTTTACCCCTCCGTTGTATTGGCGTGTGGCGCGCGGAGCCAGCGGTTCGGGTGGCATCGAGCCGCGCGGACAAACATCTCGCCTGCGAGCGCTCATCTGGCGGCGCTCGATCGTGAGGAGTACGCCGCCCACGGCTAGCGGCGGGTCGTCGAGGATCCCGACGCGTAGTGACGCCCCTTCAGGTCGGGCGAAAGGAGCTAGGCCAGGGACTTGGCGCCGAGGCCCGCATACAGCGGGTAGCGCTCGGCGACGGCCGTAACGCGCGCGGCGAGCTCGTGCTGAACGGACTCGAACGAGCCGGCGGGGTTCAGCGCGGTGGCGATCAGGCCGCCGACCTCGATGAAGTCGTCGAGCTGGAGGCCTCGCGTGGCCAGGGCCGGGGTGCCGATCCGCAGGCCGGAGGAGACCGCGGGCGGCCGCGGGTCAAAGGGCACCGCGTTGCGGTTGACGGTGATGCCGATCGAGTGCAGGCGGTCCTCGGCCTGCTGGCCGTCGAGCTCGGACTCACGCAGGTCGCAGAGCACGAGGTGCACGTCGGTGCCGCCGGTCAGCACCGATACCCCGCCGCCGGCGGCCAGCAGCTCACGGGCCACGGCCCGGGCGCCGGCCAGCGTGCGTTCCTGACGTTCGCGGAACGGCTCGGAGGCGGCGATCTTCAGGGCCACCGCCTTGCCGGCGATGATGTGCTCGAGCGGGCCGCCCTGCTGCCCGGGGAAGACGGCGGAGTTGATCTTCTTGGCGTACTCCTCGCGGCACAGGATCATGCCGCCGCGTCCGCCACCGATCGTCTTGTGGATCGTGGTCGTGACCACGTCGGCGTAGGGCACCGGGTTGGGGTGCACGCCGGCGGCGACCAGCCCGGCGAAGTGGGCCATGTCGACGAGCAGGTAGGCGCCGACCGAGTCGGCGATCTCCCGGAAGCGGGGGAAGTCCAGCTGGCGCGGATACGCCGACCAGCCGGCCACGATCATCTTGGGCTTGTGCTCCTCGGCCAGGCGCTGGACCTCGTCCATGTCGATCAGGCTCGTGTCGCGGTCCACGTGGTAGGCGACGATGTTGTAGAGCCGCCCGGAGACGTTGATCTTCATCCCGTGCGAGAGGTGGCCACCGTGGGACAACTCCATGCCCATCAGCGTGTCCCCGGGCTGCAGCAGGGCGTGGTAGGCCGCGATGTTGGCCTGAGCGCCGGCGTGGGGCTGCACATTGGCGTGCTCGGCCCCGAACAGGGCCTTGGCCCGGTCGATGGCCAGCTGCTCGGCGATGTCGACGAATTCACAGCCGCCGTAGTAGCGCTTGCCGGGGTATCCCTCGGCGTACTTGTTGTTGAGCACCGAGCCCTGGGCCTCGAGCACCGCGACGGGGGCGAAGTTCTCCGAGGCGATCATCTCCAGCGTGCGCTGCTGGCGATCGAGTTCCAGATTCAGGACCTCGGCGATCTGGGGATCGACCTCGGAGAGAGGGAGATTGAAGAAGTCCGGCGGCAATTCGGCGGCCACAAACGGCATGCTAGCGACGACCCCGGGCGGCTGAGCGCGCCGGCGACGGGCTCACTGCCGCCGATCGCCGCGGACTGGCGCTCAGACAGCCACGGCCCGCACCACGGCCAGATCCCGGTGCTGCCAGGTCACCTCGACCGCAAAACCGGCCGCCTGCAGCCACCGGATCTGATCGGCCAGCGGGCTCGGTTTGTCCCAGCCTTCAGTGAGCGAGATCACCGCATCCTCAGCGCGGCGCGGGCACGACCACGTCGCCGAGCACGAACCGCCCCCCGGCCTCCAGACGCTCGCGCACCCGCTCGAACAGCCGCTGCTTCTCCTCACCGTCGAGGTGATGCACGCAGAGCGCGCTGGCCACGAGCTCGAACGGTCCCGGAGGGCAGCTCATCCTGGAGACGGCCACCAACAGAGTCGACCCTCTCCGCGGGCAACTCCGCCCGCCCCGCCTCGAGCATCGCCGCACTCTCGTCGATGCCCACCAGCTCAGCCTGAGGGTGACGATCGAGCAGCCGGCGCGCGGTCTCCCCCGTCCCCGTGCCCAGCTCGAGGATCCGGCAGCGCGCCGTACCCCGTGGCGGCCACCATTGCGGCCTGAAACTCGCTCGTAGACGGGAATGTCGGTCCGGATCTCGCTCGCGTACGTCTCGGGATGGAAGTGAAACTGGCCCTCCATCACCGCGGCCAGCGCCTCCGCGCTGAGCGCACCCTCCCGGATCACCCGCCACTCCTGATCGGACTCGTAACGCGCGAGATCGATCACCGTAGAGGCGGTGCCCGGCAGCTCGCCGCCGTCGACGAGCATGTCGGCCTTGCGCCGGATCGCCTCGGGAACCTCCTCCAGCCGCCGGGCCTCGGGGCCCCCGGCCAGGTTGGCGCTCGATTGCAGCACCGGCCAGCGCACGCCGGCCAGGACCGGCACGACCGGCACGCGTAGGCCCAGCGTCGACGGGTCATCGCCGCAGGCGAGCGGGAAGCGCCCGCCGGGATTGGGCACCAGCGCGGTCACCGGACCCGGGAGCAGGCGCGCCAGCGCCGTCCGGGTCCCCGGACCGAGCTCGGGCAGGGCGGCCAGGGCCAGATCGAGGTCGAAGAACATCACCGCCGAGGGTTTGCTCAGCGGCCGGCGCTTGACCCATAGAGTCGCTCGACGGCGAGCCGATTGTGGGCGTCACAGGCCAGCCCGTACACGGTGTCGGAAGGGAACACGGCCACCCCTCCCACCGCCATGCAGCGTTCGAAGGTCGCCGCCTCGCCGTCGACCCCCGGCGTGCCCGCGCTCACCGTCCGACCACGACGCGCGGGCGCCCGGCCAGATCGAGCCGCACCTCGACCGAGCCGAACCCGGCCTCGGTCAGAAGCGTTCGCACCGCCTCAGCCTGCTCAGGACCGATCTCCAGCGCGAGCAGACCCACGCCCGCGGCCTGGGCGATCAGCCGGCGGACCACGTCCAGCCCGTCGGCGCCGGCAAACAGGGCGCCGGGCGGCTCCCAGTCTGCGATCTCCGGCTCCAGGCTCGCACCGTCGGCGACGTAGGGCAGGTTGGCCAGCACCGCGTCGTACTCACCGCCGTCGAGCAGGTCGGAGCGCCGGAACCCGACCCTGAGGCCGAGCCGGGCACCGTTGAGACGCGCCACGGCCAGGGCACCGTCGTCGATGTCGAGCCCGGCGACCGTAGGTCGGCCCGCTCGTCGGCCAGCGCCAGCGCCACCGCGCCACTTCCGGTGCCGACATCGGCCACGCGCGCGCCGTGAGGGTAGCTCCAGGCCGACCTCGACCAGGAGCTCGGTCTCCGGGCCGCGGGATCAGGACCCGCCGATCGACGGCCAGGGTCAGGTAGCGAAAATCGCGCCGGCCGAGGATGTAGGCCACCGGCTCGCGAGCCTCACGGCGGCCCACCAACCGCTCAAACGCGGCCTGGGTCTCGGCGTCCACCCTCACATCGCGGTCCAGCAGCAATCGTTCCCGGCCCACGGGATCGGCGAGAGACCTCGGCCAGCAGCAGCTCGGCATCGAGCCTCGGCGTCTCGCCGCCGGCAGCCGCGAGCCGGCCGCGGCGCGGAGGCGACGGTCCGCTCGGCCGCCGGGGCGCGGTCAGCGACGCTCCTACGGATGCGTTTAGCTGCAAACGGCGCCGTGCCCCGCGAGCCGGCGGCGCTTCTCGTCGTCCTGGAGCGCGTCGGTCAGCTCGTCAAGCTCTCCCATCAGGATCTCGTCCAGGTTGTGGACGAGCAGGTTGATCCGGTGGTCCTTGACCCGACGCTCGCCGTAGTTGTAGGTGCGGATCTTCTCCGCTCGTTCGCCGGTGCCGACCTGGGCCAGGCGGCTGGCGCCGATCTCGGCCTGCTGATCGGCCAGCGCCTGCTCGTAGAGCCGCGCGCGGAGCACGCGCATCGCCCGCTCTCGGTTCTGGAGCTGGGATTTCTCGTCCTGCATGGAAACGACGATCCCGGATCGGCTTGTGGGTGATTCGCACTGCCGAGTCGGTGGTGTTGACCGACTGGCCGCCGGGACCGGAGGACCGGTAGACGTCGATCTGGAGGTCGTTCGGGGTCGATTTGCACGTCGACATCCTCGGCCTCGGGAAGCACGGCCACGGTCGCGGTCGAGGTGTGGACTCGGCCCTGGGATTCGGTCTCCGGGACGCGCTGGACGCGGTGGGTGCCGCCCTCGAATTTGAACACCGAGTAGGCACCGTCGCCCTTGACGGCGAACGTGTAGGCGCCGTCTCCAATCGACAGTGGCTCGACCTTGAAGCCGCGGCGCTCGGCGTACCGGGTCAGCATCCGGTACAGGTCCCCGGCCCACAGCCCGGCCTCGTCGCCGCCGGCGCCGGGGCGGATCTCGACGATCACGTTCTTGTCGTCGTTGGGATCTCGCTCGACCATGGCCAGGCGGATCTCCTCCTCGAGCGCGGCCAGCCGGTCGCGCGAGGAGTCGAGCATGGCTCGCAGCTCCTGGTCCTCGCCGTCCTCGGCAAGCAGCTCCCGCGCGCCCTCGAGGTCGTCGGCGGTGCGTCGATATTCCGCGCCCAGCTTGGCCGCGGGCTCCAGTTCACGGTAGGCGCGGCTGGCGGCCTCGAACCGTTCCCGGTCCCCGATCACGATCGGGTCCGATAGCTCGCGTTCGAGCTCGCCGAAGCGGCTTTCGAGCTGGGCGACCAGGTCGTTGATCATGTCGCGAGTGTAGGAGCCCGCCCCGGACTGGGGACGGGCTGCCACACCGCGAAGCTCTACTTATCCGGGTTGACGGCGTCCTTCACCTTGTCGGCGGCGTCACCGACGGCGTTCTTGACGCCGCCCTGCGCGCGGTCAACCTTGCCCTCGTTCTTCAGGCTCTGGTCACCGGTCAGATCGCCGGCGGCTTCCTTGACGCGGCCCTTGCCCTTGTCGAAAGTCCCACTGTTGTCATCAGACATGTCTTCTCCTTTGGATGACTGACGGACCTGTCTGATCCTACCCGAGCCGCCAGGCAGAGCCGCACGATCAGGCCCGGCTAGGCGACGACCTCGACGCCCAGCAGATCCTCGGCCGTGGTCTCCCCCGGGGTCTCGAGGGCCAGCACCGCCTCGAGCGCTGCGATTGACACCGCGAGCTGGTCGAGGTCGGGCTCGCGGGTGGTGAGGCGCTGGAGCTGCAGGCCCGGATACATGACCCACTGGACCCAGCGGCGCGAGCGGTTGCGGCCCGCCCACTTGATGACCTCGAACGACAGCCCGGCGATCAGGGGCACCCCGAGGATCCGGGTCAGGACGAGGATCCACCACGCGGGCAGCCCCACGGGGCGAATACGAAGATGGCCATGATCATCACGATGAGCAGGAAGCTCGTCCCGCAGCGCGGGTGCAGACGCGAGTAGAGCTGGGCCCGCTCGGGCGTCAGCTCATCCTCGGCCTCGTAGGCGGAGATGACCTTGTGCTCGGCGCCGTGGTACTGGAATACGCGCCGCAGGTCGGGGACCCGCGACAGGAGTACCAGGTAGCCGAGGAAGATCGAGGTCCGCAGGACGCCCTCGACCAGCCAGAACAGAACCGAGGACCCGAGCTGGTCCTTGACCAGGCTGGTCAGCCCCACCGGCACGACGAAGAACAGCCCGATCGCAAACACGACGGAGACGATGATGGTCCCCAGCCAGGCGCCGCCGGAGATCTCCTCCTCTTCGCCCGGGAGCTGGGCGCTGGCCGAGATGCTGAGCGCGCGCAGGCCGATGCCGAGTGATTCGATCAGAGCCGCTACGCCGCGGATCACCGGCAACCGGAAGACCCGGCTGCGGCGACCGGCCGGGTTGAGCGGAAACGAGCGGACGGCGATGTTGCCGAACACGGGAGCGGCATCGGCCTGAACCGGCGCCGGCGACTCAACCGGAGCCACGGACGCGCCATCGGGAGCCTCGGGCAGCGGCTCGCGCACGGCCACGGCCCAGTTGCGCACGCCGCGCATCATCACGCCCTCGAGGACGGCCTGGCCGCCCACGGGTGCGTCCCGGACGGCGGTCAGTGCTTGATCGCCGCCCGTACGCATCAGCTTGCGAGGGAGGTGCTAGGCCGCGGGGGTGCGGGACGACCGGCGCCCCTTGGCCACGCGGCGCTGAAAGCGCTCCACCCGGCCCCCGGTGTCGACCAGCTTCTGGCGCCCGGTGTAGAACGGATGGCACGCGGAGCAGATCTCGACGTGAATCTCCGACTGCGTGGAGCGGGTCGTAAATTCGTTGCCGCACGTGCAGCGCACGTGGGCTTCGACGTAATTGGGATGGATTTCAGTCTTCATAGTCCGTTAAGGATAGCCGCTGGCCAACCACCCGCTCAGGACGGGCAGACCGCGGTCAGTGACGTTGTTGGACCGGTTGAGATCATCGACCTGATGGGCCGAATCAGCAGTGATCGTCGGCACCGTGCTCGCGCTGCAGACCGGCCCGGTGAAGGTCATGGTCCGGGAGCTGTGGGCACGGAGCAGAGCCACGGTCTGGGTCGTGGCGGCTGACCCGTTGCCCGGCGCGAACAGAACGTCGAACGGGCCGCTGGCGCTATTACCCGCGTTGGCGATCAGGGCCGTGTACAGATCGCGATCGGGTTGCCCGGGAGACGGGCCGACCGTGATCGAGCGCACCTGGAGGTCGGGCCGCAGTTCGGGCTGCACGCAGCGTCGGCTGTAGTCGGTGGTGATGTCCAGGGTCCGACCGTGAGCGCCCTGCCAGCGGTAGCGGACCCGGAAGCGGTAGACGGCCGGGGCGCGCACCGCGACGACTGACTTCTGAAGGTTCCAGACGTCCCCCCGAAGCTGACCCAGGGTGGGGTTGCCGGGGTCGATCCAGAGCCCAGATCACCGGCGTGCAGGGGTTTGGCGACCGTCCCGGAGCCATGGGAGACGAGCAGGTCGAACTTGATCGCCATGTGCTGGGTCCCGCTCGGGGGCCGCATCACCGCCGTCACGGCGACGCTCCGGTTGACCGGTCCATCGCCTTCTGGCAGCTGAAGGCGCGCAGGTCGGCCCGCGGGAGATTCGTGCCCAGCACGGATACCGGAAGCAGAAGGGCGCCCATCACGAGGGCGCCCAGAAGGCTCAGAACTCGCTTCATCACACCCCGTTAACAGGCCCGGGTCGGAAAAGTTGTCACGCGGCCAGATCTGAGCTGACCTGTGGCTCTAGGTGATCTGGTAGAGCGGCCCGTCGCCGCCCTCGGGACGGCGTCAGGCGGCCGCCCTTGGCGGTGATCGCGCCGCACTGCACGCAGTTGGTGTAGTTGACGATCACGTCGACGGGTCCGGTCTCGGGCGCGTCCTCGGGGATCTCGTACACCCCGGCCGGGCACATGTAGCGCCAGCCTCGGCGATCTCCCGCGGGACGTGCTTGTGGATGCGGATGTGGTTGGGCGCGTCGTCGCGGGTGGCGTTGCCGGTGATGTAAACCGAGGACAGCTTGTCGAAGGTGTACTTGCCGTCCGGCTTGGGGTAGCCGTCGCGCGTGTCGCCGACGAACATCGGCTCGGCGTCGTCGCGATGCCACGCCTGTCGCCCGGGCGGGACCTTGCCCTTGGACATGATCGACGGGCCGGCCAGCAGGCTGCCGGCGACGAAGCCCTTCTGGAAGGCCTGGCGGGTGTTGCGGACCTGGTAGAGCTCCTTGACGATGCTCGACTCCTCGACCGCCTTCTCGTAGCTCTCCAGTGACTCGCCGTTCTTGAGCGACTTGTAGATCGCCTCGGCGGCCAGGATCCCTGACTTGATGCAGTGGTGCACGCCCTTGAGCGCCGCCGTGTCGACCATCCCGGCGGAATCACCGACCAGCACCGCGCCCGGCATCGACAGCTTGGGCATCGACCAGTAGCCGCCGCCGGGCAGCGCCTTGGCTCCCCAGGCGATCCGCTCGCCGCCCTCGAGAATGCCCTTGACGAGCGGGTGGAGCTTGAACTGCTGCAGCAGGTCGTGGGCCGAGGTGGTCGCGTCGCGGTAGTTGAGGTCGACGACGAAGCCGATCGAGACGAGGTCATCGCCGGTCTTCTCGTCCTTCATCGGATACAGCCAGGTGCCGCCGAGCTGCCCGTACTTGGGGGAGATCTTCATCGGCCACGGCTGCGTGAAGGTGTGGATCACGCGATCCAGCGGCTTGGGGACCTTCCAGACCTCCTTGACGCCGAGCTCCCATACCTGCGGCTCACGCCCGTCGGCGAGGTCGAACTCCTTGATCGCCGCGCCGGTCAGATGGCCCCAGCAGCCCTCGGCCAGGACGGTGGCCTTGGCCCTGATATCGGTCCCGGGCTCGAAGTTGCCCAGCGGCTCGCCATCCTTGCCGCGGCCCTTGTCGCCGGAGCGAACCCCGACCACCTTGCCGTCCTCGCACGATCAGCTGGGTGGCCGCCGTCTCGGTGAGGATGTAGGCCCCGCCCTCCTCGGCCTGCTGGCTGCTGATAGCGGGCCAGGGCGGAGACCGACACGACCTCGTTGCCGTGGTTCTTGAAGTTGGGCACGAACGGGATCGGGACCGAGAGCTTGGTCTTGGCGCTGGTCAGCATGTAGACCGACTCCTTGGTCACCTCGCCGAAGGCGAAGCGCTGCTGGCGCCAATCCTCGCGGCTCAGCTCCGGGAACAGCTCCTGCAGCGGCCCGGGGCGCATGACCGCGCCCGACAGGTTGTGGCCGCCGCAGGTCTTGGCCTTCTCGATGACCGCCACGGGCACCTCGCCGAGACGCTCCATCATGGCCTCGTCATCGCCCAGCAACTGCAGAAGCCGGTTGGCGCAGGCCAGGCCTGCGGTACCGCCGCCGACGATCGCCACGCCAACATCGATGCGCTCGTCTTCGCCGTCCAGCTCGCGCTTGATGAATTCCTTTACCGGGTCGACCGGGGGCGGGAACTCGCTTGGAGCGTGGCGGCTTCTGCCGTTGACGGACATGGAATCAGCTGCCCTTCTTAGCCTTGATGGCCTCGGTGAGCTTGGGCATGATCTTGTTCAGGTCGCCGACGATCCCGAGATCCGAGAACTCGAAGATGGGCGCGTTGGCGTCCTTGTTGATGGCCACGATGTTCTCCGAGGACTGCATGCCGACCTTGTGCTGGATGGCCCCGGAGATGCCCGCGGCCAGGTACAGCTTCGGCGACACCGTCTTGCCGGTCTGGCCGATCTGGGCCGCGTAGGGGTACCAGCCGGCGTCGACCACCGCGCGAGTCGCGGCGACGGCGGTGTTGCCGCCGAACGCCTTGGCCAGTGCCTCGGCCAGCTCGAAGCCCTCGGCCTTGCCGAGGCCGCGACCGCCGGCCACGAGGATGTCGGCGCCCTCGATGTCGACGTCGGCGCCACGCTGCTCGCCGCGCTGCTTCATCGTGGCCTGGGTCGAGAACGGCGACAGCTCGACGTCGACGTCGACGACCTCGGCCGAGGCGTCGCCCTCCTGCTTGATCTCGAACGCGTTGATGCGCCCGATGATGATCCCGAGGTCGCCCTGGTAGCGCGAGACGGAGATCTTCGAGTCCCCGAGGATCGGACGGTGGGCGAGCGAGCTTGCCGTCCTCGGCCTTGATCTCGACGACCTCCATGGTCACCCCGGCCTGCTTGCGAGCGGCCAGTCCGGCGCCGATCTCGAAGCCGAGCAGACCGCCGCCGAACAGGGCGTAGCCGTGGCCGTTGTCGTCGATGACCTTGGCCATCACGTCGACGATCGGCTGGGCCAGGCCCTCGGGGCCCTTGCCGCGGAACACCTTGGTCGCGCCGTACGAGCCGAGGGTCGCGCACAGCTCGTCGGTGAGGTCATCACCACCGACGACGACGGCATGACATTCGCCGCCGATCTCCTTGGCCCGGGCCGCGCCCTCGGACACGGCGCCGAGCGAGTTCTTGTTGAACTCACCCTCGTAGTGCAGAACGTAGGTAAGGACGTCGGCCATTTAGATCAGCTTCCTTTCGTCGAGCCACGCGAGGATCTTCTCGACCGTCTCGTCGGTGTCCTCGTCCTCGATGATCTGGCCGGCGGCCTTGGCGGCCGGATCGTGGAAGTCGCCGCACTGGACGCGCGAGCCCTCCCCACCGACCAGTGAGGTGTCGATCCCGACATCGCCGGCGGCGACGGCCTCGAGCGGCTTCTTCTTGGCCCCCATGATCGCCTTCAGCGACGGGTAGCGGGGCTCGTTGATGGCGTCACCGACGGAGATCACGGCGGGCATCTGCACCTCGACCGTGTCGTAGCCGTACTCGGCCTGACGCTCGCAGGTGAGCGCCGCTCTCGGCCACATCCATCTTGATCACCTGGGTCAGCGACGGCATCTTCAGATGGTCGGCGACCACGGCGCCGATCGTGTAGCACTCGCCGTCGTCTGACTGCTGTCCGAGCAGGACCAGGTCGGGAGACTCCTTCTCCAGCGCCTTGGACAGCGCGTAGCCGGTGGCGGCGACGTCGGAGCCGGCCAGAGCGTCATCGCTGAGGTGCACCGAGCGGTCGGCGCCCAGCGAAACGGCCTTGTGCAGCGCGCGCACGGCGGTGTCGGGACCCATCGTCACGGCGACGATCTCGTCAACCTCGACCGCCCCGCCCTCGCGAATCTGCATCGCGGCTTCGATCGCGTGCGTGTCGTAGGGATTGAGGTTTCTCTCCCCGGATCGGTCCATGCGCCCCGTCGAAGGGTTGATGCGCTTCTCGACGGCGGCGTCCGGGACCTCTTTGACCAGGACGCAAATCTTCAAGTGTGGCCTCCTATCGGATGTCCTGCGCGGGGGCTTGGCGCCCCGCACCCTGAGCGTTCTTGACCTTGGGCGAGCCCATATTACCCGGTTGACTGACGAGTCAATCGGTCGCTGCGAGGCCGGGAACGTACGATGTACCGCTACCGCCCGTCGGGGATCGGTGCGTGCGCGACGCCAACGCCGCTTCCCGCCGACCGCTCCGCGCCCATGACCTCAGGCGCGGACGGCGCCGCGAATGAAGTCGATGGCCTGCTGGGCCGAGGCGCCGGGGGTGAAGACCTCGGCCACGCCGAGTCCCTTGAGCTCCTCGATGTCGTCAGCGGGGATCGTCCCCCCCACCGTCACCACGACGTCGTCGATGCCCTGTGCGGAGAGCAGCTCCATGATCCGGGGCACGAGCGTCATGTGGGCGCCGGAGAGGATCGACAGGCCGACGGCGTCGGCGTCCTCCTGGATCACCGTCTCCACGATCTGCTCCGGCGTCTGGTGAAGGCCGGTGTAGATCACCTCCATGCCGGCGTCACGCAGCGCGCGGGCGATGATCTTCGCGCCCCGGTCGTGCCCGTCAAGGCCGGGCTTGGCCACGACGACGCGGATCTTCCTATCGGAGGTGGTGGCCATTTCGACGGCGCGAGTCTACTGCCCAAACCGCGCCGCCGACGGCCGGTGCCGCCCGCCGCTGTGCGGTCCTCTAATGGACGACGACCGTCATCTTCATGTACGGATGCAGCGTGCAGTACAGCCGGTAGGTGCCCCTGCGCAGGAACGTGTGGCTGTAGATCCCGCTGACCTGGGTGCGCGAGTGGAACTTGACCGGACCGCTCTTGACCGTGACGTTGTGGCGCAGGAACCCGTTCCATTGCCACGTCACCGTTGCTCCCCTTGTCGATGGTCAGCGTCTTGGCGCTGAAGAAGTTGTCCTTGATGAAGACGGTCTTGGTCGACGCCAGGGCGACGGAGGAGACGGCGGCCAGCACGACGGTGAGCGCGAGCAGCAGGCGGAGGCGGCGATCGCGAAGGAGGGTTTGAGCATGGCGGCAGTCTAAGGCCAGACGCTACGCCGTCGCCGCAGCGGCGCGTGCGATCGGCGACCGCCGCAGGCCGGTGCGATCGGCGGGCCCGCAGCCGCGAACGCGACCGGCGATCGCGCAGCCGCGTGAGCACGCCAGCGCCCCGGCGCCGCCGCGCCGGCGGCGATCCCGACCGCGGCCGCGGTCCGCAGCCGGCGCCGGAGCCGGTCGAAATGCAGCACCGGCCAACCCTCGTCGCGGGCGATGCGGGCCAGGGCCGTGTCGGGGTTGACGGCCACGGGGTGGCCGACGGCGCGCGAGCATCGGCAGGTCGGATTCGGAGTCCGAATAGGCGTAGGAGGCCGACAGGTCGATCCCCTCCCGGTCGGCCAGCTCCGCATCGCCTGGGCCTTCTGCGCGCGGTAGACGAACAGCCCGGTCGGGCTTGCCGGTGTAGACGCCGTCGACGACCTCGCGAGATTCGGATCCGATCGCTCCGTCGAGGACCATCACCGGGGCCAGGATGTCGGCCAGCTCCTGGGAGGCGGCGGTGACGATGTACGCCCGCCGGCCCGCATCCTGATGCTCGTGGGCGATGTTCAGCATCTGCGGATAGAGCGCGGGGCAGGATGCCGGCCAGGACATCGGCGCCGAGCCGCTCGAGGTCGACCACGCGGGTGCCCTCCAGCGAGGCGGCGATCCGGTCGCGCAGCGCCAGCGAGTCCTCGTCGGTCGCGCCGTTGAGCCGGAACCGGACGTTGGCCAGCGCGTCGGCGAGCAGCTGGCGGCGGCCGATCAGGCCGGCCTGGTAGGCGGCGCGCCCGAACTGGAAGGCCGACGAGCCCTGGATCAGCGTCTTGTCGAGGTCGAAGAACGCCGCCGCCGGCGTGGAGCCCGCGGGCTCGGTCCCGGCCGGGTCGGGATCCGCCGCAGGCTCGGCCCCGGTCGAGGCCGGCCGTCGCTCAGCCGCCATTGACCTCGATGATGACCGCGTCGCCCTGACCGCCGCCCGAGCAGATCGCGGCGCATCCGAGGCCCCCGCCGCGGCGCCGCAGCTCGTAGACGAGGGTGCCGAGGATCCGGGCGCCGGAGGCGCCGATCGGATGACCGAGGGCCACCGCCCCGCCGTTGACGTTGACCTTGTCCTCGTCGATGCCGAGCATCCGGATCGAGTTCAGCGTCACCGAGGCGAAGGCCTCGTTGATCTCCCACAGGTCGATGTCCTCGGCGGTCAGGCCCGCCTTGTCGAGCGCCTTCTGCGCCGCCTTGGCCGGGGTGCGGGCCAGGTAGGGGAAGTCATCGGCGACCTGCGCCTGGGCGATGATCGTGGCCAGGACCGTCTTGCCGTTGGCTTGGCCCACTCGTCGGACGGCGACGACGATCGCGCCGCCGCCGTCGTTGACGCCCGGCGAGTTGCCGGCCGTGTGGCTGCCGTCCTTGAGGAAGATCGGCGGCAGCTTGGACAGGGACTCGAGCGTCGAGTCGCGGCGCGGGGCCTCGTCGACCTCGACCACCGTGTCGCCCTTGCGGCCCTTGACCGTGACCGGGACGATCTCCTCGGGCAGCCGGCCCTCGTCGGTGGCCTTGATGGCCAGCTCGTGCGAGCGCAGCGCCCAGCGGTCCATGTCGGCGCGGGTCATCTCCAGCTCGGCCGCCACCTCGGAGGCCTCCTGGGCCATGTGCTTGCCCGAGAAGGGGTTGGTCAGCCCATCGTTGATCATCGCGTCGATCGCCTTGCCGTCGCCCATCCGGAAGCCGAACCGGGCCCCCTTGAGCAGGTAGGGGGCGTTGGACATCGACTCCATGCCGCCGCCCACGCCGACCTCGAGGTCGCCGGCGCGGATCGCCGCGTCGAGCAGCCCGGCGGCGCGAATCCCCGAGGCACAGACCTTGTTGATCGTCTCCGAGGAGACCTCCTTGGGGATGCCCGCCTTGATCTGGGCCTGGCGGGAGGGGATCTGACCCTGGCCGGCCTGGATCACCTGGCCCATGATCACGTGCTCGACCGCGCCCGGGTCGACGTCGGCGCGCTCCAGCGCGGCCGAGATCGCCGTGGCGCCGAGCTCGGTGGCGTCCACTGAGGCGAGGCCGCCGCCGAGCTTGCCGATCGGCGTTCGGGCGGCGGAGAGGATGACGGTCTTGGGCATCGAGGCTTCCTCTTCGGGGTCGGTGGTACCGGTTGCAATCATCCTAAACGCGGGGCCACGAGCGCCGCTGGTAACGTGCCCGCGGTGGAGATCGCGGCGAGCACCGATGCCCCGCTCGCCACGGGCGCAGACACCATCGCCATCGGGGTGTTCGAGGACGAGGGCGTCGCCCACGACCTGCCCGGCGGTGCGCTGGAGGCGCTGCTCGACCGCGGCGAGGCGGGCCGCACGCCTCGGCGCAGGTGGCGGTGGTTCACCACGAGCGCGTGCGCATTCTGCTGATCGGCCTCGGGCCGCGGACCGAGTTCGACGGCGAGCGCGCCCGCGTGGCCGCGGCCCGAGCCCATACGCGGGCCCGCGCAGCTCGGCGCGCGGCACGCTGTGCTGGGAGCTGCCCGCACGCGGGTCGGCGACGAGATCGCCGAGGGGCTGGTCAGCGGCACCGTGCTGGCCGCCTACCGCTTCACCCGCTACCGGCCGGCGCCGCCGGCGAGGTCGCCGCTCGAGCGGCTGATCATCAGCGCCCACCACGACGTCTCGGCGCACCGTGCGCGCGGGCCGCGGTGCTGGCCGCCGCCCAGAACCGCGCCCGCGACCTCGCCAACACCGCCCCCAACGACCTCACCCCGACCGCACTGGCCGACTACGCCCGCGAGCTGGCCGGTCGCCACGACGGGCTCGAGGTGACCGTGCTCGACGGGAGCGCAGATCCGCGACCGCGGCATGGGCGCGTTCGCGGCCGTGGCCCAGGGCAGCACCGAGGAGCCGCGCGCCTGATCGAACTCCGCTACGACCCCGCGGGCTCGGATCCGCGCGCCCCGCGGCTGGCCATGATCGGCAAGGCGGTGACCTTCGATACCGGCGGCCTGGCCCTGAAGCCGGCCGCCGCGGATGGCGGAGATGAAGTTCGACATGTGCGGCGGCGCGGCGGTGATCGAGGCGATCGGCGCCCTGGCCGAGCTCAGTGCCCCCGTCCGCGTGCTCGGGCGTCGTCGGCGCGGTGGAGAACTTCCCCGGGCCCCGCGCGGTCAAGCCCGGAGACATCGTCACGGCGCTGACGGCACGACCATCGAGGTCGACAACCCCGACGCCGAGGGGCGGATGGTCCTCGGCGACTGCATCACCCATGCCCGCGGCGAGGGCTGCGACGGCGATCGTCGACGTGGCCACGCTGACCGGGGCCGTCGAGGCGGCGCTGGGCTAGGCCTACGCCGGGCTGATGGGCAACGATGACGCGCTCGCCGAGCGTGTCATCGAGCTGCGGCGAGCGGACCGGTGAACTGGTCTGGCGTCTGCCCCTGCACCCGCGCTACGCCGAACAGACCAAGGGTCGCTACGCGGTGCTCACCAACCGGCCCGAGCCCCGCGTCGGGCTGGCCAGCGCCGCGGCCGAATTCCTGCACCATTTCGTCGGTGATGTGCCCTGGGCGCACCTGGACATGCTCGCCGTGGCCTTCAACGGCCGCACCCCGTATTTCGACCGCGGCGGCACCGGGCTGGGGCGTGCGCCTGCTGGCCGAGCTCGCCTTGGGGTTCGGCGCGTGAACTGCGGAGCTCGCCCTGGGATTCGCCGCGTGAAGCCCGGCCGGGCAACCCTGCTGGCGGCGCTGACGGCCGGCTCGCTGTGCGCGGTCCCGGCGCTGGCCGCGGCTCCCGCCCTGGGCGCGCCCGAGGGGCTGACCCAGACCGCCCGCCTACAGGGCCGGTTCATCGCCGCGGGAACGGTGCTGAACGCCGTCAACGTCCCCGGCGAGCGCCGCGGCGAGCACGTGACCCGGACGTGGACGTTTGTCCCTCTGTGCCCGACCGGAGCCTGCGCCACCGTGCAGCTCTCCCGGCAGCGTGGCGCTAACGGTCACGACACGCTCCGCCTTCACCGCCAGCGACCCGGCTACTACAAGGGCACGAGCACGTTCACCGTCCCGGTCAGCTGCGCCGGGCGCGTCTACCGAAACGGCGAGCGGGCCCGCTACACGATCACGCTGACCGTGACCTCGGCGGTCGCCTCCGGCGCGACAACCATCGCCACGGGCTTCACGGCCACGTACCGCAACCCCAGCCGCGCGGGGCTGACCCCGTGCTACAGCGCCCCGAGCTACGACTCAGCCCACTACGTGGGGGCCCCACCGCCGCCCGGACCTTGAACGCGTAGCGAGCGCAGAACGCGGTTGAGCACCGGTAGCTGACGGCGGCGATGTGCGGCCGGGCCGGCCAGGACGACGTACAGGCACAGCGGGCGGCCGGCCAGGGTGAAGAACTGCTGGGTCCCGGCCTGATCGCGACGAGGATGGGCCAGACGCTTGGACGAGAACGCGCGTGGCTCGAGCGGGAGCGCAATGTGCCGGGGCGCGAACAGGCCCCGGCCGGGCTCGAGCCCGGTCCCGGGCACGTACTCGGTCACGACCACGAACGTCGACCCGGCCGGCATCCGCGCGGTGCTGCTGTCCCCGAATTCCCCGTCGCCGAGGGCGAGCGGGAAATCCCCGGCGTGCAGGGTCGCGTTGCCGCCCTGGCGCCGGAACACGCGCCCGGTCCAGCGCGGCGGCAGCTCGACGTGCAGGCCGTGGGCGCCGACGATCATCCCAGCGCTCCGGCCACCGCGAGCACCAGCGCGCAGCCCAGACCGAGCAGGCCGGCGCGAGCCACGGGCGCCGAGGCACGCGCCAAGCGGGCGTGCAGCGCCATCAGCTCGGTCGTGGTCTTGCTCTGGCCGGCCAGCAGGGGCGTCAGCCCGCGCACCCCGCCGTACAGCCCCAGGATCAACGCCCCCGAGCCCGGGCTGGCGCTGAGCAGGGCGGCCAGCAGGGCGACGTAGGTGGCGGCGCTGGTCACGACGGTGCTCACGCCGAGACCGAGCTGGGCGCCGAAGCCGAGCCCGTAGACCCAGCCCCGGTAGCGGTCAAGCCACTGCTCGTTGACCTGGCGCCGCGGTCCCGGCGCCGATCCCGGGCGGAGATCAACGGCGATCGCGGCCGCGAGAGCGACGGCGAGCGTGATCAGGCGGACCGAGCTCGCCACGCCGCCCAGGACCAGAGCGCCGATCGCCCCCAGGACAAGGCCGCCGAGGGCGCCGGCGAGCAAGCCACCGGTGAGAAACGCGGCCATCGTGACCGAGTAGTGGCTGTGGCGGCCCCGCTCACCGAGCGGGGTGATGCTGGCCAGCATCGATTCTCCTCAGGGCGACCAGGCCGCGCGGATGGCCGCCACGAGCCCGGACGCGCACCCCAGCGCCACCAGCAGCGTCATGGCCGCGCAGACGCGCCGCCCGGATACAGGCTGGGGTGATCGGGGCCGATTCCGGCCGCGGCCAGCTTGCGCTCGGCGGCGTCGGCGCGAGCGGTCCCGTCGGCGGACTCGCCCGCGCCGCTCCCGCCCGCGGCCTCGCGCTGATCCTCGATCGCATCGCTGACCAGGCTGGCCAGCGCCGACCAGGTGGTGGCCGCCCCTTCACCGCGCACGGAGCCGTCCACGAGCACGAAGTACGGGGAAGCCGGCACCGAATAGTCCGCCCAGGCCGCGCTGGACATGATCACCGGCACCCCCTCAGGAGCGAGCTTGCGCAGCTTGGCCGGCCGCTCTCGATCCTCGCCGTGGGTGACGACGACCGTCTGGACCCCGGGCGGCAACCTCGGCTCACCCAGCGTGGCCCAGAAACCGGCGCAGGTCGTGCATCCGCTGGTCAAAAAGGCGAGCAGGGTCGGCGCGCCGGCCCGGCCGGCGAAGTCGAGGGCCAGCGCGTCCCCGTCCGGGGTCGGCCCGGCGACAGCGGCGGCAGGCGTTCCGGGCACGCGAGCCGGGGCCGCCGTCGTGGCAATCGTCGCGGCCGGATCGCCGGAGGCGCCCGCGCCCGTCTCGAGCCGGCGCAGGATCTCGGCGTGGCTGCGCAACAGCCCGGCGACGAGGAACAGGAGTACGACCAGCAGCAGGGTCTCGACCGAGACGATGGCCACCATCGGCTAGCGCACCTCGCTCTGCAACGGGACCGCGAACGCTCGCACTACGCCCCTTCCCCACCCGGCAGCGGCGTGGCCAGCCCCTCCAGGCACCCGGCCTCGTGCCCGCAGGTCCGGTTATCGACCATTTCCGTCGCGTTGCAGTTCATTCCCGGGACCTGCGCGGGGTTCTGGCACAGCACCAGGCGGCAGGCCACCTCCGTCGTGCCGTGGACCTGCGTGTTGCACTGGCCGTAGCGGAAGTGGTTGCAGTCGACCACGCGGCGGTGGCAATCCCCGCGGGCGCAGTGACAGCCGCCGGCGAAGCGATGCCCGGGGACGCGGTTGCAGTCCACGTAGTAGCGGAAGCCCTGGCCGTGGCAGAGCCCCGAGCCGCGGTAGTCGGTGCACTTCCACCATCCCGCCACGTAGGTGTTCTCCGGGCACGTGTTGCGACCGGCCTCGATCTCGCAGCAGAACGCGGTATAGCCGTCGTTGCAGCGGGCATTCGGACCGCACTGGCTCGGGTAGATGACCGCCTCCGCCGTGCCCGGACGGACCAGGTAGCGGACCGGGGCCACGGCGAACGCCGACCCGGCCACGGCCGCGCGGGCCAGCACGCCCCGGCGCGAGGTGCGCCGCTCGAGCAGGCTACCGACGGCCTGGGCCAGTCGGGCCGACGGACTCACCCCGGGCTCCACGACTGCCACCGCGAGGGCAGCTCGGAGTAGGCGAGCACGATCGCGTAGACCAGCCCGGCCGCGCCGATCAGGAGTACGGCCAGGGTCGCGTACGGGCGGTGCAGGATCCACCCCGCCGTGTGCGCCGCCGCCCAGCGCGCTGAGCAACGCGAGCCCCGACAGGGCGGCGCTCAGCACCGACTGCAACCCCGAGGCCGGCGACTCCTCAGCGCCGAAGCAACCACAGGCCGCGCCGGCCCGCGCCAGCCTCAAGGTCAGGACCGAGAAGCCGGCGTAGAGGACCGCCATCAGGACCGAGCTCCACGCGCTGGCCGTAGCCAGCGCGACCGCGGCCAGCGCGGTCTCTCCGGCGGCGAAGATCCGGACCATCGCCACGGGAAGGCCGACCGCGCGGGCGGCGGCCTGTGGGGAGCGCAGCTTGGCCACCCCGGCGACGGCCAGGACCAGCGCGGCGACCGCGTGGGGCATGGTCAGCGCTGCTGTAATTTGCTCGCCTCCCGATCGAGGATCGTGGTCGCGGCGCTGGCCGGATCCAGTTCGCGCGAGACGACGCGGTCGAGCAGCTCCTGGACCTCGGTGTCCTCGCGGAGTGACTCCTCGAGCTCACGGCGCATGCGGTAGGTGGCGATGGCCAGCACCTCGCTCATCAGATTGCGCTTGCGGCGTTCAGACAGCGTGCCCTCAGCCTCAATGAACTCCCGGTGCTCGGCCAGCTTGTCGAGCAGCTCGCCGACCCCCTCACCGCGGGTGGCCTCGGTGCGCAGGATCGGAACCTCCCAGTCGCGGTGCGGACCCAGGGCGAGGATGGTCTTGATCTCCCTGACCATCGTGTCGGTCAGCGGATGCTCGGCCTTGTTGACCACGATCACGTCCGGGATCTCCATGACGCCGGCCTTCAGCGCCTGGATCGAATCCCCCGAGCCCGGCATCAGGACGAGGACAACCGTATCGGCGTGATCGATGATGTCGACCTCGGCCTGCCCGACTCCGACCGTCTCCAGCATCACGATGTCGCGGCCCGAGGCATCCATCAGCAGGGCGGCCTGCAGCGCCGCCTCGCTCAATCCACCCAGTGCCCCGCGGTTGGCCATCGAACGTATGAACACGCCGGGGTCCAGAAAATGCTCGGTCAGACGTATCCGGTCGCCGAGCAGGGCGCCCTTCGTGAACGGAGAAGACGGATCGATGGAGAGCACGGCCACCGTGCGCTCGCGCTCGCGCTCGAGCTTGACCAGCGCCGCCAGCAGGGTCGATTTGCCCACCCCGGGCGGCCCGGTGAAGCCGACCACCGCCGCCTTCCCGGTGTGCGGATAGACCTCGCGGACCAGCTCCCATCCGGCCGGATCGTCGTTTTCGACCAGGGTGATGGCCCGAGCCAGGGCACGTTTGTCGCCCTCGAGCAGACGCTGGGCGAGTGACTTCTCCGAAGTGGCCACAGGTGCAGCCATATTGCCAGGGCAGCCTGCCGGACCTCGCCCCCGCGGTTGCCCGCGGGGTAAATGCGGTAGGACTGAGTGATGCCAGACGCATCAGCCGGTCGTATCGACACGCTGGTTGGGGACGGGATCGAGGCCGCGGTCAACTTCAAGCACCGTCGTCGACTGAAGCGGCTGGGCTGGGGCCATGTTTTCTCCCCGACCAGCCCGGGCGTGTTCGCCGCCAATCAACCGCCACCTCGGGAGGGCTGCCGGCTCGAGGTGCTGATCGACGGCGCCAACGCGCTCCCGGTCATCGCCCAGGCCATATCGGAGGCCAAGTCCTTCGTCCACGTGACCGGCTGGCACCTGGCTCCCTCGTTCGTGCTCGATCGCGACTCCGCCCAGGCCAAGCCGATCGGCGTGCTGCTGGCCGAACTGGCGGAACGCATCGACGTGCGCGTGCTCGTCTGGTCGGGCGCGCCCGTGCCCGCCTTTCATCCCACGCGCAAGGAGGTGGCCGCGGCCCTCGAGAACCTGACCCGGGACACGAAGATCCAGGCCCACGGCGATCCCCGCGAGCATCCGTTTCACTGCCACCACGAAAAGACGGTGGTCATCGATGGGGAGCTTGCCTTTGTCAGCGGCATCGACCTGACCGACGACGCCGGCGACCGCTACGACCACTCCGCCCACTGCGCGCGCCGCCAGCTCGGCTGGCACGATGTGGGCACGCGGCTCGAGGGCCCGGCCGTGGCCGACGTGGCCTCGCATTTCCGTGTGCGCTGGGAGGAGCTCACCGGTCAGGAGCTCCCCGTCACGCCCCCGCCCCCGCCGGCCGGGAACTCCACCGTGCAGGTCGTGCGCACGGTCGCCGAGGGTATGTACAAGCACTTCCCCAAGGGGGAGTTCCGCATCTTCGAGAGCTACATGCGGGCGATCCACGGCGCCCGCGAGCTGATCTATTTGGAGAATCAGTTCCTGTGGTCACCCGAGCTGGTCGCGGTCATCGCCGACAAGCTCCGAAATCCGCCGACGCCGGATTTCCGGGTCGTCATCCTGCTCCCAGCAAGGGCCAACAACGGCGCCGAGGACACCAAGGGTCAGCTCGGCGTGCTGATCGCTGCCGATAACGGCCAGGGACGCCTGCTCGGGGCCACCATCCGCTCGCTCTCACCGCTGAAGGACCGCGCCGATCCGCTCTACGTGCACGCCAAGGTGGCGGTCATCGACGACCGCTGGCTGATCGTCGGATCGGCCAACCTGAACGCTCACTCGTTCTTCAACGACACGGAGATGTGCGTGGTCACCGACGACGCCGACCTGGCTCGCAACACCCGGGTTCGCCTGTGGGCCGAGCATTTGGAGCTGAGCGAGGACGAGGTCGAGCGCCAGCAACCGGCGCGCCTCGTGGACGAGCAGTGGCGACCAATCGCCTCCGAGCAGCTGCGCCGCATGCGCGCCGGGGAGACCCCCACTCACCGCCTGCTCGAACTGCCGGGCGTGTCCAAGCGCTCCAAGCGTTTGCTGGGCGCGCTCAGCGGCCTGGTCGACGACGGGTAGCAGCGTCCCGGACTCCGCGCGCGGGTCCCGCCTACTACGATCGGCGCGTGCGCTCGGTCGGTACAGAGCAGCCACGGCGCCCGCGCAGGCCGCCCCTGGCCCCGCCGCCATCCCTCAGGCCGGGACCCGCCCCGCTCCACGGTGGACCGGTGGCCTTCTGGCGCTTCGCCCGCGCCAACGGGATGCTGACGAGCGGCTACTTCGTGCTCATGCTGCGGTGGCTGTGGCTCAAGCTCCGCTGGCGGGGCCGGCTGCAGACCGACGGGCTGTGCTTCGTGTGCCCGGGGGTCAAGTTCGAGATCGGCCGCAACGCGAGCGTCAAGCTCGGACGCTGGTCGTGGCTCGGGCATGGGTGCAAGGTCCGCGTACACGAGGGGGAGCTCGAGATCGGCGCCAAGACCGTGTTCGGGCAGGAGTGCACGATCTCCGCCTTTCAGCACATCTCAATCGGGCGCGAGTGCATCGTCGCCGACCGGGTGATGATCATCGACTTCGACCACGGCGTCGTCGAGGTCGAGCGCCCGATCCGCGAACAGGGCATCTACAAACGCGACGTCAACATCGGCCACAACGTCTGGATTGGCTACGGCGCCTGCTTCCTGCGCGGCGTCACCGTCGGCGACAACTCAATCGTCGGCACGAGCTCCGTGGTCACCTGCGACGTACCGGAGAACGCCGTCGTCGGCGGGATCCCGGCCAAGGTGATCCGGCTCCGGGACACCCCCAAGACCTTCCGCTGGCGCTGACCCCCGCCCGGGCGTCCGGGGTCGCCCCGCCCGGGCGTCCCGGGTCGCCCCCCGCCCGGGGCGTCCGGGGTCGCCCCCCGCAACGATGCGCACGCACGCTCGTCCCTCTCGGGAGGTGCGTGCTAGACGGAGCGGATTCCGCAACGTTGCGCACGCACGTCCGCCAGAGCGGGAGTGTGCGTGCAAAAGCGTGCGGGGCTCGGCGTGCTGCGGGCAGGAGCGCAGCTCAGCCAGCCGGATCAGCCAGCCGGATCAGGCAGCCGGATCAGCCAGCCGGATCAGCCAGCCGGATCAGCCAGCCAGGTCGGGGGCCAGACCCCGCAGCTCCGGGCTCATGCCCGGCTCCCCGCTCAACGCCCGGCCGAACGCGCTCAGATGGCCGTCGAATCGCTCCCGCGGGTAATCCCCGGCCGTGCCGCGGTAGGCCAGAAACGCCCAGTCGCTGCTCTGCAACGCGAGCAGCTCTCGCGCCGCCCGCTCCGGGACCGGGCCGGGCCCGCGGCTTGAGGCCAGGCGCAGCTCGGCCGTACGCGCCGCGAAGGCCATCTCGCTCACCCGCGGCGAGCTCCAGGTACGCAAATCTCCGCCCTCGCCCCAGCTCGTGATCGGAAGTTGACTCGGCGCGGCGGCGGGCGCGGCCTCGGTCAGAGCATCATCGAGCGTGGTCAGCTCGAGACCCTGGCGCGCGGACTCGTCGAGCACCGCCGACAGCCAGTCCACGCCCTCATACCACCAGTGGCCGAGCAGCTCGGTATCGAGCGCGCAGACGCAGGCGCCACCGTCAGCCACCCGGGCGCGAACGCGGGTCACGAAGTCGGCCGCGTCAGCCGCGGCCTGGGCACGGCCCGCCGCCGCGTCGTAGGCCGCGCCGTCATTGCGCCAGGCGTGGTGACGGAAGGTGGTGTGGCCGTGGTAGTTGCGATACGGACCGCGGGCGGGATAGCCAACGTCGCTCCAGACCAGGGAGATCGTCTCCCGATCGATCGGCCACAGCACCGGACCCTCTTCGGTGGCCAGCGGTTGCAGATGACGCGGATCACCCAGCCCGAACAGCCGCGTCAACTCCACGCAGGTGGCACTCGCCCCGGCTGCCTCGAGCGAGGCGTTCAGCCAGCCGGCGTGCGCGCACTCGGGCAGCCACAACCCCCCGGCCCAGCCGCCCGCACGCCGCCGGTGCGCCGCGACCCCGGTCTCGAGCTGGCGACGGAGCCCGTCGTCGGTGGCCAGCAGCGGGAGCACGGCGTGGGTCGCGGCCGAGGTCCAGCTCGCATGCTCGTTGAGCGCAGCGAGCAGTCCTCCGCAGCCGAGCTCTCGCAGGCGCCGTGCGGCCCAGGCGTAGTCGCCGGCCGCGCGGTCGATCTCCGCCGCCAGCTCGTCCTCGCCGCCGGCTCGCAGTTCGTCGGCATCGCGGCGGTGCGTCTCGGGCCGAACCTCATCGAGAAAGGCCAGGCAGCGGTCGATCGCCTCGGGTTGCTCGAGTTGATCGCCCAGCACCGGAGTCATGGACAGGGTCAGCGGCGCCCGGCCCAGCACTCGGTGCAGCAGCGGCAGATAGCTGGTGGCGATCGCCTCCCACAGCCATTCCTCACCGAACGGCCAGGTCCCGAAGCCCTCCACGTAGGGCATATGGGTGTGCAGGACGAGGGCCAGGCGCCCCCGCCCGCGGCTCATCGGCACACGGCGAGGAAGTCCAGCGCGCGGTCCAGGTCGCGGTCGCGGCGCAGCGCGAAATCGCGGCTGGCGATGGCCGGCGTGAAGCGGTCGTAGAAGGGCTTGGTGATCCCGAGCCGGGCGTGCACGGCGTCCCAGCCGCAGGCCAGGGCCAGCTCGTGAGCGCGAAGCTTACGGGCGTGAAACAGCCCCCACAGCTCGACTTCGGCGAACACCTGGGAGCACAGGGCGTTGAACTCCTCGGCCCGGTATTCCTTCAGGTGCCAGGGGTTGTCGGACTTCGCCGCTCCCTCGGGGGCGAGGGTGAGGAGATTCGGGGTGGTTACATAGGCCACCCCGTCGGGGGCGAGCAGGGAGCGGAAGTGCTCGAGCACGGCCACCGGATCGTGAACGTGCTCGATCGTCTGCAGGAACACGACCGCGTCGTAGGCGCCGGGGGTCCCGTAGGTCTCGACCATGCCCCGCTCGAAGGTCAGGTTCTGGCGCCGGTAGCGCAGGCGGGCGTGGTCGTGGGCCTCGGGGTTGGCGTCGACGCCGACCACCGACGCCGCGCCGCGCGAGAGGACCTCGGAGCCGTAACCCTCGCCGCAGGCCAGGTCGATCACCCGCTTGCCGATGACGCGAGCGCCGATCCATTCGTAGACGGCCAGATGGCGCCGATACCAGTAGTTTTCGGCCGGAACGTCGGGCAAGGTGCGCTCGCCGGTGAGCTCCAGAGGCGGTACTCCGTCGGGCTGGTCGCGCTGTACGTAGGCGTTCTGAGGCACGGCGACAGGGTAATGTGCGCGCCGCGATGGAGGCTTTGCGCAGCGCCGACGAGATCCGGGAGGTCAACACCCGCTACCACGATGTGGCGGCTGAGACCTACGACTCCAAGTGGGGCATCGACTTCGGTCCGGTCGGCCAGCAGCAGGTGCTGGGCAAGCTCCGCAAGCTCCTGGGACGCGAGCTCGACGACGGCTATGACCGCTCGCTGGAGATCGGCGCCGGCACCGGCTACTTCAGCCTCAACCTGCTCCAGGCCGGCGTCGTCGGCGAGGTGACCTGCACCGACATCTCGCCGGGGATGGTCAACACGCTGCGCGGGAACGCCGAGCGCCTGGGCCTGACGGTGCGCGCGGCCCGCGCCGACGCCGAGGCGCTGCCCTTCGCCGACGGGAGCTTCGATCTCGTCCTCGGGCACGCGGTCCTCCATCACCTGCCCAATCTGCGCCGGGCGTTTGCCGAGTTTCACCGGGTCCTGCGACCGGGCGGGCGGATCGTGTTCGCCGGCGAGCCCTCACGCGTGGGCGACCGGATCGCGGCGATCCCCAAACGCGGCGCGTGGCGCCTGTCCCCCGCTTGGCGCCGCGCTGATGCGCGCCGCGCCGGCACCGCCGCCGGCCGAGGCGGGCTCGGCCGAGCAGGTCGACCACGAGCTCGAACGCTGCGTCGACATACACGCCTTCGATCCCGGCGACCTGCAGCGTTACGCGCGCCGGGCGGGCTTTACCGACATCGAGGTCCGCGGTGAGGAGCTGGCCGCCAACTGGTTTGGCTGGTTCAACCGCAGTCTCGAGGCCAGCGCCGACCCCGAGGATGTGCCCATGCTCTGGCGCCAGTACGCCTTTCACGGCTACCTGCTCCTGCAGCGGCTGGACGAGAGGGTGCTCGAGCCGATGCTGCCGCCGGCCATCTTCTACAACCTGCTCGTCACCGCCCGCCGGTCCTAGCCGCAGGCCGGACAGCTCCCGGCCCCGGGCGCGCGGCGGCGGCCGGTCCGCTTCCGGCCCGCCCGGGCCTAGACTTTTCCCATGCCCGAACCGGTGGCCAGCGAGTTCCCGCTCTTCCCCCTGGGGCTTGTCGCGCTGCCCGGAGAGCTGGTCCCGCTGCACATCTTCGAGGATCGCTACAAGGCGATGATGAGCCGCGTCCTGACCTCCGAGGACGAGTTCGGGATCGTCTGGCTGTCCGATGATGGATTGCGCGAGATCGGCTGCGCGATGGAGATCGAGAAGGTGCTCGAACAGCTCGAGGACGGACGGATGAACCTGCTGGCGCGGGGCACCCGGCCGGTCCGCGTGCTCGAGCGCCAGGCCCATCTCCCCTACCCGGCCGGGATCGTCGAGTTCATCGAGGACCGCCCCGAGGAGCCCGATGAGGAGCTCACCACGGCCGCCCGGGCCGCCTACGCCGACCTGGTCCGCCGCGCCACCGATCGCGAGCTGGAGGACGCAGAGCTCGACTCGACTGACCGCCTATGCGATGGCGGCCACGGTCGATTTCGGACTCGAGGCCAAGCAGGGTCTGCTCGACCTGCGCTCCGAGAACGCGCGCCTGCGGCTCGTCACGCGGCTCTTCCGGGCCGCCACCAAGCGCCTGGACTTCGTCGATCGCGCCCAGGCCCGGGCACGGTCCAACGGCAAAGTCCGCTTCGGCTGACCACCCGAGCGGGGTCGAAAACCGGAAACTACGGCAGGTTTTCGACCCACCACGGTCTGGGGGCGGGAGCACCACGGTCTGGGGGCCGGAGCTGACGCCGGGCAGCGGGTCGGCCGCCGAGCGGGCTCCAGGCCCGCGCGGCGCTACGGGGTCCCGACGATCAGCGTGAACAGGACCATGAAGAGCCCGAACACGATGCAGTAGATCCCGAACGGGCGCAGGTTCCCGCGCTCGAAGTACTTGGACAGGAAGTGGACCGTGATCACCGCGGTGATGGCGGCGGCTATGGCGGCGATGATGGCCGCGCCGCGGACGCCGTTGCCGTGCGGGCCGGTCAGGTCTGAGAACTTCAGCATTCCGGCGGCCAGGATCGGCGGCGTAGCGAGCAGAAAGCTGAAGTGGGCCGCGTCGGAGTTGTCCAGGCCGCGGACCAGCCCCGCGGTCATGACCACGCCGTCACGGCTGATGCCGGCGATCAGCGCCGTGGACTGGGCGACCCCGATGATCCCCGCCTCCTTGAACTCGAGCGTGTCCAGCCGGCGGCCGCCCTCGGGGTTCAGACCCTCGCGCTCGGCCAGCTCGCGGACCTCGGCGCGGCGCCGGTAGCGCTCGGCCGCACAGCAGCATGCAGCCGTTCACGATCAGGAAGATGGCCGCCGACAGGGGCTTGGCCAGCGCCACTCGAACCGCGTGCTCGAGCAGCAGCCCGAGGATGCCCGACCGGAATCGTGGCGCAGATGATCAGCCACGCCAGGCGCTCGGTCGAGGTCTCGATCCGCCGCTTGCGCAGCGTTGCGAAGAAAGCGCCGATGATGGCGATCCACTGGCGCCAGAAGTAGATGAGCAGGCCGACGGCGCTGCCCACGTGGAGCATGACCACGAAGGCCAGCCATGGCGACTCGGGCTGTGACTGCCAGGCGACGATGTTGTGCCAGCGAAACAGGGTCGGGAAGAGCACGGTGTGCCCGAGGCTGGAGATCGGGAACAGCTCGGTGGCGCCCTGCAGGACGCCCAGGACGATGGCCTGGAAGGTGGTGATCAGGCTTTGGGTGGCAGCGAGGACGAACATGACCGCGGCAAGAGTAGCCACTCCGAAGGCGGCACGCTCAGTGGCAAAACGCTTATTTACAGGCCGTTTATCCAGGAATCGCCACCCCGGAAGACCGTTTATCCGGGGAGCCCGCAAACCTGCTGGGCAGCCTGGGTGGCGAACAGGACCGCCTGGGCCAGATTGGGATGACCGGTGGTGTCGCGGTCCGAGAAGCGGATCGTCCCCTGCTGGAGCTCGATCCGGAAACGGTAAGATCGAGCCCGGCCGGACGGGCAGAGTCGAGGTTGTGCTGGGCGTCGGTGCCCAGATTGTCGGCCAGGTCACGGGCGGCGATCAGCCTGGCGCTTGAGATGTTCCGGGTATGGCCCCCGTTGCAGCGCATCGTGCCGCCGTCGCCGACCTCCAGGGTGAGCTTGGCGCCCGGTCCGGTGCGCGTGAGCAGGAACAGGTCCGGGGACTGGACGTTGAGCCCGCAGCCGCTCAGCGCCGCGCCGTAGCGGCGAGGATGACGCGGCCCCCAACGCGCGCGCCGCGACCACGACGTGAACCGACGCGGCTCGCGACGCTCACGCCGAGACCACGATCGACGCGCCGCCGCGCCGGGGGTCCCCGCCGCCGGAGAAGCTCCCGTCCGGGCTCCCGTGCCGCCGCCTGGACGCCCCCGAAGAACAGGTTCCGGGCCCGGAACGGGGCCACGGCGTGGGGACCGCCGGCGAAGGTCGTCGAGATCGATCCCCGGCTCGCGCGTACACGACTCCATCCTCGAAGTGCACGCGCGGGGCGTCGACGGCCTCGGCGGCGCGCTTGCCCTCGTCGATCGAGCGCACGATCGTCTGCAGGATGGCCGAGCGGATGCGGTTGGAGCCCGCGCTGCCCAGGGCCAGCTCGGCCACCCCGTCGCTTGAGGACCACGGTCGGCGACATCATGCTGGGGATCCGCCGGCCGGGCGGTGCTGATGAAAGCCCTGCGGGTTCAGGTCCTGCTCGCCGAGCATGTTGTTGAGGTGCAACGCCGGTGCCGGGCACGATCACCCCCGACGCCGAGCCGTTTGAGCAGGTGACCGAGCACGCCCAGCCCGTCGCGGTCCAGCACGGCGATGTGGGTGGTCGAGCCCAGGGGCGAGCTGAGGAAGCGCTCGCACGAACTCGGGGTCCTCGAGCCCGGCGATGAACTCGGGGGTGCGCTCGCGCTGCGTGCGCTCCATGACCTCGACGATCTGGGCCACGCCGGGCGGTCCCGGTGTCTGGCCGAGCATGGCCAGCGCACGGGCGATGAGGATGCCGCCCGGCCGACGGCGGCGGATTGGTGAGCACCTCCCGCCCCCGGTAGCCGACCGACAGCGGCTCCCGGTCGACGACCTCGTAGGCCTGCAGGTCGGCCTTAGCCAGGATCCCCCCGCGCTCGGTCACCCACGTGGCGATCGCCGTCCCCGACATCACCGTCATAGAACGGCCGCGCCCCGTCGCGGCCCAGCCGCTCGATGCGCCTCGGCCAGTTCGGGCTGGTAGATCCGCTCGCCGGTCCGCAGCAGCGTGCCCTGGGGAGCGAACAGCGCCGAGGCCTCCGGCGGTCGAGGTGACGATCCCGCCCAGCAGCTGGATGATGTAGTCCTGCTCGGCCGTGATCTCGACCCCGCCCCGGGCCAGCGCCGCCGCCGGCGCGGCGAGCTGCTCCAGCGGAACGCTGCCGAACCGCCGCGAGGCCTCGGAGATCCCGGCCGGGACCCCGTAGCAGCCCACCGAGGCCACCCCGATGTGGAACACCTGGTCGGCGTCGCCGAACGAGATCTCGACCGGCAGCAGGCTGCGCCCGCGGCTCGGTACCGGTCTCCCGCCCCGGCGCCTCGACGAAGAAGTCGAGCAGCACCGGCGTCTGGCCCGGGTGCCACGACGAGCATGTAGCCGCCCGGCGCCCAGCCCGGTGAGCAGCGGCTCGCACGCGAACGAGGCCAGCATCGCCCCCAGCGCGGCGTCGACGGCGTTGCCCCCCGGCCGGAGCACCTCGGCTCCGGCGGCCGGGCGCTCAGCGGATGCCCGGCCGCGACCACGCCCAGCTCATGGGAGCCGCGGCGCTCACCGATAAGTGTCGCGGACACGCAGCACGCAGGCGCGACGGCACGCCTGCGCTCCAGCTCGCGGCCGCCTGGCGCTGCGCGGCCCCGCCTAGCGACGGGGCATGAACTCCGGGACGTCGAGCTCGCGCGAGGAGCTGCTCGCGCATCCGGCTCACGCGCGGCTCCCCGGCCGGCTCCCGGAACCCACGGTGCGGGCTCCGCCTCAGGGCGCAGGCGAGAGCCGAATGACTCCTCCTCACGCCGGCGCCGCGGCCGGTCACCGAACCCGGTGGCCACCACCGTCACCCAGACCTGGTCGTCGAGCTTCTCGTCGACCATGGCGCCGAAGATGATGTTGGCGTCGGGATGCGCGGCCTCGGCCACCGCCTTGGCGGCCTCGTTGACCTCCCACAGCGAGATGTCGTTGCCACCGGTGATCGAGAGCAGGATCGAGCGAGCGCCCTCCATGCTCGTCTCCAGCAGCGGAGAGGCCACCGCCTGCTCGGCGGCGTCGATCGCCCGGCGCTCGCCGGTGCCCATGCCGATGCCGAGCAGCGCGTTGCCGGCGTCGGACATGATCGTCCGCACGTCGGCGAAGTCGAGGTTGATCAAGCCCCGGCAGCGTGACCAGGTCCGAGACGCCCTGCACGCCCTGACGCAGCACGTCGTCGGCGACCCGGAAGGCCTCGACCATCGACACGCCGCGGTCGAGCACCGACAGCAACCGGTTGTTGGGGACCACGATCAGCGTGTCGACCTCTTCGGCCAGAGCCTCGATGCCGGCCTCGGCCTGGGCCCGGCGCCGCGAGCCCTCGAACTGGAACGGGCGGGTGATGATGCCGACCGTCAACGCTCCGAGCTCACGGGCGATCTGGGCGACGACGGGCGCTGCGCCGGTGCCCGTGCCGCCGCCGGCACCGGCGGCGATGAACACCATGTCCGGCCCGCGGAGCATGGCCTTGATCCGGTCGTACTCCTCGCGGGCCGCGCGCCGGCCGAGATCGGGATCGGATCCCGAGCCGAGACCGCGGGTGATCCCGTCGCCGATGTGCAGCGTCTCGTGGGCGGCCGACAGCTGCAGCGACTGCAGGTCGGTGTTGATGGCCAGGAACTCGACGCCCTCGACCTCGGCCTCGACCATGCGGTTGACGGCATTGACGCCGGCGCCGCCGACGCCGACCACGCGCAGCACCGGCTGACCGAGGCTGGCCGGCGCCGGGAACGCATCCCCGGGCGATCAGGACGGGCGTAGACGTCGGGAGCGGGCTCCGCGGACGGCGCTGCTCGGCTGACGGCCGCGGGGCCTCGAGCACGTTCTCGGGGATGTCGGCCGAGAAGGCCTGACGCAAGCGCTCCTGAGGCGAGGGCACGGTGCCGCGGAGCCGGCTCGTCAGCGGGCACGAACGACTCAAACGACGGATGCGGTCGACCGGCGCCGGGGCGTCGCCGGCGCGGCGTCCTCGCGGGCGGCGGCTCCGGCGGCCGTGCCGGGGCCTGGCCACGGGCTCCGGCGGGCTGGCGCGCTGGCCGGCGCTTCTGGCCTGCGCGGCTCGCCTCGCTTGGCCGGCGGCTCGTGTCTGAGCGGCGCCGGGTGTCCTCGGCCGTCTTGCGGAACAGGTCCGCGAGCGGTCCTTCGCGCATGCTCGCGCGCTTACCGGTTGCCATTTGCGAGGACCTCCTTGGCGAGCTGCCTATAGGCGTGTGCGGCCAGACCGTCGGGATCGTACTTGAGTACTGACATGCCTTTCACCGGCGCTTCAGCAAAACGAACCGTTTTGCGGATTCGCGATGCGAACACGCTGGTCCCCGAAGTTCTCCTCGAGGAGCTCGATGGCTTCCTTGGCATGCAGCGTGCGCAGGTCGACCAGGGTGGGCAGGATGCCCTCGATCTCGACGTCGGGATTCAGGTTCTCGCGGATCATGGCCAGTGTGTTCTGGAGCTGGATGAGTCCGCGCATGGAGAGATACTCGCACTGGACGGGGACGATCACCTTGTCCGAGGCGGTCAGGGCGTTGATCGTGAGCAGCCCGAGGCTCGGCGGAGTGTCGATGAAGATGAAGTCGTAGTCGTCCTCGAATCTCGCGAAACGCCTTCTCCAGCGAGCGCTCACGGCCGATCATCGTCGACATCGCGATCTCGGCGCCGGCCAGGTCGATCGAGGCGCAGGCGATGTCGACCTCCCGCTTGCGGATCACCTCGCGGATCGGGGTGTGATGGACGAGCACGTCGTACATCGACTTCTCGATCGTGTCGGGATCGATGCCCTGCGACATGGTCAGGTTGCCCTGGGGATCCATGTCGCAGCAGAGCACGCGGTGTCCCTCCTCGGCGAACGCCACCGCGAGGTTGAGCGTGGTCGTTGTCTTGGCTACGCCACCCTTCTGGTTGGCGAGCGTGATCACCTTGCAGGTGGACATCAGCGATGGCTCCGTTGCGTCTAGTGGACTCGTACGCGCGCTGTATTCGCAGGCGGCAAGCAGAATCCTCCGCGGGACGGCGGCCCCGGCCGCGCCGAAGTATTTTCTCACTGGCCGTGCCCGGTCTGCTCGAGCGTCGCCTGATCTTCGTCACCGGAAAAGGCGGGCGTCGGCAAATCGACGGTGGCGACCGCGCTCGGCGTGCTGGCCGCGCGCCGCGGGCTGCGCACGATCGTCGCCGAGCTGGCCAGCCAGGACCGGGTGCGCCAGAGCCTTCGGACAGGGCGGCGAGGCCTTCGAGGAGGTTCAGCTGGGCGAGCGGCCTGTTCACGATCTCGGTCGATCCGCAGCACGCCATGGAGGAGTACCTGCGAGTCAAGACCGGGCCGGTCGGCCAGGCGCTCGGCTCGAGCCGCCTCTTCCAGGCCTTCGCGATGGCCACCCCGGGGATGCGCGAGCTGCTCAGCGTGGGCAAGGTGTGGGAGCTCTCCCAGCACCAGCGGCGCACCGAGGACGCCGACGCCTACGACCTGGTGATCGTCGATTCGCCGGCCGCCGGGCACGGCGTGGGGATCCTGCGCACGCCGCGGACGTTCGCCGAGATCGCCCGGGTGGGACCGATCGCCCACCAGGGCCGCGCGATCGCGGCCACGATCGCCGATCCCGACCTTCACCGCCATCCTCGCCGTCGACCACGGCCGAGGAGATGCCGGTCAACGAGACCCTGTGGCTACGGGACGCGCTCGACACCGAGCAGCTGCCGCTCGATGCGGTGATCGTCAACGCCCGCTATCCCGAGCGCTTTAGCCGCCGGCGAGCGCAACGCGCTGGTCGCCGCCCGCGATCGCGCGCTGCACCCCGCAGGCCCGCGCGGCGCTGGCCGCCGCCGTCTCCGAACAGGCCCGCGCCCAGTCGCAGAGCGCCGAGCTGGCCCGCCTCAGCGAGGGCCTGGGGCATCCGCTGGTCGAGCTGCCCTACCTGTTCGCCGAGGACATGGGCCGCCGCGAGCTCGAGCTCCTCGCCGACGCGCTGGACCGCGGCCTGCGCGAGCCGGCCCCGGCCGAGGTCGGCCCATGAGTGTCGCTGAGCTGCTGGCCGGCAAGCGCGTCTGCGTGTGCGGCGGCTCGGGCGGCGTGGGCAAGACGACGACCTCGGCCGCGATCGCGCTGGGCATGGCCGCGGAGGGAGCCAAGGTCGCGGTGGTCACGATCGACCCGGCCAAGCGCCTGGCCAATGCGCTCGGACTGCGACGAGCTCGACAACGAGCCCTGCCGGGTCGAGCCTCCCGGCTGGCCGGCGGTCATCGAGGTCAAGGGCGAGCTGTGGGCGATGATGCTCGACCCGAAGCGGACCTTTGACGAGCTGATCGAGCGGTCGCCACCGACCCCGAGCGCGCCGAGGAGATCAAGGCCAACCGGATCTACGGCGAGCTCTCGACCGCGGTTTCCGGCTCACAGGAATTCACCGCCGTGGCCAAGCTCTATGAGCTGGCCCGCGACGGCGACTTCGACCTGCTGGTCCTTGACACGCCGCCGTCTCGCAACGCGCTGGACTTCCTTGACGCGCCGGGGCGGCTGACCTCGTTTCTCGACGGCCGGGGCCTGAAGGCCTTCCTGCGCCCGACCGGTCTCGGGATGCGCGTCCTCGGCCGCGGCGCGGCCCCGTTCCTCGGCGCGCTGCGAAAGGTGACCGGGGTCGATCTGCTCTCGGATCTGTCGACCTTCTTCTCCCTGCTCGGCGACATGACCGATGACTTCAACCAGCGGGCCACCAGGGCGTGGAGAAGCTCCTGCATTCCCCGGAGACCGCGTTCCTGCTCGTCACCTCCGCCCAGCAGGCGGCGATCGAGGAGGCGATCTGGTTTCGCCGCACACTCGAGCGAGAGCGGTCTCCCTTTCGCGGGGTGATCGTCAACCGCGTCCACCACGATCTGCTGCGGAAGTCCGAGCCCGGCGACGTGCTGGCCGAGCTCGAGCGAGAATTGGACGCCGATCTGGCCGAGCGCGTGGCGGCGAACTTCGCCGACTACCACGTGCTCGCCCGGCGCGACCGGCTTGGGGTGGAGACGGCTCGGGGCCGAGCTCGACGATGCGCCGCTGTTGCTCGTGCCCCACCTCGACGACGATGTCCACGACGTCGAGGGCCTGCTGCGGGTGCACCGTTTCCTGTTCGCCTCCGATGCCGAGCGCGAGCAGATGATCGCCGGCGTCGTCGCCTAGGGCTATCGATCCGGCGTTGAACGGATCGAGAGACGCGGCACGGTCGTCGCGCCGGCGCCGTCACCCGTCCAGGTCCGCCAGCTGAGCAGGATCTCCGACCACCGCTCGGACTCGATCGGGCCGTCGGGGCCGCGCAGGCAGCAGATGCCCTGGTGCAGCAGCTCCCACACCGCCTGCTCGGCCATCGCCAGTTGCTCGCTCGGCCGCCAGCTCGGGTAGTCGGCGCCGATCATCGCGATCACCTCGGGCAAGGCCAGCGGCGTTCGCGCCGCGCCGCGAACGGCGGCCTTGACCACCTCGAGCGTGGAGCGCCCCTCGGCGTCGCGCCCGGCCTCGGCGAGCACGGTCTCGGTCACCTCAAGCGCCGTTCTTGCCCACCGCGGCCCAGCCGCGCCCGAGGCCGAGCTCCTCGAGGCCCAGCTCCGGCCCTCGTAGATGACCAGCTTGGCCTTGGCGGGCGCCCAGCGCCGGTCGTCGTGCTCGATCTCGATCCCGGTCACCCACGGGCGGGCGAAACGCCGGTCGAGCTCCTCACGGGACAAATTGAAGGCCCGGGCCACATGCGGGAACTGGCGCAGCTCGAGGTGGAACATCGGGGTGAAGATTGGCAGGCCGATAAGGTCCGCGCGTGCCGAGTCCCGCCGGATCCGACCGTCGCCTCCTGCTGGCCGTGTTCGCCGGGGGCGCCCTCGGCGGCGGCGCTCCGCACCGGCCTGACCCAGCTCGTCCCCACGCACCCCGGCCAGTGGCCGTGGGCGACGTTCACGCGTCAACGTGGTCGGCTGCCTGCTGCTCGGCTATTTCGTCACCCGGCTGCAGGAGCGCCTGCCGGTCACCGCCTACCGGCGCCCGTTTCTGGGCACCGGCCTGTGCGGCGGCCTGACCACCTTCTCGACCTTCCAGCTCGAGCTGCTGCGCATGATCGATCGTGGCGATCTCGGGCTCGCGCTGCTGTACTGCGCCGGTAGCCTGGCCGCCGGCTTCTGCGGCGTGATGCTCGGGACCGCGGTCGTCCGGCGCGCGCGCCTTACCTGGTGAGTACGGTCGAACGCAGCCACCGCCGGCGGGGCCGCGCGTGATCACGGTCATCCTCGTGCTCGTGCTCGGTGGTAGCGCCAGTGTTGCCCGCTACCTGCTCGATGGGGCGGTCCAGTCGCGCCAGGGAAGCCTGTTTCCGGCCGGCACGCTGGTGGTCAACCTGGTTGGTTGCCTGGTCCTCGGCCTGCTGAGCGGCCTGGGGCCCTCGACGCAGACCACGCTGTTGCTGGGCACAGCGACGATCGGCTCCTTCACCACCTTCTCGACCTGGATGCTCGAGAGCCAGCGTCCAGCCCAGGACGGCGAGTCGGGCCTCGCGTGGCGCAACGTGATCCTCTCGCTGGTCGCGGGCCTCATCTGCGTCGCACTCGGCCGGGCGCTGGGCCGCGCGCTATGACGGTCGCGGGCGCCAAGCTGACGGTCTACTTCAGCGAGCGCGCTCGCGTGCGCGGCGCCTTTCTGTCTGACCGCCTGATCGAGCATTACGCCCAGCAGGACATTCACACCAGCGTGCTGCTCCGCGGGGCAGATGGCTTCGGCGCTCATCACCGTCTGCATACCGACCGGCTCCTGAGCGCGTCGGAGAATCTTCCCGCGGTGTCGATCGCCATCGACCGGCGGGCTCAGATCGAGGCCGCGCTGCCCGAGGCCCAGGCGCTGGCGGCGGGCGCGGGGCTGATCACGCTGGAGCGCGCCGTGCTCCTCGACGGCGCCGACCTTCAGCGCCCCGAGCTCCCCTCCTTCAGCGAAGCCGATCTCAAACTGACTCTGTACGGTGGCCGGGGGATCCGCGCCCGCGGTCAGGCCGGCTACGTCAGCGCCGTCGCCCGCTTGGCCGCCGCGCGCGCCACCGGAGCCTCGGTTCTGCTCGCCGTTGACGGGACCCTGCACGGTCAGCGCCGGCGCGCTCGCTTCCTGGCCCGCAACGCCGATGTGCCGCTGATGGCCGTCGCGCTGGGCGACCGTGACCAGATCGCCGCCGCTCTGCCGGAGCTAGCCGCCATGCTCGAGACGCCGGTGGCGACGCTGGAACGAGTGCAGATCTGCCGTGCGGGCGGGCGGCGGCTCAGCGAACCGGTGCACGTGCCCGCCCGTGACGAGGCCGGCGGGCGCAATTCCCAGAAGATCACCGTGCATATCGAGGAGGGCGCGACACATGAAGGACGCCCGATCCACTCGGCTCTCGTCCACGATCTCCGGGAGGCGGGACTGGCCGGCGTGACCAGCCTGCGCGGAGTCCGCGGCTTCTACGAGGAGCGGGAGCCGTTCGCCGACCGGATGCTGTCCCTGCGCCGGCGCGCACCGGTGCTCGTGGTCGCGATCGACACGCCCGAGCAGATCCGCGTCCACTGGCCGCTGGTCAGCGCGTTGACCGCCGAGCACGGACTGGTCACGAGCGAGCTCGTGCCGACCTCGTTCACGGCGCAATAACACCTTCGTCACGGCGCGGCCACCTGCGCCCCGGATGTGATCGCCAGGCGGCGACGCACCGCCGCCAGCGGCAATAGACGCAGAACGAGCGGGCCTCTACGACCCGCTCGTTCTGCTGATCGCGCTCCCCCTGACTTCATACGAGCCCCAGGACTTACGTGTTAGGCCTGGCGGGCAAAACACTCCCGGCCTCCGCGGAGACCGAGTAGGGAGCGGTCGCCCTTCAGGCTATCGCGCGGGCTCGGCGGCTGCCTCGGCGAGAAGCTCGTCGGCGACGCCGCGCAGGTCAGCGCCGAGATGGCCGCACAGAGCGTCGCGAAGGATCGCCCGCAGGTTTTCGGAGAGCTCCTCAACCACGGCGTCCACACCCGATCGGTCCGGAGCCATTCCGGTGATCACGGCCCGCTCGAGAGCGATCGCCCGCGCGGTGCGCTCGGCCAGCCCGGTGCGATCCTCGGGCCGCGCGCAGATCACCGCCAGCCGCTGCGCGAGCCGCCCGCTGGCCGGACCCTCGGGCTCGAGTAGCGCGCGGAGCGCCAGCAGGTAGTCGGTCAGGGCCTCCAGGGGCACCAGCCGCTCACATCCCATCTCAAAGCGCGACAGTGCCCAGGACAGCTCGCCGCCGCCGGGGAGGCGCCGCGCGACGAGGTCACAGAAGGCGCGCAGCTCGTCCTCCTGGCTGGCGCGAACCAGCGTCAGGAAGCGCGGTCGGCCGCTGGCCCCGATCGGAACCGGGCGCCAGCTGCCGGCCTCGGTCCGAGACCAGGCCACGGGTCCGATCCCGTAGCCACCCCGCTCAAACAGCCGCAGCGCGGTCAGGATCCGCCGAAAGCGCGTGCGGGCGACCGACAGCGGCGGCCGGGCCGAGCGCTCCTGATCCACGGACAGGAGGGCGAGCACATTGGGCTCGTCACCGTCGCCCCACACCGCATCGGCGGGCGCATCGGGCATCAGGTCACCGCGGATCAGCGACAGGCCGTCACCAAGATCGAGCTCGGACGTGTTCGGATCAAGCGCGACGCCGAGCACGGGAGCGATGATCGTGGCCGTGCAATGCCCCTCATACAGGGCGCGCTCGAGATCCGAGTAGGCGGCCTCGAAGTGGGCCGGCTCGAACCCGAAATCGCTCCGGCCTGCGAACACGCGGCCGAGGAACGTGACCAGCGCCGCGCGCGCCTGGGCCCGGGCCTCGCGCGGAATGCGGGATTCGCCCTGTTCCTGCAGATAGTCGGCCAGCGCGTCGGAGGCGGCGAGCCGGGACTCGGCCGCCTCCCAGCTCGGCAGCACGCTCAGCGCCGGGGCATGCTTGTGGATGAACAGGCCCGTGAGCGGGCGGTAGCAGTAGAGCGACGGGCGGCCACCGCCGCGCTCCTCGTCGAGCTCGAAGGGCATCTCGGCCCCCGCCGACAGCTCGGCGGAGAGCCGGCTCGAGGCGTCGACCGTGAAGGCCTCCAGCTGGTGATGCAGGGCGGCGTTGCGCACCCCGGCGGATTCGCGCTCGAGCTGGGCGATCCTGCCGCTGCAGGCTAGATACCGCGCTCCAGGGCAAGCACGAGCAGGGCCGCCGCGATCAGCCCGGCACAGACAACCACGAAAAGGTTCGCCGCCAGGGCGATCCGAACCGTGCGGCCCGACGCCCGCCCCGCGCTGCGCGGGAGCTGCTCGGCCGTCGTTGACCGGGCCGGCGGCGGGGGGATGACCGTGGCCGCAAGCGCGTCGGTGACAAAGCGGTTGAGGCTGACCTTCTCGCGTTCGGCGGCCTGGGCGAGCTGCTCGTGCAAGGCGCTCGGCATCCGCACGAGAAAGCGGCCGCTGTGAGTCGTCTTGCGCTTGGAGACGTCGGCGCTCGGCTCCGCCGGCCCTCGAGCCTCAGCGAGCGCCGCGGTGAGCCAGGACTCCATCACGGGTCGTAGGTGCGCGACGGCCTCCTCGCGGGTGGCACCTCGTGCCGAGCAGTCGGGCAACCCCTCGACGGTTGCCGTCCAGCACACCTCGTCGCCGTCGCGCTCGCGCGTCACCGTCACTTGATACGGGAGCTCGAGAGACTTCTCGACCGACTGCGACGCGCCCACGTCCGCGATTTTACCGTTACCGGACCGACCTGCGCCCGATCTCGCCGACGCTGGATGGCGTCGCCCGTGATTCCTCGGGGACCTTCATCGCCTCCGATTGGGGTGATATCGCCGTCATTTGGGTGGTATCACGCCTGGTCCCGGCGTCACCGGGGTGTGCGAGCTCGTGTCGGAGCTTGCCCAGCGCGCCGGTGAGCAGGCGCGACACGTGGGCCTGGGAGATCCCGACCTCGTGCGCGATCTGACGTTCCGTCATGTCGGCGTGGAAGCGCAGATAGACGATCCTCCGCTCACGCTCGTCGAGCGTACGCACGCTCCCGGCCAGCAGCAGCCGGTCGTCGCTGCTCGTAAACGGCTCCGAGCCGACGACCGTCTCGGGGGCTGGGTCGTCGTGTGAGATCGGACTCGACTGACGAGCGCGCTCGGCGGCGAGAGCACGCTGAACTTCCCCTTCATCGGCGTTCAGCGCGGTGGCGAGCTCGCTCACCGTAGGTGACCGGCCGAGCTTGGCAACAAGTTCAACCCGACGGCGTCGGAGCTCTCCACTCATGCGCTGCAGCTCGCGAGGGATCCGCAGCGCCGACTGCTGATCGCGGAGATGGTGCCGGATCTCGCCTTCGATTCTGTGCGTGGCAAAGGTGGTGAAGGCGACCCCGCGGCCGGGATCGAAGGCGTCGGCGGCCTTGATCAGTCCCACCGCCCCGACCTGCACGAGGTCGTCCAGGTCCACCCCTCGCCCGGCGTAGCGCCGGGCCACCGTCCGCGCTAGCGGAAGGTTGGACTCGATCAACTGGTCCCGCTCGACGGCAGCTGGCTGCCGCTGTGTTGAGCTCACCGTTGCACCTCAGCCTTGCCCCTCGCTGACCCCTTCGTGAGCGATATCACGGCCATGGTACCAACGGACACTTTCAATTCGAGCGGATCGTGGCGAGGGTCCCGGGGCAGGTCTATAGGTGTGGGGGCCTACATAAAGTGGACAATTGTTCGGGAACTCGCCGGCAGGCTCTTCCGGTCGGGAGTCACGAATCTCGGCGTCCTCGCCGGCGCCGTGGTGCTGGCGACCGCAGCCTTTGCCCTGTTCGTGCCCGCGCCCGCCCAGGCCGCGGGTGGCTTCGGTGGCGTACCGGTCAGTGGCACCAGCGGGCCTGCGAGCCTCGTTCCCGATGGAGCCACGGGCGCCGTCGTTCCGGCCGCGGCCGCTCAGGCCGCCGCCGCTACCGCCCAGGTCGCCGCCGCTACCGCCCAGGCAGCCGCCGCCACCGCCCAGATCGCCGCAGCTACCCGGGCAGCCGCCGCTACCACCGCGGCCGCCGCCCGCGCGCCTCAGACGGTCGCGGGTACCGCGAGTCCGACGCCGCCGGTCACGACCGCGCGTCAACCGGGGCCCGCGGCCGGAGCGACCGCCCCTGCGCAACCGGCTCCGAAGCAAGCCGCGCCGACGGTGGCCAGCGTGCCCAGTCCTCCCCCTCCCCCGGTCCAGACTGACGTCGCGGCGTCGCTCCCCCTGACCCAGGTTCATGTCGGTCCAGTGGTCACTCCCACCGGTCCCAGCCTCGCGCCCAGCCGGCTGCTGCCCCGGCTGTCCAGCGTCGAATCGCTCTTGCCGCCCGTCGTCTCGTCCAGCGAGCTGAGATTGGTTCTGCCGCTTCTGGACCTTCCCAGCGACCCGAGCACTACAGGGCCCGAGCCTCCACCGCCACCTTCACCGACCGGAGCAACATCCGGCCCACCGACGTTGCCCGGGCTTGGAGCGACGGCCGGACTCCCGGAGTACCAGATCCCGCTCGGCATCGGAGGCGCTCAGGCGTCCCTGAGCGCGGCCGCCGATGTCATCTCGAGCGCCTTTCCCTCGATGCCTGCGCTGGGCGGATTGACCGCCCTCGCGAACGTCACCTCGTCGGCCGAGGTCCAGGCTCTGGGTCAGTTGCTCGTCAGCATGGACACCAATCCGGCCGTGCCCTCTCCGGTGCCGTGGCTCGCTGCACATCCCTTCGGGGCCAAGTCGCCCGTGCCCCCCGCGGCAACCGCGGCCACAGTGGGTCCGTCAGACCCAGCTGGCCTGGCCCTGACCGCTGCCGGCGCCCAGCTCGCAGGCAGGGCCGCGTCTGCACCGAGCTACGCACGACCCCGCGTGACTCGACCGGCTCCGGCCCCCGATTCGGCTCCGGCCCGTCCGGCTGCACCGACACCGCCGCCGGCGCTTGCCGGCGGATCCTCGGCCGGGTCAGGCGTCGGGATCGGGACCGGAGCGGGCGCGGTCGTGCTGTTCGCAGTGCTTTTACTTTGGCTTTCCCAATTCGCACCGGGCCGCGTGTCAATGGAGCTCAAAGGGTGGCGATCCACGCTCCTGACGCTGCGCCTGGAACGCCCCGGATAACGCTCGCTGTCTCCCAAGTGGCAGCCGACGCTGCCATCCCGCTCGGCTCAGACCGTGTGGGTCCACCAATCACTCGTTCAGCCCTAGGCAGCGGCCGAAGGCAGAGCGAACACCCAGTAAGGAGACAACAGGATGCGATCTAAATTGATTGCAGCCGGTGTCACCGTCTTCGCGATGGCTTTGCCAGCGACGGCGATGGCAGGCGGCACTCAAAGTCAATCCGGCGGTTCCGGCGGCTCCGGTCAGGCGCAGCTTTCCTCGCAGTGGTCAAAGACCCTGCAGGCTGCCCAGTCCCAGGCCAAGGCCAGCCAGAACCTGGTCAACACCAACGCGCCGGTCAGCTCCGCTGGCAACGACGTCTACGGCGGCAACAACAACGCCACCCAGAACGCCGACAACGCTGCCAAGAGCAAGGCCGGCAACGACGCCAGCACCAGCCAGAACAACGACCAGTCACAGACCGCCAGCCCGAGCCACGGCTACGGCTCCGGTGGCTCAGGTCAGGCGCAGGACTCCTCGCAGTGGTCAAAGACCCTGCAGGATGCCCAGTCCCAGGCCAAGGCTGACCAGAACCTGGTCAACACCAACGCGCCGGTCAGCACCGCTGGCAACGACGTCTACGGCGGCAACAACAACGCCACCCAGAACGCCGACAACGCTGCCAAGAGCAAGGCCGGAAACGACGCCAGCACCAGCCAGAACAACGACCAGTCACAGACCGCAAGCCCGGCCACGGCTCCGGGTCCGGTGGCTCAGGTCAGGCACAGGACTCCTCGCAGTGGTCAAAGACCCTGCAGGACGCCCAGTCCCAGGCCAAGGCCAGCCAGAACGCGGTGAACACCAACGCGCCGGTCAGCACCGCTGGCAACGACGTCTACGGCGGCAACAACAACGCCACCCAGAACGCCGACAACGGCTGCCAAGAGCAAGGCCGGCAACAGCGCCGACACCAACCAGAACAACGACCAGTCCCAGTCAACGGGCTCGGGCAGCGGTTACGACTCCCCGAGCTCAAGCCAGGGCTACAGCCCCGGCTCCGGTGGCTCCGGTGGCTCCGGTCAGGCGCAGGACTCCTCGCAGTGGTCAGCGACCCTGCAGGATGCCCAGTCCCAGGCGAAGGCTGACCAGAACCTGGTCAACGCCAACGTCCCGGTCAGCATCGCCGGCAACGACGTTTACGGTGGCAACAACAACGCCACCCAAAACGCCGACAACAGCGCGAAGAGCAAGGCCGGCAACAACGCCAGCACCAGCCAGAGCAACAACCAATCCCAGACCGCCGGCTCCAGCTGCTTGTACGGCTGCGGCGGCGCGGGACAGTTCCAGCAGTCCTCGCAGGCGTCAGCGACCCTGCAGGCCGCTGCGTCAAAGGCGAAGGCCAACCAGAACCTGGTCAACGCCAACGTCCCGGTCAGCATCGCCGGCAACGACGTTTACGGTGGCAACAACAACGCCACCCAAAACGCCGACAACAGCGCGAAGAGCAAGGCCGGCAACGACGCCAGCACCAACCAGAGCAACAGCCAATCCCAGACCGCCAGCTCCAGCTGCTTGTACGGCTGCGGTGGCGCGGGGCAGGCGCAGCTCTCTGACCAGGCATCGCTAACCGGACAGTTGGCCCTTTCGTCGGCCAAGGCCGACCAGAACGCGGTCAACGCCAACGTCCCGGTCAGCATCGCCGGCAACGACGTTTACGGCGGCAACAACAACGCCACCCAAAACGCCAGCAACGACGCCAACAGCAAGGCCGGCAACGACGCCAGCACCAGCCAGAACAACAACCAATCCCAGACCGCCGGCTCCAGCTGCTTGTACGGCTGCGGTGGCGCGGGACAGTTCCGCAGTCCTCGCAGGCGTCAGCGACCCTGCAAGCGGCTGCGTCAAAGGCGAAGGCCAACCAGAACCTGGTCAACGCCAACGTCCCGGTCAGCATCGCCGGCAACGACGTTTACGGCGGCAACAACAACGCCACCCAAAACGCCAGCAACGACGCCAACAGCAAGGCCGGCAACGACGCCAGCACCGACCAGAACGGAGGCCAGACGCAGAGCACCTGAGCCTCAGCGGAGAACCCGGTCCGGCCGCATAGTCGGCCGGACCGGGACTCCCGGCTCTCCTCCGCCCGGCCCATCGCCATGTCGCTGCTGAACCACGCAAAGCTCGGGTTGATCCTCCTCGCTGTCGTCGGGTTGCTCGGCGCTGCAACCCAGGCCCACGCCAATGCCGGCTGTCAGCGTGGGCGACAGTCGGCCGCGCCATCGCAGTGCCCGGGATCCCACCCGTGCCGGTCGCTGGAGCGACCACGGCGGCGGTCACGCCCGTCCGTCACTCGGGCGCCGACGTCAGCCCATCGTCCACGGGCACCGACGCCAACGCAACGACCACAGACCAGACGGGCGGACAGCCCGTTTCAGCGGACACCCGCGACCGCTGCCGACACAGCTCCTACCGCGCAGAGCAGCCCCGACGCCTCGACAGCCGCCCAAAGCGGCGCGGCGCGCGAGAGTGCAACGCCACCCCAGGACTCTTCCCCGCCACCACCGAACACGGGCCCGGCCAGCACCACCGCACTTTCGAACACGACCACTCAGATCATTTGGCAGGTCCAGAGCTCGGGCTGCAGGATTCACTGCCACGGCACTAGCCAGACCCAGACCGCGAGCCAGCAGAGCACGACGGTCCAGGCCGATCCCCGGCAGCGCTCCCGATGACCGCTGGTTCAGCGCCTCCGATCGGCGCTGGCGACGGAGGGGCGGCGGTCAGCTCCGCAGCTCCGGCGAGCCCCAGCGACGGATCCCAGATCACGCCGGGGATCACCCAGACCCAGCTCGGTTGCCTTCAGTACTGCTTCGGCAGCACGACCCTCGGCCGCCCGACCAGCAGCTCACTGAGGCGGCCCTCGACGAACTTCTCGCCGAACTCGAGGCGTTGGTCCCCCCCACGACGAACCCGGCACCGACGCCGGCGACCGATGTGAACGTTGTCGACCAGACGACAACCCAGTTCCAGGATGGCTCGGGCGGAGACGGCCAGAGCGCCGTTGGCGGGCAAGCACAGACCGCAACGCAGACGGCGGGCACGGTTCAGATTCTTCCCTCCTCCCCGACAGCCCAACTCGAGGCCATCGGCATGGGCGACCCTTCCGTGGCCACGATGCTCAATCAGACCCATCAGGGGATCTGGCAGCTGCAGATCGGCTGCGTATTCGACTGCTCCCAAACCCAGCAGGACCAGCAGGCCGAACAGTCCAGCAGCTCCGTCCAGGTGATCCTTCCGCTTCCCGGTGGCGCCACGACCACGGCTTCGGCGGCCAACAGCGCGACGGCGCTCATCTGGCAGTTCCAGGTCGGCTGTCTGCTCTGGTGCTACGACGCCGTCGAAGTTCAGACCGCATCCAGCGACCAGAGCTCGATCGTCATCGTTCCGACCCCTCCGCCGCCACCGCCACCGGTCACGGGTGGCACGCCCGATCCGAGTGGGCAAACCCCACCCTCCGGATCGAGCCCGGGGAGCGCCCCTACCTCAACCTCGACCTCGGGTCCAGCTACGGTCGCGTCGCCGGGGGCGACGCCGTGACGGCTCCCGCGAACGCGGCCGGTCACGGGGCCAGCCCGTCCGGCGCCGTGCCTGGTCGCGATCACCGCGGAGCCCGCGGGCGAGCTCTTGCCGCAGGCGATAGCCCGCCTCACGCCGGGGGCTGTGAGCGCGTCCTACGATTGCCGCGCCGCCGGCTGCGAGCCCCGCTCAGCCGCCCGGCTCTCACTCCGGACCCGGGCTTCAGCATCGCTTCGCAACGTCGCGCCCGTCGACCGCCGGCGGATGCGGGCCTCCTTCGTCGGCACCGGCCCTCGGGGCACCCGGCATCACGGCGTCGGCGGTCCCGACTGGACACGCTTCTCCTACGCTGGCCAGGCGCTCTCGGCATCGGATTCGGCGAGGCCGGAGCGCAGTCATAGGCTGACCACGCTCATGAGTGACAGCTGACTTAATCGCCGCCGTCGCCAGCCGGCCCGAAGAAGCGCCCAGGTTCTTTGTTAATCAATATCGGAGGGGAAATGTCGATTCTCAAGCCGACGACCGTCGTTATCGCCGCAGTGCTGGCGCATCCTGGGGCCAGCTCGTCTCGCCGGTGCAGCCAACACGGCGAGCGCGCCGACGCAGAAAGCGGTCACGGTCATCGCTGTGCTGGGACGCAAGGTCAACGTGCCCGCCGGGCGATTCGTTAAGGCCTACGCCATATGCCCAAAGGGCTACTACGTCACCGGCGGAGGCGCCTATAGCGGAGCGATCACTGAGATCGCGTCGAGCCCCCTCCCGGACCTTCGCGGATGGTTCGTCGACGGGACGAACACCGATCCGCAGAAGCGCACCTTCCAGCACCGCGCCGACGCCGTCTGCGTGAAGGGAAGTCCCGCAGTGCCGCGTGGGCAGGGCAGCCGAGGGCTCACTGACCCAGCAGGCCGAGCGTGATTTCGCGGCGCGGGGCGGGAGCTAGAGCTCGAGCGTTCGGTGGTTGACGGTTTGTCACTAAGGCGTATCTTCATTAACCAACTTCGAAGGTAACACGACCAACGAGGGGCCGATGCGCGCTCGACATCGTCGAACGCGGCACGGGGGCTCAGAGACACGGAGGGCTCGGCCAGTCGGCCGCGGGAGCGGTACTCGCCCGATTGGGCACAGCGGTCGCCGCTTGCCCTTTTGCTGGCTGCTCAACGGGTTCCGCCTCCGCGCTCGCGGCGGGCGGCGGCTGACCCCTCGCCGCAGCCGGCCGCCTCGGCCGCCGCCCGCCAGCAGCCCGGCGCCAGACCCCTCCCCGGGGGCGACTTCGGCCACCCGTTCGACATCTCCTCGCAGCAGTGTCTCGAATCGGATCGACGGCTGACCTCGTCAGCCAGGGCTCCGGCGCGAGTCCTCGCCGTCGGTGGCGTCAACCCCGGCACCGCGGCGACCGCAGCGCGCGGCGCACGCTTCGGCGCCTGTGGCAACACCTGGCTCTCTGCGGCTAGCGGCACGCACGTCCCGGCATCGCCTCGTCACGGACGCACGCCGCCCGACCTCGCACTCGCAGGCCATCACGCAGCGGCGAGACCGGTCTCAAACGATCCGCGGAGCGTGCTCGCACGATTGCTCGAGCACGCGGCCAGCGCGCTCGGCTTTTCGGGTCCAGCGGCAATCGCAGACGAACAGCGCTCGTCGCGACGGTCTCTTGCTGCTCCTCGGCGCCGTCGGGCTCCTGCTCCTCGTCGGAGCCAGCTCGTCGCTGCTGCGGGTTCTCGCTCGAATGAACTCTGGAGTCGTGGGAGGGGCGATGACACGACGGTGGCGTCTCGCCTGCTGGCTGCCTCTGCGTATGCGTTGGAGTCGTGTTCGTTCTTGCCGGCCGGCGCTCGGGGTGACAGCCTCACGCGTGTCGTTGCGGTCGGACGGCCAATGCGACCAGTCGGGCGCCTGGTACGACAGCGCGGTCCCAGTGACCTGGAACGTAGACCCGCTCCGACGAAAGCCGCAGGGCTGCGTATCCGACGACGTATGGCGACACCAGTCGACGACGCTGTCTGTCAGGTGTGGTGGGGCGCAAACGGCACGGCCACCGATCCAATCGATCAGCTTCCCGCTCAACGTGGAAGCGTCCAATCCGACCGCCAACGCCGTCGCTGCTCGGGCTCCCGACTCAAACGGCTGGTACAACCACCCCGTCGCCGTCTCCTTCGCCGGAGGGTTCTCGTTCTCGGGCTTCACCGCGTGCTCGCCCACGACGACCTACGGCGGCCCGGATGCCCTCAGCACTACGGTCAGCGGGAGCTGTACCGACAACGCCGGCAAAACGGCCGGCGCGAGCATCGGACTTCACTACGACGCGACCCCGCCGTCGATGACCGCGGGAACGCCGTCGCGTCCGCCCGACGAGAACGGCTGGTACAACCACCCCGTCACCTTCACGTTCACGGGGACAGACTCGCGTGTCAGGCATCGAAGGCTGCACGAGCCCCACGTACAGCGGCCCGGACAGCGAGCTGACATCGGTCGGTCGGGAGCTGCACTGACCGCGCCGGAAACGTCGCCACGCTCTCCGTCCCGCTGCGCTACGACGCCACTCCCCCCTCCCTCGCTGCCTCCGCCACGCCCGGGCGACGGCGCTCGTCGATCTGAGCTGGGACGCGAGCCAGACAGTCGCCCCGGTCAGCTCAGTCAAGATCGTCCGCACACCGGGATTCCGCGGCGCGGCGGCCAGCGTCATGCAGAGAGCAGATTCTGGCTCCTTGCGGGACAGCAGCGTGCGCAACCGGATTCGATACGAGTACGCGATCACCGCCACCGACGAGGCCGGCAACGTCGAGGGTGCGAAAGATCTTCGTCACGCCCGGACCGCACCTTCTGGGGCCCGCGAACGGGACGCGGCTCGCCGCTCCGCCGATGCTGCGCTGGACGCCGGTGCGTCACGCGACGTACTACAACGTCCAGCTGTACGACGGCAGGAAGATCCTCAGCGTCTGGCCGACGCAGGCCAGGCTCCGGCTCAGCCGCCGCTGGCGCTTCGGCGGACACCTTCACCGACTGAAGCCAGGCCAGTACCGCTGGTATGTGTGGCCCGGCTACGGGCCTCGGTCCGCCGCGCGATACGGGCCGATGGTCGGCAAGGGCACATTCGTGATCGCCTCGGCCAAGGCGGGAGCAAGCGTGGCTCTCCGGGCCTTCGGCCCCGGCTCGGGTCGCGCCCGACCCGATGAGATAGCTCGAGCTCGCGCCCTAGTCGTCACTCGGCCGCTGAGATGACTCGAGCTCGGTCAGGTGCGCGACGTTCTGCGTATCCGTGAGATCCTCGCTGGCCTAGGCCGCGAACCACGCATCGAGGATCTCCTCCAGTTCGGCCTCCGAGGTCGAGCGCAGGCTGAGGGCGAGCACGTTGGCGTTGTTCCATCGCCGGGCGCCCTGCGGCGGTCGTCGGCATCCACACAGAGCGCGGCCCGGATGCCCGGCACCTTGTTGGCCGCGATCGATGCCCCGGTGCCTGTCCAGCACGCCACCACGGCCTGCTCGGCGCGCCCCGCGGCGACATCGGCGGCGGCACGGGCACTGGCCCACGCCCAGTCGTCGCGCTCATCGCGCGCGAAGGCGCCGTGGAGCAGCAGGTTGTGGCCGCGGGCTCGCAACAGCTCGACCAGCGGCCCGGCGACGCCAGTCATCTCGTCGGCGGCGACGGCGATGTTCAACGGGCGGGTCTCTCAGACGAGAGCGGCGACCGGCTCGGATTTGCCCATGGCCTCGGCCGCTTCAGCTTCACAGTCGCCGCCCAGCCACTGGCGTCCGTAGGCGCGCATGTCCTCGATCAGCGGCACCAGCGCGCGCCCCTTGTCGGTCAGCACGTACTCGACGCGCGGGGGCACCTCGGGGAACGTCTGTCGCTTGACGATGCCCTCCTCTTCAAGGGCGCGCAGGCGCAGGGAGAGGGTGCGCGGACTGATCCCGGCGAGCGAGCGCTCGAGCTCGCAGAAGCGCGAACGGCCGTCGGCCAGGTCACGGATGACCAGCAGGGTCCACTTCCCACACACGATCTCGGCCGTCCGGCAGACCGGACACGAATCGCTTCAGTCATCACAACAGTCGATTCTAGCGCAATGCTTCACGAACTGAAGTGGCGGCGCCGGCTCGGCCGGGCAGCGATCATCGCGCCCGGTCGGCGCGGCCTGTGGTCAGCTTGCCGTTGGTCGTGTCGCGACGCGGGCTACGCGACGTCGCGCAGCTTCTGCGCTTCGGCCAGCGACTGCAGCTTCTTGAGCGACTGGTTCTCGATCTGGCGGATGCGCTCACGGGTGACGTTGAACGTCCGCCCGACCTCGTCCAGGGTGCGCGGATGCTCGCCGCCCAGCCCGTAGCGGAGCTCGAGCACGCGACGCTCGCGGTAGCTGAGGTTCTCCAGCGCCTCGCGCAGCGCCTCCTTGGTGAGGATCTCCGCCGCACGCTCGTACGGGAGACTCGGCCCGCTCGTCAGCGATGAACTGCCCGAACTCGGACTCCTCCTCGTCGCCGACCGGCTTCTCCAGGGAGACGGGAGCCTGAGCGGAGCGCTTGATCGACTCGACCTCCTCGGGCTCGATGCCCGTGACCTCGGCGATCTCCTCCGCGGTGGGCTCGCGGCCCAGCTCGGTGACCAGCTTGCGCTCGGCGCGGCCGATCTTGTTCAGCTTCTCGACCACGTGGACGGGGATGCGGATCGTCCGGGCCTTGTCGGCCAGCGCGCGGGCGATGGCCTGGCGGATCCACCAGGTGGCGTAGGTGGAGAACTTGAAGCCCTTGCGGTAGTCGAACTTCTCCGCCGCGCGGACCAGGCCCAGCGTGCCCTCCTGGATGAGATCGAGGAAGGGCAGTCCCTGGTTGCGGTAGTTCTTGGCGATCGAGACGACCAGACGGAGGTTGGACTCGACCATCTTCTGCTTGGCGTCGAGGTCGCCGCGCTCGATCCGCTTGGCCAGGTCGACCTCTTCCTGGGCGGTGAGCAGACGCACCTTGCCGATGTCCTTGAGGAACAGCTGCAGCGAGTCGGTCGTCATGTCCGGCTTGAGGTCAATCGCGGTCTTCGCCTTGCGGCGGCCCGCGCTTGTCCGGAGCGCGCTCGACCTCAGTCGCGGCCTGCGCGGGATCGACCTCCTCGACCAACTCGATCTCGGCCCGCTCGAGGAAGCCGTGCAGCTCCTCGACGTCGGTCTCGTCGAGATCCAGCTCGGATACGGCGCCGGCGATCTCGGAGTAGGTGAGGACGCCGAGCTGCTGCCCCCGGTTGACCAGTCCCTTGATCTCTTCGAGTTCCTGCAGTTCCGCTACTGACATCTGTTCCGTTTCCGTCCTTTGCGCCGGGAAGCGCTGAGTAACAGCGTTTATGGTCGCGCTGAGAGCGCACGACCGCTATTCAAACATGCCTGAAACTGTAATTCCGCCGCCTGACGAAGTCAACGCGGCGGGGCACTGCCAGAAGGTCCCTATTGACCGTCGGCGCAATCGCGCCACGCGGGCCGAGGTTCTGCCTCTAATACGTAGAACAGCGGCCCGCGTTTCAAGTTACGGTCCATTTCTCCCTAGAACTTTAGGAAGGCTGAAGAGACCATCTCGCCCATGCAGATCCTATCGGCCGGTTGTTCCGGGCCTTGATGCTTCCGGGGCGCCAGTGCGCGATGATGTGAGCCGATGAGCGAACAAACCCCACGCGGTGTTCTGGGCGGACTTCCCCGCACCCGCCCCCACCGCCGCAGCGCCAAGCGCCCCGCGGCTGAAGTCCCCGCCTCCGCCGGCGTCACCGGCCGCCCCCGTGACCCCGGACGCGCCAGCGGCGGCCGCGCGGCTGACACCGGCGCGGCGGCCACCCCGAAGACGGACCGGCCGGACGACCGGCCAAGCGCCCGGCGCCGCGCCGAAGGCGACGGCAACCCGGCGGCCAAGGCCACAAGCCGGCCGGTGACAACCCAGCGCCCAAGGCCCAGGCGGCCCCCAAGGCCAAGGCGACGCCCAAGGCGAAGGCCCCCAAGGCGACGGCGCCCAAAGCTTCAGGCCAAGGCGGCCGTCCCAAGGCCCAGGCCAAGCCAGGCTCAGCCCGCCAAGCCGCGCCCACAGGCGGCGAAGCCCGTGAGACCTGCGGCCAGGCCCGAGCCACGCCCGGCGCCCCAGAGACACCCCAGGGCCACTGGAAACGGCTGTCCAGGCGGCCGCGGAACTGGCCGAGATCGGCCTCCAGGCCAGCGCCCGGGCCCTGCGCGGCGCGCTGTCGCGGCTGCCGCGGCGCTGAGCCCACCCGGTCGCCGCCGGCCGAGCGACCCGGGCCGAGCACCGAGCGTCCCGCGGAGCGCAGGGGAGCCGACCGATCCTCACTCGGCATTACGTATACTGCCCGGCGCCAACCAGCCGAACGATCGTCCGTCCGCGGGCGGTCGGCGGGGGAACCACTTGCGGACCCAGGTCCGCGGGGGCGAATCGGCCCATTTGAGGTCGTAGCGCGAAAGCGCGAGCCCGTCAGCTCACCCCGTAGGCACCGGAAGCGGCAAACGGATGAACTGATCTTGACTCGTATCTCGCCACGCATACCTCTGCGCCCTCTTCGTCGTCCTGAGCGGGCTGTTCGTCCTGCCCTCCGCTGGCCTGGGCGCGGCAGCGGCAGCGGCGGCGCCGGACTGGGCGGCTCGGGCTCGGCTTCGAGCACCTCGACCGGCAGCGGGAGCACCCCGAGCGCTTCGACCAGCGGGCCGGTCAGCGCGTCAGGCGACGGAATCACGCTCAACACGAGTGCGGCGACGATGCTGCGCAACGGCCTGAACTTCTCAGGCACCACCTCGGGCGCCGCCGGCAAGACGATCGAGATCGAGCGCCTCGGCCACCAGACCGGCTGGCAGTGGGCGCCCACCGTGAGCACCACCGTCGCCACCGACGGCAGCTTCAACGTCACCTGGCACACCGACCACATCGGACGCTTCGCGATCCGCGCCGTCCTCGACTCAGGCCGGGTATCAGCCTCCGTCGGCCTCCGCCGCTCCGACGCTGACCGTCACCGTCTACCGCTCGTCGCTGGCCACGCTCTACGGCCCCGGCTTCTACGGCCACCGCACGGCCTGCGGCCAGCACCTGACGCGGAGCATGATCGGCGTGGCCAGCCGCACCCTGCGCTGCGGCACGAAGGTGGCCATCCTCTACGGCGGCCGCGACGATGGTCGTTCCCGTGATCGACCGCGGGCCGTACGCCAACCACGCGGACTGGGATCTGACCATGGCCACGGGCAAGGCGCTCGGCGTCACCGGAACAGCAAAGATCGGCGCCGTCTCGTTGCCTCAGGCTCCGGCGAGCGCCCCGGCCTCCTAGGCCGACGGCCCTACACGCCCGGCCTCCTAGGCGAGGCCCCTACAGACCCCCGCCGCCCGCAGCAGCCGCGAAGCGCGCCTCCTCGGCCGCCTCGATCAGTTCGCGCCGGCGTGGCGCCATCCTCACCCAGGACCGCGAAGCCGACGCTGGCCACCAGCGGAGCCCCCCGCCACGGGCGGCTCTCCCGCACCGAGGCCGAGATCCGCTCCGCCAGCGACCGGGCGCTCTCCGCGGTCGGTGTCACGGGCGATGACCCAGGCCCGTGCGGAGCGTCTCACACACGAGCATGTCCTGCCGGCGGACCGCTCGCCGCAGGGCGTGCGTGAACTCGCTGAAGGTGGCGTCGGGCTCGGACTCGACCGCGAGCACGCGGTCGGCATCCTCGAGCTCGGCCAGCAGCAGCGAGAGGGGCGCGGCTCCGCTGTGTTCGATCTCTTCGGCCAGCGCACCGACCCAGAGCGGGGGCGGCTCGGCCGGCGGCGGGTCGCCGGCCATCCAGGCCCGGAGCCGGGGCTCGGCGGCCTCGCGGCCGGGGCGCGGAGGCACCCGGGGTCGGCCACGGGCGGCGATTGCGGCGGCTGAGGCCCGAGGGCCGCGCCGGGCGGCGCGCGGGCGGCCGCGCGGGCCCAGCGGAGGGTCGGGGACGGGCGGCTGCTCGCGCGGTCGGCGGCGGGACCGGCCGCCCGGGGCGGAGCGCCTAGCCGGGGGCGGCTGCTCGCGGCCGGCGCTCCCCCACGGCGGCGATCCGCCGACCGCGCGCCGCCGAGCGGCATCGCGACCGGACCGGCGCTCGCGCCCGTCGAGCCAGGCGCGCGGAGGACGGCGGCCCGCAGAACGGCGCTCACCTGCGCCAGACGCTCGGCCAGCTGGGAGACGAGCTCCGGGTCGGGATCCCGCAGCTCGGCCCGCAGGGCCGGCCCACATCGACGCCCTGGAGGGCATCAACAGCCTGAGCGGTGTCCCGCGGCCCGGCCGCCCCGGCCAGCTCCCCGACCCGAGCCGCCAGTGGCGCCAGCGGCCCCTCGGGCTCGAGGCGGCGCTCGTCGGCGTCGGAGCCGATCGCCCGCAGGACCGCCTCACAGACCCGCGGCCCCTCGCGGGTCAGATCGGTGGCCAGGATGCGGGGGGCATCGTCCAGCGGCGCCTGCTCGAGCAGGGCGAGCAGCCAGCCCTTGGCCAGATCCTCGGAACGGTCGAGCAGCGCGTCGAGAGACACGTCGGCAACGGGTCGGCCCGCCGGCGGCGGGGAGGGCCGGGCTGCATCGGCGTCTTGTATCACGCGCCTCAGTCGGCTCCGGACTGAGAACCGCCGATCAATATGCTCGGCGGCCGAATTCCGCATGCCGAGCACCCTGATCACCGTCGCCCAGGCCCGCGACCTCGTCCTGTCCGCGGTCACGCCCCTGCCGCCCGAGGAGGTGCCGGTGGAGCATGGCGCTCGACCGCGTGCTCCGGACGCCGACGTGCGGGCCGCCGGCGACGTTCCCCGTTCGCCTGCTCGGCCATGGACGGCTACGCGATCCTGGCCGGGCCGGCCGGCCGCCGGCTGACCCTCGTCGGCGAATCCCGGGCCGGCACGCCCACGACCGCGAGTGGCGACGGCCAGGCCGATCCGGATCTCCACCGGCGCGGCCCTCCCCCGGGGCGCCTCCGCGGTCATCCCCCAGGAGCAGGTCACGCTCGACGAGGACGGCTCGGATCGAGACCGGCGCCGACATCCCGCCGGGGCAGCACGTCCGGCGGCCCGGGTGAGGACATGGCCGCCGGGCACCACCGTCCTGCGCGCCGGCACCCGGCTGGGCCCGGTCGAGCTCGGCGCCGCCGTGGCCGCGGGCGCCGGCCAGCCTCAGCGTCGCACGCGCGCCCCGGGTCTCGGTGCTGGCCACCGGGGATGAGCTCAAGCCGCCCGGTGAGCCGCTGCGGCCCCGGGCGAGATCCACAACTCCAACGCCCCGATGCTGAGCGGCGCTGGCCCGTCATGCCGGCGCCCGACCCGCGCCCCCCGAGCAGCTGCCCGACGAGCGGGAGGCCACGCGCGTCGGGAATCGAGGCGGCGCTGGACAGCTCGGACCTGGTCATCATCTCCGGCGGCGTCTCCGTCGGCCCTCACGACCACGTCAAGCCGGCGCTGGCCGCGCTCGGCGTGACCGGGAGATCTTCTGGAGCGTGGCCCTGCAACCCGGCAAGCCGACCTGGTTCGGCAGTTCTCGACGACGAAGGCCTCGTCTTCGGCCTGCCCGGCAACCCGGTCTCGGCCGTGGTCACCTTCTCGCTGTTCGTGCTGCCCGCGCTCCGACGCGCTCCAGGGCCGTACCGAGGCGCCGCCGGCTCGAGGCCGAGGCGGTGCTCGGCGAGGATGTCAAGCGCAATCCGCGGCGCGAGCAGGCGATCCGCGTCGTCCTGCGAGCGGGGCCCGGGCCCGACGACGGCCGTGCCGAACGGAGCCCAGGGCTCCCACATCCTGACCTCGCTGCTCGGTGCGGACGCGCTGGCCATGATCCCGGCCGGCGAGGGCGTGCTTCCGGCCGGAAGCCAGTGTCGCCCTCGCCGAGCTGGCCGCGTGAAACGCCTGGCGCCCGCCTCCGACCGGCCGCCCCTGCGTCTCGTTCGGTCACAATCAAGCCCGTGATCGCCCCCGTCGCGCTGATCATCGCTGCTGTCTCCGCGGTCGTCGCCTGGCGCCGCCGGCACGACAACCGGCCGCTGCCCGCCCACGCGGTGATCGTCTCGCCGCGCGAATCGACCGTCGATCGCGCACGACGGGGCGGTCCGCTCGGCCCAGTCGGCCGAGCTGACCCTCGACCCCGAGGACCTCGACCGGATCTGGAATCCGGCCAACCTGGAGAACCTGGCCCGGACCTACTGGCGCTTTCTGTCCCGGGTCACGCTCGGCCTGATCAAGGTCGTCTACGGGCCGGGAGACGCGGTCGGTGGTCCTCCTCGGCCAGCCGCTCACGCTGCTGCGCTTCGACGCCCCCGAGTACATGATGGAGGCCGACCACGGCGAGCCGTCCGCTGGCGGATCAAGCGACGGGCTCCTCGTGGCCCGGCCCGGTCGGGGCTGCGGCTACCTGTCGGTCGACGTCCGTCGCCTTGGCCTCGACGAGGAGGGTCGCGCCAAGCTGAAGATCGAGGTCGAGGTGGCGAACTTCTACCCCTCGATCGCCGTCGGCTTCAGCACCCCGGTCTACGAGATGACCCAGTCGGCCATCCACGTCCTGGTCACCAACAACTTCCTGCGCTCGCTGGCCAAGCTCGACCTGGCCCAGTCGGTGATCGGCGCCCTGCGCGAGGACGGACCGGACGAGTCACCAGCGGCCAGCGGCGCCAACGGGGCGGCGGCCGAACCGGCCGTCACCGCTCCCGACAAAGCGGCCGTCGACTCAGCTGTACTTGATTCCGAGGGCGCGCATCTTGGCTCGGTCGTGCCGGGCGCGAGATGCGGCGGACCGTTCCGGAGCGTGAGCGCATGACCAGGGACTCGGTGCTCGCGCCCCGATCGCCCTGGTAGCGGACGCCCTGGAGCACATCGCCGTCGGTCACGCCGGTGGCCGAGAAGAAGGCATCGTCGCCGGCCACCAGGTCGTCGCAGGTGAGGACCTTCTCGAGCTGGTAGCCGGCGTCGACGGCCGCCTTGCGCTCGTCATCGCTGCGGGGCCAGAGGCGGCCGAGCAGCTGGCCGCCGATGCACTTGATGGCCGCGGCCGAGATCACGCCCTCGGGCGTGCCGCCGATCCCCCACAGGAGGTCGACGGGAGAGTTCTCGCTGACCGCCAGCAGGGCGGCCGACACGTCGCCGTCGGTGATCAGGCGCACGCGGGCGCCGGCGTCGCGGACCTGCTGCCATCGCCTCGTGATGGCGTTCGCGGTCGAGCATCACGACCATCACGTCGCGGATGTCGCGGTTCTTGCGCTGGGCGATCAGGTTCAGCGTGTCGGCCAGCGGACGGTCGAGATCGAGCAGGTCGGCGATGTCGGGGCCGCCGGCGATCTTCTCCATGTACACGCAGGGCCCGGGATCGAACATCGCGCCCCGCTCGGAGAGGGCGATCACCGCCAGCGCGCTCGGCATCCCGAGCGCGGTCAGCCTCGTTCCCTCGAGCGGATCGACGGCGATGTCGACCTGAGGCGGGGTGCCGTCACCGATGTGCTCCCCGTTGAAGAGCATCGGCGCCTCGTCCTTCTCGCCCTCGCCGATCACGACCACGCCGTCCATGGAGACGGTGTCGAGCACCTCGCGCATGGCGTCCACGGCGGCCTGATCGGCGCCCTCCTTATCCCCGCGGCCGATCATCCGGGCCGCGGCCAGGGCGGCGGCCTCGGTGACCCGGACGAGCTCGAGGGCCAGGTTGCGATCCGGCTTGCCGGCCGGGTGAGACACGCTCATAGGACTCCTGGGGGTTTACGCCGCGCGCCGCTCTTCTGCGCGCGCCAGACGGAGCCGAACAGGATCAGCAGGCAGGCGCCGCAGGGCCACGAACCAGCCGATGGTGATGCCGATCTCGGCCTTCGGGGTGCCGGGCTTGTCGATCACGCCCGGCCACGAGGGTGAGCCACCAGCGCCACGAGCGCGATCGACCGCGGTCATCTCGCCGCGCGGCCAGGACAGGGCGTGGCCACGGATGATGATGTAGGCCAGGATGGCCGGGGCAACCGCGGCGACGACGAATACGTACCTCAGCGACGCCAGCGCGACCCAGCCCGTGCACTCGCTGTTCGGGCCGTGGCAGGTCTGCAGCATCGCGTGCTTGTTGCCGAGCGTGTACCAGTTCAGAAACAGCGAGATGAGGAGCACGATGCCCCCGATCGCCGCCAGCAGCTCGCCCCGGCTGAGGTCTTTGAATTTCATCGGGCCGGAGCCTATTGGTTTTCGGTCACACTCCGCGCATGCTGTTCCGCCAGCTGTTTCCGACCCCCGGCGAGGTGGAGATCGACGACCACGTTCGCGGCTTTCGATCTCGCCGATGCGGCCCGCCCGGATCGTCCCTATACGGTCGCCAACTTCGTCTCCAGCCTCGACGGTCGAGCCAGCGTGGACGGTCTCTCCGGGGGTTTGGGCGACGCCGGGTGACAAGGCCCTGTTCGGGGCCCTGCGCGCGATGGCGGACGCCGTTCTGGTCGGGACCGGGACGCTTGAGGCCGAGCGCTATGGCCGCCTGATCAAGAATCCCGAGGTCCGCGCGCGCCGCCGCGCCGAGGGCCTCGCCCCCGAGCCGCTGGCCTGCGTCCTGACCCGCAGCGGGCGCCTGCCCCTCGATATTCCGCTGTTCTCAGAGCCCGAGGCGCGCGTGGTCGTCTTCTCCGGCGCCGCGGTCCCGCTCGGGTCCACCGCCGCGCCAGGTCGAACTGGTCCGCCTGGCCCCGGGCGAGCTCGACTTCGCTCATGCCCTGAAGCATCTCCGCACCGAGCACCACGTGCGGGCCCTGCTGTGCGAGGGCGGCCCCAGGGTCCTCAACGCCCTGCTGCGCGAACAGGTCCTGGACGAGTTGTTTTTGACCCTGGCTCCGAACGGTGGTCGGCGGCGGGACGGAGATCCCGATCACGGCCGGGGCTGCGCTGCCCGAGCCCGCGGACTTCGCTCTGGCCGGGGCTTTGGAGCGCAGACGGGACGCTGTTTCTGCGCTACCAGCGCGCGAACCAGGTTTAGTCACGATCCGAGGCTGTGCACAATGGTCTCAGTGGACGGCTCGCAGCTGCAAGCGGTCAGTTTGTCCGATGCGGAAGCCGTCACGGCTCTCGCCGAAGCACGGGAGCGCACTTACGCGCTGGTGGCCAGCGTTTCTGACGCCGACCTCGAGCGTGTCCATTCCGAGCTAATGAGCCCGCTGGTGTGGGACCTCGGTCACATCGCCGCCTTCGAGGACCTGTGGATCGCCCACAGGCTCGGCGGACGCCCGCTGCTGCACGACGAGCTCGCTGACGTCTACGACGCCTTCGAGACTCCCCGCGCCGGCCGGGGCAACCTGCCGCTGCTGCGGGCGCCCGAGGCCCGGGAGTACCTGGACGAGGTCCGGGACCGCACGCTGGAGGTGATCGCCGACCAGGGAGTCGGAGACGGGATCGTCGCCGAGCTGATCATCCGCCACGAGCAGCAGCACAACGAGACGATGCTCCAGACGCTGCAGCTCGCTCGCCTCGAGCACTACCGCCTCGACGGGCGCCGGGGCACGGCCCGCGCCGCGCGACCGTCGGCGACCAGCCACCACACGGGCCTCGAGCTGATCGAGGTCCCGGCCGGCGGGTGCACGATCGGGGCTCCCCCGACCGTGTTTGCCTACGACAACGAACGGGCGCGTCATCGCACCGACGTGCGCGGCTATCTGATCGGGCGCACCCCGATCACCAACGCGACGTACCTGACGTTCGTGGAGGGAGGTGGTTACGAGCGGCGCGAGTGGTGGTCCGATGAAGGCTGGAGCTGGAAGGAGGACTACGACATCACCCGACCAGCGGGATGGACGTCTGACCTGCGCAGTGAGTGGCGCCTGACTGGATTGGAGCCACTGCATCCGCACCGGCCGGTAGTCCACATCTCCTGGTTCGAGGCCGACGCCTTCGCCAGAGCGCACGGATTGCGCCTTCCGACCGAAAACGAGTGGGAGAAGGCGGCGACCTGGGACCAGGATGTGGGCTTCGCCCGGGCGATGCCGTGGGGCGATGAGCCGGCCGTCCCCGGCTGGCACGCCAACATCGATCAGCTGGCCGGCGGACCCGGCATCGCCGGCGCTCACCCCGAGGGCGCGTCGGCCTACGGCTGCCTGGGCATGATCGGCGACGTGTGGGAGTGGACGGGCAGCGACTTTGGCGGCTACCCCGGCTTTACGGCCTTCCCCTACCGCGAGTACTCAGAGGTCTTCTTCGGCTCCGAGTTCAAGGTCCTGCGCGGCGGCTCCTGGGCTACCCGCTCGCGCGTCGCCACGGCCACATTCCGCAACTGGGACTACCCACAGCGACGACAGATCTTCAGCGGCCTACGAGTGGCGGGTGATCTGTGATGAGAAGCGTGCGCGAGACCGAGCAGGTCCAGATCGACTCGTGGTTGACCGAGGATGACGAGCGCTCCCTGGCCAACGACGTCCTCGACGGGCTGACCAAGCCCTTCAAGGAACTCTCCCCCAAGCACTTCTATGACGCCCGCGGCTCGGAGCTGTTCGAGCGCATCACCGAGCTCCCCGAGTACTACCCGACCCGCACCGAGACGGCGATCCTCAGGGCCAACGCGCCCGAGCTCGTGGCCGAGATCGAGGCCGCCGAACTGGTCGAGCTCGGCTCCGGAGCCTCCGATAAGGCCCGGCTGCTGCTGGACGCGATGTCCGCCCACAGGACACTGCGGCGCTACATCCCGCTTGATGTGTCGGCCTCGGTCGTCGAGGCCGCCGCCCGCGTGCTCGTCGCCGACTACCCCGACCTCGAGGTCCACGGCGTGGTCGGCGATCTCGAGCGCCATCTCGAGCACGTCCCCCCCGCCGAGCCCGGAGTCCCGCGCCTGGTCGCCCTGCTCGGCGGCACGATCGGAAACTTCCCGCCCGGCACGCGCCGGGGCGTGCTGGCGAAGATGGCCACGCTGCTCGGTCCCGACGATCGTCTGCTGCTCGGGACCGACCTGGTCAAGAGCCCGGCCGTGATCGAGGCCGCCTACAACGACTCCGAGGGCGTGACGGCCGAGTTCAACCGCAACGTGCTGCGGGTCATCAACCGGGAGCTCGGCGGCGACTTCGACCCCGATGCGTTCGAGCACGTCGCGTTCTTTGACCGCGTGCACGAGTGGGTCGAGATGCGGCTGCGAGCAACGCGACCGATGTCGGTGTTGATCAGCGACCTCGATCTGCGCGTCGCGTTCGCCGCCGGTGAGGAGCTGCGCACCGAGATCAGTGCCAAGTTCACCCGCGAACGGATCACCGGCGATCTCGAGGCGGCCGGGCTGGAGCTGGAGCGCTGGCTGACCGACCCCGAGGACCTGTTTGCCGTCTCGGTCTCCCGGCTGGCCGGCCCGAGCTGAACGCTCGGACCGCCGCCAGCCGCAAACTGCCCGCCTAGCTCAAGCGCTCGATCAGCATGGCCTGGCCCATGCCGCCGGCCACGCACATCGACTCGATTCCGTAGGTCCCGTCGCGCGCCGTCAGCCCGTTGATGAGCGTGGTCATGATGCGCGCGCCGGTCATCCCGAAGGGATGGCCGAGAGCGATCGCGCCGCCGAACGGATTGAGCTTCTCCTCCGGGATGCCGAGCTCCTCGCGGCAGGGCACGATCTGGGCCGCGAAGGCTTCGTTGATCTCGACGATGTCGATGTCTTCCATCGTCATCCCGGTCTGCTTGAGCAGCGCCTGGATGGCGGGAATCGGGCCCAGGCCCATGATCTCGGGCCGGATCGCCGCCACGGTCGAGGCGATGATCCGCGCCTTGGGCTCCAGGCCGAGATCGCGCGCCTTGTCCTCGGACATGACCAGCACGGCGGCCGCGCCGTCGTTGAGCGGACACGAGTTTCCGGCCGTGACGGTGCCGTCGGGCCGGAACGCGGGCCGGAGCTTGCCCAGCACCTCCATCGTCGTCCCCGCGCGCGGACCGTCGTCCTTGGACACGACCGTCTCGGGGACGTCGATCTCGTTGCCCTCCTTGTCCTGGTCCTTGTGGGCGGCGACGGTGACGGGCACTATCTCGCGATCGAAGTGGCCGCTGTCACGGGCCTCGACGGCGCGGCTCTGGGAGATGACCGCCCACTCGTCCTGCTGCTCACGGGTGACCCCGCAGCGCTCGGCGACGTTCTCGGCCGTCATCCCCATCGGGATGTAGACGTCATACAGCGAGCCCTCAGACCCATCCAGGGCGTCGTTCTTGGCCTCGTCCATCATGCCCGCGCCGAGCCCGGCCCGGGATACGGCCTCGACGCCGGCGGCGATGTACTGGTCGCCCTCGCCGGCCTTGACGGCGTGTGAGGCCATCCGAATCGTCATCAGCGAGGAGGCACAGAAGCGGTTGACGGTGCAGCCCGGCACGTGGTGGTCGAGGCCGGCCAGTAGCGCCGCGTTGCGGCCCACGTTGTAGCCCTGCTCCCCGACCCCGGACGCCGCCCCCATCAGGACGTCGTTGGTCTGAGCGAAGTCCACGCCCGGGTTGCGCTCGATCAGGGTGCGGATCGGCAGCGCGGCGAGGTCGTCGGCACGCACGGTCTTCAGCGAACCCTTCATGGCACGGCCGATGGGCGTGCGGATGGCGTCGACAATCACGGCTTCGGGCATCTGTTCTGGCTCCTGATCGGTGGTGGCGAGGGAATCCTACGCCGGTGTCGCTTCCCGCCCCCGGCTGACGCCACGCTCGCCCCGCCTGACGCCCAGCCCCGGGGCTGCGGCCCTAGAGACCGAGCCCGCGGACGCCTTTCTCGTCCCAGCCGAGATGGTGAGCGAGTTCGTGGCGAACGGTGCGGGTGACCTGAGCCTTCAGCAGCTCCGGATCGTGACCGAAATCCCGCAGCAGGGTGTCCTTGAAGATGATGATCCGGTCGTGGAAGAAGTCCCGGGCCACGGTGTCGCCCTGGTAGAGGCCATAGGCGCGCCGGCGCCGGCCGCCGTCGGAGACGACGATCGCCACGTGCTCGAGCGCGTGGTGAAACTCGAGCGGCAGATCGTCGATGGCCGCCCGGACCAGGGCGCGGAAATCCTCGTCGTTCTCGACCGGCTGCGGATCGTCATCGGCGGGATCGTCATCGAAATCGTCCTCGCCCTCGCCCCAGCTGCCCTCGGCGGCGAGCCGCTCGGCGCGCTGGACGAGGGCCTCGAAGTCCTCCTCGGACTCCGGCTCACGCCAGCCGGCCAGGTGGACCATCGCCCACACGACCGCGCAGCCGAGGATCACGGCGCCGGCCATGAACACCGCGACCCCCTGGACCAGCCGCAGCGCGAACGAGTCGCTGAAACCGGCCAGCACGCTGACCAGCCCGAGGCCGACGGTCAGCGCCGCCACGGCCGAGAGCAGGATCCGGCGCATGGTGGGCGGCTGACCGGACATGGCGCTAACGCAGGGTCCGGGCGATGACGAGCCGCTGGATCTCGTTCGTGCCTTCGTAGATCTGGGTGATCTTGGCGTCGCGCAGCATCCGCTCGACCGGATACTCCTTGACGTAGCCGTAGCCGCCCAGCACCTGGACGGCCTCGACGGTGACCTGCATGGCCACGTCGGAGCAGAACAGCTTGGCCATGGCCGAGTACTTGCCGATGTCCGGGTCTCCCCGGTCGACCTTGGCGCAGGCCTGGTAGAGCAGCTCACGGCCCGCCGCGCACTGCGTCTCCATATCGGCCAGCTTGAACTGGATGGCCTGGAAGGAGTTGATCGGCTTGCCGAACTGTCGGCGCTCGCGGGCGTATGCCGCCGCGTAATCGGTCGCTCCCTGGGCGATCCCGAGGGCCTGGGCCGCCACCCCGAGCCGGGAGCGGTCAAGCGTGGACATGGCGACGCGGAAGCCGTCTCCGACATCCCCGACGACGTTCTCCTCCGGAACGCGGACGTCGTCGAAGATCGGCTGGCCCGTCGGTGAGCCGCGGATGCCGAGCTTGTGCTCGAGCTTGCCGACGCTGAACCCCGGCCGGTCGGCCTCGACCACGAATGCCGTGATGCCGTGCGAGTGCCCGACATCGCGGTCGGTAACGGCGAAACAGACGTAGAAGTCGGCGATCCCCAGGTTGGTGATCCAATTCTTGGTCCCGGAGATCACCCACTCATCGTCGTCCTTGACGGCGCGGGTGATCATCCCGCCGGGGTCAGAGCCGGCCTCGGGCTCGGACAGAGCGAAGGCCGGCGACCACTCGCCGGTGGCGCACCGAGGCAGAAAGCGGTCCTTGAGCTCCTCGGAGCCGTGGAGCTTGATCGGCAGCGTGCCCAGCTCCTGGACCATCAGGATCAGCGCGGTCGACGCGCAGGCCTTGGCGATCTCCTCGACCGCCATGTTGAGCATCAGCGTGCCGGTACCGGTGCCCCCGTGCTCGGTGTCGAACGGCAGGCCGAGGATGTCCTGCTCGGCGAGCAGGGCCCGAAGGTCATGGGGATACGCGGCCTGCTCGTCGATCTCCGCGGCCCGCGGGGCGATCCGCTCACGGGCGATATCGCGGATCGTGGCCCGGAAATCGAGGTGCTCCTGGGGAACCGTGTAGAGCTCGGACAGCGCGGACATGACGCCTCTTGATCCTACGCCGTCCGCGGCGGCTTCCAACCGGCTGGGCGGGTCAGAGCCCGGACCGTCCTGCTCTCGTCCTCTGGGTCAGAAACCGGACCGCCGTGCGGTCGTTGTCTGGGTCAGAGACCGGAGGGATGGCGGACGACGTAGTCGCCGCCGTCGCGCAGATTTCCGGTCGGGTTGCGCCGCCAGCGCGGGCCGCTTCCGCTGGGGATGTTGGGGCCACCCCAGTTGGCGGTGTCGAAGGCAATGCCGGCGACGACGACCCACGTGTGGCCGGGGTCGGCGTAGACGGTGATCCACCGCCCGGGCCCGGCGCTGCCGTAGGACTCGAGCGCCGGCGACGCCTCCGGGGAGGACGAGCAGGCCGCCGCCGTGCAGCGCGTAGCTGACCGCGCCCGAGCAGTCATAGGCGGAGTCGTTGAAGCTGCGATGGCCGCCGCCGTAGCGGTAGGGCTTGGTGATGATCTGGTTGGCGGCCGCGATCACCTGCTGGACGACTGGGGGCGCTCCGGCCGGGGCGCTGGCCGTGCCGTCGGAGTTGATCGTCGCCTTACCGAGGGCGGCGCTGGTCACGGCCTGCGTCTTGGCCACGGCCGCGCGCAGCGCGAGCGACTGGCTGTAGGTCACGACGCCGTTGGCGCGCAGACCGCGCGAGCGCTCAAAGCGGATCACGTTGCGCTTCGTGCCGGCGCCGAACGACCCGTCGACGGTGGTGGGGAAGCCGGCCAGCGTCAGATAGCCCTGGAGCACCCGCACGTCGTGTCCGTGCATGCCCCGACGCAGCGTCCGCTCACCGAGGTGCTGAGAGCCGCCGTCCCGGCGCACGGTGCCACCGGACGAGCTCGACGAGCTCGAGGATGAGCTGCTCGAGCCGCTGCCCAGGCCGGTGCCCCCGTTGCCGCCGCTCGAGCCGCTGTCGGCGACGGCGGTGATCGAGCGCGTGATCAGCTGCCGGTTGAGCTTGCGCACGAAGGCCCGCCCGACGCGGCCGTTCGCCGCCAGCCCGTTCTCCCGTTCGAAGCGGATCACGTTGCGGCGCGTGGCCGCGTTGAAGAAACCGGTGAACGCGGTGTGCAGCCCGATCCGGGTGAGATCCAGTTGCAGCGCACCGACGTCGGGGCCGCGCATGCCCTGACGGAGCACGCGCGAACCCAGGGACACGCGAGCGGCCAGCGCGGTGGCGGGCAGCATGACGGCAGTGGCCATGACGACGATGGCGCCGAGCCGAATTACGGCACGGAAACGAACTCGAGACACGAAACTAACCCTTCTCTTTCGGTTGCCTTCGGGGTTAGCTGTCGGGCTCGCGCTGAAAGATGCGCTACGCCGGTGTTCCGGCGATTCGCCCCCGGAACCTTTCGGTCCCATCGGGTCCCCCGATCGCCACGGACTGGTGCCGCGGCGATTCGGCTACTGGGTGCTTATCGGCGCCGCACAGTACACGACGTGCAAGATGGCTGTCGTTTGGACGCATGTCCCGGCGGTAGCCAGGAATGTCGGCCCCGGCGGCGAAGGCGCGCGCGGTTCCTCGCTAGCCTCAGAACGCATGAGCGTCCCGGCCGGTGACTACACCCCCCAGCAGGTCTCAGAGCTGCTCGCCAGCGGGGAGTTTCAGCTGATCGACGTCCGCCAGGCCCACGAGCACGAGGCCGGCCGGATCGCCGGCGACCGGCTGATCGAGCTCGGCCGGCTCAGCCAGGAGGCAGATTCGATCCAACGCGAGCGGCCGGTCATCTTCTACTGCCGAACGGGCGCCCGCTCGGCGATGGCCACCCAGGCCTTCAGCCAGGCCGGCTACGACGCCCACAACCTTCTCGGGGGGCTGCTCGACTGGGCCGCCGCCGGGTTGCCGCTCGAGCCCGAGGGCGGGACCGTCGCCGAATCCTGAAAACGGCGTAGCGCCTCGGCGGGCTAGGCGATCGTCCAGGTGTCGCCGGCCGTGAGCAGATCGGCCAGGTGCGCCTCCGAGGGCGGTTCGGTGGCCGGACCGTGGCCGTAGACCGGGCGCTGCACGCTGCGGAACACCCCGATCGGTGTCGGGCCGGTGGGCGTCTCGGCCAGCTTGGCCAGCGAGAAGGCGAGACCGGCGTCAGACCGAGCCGGGTCGTGCACGAGGAGCTCGCTGTCGTCGCCTTCGCCCACGTCGACGATGTCCAGGCAGCCGTCCGCGCCGCGGATCACGCCGCGCTCGTTGGCGACCCCGAAGCGGACCGGCTTACCTGCCTCCAGCCGGATCTGGTTGGTGTCCCGGGTTTCCTTGTCGGTCAGGGCCGAGAAGGCCCCGTCGTTGAACACGGGGCAGTTCTGGTAGATCTCGACCAGGGCCGCACCCGGATGCTGAGCGGCGGCGCGCAGGACCTCGGTCAGATGCTGGCGATCACGGTCGATCGTCCGGGCCACGAACGTGGCCTCCGCGCCGAGCGCCAGCGCCACCGGGTTGAAGGGGTGATCGGCGACCCCGAACGGCGTCGACTTGGTGATCTTGCCCAGCTCTGAGGTCGGAGAGGCCTGGCCCTTGGTGAGTCCGTAGATCTGGTTGTTGAAGAGCAGGATCTTGACCGGCACGTTGCGCCGCAGGGCGTGGATCAGGTGGTTGCCGCCGATCGAGAGCGAGTCACCGTCGCCGGTCACCACCCAGATCGAGAGGTCCTGCCGTGCGCTGGCCAGGCCCGTGGCCAGGGCCGGCGCGCGGCCATGGATGCCGTGCATCCCGTAGGTGTCCATGTAGTACGCGAAGCGGCCGGCGCAGCCGATGCCGGTTATGAACACGATCCGCTCTGGAGGGATCCCGAGCTCGGGCATGAACTGCTGGACCGCCGAGAGAACCGCGTAGTCACCGCACCCCGGGCACCAGCGGGTCTCCTGATCGGACTGGAAGTCGGCCTTGCCGAGCGTGGCGCTCATAGGTGCTCCTCTCTCGTCGCCGGGGTCATTGCCGGGCCTCAATCGCGTCGGCGACCTCGGTCGCGAACAGCGGCTGGCCTGAGATCTTGCTCAGCGACTCGACGTCGACGAGAAAGCGCGAGCGCAGGATCGAGGCCAGCTGACCCGAGTTGAGCTCCGGCACCAGCACCCGCTCGAAGGAGCGCAGCACGTCGCCCGTGTTGCTGGGCAGGGGATTGAGATGACGCAACTGCGCGCAGGCCACCTGATGACCGTTCTCCCGGGCCCGGCGCACCCCGGCCCGGATCGCCCCCTCGGTCGAGCCCCAGCCGAGGACGAGCAGGTTTGTTGGGCGGGTCGGGTCCGGGTCGATGTCCACGGCCAGCGGGGCAAGCTCCTGGGCGATGCCGGCGACCTTGGCCGCGCGGAGTTCGGTCATCCGCTGGTGGTTGGCCCCGTCGTAGGAGATGTTGCCGGTTCCATCGGCCTTCTCGAGACCGCCGATCCGGTGGGCAAGCCCCGGTGTGCCCGGGATGGCCCAGGGCCGGGCGAGCCGATCGTCGCGCGCATAGGGCAGAAAGCCCTTGCCGTTGACGGACTCCGCGCGGGCAAAGCCGGGATCGATCTCGGGCAGGGCGGCAGCGTCGGGAATCCGCCACGGCTCTGAGGAAACGGACAGGAACGTGTCCGAGAGCAGGATCACCGGCGTGCGGTAGCGAATCGCGATCCGAGCGGCCTCGAACGCGGCGTCAAAGCAGCCGCCCGCAGTCGTCGGCGCGATAACCGGCAGCGGCGACTCGCCGTGGCGTCCGTGCAACGCCATGAGCAGGTCCGACTGCTCGGTCTTGGTCGGCATCCCGGTCGACGGTCCCGCCCGCTGGACGTCGATGATCAGCAGCGGCAGTTCCAGCATGACCGCCAGGCCGATCGTCTCCGCCTTGAGATCCATGCCCGGTCCGCTCGTCGCGGTGACGCCGAGGCGCCCCCCGAACGCGGCCCCGAGCGCCATCCCGGCGGCGGCGATCTCGTCCTCGGCCTGAATGGTCGTGACCCCGGTCCGGGCGTGGCGTGAGAGCTCGTGCAAGAGCTCGGAGGCGGGGGTGATCGGGTAGCTGGCCAGCACCAGCGGCAACCCGCTGCGCACGCTGGCCGCGATCAGGCCGAGCGACAGGGCGGTCGTGCCGTTGACGTTGCGGTAGGTGCCCGGGGCCACGTCCTTGGCCGGAGCCACGCGGTACTGCACGTCGAGCAGCTCGGTTGTCTCACCGAACGACCAGCCGGCGTTGAAGGCGGCCAGGTTGGCCTCGGCCACGGCCGGTTGGCGGGCGAACTTCTTCTCGATCCAGCGCTTGGTGACGTCGGTCGGGCGCCCGTACAGCCAGGACAGGACCCCGAGCGCGAACAGGTTCTTGGCCCGCCCGGCGTCGCGTGTCGAGATCCCCTCGATCGCCTCCACCGCCCGGGTGGTCAGGGTGCTCATCGGAATCCGGTGGACGCGATGGGCGGTCAGCGAGCCATCCTCGAGCGGATTGGAGGCGTATCCGGCCTTCTCCAGGTTGCGTTTGGTGAACGCGTCCTCATTGACGATCACCGTCGCGGTGCCGTCGAGCTCGGAGATGTTGGCCTTTAGCGCCGCCGGGTTCATCGCCACCAGGACATTGGGCGCGTCACCGGGCGTGAGGATGTCGCGAGAGGCGAAATGAATCTGGAACGCCGATACGCCGGCCAGCGTGCCCGCGGGCGCGCGGATCTCGGCCGGGAAGTTGGGCAGCGTGGCCAGGTCGTTGCCGACCATCGCCGTGGCGTCGGTGAAGCGGCTACCCGTGAGCTGCATCCCGTCGCCGGAATCACCGGCGAAGCGGATGATCACGCGCTCGCGATCCTCGACCGCTTTGTTCATGGACCTGCTGCCTCGTGCGCGTGCGTCAAATCTCCGTCCCTTACCTTTCGATAGTACCCCTCAGGAGGGCGGCGGCGTTTGGGGAGTCGGTTAGGGGGTGAGACTGACCTTGATGTCGACGAGCGAGGATCACGAGGGCCTGGCCAACGAGCTCGAGCGCGAGAGCGACGCGCTCAAGCGCGAGAGCGACAAGCTGCGCCAGGACATCGCCGACACCCGGGAGGACTGGGAGCGCAAGCGCAACGACCCGAGCGTTCCGGGTGCCCCTCCCCCGCCGAACCGCGATGACGACGAGCACGACGGTGAGCGCGGCTCAGCTGAGCAGGGCTCCGATGCCGAGTCGGAGTCCGAGGCCGGCTAGCGCGGATCCTGTCGGTCGAGGTTCCAGTAGCGCAGGGCGGTCACGCGCCGCCAACTCGCGTCCCGTTCCCGGTCATCATCCGGCCACGGCGCGATCCCGAAGCGAACGATCGTCCGCTGACCACCCTCATGATCGCCGTAGAGCAGGTCGAGCGAAAGGGTCCCGTCGGCCTCGAGCTCCTCACGGACGGTGCGCTGCATCTGCTCGGACGGATCACGCAGCGCCCCGAGCCAGTTGCCCATGTCGCCGGCGGGGATGTAGATGTCGAGCTGCTGGCGGCGAAAGGAGTCGAGGTCGGGTCGATCGTTAGCCTGCTCGGCCCTTCGCGGCTCAACCCGCCAGCCGTGAATGACCCCGAGCCCGGAACCGCCGTTACGGACGGTCATGCCCAGGTAGATGACGTCATCGGTCATCACCACCGCGGCGCCGTGACCGGTGACGTGCAGCACCTGCGCGTCACCGAAGCGAATCGTCTCGGGCGGGTCCTCGTCCCGGGTCGGGATCAGCACGGGTCGCAGCCCGGTCAGCAGTGAAAGCTCGGCCACTCGGGCCGAGCGGTTGGCCGACCTGACCGAGCTGAACGTGGCCACCGCCAGGACCAGCGTGCCGCCGGCGGTGGCCAGCGATGAGATCGTGACCCAGTCGGCCAAGATCAGACCTGCGAAACGGGGCCCCGGCCCTGCTGCCGGGACCCCATCCGCACGAGCTAGAGCTTGTTGACGTTGATGGCCTTCGGGCCCTTCGGACCAGCCTCTTCCTCGTAGGACACCTTCGCGCCCTCGGCGAGTGACCGGTAGCCGTCAGCCTGGATGCTCGAGTGGTGGACGAACAGGTCGCGGCTGCCCTCATCGGGCGTGATGAAGCCGAAGCCCTTCTCGTCGCTGAACCACTTGACTGTTCCGGTTGGCATGGGAGTTTGTCTCCTCCGTAGCTTGAAGTGCTGCTCGTGGAGGATTAACTGCCCCGAGGCCTGCACCTGCTTGTCGCTGCCCACACGTGTGACCAGCCCTATCGCGCGGGAATGTAACACGGACCACGGTCACCGCAATCCCTTGCCAAAAAACGTTCACGGGCCGGACACAGTTCATCATTCAGGCCCTGATGGACGACCCCATGCCCATACGCGGCAGCACCGCGATTCCACTGCGCGAGATCGAGGTTCGAGCTTCCCGCTCCTCGGGTCCGGGGGGTCAGCATGCGAACAAGACCTCGAGCCGGATCGAGGCCTCGTTCGATGTTGCCGCCTCCTCGGCCCTGACCGACGAGCAGAAGCGGCGGATACATCGCCCGTCTCGGACCGCGGGTGGTCACCGTCGCCCAGGACGCGCGCAGCCAGGCCCGCAACCGTGAGTTGGCCCTGGAGCGGATGGCCCGCCGCCTGTCCGCGGCGCTCACCGTCGCCCGTCCGCGTCACGCCACGCGCCCCACGAAGGCCGCGGTCAAGCGCAGGCTGGCCGCCAAACGCCGCCGGTCAGAACGCAAGCGCGACCGGCGCCGCCCGGTGGACGAGTGATGCGCTGGTACGTCGACGGCATGAACGTGATCGGCACGCGGCCGGACGGGTGGTGGAAGGACCGGGACGCGGCGATGCTGCGCCTGGTCGATCTGCTCGAGCGCTGGGCCGCGGCCGAGGGCGAGGATGTGATCGTCATCTTCGAGCGAAAACCGTCGCCCCCGATCCGCTCAACGGTGATCGAGGTGACTCACGCCCCCCGGCCTCGCCGCGATGCCGCCGATGACGAGATCGTCCGCCGCCTGCGGGCCGAACCGAGCCCCGGAATGGTCCGCGTGGTCACCTCGGACCGCTGGCTGGCCGACCGGGCGGGGGCGCTCGGAGCGGGAGTCCACGGGGCGGACATGTTCCGGGCGATGCTCGACGGCTATTGAAATTTGCGACGGCCGCGCTAGCGCCTTGGCACAATCAGTCCATGCCGACTCCGCCCGCCCGCCGCACGCCGCCCCGCGGTGACCGCGACGACAACCCCCCGCACCGCACACCCGGCTGGCGTGTGACGCCGGCGCCGGATGGGCGCGGCGCGACCCCCCCGTCAAGCGGCGGCAAGCAGCCCAACCCCAACCGGACGCGCTGGTGGGTCGCCGGGGTCGTCGTCGTCCTGCTGGCGCTGAACCTGTGGATCTCCTCCCAGGCGCTGCAGCCCAACGCGCCGGTCCGGATCCCCTACAGCCCGACCTTCCTCAACCAGGTCAAGAGCGGCAACGTCAAGGAGATCGCCTCCACCGGTGACGCGATCCAGGGCACCTTCCGCAAGGCCATCACCTACCCCCCGGGCGTTCGCAACGTGCAGGCGTCGACCAATTTCTCCACCCAGGTCCCCTCGTTCGCCAACAACCAGGCGCTGTCGACCCTGCTCCAGAGCAACAACGTCACGATTGACGCTCAAGCCCCCAACAAGGGCCCATCGGTCCTCGAGAGCGTCATTTTCGGGTTCGGCCCGACGCTGCTGCTGTTCGCGATCATCTTCTTCGTCATCAGGCGCGCGGCCAGCGGCGGTGGGGCCGGCGGGCTGATGTCCTTCGGCCGCTCTCGAGCGCGCCGCGTGGAGGCCTCCGACCAGCACATCACCTTCGAGGACGTGGCCGGGATCGACGAGGCCAAGGAGGAGCTGACCGAGATCGTCGACTTCCTCAAGGAGCCGGAGAAGTATCTGAAGCTCGGGGCCCGGATCCCGCGCGGGGTTCTGCTCAGCGGGCCGCCCGGGACCGGCAAGACGCTGCTCGCCCGGGCCGTGGCCGGCGAGGCCGGTGTGCCCTTCTTCCAGATGTCGGCGTCCGAGTTCGTGGAGATGATCGTCGGCGTCGGCGCCTCGCGGGTGCGAGACCTGTTTGCCCAGGCCAAGGCCGCCGCCCCGGCCATCATCTTCATCGACGAGCTCGACGCTGTGGGCCGCTCCCGGGCCGGCGGCGGCCCCAACGTCTCCGGCGGCCACGACGAGCGCGAGCAGACGCTCAACCAGATCCTGACCGAGATGGACGGATTCAGCCCCCGGGAGAGCGTGATCGTGCTCGGGGCCACCAACCGCCCGGAGGTACTCGATCCCGCGCTGCTGCGACCGGGCCGGTTTGATCGCCGCGTGGTCGTCTCCCCGCCCGACCGGGCCGGGCGCGAGGCCATCCTCCGCGTGCACACGCGCTCGGTTCCGCTCGCCCCCGACGTCGACCTCGGCGCCATCGCCGCCACCACGCCGGGGATGGTCGGAGCCGACCTGGCCAACGTGGCCAACGAGGCCGCCCTACTGGCCGCCAAGCGCGGCCACGACAAGGTCCAACGCGGAGACTTCACCGACGCGCTCGAGCGGATCGTCCTCGGCGCCGCCCGCAAGGTGATGATCTCTGAGGACGATCGCCGGCGGACCGCCTACCACGAAGCCGGTCACGCGATCATCGGCATGCTCACGCCCGGTGCCGATCCGGTCCGCAAGGTGTCGATCATTCCTCGCGGCATGGCGCTCGGAGTGACCTTCTCCTCCCCCGACGCCGACCGCTTCAACTTCGACGAGCGTCACCTGATCGCCCAGATCAAGGTCGCCCTGGGGGGCCGCTCGGCCGAGGAGGTCGTGTTCGGCGACCTGACCACGGGCGCCGAATCAGATATTCAGCAGCTGACCCGGATCGCCCGCCACATGGTGGGCCGCTGGGGGATGAGCCGTGCGATCGGCCCGGTCGCGGTGCTACCCGCTGACGGCCTCGGGCCGCTGCTGCCGGGAGTCAGCGAGACCTCAGAGCAGACTCAGCAGATGGTCGACCAGGAGGTACGGCGGATTGTCGACTCGGCTCACGCTGAGACCACCGACACGATCATCGAGCACCGTGAGAACCTTGACTCGCTCGTCCACGCCCTGCTCGAGCACGAGACCCTCGACGAGGCCGAGGCCTACGCCGCGGCCGGGCTGAGCCGCAACTCCCAGGCCGCGCCGGCGGAGACGACGGTCCTGCCCGACTAGCGCTGCCCGGCGAGTGGTCGGCGGGGGCCCGAGCCTCTAGTCCTGCAGGCGGGTGAGACGGGCCAGTGCCTCATGGCACTCGACCACACGCTGCTTGACCGGGTCAGCGTCGGGTCGGTCGTGGACGAGATCCCAGGTGCGGTCGGCGACCTCCCGCGCGTTCTCGGGCGTGGCGGTCTCCCACAGCCGATCGACGAGCTTTAGCTCGAAGCTCCGGATCTGATCCTCGGGGCTGCCGGGGGCCATGCGAGGCAGGGGCTCGCCCGTTGCCTCCTTCCACATCCCGGTCGCCACCAGCAGGCGGTTGCGCAGCTGAATCTGGTCCATCTGGTTCGATCATCCTAGACAGCCGGAAGGGCCTGCCGGAGACTGAGCAGTGAAGCGAACTGGTCACCGCCGGCGGCGAACCGCTCAAGCACCTGAGCCGTGTCGAAGGTCAGTAAATCTGGGTCTCGCTCCTCCTGGCATCGCTGAACCTCGTCCCAGGTCACCGGCGCCGACACGGTCGGGCGCTCGCGGGCCCGCACCGAGTACACGGTCACCGTCGTCTTGTGCTCGTCGTTCTGACTCCAGTCGACGAGCACCTTGCCATCCCGCAGGCGCTTGGTCATCCGTGACACGACCAGCTTTGGGAAACGCTGCTCGAGCACCTCGGCGACCTTGCGCGCGAACGGCTTGGTCTGCGCGTAGGTAACCGCCTCGTTGAGCGGCACGTAGACCTGCAGCCCCTTGGAACCGGACGTCTTGGCCACACTCTCCAGCCCCAGCTGAGCGAACAGCCCGCGCACGAAGAGCCCCACCTGGCAGCACTCGACGATACCCGCCGGTGCGCCCGGGTCGAGGTCGAAGACCAGCATCGTCGGACGCTCGGGACGCTTGGCCATGGCCAGCGACGTGTGCAGCTCGATGTCGGCCAGGTTGGCCAGCCAGACGAGCGTGGCGCGGTCCTGGGCCAGCGTGTAATTGACCCCCCCGATGCGCGCCGTCTGCACCCACTCCGGCCGATGCGACGGGGACTGCTTCTCATAGAAGTACGGCTCATCGACCCCGTTGGGGTAGCGCTTCAGCGTCAGCGGGCGATCCTGCAGGTGCGGGAGCACGGCCGGCGCGATCCGGGCGTAGTAGGCGATCAGGTCGCCCTTGGTGAATCCGGTCTGCGGATACAGGACCTTCTCGAAGTTCGAGAGCTTCAGACGCCGGCCGTCAACCGTGACCGCAAACGAGCCGTCGGGCAGCTTCTCGGCCGCCCCGAACAGCCCCTCGGCGGTGACCGGGCCGTCCGTCGTGACCAGGCCGTCCGGCGCCTCCGGGTCGTCCGTCGTGACCAGGCCGTCCGTCGCCTCCGGGTCGTCTGCCGTGGCCGAGTCGTTCGCCGTGACCGGGCGATCGCCGGAGGGCACCTCACGGACCACACGCGCGGACGGCTTGTCATCGCGCAGCCCCTTGAACGACGGGGCCCGCATGACGCCCTCCTGGGTCCACTCGCGAAACTCGATCTCCGCCACCAGCTCGGGGCGCACGAATACGGCGTTGCGCGGCAACTTGGGCGGCGGGTCAAACGGGGACTCGCTCGTCTGCAGCGGCGACAGGACCGAGCCGAGCCGCCCGAGCATCCGGTCGGTGAAGCCGGTCCCGACCCGGCCGGCGAACCGCAGGCGGCCGTCGTCCTCGTAGTAGCCCATCAGCAGCGCGCCGATCCGGTCCTGGCGCCGGCCCTCACCGGGCAGCCAGCCGCCGATGACCAGCTCCTGGCGCTGGACGTGCTTGACCTTCAGCCACGCCCCGTTGCGCCGTCCCGGCTCATAGCGGGAGTCCAGACGCTTGGCGATCACGCCCTCCAGCCCCTGCGCCTCGGTTGCCTGCAGGAGGGCCGCACCCTGGCCGGCGTGGACAGCGGGCACGCGCCAGGCCGGCCCTCCCAGTCCGAGTCCGTCGAGCGCCTCGCGGCGTTCGGCGTAGGTCTGGCCCATGAGATCGTGGCCGTCGAGATACAGCAGGTCAAAGATCACGTAGACGACCGGAGTGCTCGCCGCCAACCGCCGCACCGCCGACGGCGAGGTGACGTTCATCCGCCGCTGCAGGCGCTCGAAGCTCGGCCGTCCCTGTTCGTCGAAGGTGATCAGCTCGCCGTCGAACACCGCCTCGCGCATGCCGAGATCCCTGATCAGCCCCCGGACCTCCGGATAGCCGTCGGTGATGTCGCGCAGGTTGCGGCTCTCGAGGCGCAGGCGCCCGGGCTGGGCGTAGGCCAGCGCGCGCACGCCGTCCCACTTGACTTCGAACGACCAGCGCGACTGGTCTCGGGGCAGATCAGACGCCGAGTCGGCCAGCATGGGCAGGATCCGCTCGGGCATCGGCACCCGGCCGGGGTCGACCGGCGGATCCATGCGGTGGATCATCCAGTCCTTCTCGCTGTCCTTGCCCTTCCCGATCGGGAACAGCCCGTAGCGGCCGTTCAGGCGCTCGCCGTGGAAGGTGATCTCGACCTTCTTGTCGTCCCAGAGATGGGTCTCGAACGTCCCCTGATCCCAGATCCGCATCGTCCCAGCCCCGTACTCGCCGGCCGGGATGTCGCCCTCGAAGTCGAGGTATTCCAGCGGGTGATCCTCGGTGTGCACGGCCAGCCGGTTCTCGGCCCGATCAGGCGGAATCCCGTTGGGGATCGCCCACGAGGCCAGCACGCCCTCGTGCTCGAGGCGCAGATCCCAGTGCAGGCGGGTGGCGTGGTGCTCCTGGACCACAAAGCGCGGGAGCGGGGCGGCCGCGGCCTGTTCCGCGGCCGATCCCGCCGGCTCCGAAGTGGCCGCAAAGTCGCGCTTGGCCCGGTAGCGCCCCAGCTTGTCAGTTGCCATGACTTGATTCTGGCGTCATCGCGACAATAGGATCGCGTCACCATGGGGACCGGGACCTCCCTGCGCAGGATTTCCAGAGCTGGCGCGCTGGTCGCAGCCGGCGCCCTGGGTGGTGGTGCGGCGTTCGCCGTGGCCTCGGTGCCGGACGGCAACGGCGTGATTCACGGCTGCGTTCAGGTCACGGGCACCGGAAGTGTTCCGGTCACTACCAGCGCGAACCTGCGGGTCATCGACTCGGCGGCGGGTCAGACTTGTCATACGGCCTTCGGTGCCGCAGGTCCTGCTCCCGAGACCGCGTTGAACTGGAACGCCAGCGGACCCCAGGGGCCGCCCGGCGCGCCGGGGGCATCGGGCACCAACGGATCACCGGGCGCACCCGGCAAGAGCGTGACCATCGCCGGCGGTCACACCCTCACCATCGGCGGTCAGGTGATCACGGTGGCCAGCGATCCGGGCGTGACCATCACCCCGCCGCCCCTGCGCAGTAACGCGCCATCCGTGGGAACCGTGCAGATCGGCAGCGGACCAGATGCCGTGACCTTCAATGTCCTGGACTTCTCGTTCGCCAGCCCCGCGACCGCCAATGCGAGTGGCCGCCGCGTCCAGGTCAAGGACATCTCCATCACGAAGCGAGTCGACAAGGCCAGCACCAAGCTGTTCCAGGCCTGCGCCACCGGAAAGCACTTCCAGGGGGCAAAACTGACGCTGCGCAAGGCGAGCGGCAAGATCTATCTGGTCTTCCGCTTCAAGCTCGTCGCCGTCAAGACGGTTTACTTGACCTCGAGCAAAGGCGGCGGCACTCCGCTGCAGGCAATCACCCTGAGCTTTTCGCAGGAGAGCAGCGAAAGCCGCTGACCCTCTCCGGGGTGCGAGTCGGCGCGGCCGGCGCCGATCGCCGAACATGTGCGGATGCGCATCGTCACCTGGAACGTCAACTCGCTCCGGGCGCGGCTACCCCGCGTGCTCGAGTTCCTGGCGCAGTTCAGTCCGGACGTCGCCTGCCTGCAGGAGACCAAGACCGCCGCCGACGGCTTCCCGGTTGACGAGCTCGCTGAAGCCGGCTACCACGGCGTGGACAGCTCAGCCGGGCAGTGGTCCGGTGTGGCGATCCTGGCCCGCGAGGGGCTCGCGCTGACCGATCCCGTCCTGCATCTGGCCGGCGACCCGGTGCCGGGCGAGGCGCGCTGGTGCGAAGCCACGGTCGAGGGCATCCGCTTTGCCAGCGTCTACGTCCCCAACGGCCGGACCCTCGACAGCCCCGAGTATCCCCGCAAGCTGGCCTTCCTGGAGGTGATGGCGGCGCGGGCGGCCCAGCTCGGACCCGAGCGGCTGGTCATCGGCGGCGATATGAACATCGCCCCCGCCGATGCCGACGTCTACGACCCGGCGGCGTTCATCGGCGGTACGCACGTCAGCGAGCCCGAGCGCTCGCGGCTGCAGGCGGTGGAGGCCCTCGGGCTCTCCGACGCCTATCGCACGCTGCATCCTGATGAGGTCCAGTACACGTGGTGGGACTACCGCGCCGGACACTTCCACAAGGGCTTTGGGCTGCGCATCGACCTGCTCCTGGTCGGCTCTGAACTGGCTCCCCGGATCCAGAGCTGCGGGATCGTCCGTGACTACCGCAAGGGCAAGAAGCCCTCTGACCACGCCCCGCTGCTGCTCGAGCTCTCCTGACCTTCTTCACGAACTTTTACTCGCAAGCGCGATGATTCCGACATGGCGCATGTACTGGTAGTGGACGACGAGCCCGCCGTTCGACGGGCGCTCGAGCGTGCTCTGCGGCTCGAGAACCACGAGGTGACGCTGGCCGAAGACGGCGAGGAGGCTCTTGACGTTCTGGCTGGTGAGACCGCCGACGCGGTCATTCTCGACATCCTCATGCCCAAGCTCGATGGCCTCGAGGTCTGCCGCCGCCTGCGCAAGTCCGGCGACCGCACCCCGGTTCTCATGCTGACCGCGCGAGACGCCGTCGACGACCGGGTCGAGGGCCTCGACGTCGGGGCCGACGACTACCTGGTCAAGCCCTTCGCGCTGCGCGAGCTCCAGGCCCGGCTGCGCGCGTTGCTGCGCCGCGCTGGGGAAGGCGGCAGCGGCTCCGAGGTGCTGAGCTACGCCGATCTCGTGCTCGATCCGGTGGCCCACGAGGTTCACCGCGGCGATCGTCTGGTCGAGCTCTCCCGGACCGAGTTCCTGCTCCTGGAGCTGTTCATGCGCCACCCGCGTCAGGTCCTGACCCGCACCACGATCTTCGAGAATGTGTGGGGTTACGACTTCGGGCCCACGTCCAACGCTCTCGGTGTCTACATGGGCTATCTGCGCCGCAAGACCGAGGCCGGCGGCGAACCCCGCCTGCTGCACACGGTCCGGGGCGTCGGGTACGTGCTGCGCGACTGACCGAGGCGGCCTGCCCCGTGTCACTGCGCAAGAGACTGTCTTTAATCGCCGCCGCTTCGGTCGGGGTCGCCGTGCTGCTGGCCGCGCTGATCTGTTACTTCGTCGTGCGCAGCCAACTGCGCAATCAGGTCGACGCCACGCTTGAGGGCCAGGCGGCCCTGGTTGCTCGTGAGGGCCAGGCGGCGCTCGGCAACAACCAGTTCCGCGGCCTGCCCCCCGCGGCCGGCGGCCCCGCCCCGTACGCGCAGATCGTGGCCGCCAACGGCTCGATCGTCGGGCAGCCCTTCGGCCCCCTGCACCTCCCGGTCAACGGCGCAATCAGGAGTGTCGCCTCGGGCCGGACCTCGGCTGCGATGAGCGACGTGACCATCAACGGCATACACATTCGCGTTTACAGCTTTCACGAGCTCGCCCTGTCCCCGGACCAGCAGACCACGATCCCAGTGGCCGTCGAACTGGGCCGGCCCCTCAACGGCGTGGATCACATCCTCGCCAATCTGAGGCTGGTCCTCCTGCTGCTCGTCGTGGGCGGCGCCGCGCTGGCCGCGTTCCTGGGCCGGATGGCCGGACGCCGGGTGCTTGCCCCGCTGGCCGAGGTGGCCCAGACGGCCAAGCACATTGGTGAGACCGAGGATCTGACCAGCCGTCTGCGCATCCATGCCGACGACGAGGTCGGCCAGCTGGCTACACGTTTCAACACCATGCTCGATCGTCTGGAGAGCTCGCGCTCGGAATTGGATGACTCGATGCGTGCCCAGCGTCAGCTTGTCGCGGACGCCTCGCATGAGCTCCGTACGCCTGTGACCAGCCTGCGCACCAACATCGAGGTCCTGCTCGCTGAGGCCGAGCTCGAGCCCGAGGATCGCCGCCGGCTGTTGTCCGACGTGGTCGAGCAGTCAGAGGAGCTGACCGCGCTTGTCGGGGACCTGATCGAGCTCGCCCGCGGCGATCAGCCCGGTTTTGCCACCGAGGACGTCCATCTCGACCGGATTGCCGACGAGGCAGTCGCCCGCGCGAGACGCAACGCACCCGGGATCAAATTCACTACGGCGCTTGCGCCCGTCAGTGTGGACGGAGTGGCCGCGCGCCTCGAGCGGGCCATCAACAACCTGCTCGACAACGCCGCCCGCCACTCGCCTCCGGGGGGCACGGTCGAGCTGACCGTGGACCGCGACGGCGTCGAGGTCCGCGATCACGGACCCGGCGTGGATGAGGCCGACCTCCCCTACGTGTTTGACCGCTTCTTCCGCGGCACGGGCGCGCGCGGGCGTCAGGGCAGCGGTCTCGGCCTGGCCATCGTCCGCCAGGTCACCGAGCAGCACGGGGGCACCGTGACGGCGGCCAACGCCCCCGATGGCGGAGCGGTATTCCGGCTGCACCTGCCCGTTGTCCCCGCCGACGAGCGCGAACGGAGCGGCGCCGAGGTCGAAATCAGCTAAGCGAGTTCGATTTGGTGTCTATATGGCACCAAATCGAACCCAAAGCCCGGCCGAGGGCGGAGCGTGACCGCAGCGGCGCCGCTCTGGACGACCTCGGCGGCGGCGGGCGCCGACTCCCCTGAGGACCACCGCGGCGACTACGGGGCGGGCGGCCGGGCCAGCCTCGCCACGCGCGCCTGGCGAGCGGTGGCGAACCGCTGCCGCAGAAACCAGAACAGCACCGCGAACACCGGCACGACGAACACGATCAGCAGCGCCCGCTGGCGCGGCGCGCCGAACACCGCCACGATCAGGGATTCCAGGGCCACGGCGGGCACCGCGGCCAGCAGCGTGGTGTGCGAGCGATAGCCGGAGAAGTGCTCGCGGCCCGTCACCTCGAGCACGGCCAGGCCGAGGACGACGATGCCGACGATCAGCGCCGGGCCACCACCGGAGATGAAGCCGATGACCAGGGCGATCACGCCGATCAGGATGCCCAGCTCGGAGACCGGCATCCCCCCGAACAGCCCCTCGGGCCGCTCCCCCTCCCGGCCCAGGGTGCGCCCGCTCCGCTGGACCTCGCGCCGGGCCTCGGCCTGGCGGGCCTGACGCTCGTCGCGCCGGCTCGAGGGGACGGCGCGCGGCGCCGCGCCCGGATTGCGGCGTTTGCGCGAGCGTCGTTTGGACTTCGGCGAGGCCACGGTGGCCCCGAGGATAATGTCCGGCGATGGCAGCGCGGATCATCAGCCTCTTGAGCGTCGTGCTGCTGGCGGGCACGCTGCTGGTCTCCGGAGCGCTGGCCGACGGCGATCCGGCCAGCGACACGCTGCTGGGCGAGAACGTCTTCTACCCCTACGCCCCGCCCGTCGGCCACGCCGCGCAGACCACGCTGAACGCGGAGACGGCCACCGCCAAAGCCGAGGGCTTCCCGATCAAGGTCGCGCTGATCGGCCGCCCGCTGGACCTCGGCGTGATCCCCGATCTGTTTGGCAAGCCCCAGGCCTACGCCAGCTTCCTGGACCAGGAGATCAGCTTTCAGGGCCAGCAGCAGCTGCTGGTGGTGATGGCGGCCGGCTACGGGACGCAGGGGCTCCCCAAGGCCGCGGCCGCCGCGGCCGCCGGGCTGCCCAAGCCGGCCGGGACCAGCCCGACCCAGCTCGCCGAGGCCGCCATCCCGGCCGTGGCCCGTCTGGCGGCCGCGGCCGGTCATCCGATCAAGGGCGTGACCGGCCTCGGGGGGGCGAGCAACTCGGGTTCAGGCTCGAGCCTGGGGCTGATCATCGGTCTCGCCGTCGCCGCCCTGGCGGTGTCAGCGGCGCTGATCGTCCTGCGCCGGCGTCAGCCAGCCTGAGCCTGAAGCACCGACAGCGCCTTCAGAACTCGCGTCAGTCCCAGCGGTGGCGCCCGGCCCGCAGCGCCCGCAGTTCGGAGACGCCGCGCGACTCCTGATCGAGCGTGGCGCCCGGCGCGGGACGGTCCAGCGCGCGCATCGGCATCTCCTCAAGCGTCGTGCCCTCGGGTCCTCCCGGTGTCACCCGGACCACGCGCGCCGACGGGACCGAGGCGACGCAGGCCTCCAGGCGGGTGCCGGCGAACAGCAGCCCGGCGCCGTCGTCGGCGGCGTAGCCCGGCTCCAGGCGCCCCGAGGCCACTGCCGCCCGGAACACCGGCAGGCGTTCGGGCTCACCGTCCATATGAACGGAGAGGCTGCCCGCGAGCAGTCCCAGCCCGTCCACGGGCGCCGGCGCCCCACCGCTCTCGGTGACCCCGCCGCGAAACCAGCACATCGCCCCGGCGCTCAGCCCGGCCAGCACCACACCCCGCTCCCACGCCGCCCGCATGGCGTCGTCCACGCGGTGCTCGCGCCAGACGGCGAGCATGTTTCGCATCGAGCCGCCGCCGACGTAGATCGCGTCCTGGGCCAGGAGGTGCTCGCGGGGATCGATCCGGTCGCGGGCGAGATGAAACAACGACAGGATCGTGGGTTCACACGGCCAGGCGGCAAAGCGCTCGAAGAAGCGCGTCGTCTGCTCGCGGGGATCTCCGCTGGCGGTGGGCAGAAAGCAGATCCGCGGCACCTCCTTGCCGGTCAGCGTCAGGACCAGCCGGTCAAGCGCCGGGCTGCGCTGCGCCATGGTGAAGCCGCCGCCGCCCATGGCCAGGATCCGACGAGGGTCTTGGGCACGGTCGACCATCAACATGAGGATGTCGCACCGGGCTCGCTCACGCCCGGCAGAGCGCGGTCACGCCGCCAGCACCGCTTCACCCACCACGAGCGCCGGCACCGGCTCACCCAGGTAGCGAACCGGGAGATCCTCCTCGACCGCGCCCCCCTGTCCGTCGGGGGTCACGTACCGGGCGCGCGCACCGGGACGCGAGGAGACCACCTCGACCAGGTCGGTGTCCACGAAGTGCAGGGCCGCGCCGTCGCCGACGCCATACCCGGAGGGCAGACCCGCGCCGACCGCCTCCAGGAAGGCGGTGCGCCGGCCGGGCTCCTCGTTGTAGTGAACGGCGTTGCTGTGGGGCAGGAAGCCCAGGCCCTCCAGCCGCCGCGCCGGCCCCTCGTGAAAGGAGGAGACCGAGTGCGAGAACCAGCACAGGCTGCCGGCTGAGCCGCCACACAGGATCACGCCCCGGCGCCAGGCGGCGAACAGCGCCTCGTCCAGCCCGTGCGCCCGCCACGTGCCCATCAGCGAGACGAGGCTGCCCCCACCGACGTAGATGACGTCCTGAGCCAGCAGGTGCGCGCACGGGTCACCGACCCGGTCTCGCGCCGGAACAGTGAGATGTGCGACGGCGCGCACCGGGGGGCGGCGAAGGCCCGGTAAAAGCGCACCACGTAGTGATCGGCGTCACCGCTGGCGGTGGGCAAGAAGCACACCTTGGGCCGCCTGACCCGGGCCAGCGAGAGCACGTAGTCGTCCAGGAGCGGGTTGCCCCACTCCATCGAGAAACCGCCGCCGCCGAAGGCGACGATCTGGGGAGGGCGCCGGGGCATGGCGGTAACCTAGGCCCGCCGCCAGAACCCGTCTTTGGCCCCGTGGCTAAAGGACAAGGGCGCCGACCGTCCACCGCGCAGCGGGTCACGGACCGCCGAGATGCCGCCTATGACGATCCAGGCGCTAGAGCGACGGGGCGGTGTCGCCCGAAGCGGCGCCGGCGTCGGCGAGCTCGCGGAACAGCCCGGTGACCACGAACACGACCTGCTCGGCAATGTCGACCGTGTTGTCGCCGATCCGCTCCAGGCAGCGCGCGACGAGGATCATGTACATCCCCCACTCCCGCATGTCGAGCTCATCCCCGATGTCGACGGCACGGCGGAAGATGGCCCGGTTGAGACGGTTGATCTCGGCGTCCTGACGGGCGAGGTCCTGGGAGAGCTCGACGTTGCGCGAGCGCAGCGCCTCGCGCGCCTGTGAAACCTGGGAGCGAGCCAGCTGTCCCATCCGTTCGATCGAGTCGAGGATGTCCTTGTCCTTGGGCGACTCATAGCCCGAGAGGGGAACCAGCTTGGCGATGTTGACGCACTGATCGCCCATCCGCTCGATGCAGCGGATGACGTGCAGCAGGGCGGCGACGATGCGCAGGTCACCGGCCACCGGCGCCTGCCGGGCGAGCAGAGAAAGAATGCCCTGGTGGACCTCGAGATAGCGGCCGTCGATCCGGTCGTCGTCGGCCACGACCATGGTGGCCAGCTCAACGTCCTGGTAGCCGACCGCCTCCAGCGCCCGGTCAAGCTGCCCGATGACCAGATCCAGACCGCCCAGGACCTGTTGCTCGAGCCCTTTCAGATCCTCCCGGAACTGGTGGCGAGTCTCCTTCAGGGCCACGCCGTTGCCCCTATCCGAACTTGCCGGTGACGTAGCGCTCCGTGCGCTCGTCGTTGGGGTTGGTGAACACCTGGTTGGTGGGGGCGTGCTCGATGACTTCACCATCGAGCATGAACACCGTCGAGTTGGCCACCCGCGCGGCCTGCTGCATGTTGTGGGTGACGATGACGATCGTGTAGCGCTCCTTGAGCTCGTCGATCAGCTCCTCGACGCGTAGGGTGGCGATCGGGTCCAGGGCCGAGCAGGGCTCGTCCATGAGGATCACCTCGGGCTCGACGGCGATCGCGCGAGCGATGCACAGCCGCTGCTGCTGGCCGCCGGAGAGACTGGTCCCGGGTTCGTCCAGCCGGTTCTTGACCTCGTTCCAGAGACCGACCGCGCGCAGCGCGCGGTGGACGCGCTCGCGCATGTTGTCCCGCTTGAGGCCGGTTAGGCGCAGGCCGGCGGCGACGTTGTCGAAAATCGACATCGTGGGAAACGGATTTGGCTTCTGGAACACCATCCCGATCATCCGCCGCACCGAGGTGACGTCGACGCCGTCGCCGTAGACATCGAGGTCGTCCAGCTTGACGCTGCCCTCGGCCCGGGCACCGGGGATCTCCTCGTGCATGCGATTGATGCAGCGGACCATCGTCGACTTGCCACACCCCGAGGGGCCGATGATCGCTGTGACCTCGTTGGCCGGGAAGCGGATATCGACACCCTTGATCGCCTGCTGATCGCCGTAGTAGGCGCTCAATCCGGAAACGCTGATCGCGTGACCGGCGCCCTCGCGGACACCCAGTGCGGAGAGATCGGGGCGCTCCCGCTCCTCCTCGGACGCGCGAGCACCGCCGGTCCTCTCGGTCGGCTCTCCCGTCGGCTGGCTGTCGGTCTCTTCGCTGATGGCCGGTTCCGTGTTGGTCTCGGGCGGGTTCATGCCATTCGACTCCTCCGCGCCACTGCGCGCGCGATCAAGTTCAGAATCAGGACCAGTGCAACCAGGGTAAGGGCTGCGCCCCAGGCCCGGTTATTAAGTGTCGTATTTGGCGAACCGATGTCGTTGAAGATCTGCACCGGCAGCGTATTCATCTGCGCGCCCAGGTCGGCCGTCGCGCCGAAGGCGACGGAGACCGTGAACAACAGCGGGGCCGTCTCCCCCATGCCACGGGCGATGGCCAGCAGCGAGCCGGTGACCAGCCCCGGAGCAGCGGTCGGCAACACAACCTTGGAGATGACCCGCCAGCGCGGGGCGCCGAGGGCCAGCGCCGCCTCGCGCAGCCCATTGGGGACCAGCAGCAGGACGACCTCGGCCGCGCGCACGACGATCGGCAGCATCAGCAGCGACAGCGCGACCGAGCCCTTCCAGCCCGTGAAGTCACCGCCGATGTGGCTCGTGACGAGCACGATGTAGATGAACAGGCCGAACACGATCGATGGCACGCCGGTCATCACGTCGATGAAGTAGCGAACGGCGTTGGCGAACCGAGACTCCTTGCCGTACTCGGTCAAGAACAGGGCAACGCCGATACCGATCGGGATGGCGATCAGGCTGGCCAGGGCGACGATCTCCAGCGTGCCCAGGATCGCGCTGCGCACACCGCCCTGGTTGCCGAAGAAGCTGCCCGTCGGGTCGGTGGTGAAGAACTTCTCGTTGAGGCTCGAGGCCCCCTTCGAGATCAGGAAGTAGAGGACCAGGACGAGCGGAATCAGAGCCACGATCGTGCCAGCGAACAGGAGGCCGCGCATGATCCGGTCCTGGCGCCGGCGGCCGGGGCTGATGGGTGCGAACTCAGTCAGGCTCATGATCAATTTGGCGGCGCCGCCGCGAGGTTCACGCCGGCCGCGGCGACCTCGCGGCGGCCCCGCTGGCCGCGGGAGATGAAGCGGCGGGCGATGATGTTGACGATCAGGGTGAGCACGAACAGCACCAGGCCGGCGGCGAACAGCGCCGAGCTGTGGACAGGAGTACTGGCCGCCTCACCGAATTCGCTGGCGATCACCGCGGCCAGCGAGTAGCCCTGGTTGAACAGGTGCGAGCCGATGACCGGCGCGTTGCCGATCACCAGCACCACGGCGATCGTCTCCCCCAGAGCGCGGCCCATGCCGAGCATCGCGCCACCGGTGATCCCGGGACGGGAATACGGCAGGACGGCCATGCGGATCATCTCCCAGCGCGTGGCGCCGAGCGCCAGCGCGGCCTCCTTGTGCTCGGCGGGCACGGTGGCCATCACCTCACGGGCGATGGCCGAGACGATGGGGAGGATCATGATGGCCAGGATCAGGCCGGCCACGAAGTAGTTGGGCCCGGTGGCCGTGCCCCCGCCGATGAACGGGATGAAGGAGAAGGTGCTGGCGAACCACTTCTCGGCCGGCAGCAGCTTGGGCTGCAGGACGAACACGCCCCACAGGCCGTAGACGACCGACGGGACGGCGGCCAGCAGATCGACGAGGATGGTCAGCGCACCGCGCATTCGCCGCGGGGCCAACTCGGTCACGAACAGGGCGGCTGAGATGGCCACGGGCACGCCGATAACCAGGGCGATGAATGACGTCAGCAGCGTCCCGAACAGGAGCGGAAAGCCGTGGTAGATGTTGCGGCTGACGTCCCAGTCGTTGCCGAACACGAAGCTCAGCCCGAAGGTGCTGAACGTGTTCGAGGATTCGCCGATCAGGCGAATGAAGAAGTACGCCAACAGGGCCAGAATCGCTGCGGCGAGGCCAAATAGGCCCCACCGCAGGATCTGGTCCGGTAGGCGGCTGGCCGCCGACCGCTGCCAACGCGAGCGGCCGCCGGCAACCGTTGAGGCGCTGACCCCCACCTACGAAATGGCTGAGCCGTTGCAGGTCATGGTCTTCAACTGGGTCATGTTCTTAGCAGCCAGGTTGGATGGCAAGGGGGCATAGGGCAGCTTGTTGGAGCCCGAGCCGAGCGTCTGCTGGCCCGCGCCGATGGCGAAGGTCAAGAAGCGCTTGATCCCGCTAGCCGTGGAGGCGCTGGCTCCGCCCGCCTTACAGGGGTCCTTGTAGACATCCAGGAACGTCTGCGAGACGATCGGGTAGGCCGTCGGGCCGCCGGCGTTGATGGTCGAGATCCCGAGGTCCGGCGGAATCGCGATGCCCGTGGCCGCCGCCGACGTGTTGGCGATCGTGGGTTGGATGAACTGGCCATGCGAGTTCTTGACCGCGGCGTAGGTGAAGTTGTTCACCAGCGCGTAGGCCTGCTCGACGTAGCCGATCGCCCCAGAGGTCTGCTTGACGGCCGCGGCCACGCCGGCGTTCTTGGCCGCACCGGTGCCCGCCGGCCACTTGACGTCCTTGTCGGCTCCGACCTGGGACTTCCACTGCGGGCTGTAGTCCTCCAGGAACGTCGTGAAGCCCTTGGTGGTACCCGAGGAGTCGGACCGGTGGACCACCGTGATGCTGGTGCTCGGGAGCTTGAGGCCCGGGTTCAGCTTGGCGATGGCGGGATCGCTCCAGGTCTTGATCTTGCCCAGGTAGATGTTGGCGATCGTCGGCCCGTCGAGCTTCAGGCCGCTCTTGATGCCGGGCAGGTTGTAGGACACGGTGATCGCCCCGAAGGCGACCGGGAACTGCAGCGCCGGGCCCTTGAGCTTGGACTGGTCAGACGACTTCAGGGCCGGGTCAGAGCCGGCGAACTGCACCGTCGTGCTCTGCAGGTCGGCCACGCCGGCGCCGGAGCCGACGGGATTGAAGTTGATCGGTGAGGCCCTGGTTCTTGAGGGTCGAGCCCCACTGCTGATAGATCGGGGCGGCCAGCGTCGAGCCGGCGCCGTTGAGAGTCGCGGGGACACCGCTGCCGCCGGAACCCGAGCTCGAGCCGCCGCCGGAACCACCGGGTGCCGGCGCGCCGGTTGAGCTACTGCTCGACCCGCACGCGGCGATCACGAGCGCCGCACAGAGCACCGCCGCGATCGCGCCAAAACGACTTGTACGCACTTTTATCTCCTTGGTCATTGGAATCGGGGAGAGTCTCGGTCCCGGCGAAGGGCAAGGTGTTAACCGGTTGTGAACTGCTTGTTGGACTGCGGTAGGGGCTCGGCGGCCAATCGATAGCCAAAACCGAAGTGCGTGTGGATGAACGACCACCCGGGAAGGGCCGCCTCCAGCTTCACGCGCAGCTTGCGCACGTATACGTCGACCGACCGATCGCCGGCCTTCATCTCCCGCCCCCAGACGAGCGCAAACAGCTCCTCGCGGGCCATGATCCGGTCCGCACGCCGCGCCAGCTCGGTCAGCAGACGCAGCTCGCGGATCGAGAGCATCAGGGCGCGACCCCCTGCGCGGGCGAGGTGATCCTCGGGAAGAATCTGCAGGGGTCCGACCTCGAGCCCATCACGGCTGGGTTGGGCAGCGAGCGCCATCTCGGTCCCGATCCTGCTGCTCGCGCGGGTCCGGCGTGTTATCGACCCGTAACGACGATGTGAAGGAGTCGTGACCCGAGGCGATTGGGACCGCGGCTTCCGGGCCGCAGTCGACTCAGGCGGTCAGGGCCGGATCGAACTGGCTCGGGCCGGCATCGATGGCCGGATCGAGCTCGCCCGGGCCGCCACCGACGTCCGCATCCCGCCCGGACTCGGGCTGAACATGATCCTCACCCTCACCGGCGACGTCGGGCTCGGGGGCAAACCGATAGCCGACCCCGAAGTGGGTGTGGATGTAGCTCCACCCGGGCGAGGCGGAGCGAAGCTTCTGTCGCAACTTGCGCACGAACACGTCGACCGAGCGGTCACCGTGGGCCATCGCGTAGCCCCACACGCGCTCGTAGATCTCCTCGCGGCGCAGGACGCGGTCCGAGCCGGAAAGCAGATGGAGGATCTCGAACTCCCGTGCGGTCAGCTCGAGGCTCGCCTCGTCGGCGTAGGCCTGGTAGAGGTCTGGGCGTACCGTGATCTCGCCGAACCGGGACGCAGTGTCGAGCACGGGCATCTCGGTGCGGCGATGGCGGCGGACCGCTGCCTCGATTACGCAGATGAGCTCCTCGGCGTGGCACGGCTTGGTGATCCATGCGTCGGCGCCGAGGCGCAGCCCACGCACGCGCTGGGCCACTGACGAGGGGCCCGTGCAGACGATCACGGCCAGACCAGACAACTGCGAGCAGACGCGCTCCAGGTAATCCCAGCCACTCGGACCCAGGACGGCGAGGTCGACGACCAGTGCGTTGAGCCGCATCGCCACCAGGGCATCGACGCTGGCCGGAGCGCTCAGAGCCCGGTACTCGCCCCCGAGCGCGGAAAGCCGGTTGGACAGGACCTGCATGAATCCGGGGTCGCGGTCCAGGACCGCCAGTCGCAGTCGGTTTCCGTTCCGCGGCGGGCTGCTGGATTGGCCAGGCAGCGTTTCGCTTCGCTCGAGCGCCATGCCGCCACTGTAATGCACAGGTCCGGACCGTTTGCGGCGCGCTAACGCCTGGTTACAGGATATTTACACGCTAAATGCGGCTGTTCGGCGTGCGCGGTCGTGGCGCGCCCGTCTGTAGATTTAGCCCGACCCCCGAATCACCCGCCTATCAGCTGCTCCTGTTTCTGATCGAGGGTCGGGCGGCGAGCGAGACGCTGTCCCCGCCGGGGATGCACCGCGCATGAACAACACCAACCGAAATAAATCCGTCCGCCCGGTCGTCTTTCTGACCGGATTAGTGCTGGCGCTGGGCTTGAGTGCCTGCGGCTCGTCGTCGTCGACGTCCAGCAAGCCAGCCGCGGCGAGCTCCGCGAGCGCGACCAGCACCGCCCAGAGCACCACCAGCGCGGCTCCGCCCCCGGCCGTGGCCGAGCTCGGAGCGGCCGAGCATCCGCGGGCCGGCCAGTTCCCGCCCGCCCGCGGCCGCAGCCTCCAGCAGCTGGCGACGATGGTCAAGTCAAGCGCCCAATTCGGGGCCGCCACCGGCACCTTCACTCCCGGCCGCCGGCGTCTGGCCTTCGGGCTGAACGCCTCCTCGGGCGCCTTCATCTACGCGCCGACCGTCGTTTACATCGCCAAGACCGCGCATTCGCCGGCCCAGGGACCGTTCCTGGCCCCGGCCGATCCGATGACCGTCCCCGCGCAATACCGAAGCCAGCAGAACGCGGGGCCGGGCGGAATCCAGGCCATCTACGCCACCCGGCTGCCGATCCCGCACGCCGGGACCTTCACCGTGCTGAGCATGACCCGGACGAGCAAGGGCCTGATCGGAGCGCCGGGCGAGATTGCCGTCGCCCGTTCCTCGCCGATTCCCGACGTCGGGCAGCACGCGCCGGACATCGCGACCGACACGCTGGCCACCACGGGCGGGAACGTACGCCTCCTGACGACCCGCCGGCCTCCCGAGCAGATGCACTCGGTGTCGCTGCAGGCTGTCCTCGGCAAGCGGCCGGTGGCGCTGCTCTTCTCCACCCCCCAGTTCTGCGTCTCACGGATCTGCGGACCGGTCACCGACGTCGCGGTCTCGCTCCAGCGTGAGTTCGCCGGTCGCGTCACCTTCATCCATGAAGAGGTCTACGCCCACAACCAGCCCAAGCTGGGGCTCCGCGCCCAGATGAAGGCCTTCCACCTGCATACCGAGCCGTGGCTGTTCACGATCAATCGCCACGGGATCATCACCGCCCGGCTAGAGGGCGCGTTCGGGACGACCGAGCTGCGCCAGGCCCTGGACGCCGCCTCGCGATGAGCAGACCCCCCGTCACCGCCTCGCCAGCGGCCTGGCGCCGCCTGGCCGTGCTCGTCGCCGTCGCGGTATCGGCGTTCGGTCTGACCGCCTGCGGGTCGAGCTCGGGCGGGGGTGGCGTCAGCGTGCCCAAGATCGCTCCGGCACGGCAGTTCACCCTCAGCCAGTTCAGTCCCACGGGCTCGGTTCGCCCGGGCCGACCGGTGACGATGACGTTCGCGATCCAGCTTCCCAGCGGCAAGACCCTGACCACTTACAGGACGGGACCGGGCCCCCACACGGGCGTGCACCTGATCATCGTGCGCGACGACCTCGCTTACATCGTCCACCAGCACCCGCCGATCACGGCCAGCGGCGTCCTGCATCAGCGGGTCACATTCCCCGCGCCGGGGCCCTACCACGTGCTCGTCGACGCCTACCCAGACATCCACGGCGGGCAGCCCAACTTCCAGCTCGTCCGCAACGTCCAGGTGGCCGGCGCCTACCACCCCAAGGCGCTTCCCGCCTACCACGCTGATCAAGTCATCGACGGCTACCACTTCGATATGCAGCACCACCCTCAGGTGCACGCGATCCAGGCCCAGTTCCTGCACGTCAACGTAACCTCGCCGCAGGGGGCCAAGGTCACCTTCACCCCCTGGTTCGGCGCGCTGGCCCACGCGATCTTCTTCCGCCAGGGCTCGCTGGACTACTTCCACACCCACATCTGCGCCCCCAACGCGCCCAACTGCGGCAGTCTGCCCGGCGTCAGCGCGAGCCGCGTCACGGGTCATGCCACGCCCGGCAAGCTCACCGTCGGGGTCCTGTTGCCAGTCGGCGGAACCTGGCGTTTGTTCCTGCAGATGAAGCAGCACGGAAAGGTCATCACCGCCCCGTTCACACTGAACGTCGCCTCTTGAGCCGGCGGCGGCGGTCGGGGCGCCGGCCATCGTCCACGTAGCGGGGGAGCGCGACTGTCGTGGTCGCTATCCTCGTGTTGGCGGGGTGCTTTGATCCCTGTTCGCACCGCATCCCTAGACGACATGGCCTCTCGTACGAAGCAAAAAGAAGAAGCTCGCGCACGCCGACTGGCGGAGGAACAGGCGCGCGCCGAACGCGCCCGCCGTGAACGCCGGTTGCGCATGATCGGCGGCGTCATCGTGCTGGCCGTGGCGATCCTCGCCGTGGCCATCGCCGTGTCCAGCGGCGGCAGCAGCGGCGGCGGACTGAAGAAGGGCAAGCAGGCGAGCCAGACGGTGGCCTCGGTCACCAACCTGCTCAGCGGTATCCCCCAGTCCGGGGCTACGCTTGGCAGCCCCAACGCGCCGGTGACGATGGTCTACTACGGGGACCTCGAGTGCCCCATCTGCCGCGACTTCACGGTCAGTGGCGGTCTCTCACCGTTGATTCGTAACGAGGTCAAACAGGGCAAGGTCAAGATCGTCTACAAGTCGTTCGAGACCGCGACCCGGGACCCGTCCGTATTCAAGACGCAGCAGGTGGCCGCAATGGCGGCCGGCACGCAGAATCGCTTCTGGGACTACGCCGAGCTCTTCTACCGCCAGCAGGGCGCCGAGGGCACGGGCTACGTGACCGATGCCTACCTGCAGAACCTGGCCAAGCAAGTCCCGGGCCTGAACCTGACCCAGTGGGAGTCAGAGCGCAATAACTCGACGCTCGCCAATCAGGTCGCCAGTGACGTGCAGTCGGGGACCACGGCGGGCGTGCAGGGCACGCCGACGCTGGTCTTCACGGGCCCCAAGGGCCAGACCGCGATCGGCACGATCGCGACGTACCCCCAGCTTCAGCAGGCGGTCAAGAAGGTCTCGTGAGCACGCTGAGCGCCACCGAGGCGGGACGGGGCGGCGCTTTGACTGACCGGCGTCTGCGGATCGCCATTCTTGTTCTGTCGCTGGTCGGGATCGGCATCGCCGGCTACCTGACCTACGTCCACTACGAAGGGCTGAAGGTTCTGTGCCTGTCCAGCGGTGGCTGCGAGACCGTGCAGTCCTCGCGCTACGCCAAGCTCGACGGCGTGCCCGTGGCCGTCCTCGGGCTGCTCGGCTACGTCGGCATCCTCGGCTCGCTCCTGGTTCGGGGAGAGCTCGGTCGCGTCGCCGGCTTTGCCATCGCCCTGATCGGGTTCGGGTTCTCGATGTACCTGACCTACCGTGAGCTGTTCACGATCAAGGCCATCTGCCAGTGGTGTGTCTCCAGCGCGGTGCTGATGACGATCCTGGCCGTGCTCACGGCGATCCGCGCCGTGCGCGAGGAGCCCGCCCCGGCCTAGCTTGGCCGCGCCCGGTCCGGCCAACGTCCGGCCGCAACCGGATGATGGTCACGTGAGTTGGCGTACCACCCGGGCGGCCGGCCGCACCGCGCAGAGCACCCGTCAGGTAGCCGTCGTCGATCTGGGCTCCAACTCCTGGCGTCTGGTCGTCTTCACGTATTCCCCGGGGTCGTGGTGGAAGCTCACCGACGAGCTCTACGAGACGGTCCGAATCGGCGCCGGGCTCGGAGCCAGCGGCCAGCTGAGCTTCGAGGCCATGCAACGCGGTCGGGAGACCCTGTCGGTGTTCGAGCGCTTCTGCCGCGCGGAGGGACTGCGGCCCGAGGACGTGCATGTCGTGGCCACCTCAGCCATCCGCGACGCCGCCAACGGGGCCCGCTTCCTATCCGACGCCGAGGAGGAGACGGGACTCCGGATCGAGATCATCTCCGCCGAGGAGGAGGCGTGGTTCGGCTACGTGGCGGCCGTCAACACGACGACGATGCGCGACGGGATCGTGCTTGACATCGGCGGCGGAAGCATGCAGCTGATCTCGGTTCGCGACCGCCTGGCGCAGGCGACGGCATCGTTTCCACTAGGGGCCCTGCGGGTCACGGAGGAGTTTCTGCCCGGCGCGGGCCCGGCCAAGAAGAAAGACCTCGCGCGCGTGCGTGACCACGTGCGTAAGACCGTTCGCGGCCTGCCCTGGCTGACCGGTAGCGGTCCGCGCATGGTGGGGATCGGGGGCGCGGTCCGGAACCTGGCCGCGGCCGCGGCCGGTTTCGGGGACGCCTTCGATGTCGGCGTCCAGGGTTACGTGCTCCGGCCCGATGCGCTCAGCGAGCTGGTCGAGGTGCTGGCCGACATGCCCGCCTCCGAGCGCGGCGAGCTCCCGGGCATCAAACCGGGACGCGGCGACATCATTCTCGCCTCCGCGCTGGTGCTCGACACACTGGTGGCGCTGGGTGAATTTGACGGCATCGAGGCCACCGAGGCGGGGTTGCGCGAGGGTGTGTTCATAGCCCGCACGCTGCTCGCCGGCGTCGAGCCGCCGCTGTTTGATGACGTGCGCCAGGCCTCGGTCCGCAACCTGGCCATCCAGTACGAGTCTGATCTCCCCCACGTCGAGCATGTCGCCCGGCTCTCGCTGGAGATGTTCGACAGCCTGGTCGAGGGGAGGCTATTTCAGCCCGCGGACGGCGAGCGCGAGCTGCTGTGGGCGGCGGCCATGCTCCACGACGTCGGCATGACGATCGCCTACGCCGACCACCACAAGCATTCGCGGTACCTGATCGAGAACGCTGAGCTGTATGGCTTTGACCCTCGTGAGCGCGCCCTGATCGCGCAGATCACCCGTTATCACCGCAAGGGCGTGCCCAAGCTCGGGGTGATCGAGCCGATGACCCGGGACGGAGATGAGGCACTGCTCGACCGCTGCGCCGTGATTCTGCGTCTGGCCGAGCATCTCGAGCGCGGGCGCGACCAGTCGGTATCTGCGGTCCGCCTCCGCGCCAACGGCCACGGCGTGGATCTGCACCTGGAGGCGGCCGGAGATCTGACCCTGCCCCGCTGGAGTGTGGAGCGCTACGGCGACGGTGAGGCCTTTTCCCGCGTCTTCGACCGGCGGCTGTTGATCGGCTGAGACGAACGTTGGACGGCAGGCTGGACCTCGACCGTCACGGCGTCGTAGAGTGGGGCCGATGCTGTGGTTGCTACGTCACGCCGAAGCAGCGGATGGTCTGCCCGATGACGAGCGTCCCCTCACCGAGCGCGGTGTGCGTCAAGCTCAAGACGCCGGTCACGCTCTCGCCCGGCTCGAGATACGGATCGACGCGTGCCTGTCCAGCCCCAAGCTGCGCGCGCTCCAGACCGCGCAGCTGGCCTGCGCTCCGCTCGGCGTCGAGGTCACGGTCGAGTCCCGCCTGGCCGGCGAGCCCTTTGATCCGCTCGATTTGGCGGCGGGCCTGGGCGATCTGCTGCTGGTCGGCCACGATCCCTCGTTCACCCTCACGCTGCACGATCTGACCGGCGCCCAGGCCCGGATGCGCAAGGGGGGCCTGGCCGGCATCAACAAGGGCGAGCTGATCACCCTGATGCGCCCCCACGAGCTGGCCGCCATCGCCGCGGGGGCAGGCGTCGCGTGACCGAGTCGGCGACCGAGCTCGAGAACGTCGCCGAGGTCGAGCTCGAAGATCCTTCGCTGTACGTCAACCGCGAGCTGTCGTGGCTGGACTTCAACGACCGCGTCTTACAGCTGGCCGAGGACGAGTCACTGCCGCTGCTCGAGCGGCTGAAGTTCCTGGCCATCTTCGTCACCAACCTGGACGAGTTCTTCATGATCCGGGTGGCCGGCGTCCACGACCAGGTCGACGCCCGTGTCGACGCCCGAGGACCCGACGGTCTGGGGCCTCGTGAGGCACTCGAGCGGATCGCCGAGAAGACGCGCGCGCTCGATCGCCGCCATTCCCGTCAGTGGGCGGATGTGATCTGTCCCGAGCTGACCCGGGCCGGGATCCGGATCACCAACTGCCGCGACTCTGGAGCCCCTCCGGAGGACATCGAACGTCACTTCCGCGAGCAGATCTTTCCCGTCCTGACCCCGCTCGCCGTCGGTCCCGGCCGGCCCTTCCCCTACATCTCAAACCTGTCTTTGAGCCTGCTCGTGCGCCTGCAGGACCCCGACCTCGACCACGAGGCGTTTGCCCGGGTCAAGGTGCCCAAGGAGGTCCTGCCCCGGTTCGTGGAGATCAGCAAGGACACGTTCATAACCCTCGAGGACATCATCGCCGAGCACCTCAGCGTCCTGTTCCCGGGCATGAACATCATCAGCTTCGACCTCTTCCGGGTCACGCGCGACGCTGACTTCGAGGTCGCCGACGAGGCCGACGACCTGCTCCAGGCCGTCGAGGACGAGCTTCGCCGCCGCCGTTTTGGCGAGGTGGTGCGGCTCGAGGTGGGCGCGAGCATGGAGCCCGCCCTGCGCACGCGCCTGATCGACTGGCTCGGCGTCGACGAGGTGCAGGTCTACGACGTCGAGGGACTGCTCGACATGAGCGACCTCTGGCAGATCGCCGGCGCCAACGGTCACTCCGATCTGCTCTGGCCGAGCTGGACGCCGTCCACGATCACCGGCCTGAGCGTGGCCGCCGGTGACTCCGACTCCCAGCCCGACGTGTTTCGCGCCATGCGCTCCGCCGACATCCTGGTCCACTACCCCTACCAGTCGTTCTCCGCGAGCGCCGAGCGCTTCGTCAAGCAGGCGGTCGACGATCCCAACGTGCTGGCCATCAAGATGACCGTGTACCGGACCTCGGATGACTCGGCTCTGGTTCCGTCGCTGATCGAGGCGGCCGAGAAGGGCAAGCAGGCCGTCTGCCTGGTCGAGCTCAAGGCCCGCTTCGACGAGCGCCAGAACATCCGCTGGTCGCGCTCGCTGGAGGAGGTTGGCGCCCACGTCGTCCACGGCATACCCGGACTCAAGACACACGCCAAGGCGATCCTGATCGTGCGCCGCGAACGCGGCGGCGTCCGCCATTACGCGATGATCGGCACCGGCAACTTCCACGCCAAGAACGCCCGGCTGTACGAGGACTTCGGTTTCTTCACCACCGATCGGGAGCTGACCGGCGAGGTGGCCAATCTGTTCAACACCCTGACCGGGTACGGACACCCCGAGCCCCAGAGCAAGGCCCTGGTCGCGCCGACGTGGATGCGCAAGCCGCTGATCGACGAGATCGATCGCACGATCGAGACCCACCGCGAAGGCCAGCCGAGCCGGATCGTCATGAAGATGAACTCGCTGGTGGACCGCAAGATCATCTACGCGCTGTACCGAGCCTCGCAGGCCGGCGTTCCGATCGATCTCAACGTGCGCGGTATCTGCTGTCTGGTGCCCGGCCTCCCCGGCGTCAGCGAGACGATCAATGTCGTCTCGGTCGTCGGCCGCTTCCTCGAGCACTCGCGGATCTACACGTTCCATCGCGGCGAGGAGCACGTGCACTACATCGGCTCAGCCGATCTCATGCCCCGCAATCTCGACACCCGGGTCGAGTTGCTGGTCCCGATCGAGGCCGCCGACCTCCAGGCCGAGCTCGACGACACGCTCGAGCGGTGCCTGGCCGATGACACCAACGCCTGGGTCCTGCACTCCGACGGCCGCTGGGAGCGCCGCCAGGGAGGCACCCGCAGTGTCCATGTCGAGCTCATGGAGCGTACCCTGGCCTGGGCGGCCAGCTTCGCCAGCTGACCGCCGCTTGCCCTAGGGTACGGCCGCTCATGCACAGCACCCTGCTGCTGGTCATCGTCGTCCTCACCGCGCTGGCCTTCGACTTCACCAACGGCTTTCACGACACCGCCAACGTGGTGGCGTCCTCGATCTCGACCCGCGCGCTGTCTCCGCGGACAGCCATCGCCCTGGCCTCGGTCCTCAACTTCGTCGGCGCGTTCATCTCCCTGAAGGTGGCGGCGACGGTGGCCACCGGCATCGTCGAAGCCGGGCAGATCACCGAGATGATCGCCTTCGCCGGCCTGCTCGGCGCGATCACCTGGAACCTCATCACGTGGGCCTACGGCCTGCCCTCGAGTTCCTCCCACGCCCTGATCGGCGGCGTCGTCGGCGCCATGCTGGCCGCGGTCGGCAGCGGAGGGGTCAAATTCTCGGGCCTGCTCGACAAGGTGGTGATTCCCGCCCTGATCGCGCCCGTGACCGCCTTTGTCGCCGCCGGGCTGACCATCGTCGTCATCTACCGGCTGTTCGCGCGGCGCCGCCCGGGCACCGTGACGCGCGGCTTCCGGATCGGGCAGATCTTCTCCAGCTCGCTGCTGTCATTGGCTCACGGCACCAACGACGCCCAGAAGACGATGGGCGTCATCACGCTCGCCCTGGTCGCCCACGGCAGCCTCAACGCCAAGCACGTGAGCGTGCCGGTCTGGGTGGTCATCACCGCGGCGTGTGCGATCGCGGCGGGAACATACGCCGGCGGCTGGCGGATCATCCGCACCGTCGGCAGCCGGATCATCCGCATGGACTCGGCCCAGGGCTTCTCCGCCCAGGGGGCGGGCGCGATCGTCATCCTGCTCTCCTCGCACCTCGGCTATCCGCTCTCCTCCACGCACGTCATCTCCGGCGGAGTGATGGGCGCCGGAGCGGCCAAGCGACTGTCCGCCGTGCGCTGGGGCGTGGCGGGCAGCATCGTGCTGGCCTGGATCATCACGCTGCCCATCGCCGGCCTGTTCGGAGCCATCGCCTATGCCGTGGCCAGCGTATTCGGCAACGGGGCCACCGGCCCGCTGCTGATGACGCTGGTCGCCGTCGCGCTGGTCGCCGTCGCGCTGGCCAGCCGCCGGCGGCGGATGGCGGAGCCGGTCAGCGCCTGACAGTCAGCGCGGGTGGCGGAACTGGTCAGCGCCCGAGCAGCCCCAGCGCCCGACCCCAACTGGAGGGCCGGGCGCTCTGCCGTACGAACTCAGCCCGCGTTGGGCGTGCGGTTCGGCCGCGTGCCGAGCGTGACCTTGACGTGCAGTGTCTGACCGCCGCGCTTCACCGTCATGGTGACGGTCTGGCCTGGCCTGTAGGCGTCAACCCCGGCGATGAACTGGTCAGTCGTGGTGATCGCCTGGCCGTTGACGGCCGTGATCAGGTCGTGGGCCTTGAGGCCCGCCTTGGCCGCCGGCCCACCCGCCTGGACGGAGCCGATCTGGGCGCCGCCGGCCGAGTTCGAGATCAGCTCAACCCCGACGTAGGCGTGATTGACCTTGTGGCCGCCGATCAGCTCGTTGGCGATCCGGGCCACGGTGTTGGACGGGATCGCGAACCCGACTCCCGAGCTCGAGCCCTGGCCCTGAGCGTTGGAGTTGTTGGTCTCGATCTGGTCATTGAGACCCAGCACGTGGGCGCTGGCGTCGAGCAGCGGGCCGCCCGAGTTACCGGGATTGATCGCCGCGTCGGTCTGGATCGCGTTGGGGATCGTGTAGTTGTTGGGCGCGGTGATGCTCCGCCCGGTCTGGCTGACGATGCCCTGGGTGGTCGTCTCGGGCAGGCTGAACGGACTGCCGATAGCCACCACCGGATCGCCGACCTGGGCCACCGACGAGTTGGCCAGCGGGATCGGATGCAGCACCGATGACGGCGCGTTGACGTGGATCACCGCGACGTCGGTCGAGGGATCGGTACCGACCACCGTGGCCGGATAGCTCTTGCCGTTCTTGAAGTTGACCTTGACCGAGGTCTCGTTGGCCACGACGTGCTCGTCGGTGAGGATGTCGCCGCGCGAGTTATAGACCACGCCGGCGCCCTCGCCCTGGGTCTTCTGGGCTACCGCCCTGGCCGCCGAAGAAACCGAACCCCGGGTTGGTGCTCTGGGCGGTGACGACGATGTCGACCACGCCCGGGCTGGCACTGCGGTAGATCTGGTTGATGGTCATCCCACTCTGCTTGCTGAAGCTGGCCGGGAGCGCGGCCTGCTGCTGGCGGGTGACCGTGGTGGTCACCGAGCGGCTGTTCGAGCCGGAACCTCCGGCGATGATCAGCGCGATCACTCCCCCCGCTACGGCGCCGCCGATGATGGGGATCCATCGGCTGAAACTGCTCATGTTTACTATGTCTCCTGAATCGTCGTGTCGGACTCCTACCGATAGCAGTAGAGCGCCTGCCGATGAGAACCCTTTCAGAGTCAGGGAAGAGTCCCGTAAGAGCGGCTCCCTGCATCCGGTCCCACATGGGCGGCCATTCGCCCGCAGGCGAGCGGTCAGGCTCCGTTGTGCCGCCATCTCCACGAAGTAATCGAGCGGCCTCGGGATTGGCCAGCGACTCGCGCGAGGCGGCCTGATCGGCTGGCGTGCCGGTGAGGATCCGCTTGACCGGCACCTCCAGCACCTTCCCCGACAGCGTTCGCGGCACCTCCGGTATCGCCCGGACCTCATTGGGCACGTGGCGGGGCGAGCAGTCCTCGCGCACCCGGCGGCGGATCTCGGCCACCAGCTCGTCGTCGAGCGAGGCGCCGTCGCGGAGGACCACGAACAGCGGCATCCACCCGTCGGTCCCCTCGCGCGGCAGATCGACGACGAGCGCGTCCATGACCTCGGGCACGTCGAGCACCGCGCGGTAGATCTCGCTCGTCCCCATCCGCACCCCGCCGCGGTTGATGGTCGAGTCCGAGCGTCCGTAGATGATCGCCGTACCCCGCGAGGTGAGCTCGATCCAGTCGCCGTGGCGCCAGATCCCCGGGTACATCGAGAAGTAGGACTCCCGCAGGCGCTCGCCGTCCTCATCACCCCAGAAGAAGATCGGCATCGAGGGCATCGGCTTGGTGATGACCAGCTCGCCGACCTCGTCGACCAGCGGCTGGCCGTCGGGGTCCCAGGCCTCGCACCGCGCACCCCAGGCACCGGCATTGGAGCTCGCCCAGGTAGACCGGGCGGCATCGGCACGCCGCCCACGAACGCCGTGCACATGTCGGTCCCGCCCGAGGTCGAGAACAGCCACGTGTCGCTCGCCGAGCTGGTCGTAGACCCACTGAAAGCCCTCCGGCGACAGCGGCGAACCGGTCGATCCCACCGCCTTCAGCGCGCTCAGCTCCCGTCCCTCGCGCGGCGCCACCTCCCCCTTCATGCACGAGGCGATGAAGGCCGCGCTGGTCCCGAAGGTCGTGATGCCGGCCGTCTCGGCCAGATCCCACAGGACGTCCGAGGGACGGATAGCCCGGGTTGCCGTCGTAGAGCACGATCGAGGCCTCGGTCAGCAGCACGCCGACGAGGAAGTTCCACATCATCCAGCCCGTGGTCGAGAACCAGAACACCCGGTCCTCGGCCTGGGCGTCGAGATGAAGGTGCATCTTCTTGGTCTGCTCGAGCAGGATCCCGCCCTGGCCGTGGACGATCGGCTTGGGCAGCCCGGTCGTGCCCGAGCTGTAGAGCACCCACAGCGGGTGGTCGAAGGGCAGCGGCGTGAACTCGAGCTCGGTCGCGGCGCCGAGGAAGCCGTCCTCCCATCCGCTGCCGTCGAGATAGCCGAAGCGGACCACCTTCTCCAGCGAGGGGATCTCCGCGGCGATCGCCTCCACGGTCTGCGCGCGGTCGTAGTCCTTGCCCCCGTAGCGGTAGCCGTCGATCGCCAGCAGCACCTTGGGCTCGATCTGCGCGAAGCGGTCGATCACGCTGCGGGCGCCGAACTCGGGCGCCGCCGAGGACCACACCGCCCCGATCGAGGCGCAGGCCAGAAACGCGGCCACGGTCTCGGGGATGTTCGGCATGTAGGCCACGACCCGGTCGCCCTGGCCGACGCCCAGGGCGCGCAGGCCGCCGGCGATCGCCGCCGTCTGAGCGCGCAGCTCAGCCCACGTCCACTCGCCGAGCTCGCGCAGCTCGGAGGCATGGCGGATCGCGACCTGGTCGTCGTCCTTGCCCCGGAAGATGTGCTCGGCATACGAGGTCCGCGCCCCCGGAAACCACTTCGCTCCCGGCATCTCGAGCCCCGACGAGCACCGCCTCGGGCTCGGCCGAGAAGCCGATCTCAAAGCACTCGACGATCGACGTCCAGAACCCTCGAGGTCGTCCACCGACCACTGCCAGAGCGCGTCGTAGTCCGTCGAACTCGAGTCCCCGCGTGCGCTTCAGAAACTCCCGGTAGCGGGTCACGGTGGCGCGCTGAACGCGCTCGGCGTCAGGCTGCCAGAGCAGCTGTGGCGAGTCGCTCATCCCGACAAGTATCCCCAATACACTCGCGCCGATGAATCTGCGGGCCCCGTTCGCCGCCACCGTCGTCGCGGTGCCGCACCGGATCGACGACACCGTCCGCGCCGGTGCGCCGGTGATCGTGCTCGAGGCCATGAAGATGGAGCACGAGCTCATCGCCGAGGCCGACGCCACGCTGGAGCAACTCGAGGTCAGCGTCGGCGACAACGTCGAGGAGGGCCAGCTGCTGGCCGTGCTGGCGGCAGGCGCACGCTCCGCGGATGCCGCGCCGGTCGCCGCCGCGCAGGCCGACCACGGCCCGCTGGAGGAGGTCCGCGACCGCCACGCGATCGGCCTCGACGCCGCCCGCCCCGAAGCGGTCGCCAGCCGCCGCGAGCGCGGCCGCCGCACGGCGCGGGAGAACCTGGCCGACCTGCTCGACCCCGATTCCTTCGTCGAGTACGGCCCGCTCATGTACGCCGCCCAGGAGGCGCGGCGCGACCAGCAGGAGCTGATCGAGCGCACGCCCGCCGACGGGCTCGTCGGCGGAGTCGGCGCCGTGGACGGCCAGCCGTGCGTCGCCATGTCCTACGACTACACGGTCCTCGCCGGCACCCAGGGCATGCGCAACCACCAGAAGAAGGACCGCCTGTTCGAGCTCGCCGAGCGGCGCCGGCTCCCGGTGGTCCTGTTTGCCGAGGGCGGCGGCGGTCGCCCCGGTGACGTCGACATGCCGATCATCGCCGGGCTGGACTGCCGCGCGTTTCAGTTCTTCGCCCGGCTCAGCGGGCTGGTGCCGCTGATCGGGATCGCCTCCGGCTATTGCTTTGCCGGCAACGCCGCGCTGCTCGGCTGCTGCGACGTCGTCATCGCCACCGAGGATGCCAGCATCGGCATGGGCGGCCCGGCCATGATCGAGGGTGGCGGACTGGGCGTGGTCGCGCCCGGCGACGTCGGTCCGATCGACGTCCAGGACGCCAACGGCGTCGTCGATCTGCGCGTCGCCGACGACGCCGCGGCAGTGGCGGCCGCCCGGCGCTACCTGAGCTTCTTCACGCGCGGGGCGCCGGGCTCGGCCGCCGAGCGCGAGTCGGCCGTGCCGCACGAGCCGGGCGCGCTGCGCGAGCTGATCCCCGCCAACCGCAAGCGCATCTACGACATCCGCACCGTCATCGACGCCCTCTGCGACGAGACGCTCGAGCTGCGCGGCGGGTTCGCCGCCGGGATGGTCACCACTCTGGCTCGGATCGAGGGCCATCCGCTCGGCGTGATCGCCAACAACCCGGCCCACCTCGGCGGAGCGATCGACGCTGACGGCGCCGACAAGGCGGCTCGGTTCATGCAGCTCTGTGACGCCTACGGACTGCCCCTGCTGATGCTGTGTGACACGCCGGGCTTCATGGTCGGGCCCGACGCCGAGCGCACCGCCACGGTCCGCCATTTCTCGCGCCTGTTCGTCACCGCAGCCAACCTCGAGGTCCCGACGGGCACGATCGTGCTCCGCAAGGGCTACGGTCTCGGCGCGCAGGCGATGGCCGCGGGCAGCTTCAAGGCCCCGCTGTTCACGATCGGCTGGCCCACCTCGGAGTTCGGGGCCATGGGCCTGGAGGGCGCGGTCACGCTCGGTATGCGCCGCGAACTCGAGGCGGTGGAGGATCCGGATGAGCGTCAGCGCGTCTACGAGGCGACCGTGGCCGCGGCCTACGAGCGCGGGCGTGGCGTCAGCATGGCCTCCTACTTCGAGATCGACGACGTCATCGATCCCGCCGACAGCCGGCGCTGGATCCGCACTCTGTTCGACGACGCGGCGCCGGGCTGGTGGGAGGGCCCCGGCAAGCGGCGACCGAACATCGACACCTGGTGACCGCGGTCTAGGACGCGCAGTCCTGGCAGGCGCCGTGGAGCACGATCTCGTGTTCGTGCACGCGCATCGGAACGCGTCGGCTGAGCCTCGTGATCGCCGTCTCCAGCCCGTCATCGGTGAACGGCGTCACCGTCCCGCAGTTGTCGCACACGAGGTGATGGTGGTGCCCCCCACCGGAGCGGATCGGCTCATAGCGAGCCATGGCCTGGCCGATCTGGAGCTTCTGGACGAGGCGCAGGCGTTCGAGCTCGTCGAGGATGCGATAGATGCTCGCCCGCCCGACCGGGCGGTTGCGGGCCCGCAGGGCGTCCTCGATCTCGATCGCCGACAGCGCGCAGGTCTGCGAGTCCAGCAGCTCGAGCAGCGCCCGGCGAGCGGCGCCGGTGTGGTGCTTGTTCTGGGCCAGGACTCGCTGGGCGCGGTCGGTCCACTCCTCGGGGCGGTTGTAGGGCACGTTTCTCAGTCTAATTTCCCGGTCGCGCCACTGGGCACCAGGGCAAGCCGGCGGATTGCAGTGCGGACATCGGTTGTGACCAGGAAGGCGACCACGTAGACGGCCCCGGCCACGCCGATGATCGCCGAGCTCGGGGGCAGCGACGCAATCGCGTAGCTGAGAGTCAACCCGGCCCAGGTGCAGAACACGGCCAGAACGGCGGAGAGACCAAGCCCGAGATAGGGGCTGGCGGTGAGCCGCTGCGCGGCGCCGGCCGGGGCGGCGATCAGACCGAGGAGCAGCAGGGCTCCGATCGAGGGAGTGGCCTCCGCGGTGACCACTCCGAGCAGGACCAGCAGCAACGCGCCGAGCCGGCGGACGGGAACGCCGCGCGCGGCCGCCGTGGCTGGATCGACGCTGGCAAACAGCAGCGGGCGGGCGATGGCCAGCAGGCCGATGATCACACCGCCGCAGATGATGGCCGCCAGCCTGCCGTCGCCCGGGCTCAGCCCAAAGATCGACCCGAACAGGGTCCGGGCTCCGAACAGCCCGTTCCCACCGCCAACGCCGGCACTGAACAGGGCCAGGAAGAACACGCCGAGCCCGAGGATCCAGGCGAAGACGACGCCGATCGTCACGTCGTCAGCGCGCGAGCTGTCACCGACGCCACCCAGGATCAGCCCGAGGAGGATCGTGCCCGCAAACAGCCCGAGGCGAGGATCGACCCCGGCCGCCGCGGCGGCCAGCGCGGCCGTGAAGGCGACGTGGGAGAGCGCGTCGCCGGCGAATACCTGGGCGCGGAGAACCACGAAGTAGCCGACCAGCCCACTGGCCAGCGCGATCGCGGTGCCGGCCAAGAACGCGGTGCGGACGAACTCGTGCGCGAACATCAGACCGCCGTCCCGGTGGGCGCGAGGCGCGAGCGCAGGAAGGTGGGGTGATCGACCGCGGTCCGGCCGATTCGGGCGGCGACGTAGACGACGAAGGCGACGGTCGTGATGTAGAAGCCGACCGGATAATTGAAGAAGTAGGCCAGCGCGAGGCCGACCCACGTGATGGCCAGGCTGAGGAGCACCGTCAGGACCAGGCTGCGGCCGACCCGGGCGGTGATCAGCTGCGCGCTCGCCGCCGGCGCGACGAGCACGGCGAATACCAGCAGCACCCCGGTGATCTGAGCGGTGGCGGCTACGGCCAGCCCCAGCACGAGCAGAAAGGCCAGGGCCAGCCCACGGACCGGCACGCCGCTGGCACTGGCCACGGACCCGTCGACTGAGGCAAACAGCAGCGGCCGACCCGCGACGGCGAAGAACACCAGCGCGAGCGCGGCGACGATGGCCAGGGTCAGCACCTGCCCGGTCGTGATCCCGAGAAAGTCCCCGAAGAGCAGGCTCTCATAGCCCGACAGCACACCCTGGTAGAGGCTGAGAAAGAGCAGCCCGCAGGCCAGCCCGCAGGCCTGGACGGTCCCGGTCACCGCCGATTCCTCGCCCCGCCGCGGCCCTCCCTCCGCGCCGGCCGAGGCGCCGATGATCAACGCCGAGACGCCGCAGAAGACGAAGTAGCCGGCCGCCGCCGGCAGCCCGATCAGCAGCGCCCCGGTCGCTCCCGGGAAGGCCATCAGCGACAGGCTGTGGCCGGCAAAGCTCTCGCGCCGCAGCACCATGAACCAGCCGACCACGCCGGCCATAACCGCGACCACGGCCCCGGCTTCGAGCGCGTTGACCATGAACGGATAGGCGGTCAGCTGCTGGAAGTCCGACACGGGATCGATCGACAGGCTGGCCACGGGGACGAGCATCAGTGCTGGTGGCGGTCGCTGTGGTGGGCCGGCGCCTCGGGCAGCCCGACGACGAACAGCCGGCCATCGGCGGTTCGCAGGACCTCGACGGGCACGCCATACAGACGGCTGAGCGTCTCGGCCGTGATCACCTCTTCCGGAGTGCCGACGGCGGCCCTTCCCCCGCCGAAGTAGACGACCCGGTCCAGGTAGGACAGAAGGGGGTTGACGTCATGCGCGACCAGCAGCACGGTGATCCCCTGCTCGCGACAGATCCGCCCCAGCAGGGCCGCAACCACGGTCTGGTTGGGGAGGTCGAGGCTGTCCAGGGGCTCATCGAGGATCAGCACGCGCGGGCGGCTGACCAGAGCCTGGGCGATCAGCAGCCGCTGCTGCTCTCCCCCCGACAGGCGGCCGATCGGCCGCGTCGCGTAATGCTCGGCTCCGACCATGGCGATCGCTTCCTCGACCCGCTCGCGGCCGCCGCGGCCCACGGGCAGACCCCAGCGCATCCCGTCCAGGCCGAGCCGGACCAGATCGACGCCCCGGATCCTGATGCTGGCGTCGAAATGGCGCCGCTGGGGCAGGTACCCGATCTCGCGGTTGGCGGCTCCCGGCGCCCGGCCGAGGACGGCCGCACTGCCGGCCGCCAGGCCGAGCGCCCCCAGTAGCACTCGCAACAGCGTCGTCTTACCCGATCCGTTCGGACCCAGGATCCCCACGAATTCGCCCGGCGCGATCGTCAGGCTGACGCCGCTCCATATCGTCTGGCCGCCGATCCGGGCCGCGGCGCCGTCCAGGGTCACCACGGGCTGACCGGGCGTCGAATGGCGCCGGGGGCGAGCTTGGTGCTTGGCCCGACACCTCTGCGGGTCGCGGCTGGTTCATTGTCCGGTCGCCTGATGAAGGGCGTTCTGCAGGCTCCTCAGCTCGGCCACCTGCCATTGCTCGAAGGTATCCGACGCCGGAGAGAGCGTTTCCGTGATCGTCGTGATCGGAATGCCGGCCGCGTGCGCGAGTGAATTCATCCGCTGTACGTCAGGCGTCGCGTTCTGGCTGTTGTAGACCCACACCTTGATCTGGTGCTCCTGGGCCTGCGCGTTGACGGTCTGCTTGTCCTGGGCGGTGACATCGCTGCCCTCGGCGATCGCCTTGGCAAAGCTGTACGGGGTCAGCAGCCTGAGGCCGAGGGCGTCACCGAGGGGCTGGAAGATGCTCTCGCTGTAGCCCACCGGGACCCCGGCGTAACGCGCTCTGATCTGGGCGATGAGGCGGCGGTATTGCGCGAGATCGTGATTCTCGAACACGGCCCGCTGGCGGTCGAAATAGGCGCTGTCGGAGGGATCGAGGCGCTTGTAGTCGGCGACGATCTGGTTGATGACCCTCTGTACTGACGCCGGCGAATACCACTGATGCGGGTTGTCACCCGCCTGGAGGCCGAGCAGATGGCCCACGTTGAGGACGCGGCGTGAGCCTGATGCGTTGGCGTCGAGCAGGCGCTGGGCCCAGGTGTCGTAGCCGATGCCGTTGACGATCGCCATCTGCGAGCGCGCCAGCGCCACGCCGTCGGCCGCCGTCGGCTCATAGGAATGCGGATCGGTGTTGGGGTCGATGATGATGCTCCGCACGCTGGCCTTGCCCGCCCCCAGCTGGCTGGCGATGCTGCCCCAGAAGTTCTCCGCCGCCACGACCTGGATCCGTCCCGCCGGCCCGCTGGCGGCCCCGACCGAGGTGCCGCAGGCCGCCACGCCCGCGGCCAGGATGAGGGCGCCGGCCGCGGCGCAGGCCCTCCGGATGTGGGGCAGCTTTCGTGACACGCGACCGCCATCATATAGGAATGAGATTCAGTCTCGTTCCTGTTCACGAAGGCGGACGCCCCGCCGGGCGTCCGCCGGGCGTCCTGCCCCGGCCTGCCCGGCCTGCCCCGGCCGCGCTAGCCGCGACGCTGCCGGCGCAAGGAGGAAATTCGGGGTCCGGCGGGCATGCCCGAGCGGGAGTCATGGCTCAGGCCGCCGCCGGGACCCCGAACCGCGGGGAGGATTGCTCTCCGCGCGCGACGAGGCGCACATTCGTCGCAGTCCACTGGCGTCACAAGGTGACGGTGATCGCTGCTGGGCGCGGGGATGCCCCACAGTGACCTCCCGACTCCTCCGTTTCGGCGACGCCAGCTTGACATGGGGCCGAGGGTAAGGCTGGCCGCGTCAGCTTTGCGTAAGAGAACCCTCAATTTTAACTGATACTTCAGGTAGCCGGGGTGCGGACGGCACAACTGCCACCGCCGGTAGCCATACCCGGACCTCCAGTCCGCCGTCCGCGGGCGCAGTCACGGTCATCGTGCCGCCGTAGGCCTCGGCCACCGAGCGGACGATCGAAAGGCCCAGTCCGAAGCCGCCCTCCGACCGGCGCAGGCGCCGGAACGGCTGCACGAGCTCGCCGGCCACCTCGGGGTCGATGCGCTCGCCGCCATTGCGCACGCTCAGCTCGGCCCGCCCCTCTGCCATCCGCGTTCTGACCTCGAGGCGACCACCGGCGACGTTGTGGTGGATCCCGTTGTCGAGCAGGTTGGCCACCAGCCGCTCGAGCAGGGCTGGCTCACCGCGCGTCCAGGCCGGCTCGAGGTCGTCGTGCACCTCGACGCCGGCGTCGTGAGCGCGAGCTCTCAGGTCGGTGATGCAGTCGCCGGCCAGGGAGGCCAGATCAACCGACTCTCCAGGCCCGGCCGCGGCGTCGCTGCGCGCCAGCACCAGCAGCCCGGCGATCAGGCGCTCGTTGCGGTCGACCATGTCGCGCACGGCCTCCCCCATCGCCCGCAGCTCGGCGACCGAGGCCTGCGGATCGGCCAGGGTCACGTCGATCTCGGTCCGCATCACGGCCAGGGGTGTTCGCAGCTCGTGTGAGGCGTTGGCGACGAAGCGCCGCTGACTGGCGAAGGCCGCGTCCAGGCGAGCCAGCATCCCGTCGAAGGTGTCAGCGAGCTCGCGCAGCTCGTCGGCCGGACCGGTCAACGCGATTCGTTCGCCGAGGTTCTCGCCCGAAACGCGCTGGGCGGTGGCCGTGATCGAGCGCAGCGGTCGCAGGGCGCGACCGGCCAGCAGATAGCCGGTGGCGATCGAGACCACCGTCATGGCCAACAGAGCGGCGAGGTACTCGAGGAGGAGCTGATTCAGGGCGTCGGTGACCAGCTGGTGCTGAATCGCCCGCGCGAGCTTGACCTCGGGCGACCCGGGCGCGGCGCCCAGAGCGCGGCTCAGCAATCGATCCGAGGAGACGGGCTTGCCGAGGCGGCGCAGGGTCACGGTCAGGGAATGGTGATTGCGCAGGCCGTTGCGCACCAGCACATAGCCGATCGTCAACAGCACCGCCCCCGTGACCAGGAACACGGCGCCGTAAAGCAGCGCCAGGCGCAGACGAATGGTGGGCGCCGGCCACGCCCGGCGGCGCGTCACGGGCGGGTCTTGCGCGGCGCCCATCAGGTCATCCGGTAGCCCACTCCGATCACGGTCTCGACGACCGGCGGATCGCCGAGCTTCCGGCGCAGCGTCATGATCGTCATGCGGACAACGTTAGTGAACGGGTCGGTGTGCTCGTCCCACACCCGCTCGAGCAGCTCCTCGGCGGATACGGTCGCCCCGTCGGCGGCCATCAGCGCCTCGAGCACCGCGAATTCCTTGCGCGCCAGTTCGACCTCCCGGCCATCGCGCGTCAGCCGCCGCCGGGCGGGATCGAGCTCAAGCCCGGAGCGGCGGAGCACCGGTGGTCGACTCGGGGCGGCCCGCCGGGCCAGCGCTTGGATACGGGCCACGAGCTCAGCGAACCGAAACGGCTTGGGGAGGTAATCGTCGGCTCCCAGCGACAGGCCATCGACGACGTCCTCCAGGGCGCCGGCCGCGGTCAACATCAGGATTCCCGTCTCCGGGCGCTCGCCGCGGACGGTGCGGCAGACGTCGTCGCCATGGATCCCGGGCAGGTCGCGGTCGAGGACCAACACGTCGTAGCGGACAACGCGGGCCTTGGTCAGCGCCTGATCGCCGTCCGGCGCCAGATCGACAGCCATGCCCTGCCGCCGCAGACCACGAGCGATGGCATCGGCCAGGCGGCTTTCGTCTTCAGCTACGAGCACGCGCACGCTTGCAGCATCGCTGGTTCAGCGTAAGGACTCCATAAGACCGGGTCGTGGCTTAGGTGATAAACCCGGAAGCGAACGACTGAAAGGGGACAGTGCCCGTGCCTGAGGCCATAGGGACGATTCTCGCGCCGGCCCACCAGGCCTACCTGCTCCAGGCGCGCCAGATGCAGGCGCTGTCGTTCGCCGTCCACATCCCGCTGGTCTGCTTCGGGATCGCCTTCCCGATGTTCATCCTGTTCGTGGAGGCCCGCTACCTGCGCACCGGTGATGAGCTCTACCGGACGCTCGCCCGCCGCTGGTCGCGGGTGATGCTGGCCCTGTTCGGCGTCGGCGTCGTCAGCGGCACCATCCTCAGCTTCGAGATGGGACTGCTGTGGCCCAACTTCACGGCCACCTTCGGCAGCGTGTTCGGGCTCGGCTTCGCGATCGAGGGGTTCTCGTTCTTTACCGAGGCGATCTTCCTCGGCATCTACATATACGGCTGGAGCCGCCTCTCCGCCCGCCTGCATTTCCTGTCCGGCCTGCCCGTCGCTCTGGCCGGGTTCACCGGCTCGCTGATGGTGATCTCGGTCAATGCCTGGATGAACCACCCGAGCGGCTTTCGCCTCGTCAACGGCCACGTCGTCGACATCCATCCGTGGGCGGCGCTGTTGGGCAACTCCTACCTGTGGCACGAGCTGATCCACATGTACGTCGCGGGCTACATCGTGACCGGTTTTTTGATCTCCGCCTGGTACGCCTTCGGGCGGCTGCGCGGCCGCTGGGGCCGCTACGAGCGCACGGCGCTGATCATTCCGCTCACGGTGGCCGCCCTGGCCGCACCGGTTCAGGTCCTGGTCGGCGACTGGGCCGCGCGCGATGTCGCCACCACCCAGCCGGTGAAGCTCGCGGCGATCGAAGGCCTCGCTCACACCACTCGGGGAGCGTCGGAGCACCTCCTGGGCTGGTACACAAACGGCCAGGTCAAGTACGGCATCGCGATCCCCAAGCTGCTCTCGCTGCTGGCCTTCCACAATCCCAACGCGGTCGTCAAGGGGCTCGACACGGTTCCCGCCAACCGGCAGCCGCCCGTCAACGTGGTTCGCGTTGCCTTCCAGACGATGGTCGGCATCGGCACCCTGCTCGCCCTGCTCGGCGTGTTCTTCTTGTTCACGCGCTGGCGCCGCGGACGGCCGCCGGACTCGCTCTGGTTTCATCGCGCGGTGGTCCTGGCCGGGCCTCTGTCGGTCGTCGCCCTGATCGCCGGCTGGGTTACGACCGAGGTCGGGCGCCAGCCATGGGTCGTCTACCACGTGATGCTGACCTCCCAGGCGGTCACCGCGGCCAAGGGAATCCCGGTCGGGTACACGACCCTGGTCATCGTCTATCTCGCCCTCGCCGGCGCCGTGGCCTGGATCCTGCGCCGGCTCCGCCGCGCGCCCTTGCCCGAACGCGAGGAGGCGAAGGTCTAGATGCACCTCTACTCCCTGCCGCTGATCTTCATCCTCATCGGCCTGGTCCTGTACGTGGTCCTCGGCGGCGCCGATTTCGGAGCCGGTTTCTGGCAGCTGGCCGCCGGCCGCGGCGAGCGGGCCGAGCGCCTGCGCGAACACGCGCACCACTCGATGGGCCCCGTCTGGGAGGCCAATCACGTATGGCTGATCTTCGTCCTCACCGTGATGTGGACCGCGTACCCGGTCGCCTTCGGCTCGATCGCCTCCACGCTGTCGCTGCCGCTGTTCGTCGCCGCCATCGGGATCATCATCCGGGGAACCGCCTACGCGCTGCGCATGGGCGCCTCGGGCCCGCGCGAACGGGCCGCGCTCGAGACCGCCAGTGGCGTGTCCTCGATCCTGACGCCCTTCAGTCTCGGCCTGGTTGTCGGCGCGATCGCCGCCGGCCGGGTCCCGGTCGGCAACGCCGCGGGCGACCAGATCTCCAGTTGGCTCAGCCCCGTTCCCCTCGTCATCGGGGTCCTCGCCGTCAGCGTCTCGGCCTACATGGCGGCGGTGTTCCTGGCCGCCGACGCCGCCCGTCATGACCAACCGGAGCTCGAGCAGGAGATGCGCCTGCGGGGGCTCGTCGCGGGACTGGTCGCCGGGGCCGTGGCCGTGGCCGGGCTGGTCGTGCTTCACGCCGATGTCCATCGGCTGTATGCCGAGCTCACGTCGGGAGCACCGCTGGTTGTGGCCGTGATCTCCGCGCTCAGCGGCCTGGCCACACTCGCCCTGCTCGCCGCCCGCCGCCACGAGGCCTGCCGCTACACGGCCGCTCTGGCCGTGGCGGCGGTGATCGCGGCCTGGGCGATCGCCCAGTCGCCCGTGATCCTTCCTGGCCTCACCGTCGCGCAGGCCGCGGCCCCCCACGACGTGCTGATTGCCGTGACGGTCGCGGTCCTCGCCGGGGCGCTGATCCTGTTTCCGTCACTGGCCCTGCTCTTCCGGCTGTTCCTGGGTGGGCGTCTGTCCGAGCCCGCCGCTTCGCCCGAAGCGGCGCACCCCACGACCGCTCGGGCGCGGACGGGGGCGTCTCCGAGCACGCTGGCCCGGGTCGCGGGAGCGCTCCTGGTGGCGGGCGTGGGGCTCCTCAACCTGGCCGACGCCCCGCTCGCGCACCTGTTTGGCGTGTTGTGTCTGCTGGCCTTTATCGCCGTGGCCTTCTCGGCAATTTTCCCCGGCGATGCGGTCTGGGCAGCCGACGCCGACGGGTAGTCAGATAAACAGCACCGTTCACCTTTACACAGAACGACGTCACAACACTTCGTGCTACGGTGGCCGCACATGGAGTCGGACCAGAACATCGCCGAGCGCAGCATGGCCGTTGGCCTCCGCGCCCTGAACAAGGTCGCCTCCTCGGGAGCGATCGACCGGCTCGGGCTACGCGACCCGGTCCTGAGCCTGCTGCACCAGACGAGCAAGACGACCGGCCGCACCGCCGCTCGCGCCGGGCGCACCTTCGCTGCCGCCCAACGCCTGTCCCGCCCCGCCCGCCAGCCCCGGGGACCCCGCACCGATCTGTTCGACCTGACTCCGTCCGATGAGCAGGCGATGCTGCGCGATTCGACGCGGGACTTCGCCCTGGCCCGGATCCGTCCCGTGGCCGAGCAGGCCGATGCCGATTGCGCCTCTCCGCCCGAGCTGCTCTCGCAGGCCAACGAGCTCGGCCTGACGATGATCGGCGTCCCCGAGGCGCTCGGCGGCGCCATCGAGGAGCGCTCCGCCGCCACCACCGTCCTCATGAGCGAGGCCCTGGCCCAGGGCGACATGGGCATCGCCGTCGCCTGCCTGGCCCCCGCCGCCGTCTCGACGGCGATCAGCCTGTGGGGCGACGAGCAGCAGCAGGCCACCTATCTGCCCGAGTTTGTCGGCGAGAACGTGCCCGCCGCGGCGCTCGCCGTGATGGAGCCCGGTCCGCTCTTCAACCCCTTCGCCCTGTCGACCACCGCCCGCCAGGCCGGTGGCGGCTACGTCCTGGACGGTGTCAAGGCGCTCGTGCCGCGGGCCGCCGACGCCGAGCTGTTGGTGATCGCCGCCGACCTGGCCGGCCAAGGTCCTTCGTTGTTCATCGTCGAGCCGGGAACCGCCGGCGTATCGATCGCGCCCGACCCGGCGATGGGCATTCGCGCCGCGGCCACCGGCCGGATCATCCTCGAGGACGTTCAGCTTCCCGCCACGGCGCTGCTCGGCGGCGACGAGCCGTCCGTTTTCACCGAATGCGTCGCGCTGGGCCGGCTGGCCTGGTGCGCGCTGGCCGTGGGCACCGGGCAGGCGACGCTCGAGTACGTCAGCGGCTACGTCAAGGAACGCAAGGCGTTCGGGGAGCCGATCTCCAATCGCCAGGCTGTGGCCTTCACCGTGGCCAACATGGCGATCGAGCTCGACGGCCTGCGGCTGGCCACCTACCGCGCCGCCGGGCGCGTCGACCAGGGTCGGGAGTTCTCCCGTGAGGTCGCGCTGGCCCGTCGCCTGACCGCCGATCGCGCGATGACGATCGGCTCCGATGGCGTCCAGATGCTGGGCGGCCACGGCTTCGTGAAGGAGCACCCGGTCGAGCGCTGGTACCGCGACCTGCGCGCGGCCGGCGTGATGGAGGGCGCACTGCTCGTCTGATGATCAACCTCGAGATCCCCAAGAAATTCAGCGGCCTGGTCGCTCAGTCCCACCAGGTGGCGACCGAGATCTTCCGCCCGAATTCGCGCAAGTACGACACCGCCGAGCACGAGTACCCGAAGGAGCTCGACATGCTCGCCGCGGTGATCGACGGCATGAACGAGAGCGGGGCGCTGGGTGGCGCCGGCGCCGGAACGGTCGGGGGCGGATCGTCAAACGGCTCGTCGAAGACTGACTCCGGCAACCGCAACGGATCCAACATGGCCTCGCTGCTCGGTCTGATGGAGCTCTGCTGGGGAGATGTCGGCCTGCTGCTGGCCATGCCGCGCCAGGGCCTCGGCCAGGCGGCGATCGCCGCCGTGGCCAATGAGGAGCAGCTGGAGCGTTTCGGCGGTAAGTGGGCCGCGATGGCGATCACCGAGCCCGAGGCCGGCTCTGACTCGGCGGCCATCCGCACCACCGCCAGGCTCGACGGGGATGAGTATGTGCTCAACGGCGAGAAGATCTACGTCACCAGCGGCGACCGCGCCGAGCTCGTCGTTGTGTGGGCGTCCTTGGATCGCTCTCAGGGTCGTGCGGCCATCAAGTCGTTCGTGGTCGAGCGTGACAACCCGGGGCTGAAGCTGGACCGGTTAGAGCACAAGCTCGGGATCCGGGCCTCCGACACGGCCAACTTCTTCCTCGAGGATTGCCGGGTGCCGAAGGAGAACCTGCTCGGTGATCCAGAGATCAACCCCAAAGGTGGGTTCTCCGGGGTCATGCAGACCTTCGACAACACCCGCCCGCTGGTCGCCGGGATGGCCGTCGGGGTGGCCCGCGCCTGCCTGGAGACCACCCGGGAACACCTTCAGTCGGCCGGAATCGAGATCGACTACGACACCCCGCCCGCGCTGCAGACCGCGGCCGCGACTGAGTTCATCGCCATGGAGGCCGACTGGGAGTCGGCCCGGCTCCTGACCCTGCAGGCCGCCTGGATGGCCGATAACAAGAAGCCCAACTCGCTGCAGGCATCGATGGCCAAGGCCAAAGCTGGTCGCATGGGCACTGATGTGGCCCTGCGCTGCGTGGCCCTGTGCGGAGCCACCGGTCTCGGCGAGGGCGAGCTGCTCGAGAAGTGGGCCCGGGACGCCAAGATCCTCGACCTGTTCGAGGGCACCCAGCAGATCCAGCTGCTGATCGTCGCCCGGCTGCTGCTGGGCAAGACCTCCGCCGAGCTCAAGTAGTCAGGCCGCCCGGCGATCGCTCCGGGTCAGCCTGAGCAGGTCAGCGAGGATCTGCCCGGGTTCCACTTCAAAGCGCAGCTCGGTGATGCGGACCACCTGGATCCCGAGTAGCGCGAGCTTGGCGTCCTTGAGCTTGTCCTTCTCCATGTCGCGCAGCGAGCTGTGGTAGTTGCGGCCATCGAGCTCGACCACGAGCTTGAACTGCGGCCAGTAGCAGTCCACCTCCCAGCCGTCGATGAACACGTTGCGCTGCGGCTCGGGGATCCCCGAGCCCTTGATCAGCTCGTCGAAGGCCCGCTCCAGCCCGGACTTGCGATCGGGCCTGGGCTCGTAGCCGCGCCGCGCCTGCCTGAGCTTGGCCATCCCGGGACGCCGGGCGTGGCGTTCCATGGTTCTCTCGAGAACGGCCAGGTCCAGGTGCCGGCGCCGGACCGCCTCGGTGATCAGATCTGAGAGGTCCTTCACCGTCTCGGTTTGGGCTGATTCGACCAGCAGTCGTGCGACGGAGCTCACCCGTAGGCCGTTGCGGGTTCTGGACCTCGTCGTCGCCGACTGCACGCTGTGGTGAACGACGAGCCCTGGCCGAGACGGCGCGCGCGTCCCGGGCACGGTGACCTCAATGCGACGGACGTTCACAGGTCGCAGATCCCAGACAGCGGCGGCTGTTCTGTGGCTTAGGAAGGAGTCAGGACCACAGGTGAGGTGCGCGGCGAGCAGTCGCGCGTGAGAGACAACTCGTGGGTGCCCGAACGCAAACACGTTGTGGTGCAGTCGATGAAGCAACCCGCGGTTGACGAGGCTGCTGATCTCGGCCCGGCTGAACCCGAGCCCAAGGAGCTGCTCGTAGGTCACTAGCCCGAATTGCCGGCCGGCGATCGCACTCAGATACAAAATTCGCGCGCTGCGGTCGCATTTCGTATCTGAGTCGCTCACCCCACAGACGGTGGCACCGATCGTGTGACACGTGGGTCACAAACGGCAACGATTAAGTGTCAACTAGTCACGAAAGTGCGGCTGCCTCCCGGCGGAGGACTGACCAGGCCAGTTCCACATCTTCAATGGTGGTGTTCATCTGGCCCACGGCCAGACGCAGCACGTAGCGACCATCCAGGACCGCGTGCGAAAGGAAGACCAGGCCGGAGGCATTGACTCGTTCAAGCAGAGCCCGGTTCAGATCGTCGGCGTCCGAAGCACCGACCATCCGGAAACAGACGACCGAGAATGGGCGCGGCGCACACAGCTCCCAGCCGGGCTCCGCGTCGACCCACGTTTCGAACAACGTCGCCAGGCCAACCCCACGGCGGACGTGCTCCATCAGCCCGGCCCGCCCGTAGCAGCGCAGTACCGCCCACAGCTTCAAGGCCCGGAAGCGGCGGCCCAGCGCGGGTCCGTACTCGCTCAACGACAGCGCGTCCTCGGCGTCGGGCGTACGCAGGTATTCGGGAATCAGGGAGAACGCCGCGCGCAGCGCGTCGGGACGGGCGGACCACATCAGTGAGCAGTCCATCGGCGTCAGCATCCACTTGTGGGCGTTGACGACAACCGAGTCGGCGCGCTCGACCCCATCAAACGCCCACCGGAACTCGGGGCAGACCATCGCCGTACCGGCGTAGGCGGCGTCAACGTGCAACCACGTTCCGGCCGCGGCACAGGCGTCGGCCACGGCAGCGACCGGGTCAACCGAGGTCGTGGCCGTGGTCCCGACCGTCGCCACCACCGCCGCCGCCTCTCCCAGGTCGCCGAGCTCGGAGGCCAGCATCCGGAACTCGTCGTCACACGGGACCTTGCGCAGCCGCAGGCCGAGCATCCGGGCGCCCTTCTCGACCGACGAGTGGGCCTGCTCGGAGCACACGACGAGATCGCGGCCGGTGGCCTTACGGGCGGCGATCAGGGCGGCGAAGGTCGAGGTTGAGGCGCTGTCCTCGATGTGCCCGTGCCACCCCGCCGGCAGTCCCAGCAGCTCGGCGACCCATTTCAGAACTACCCGTTCGAGCTCGGTGGCCGCCGGGGCGGTCCGCCATAGGATGGCCACCGAGTTGAGGGTCGCGGCCAGCAGCTCGGCCAGGATCGCCGGCTCGGCGGCGCTGGTGGCGAAGTAGGCGAAATAGCGCGGATGCTGCCAGTGGGTGACACCGGGCAAGAGCACCTCGTCGAGATCCCGCAGGACGGCGCTGAACGATTCCCCCTCTTCGGGGGCTGACTCGGGCAACCGCGAGACGATCTCGCCGGGTGCCACGTTGGCCAGTACGGGCAGATCGCGCACCCGCTCCAGGTAGGAGGCGGCCCACTCGAGGGCCGCCGCCCCGTCCCGGCGCAGGTCGGTACCGCGGGAGCCGTCCGGCTCGGTCAAGCCAGAGCCACCCGGGTCGGTCGAGCCGGAGCCACCCGGGTCGGTCAAGCCGGAGCCGCCGGTCGGTCAAGCTGCGGCCACCGCCGGGAACTCGAACGTGACCCCGGTCAGCTCCTCCGAGGCCGCCCACAGCCTGGCGGCCGCCTCCTCGTCATAGGCCCGGCCGGCGCCGGTGACGACGTGCGGGTGGCCGCGGCCCTCGAACAGCCCGTCGGGCCCGACGAAGGTGCCCGACGGCAGGTCGGTCACGGCTGCGAACAGGGTGGGCAGCGCCCCCATCTCGGCGCTCTGGGCATAGACCCGGTTCATGACCGCCATCGGGGCGCGCTCCCACACGTGGGCCGGACCGGCGAACTGGAGGTTGGTGGCCGAGTAGCCGGGATGGGCGATCAGCGATCGCAGCGGACTGCCGGCCGCGGCGGCCCGCCGCGCGAGCTCGAGGCCGAACATCAGGTTGGCCAGCTTCGACTGACCGTAGGCCAACCAGTTGTTGTAGCGGCGGCGGTACTGGAGATCGTCAAAGCGGATCCGGCCCATGCGATGGGCGCCGCTCGACAGGGTGACGACGCGTGGATCAGCGGTCGCGCACAGGACCTCGAGCAGCCGCCCGGTGAGGGCGAAATGGCCCAGGTGGTTGGTGCCGAACTGGCTCTCAAAACCGTCGACCGTCTCCCGGCGTGGGGGAGCCATCACGCCGGCGTTGTTGATGAGCAGGTCGAGCCCCGGCCACATCGCCCCCACGCGGCCGGCGAACTCGCGCACCGAGCCCAGATCGGCCAGATCGAGCGACTCGAGCTGCGGTGGCCTACCTGAGGCGGCGGCGGTCACCTGCTCGAGCGCGGCGCGACCCTTCTCAGCGTTGCGGCAGGCGAGGACGACCTCCGCCCCGGCCCGAGCAAGCTCCCGGGCGGTGATCAGTCCGAGGCCGCTGTTGGCCCCGGTGACGACCGCCGTGCGCCCCGTCAGGTCCGGCATGTCGGCAGCGGTCCAGCCACTCATCGGGCGGCCATCCTTCGCCGTATCGATTCCGAATAGGCCGCGGGCCGGAAGGCCAGCACCGGATCATCCGAGCATTCGATGCCATCCGTGACCCGCGAGGGATCGAAGACGAGCACATCATCGCCCCGATCCCGCTCGTTATCGGGGCCCGTGACCGACAGCGTCCCCACCGTCACCCGCCGGCGAGTCCGCGGCCAGGGCGCGCTCGGATCATCGACGGGATCGCCGGGATCGGCGATCTGGATCTGGAGCGAGAACACGACCGGACCCGCGGCCATGCGCTCGAGGATCCCCGTCTGCAGGTAGTCGCGCGGCCGCCGCCGCGCCGCCCAGGGCGTGAGCCGCTTGACGCCCGCCGCGGGGCGGAGCTCGTAGCGGACGTAGCGCGAGCCGCCGGAGTCGTCGAGCCAGCGATAAGCGTGGAGTCCGTAGTAGGTAATCGTCTCGTAGCCAGCCGGCGGGGCCAGGGTCGGGGTCACGCGCGGAAGCACGCGCAGCGCCTCCGGGTGATGGCGGAAGAACAGCGGCAGTTTCCACGCCGCCGCCGGGCCGGCGGCCTGGGCGCTGAGCAGTTCCAGGAAGCCCTCGGGCGTGCGGGTGGGAAACAGCGGTGAGGAGACGGCGACGATGTCGGTCCGCGAGCCGTCCGGGAGATAGAACTTGACTGCCAGCCCGCGCGGATCCGGGGCCCAATCTGGGTGCTCGGGGTTGCCGGCTCCGTTGGAGAACCGGACCGTCACCGGGACCTCAGGACCCGCCAGGTGGGCGGCGCGCGAGAAAGAAGCGGCCTCGGCGGTGGGGGTGAACGTTCCCCGGCAGATGACTCCGCGGGCGTGCAGCGCTCGGTACCCCGGATGCTCTCCGAACACCGACTGCGCGGTATCGATCGCCTGTGCCGGAGTGACGGCCATCTGCGAACCCTATTCGACGCGCGTGAAGCGGATCCCGGCCGAGTCCAGCCGGTCGATCAACGCCTGACCGAGGGCGGCGGCGGTCGTGACCTGGCCCGAGGTCTCAGGCAGATCGTCGCGAGCCAGCGACAGCGCGGTCTCACCCAGCATCTTGGAGGTCTCGCCATACCCGGGGTCCCCGCCGCGGACGTCACAGATGACCTTGGCGCCATTGTCTGACGCCTCGCCTACGAAGCGGACCTTGAACCAGGCCTTCTCGCGCTCCTCGGGGCTCGGTCCGTCGCCTGGATCCTTGAGCTTGAGCAACAGGCTGCGGGTCGGTGGAAGCTGGGCCAAAGCCACCATCGTGCCCGTCCCGGCCAGCAGCCCGGCGGCCATCGGCAGACGCTTCACGGTCAGGTAGTGGCCGTAGCGGAACTCGGGGCCGTAGCGCTCGAGCGCGGCCGCCGAGCGCAGCACGACCTGGGGATCGATGGTCGGCATCGGCACGGCCCAGCCTCCGTTGGCGCGGCGCGGCGGGCCGACGATGCCGCCCACGCTGCGTCCCTTGGGACGCGCCTCCGCGCGCTTGCGGTCGTTCGCCGCCTGGCGCGCCTGGCGCAGCCGGGCCATGGCGTTGACGGCCGAGTGGTAGGTGCCGCCGGAGAAGGTGCCGCCGACACGGACGAAGCCCTCGACCTTGAGGGGCACGCCTTCGGGCAGCTGATTGACCGTGAACAGCGCTCCGAGATCGTGGGGAATCGAGTCAAACCCGCACGAGTGCACCAGGCGTGCTCCGCTCTTCACCGCCTGGTCGTGGTAGCCCAGCCACATCCGGTCAACGAACTCCGGCTCGCCGGTCAGATCGACATAGTCGGTTCCGGTGGCCGCACAGGCGGCTACCACCGGCTCGCCGTATTTGAGGTACGGACCGACGGTGGTGATGACCACCTGCGCCGAGGCGGCCATCGCCTCCAGCGCCGCCGGATCGTCCATGTCGGCTTGGATCAGGTCGAGGCTGTCAAGGGAGGGGTCGATCTCGGCCAGGCGAGCCCGGACGGCCTCGAGCTTGCTCCGATTGCGGCCGGCCAGCGCCCAGCGCAGCCCGGGAGCGTGGCGGGCCAGGTACTCCGCGGTCAGCGCTCCGGTGAAGCCGGTGGCGCCGTAGACGACGACCTCGTGCTCGCGCCCGGACGCCTCAGGCATCTGCGCTCACCGCCTGAGCCAGCTCCATGGCCTCGCCCAGCGACACGCCGGCCTGGGCCGTCAGCCAGCAGGCCACCGGCGCGGCAATCCGCTCCGAGGCGTGGGCAGCCACGCCGGCCAGAGCCAGCACCGCGTCGACATCCTCGGCCGACGGGGGCGGGACGCCCAGCCGTTCGGCATAGCTGGCAAGCCACTCAGCGGCGGTCATAGCTGCTCACCCTACCCGCATTGGGCACAATGCTGACCGGCGTGATCCGCCCCCCGGCGGTCCACGCCCCCGGTCAGACGGCCTGGCCGGGCAACAGCCCACTGAAAAGAAGGCGGTAGCTAGATGAAAGTCCTGGACGGCAAGGTGGCGATCGTGACCGGCTCGGCCCGCGGCATCGGCCGAGCCACAGCGGAGCTCCTCTCCGAGCAAGGCGCCAAGGTCCTGATCAACGACCTGGACGGCGATGTCGCCGAGCAGACCGCCAACGAGATCGACGGAGACACGCTGGTGTTCGCCGGTGATTTGACCAAACCCGGGATCCCGGACGAGCTGGTGGCGAAGGTGATCGACGAATGGGGTCAGGTGGACATCCTGATCAACAACGCCGGCTACACGCTGGACGCCCCGATTCACAAGATGAGCGATGAGTGGTTTCAGCGCATGCTGGACATCCACACCGTGGTTCCGTTCCGCATGTGTCGCGCCGTCGCCCCCCACATGCGCGAGCCGGCCAAGCAGGAACGAGAGGAGGGGCGCGAGGTGTTTCGCAAGATCGTCAATGTCTCCTCGATCTCGGGCACGATGGGCAACGCGGGCCAGGCCAACTACTCGGCCGGCAAGTCGGGTGTCGTCGGCCTGACCAAGACCCTGGCCAAGGAGTGGGGCCAGTTCAAGATCAACGTCAACGCCGTGGCCTTCGGCTACATCGAGACGCGCCTGACCGGCTCCAAGGACGAAAGCAACACGATGGAGATCGACGGCGAGAAGGTGCAGCTGGGCATTCCTGACCAGCTGCGCGGCATGGCCTCGATGCTGATCCCGCTCGGCCGGCCCGGCACCCCCGAGGAGGCGGCGGGCGGAGTCTTCTTCCTGTGCTCGCCGTGGGCCAACTACGTCCACGGCCAGGTGCTGAACATCACCGGCGGCCAGTGGAGCGGTATGACCACGTAGGGACCGGCTGATGCCGTCACGTCCGCTGGTCGTTGCCCATCGTGGCGCCTGGGGCGAGTTCCCGCAGAACTCGCTCCAAGCGCTCGCGGCGGCCATCGATACCGGTTGTGAGATGGCCGAGCTCGATGTGCGGCGCACCCGCGACGGGCAGCTCGTAGCGGTTCACGACGCCCGCGTCGGGGGCACCCCCGTCTCGGCGCTGGACCACGATCAGCTCAAGACGCGCCTCGCCCCCGGACAGGCGCCGCTCCTGGAGGAGATGCTCGAGCTGGCCGAGGGCCGGATCGAGCTCGATATCGAGCTCAAGGAGGCCGGGTACGTCCAGGCCGTCCTGCCGATGCTCAAGGAACTCAACCCCGCGCAGTACGTACTGACCTCGTTTCTGGACGAGGTGCTGACCGCGGTTCGCGGGATCACGCCTCAGACGCGGACGGGACTCCTCGTCGGTCCGGGCCGAGCGCGCCGGCTCGAGGCGCGGTTGGCCGCCTGCGGAGCCACATTCCTGGCTGCGCACGCCGGGCTCGCCCGGGCAGGTCTGCTGGCCTGGGCGGCCAACCGGGGACTCGAGAGCTACGTCTGGACGGTCAATGACCGGCGAGCAATGCGGTCACTGCTGACCGACAACCGGGTGGCGGCGGTGATCACCGACCGTCCGGCCGTGGCTCTTCTTATCCGTTCAGAGCTTCAGCGGTAGAGCTTGTGGGCGCTTTCGTTGAGACTCCGCTGGGGTGGCTTATTGTCACCAGGAAGGACGATCCTCTGCTCTTCGGGTGGCTTTTCAGCCACGGCTACCGGTCCTTCGTCCTCCGACCGGCGCCGGCGAGATGAGAGCAGCAAGGTCAATTGGTGCACAACCGCTCCTTGATCTGTGTTTCCCCCGTTGCTGCGGGTCCTTCCCGAAGCTATTGGTCAACAATCGTCAAGTGTGGACATTTTTTCCGGAGGCCTCTCGCGCCGCCTGAAGCGTGTTGCTGACCAGCATCGCGATCGTCATCGGACCGACCCCGCCGGGGACCGGAGTGATCAGCCCGGCGACCTCAACCGCCGAGGAGAATTCGACGTCACCGCGCAGGCCGTCATCGGTGCGGTTCGTGCCCACATCGATGACGGTGGCCCCGGGTTTGATCCAGCTGCCCTTGATCAGCTCCGCACGACCGACGGCGGCAACCAGCACGTCGGCTCGGCGGCAGACCTCGGGCAGGTCGCGGGTCCGCGAATGACAGGTGGTGACGGTCGCGTTCTCAGCCAACAGCAAGGCCCCGACCGGCTTTCCGACCAGGTCAGAGCGCCCGACGACCACCGCCTCAGCCCCCTCGAGCGCGACGTCATGGCGATGGAGCACCTGGATTATCCCGGCCGGGGTGCACGGCCGTAGCCCCGGTCGGCCCTTGACCAGCAGCCCCGTCGAGATCGGAGTGAGCCCATCGACGTCCTTGCCCGGATCGATCAGGGTGGTCAGATAGGAGCCGTCGATGTGCTCCGGGGTGGGCAGCTGCAGGAGGATCCCCGAGACGCGCGGGTCGGCGTTGAGCTCGTGAAGCAGGGCCTCGATCTCGGCCTGTGTCGACTCGGCCGGCGGTTCGTAGCTAAAGCCCTCGATTCCGACCTCGGCGCAGGCACGCTGCTTGTTGGCCACATATATGGCCGACGCGGGGTCGTCGCCGACGAGTACGGTGGCCAGTCCCGGACGCGACCCGCCGCCGGCCACCCACGCCTCGACTTCGGCCTTGACCTCGGCGCGCACGGCCGCGGCCACGGCCCTGCCATCGATAACGGTTGCGCTCATGCCTGCATTCGTAGCACGGCCGTAGAGTGACCGGATGCTGATCCGCCATGCCGACCCGGCCGCCGACGGACCCGCCTGCGCCGGCATCTACGCGCCATCGGTCGAGGACGGGGTGGCCTCGTTTGAGGCGAGCGCGCCCACAGCGGCGCAGATGAGCGAGCGCATCGCCCGCGTCGGCTCGCGCTATCCGTGGCTGGTCGCCGCCGAGGGCGACGATGTCCTCGGCTACGCCTACGCGACCGAGCATCGCGCCCGCGCCGCCTACCGGTGGGCGACCGACACGACGGTGTACGTCTCGGCTCGGGCCCAGCGCCGCGGCGTCGGCCGCGCGCTCTACGGGGCGCTGCTTCCCCTGCTGGCGCGCCAGGGCCTGTATACGGCGGTGGCCGGGATCACCCTGCCCAACGACGCCAGCGTCGCCCTGCACGAGGGCGTGGGCTTTGAGCTCGTCGGCCACTATCGCGACATCGGCTTCAAACGCGGCGCGTGGCGAACGGTCGGCTGGTGGCAGGTCCGGCTACGCGAACCGGTCGCCGGTCAGACGCCGCCCGAGCCGGGTCCACCCGTACGCCTCGACGACGACGTCGCCTGACTGCTATCGCCGGCGGCGATCCTCGTCGAGCAGCAGAGCCAGCGTCGGACAGGCATCGGCCGCCCGGCGCGCGAGGCCCAGCAGTTCGTCGGGGACCTCGGTCTCGTCGAGGATCGGGTAGCCCCAGTCGTCGAGCCGGATCATCTCGGGCAAGAGCTCGGCGCACAGGCCATGGGCCTCGCACATGATCGGATTGACGCGCAGGTGAGCGCTCACCGGCCCGGGCCCCCGGTCACGGCTTCGCCGAGGGGCAGCCCGGCCGGCGGCGCCGTGCACCGCTGACGCTGATGGTGGCTCAGCTCGTGGCCAAACACCTTCAGCGCGCTCTCCACGAACCGGGCCGCGCCGTCGGGGTGATGACAGGCGCCGCGGCCGCGGATCTCACCCGTCCAGCGCAACACGCGGTCGACCTCCCGGCCCTGGGCGGTGCCATCGGCCATCGCGCACACGCTGTCGGCGATCGCGGCCAGACCGTGGACGCACGGGCCGCACTGCCCCGCGGACTCATTGGCGAGGTAGTCGATGACGCGGGCACTCTCGTGCAGGCCACACGAGCTCTCGCCGAGGGCGATGATCACCCCCGAGCCCAGCGCGCAGCCCACCGAGCGCAGATCCTCGCGCGACAGGCGCAGCCCCATCGCGTGCGACGCCTCGACCCAGGTCCCGAAGTAACCGCCCACGAGCAGCGCCTGCAATCGCTCGGTCGGCCCCCCCGCCGCGGCCAGCAGGTCGGTCATGGACGTGCCGAAGGCGAGCTCGTAGACACCCGGGGACCGAACCGCGCCCGAGATCGTGACCAGCGCGGAGCCGGGATCGGCCTCGCTGCCGAGCTCGCGGAACCACTCGGCCCCGAAGCGGGCGATGAGGGCGATCTGGGCCAGTGTCTCGGGATTCTGGATCAGCGTCGGCCGCCCCCGGAGTCCTTTTTCAAAGGGTCGTGGTGGCGTGAACACGGGCTTGGCCACGCCGCGGGCCATCCACTGGATGACCGCCGTCTCCTCACCGGTCACGTACCCCTCGGGTCCGGGAATGACCGCAAAGCTCAGCTTGTCCTCGCGGACGGCGACCGCCCCCTCGAGCGCACTCTGGACGGTGGGCGTCCCATCCCCGATCTTGATCAGGATCTCGCTCGCTCCGACCGCCTCGGCGGCGAGCACGGCGCCGTCGAGCACGAGATGGGGCAGCCGCCCCATGAGCATGCGGTCCTTGGCGCTGGCCGGCTCGGTCTCGGAGCCGTTGACGATCACGGTGTCGACGCCGCGCCGCTCGGCCAGGCTGCGGAGTTTGACCGCGGTGGGAAAGTCGGCCCCGCCGCGCCCGCGCAGCCCGCTGCGGGTGACCAGCTCGATCAGCTCCGCGGCGGGCACGCTCGGCAGCGGCCCGTGCACGGCTCGGTGGTCGGCCAGGGTCACGGTCTGCCCGGCCGGGGCCATGCCCTCGAGCAGGCGCGGCAGTCCTGCCGGGCCGCGCTGGGCGGTGAGGCTCATCGGCCGGCCTCGTTCAGTACGCGGGTCACTGGGCACCTCCGGCTCGTGATGCGTGAACCGAGCCGGACACCGAGTTGGTCTGCGAATCGATGTTCAGATTGGCGTGCAGATCCAATGCGCCGACGCGACTCAGCACGTGGGCCACGAATTCGGTCCCCTGCAGAGACGTGATCTGGCCGGTCATCACCCCTGTGGTGGGGGTGAGCAGATCGACCTGGCTGCCGGTCATCGACAGACCGCCACCCGGGCTGGGCTGACCGGCCAGGCGCACGCGAAGGCGCCCGCTGGCGCCGCCGCGCAGCTGCAGGTCGAGATCCACGATCGCCCCGCCGAGAGCCTGAGACTGACGGACCGTGCCGGTGACATCGGCGGTGAAGGGCGCGGCGTTGGCCGCCGATGAGGAGCCCGCCGGCGCGGGCGCCGTGCGTTGGGCCACCCGGACCGGCGCCGGATGGGCGAGCAGCTTGGTCGGCGTCCCGGCCCGCCCCGCCCAGCCGTGGGCGAGCGGGCCGGCAACGGCGAACACGGCCACGGCGGCCGGAGTGAGCACGCTGAGCGCGAGCGCCGCGCCGCGCACCCCGGGGGTGGATCCTCGGCCCGCGCCACCCGGACCCAGGTGGCAATCACGACGGCGGCCACGCAGGCCGCCGGTGAGCAGGAGCATCCACCAGATCTTGGTGTCCGAACCCGTGCCCAGGCCATGCAGGACCGCAACCGGAAAGCTCGCGTAGGCCAGCCAGTGCACGAAGCGCCAGGCTCGGTAGCCGAGCCGTCGGCGGACCAGGCTGGTGATGACCAGGGCGATGATCAGATCGAAGGCGACCGCGCCCAGGCCGAGCCACAGGGGGCGGTAGGAGCCGATGAACGGGATCACCGCCTCGGTCAGCGAGATCGAGACGAAGCTGTCCAGGACGCTGGCCACGATGTGCACGAGCAGCAGGGCGATGACCAGCAGCGACAGGTCGCGGTGCAGCGTGTCGATGGCAAAGCGGGGCCAGCGCGCGCCCGTCACGCGCAGCGGGCCGAGGATCCCGAGCACGACGATCGCCGTCAGCAACAGCAGGGTGACCGCGCCCGTGCCGCGGGCCACGTACCAGTAGACGCTCGGCCCGACGGTGGCCAGCGGCGCGCTCATGCCACCAGCTCCCCGGCGCGCAGGTCGGTCAGGTCATCCCCGTCGGCGGTCCAGCCGGCCTGGTGAGTGACCCGGCCGTCGTCGGTGACCAGGCGGCTGGGCAGGCCCAGAGAATCGAGCCAGCCCACCGCCCGCCGGCCGCGAACGATCGCCGCCGTGGAGGCGATGTTGGCGTCCAGGCATGTCGCCGCGGCGACGCTGACCGTGCGCCAGCCGCCGTCGGCGGGGTGACCGGTGGCCGGGTCGAGCAGGTGGTGCACGACCTCGTCGCCTGATTTCCAGCGCCGTGCGACCGTGCTCGAGGTGGCCAGCCCTCCCGAGCGGATCATGACCCACTGCCCGGGTGCCTGGACGCCGCCGGCGTGATCGTCGGTGACTCGCACGGGCCAGCCAGCGGGGGGCGCCTCGCCCGCGGTTGACACGTCGCCGCCGAGGCTGACCAGCACGCCTCCGCCGGCCACGTTCAGGGCGGCCACGGCGGCGTGGTCGGCCGCCAGCGCCTTGGCCGTCGCCCCCAGGTCCAGGTTGACTCCAGCGGGAACGGTGACCGTCTCGGACTCATCGTCGATGCGGATCGCGCGCCAGCCGGGCACGGCGGTGAGCTTCACGCTCGGCCGGCCGGTCGCGGCCCCGGCGCTGAGGACTCGCTCAAAGTCCCGGTCGTAGCCGAGCGCGACCAGCGCGCGACCCAGCGTCGGGTCGACATCGCCGTCGGTCAGCTCGGCGGCGCGCAGACCGGCGTGCAGCGCCTCGCGCAGCAGCGCTGAGGCCGGCGTCGGTCGCCCGGCGCTATGACCAAGCGCCATCAGCTCCGAGTCCTCCCGGAAGCGCGAGCAACTGAGGTCAAAGTCCGCGACGACGCGCCGCACTGCGTCGACCGCGGCCGATAGCCGATCCGCTTGAGTCACAACCACGACCGCCGTGCTCCCCCAGACCGGAAAGCTGGCGGCGTCGATTACGAGCCTCCGGAGACGACCGGCCCCTGGCTCGGCGCGGGAGCCGCCTGCTGGGTCGGCGCGCTCGGCTGGGTGGGCGCGCTCGGCTGGGTCGGCGCGCTCTGGGGCGCGGGAGAAGTCGGTTGCGAGGGCGCGCTCGGCTGCGCGGGCGCCGGAGAGGAGGGCGCCGTGTCCGGGCTGCGCAGACCGAGCGAACGGGGGCTGGCCAGGGGCGGCAGCTTCGTCGCCGAGGTCCCGTGCACGCGGGTACTCGGCGCGGTCGGCGACGATGCCACCGCGGTCCGAGCCCGGGGCTTGGCGCCGAGCGTGTGTCCGGGGGCGATCGCGCTGACCACGCCGGCGACCGCGGCGGTCAGCGCGCCGGCGCCGAGAATGCTGGCCCCGCGCACGCGCGCGATGCGGGCGAACGCGGCCTCGCGGTCGCGCTGGCGCAGATACGCGGTCAGGCCGCGGTTGTGGATAACGACCAGAAGTCATGACTAGAGACTCATGCGAGTCGATCAGCTTTGACTAAGAAGAGAATGAGAATTCAGCGACCGGGCTGCAAAAGGGGCAGCTCAACAATGAATTTAGACCCCTCGACCTCGATCTTGCCCCGGTGACGCTCGACGATCGCGGCCACGATCGACAGACCGAGCCCCGAACCGGGACGGTCGGCCGCCTCGGGAGCGCGCCAGAAGCGCTCGAACAGGTGCGCCCGTAGGGCGGGATCGGGGCCCGGGACCCGAGTCTGAAACCTCGATCCGCGCCCACCGGCCGTCCACCTGCAGTCCGACCCGGACCGTGCCCCCCGGGGGCCCGTGGAGCAGGCCGTTCTCGATCAGGTTGGCGATCGCCCGGCGCAGCGCGTCCTCATCACCGAGCACCTCGACCTCAGGCAGCGGCGTCACGGTGACCCGCTCCTGGCCGGCGGTCAGGTCGCGGATCAGCTCGTCGAGCGGCCACGCGGGACTCGACGGGAGCGGTGGCGGCGGCCCGTTCGAGTGCCAGCAGCCCGTCGACCAGTCGGGCCAGGCGGGCGGCATCGTGCCGCAGCTCGTCCAGCACCTCGGCGTCGGCGCCGTGGCGCGCCGCGTACTCGACGTTGCCGAGCAGCGCCGTGACCGGGGTGCGCAGCTCGTGGGAGGCGTCGGCGAGCAGCCGTCGCTCGCCCTCGCGCGCGCTCTGCAGCGAGGCGAGCATCCGGTTCAGCACCCCGGTCAGCTGGCCGACCTCGTCCAGGGTGCGGGCCTCGGGCAGACGCTGGTCGGGATCGGCGGTGCGCTCAATGTCGGCCGCGGCCGCCGGCCAGTCGGCGCAGCGGCGCCAGGCCGCGGCGGGTCAGCATCGCGGCCGCGATCGCCGCCAGGAGCACGACCCCGATTCCGCTGAGCGGCCACGACCACCCCCAGGTTGCCGAGCGTGTGAGCGATGTCCGACGTGTTGGCGGCCACCAGCACCGCGCCGCCCGCGGCGGCTCCGCCCGTGTCGGCGATCGGGGCCACGAACATCCGCCACGGCTGATGGTCGAGGCGGATGTCCTCCAAGCTCGTGCGCCCGTGCGCGACGGCGGCCCGCACCGCGCGTCCTGGGGCAGCAGGCGCGCGCCCAGGGTCAGCGACCGGGCCAGGATCCGCTGGTGGGCGTCGACCACCTCGACGGCCAGCTGACGTCCGGAGGCCGGGCTCTCGAGCGCGCCGGGATCCTGCGAGCACCGCGGGCGCCGAGACGGCGAGCTGGGCCACGTCCTGGGCGCGCTGGCGCAGCGCAGTGTCCAGCGACCCGCGCAGCTCATGGCCGACCACGAGCACGGTGACCACGGCGAACACGATCACCGCGGCCAGGATCGAGGCGGCGGTGGCGGCCGCCAGCCGGGCCCGCAGCGTGCGGCCGGCTCTCATATCCGAATCTCCGCCGAGATAGCAAACCAACCAAAGTTGTGTTTTCATCACCAAAGGGCGCCATAATCACCCTCGGTTGGGCTGAGGATGAGACAACACGGAGAGTTGCCGATGTCCGAAGACGCCGGTCCGGGCCCGCGCCCGGCCCGAGTGCTGCTGATAGAGGAGGATCCACGGACGGCGATGCTGATCGGCGAGATGCTGCGCGCGGGCTGGACGCAGAGCCTGATCATCACCCATGCCTCGCGCGTCGCCGAGGCCAGCCAGGAACTGCGCGATCACGGCGCCACCTGCGTGCTCCTGGACATCTCCGATGACGACGCGGACTCGCTCAACGCCCTCGAGCATCTCGCCGCCGCCAATCCCGACGTCCCGATCATCGTCCTCTCGAGCCAGCGCCGGGGAGGAGTTCGGGCTGACCGCGGTCAAGGCCGGAGCCCAGGATTTCCTGCGCACCGCGGAGCTGAATCCGGCCGCGCTGGCCCGCTCGGTCAGCTACGCCGCTGGAGCGCAAGCGCTCCGAGGTCGAGCTCGCCCATCAGGCCCTGCACGATCCGCTCACCGAACTGCCCAACCGCGCGCTGTTCAGCGACCGGCTGAGCGTGGCCCTCGATCGCTCGCGGCGCACGGGCGCGCCGGTGGCGGTGCTGTTCCTGGACGTCGACAGCTTCAAGCACGTCAACGACACCCTCGGCCACCAGGCCGGCGACCACCTGCTCACCGTCCTCGCCGACGCGCTTTCGCGACATGCTGCGGCCGATGGACACCGTGGCCCGCTTCGGGGGCGACGAGTTCACCTTCCTGTTCGAGGAGCTCGAGTCCGAGCGCGAGGCGATCCTGATCGCCGAGCGGATCAGCCAGTCGGCCCGCCAGCCGCTGATCCTGGGCGACGACGAGACGAGACGACGGTGCAGGTCAGCATCGGCATCGCGATCGTGACCGATCCGTCGGTCACCCCCGACAGCGTGATCCGCGACGCCGACGTGGCCATGTACCGGGCCAAGGAGCTCGGCGGCGACCGCTTCGAGCTCTACGACGAGACCGCCCGCGTCCGGGCCTCGCGCCGGCTCGAGCTCGAGAACGCGCTGCGCCGGGCCGTCGAGCGCTCCGAGCTCCGCGTGCACTACCAGCCGCGCGTGTCGCTGAGCGGCGAGACCGGGCTGACCGGCTTCGAGGCGCTGGTCCGCTGGGAGCACCCCGAGCGCGGGCTGATCCCGGCCGACGGAGTTCGTCGCGCTGGCCGAGGACACCGGCCTGATCGTGCCCATCGGCGAGTGGGTGCTCGAACAGGCCCTGGGCCACATCGCACGCTGGCGCCAGTCGCGCCCCGGGGTGACGATCTCGGTCAACCTGTCCGCGCGTCAGCTCGAGAGCCCAGGGCTGGCCGCCCACCTCGATGCCGCCGTGCGCGCCATCGGCGCCGACCCGGGGGTGCTCTGTCTGGAGGTGACCGAGGATGCCGTCGAGCACAACCCGGAGCTGGCCGCCCGCAGCCTGGCCGCACTGCAGCGCGATCGGCGTCAAGCTGGCCCTCGACGACTTCGGCACCGGCCACTCGTCGCGTGGCCGGTCTGCGCGACCTGCCCCTGGATTCGGTCAACATCGACCGCTCGTTCGTGTCCAGCTCTGGGCAGCGACCCGAACGAGCTCGGCCGTGGTCGGCGCCCTGGTCGAGCTCGGCCACGCGCTCGGGCTGCAGTGTCGTCGCCGAGGGCGTCGAGACCGACGAGCAGCTGGCCCGGCTGCGCGATCTCGGCTGCGACGGTGCCCAGGGCTATCTGTTCAGCCGGCCGCTGCCCGTCGACGGCGTGCACGCGCTGCTCGGCCCGGCCGTAGCGTCGGCCGGACGTCAGCAGGCTCGCGTCGACGGCCATCGAGCCGCTCACGCCCGCAGCACGAACCCCGCGCCGCGCAGCGTGCGGATCAGGGGCGGGTCGCCGAGCTTGCGGCGCAGGCGGGTCACGTAACGGTCGACGACGTTGTCCTCCGCCGCCCCGCCCCAGATCTCGTCGATCGCCCGTCGCCGGGTCACGGTTCGCCCCGGGTCGCGGAGCAGCAGCTCGAGCAGCGCGGTCTCGCGGCCGGTGAGCTCGATCGTGCGCCCGGCCGCGGGTTGCTGTCCGCGCGCTCGAGCTCGAGCGTCAGATCGGCGTAGGCCAGGCGTTCGTCGGCGCTCCGGCCACGGCGAGTCAGGGCCCGCAGACGGGCGATCAGCTCCTGGATCGCGAACGGCTTGACCAGGTAATCGTCGGCGCCCGCCTCGAGCCCGGCCACGCGGTCGGCCACGGCGTCACGAGCGGTGAGCATGAGGATCGGCGTCGGCAGCCCGCGGCTGCGCAGCCGCCGGCACACCGACAGCCCGTCCATGGCCGGCATGGCGACGTCGAGCACGATCACGTCGGGCGCGGAGCGCTCGGCCGCGAGCAGCGCCGCCCCGCCGTCGGGCGGCGACCGTGACCTCAAAGCCCTCGGCGCTCAGCGAGCGATGCGAGCATCCGGCGCAGCGGCGGGTCGTCGTCGACGACCAGGACCCGCTCGCGCAGCTCCGCCGGGATCATCCACCGGCCACGTCGCGGCGGATGAAGACCAGGAAGGCGGCCAGCAGCGACGGGACCCCGTACATCGCGCACACCCAGGCGGCGCGGATGATCGGCGACCAGTCGATCGGGGTCCGCAGCAGCCCCTGCCAGGCGTTGAACTGGGTGCTGAGCAGGTAGGGCTGCAGGCCGCCCAGCCCGGGCAGGATGCCCGACCAGCTGAAACAGCAGCGAGACCATCAGCGTGCCGACCACGGCCGCGGCGCTGTTGCGGGTCACCGCCGAGAGCAGCAGCCCGATGCAGACGATGCAGGCGATCGGGATCAGGTACACGAGCAGGCTCGCGTAGACCAGCTCGAGCGCCTTGGGCGCCGAGACGATCGTGCCCGACAGGCTCTGCAGGGAGTTGAAGCCCGACTGGATGCTGCCCGCGACCACCGCCACGGTTCCGCTGAGGAGGATCGCCAGGACGGCGTAGGCTGGCCGCGGCCAGCGCCTTGCCGGCGAAGATCTGCCAGCGCTCGAGCGAGCGGGTGAAGATCGTCTTCAGGGTGCCGTTGTGGTCCTCGGAGGCGAAGATGTCGCCCGCCACCAGCGCGGTGATGAGCGGGAACATCCACACCGCGCCGAACAGCAGGAGGACCAGCGGCACGGCCAGCCCGCTGCGGTCCAGGTAGGAGGAGAAGGCAAAGTCGCCGCCGTGCTGGCTGTGATGGCGCAGGTGGATCGCGACCACGAACAGGATCGGCACGATGATCGCCGCGCCGAGCCCCAGGTAGGTGCGCTTCTGGCGGCGCAGCTTGAACAGCTCCCAGCGGTAGACGGTGGCCACTCCGGGCACGGCGTCCGGCGGCCGGCTGCGCGCGGCGGACGGGCTACGATCGGCGGTGGCGCGCGGTGGTGGCCATCAGTGCGCGGCCTCCGCTGCGGCGCCGGCCGCGGCCGGCTCGGGTTCGCGGCCGGGCTGCTCCGCGCTCGCCCTCGGTGTAGGAGAAGAACAGGTCCTCGAGCGTGACCGTCTGCGGGGCCAGGGCGTGGATCAGGGCGCCGGCCTCGACCAGCGCCTGGGAGAGCTCGGCCACGGCGGCCTCGTCGGCGGTGAACACGATCCCGCCGCGCTCGCTGCGCGGCGTCGTTGATCCCCGGCTGCGCGCGGCAGACAGCCAGCGCGCGCTCCTCGTCGGTCGTCTCCAGCCGGTAGGCGGTCGCCGGCACCGCGCTTGAGCTCGGCGATGTCGCCCTCGTAGACGATCCGGCCGCTGCGCACGATCGCCACCCGGTTGCAGACGTCCTCGACCTCGGCCAGCAGATGGCTGGAGAGCACGACGGTCATGCCCTGCTCGGCCAGCCGGCGGATCAGCAGCCGCATGTCGCGCATGCCGGCCGGATCGAGCCCGGTGGCCGGCTCGTCGAGCAGCAGCAGCTTGGGGTCGCGCAGCAGTGCGGCGGCGATCCCCAGGCGCTGGCGCATGCCGTGCGAGTAGCCGCCGACCCGGTCCTTGGCCCGGCTCGGTCAGCTCGACCGTGTCCAGGGCCTCGTCGATCCGGTCCCGGGCCCCGCAGCCGTCGTAGGCGGCGAGCATCTCGAGATTGCGCCGCGCGCTCAGATACGGATAGAAGGTCGGGGCCTCGACGAACCCGGCCACGCCGTCAAGCGCCGACACGCTGTCCGAGCGGATCGCGCCCGAACACGCGGACGGTGCCCTCGGTGGGCTTGATCAGCCCGAGCATCATCCGCAGCGAGGTCGTCTTGCCCGCCCCGTTGGGGCCCGAGGTAGCCGTACACGTCGCCGGAGCGGACGGTGATGTCCACCCCGGCGACGGCGGTCAGCTCGCCGTAGCGCTTGACCAGCCCGCGGACCTCGAGCGGGCGACTCGGCGCTGGACGCGGGGCCGCCGGCGAGGCCGGCCTCGAGCGCGGCGAGCCGTCACTCACAGCGCGCGGGCGGCCTTCTCGGCCGCCACCGGGGGCACCGAGCCGAGCACTGTGTAGCTGACGCCGCCGCGGCTGAAGTGCACGACCGTGCCCAGCGCCGTGTCGAGTTCGGTGCCGGTGGCGCCATTGATCGACACCGTCGGCAGGCTGAACCCGGGCTGGTCGCCGGAGCTCTCGCTGGTGCTCGACGCGCTCGCGGCCTTGGACGGCGCGGCCTGCTCGATCACGACGATCCCGCCCAGGCCCTTGCCGTAGGTGACCAGCGCGGCTGGCTTGTCGCCCCAGGACAGGAGCCTGACCGACTGGCGCGGCATTGCCGACCAGCGCGCTTGGGGCGCGGAGCTTGAACGGCAGCTTGGCGGCCACGGCGCGCACGCCGCTGACCTCAGCCTGGTGAGCGTGACGTCCCGCCTTGGCCTTGGCGTGGCTGCGTGATCGCGGCGGTCGAGATCTTCACGACCTTGGAGCCCGCCGCCGGGGTGACGTTGAAGTCAGAGGCCGGGATCTTGCCGTAGCGAGATGTCGGTCGCGGTCAGCTGCCAGCACCGGGTTGGGATTGCCCTTGGCGTAGATCGCGAAGCTCAGCGGCACGCCGCGTACCGCGTCCCAGGCCGCCTCGACCGAACCGAGCAGACCACCGTCGTGCTTGGGCTCACGCGGACCGTGTAGGCGGGCTGGCCGGCGACGTCACCGGGGATGGCGCCCGACACGTTGAGGTGCTTGATCAGCTTGTTGAGGTCGCTCTGGATCGTGGCGATGCTCGGCACGCCCTGTGCCCTTGTCCTTCTTGCGGCCGAGCTCAGCAGGCTCCGGGGCACGGTCCCCCGGTAGACGATGTGCATCGCGGGGTCCGAGATCCAGAAGGCGGTCTTGTTGACCACGATCTGGGCGTCGCCGTTGGTCGACTGCAGCTCGAGGCGCAGGCGGTGGTCGTTTGACAGCCACAGGCGGCCGGTGGCGCCCTGCAGCAGCGGATCGCTGCCCTGGAAGCTGGAGGCGTCGATCAGCTCGTTGGTGAACGTGATGTTGGCCGAGATTCCCTTGACGGCGCGGCGCGGCCAGCGCGCGATGCAGCGCGGAGGCCAGCGAACGGTGCTTGGGCACGGGCCCAGAACTCGAGGCGGCCACGGCGATCGCGCTGCCGGCGCCGATGACGACGACGAGCGCGGCCAGAACGGCCAGCAGACGTCCGGTTGGAGCTGTACGCAGGAATTTCATTTTCAGACCGCCTTTTCGCTCAGACACGATTCACGATCGCAGACGAGCTTGAAACAACTCTGACAGATGCCCTGTGCGGGCCTTCGGGACCGGATCGGGATAGGGTCAAGAGCATGTGTCGGCTGTTCGGAATGTCAGGCGGCCGGGAGCCGGTTCGGGCGACCTTCTGGCTGCTCGAGGCACCGGATTCGCTGGCTGATCAGAGCCGGCGCGAGCCGGATGGCACGGGCATCGGCGTCTACCGGGATGGTCGTCCGGTGGTCGACAAGCGGCCGGTGGCCGCCTACGAGGACCAGGCGTTCGGGCGCGAGGCGCGCGAACTGGAGTCCCGGACCTTCGTGGCCCACGTCCGCTACGCCTCCAACGGCGGCCTGACGCCGGAGAACACGCACCCGTTCGAGCAGGACGGCCGGCTCTTTGCTCACAACGGAGTCCTCGGGGGTGTCGAGAACCTGGAGCGCGAGCTCGGCCCGGCCATGGACCAGGTCCACGGGGACACCGATTCCGAGCGCTGGTTTGCCCTTATCACCCGCGAGATCCAGCGCGCCGACGGCGACGTCGGGGCCGGGATCAAGTCGGCCGTGCATTGGGTGGCTGACAACCTGCCTTTGCTGTCGGTCAACTTCGTGCTCATCGATGCCGAGAACCTGTGGGCGCTGCGCTACCCCGACACCCACGAGCTGCACGTGCTCGAGCGCGACGCCGGCGGGCATACCGGCCAGCGGTCACTCGAGCACCGAAGCCAGCGCGGTCAGGGGCGCATCCACGTCAGTTCCGAGGCCCTTGGCGACCGCCCGGCGGTGGTCGTGGCCACCGAGCCGATGGACGACGATCCGGGCTGGACCGAGCTGCGCTCCGGGGAGCTGGTTCACGTCGGCCCGGACCTGAAGGTGAGTACGGAGCTGGTCATCGACCACGCGCCGGCTCAGACGCTGACGCTGGCCGACCTCGACCCGCGCGCCGCCGCCTCGCAGCAACCGTCGCTGCGCTGACCCGGCCGCGGCCGTCTGTCAGCATTTGGCTCGGATGTCGACCGTGACGCCCAACGCCCCCCTCCCCCCGGCCCCCGGCTGCCGCGGGTCGTGCAGACGCTGGGCTTCATGCTCGGCGGCGTCCGCTTCCTCGAGGCGGTTCGTCGTCGCTACGGCGACGTGGTCCGCTTGGGCACGCTGTTCGACGATGGGTTCGTGATGGTCTTCGATCCCGAGCTCGTGCGAACGGTTTTCAAGGGCTCCAACGCCGAGCTGCACGCCGGCGAGGCCAACGCGTTGCTCGGACCGATCCTGGGCGAGCGCTCGGTGCTGCTGCTCGATGACGCCGAGCACCTGCGCCACCGCCGCCTGATGCTGCCCGCCTTCCACGGTCGCCAGATGCTCGCCCACGTGGAGACGATGCGTGACTGCGCCGACCGGGAGATCGACGCCTGGCCCACCGACGAGCCGTTCCCGCTGCTGGCCAGCATGCAGTCGCTGACCCTGCGGGTGATCGTCCAGGCCGTGTTCGGCTACGCGCCCGGACCGGCCGAGGAGGAGCTCCGCCGCCGCCTGCGGAGCATGATCGAGCCGCTGGCCACGACCCGCGGTGCGCTCACGGTCGCCACCGTCATGCGGGGGCGCAATCGCGGCAAGGCGGCGAGCGACTTCGGGCAGCGCAAGCGCGCCGTGGACGAGCTCGTCTACGCCGAGATCGCTCGTCGCCGCCAGCAGCAGGACCTGGCCGAGCGCGACGACGTGTTCTCGGCCCTGCTGCTGGCCCGCGACGAGGAGGGCAACGCCCTCTCTGACCGCGAGGTCCGCGACGAGCTGATCACGCTCCTGCTGGCCGGCCACGAGACGACCGCCACGGGGCTGGCGTGGACGTTTGACCTGCTCCTGCACGACCGCCGCGTGCTCGAGCGCGCCCGCCAGGGTGACAGCGCCTATCTCGACGCCGTCGTCAAGGAGGCGTTGCGCATCCGGCCGGTGATCCCGGGAATCGGCCGCGTGGTGCGCCAGGCACCGTTTCGGATCGGCGACTACGAGGTTCCGGTGGGGATGGAGATCAACCCGTCGATCCGGACGATTCACCGGCGGGCCGAGCTCTATCCCCAGCCCGCGCAGTTCCGGCCCGAGCGCTTCCTGGCCGACGACGCACCCGACACCTACACCTGGATCCCGTTCGGCGGCGGCACCCGCCGCTGCCTGGGTGCGAGCTTTGCCCAGATGGAGATGCGAACCGTGGTCGCCCGCGTGCTCGAGCGCACTGATCTGCAGCCCGTGGACGCGAAGCCGGCCAAGGCTCAGTTCCGGGTCATCACGCTCGCCCCGAAGGGCGGCGTCCGGGTGCGGATGGCCGCCCCGCCGCGGACGGCGAGCTCCCGCGAGCCTCAGCGCGAACCGGTGGCGTAACGGTTCGCGCGAGCCTCAGCGCGACCGGTGGCGTAGCGGATCCCGCGAGCCTCAGCGCGAACCGGTGGCGTAGCGGATGATTGACAAGTCAGTCAGCCACTCGACCGGCGACAGATCGTCGGTGTAGACGGTCCCGCCGCGCAGGGCGGGACCGAGGCTACGGGCGGCCGAGACCATGGCCCCCTCGAGATCGGGTGCCATGCCGACCGCGGCCTTCAGAATCGGCGCCGCCGACAGCGGCCGCTGGCTGGCCATGACCAGCGAGTTGTCGGCGCTGAAGCGATCGCGGACGACGTAGGGGAACACGGACCGCAGCGTCGCCGTCACCACCTGCTCCAGCGCGTTTGATCCCGGCAGATGGCCGACGTTGATGATGAACGTCCCGGCCGGACTCAGGTGCGCGCGCACGTTGGTGAAGAACTCGTGCGTGAGCAGATAGAACGGGATGTAGGGCTGGCGGTAGGCGTCGAGGAAGATCGAGTCGTACCGCGCCCTGCTGGCCCTCAGCCACGGTCGCGCATCGGCGGTGTAGGTGTGCAGATCGCGACCGCCGAGGTGGAAGTAGCGCCGCCCGATGTTGGTCAGCTCGCCGTCGAGCTCGACGGCGTCGACCCGGGTGCGGGGGAAGTAGTGGCCGTAGGCGCGAGCGACCGTTCCGGCCGCGTCGCCGAGGATCGCGATTCGCCGCGGCGTCCCGGCCCCGGAGGCGAAGGGCAGGCCCAGGTAGTCATCCCAGTAGCCGTTGGTCAGGTAGCTCCCGGGGCGATACAGCGAATGGACGGCCACGCCCTCGTTGAGCTGCAGCCACCGCACGCCGCTCGGGAACTGGATCACGCGCGCGTACTGGTACTGGGTCTCGGTCTCATAGATCACCCGCCCGCCGCTGACGTCAGCCCCGATCGCCGCCGGCGGGATGGCCAGTGACGCGGCGACCGCGATCGGGATGACCACCACCCGCCACGAGCGCAGCCCGGCGACGGCGACCACGACCAGGGCCAGCGCAAAGGTGATGAACGTGCGATGCGTGCCGATCAGCGGAATCAGCAGCAGCGCGGCCAGGAAGGTCCCCACCAGCGAGCCCACGGTGGAGATCGCGTACAGGCCGCCGGTCGTCTTGCCGGTGTCCTCGAGGCTGGCCAGGCTGAGGCGGTTGGCGTACGGCGCGACCGTCCCCAGCAGCATCACCGGCACGGCGACGAGCACCAGCACCGCGGCCAGCGAACCGAGAAACGCGCCCACCGACAGCGACCCCAGCGCGCTGACCGACAGGCGCAGGAAGGGCCCGGAGATGAAGGGCACGATCGCCAGCAGCACCCCGGCCAGTAGGACCACCGCGCACAGGCCCCGGATGTCAGCCCGGCGGTCGGCCAGCCGTCCGCCGAGGGCATAGCCCGCCGATAGCGCGATCAGCACGGTGGCGATCGTGTTGGCCCAGATGATCGTCGAGGCCCCGAAGTAGGGCGCGAGCAGACGGGCGGCTGAGATCTCCGCGCCGAGGCTGGCCGCGCCGACCACGAACACCACGGTCGCGCAGCATCCACGGCCGGCCCGCGGACGCCACCGCTGTCCGCGGCGGCTCGGGGCGAGTGTCCAGGGCCACCGGACCAGGTTAATCTGTGCGGCCCTCATGCTGCTCTACAACAACATGCTCTCGGGCAACTGCTACAAGGTCCGGCTGCTGTTCGCCCACCTGGGGATCGACTACGAGCGCCAGGAGCTCGACGTGGTCGACCGCTCCAATCGCCGCCAGGTGCTCGGCGATCTCAACCCCGCCCTGCGGGTCCCGACGCTCGTTTTCGACGACGGACGTTCGCTGGCCGAGTCCGGAGCGATCATCTTTCACTTCGCCCAGGGCACCGACTACCTGCCCGAGGACGCGTTCGAGCGCGCCCAGGTGCTGCAGTGGTTGTTCTTCGAGCAGTACAGCCTGGAGCCGCACATCGCCGTGCTGCGCTTCTATGAGCTCGCCGGAATCCACGCCCCCGCCGCCGAGGTGGAGGCCAAGCGCGCCGCGGGCGTGCTCGCGCTCGAGGCGCTCGAGTCACATTTGAGCGGTCATGACTTCCTCGTCGGCGAGGGCTACACGATCGCCGACATCGCGCTGTTCGCCTATACCCACGTCGCTCCCGAGGGCGGCTTCTCACTCCAGGCCTACCCGGCTGTGCGCCGCTGGATCACGCGCGTCGCTGCCCAGCCCGGGCACATCGCGATCACCGACGGCTGATACCCCGCAGCGCTTTACCCCGCAGCGCTTTTTCGGGCGCCGACGCACAGCAGCGCCGAGTGGAGGACGGTACGGACTTGCCAAACGTCTGGGCAAGTCCACTCGCGGCGGCCTTTGGAGTGCGACCGTGTTCGATTTGGTGCCATATAGGCATCGGATCGAACTCGAAGCGGCGATCCCCTACGAGGTTTTTCCTCCGCAGCACCTTGCCGCTGTAGGGTCTGCCACCAGGTAGAGCAGCGTCCGGACACTCGCTGGCGCCCGCGAACCGCTCGCTGTCGGGGACAACCATGGAATGCGAGGACGGCCATGAGGGGCAAGCTCACGATCATCCTGTTCATCGGCAGTCTGGCCTTCGCCTCCGCGGCGCTGGCTGCCACCAGCCCGCCGGTCAGCGGGGGTCACTACAAGGGCCGCGATGACGCGAAGGGCTCCGGCAAGGTCAACCGCAGCGTCACGATGACCGTGACCAAGAACAAGGCCAACTTCGCCCGCGCTCGCATGAACTTCGTGCTGCTGGGTCAGGGCGGACTGGGCTCGTGCGCCGGGCCGGCCTTCATCACCATCACGCCCACGAAGACGCGGCAGATCACGCCGGCGGGGACGTTCGACTTGCACGGGCACTTCACGTTCAAGGTTGCCACCCCCTACGGAGCCGTGGCCTACAAGACCGTGGTCACGATCAAGGGTGCGTTTGGCGATCACGGCCAAAAGGTCGGCGGGACCCTGGTCGAGACCGCCACCCACAAGAAGTTCAGTTGCCACAGCGGCACGGTGCACTTCACGGCCGCGCTGACCAGGTGACGCGCGCGGCCCGGGCGTGACCGCCCGGGCGGTCAGGACGCGTCCGGCCGCCACCGCGCACTAACCTGCCGATCGATGCGTGAGGCGCTGATCTGCGAGCCGCTCCGCACACCGGTGGGGCGCTTCGGCGGCATGTTCCGGGATGTGTCGGTCACCGACCTGGCCACGACCGTGATCCGGGCCGTCATCGACCGCACCGCTTTGCCCGTGGACGCGATCGACGACGTGCTGCTCGGCCAGGCCTACGCCAACGGGGAGGCGCCAGCGCTGGGCCGCGTCGCCGGCCTCGACGCCGGGTTGCCGGTCGACGTGCCGGGGCTGCAGGTCGACCGGCGCTGCGGATCGGGGCTGCAGGCGGTGATCGACGCGGCCATGCGCGTCCAGACCGGCGTTGCCGACGTGGTCCTGGCCGGCGGCGCCGAGAGCATGAGCCAGACCGAGCTCTATTCGACCTCGCTGCGCTGGGGTGCGCGCTCGGGGGGCGCGATGCTCGAGGACCGGCTGGTCCGGGGCCGGGTCACGGCCGGCGGGGTCAATCATCCGGTGCCCGGCGGCATGATCGAGACGGCCGAGAACCTGCGCCGCGAGTACGCCATCCCCCGCATCGAGCAGGACGAACTCGCCCTGCGCTCGCACCAGCGGGCGGTCCGTGCCCACCGTGGAGGCGCCTTCGCCGAGGAGATCGTTCCCGTCGAGGTCCGTGACCGCAAGAACGGCGGCCGCCTGATCGATCGCGACGAGCATCCCCGCGCCGACGCCACGCTGGAGGGCTTGGCCACCTTGCGCCCGATCATGGGCCGCAAGGATCCCGAGGCCACCGTCACGGCCGGGAACGCCAGCGGCCAGAACGACGGCGCCGCGGTCTGCATCGTCACCCACGCGAAGCGCGCCGAGGAGCTCGGCCTGCGCCCCCTGGCCCGCCTGGTCAGCTGGGCCGTGGCCGGCGTGCCCCCGCGCACGATGGGCATCGGCCCCGTTCCCGCCGTGGCTCGGGCCCTCGAGCGCGCCGAACTCGACATGAGCCAGATGGATCTGATCGAGCTCAACGAGGCCTTCGCCGCCCAGGCCCTGGCCGTGCTGCGCGAGTGGGACCTCCCCGACGGGCTCGAGCGAGTCAACGTGAATGGATCCGGGATCTCGCTCGGTCACCCGATCGGCGCCACCGGAGCCCGGATCCTGGCCACGCTCCTGCACGAGCTTGACCGCCGGGGCAGCCGGTACGGACTGGAGACGATGTGCATCGGCGGCGGCCAGGGGCTGGCGGCGATCTTCGAGAACGTCGCCGCGGCAGGATGACCCCCGGCCCCAACGACGCCGCCCCAGCCGGGATCTCGCGCCCGGCCGACGAGGCAGTTCTGCGCGAGGTGGTGGCGGCTCTGGCTCCGCTCGAGCGCCGGGCCGGTGCTCCCGGGGAGCAGCAGGCCGCAGACTGGATCGCTCAGCGGCTGCGTGAGGCTGGAACCCAGGCCGCGGTCGAGCCGGCCGAGTTCCGTGACGGATACGCCAAGGTCATCCGCAACCTGGCCGGGATCGGCGCCGCGGCTGGGCTGGGTGCGCTGGCCAGCCGTCGCCTCCGCCGCGCCGCTGGGGTCACGGCCGCCGGCGCCGCTCTGGCCATGGCCGACGACATCTCCAACGGACCGCGTGTGGCCCGGCGACTCAGCGGGCCGCCGCGCGAGACCTGGAACGTGGTCGCCGAGAGCGGTGACAGCACAGCCGAGCGGACCCTGGTCGTGCTCGCCCATCACGACGCGGCCCCGACGGGAAAGATCTTCGATGAGCGTCTTCAGGTCTGGTTCGGCGACCAGTTCCCCGGCATCCTCGAGCGCATCGACACCTCGCTGCCCTTGTGGTGGACGATCCTGGCCGCGCCGAGCCTGATCGCGCTCGGGGCGGCACGAAACCGCCGCGGCCTGGTGGCCGCCGGCGTCACCGCCTCAGCGGCCGGCATGGCCGCGTTCCAGGACATCATCGGCAGCCCGATCGTCCCCGGGGCCAACGACAACCTGACCGCGGTGGCCATTCTGGTCGCGTTGGCTGAACGTCTGCGCGCCGAGCCCGTCGCGGGGCTGCGCGTGCTGCTCGTCTCGTGCGGAGCCGAGGAGGTCATCCAGGGCGGCATCTACAGCTTCGCCGAGCAGCACTTCCCCCACCTCGATCGCGACCGCACCTGGTTTCTGAACCTCGAGTCGGTTGGATCGCCTCGGCTGGTGCTGGTCGAGGGCGAAGGCCCGGTGATCATGGAGGACTACTTCGACCGCAGCTTCCGCGACCTGATCGCGCGCGTGGCCGAGCAGGCCCAAGCGCCCCTGCGGCGCGGCATGCGCGCCCGCAACTCGACCGACGCCGTGGTGCCCAACCGCGCCGGCTACCCAACGGCGACGTTGTGTTCGATGGATCGCCACAAGGCGCTCTCCAACTACCACCAGATGAGCGACACCCCGGAGAACGTCAACTACCGCACGGTCCGCCACGCGCTCGTCGTCACCGAAGCGGTCGCCCGCGAGCTGGCCGTCAATCCCTGGCTCTAAGCGGCTGAGCCAGCCGGATGACTCTGGCGCCGCCCGTTGTTCAGGCTAGCCCGGATGGCTAGCGGGCGGCTAGCCAGCCGGATGACTCTGGCGCCGCCCGTTTTCAGCTAGCCCGGATGGCTAGCGGGCGGCTAGCCAGCCGGATGACTCTGGCGCCGCCCGTTTTCAGCTAGCCCGGATGGCTAGCGGGCGGCTAGCCAGCCGGATGACTCTGGCGCCGCCCGTTTTCAGCTCGCCCGGATGGCTAGCGGGCGGCCAGCCAGAGCGCGTCGTCGCCGAGCGGTTCGCGCGCGGCCTTGCCCTCGGCGACGAGCTCGATCAGGGCCCGCTCAGCGCCGGCCCGGTCGGGAGCGTCGTTGCCGGTGGTCATGAGCAGAGCGACCTCCTGAGTGGTCAGCCCCTCGGGGAAGAACCGCAGCAGCGGCTCGGGCGTTTCGGGCGGCTTCGCGACGGCCCAGGTCCGGATCCAGGTTGGCGATCAGGACGTCGTAGGCCTCGACCGGCTGAAAGCCCCCGGCGGTCAGCGCAGTGCCGTTTGAGCCAAACACGACCGACGGGGCGGTGAACCGGACCGGTCCGTCGCTGGCCGCCGTCTTGCCCTGAAATTCCGCCGGTGAGCCCCCGGCTGTGCGGCTGGCCGCGCGGTCAGCCTGGTAGGCCTCGGTGACCTCGGGCGAGTCCAGGGCGGCGATCACCGCCGCGGCGTCGACGCCGGGAACGGTCTCGAGCACGGCCTGCAGCCCGGCGTCGTCCTCGAGCACCAGGTCGGTGTTGAAGTTGGCCAGCTGCAGTGCCCGAAAGACGGCCCAGTCGCGGCCCGGATGCGCCAGGCGGGTGGCGACGACGGCGCGGCAGGCACGAGCGGTGGCGCTGACGCGCGGCTTGGGCGCCGGGGCGAACGGCATGCCGAAACGGCGGAAGGACAGCTGTCCGAGCGCGCCGCGCAGGGGCGTGTAACCACGGGCCACGTACTGGGAGGAATCCTCGGTCAGGCCGATGAGGACGAGCTTCCAGTCGAGCTGGTCGCCGTAGCGCCACTCGAGCACCCGCAGGGCGGGGCTCTCGGAGTAGGCCCAGGGACAGGCGGGATCGCTATAGAGGGTCGCGGAGAGCATTAGGTTGACGCCTCAAGGATATGCGCCAGCCGAGCGCCCTTGTGTCCGTCTGCTGACCTCGGCCCGGCACCCGTGGCCCCGTCCCCCGGCGTGCTCCAAGTCGCCGGGGCTACCTCGGCGCCGCGAAACCCGGCCGCCAGCAACGCCCGCTCGGCCTGCTCGGCGCTGTCGAAGTGCAGGTACACCCGCCCGCGCACGAAGGCCCCGAGGAGGACACGGAAGCCCTTGATGACCGGGGTCACGACATCGCCGAGGTGGAGATCTGAGACGTAGCGCCCGGCGCTGAACGTCTTCAGCAGGGCGGCGAAGCGCTCCCACAGCGCGGTCACATCCTCGGTCGATAGGTAGCCCAGCAGACCCTCGGTGACGATCACCAGCCCGGCGCTTGGATCGAGCTCGGCACCGACGGCGGCCAGGCTCTGCGGCCCACCGGCCCGGAGGGCGTCGACGTCCACGACCCGATGATGCTCGCCAAGCGTTCCAATCCGGCTCAGCGCCTGCCGCTTGCGCTCCGCCATGGCCGGCAGATCGGCCTCGATGTAGGTGATCCGATCGCCGTAGCGCTGGGCAAAGCGCCAGCCCCGCGGCGAGAGTCCGGCCGCGACCTCCAGCACCTGCGTCGCGGCGCCCGATTCGATCGCGCGCTCGACACGCGCATCGATGGCCAGGTGGCGCGCCATCAGATATGGCTCGAGCGATGGACCGCCCACGGCCCGGCTGGCCAGCATGGCCGGCTGCAGGGACGCGAACAGCAGCTCACCCTCGCGCGTGGTCAGGGCTGGATGCGAAAGCCCGTTGCGCGACCACACGTAACCGGTGTAGTGCGCGGTCGGGCTGATCGAGTCAGAGCTGCTCATGACCTCAGCGCCTCCACCAGGCGGTCGACGAGCGCGGCCTGGGCCGGGTTGAGCTTCTCGCGCGCGACCTCGGGGCTGAACCAGCCCGCGCGGTCCACCTCGGGAAACTCCTGCATCTGACCCGAGCGCGGAGGCCATTCGACGACGAAGGTGTTGCTCGTAATCGCCGTGGCGTCGAGGTCGCCCGGGAGCGCCCAGGCCTGGATGCGCTTGCCCGACTTCAGCCGCACCTCGCCCAGATCGATGGGATCGCCGGCCGGAACCGGGGCGCCCAGCTCCTCGGTGAACTCGCGCCGCGCGGCAGCAAGCGGCGCCTCGTCGAGTCCGCACTCCCCCTTGGGGATCGACCACGAGCCGGCATCGCGCCGCTTCCAGAACGGGCCACCGGGATGGACCAGGAGCACTTCGAGGTTCGACCCGAATCCTCGGTAGAGCAGGATGCCGGCGCTGCGCCGGGCCCGCCTGAGGCCGGGCGCGCCCCGCGAGGCCATCAGCGCGGCCGCCGAACACACGCTGTCAACCACTTGTCAGCCCGGTGTTGTTCACTAGAGGGGAAGCTGGCGACCCGGGATGGCGTCATGACATTTGTCATAGCGGATTTCGGCTCACGACCACTTACGCGGTATCCCGCTCTCTCCTACGGTCCGGGGGGCACATGATTCGGAGGACAACTTAGGCATGCGAAAACTAGCCAGCTGGTGCTTTAGACATCGATGGATAACGGTCGTGAGTTGGATCGCGGCTCTCATTGCCCTGGTCGGGATCCATACGGCGGCCGGAAGCGCCTACACGGATAACTTCAAGCTTCCCCACACCGGCAGCTTCGACGCCATTCGCCTGCTGCAGCGCTCGTCGCCCCGCGCCGCGGGCGAGACCGACCAGCTCGTCATCGCCGTCAAGCAGGGCAAGGTCACCGACCCCGCGGTGCGCGCCCGCGCCCAGGCCCTGTTTCAGAAGCTCACGACGCTGCCCGACGTCTCGACCGTGGCCTCGCCCTACACCGCGGCTGGTAGCAAGCAGATCGCCCCCAACGGGCAGATCGCCTTCGCCAACGTGACCTTCACAAACGCCGCCAACCAGAACCGGATCACGGCGGCGCAGGCCCGCAAGTTCGTCAACACGATCACGTCCGCCTCGAACAGTCAGGTGGAGTTCGAGGCCGAGGGCAACATCGCCGAGGCCGGAAACACCAACAACCAGGGCGCCGGCCTCCAGTTCGGCTTCCTGGCCGCGGCGGTCGTGCTCTTCATCGTGTTCGGCTCGTTCGTGGCCATGCTCCTGCCGCTGATCGCCGCCGGCGTCTCGCTCGGTTCAGGGACCGCGGTGGTCGGACTGCTCTCGCACGTGATCAACATCGCCACCTTCTCCAACGAGCTCGCGCTGCTGATCGGGCTCGGGGTCGGCGTCGACTACGCGCTGTTCATCGTGACCCGCTACAAGCAGGCTCTGAGCCGGGGCCTGACCCGCGAGATGGCCGTGGTCGAGGCGATCGACACCTCGGGGCGGGCCGTCCTGTTCGCGGGCCTGATCGTGTGCATCGCGATGCTCGGCATGTTCGCGCTCGGCGTCAGCTTCCTGTACGGCGTGGCCGTGGCCGCCGCGGTCACGGTGGCCTTCACGGTCATCGCGGCCCTGACCTTGCTGCCCGCGCTGCTTGGCATCGTCGGCGGGCTGGTGCCACGGCGCCGCGAGCGCCGCGCCCTGAAGGAGGGCAACTACACGGTCAACGTCGAGTCGCCCCTCTGGGTGCGCTGGACGAACGCGATCAGCCGCCGTCCGGCGGTGTTCGCGGGCGCGGCGGCGCTGGTCATGATCATCATCGCGATCCCATTCTTCTCGTTGCGCCTGGGCTCGGCCGACGCGGGGACGGATCCGAGCAGCACCACCACTCGCAAGGCCTACGACCTGCTCGCCAAGGGCTTCGGGCCCGGCTACAACGGCCCGCTTCAGCTCGTTGCCCAGATCAACAGTCCGGCCCAGCTGGCGGCGTTCAACCGGACCAAGAACGCGGTGGCGAGCACCCCCGGTGTGGTCGGCGCGACTCCCGTGGCCGTTCTCGCCCCCGGACACGGCCGGCCGACGGTGGCCATCGCCCGGGTGTATCCGAAGGGCTCGCCCCAGGCGGCTTCGACCACGGATCTGCTCGATAACGTCCGCGGTTCGGTGATCCCGGCGGCCACGAAGGGCACCGGCCTGCACGTGCTGGTCGGCGGCACGACGGCGATCTTTGAGGACTTCAGTCGCATCCTGTCGGCGAAGCTGCCTCTGTTCATCGGAATCGTGGTCCTGCTCAGCTTCCTGCTGTTGATGGCCGTGTTCCGCAGCCTGGTCATCCCGCTCACCGCCGCGGTCATGAACCTGCTGTCGGCCGGTGCGGCCTTTGGCGTCGTCACCGCCATCTTCCAGAAGGGGTGGCTGGGGGGAACAACGGGGCCGATCGAGACCTTCGTTCCGGTCCTCATGTTCCCGATCCTGTTCGGGCTCTCGATGGACTACGAGGTGTTCCTGATCAGTCGTGTCTATGAGGAGTGGCACCGCCGGCGCGATAACCGCGAGGCCGTCGCTCACGGACTGGCGGCCACGGGCCGCACGATCACGGCTGCGGCCGCGATCATGGTGTTGGTGTTCGCCTCCTTCATCCTCGGCGGCGAACGCATCATCGAGCTGTTCGGGGTCGGGCTGGCCTCGGCGGTGTTCCTCGACGCGCTGATCGTGCGCTCGATTCTGGTGCCGGCGTTGATGATGATGCTCGGCGACCGTAACTGGTGGCTGCCGGCCTGGCTTGACCGGTTGCTCCCGCACCTGAACGTGGAGGGCCGGTCGAGTCCCGCTCCGACCGAGGACCGGGGCGGCGCCGGCGCCGGCGTGCCCGAGCCGGTCACCGGTTAGCGGCTGCGGCTCCCGGAGCCCGTACCGGTAAGCAGCGCGCGCTCCGGGGGCCGCGCGCCCCCGGCTGAGTCGATTTCGGTACATACGTACCACTGATTGGTACACTTGTACCAATGGCTCCTTCGACCCCGATAGCGCCCACCACGAGCAAGCCCGACCGAGCCCGGCCCCCGCGGTGCCGCCCGCCGCGAGGCGCTGCTCGACGCCGTGCTGCTCATCGTGGCCGAGGCCGGGACCGACGCCGTCACTCATCGCCGGGTGGCCGAGGTGGCCGAGCTGCCGCTGGCCTCGACCACGTACTGGTTCAAGTCAAAGGAGCATCTGCTCACCGCGGCGCTGGAGCTGGCCGCAGAACGCGATATCGCCCGCCTCCATGACGATGTCGCGAGCGCACCTGACTCCGCCGATCCCGTCGTGCTCGCGATCGACGCGATCCTCACGCCGACCGAGCCCGTTCGGACGTCGCTCATCACCACCTACGCGCTGCTGCTGGAGGCGGCCCGCCGCCCTGCACTGCGCGAGGTCGCCGAGGATTGGACCCAGGCCTACCTGGACACGATCGGCGGCCTGCTCGAGCGGGCCGGATCGAGCCGGCCGCACGACGACACCGAGTTGCTGCTTGCCGCCGCTGACGGTCTGCTGATCACCCAGCTCGCGACGGGGCATAGCGCCGATCTTCAGGCTCCCCTGGTCCGGCTTGGGCGGTCGCTGGTGGCGACGTCATGAGAGCCGCTCGGGACAAGGCGTTCGGCGGAACCGTGGGCCTGGTCCGCGTGCTGCTCCTGTTCGAGTCCGCTCTGTACTCCGCGGTCACCCCGGTTCTCCCTCATTACGCCAAGGCGCTGCACGCCGGCAAGCCGGCCGTGGGGCTGCTCGCCGCCGCCTACACGCTCGGCCTGCTGCCCGGTTCCGTCCTCGGCGGATGGGTGGCGGCCCGGCTGGGCGTGTGCCGCACGACCCTGATCGGACTGGTGGTGTTCGCCTTCGCGGTGGCCGGCTTTGGCTTTGCCGCCAGCCTGACCAGCCTTGATCTGTTGCGCGCGGTCCAGGGGGTCGCCTGCGGCCTCATCTGGGGCGGCGCCCTGACCTGGGTGATCGCCGTGACCCCGGTGGCCCAGCGCGGGGCGACGCTCGGCTCGGTGATCGGAGCGGCCACGCTGGGCACTCTGATCGGCCCGCTGCTGGGCACGATCGCGGTGGCCACGAGCACCGCGCTGGTGTTCTCGGCCGTCGGCGTCATCTCGCTCGGTCTGGCCGGCTGGGTCCGGGCCCAGCCCCACCCGACCCAGCTCAAGGAGACAGCGCCCATCAGGGGGTCGCGTCCGGCGCTGCGCTCACCCGCGGCGCGAGGGCTGTTCCTGGGCGGCTGGATGATCCTGCTCGAGGCGATGACGATCGGCGCCACCAACGCCCTGTTGCCGCTGCGCCTGGCCCGGTTCGGCGCGTCGGCGGTGCTCATCGGCGTCGCCTTCCTAGGCGCGGCCGCACTCAGCACCGCGCTGTCGACGATGATCGGGCGGGTGACCGACCGGCACGGACCGCGGCCGCCGATCACGATCGGCCTGCTGCTCAGCGCCATCCTGATTCCGGCCCTCGCCCTCCCCCACTCACCGGCGCTGCTGGTAATCGTGGCGGTGATCGCGCTCGGCGGTCCGATGACCGGCTACATGATTCCGGCCGTCTCGACCATGACCGACTCCGCCGAGCACCTGGGCATCGCGCTGGTCGTGACCTCGACGCTGTTCAACCTCGCCTACGCGGCCGGAGAGACGATCGGCGCACCGGCCGCGGCGGTCGTTTCGCAGGTGTCCAGCGACGCCGTGCCCCTGGCCGGCCTGGGCGTGCTGATGCTGCTGACGCTGATCCCAGCCCGAAACCTCCGCCGACCCCCGGCGGCGAGGGCAAGCGCCGAGGAGCGGTCAGAGCGCGAGCCGTCGCGCCGCCCCGACCCCGCAGTCCCCGTGCACGGCTGAGACCGTGCCGTTCACGGGCAGGCGCGTCCAGCGCGGCGATGAGGTTTGGTAGAGGTTGCCGCCTCTAGCCGATGCGCAAGCCGGTGCAACGTTCATTGCTCGGTCCTCGCGGTCTAGTCGGTGACGGCCCGAGCATGGAAGACTGCACCGCGGGAAGGCGCGGTCGCGAGAGGAGAAGGACATGGCACACGTCTGGCATCACGCAGGCACACGTTCCGCTCTGGGCGTCACCACGGTCGTGGTCGGCCTGGCGCTCGGCGCCGCGGCCGCGACGGCGGTCACCGGGCAGTCCGCGGCGCCCGCCAGCACGGTGTCCGGAGCGCTGATCACGCGCCCGCCCGGCACCCTGGCCAAGGGCTCGAGAGTGGCCCACTCCGCGCTGGGCATCCGTACCTTCGTCGACGCCAGGCATGGCTTTGCCCTGGCCAGCGTCGGCCAAGCCCAGTATTCCGCCGCCACCACGAACGGAGGCAAGACGTGGCGCACGGACAGCCCGGCGCTGCACCTCAATGCCGCCCAGGCCCCGCTCGTCGTCGTCGACCTCGGCGCCGGCAACCGGCGGACGATCTTCGCCTACGGCGGAGGTCAGGTGATCGACGCCACCACCGACGGCGGCGGCCACTGGTACCGGGCCTTGTTCAACGGCGGGCCGGTCGCGGTGACGCGGAACTTCAAAGGCCACCTGGTCGGTTTCGTCGACAGCGTGCCAAGCGGCCCGACCTTGCAGTACGTGAGCAAGAATGGCGGCCGCACCTGGCGTCTCGATCGGACTTTCGACGGCTCTTAGGCAGGGGCCTAACGCGGTGGTCCGGATGCGCGACGACGTCCGGACCACTGCGGCATCCTGGTTCACCGCCTCCGGCTCAGACCGGTTCTTCGGTCACGTCACGGGCGACGAGCGCGGCATAGTGCCCACCGCGTCAAGCAGCTCCTCGTGCGTCCCGCGCTCGACGATCCGCCCCTTGTCGAGGACGACGATCTGATCCGCGTCGCGGATCGTCGAGAGGCGGTGCGCGATGGTGATCGTCGTGCGCCCCTCGGCAAGACGCTCGAGCGCCGCCTGCACCGCGTACTCGGTCTGGGTGTCCAGCGAGCTCGTCGCCTCGTCGAGGACGAGCACCGGTGGATTGCGCAGGACGGTGCGGGCGATCGCCATCCGCTGCTTCTCGCCGCCCGAGAAGCGGTAGCCGCGCTCGCCGACGACGGTGTCGTAGCCGTCGGGCAGCGACGCGATCAGGTCGTGGATCCGGGCGGTTCGCGCCGCATCCTCGATCTCCTCGTCGGTCGCCTCGGGCCGCGCGAAGCGCAGGTTCTCGCGCACGCTGGCGTGGAACAGGTAAGTCTCCTGGGAGACCACTCCGACGGTCGCCGCCAGCGACGCCAGCGAGGCGTCGCGGACGTCGACGCCGTCGATCGTGACCCGGCCCTGCTGGGGCTCGTAGAGGCGCGCGACGAGATAGCCGAGCGTCGTCTTGCCCGACTCCGGTCTCGCCCACGATCGCTGTCCGCGTACCCGCGGGCACCACGAGGTCGATGTCGTGCAGCGTCCAGGTCCTCCTCGTCCGGGTGTCCGTAGCGGAAGGAGACGCGCTCGAAGCGGACCTCGCCGAGCACCTCCTCGGCGCGCAGCTCGACCGGATGCTCGGCCTCGACGATGTCGACCGGCAGGTCGAGGTACTCGAAGATGCGGTCGAACAGCGCCATCGACGCCTCGACGTCGGTGCCGACGTTGAGCAGCGACTGGATCGGGAACAGCAGCCGGGTCTGCAGCGTCGTGAAGGCGACGACGGTGCCGACGTGATCCACGTGGCCCGAGGAAGCTCTGGCCGGCGAGCCAGTAGACGATCGCCGGCTGGATGGCGAAGGTCATCTGGATCGTGGACATCACCCAGCGCCCGGCCATCCGCGAGCGGACCTCGAGGTCGGCGATCGTCCTTGCGACTCGCCGGTGAAGCGCTCGGCCAGATCGTGCGCCGCGGCCCATCGTCTTGCCGAGCATGATCCCCGACACCGACAGCGACTCGGCGACCAGCGCGCGACATGTCGGCCAGCCGCCGCTGCTGCTCGGTGGTGATCTTGCGCCGGCGCCTTGCCCACCCGGCGCGTCAGCCACACGAACAGGGGCACGAAGATGAGCGAGATCGCGGCCAGCGGCAGGCGAGGATGCACCATCGCGACGAGCGCGGCGATCACCGTGGTGGCGTTCTGGGCGATCGAGGTCGCGGTCGTCGTGACCACGTTCTCGAGGCCGCCGATGTCGTTGGCGATCCGTGACTGCACCTCGCCCGTGCGCGTGCGCGTGAAGAAGGCCAGCGACATCCGCTGCAGGTGCCGGTAGACGGCGGCGCGGAGGTCGTGCATGACCCGCTGGCCGATCGAGTTGGACAGATAGGTCTGCCAGACGCTGAACGCCGCGGTGGCGATCGCGATGGCGATCATCGCCCAGCACCAGCTCGGTCAGCAGCGTCGTCCTGTGATGGAGGATCCCCTTGTCGAGCACCGCCCTGAGCAGGAACGGGCGAGATCATGCTCAGCCCGGCGCTGAACACGATCATGGCCAGCACCACGGCCAGCCGGCAGCCGGTAGGGCCCGAACAGCGCGAGGATCCGGTGCCGGTCGCGCTCGCGGGTCGGGTCCATCAACGGCGGCGGCTTCTTGTCGGAGCCACGCAGGCCGCGCATGCCACCCGGAGTGACCGATCCCGTGGGAGGCGGCGAAGCCTCTATGTCCTGAACTCATGAGCACTCATGATTGCGCACCGGCTGACTGGTCGCCCCGACGCCGCGTTGAGCCCGAGCTGCCCGGCGAGCCAGCTCAACGCTGGCGCCCTGCAGCACCGTCGAGACGAGCACCGCGAAAAACACGAGGTTGAAGAACTCGAGGCTGCCCGGCACGTGGTCGATCACGGGCAGCGTGGCCAGCACGACCGGAATTCCGCCGCGCAGTCCGGCCCAGCCGACGAGCATCCGCTCGCGGCGGCTCAGGCCGGCCCGCGATGGTCGCCACCTAGGCCGCCACCGGGCGGGCGACCAGCGCGATCCACGAGCGCCAGCCCGGTGCCGGTCACGAACACGCCGCCGAGCTGGCTCGGGAACACGAGCAGTCCGAGCACGAAGAACATCGAGATCTCGGCCACGCGGCCAGCCCCTCGTGGAAGGCCAGCAGCGAGCGCGTCGGCGTCCAGCCTCGCGGCTGCCGAGCGACCAGCCCGGCCACGTAGACGGCCAGGAACCCCGAGCCGCCGATCGACGCCGTCGCGCCGTAGGCGACGGCCGCGGCCGCGACCTGGCCACCAGCGGCAGTCCGCTCGGGGCGCCCTTCAGCCGGCGCGATCGCTGCCGCCGCCGACGGCGCCTACGAGCAGACCCGACCGCCAGCCCCTACGGCGATGCTCGTGGGCCGAGAACCAGGCCGCGTCGGCGACGCCGTAGCCGGGGCGTGCGGATCACCTCGATCATCACCAGCACGAGCATCACGGCGACTCGGGTCGTTGAGACCGGCCTCCCCGTTCGAGGGTCAGGGCCAGCCGCTCGCGGCAGCCGCACGCCCCGCAGCAGGGCGAACACGGCGGCGCCGTCGGTCGGGACTGAGGATGGCGCCGACCAGCAGGCCCTCGGCCAGCTGAGCGGTGCAGCAGCAGCGCCGCGGCGAGCCCGGCGATCAGCGGCCGTAGCCGGCCGTTCCGACGACGCGAGCGAAATCGCGCCTGGCGAGCACCGGGCGCAGCGCCGGGCCAGGCCGGTGGCCAGGCCGCCCTCGAACAGGATCACGACGAGCGCGATCGTGCCGCCCAGCCGCCGGGCCAGGGCGTAGTCATCGAAGTAGATCCAGCCCAGGCCGTCGGAGCCGATCGGCATCCCGAGGCCGAGGAATAGGACCAGCGCGGGCAGCCGCAGGCGGGCGGCGACAATCGAGGCGGCGACCCCGGCCGCGAGCAGACCCCCGGCGACGAGGATCAGCTGCGCGTCGCGCGTCACCGCTGATCACGATGTCACATAGCTTCCATATGAACATCGGATCATGCGATGATGTGAACATGAGTCACGGCCTCGAACCCGATCTGGCCTTTTTGTCGGCCAGCACCGCGCGCTCGGTGGCCGAGACGATGCAGGCCCTGGCCACCCCCAGCCGCGTGCGGATCCTCAGCCGCCTCGGTGCCGGGCCGTGCTCGGTCGGCGAGCTCGCCCGCGCGGTGGAGATGGAACAGTCGGCCGTTTCCCAGCAGCTGCGCGTCCTGCGCCATCTCGGGCTCGTGGTCGGCGATCGCGACGGCCGCCAGGTCATCTACGAGCTGCACGACGAGCACGTGCGCGCCCTGCTCGCCGAGGCCGTGTCGCACACCGACCATCTGCGCCTCGGGCTGTCCGCCCGCGCGAGCCGCGGCGACGACTCCCACCGCGCCCCGGGTTCCCCGGGGACGCGACCGGTGCCGGCGGCCGCGACGAAATGACCAGCAACGGGCCGGCTTTGCTCGTCGCCGCCGCGGGCGTCGGGTTTGGTCACGCGATCCTTCCCGACCACTGGGTGCCGCTGGCCGTGCTCGGGCGCACGCGCCGGTATCCGCTGTCGCGGGTCGCCCGGCTGTCGGGGCTGGCGGCAGTTGCCCATGTGCTCGTCTCCCTTGTGCTCGGCGCGGTGATCGTCGTCATCGGGCTCCAGTTCCGCTCCACGGTTCAGAGTGCCCAGGACGCGATCATCGGCGTGATCCTGATCGCCACCGGAGTCGGCTTCGCCCTCGTTGAGCTGACCGGACACGGCCACAGCCACGACCACGACCACCATGGGCACGGGCATCACGACCACGACCACGACCACGACGAGCCTGGTCATGAGCACCAGTTCGACGCCCACCCCGGGACCCGCCACGGGGTCCGGGGACTGGCGGCGGTGATGGTGCCGTTCGGCGCCGCGGCGTCACCCGACCTGACCATCCTGCCCGTCTTTTTGGCCGCCACCACGGCCGGCGCGGCGACCGCGATCGGCTCGCTGGTCGTGTTCGCGCTGGTGACGATCGCGACGATCCTCACCCTCACGCTGGTGGCGACGGCGGGCGGCTACCAGATCGGCGGCGAATGGCTGGAGCGCTGGGGCAACGTGATCACCGCCAGTGTCCTGATCGTGATCGGCGTCCTTGTCCTGGCCGGGGTGCTCTAGGGCGGATCAGGTGAGCAGCGGGATGTCCGCCGTCAGCACGTCGGGCGCCTCCTCGGTGATGAGGACGTTGTGCTCGAGCCGGATCCCACCGAAGCCGATCAGCTCGTCCACCCGCTCCCAGTTCACCCACTCGGCGAGCCTGGCGCGGGACTCGGGGTCACTGAGCAGGGCGGGCACGAAGTAGATGCCCGGCTCGACCGTGGTCACGTACCCCGGCCACAGCGGGAGGTTGTTGCGCAGACCCGGGATCGAGGGGTCGGGCTCGTAGCCCGGTGGCAGGGCGCTGGCGTCGCGGGTGCCGAGCCCGAGCAGATGACCGACGCCATGGGGGAAGAAGAGCGCCACCGCGCCGGCGGAGACGAGGTCCTCGACCGGCCCGCGCAGGACGCCGAAATCGATCAGACCCTCGGCGATGACCGCCGAGGCGCTCATGTGCAGCGCGCGGGACTCGACGCCAGGGCGGCAGCGTTCGATCGTCGTCTCCATCGCCCGGCGGACGATCTCGTAGACCGTGGCCTGCTCGGAGCTGAGCCGGCCCGAGCTGGAGAAGGTCCGGGTGACGTCGCTGGCGTAGCCGCGGTACTCCGAGCCGGCATCGATCAGGACGAGCTCGTCCTGCCCCAGCCGGCGAGCGGTGGGCGGGAAATGCAGCACGGCCGAGTTCGGCCCCGAGGCGACGATCGTGTCGAACGACAGCACGTCGCCGCCGTGGCGGAAGAACTCGGCCTCGAGCTCGATCTGCAGCTCGCGCTCGCTGCGACCGGCGGCGATCAGCTCGGCGACCCGGGCAAACCCGGCGGCGGTCGCGTGCTCGGCCACGCGCATGCGGGCCAGCTCGACCTCGTCCTTGGGCCGGCGCACGTGATGCAGCGCCCGGCGGGCGCGATCAGTCAGCTCAGGGTCGCCGGCGACGTCCGGCAGCCGAGCACCCAGCGTCACCAGCGGGCGGCCCGAGCGCTCGGCCAGCCAGGCGTCGAGCTCGGCCACCGGGCGACCGGGGATCTGCCCGGCCGGGGCCCCTTCCCAGAGCCGCTCGGCGGTGGAGATCGGCCGCACGAAGTCGACCCAGCCCTCGTCGGCGGTGAAGGCGAGCACCCCGCCCGAGCGCTCGCGGTCGGTCAGATAGAAGTAGTCGGAGTGGGCCCGGAAGCGGTAGACGAGATCGTCACGGCCCGGAATGTGAATCGGATCCCCGGCGGCGATCACCACCACCTCGGCGACGAAGTCCCACTGCTCGGCCACCGCCGCGCGGCGCCGATCCAGCGCCTTCGCGATCGCGGCGGCGTCATCGGCGAGCTGGGCGGACTGCGTGTCGACGGCCACTGCACCAGCCTAGCCGCAGACCCGTTGGCAACCCACGGCGGGCGCCCGCACCGGACGCGACAGAACTCCTGGTCGCCACCGTGAAGGCGCGCGCATTTACCCCGACAACCATTAGAGTCCGCGCCATGAACGACGACTGGCGGCTCCGGATCAGGCTCGAAGACACCGCGACCGCCGATGCCCTGACCGCTCGGCTGCGCGACCACACCACGGCCGACGACCTGACACCGACGATGCACGACCGGATCGTCGTCACCTCCGACGGCCCCGAGGTGTTCTGTTACACCGGGACCCGCGAGCAGGCCGAGGCCACCCAGCGGGCCGTGGTCCAGCTGGCCGGCGACGAAGGCTGGGCGGCCCAATACGAACTGATGCACTGGCATCCGACCGCCGAGCAGTGGGAGGACGCCGACCTTCCCCTACCCGACACCGACGCCCAGCGAGCGCAGGAGATCCAGGAGCGCATCGCGCAGGAGCGCGCCGACTCCGCGGAGCAGGGTTACCCGGACTTCGAGGTCAGAGTGCAGTGTGACTCGCGCGGCGAAGCCGGTCGAGCTGGCCGAACGCCTGCGCGACGAGGGCATCCCCGTCGTGCACCGCTGGAGTGCCGTCCTGGTCGGCGCCACCGACGAGGACAGCGCCGAGCAGCTGGCCGAGCGTCTGCGCGCCGAGGCGCCACCGGGCTGCAGCGTCACCGTCGAGGGCAATTTTCGCGCCATCTACGAGGACCGGCCGTGGTCCCCGTTCTGGGTCCTCGGCGGCCTGGCCGGCTGACGGACCGAACGGCCGCCGCCTTGCGCCGGTTGGACATTGACCCCTAAAACGGGATACTGCGCGCTTGCGCGAAGACGTCGCTAACGAGAAGCCGGAACGGACGCCCGCCAAATCGGTGCCCAGTCAGCCGGCGCGCCAGCGCGAGCCCGCTCACCGCTTCAACTCGAGCACCTTCCCGCCGATCGCCGACTACGGATTCCTGTCGGATTGCGAGACCGTGGCCCTGCTCGCGCCCAGCGGCGCGGTCGAATGGCTGTGCCTGCCGCGGGTTGACTCGCCCAGCGTATTCGGGGCGTTGCTCGATCGTGATGCGGGGTGGTTCCGCGTCGGCCCGGACGGGATGAACGTGCCCGCGGCGCGTCGCTATCTGCCCGGCACGATGGTGCTCGAGACCAGCTGGGGTACCGGCGCGGGCTGGATCATCGTCCGCGATGTGCTGCTGATCGGCGAGTGGCATCACGCCCGCGACCGTTCGCACACCCACCGCCGCGCCCCCACCGACTATGACGCCGACCACGTGCTGCTGCGCACCGTGCGCTGCGTGAACGGCGAGGCGCAGCTGCTGCTCGATTGCGAGCCCAAGTTCGACTACGGGCGCGACCCGGCCCGCTGGCGCTACACCGGTGAGAGCTACCACCAGGGCGTGACCACCAGCTCCGACGGCAAGGTCGAGCTGACGCTGACCACCGATCTGCGGCTCGGCTTTGAGGGCTCCCGCGCGACCGCGCGGCACATGATGAAGGAGGGTGAGACGGCCTGGTGCGCCCTGTCGTGGAGCGAACACCCGCCGCCGGCGGACATGGAGGAGGCCTACGCGCGCCTGGTCTGGACCGCACACCACTGGCAGCACTGGCTCGACCGGGGCAACTTCCCCGACCACCCGTGGCGAACCTTCCTGCAGCGCAGTGCCCTGACCCTGAAGGGCCTCACCTATGCGCCGAGCGGCGCGCTTCTGGCGGCCGCCACCACCTCGCTGCCCGAGGCCCCCCAGGGCGAGCGCAACTGGGACTACCGCTACAGCTGGATTCGCGACTCCACGTTCATGCTCTGGGCGCTGCTGTCGCTCGGCTTCGATTGGGAAGCCAACGACTTCTTCTACTTCATAGCCGATGTCGCCGCCGGCGAGGAGAAGCTCCAGGTCATGTACGGCCTCGACGGCGAACGCAACCTCGACGAGCACACGCTCGATCACCTCGAGGGATATGAGAGCGCGCGGCCGGTCCGGATCGGCAACGCCGCCTACGAGCAGGAGCAGCACGACGTGTGGGGCGCGCTGCTGGACTCGGTCTATCTGCACACGCGCTCGCGGGATTCGCTTGACGACCGCGTGTGGAAGATCCTCTCGCGCCAGGTCGAGGAGGCGATCGAGCACTGGCGTGAGCCCGACCGCGGCATCTGGGAGGTACGCGGCGAGCCCCGGCACTTCACCTCCTCCAAGGTCTTCTGCTGGGTGGCCTGCGACCGCGGCTGGCGCCTGGCCGAGCTGCGCGAGGACTCCGAGCGGGCCGAGAGCTGGCGAGCGGCGGCCGACGAGATCCACGCCGATGTGCTCGAACACGGGCTCGACAAGCGGGGCGTGTTCGTCCAGCACTACGACACCGAGGCCCTCGACGCGGCCCTCCTGCTAATGCCGCTGATGCGCTTTCTGCCCCCCGATGACGAGCGGGTCAAGGCCACGGTGCTGGCCATCGCCGACGAGCTCACCGAAGGCGGTCTCGTTCTTCGCTACCGCCCCGACGAGACCGACGACGGGTTCGAGGATCGCGAGGGCACGTTCCTGATCTGCTCCTTCTGGCTCGTCTCCGCGCTGTGCGAGGTCGGCGAGGTCGACCGGGCTCGCACGCTGTGCGAGCGCCTGCTCGGCTACGCCAGCCCGCTGGGGCTCTACGCCGAGGAGATCGATCCCGACACGGGGCGCCATCTGGGCAACTTCCCCCAGGCGTTCACGCACCTGGCCCTGATCAACGCCGTCATGCACGTGATCCGGCCGACGAGCAGGACGTCGAGCGCCAGTCGCCGTGGGCGGACTGGCGCGACTTCCGCTAGCCCGGCGCCGCCGACTCCACCCGTGAAGTTCGCCCGCGGGCGCGGCTAATTCAGGCGACCGCGGCCCGCGGACCAAGCCTGACCGGCAGCGTCTTGAGCTGGTTGATGAAGCCCGACTCGACGTGCGCCGGGCGGCCGGCGATCTCCATCTCGGGATAGCGGGCCAGCGTCTCCTCGAACATGATCCGCAGCTCGAGCCGGGCCAGCGCCGTGCCCAGACAGAAGTGACGCCCGCCGGCCCCGAAGGCCTGGTGCGGAGGCTCGCGCTCATCAACCGGGCGGCGCGGGTCGAAGCGACGCACGTCGAACTGGTCGGGGTCGGCATAGCGCTCGGCCGTCGCGGCCCGAGGACACGTACCACATGACGACCTTGTCGCCCTCGTGGATGGTCTGGCCGGCCAGCTCGGTATCCGCGGTCGCGGTGCGGCGAAAGTGGGCGAAGGCGGGGAACATGCGGAGTGACTCCTCGACCGCGGCCGGAATCAGCTCCGGGTCCTCGAGCAGCGCCTGGCGCTCGGCCGGGTTCTCCATCAGCGCCCGCATGCCGCTGCGAGTAGGTGGCCTTCGTGCTGTCGTTGCCGGCCGCGACGAGCAGGAAGAAGCCCATCACGATCTCGTGCTCCTCGAGCTTCTGGCCATCGATCTCGGCGTGGACGAGGACCGAGGTCAGATCGTCGGTCGGCGTCTCGCGGCGCTCGGCGATCATCCTTGGCAGCGCATGAAGATCTCGGGGATCTCCTTCTCCAGGATGCTCTCGATGCCGTCCGGGTTGAGGTCGGGGTCGCCGGCGCCGAGCGAGCTGTTCATCAGCCGCGCCCAGATCGCGTCGTCCTCGGGCGGGATGCCCATGAAGCTGCCGATCACCCGGGAGACGATCGGCTGGGCGACGTCGTTGACGAGATCGCACTCCTCGCGCCCCTCGAGGCGGTCGAGCACACCGGTGACGATCGCCCGGATCGCCTCCTCGTGAGCGGCGATGCGACGCGGCGTGAACCCGGCCTGGAAGAGCATCTTCAGGCGGTCGTGCTTGGGCGGATCCATGCCGATGAACATGGCCTGCATCAGCTCGAGCGGGAACACGTCGGTGATCGCCGTGATCCCGCCCCGCTCCGAGGAGTACGTGCGCCAGTCCCGGCTCACCGTGTGGATGTCCTCGGCCCGGGTGACCGACCAATATCCCGTCCTCATTGGGATACTCGGTGACGTGTGAGGTCCAGTGCACCGGGCACTCGCTGCGCAGCTGCGCGAACAGCTCGTGCGGAGGGCCCTCGACCCAGTTGGCGCGCTCGGTGACCAGCACGTTCTCCAGGTCGCTCCCGGTGTGAGGCACTGCTCCTCCTGACGTCGCCAGCGGAGCGAAATCATACCTGGCTGGCTAGCCAGCTTGGCTTGTCTTGTGCGAGTCTGGCTCGCGCGGGCGGCCGCGCGCCGCCACGTTCGTCCGCCGCAGAACGCTCGCCTGGCTATGAGCGAGTGAGGGGCGCGGAGCGTCGCGATTCGGCGGACGAACGGACGGCGCGCCCCGCACAGGGTGCTTTCTCTAAACCGCCAGTGCGGGGCGCCAGCGGGTGTCCGCTCCGTGGCCCTCGTCGCCATCGTTGGCGCCTCGGGAAGCGTCGGCATCAACCGGGCATTCCGAGGGCCAGGAGCGGGCACGCGCTGGTGCTCCGCCCAGCAACGACGAGGAGTCAGAGCTCTAGGCGGGGACTGCCTGAGCCGGGGGCGTCCGCCGGAGCGGAGCGGGCCGGTGTCTCGCGAGGGAGGTGGTTTGCCCTCGGAACTAGGAGGCGAGGGCGGCGACCAGGCAGGCGATGATGGCGAAGGCGAAGGCCTCGTGCAGGCCAGTGCGGAAGGGCCGCTCGATCAGCCGGGGGAAGAACGAGCGGCCGACCAGCAGCGCGTGGTTGTGGGCGCTGAGGTGGGCCAGGGCGGCGCTGACCGACGAGGTGCTGGATCGGGTTGTAGCCGAGGAAGGCGGCGAACAGGACCGACACCGGAGGCTGGTGGGCGGCGTGGATCGCCGTGGCCGCCGGTACGCCGTGGTGCTCGAGGCCGGCGGCCATCGTGTGGGGCAGGCTGGCGGCCAGGCCGAGGATCATGAGCGTGAAGAAGATCCCGATCGAGAGCACCTGGGCGGAGTTCTGGAAGGTCTGGTTCATCCCGCCGCCGGCGCCGCGATCGGCGGCCGGCAGGCTGTTCATGACCCCGGCCCGGTTCGGGGAGGCGAACATGCCCATCGAGATCCCGTTGAGGAGCAGCACGGCGGCAAACACGCGGGTAGGAGAAATCGGTCGGCAGCAGGCTGAGCAGGAGCACGAAGCTGACCGCCGCCCCGAGCATCCCGCCGGTGGCGAAGGGACGCGATCCGAAGCGGTCGGACAGAAAGCCCGAGGTCGGGCCGGCCATCAGCATCCCCATCGTCAGCGGCAGCATGTAGATGCCCGCCCACAGCGGGCGTGTCGGCGAAGTCGTAGCCGTGCTGGGGCAACCAGATCCCCTGCAGCCAGATGATGAGGATGAACATCAGTCCCCCGCGGGCCACGGCGGACAAGAACGTCGACAGCGTGCCGAACGTGAAGGCGCGGATCTTGAACAGCGGCAGCCGGAACATCGGGTTCTCGACCCGGCGCTCGACGAGCGCGAAGCCGACCAGCGAGAGCACACCGGCAGGCGAGCAGGATCAGCACCTTGGGACTCCCCCACCCCGTGGGCGAGCCTCCGGCGGGCCGGATCCCGTAGGTCACGGCGACCATGATCAGGATCAGCCCGAGGGCGAAGGACACGTTGCCCGCCCAGTCGATCGGGGCCCGGCGCGGCTGTGATCGCTCCTGGAGCTTGAGGTAGGCCCACACGGTTCCGAACAGGCCAACCGGCACCGAGATCAGGAACACCAGGCGCCAGCTGATCGGTGCCAGCAGGCCGCCGAGCACGAGACCCACGAACATGCCGCTCACGCCGACGATGTTGTTGATGCCGAGCGCCATCCCGCGCTGGTTGGCGGGGAAGGCGTCGGTGATGATCGCCGCCGAGTTGGCCAGCAGGCAGGCGGCACCGACTCCCTGCACGATGCGGAAGACGATCAGGAACATCGCCCCCTGCGCGGCCGGTCAGCCAATCGACGGTCAGGACCAGCGAGGCGGCCGTGTAGATGACGAAGCCGAGGTTGTAGATCCGCACGCGGCCGAACATGTCGCCGAGGCGGCCCAGGCTGACGATCAGCACGCTGGAGACGACGAGGAAGCCGAGGATCATCCACAGCAGGTAGAAGCTGTTGGAGGACACCAGCGGATCGAGCTTGATGCCCCGGAAGATGTCCGGCATGGCGATCAGCGTGATCGAGGCGTCCAGCGTGGCCAGCAGCACGCCGAGCGTGCAGTTGGAGAGCGCGATCCACTTGTAGCGGTCGCCGCGCGGGTCGCCGTGCTCGGGCGGCTCGGCCATGGCGCCGCGCCGTTGGCGGGGGTGGGCTGACCCGGCTGGGAGGAGTCGTGGCGCGCTGCAGCCGCACGCGGCTAGCGCGGCCTCGTGGGCCAGTTCGCGGTTCGCGCTCGAGCTGGAGTTCCGCGTCGGCCTGACGCTGCGGCCCGGGACGAGCAGCCCGGCGAGAACGGCGATGACCAGGAAGACGGCCTCGAGGGCAAAGGAATCGGTGAAGCCGGTCACGGTCGGCAGCTTGTGAAACACGTTGTCGCGATCACGTGGCCACGATCTGGCCTCCCGAGCGCGCCGCCGAGCGTCCGCATGACGGTGTTCATCCCCGTGGCCACGCCGGTCTGCTCCGGCGGTACGGCCTGGACGATCAGGTTGCCGAGGGCCGAGAAGGCCAGCCCGATGCCGATGCCGAGAAGGGCGGCGCTGATCAGCATGTCGTAGGGATGGGCGTGGGCGACGGCCATCAGCGCGAAGGCGACGCGCGGTCACGCGCGCTGCCGACGACCAGCGCCAGCTTGGACCCGAAGCGGCGGGCCAGACGGCCGGCGAACGTGCCCATCAGGCTCATCAGCAGCGCCGAGGGCAGCAGGTAGAGGCCGGCCGACGACCACCGAGGCGCCGAACCCGAAGCCGGTGCTCTTGGGCAGCTGGGCGAACTGGGGGTAGATGAGGAACGAGGCGTACATGCCGGCGCCGAGCAGGAAGGCGACCAGGTTGGTGGTCCACACGCCGCGGATGCGCATCATGGCCATGTCGATGAGGGGCTCCTCGCTGCGCACCTCGACCATGACCCAGGCCGCACAGCCGACGAGGCCGAGGGCGAGCAGGCCGAGCGTCTCGGGCCGAGCCCCAGCCCCATACGGTCGTCTCGGAGATGGCGATAAGCACGCAGCAGAACCCGAGCGTCATGAGCGCGGCGGCCAGCCAGTTCACCCTGCCCGGGCACCCGGACCGGTGATTCGGGAACGAAGCGCCAGGTGCAGATCGCGGCAGCGACGATGACCACGAGCGGAATCCAGTACAGCCAGTGGTAGTTGAGATGCTCGACGATGAGGCCGCCGATGATGATCCCGATGCCTCCGCCCACACCGAGGATCGAGGACACGATGCCGATGCTGCCCGCCACCTTCTCACGCGGGAACTCGTCGCGGACGATCCCGAAGGCGAGGGGGAAGACGCCACCGCCGGCGCCCTGGATGACCCGACCGACGATCATCGGCACGAGCGCGGTCGAGAGAGCGGAAACCAGCGTGCCCACCGCGAGCAGGCCCAAGCGTGTAGAGGAGCAGGCGCTCCTTGCCGTACATGTCGCCGAGGCGGCCGAGGATCGAGGTCCCCACTGAGGCGGAGAGCAGATACCCGGTGAGCAGCCAGGTGACGCCGGTCTCGGTGGTGTGGAGATCGTGCTGGATGGTGGTCAGCGCGGGGATGACCGCCGAGCTCAGCATCGCGTAGGAGAGCCCGGCCAGCGAGATGACGGCAAGGATCAGGTGTGGGGTGCAGCCGCCCGTGTTCTGTCGCCTCGGTGGACACCGGCGGTTACTCTAGCGGAATGATCATTCCGCTCCCCGAGGCGCTGGCCCCCCGCGATCGGCCCGAAACCGCGCCCATCCGATCGACACAGAGCTGGGCTGGGCTCGCCCCTGAGGCCAAGTGCGAGCGGGTACTGCTTGCCGCCGGCGAGGTCTTCGCCCGCAGCGGACTCGACGCCCCGATGAGCGAGGTGGCCGAGGCGGCGGGCGCGGGCGTGGCCAGCATCTACCGCCAGTTCCCGTCCAAGCACGAGCTCCTGGCGGCGCTGGTAATCCGGCGCATGGACCAGCATGTCGAGGCGGCGGCCGAGGCCCAGCAGCGCGCTGGCGATCGCTGGACTGCGCTGGTCGAGATGCTGCGCAGGCTCGTCGAGACCCAGTCCGCCGACGACTTCATGGGTGAGGCTCGGGCGCTCGTCGCCGGACATCCCGATGTCGAGGCGGCGACCGAACGAGCGGCCACCGCGCTCGAGGGCCTGCTGTGCGAGGCCCGCGCCGAAGGACGCCTGCGTGCAGACGCGACCGTGCTCGACCTTCGGTTACTGTTCGCCGCCACTCGGGCGGCCAAGCGCGTGGAGCCGGAGCAGTGGCCCCGCATGCTCGAGCTGCTGATCGACGCGCTCGACTCACCACCGCCCCTGACGTCACTTGACCCGCCGCCCGTCGACCGCTTCGCGATCAGCTCTTCGGCGCCTGGCGACGGTGCTCGCGGCGCTCAGCGTCATCAGCGTGGCCGGCCTGCTTGGTCCCCCTCCCCAGCCTGGCTGCCCAGCGCTGGTCGTTCGCTGCGGAATCGCTCAACGGCGCGAGTAATAACCGCGCTCATCCCCGCTGGGGCGAGGCCGGAATGCCGTATGCGCGGGTTACGCCGCCGCGCTACGCCGATGGTGTTGGGGCCATGGTCTCGGGGCCAAGCCCGCGTTACGTGAGCAACCGGGTCTTCAACTCGCTGGGCGTCGACCTGTTCTCGGCGCGCTACGTGAGCCAGTGGGGCTGGGTGTGGGGGCAGTTCCTGGATCACACCTTCGGACTGGCCGAGGCGGCCTCTGGCCCCGCCCCGATTTCGTTTGATCCCCAGGATCCGCTCGAGCCCTACCCGAATGCCACCGGCAGCATCGGCTTCACGCGCGACGCCGTCGCCCCCGGGACGGGCACCAGCCGCGGGCACCCGCGCCTGCAGGTCAACACCGTCTCCTCATATCTGAACGCCTCGGCGATCTACGGGACGAGCCGACAGCGGCTCGACTGGCTCCTGCAGGGGCCCGCCGACGGCCGACTGGGCGATTCGGGCGCGAAATTGATGCTCCCCGGCGGCTACCTCCCCCAGGCCGACGCGCGCGGCGCGGGCCATCCGGCCCCCTACATGCAGGCCCAGGGGATGCTCGAAGGCGAACCGCAGAAGGCCGACGTGGCCGGCGACGTGCGCGCCAACGACAACGCCGAGCTGACCGCCGTGCAGACGCTGTTCGCGCGCGAGCACAACCGGATCGTCTCGCGCCTGCCCCGCTCGCTCCCCGCGCAGCTCCGGTTCCAGATCGCGCGCCGGTTGGTGATCGCCGAACAGCAATACATCACCTACACCCAGTTCTTGCCCGCGATGGGAGTCCATCTGCCTCGCTATCGCGGATACCGGCGCGGGGTTAAGACCGAGCTCAGTGACGAGTTCTCGACGATCGGCTACCGGGCACACAGCATGGTCAACGGCGAGGAGCACATGCTCGTCTCGGCCGCCCGCTTCGGGCCGGCGCGGCTCGCCCGGCTGCGCCAGCTCGGCGTAACCGCCGTGCGATCCGGGCCGGTGGTCGCGCTGACCCTCCCCCAGGCCGCCGCCTTCTTTGACCCGCAGGTGGTGCGCGCGCTCGGGCTGGGTCCGATCCTGACCGGGCTGGCCGAGGAACCGGACTACCGAAACGACGCGCAGATCGACGAGTCACTGCGCAGCGTGCTGTTCGAGTATCCGGCGCCGGGCGCACGCGACCCGAATGCCTGCCTGTCTCAGGAGACCGCCCCCGGGTGCTTCACCGGCGTGACCGACCTGGGGGCGATCGACCTCCAGCGCGAGCGCGACCACGGCATGCCGACCTACGACCAGCTCCGTCGTGCCCTCGGCCTCTCCCACCAGACGAGCTTCACCCAGGCGACGGGCGAGCGCACCGATCAGCTCCCGCCCGGACTGACGATCGACAATCCCCACATCTTGGACGTCACTTCGCTGCGCGATTTCTTTGGCCGTCCGCTGGCGCTGGACTCAACCGTGCGGGCGGTGGCCGAGACGCAGCGCAGCACGCTGGCAGCCCGCCTGAAGGCGATCTACGGCTCGGTCGCCAACCTGGATGCGTTCGTGGGCATGATGGCCGAGCCCCACGTTCGCGGGAGCGAGTTCGGGGCGCTGCAGCTGGCCTTGTGGCGGCGGCAGTTCGCCGCCCTGCGCGACGGTGACCGCTTCTTCTACGCGCGCGACCCGGTGCTGGACCAGATCTGGCGCCGTTACCGGATCAGCTACCGCCACACGCTGGGTCAGCTGATCTCGCTCGATGCCGGGGTCCCGGCGCGCCAGCTTCCGCGCGACGTGTTCTTCGCGCCCCGGCCGCCCCGCGGCTGACCCAGCCGTTCCGATCTGACCGGCGGCGGTTAGGGTTCGGCCCGTACCCGCCGGAAAGGAGCCGTCGTGAAGATCCGGGCTGCCGTGCTGGAGCAGTTCGCCGCGCCGCTGAAGGTCACCGAGGTCGACCTTGCCGAGCCCCGGGCGGGTGAGGTCCTGGTCCGGCTCGAGGCGTGCGGGGTCTGCCATACCGACATGTACACCGCCTCCGGCGCCGACCCGTCCGGCTACGTACCAGCCGTCCTCGGGCACGAGGGCTGCGGCGTAGTGGAGCGGATCGGCGAGGGCGTGAGCAGCGTCGCCGAGGGCGATCGGGTCGTGACACTGTTCTCGCCCCAGTGCCGCGAGTGCATCCATTGCCGCAGCCCGCACACCAACCTGTGCCTGGCCATCCGCGAGCAGCAGAACCAGGGGCATCTCCCTGACGGCACCACGCGCCTATCCGCCGGTGGCGAACCGATCCGCCACTTCATGGGCACGAGCACGTTCGCCGAGTACACCGTCATGCCCGAGATCGCGCTGGCCAAGATCTCACCCGAGGCCGAGCCCGACCACGCCTGCCTGTTCGCGTGCGGCCTTTCCACCGGTCTCGGCGCGGCCATCAACACCGCCCAGGTCACGGCCGGATCGACCTGCGTCGTGTTCGGCGCGGGCATGGTCGGCCTGGGTGCCGTGGCCGGCTGCCGCCTGCGCGGCGCCGAGCGGATCATCTGTGTCGACATGTCGCCGCAGCGGCTCGAGCTGGCCCGCGGCCAGGGGGCGACCGAGGTGTGGACAGGCGGCGAGGATGTGGTCGCGCGGGTGCTCGAGGAGACCGGCGGCTTCGGCGCGGACTTCACCTTCGAGGCCACCGGACTGGTAATGGTCATGCGCCAGGCCGTGGAGGCGGCGAGGATGGGCTGGGGCCTGTGCACGGTCGCCGGGGTGGCCGGCAAGGGCCAGACGCTGGACATCGTTCCCCGGCTGCTGATCACCGGCCGGCGTGTGTGCGGCTCCTCGTTCGGCGGCGTCAAGGGCCGCGATCAGGTGCCCGAGCTCGTGCAGCTCTACCTCGACGGCCAGATCGACGTCGACCCGTTCATCTCCCACCGATTTGCGCCTCGACGACGTCAACCGTGGCTTCGAGCTGATGGAGCGCCAGGACGGCATCCGCAGCGTCATCACCTTTTGACCGGCTCCTAGCGGCGACGCGCCTCCGGCCGCAGCGCGGGGTTGCCCCAGCCGCCGTCGGCGGGATTCACGTTCACGCCCGGCGGGACGATCTCGTCGATCCGGTCCAGCACCTGATCGGAGAGCTCGACGTCGGCGGCGGTGAGCTGTGACTCGAGCTGCTCCATTGTCCGCGGACCGATGATCGCCGCCGTCACCGCGGGATGGCGGATAACGAAGGCGATCGCCATCTCGATCAACGTCATCCCCGACTCGTCGGCCAGCCGGCCCAGCGCATCGGCCTTCTCGAGCTTGAGCTGGTTCTCCGGCTTGGAGAGGTCGTAGCGATCGGGGATCCGGTCGGCACGCGTCGAGCTCGGGGCGTCCTGACCCTTGCGCCACTTGCCCGACAGCCAGCCGCCGGCCAGCGGGCTCCAGGGGATCACGCCCATCCCGTAACGCTGAGTGGTCGGAAGCACGTCGCGCTCGATGTCGCGGACCAGCAGCGAGTAGGGCGGCTGCTCGCAGACGAAGCGCTCGCGGTCCCGGCGCTGGGCCACCCACTGGGCCTCGACGATCTGGCTGGCCGGAAACGTCGATGATCCGATGTAGCGGACCTTGCCCGCCCGGACGAGGTCGGTCAGCGCGCCGAGCGTCTCGTCGATGTCGGTGTCGGCCTCGGGGCGGTGGATCTGGTAGAGGTCGATCCAGTCAGTCTTGAGCCGGCGCAGGCTGTTCTCGACCTCCTTGATGATCCAGCGGCGCGAATTGCCGAACTGGTTGGGATCGTCGCCCATGGTGCCGTGGACCTTCGTGGCCAGCACGACGTTGTCGCGCTTGCCCCGAGCCAGGGCCTTGCCGACGATCTCCTCGGACTCGCCGCGCGAGTACACGTCGGCGGTGTCGATGAAGTTGATCCCCGCGTCGAGCGCGCGGTGGATGATGCGGACGCTGTCGTCGTGGTCCGGGTTGCCCCAGTCGCCGAACATCATGGCGCCGAGACACAGCGGGCTGACCTTTGTTCCTGTGGTGCCAAGGGTGCGGTAGTTCATCGCTTCAACCTACTCCGGCCCCGGGGCGCGGTAGGTTGAGACCATGAGCACCTCCTCCGCAGACAGACACTTCGGCCTCACCGGCCTGGCCACGATGGGCGCCAACCTGGCCCGCAACGTCGCCCACCACGGGATCCCGATCGCCGTGCACAACCGGACCACGAGCCGGATGACCACGTTCATCCAGGAGCACGGCTCCGAAGGACCGATCGAGGGCTTCGAGTCCACTCAGGATTGGGTCCAGTCGCTGGCCCGTCCGCGCGTGCTGATGAGCCTCGTGCAGGCCGGTCCGGCCACCGATGCCGTGATCGAGGACATCGTCCCCCACCTCGACGAGGGCGACATCGTCATCGACGGCGGCAACGCCAATTTCCGTGACACCCAGCGCCGCCACGCCGCGCTGGCCGAAAAGGGAATCCACTTCCTCGGCGTCGGCGTGTCGGGCGGCGAGGAAGGGGCGCTGAACGGCCCGAGCATCATGCCCGGCGGCGACCGCGAGCCCTACGACGAGTCGGTCAAGCCGATCTTCGAGGCCATCGCCGCCCAGGTCGACGGCACTCCGTGCTGCACCTACGTCGGGCCCGACGGTGCGGGTCACTACGTGAAGATGGTCCACAACGGGATCGAGTACGCCGACATGCAGCTGATCGCCGAGAGCTATGACCTGCTGCGTCACGGCGCCGGTCTGGACGTCGACGAGATCGCCGAGCGCTTCCGCAAGTGGAACGAATCAGAGCTCGAGAGCTTTTTGATCGAGATCTCGGCCCGCGTGCTGGCCAAGAAGGACGACGAGACCGGCCAGCCGCTCGTCGACGTGATCCTGGATGCGGCCGAGCAGAAGGGCACCGGACGCTGGACGGCACAGAACGCGCTCGAGCTCGGCGTCCCCCTGACGGGGATCACCGAGGCCGTCTTTGCCCGGGCCCTGAGCGCGCTCAAGGATGAGCGCGTGCATGCCTCCGGGGTGCTGAAGGGCCCGGCTGGGGCCGGTCACGACGAGTCACTGATCGATGATCTCGAGCACGCCCTCTATGCCTCCAAGATCGTCGCCTACGCGCAGGGCTTTGCCCAGATGGCCGCCGCCGCCGACGATGAGGGGTGGAAGATCGACCTCGGCTCGATGGCGACGATCTGGCGCGGCGGTTGCATCATCCGCGCGCGCTTCTTGGACCGCATTCGCGAGGCCTACGACCGCGAGCCCGAGCTGAAGAACCTGATGCTGGCCGACTTCTTCGCCCAGGCCCTGGCCGAGGCCCAGGATCCCTGGCGCCGGGTCGTCGCCCGGGCCGCGGAGCTCGGCATCCCGACCCCGGCCTTCTCGTCCTCGCTCGCCTACTACGACGGCTACCGCCGGGCCCAGGGGCCGGCGAGCCTGATTCAGGGCCTGCGCGACCTGTTCGGCGCCCATACCTACAAGCGGGCCGACCGGGAGGGCACCTTCCACATCATGTGGGGCGAGGACGAACGCGAGGTTCAGCAGTAGCGGCAGACGCCAGCGGGCGGTCTCGCCGCTGAGCGGATCAGCCCAGCAGCCCGATCCTCAGCGCCTGCTGGGGGGCGAGGTACACGACCCAGTGCTCGTCGCACTCAGGACACGAGCAACGGACCGAAGGATCATGGCCCTCGAGCGCACCCACCCAGTGAACCTGGTCGCTGCGCAGGCACAGCGGGCAGGCCAGTGACGATTTGACCAGCTCGTCGGGATCGCTGGGGCGAAAGCGGGCGACATCGGCGAGATCGACCATGAATCTCAGGTTCCCGCGCCCGCGCGCTTGCGGCAACCAGGAGCAAGGCACAACCCCCTGATCGGGGGGCTTGAGGTTCCACGCCCGCTCAGGGCGCGATGTGGTGCCCACGTGGCGCTGTTGTTACTGCGGACCGCCGGCCAGGTCGTCGATCAACCCGGCCAGACGGACGAGCAGATCCGGAGCCAGTTCGCGCTCGACTTCGGGCAGGTTCCGATAGAAGGTGCGCTGGCGCCCGCGCATCCACGCCGCCTGGCTGTCGAGCGCCTGCCCGACCAGCATCGGTGAGTGAGACGGTCACCCCGCGCCGATCATCGGCAGAACGGGTCCGGCGCACGATCGCCCGACGCTCGAGAACGTCGAGGATGCGGGTCGCCGTCGACGGGGCGATGCCGGCCTCGTCGGCCAGATCACGCACACGCGCGGCCTGCCGTCCGGACATCGCCTGGAGCAACCCGTACTGGGAAAGCGTCAGCGCACCGTCGCGGGCGGCGCCGCCCCGCGCCCGGCGCACGGCCTGGGCAAACGTCTCGAAGGAGACCAGGAAGTCCTCCTCAGACACGGCGTCCGACTGGTCGGGTGCAGTGGCCATCAAGGGCCCAGCGTAGCACCCTTGGCATGCTACTCTTTAGCATGCTAACTACTTCGTTTTACGGGGTGAGTCATGTTCCACAACATCCTGGTTTGCGTTGATGGCTCGGTTCATGCCGACCGTGCCCTGCAGGAGGCGATCGATCTGGCCACGGCGAGTCACGGCCGCCTCACGATCCTCACCGCCATCCCCCGGCCGCCGTACTGGGCCACCTCGGCGATGACCCTGCCCGCCGTCGAGCCCCTGGCCAGGGATATGAGTCAGGAGGCCAGGCGGAACCTCCGCCACGCAGTCGAACGCGTTCCGCTGTCGATCCCGGTGACGAGCATCCTGTCCGAGAAGCCGATCCGCGAGGCGATCATGGACCGTCTGCGCAGCGGTCACCACGACCTGCTGGTGATGGGCTCACGCGGACGCGGCGCCCTGACCGCCTCGGTCCTGGGCAGCGTCAGTCACTACGCGCTGAACCACAGCCGCGTCCCGGTCCTGATCATCCACGCCGACCCCGATGAGCCTCGGTCCGCGCACGTCGAGCCCGAGGTGGTGGCCGCAGCCTGAACCGCGCTCTGCGCTGACCGGCCGGCCACAGCGCTCAGCTGACGGGCCGGCCTCGGTGCTCGATGCTGAGAGGTCGGGGTCAGGCCACCAGGCGCGCGAACAGCCCGTTGAGCGTGGCCGCCGGATCGTCGCTCAGCCCAGTGTGCACGGGCGAGGCCTGGATCACCGTGCTGGACGGGGCGGCGAGCCAGCCGAAGCGCTCGCTCGCGGGCAGCGTGGCGATCGCCCCCGCCGCCGGGTTTCCCTCGGCGACGCGGACCAGACCCTGGAGGTGGGCGGCCACCTCGGCCAGATCGAGGCCGGGGGCCAGCGCCTGCAGACGCTCTTGATCGAGCGCCACCCGGGCGCCGAGAAAGCCGCGCTGGCGGCAGAACAGGACGACGCCGACGTTCAGCTGCTCACCGCGCTCGACGCTCGGCACCAGGCGCAGGATCGTGTAGGTGAACGGGGTCACGCCAGGCCCTCACGCGCGCGCTCGGCCTCGATGGCAAAGCCGCCGTCGGCCAGCCGGGCGGTGAGGTAGTGGGCGTAGACGGCGGGCTCGGTCTCCCCCAGCCAGTCGCTCGGTACCAGCGCGACCGCGGCTGCGATCGCCTCGGCGTCGATCCGCGTGCGCAGACGCTCGCCGGCCAGCGCCACCGAGCTGGCCCGGGGCAGCAGGACGTGCTCGGCGATGCTCGGGAAGGCACGCCCGGCGTCGGCCTCGGGGTCGAGCCCGCGGTGCTGGAGGTAGAGCGCGGCGCCGTGGTCGATCAGCCACAGCCGGTCGTGCCAGAGCAGGAGATTGGGGTTGCGCGGGGTGCGGTCGACGTTCGTGGTCAGCGCGTCTAGCCACACGACGGCGGCGGCCAGGTCGGGGTCGGGCTGCCACGCTCCGGCCGGCGAATAGGTCAGCGCGCCGGGCAGAAAGTCGACGCCCAGGTTCTGGCCCGCGCTGGCCGTGATCAGATCCTGGATTTCGGGGTCCGGCTCGGCCGCACCGAGTCGTTCGTCGAGCTCGATCGTGACCAGCTCGGGGACCTGCAGGCCGAGGCCGCGGGCCAGTTCGCCGACGATGATCTCGGCCGCCAACGCCCGCGGGCCCTGGCCGGCGCCGCGGAACTTGAGCACGTAGAGCCCGTCGTCATCGGCCTCGACCAGGCCCGGCAGCGAACCCCCCTCGCGCAACGGGGTCACGTAGCGGGTGGCCCGCACACTTCTCAGTTGCACCGAGACCGGCATCCGCGCTTTCTAGCATTCACCGTGGTGCTTCTCTCCGTACTCGATCAGTCGCCGATTGCCGAAGGCTCCACCGGAGCGCAGGCGCTGCGCAACACGATCGACCTCGCCCAGCTGACCGACCGGCTCGGGTTTCACCGCTACTGGGTGGCCGAGCACCACGGCGGACCGATGCTGGCCGGCCCCAGCCCCGAGGTGCTGATCGGTCCGATCGCCAGCGCCACCGAGGGGATCCGCGTGGGCAGCGGCGGCGTGATGCTCCCCCACTACAGCCCGCTCAAGGTGGCCGAGTCCTTCACGATCCTGGCTGGTCTGTATCCGGGCCGCATCGACCTCGGCCTGGGCCGGGCCGCGGGCACCGATCCGCTGACCACCTTTGCCCTGCAACGCGACCGCCGCCAGGCCGCGCCCGACGACTTCCCCGAGCAGCTGGCCGAGCTGCTGGCCTACCTCGAGGACAACCTGCCCGAGGATCACCCCTTCCGCCACCTCGCGGCCACGCTGCCCGGCCGCCCGGAGCTGCCCCAGCCGTGGCTGCTCGGCTCCTCCCCCCAGAGCGCGATCTGGGCCGGCGAGCTCGGGCTGCGCTACGCCTTTGCTGACTTCATCAATCCCCAGGGAGCGGAGATCGCCAGCCTGTATCGCGAACGCTTCGCCCCCGTGCGCGACCTGCAGGCGCCGCGTACCGCCGTGGCCGCGTGGGTGCTCTGCGCCCCGACCGATGAGGAGGCTCAGAGGCTCGCCTCGTCAAGCCGGATGAGCATGACGCTGCTGCGCCGCGGACAGCTGATCGCCGTGCCGCCGCCCGAGAAGGCGATGGCCTTCCTCGCCCGTGAGGGTCAGCCGCCGGGAGGTGCACCGCGGGGCCGCCGTGCGATCGTGGGCAACCCGGAGAAGGTCCGTGCCGGCGTGGAGGCCGTGGCCCACGAGTACGGCGCCGACGAGGTGATCGTGGTCACCATCACCTACGACCACGAGGCGCGTCGCCGCTCCTACGAGCTGCTGGCCGAGGCGATGGGTCTGGAGCCCCGCATACCGGCCGCCGCGGCGGCGGCCTGAGACCAGATTTGACCTCCAAACCTATGGGTACAGCCTGAATATGAGTTACCGGCTCGACGCCAACGAACCGCTCGTGGACGGGCTGCGTCGTTGCGCCCGCGAGCAGCTGGAAACCGCCATCCACCGCCTCGACGAGGACGTCAACGACGACCCGGTGACCGCTGTTCATTCGGCGCGCAAGGCGCTCAAGAAGGAGCGCTCGCTGCTGCGCCTGTCGCGCGGCATGCTCGAGCCTCGCCAGCGGCGAAACGAGAACCGCGCCACGCGCCTGGCGGCGAGCCAACTCGGCCGCGCCCGCGATGCCGACGCACTGCTCGACGCGCTGTCGGCGATCAACGACCGCTTCGCCGGACAGATTCCCGCCGCCACGACCCTGGCTGTCGAGGAGCGACTGCGCGAGGAGCGCTACGCCGCCCGCACGGCCCTGCTCGAGGACGAGATTCCCCGGCGCGTCGCCGACGCTCTGCGCGGCAGCCTTGAGCGCGTTGACCGCTGGCGCTTTCGCGGCGCGGGCTGGTCGCGGCTCAGTGTTGGCCTAGGCCGCGAATACTCGCGCGGGCGGCGGGCCATGCGCCGGGCGGCCAAGGCGCAGACCGCCGAGCGCATGCACGACTGGCGCAAGCGCAGCAAGGACCTCTGGTACCAGCTGCGGCTGCTCGAGCCGCTGTCCCCGGGCACGATTCACGGCCAGGCCAAGGACGCGCACCGTCTTTCCGACGTGCTTGGCGACCTCCACGACCTGGCCGTGCTCGAAGCGGCGCTACCCCGGCTTTCCGAGGGCGTCGTCGCCGACACCGATGCCTTGATCGCCCTCGTCGGCCACCGCCGTGAGCAGCTCGCGGCGGAGGCGCTGTCGATCGGCGAGCGCGTCTACGCCGAGTCGACCAAGCGCTTCGTCCGTCGCCTGCACTCCTACTGGCGCGCCTGGCGGGCCGAGGCCCGCGCCGCGGCGAAGAGCCGGCCCGCGGAGCTGGCCGAGATGACCCGGCACCCGACCGCGGCCTGAGCCAGCTCGGAGGCGGCCGGTACCGCCTGCGCCTCGCGGCCGCCTACTCCGCCGGCGGCTGCGGGGACGCTAATCCGAGCCGCGCCCGGATGTTGCGGATCGTCTCGGGCCCCACCTCGGCCGCGCTCAGTTCGGCGCGCAGCCGATTCTCCTCTTCGCGGAGCCCCGCAGCGGCCTCATATTCCTCCGCGGCGGCCGCGGCTTGCTTGGCCCGAGTCGCCCGGTCAAGCGCGCGGCCGAGTTCGGCACCCGACGGCCGAGCGCCGGCGCGCACCTGCCCGACCGCGCGCGCCAACGCGTCGAGATCGATGCCCGCCGCCCGCAGCGCCTGAGCGGCCCGTGTGTCCGGGGCACTGGCCAGCGCCAGCAACAGGTCGCCGCTGTCCGGTAGCCGGTCCAGCTCGAGCACGATGTCCCGCTGCAGCTTTCGCAGAATCGTGGCCAGGCCGCCGAGCCATGCACCCTCGAGCTCCTCGCGACGTTCACCGCCCGGGCCACCGGGGCGGACGGCCACCCGCTCGCCCGGCCCCGTGAGCGCCCGGATGACCTCATTACGGATCCTCTCGGCGTCGAGGTCGAAGCTGAGCAGGATGCGGGCGGCCACGCCCTCGTCCTCACGCACCAAGCCGAGCAGGATGTGCTCGGTCCCGATGTAGTTGTGGCCCAGGCTCAGCGCTTCACGCAGCGCGATCTCAAGGACCTTCTTGGCCCGGGGCGTGAACGGGATCTGACCCGAGGTGACTTCCTCCCCGGAGCCGACCAGCCGCCTGATCTCCGTCCGAACACGCTCGATCGTGACGTCGAGGGACTCGAGCACCCGGGCGGCCAGACCTTCCTCTTCCCGCAGCAGGCCGAGCAGGATGTGCTCGGTGCCGATGTAGTTGTGACTGAGCCGCCGGGCCTCCTCCTGGGCCAGAACCACAACCTGCCGGGCGCGCTCGGTGAATCTCTCAAACACAGAACAAGCATCCCAGCGGCTTCGATCACCGGCAAGTCGAGCCGGCCCCGGCGAGCGGCCCAGACACGCGGGACGGTGCGGTCATCCCGGGTAGGATCGCCTCATGTCGAGGTGGGTCTACGACTTCGCCGACGGCTCCAGGGACATGCGGGAGCTGCTCGGCGGCAAGGGCGCCAACGTGGCGGAGATGACGCGCGTGCTCGGCCCCGACCGGGTCCCGGCCGGCTTCACGATCACCACCGAGGCCTGTGTGCAGTACATGCGCGCCGATCGCCACGAGCCCGACGGCATGGCCGACCAGGTGGCCGAGGCGCTCGCGCGGCTCGAGGATGCAGCGGGTAAGAAGCTCGGCGATCGCGATGATCCGCTGCTGGTCTCAGTGCGCTCCGGGGCACGGGAGTCGATGCCGGGCATGCTCGACACCGTCTTGAACCTCGGGATGGGCGATGACTCCGTCCTCGGGCTGGCCAAGCAGACCGACAACGAGCGCTTCGCCTGGGACTCCTACCGGCGCTTCGTACAGATGTTCGGCAACGTCTCGCGCGCGATCCCGGGCGAGAAGTTCGAGGACGCGATCAAGGCCGCCAAAGCCGAGCGCGACGTCACCGAGGACACCGACCTCGACGTCGACGCACTGCGCGAGCTGACCGGCACCTTCAAGGACATCTACCGGGAGGAAACGGGCGAGGACTTCCCCCAGGATCCGCAGGAGCAGCTGCGGCTCGCGATCCGCGCCGTGTTTGACTCCTGGCTGGGCAAGCGGGCGGTCGAGTACCGCCGCCAGAACCGCATCCCTGACGAGTGGGGCACGGCGGTCAACGTGCAGCAGATGGTGTTCGGCAACAAGGGCGACACGAGCGGGTCCGGCGTCGCCTTCTCCCGCGACGAGGTCACGGGCGCGCCCGAGCCCAGCGGGGACTTTTTGCCCAACGCCCAGGGCGAGGACGTCGTCTCCGGCGTGCGCACGCCGCGCGACATCGCCGAAATGCAGGAGTGGCTGCCCGACGTCCACGCCCAGCTGATGGACATCCTGCGCACGCTCGAGCGCCACTACGAGGACATGCAGGACACCGAGTTCACGGTCGAGGAGGGGCAGCTCTACATGCTCCAGACCCGCAACGCCAAGCGGCCCGCCCAGGCCGCGGTGCGCTTCGCGGTCGATGCCGTGCAGGAGAGTCTTCTCTCCCGCGAGCAGGCGCTGAACACGATCGACCCGGCCTCGCTGGACGCGCTGCTGCACCCCACCTTCGACCCCGAGGCCAAGTTCGACGTGCTGGCCACCGGCGTCAACGCATCGCCGGGGGCGGCCAAGGGGACGATCGTGTTCACGGCCGCCGACGCAGTGGCGGCCGCCGAGGAGGGCCGTGATGTGATCCTCGTGCGGCCGTTCACCGACGCCGAGGATGTGGCCGGTTTTCACGCCGCCAAGGGCATTTTGACCAGCGAGGGCGGAAAGGCCTCGCACGCCGCGCTCGTCGCCCGCGGCATGGGCCGGCCGGCCGTGGTCGGCGCCGAGACGATCGCCATCGACCTGAGCGCCAAGACGGTGACCGCCAACGGGACTCAGCTGCACGAGGGTGATGCGATCGCCATCGATGGGACCAAGGGGTGCGTGACCGTCGACGACGTTCCGCTGGTCGAGGCACGAGTGGATGACAACTTCGACCAGGTGCTGAGCTGGGCCGATGAGCTGCGCGAGCTCGGCGTGCGCGCCAACGCCGACGCGGCCGAGGACGCGACCCGGGCCCGGGAGCTGGGCGCCGAGGGCATCGGGCTGTGCCGGACCGAGCACATGTTCATGGCCGAGGACCGCCAGCCGAAGATGCGGGCGATGATCATGGCCGACACACGCGATGCCCGGCGCGAGGCGCTGGCCGATCTCCTCCCCCTCCAGCAGCAGGACTTCGAGGGGCTGTTCGAGGCCATGGCCGGCCTGCCGGTCACGGTCCGCCTGCTCGACCCGCCGTTGCACGAGTTCCTGCCCAACGGCGAGGATCTGGCCGCCCAGGTCGAGCGCGCCCGGATCGAGGAGTCAGACGAGCTGCCCCGCCTCGAGCGGATGCTCGACCGGGTGCACGAGATCAGCGAGGAGAACCCGATGCTCGGGACCCGCGGTTGCCGTCTGGGCATCCTCTATCCCGAGATCTATGAGATGCAGGTCCACGCGATCCTGCGCGCGGCCAAGGCGGCGGCCAAGCCGCCCCATCCCGAGATCATGATCCCGCTCGTCGACTACGAGCACGAGATCGAGCTCATGCGCGAGCTGGTGGTCAGAATCGGTGAGGAGGAGGAGCTGACCGCGGGCGAGGACTACACCGTGGGCACGATGATCGAGCTCCCGCGGGCGTGCTTCGTCGCCGACCGCATTTCACAGCACGCCGACTTCTTCTCGTTCGGTACCAACGACCTGACCCAGACCGCGCTCGGCTTCTCCCGCGACGACGTGGAGTCGAAGTTCGTGCCCGTCTACATGCAGCGCAAGATCATCGACCGCAGCCCGTTCGAGACGATCGACAAGCCCGGGGTCGGGTGGCTGGTCCGCCTCGCCGCCTGGGTCGGGCGCGAGGCGCGCCCCGACCTCAAGCTCGGCATCTGCGGAGAGCACGGAGGCGACCCGGAGTCGATCGCCTTCTTCCACGACGCCGGCCTGGACTACGTGTCCTGCTCCCCGTTCCGCGTGCCGGTGGCGCGGATCGCCGCCGCCCAGGCCGCGATCGCGAGTCCCCGGGGTGGGTGGAACTAGCCCCGGCCCGGAATCCCGCCGACTCCACCTCGGGTAGCTAGCGCAGCTGGACCTGGCGCAGCTGCGTATACGGCTTGAAGCTGCGGTCGAGCGAGTAGGCCAGCAGCAAGGAGTACTTGCCCCGTGTCACGCGCGTGATGGAGATCCCGATCCGGCGCGATGCGCCGGCATGAGCGCGAACGCGAGCAAAGCGCACGATCCCGCCGCGGGCGTTGATCAGTTCGATGTTCAGCGTGCCGGTGCGGGCGGGCGTGACGGCGAAATGCAGCCCGCGCTTGCGCGACGCTGTCCTGGGGACATGAGCGGCCAGCACATGGCCCGGAGACCTGAGCCTGACCCGGCTCGGGCGCCCGCTGCCCGCCGTGTCGCTCAGCGGCGTCACCGAGATGCCTCCCCTCGTGGCTGGGTCGACGTCACCCAGTCGGTAGCGGCGGCTGCGCTCCGACAGGTCAGCCAGGATTCGGCGTCCGTCGGCGAGCGCGATCCGCACCTCATAGCCCGACGCATTGGCGGAGCGTCGCCACCGGACAACCACATTGCGCCCCGTCCGGATCGCCCGCAGCCCGCGCAGGGGCTGGGGGTGAGGCGGAGCCGGTGCCCGGTAGCGCGTGACGAAGAGGTTGCGGCGCGGCAGCCCGTTCTGCTCGATCTGGGCGACGATCGTGCGCATCCCGGACGGACCAGGAGTGGGCACAAACGACCGGCGCCCGCTCGCCACAGCAGCCGCCAGCTCGTGATCAACGCGCGGTCCCTGCTCGACAAAGGTCACGCGTTGCCCGCGGATGGCACGCAGCCTCCAGGTCAGCACCCGGTGCGGGCCGCGGCCGCTGACCCGGGCATGGATCCCTGGTGCCGGCAGTGCGTTCCCCTGCTGGTAGCCGGTCACCGGCGCCGAGCCCGCGGTCGGTGTGATCGTCCACGCACCGGTGGCCGGGGTGCGGACCTCGACAAACGTGCGCGACTGACCAGGGATCTGCATGATCAGGAACTTGGGCCCGCTCACGGGGGCAAAATCGGCCCTGGTCTGCGCTGTCTCACCGTGCGGTCCGTGGATGGTGACGCTCGGTGGATTTCCCCCCTGCCCCAGCACGTTGAAGGCCACGAACGGCGAATGGCCACGGACCACAAACGTGTGAGCCGGCAGGGCGGCGGCACGCGCAGAGGAGGAGAACGCCGCCGACCGCCACGGTGCGATGTCGCAGTTGCTGCCGAACGCCGTGAAGTCGTGGCTGCTCCAGGTGAAGCCCAGTCCGACGTCCGGCCAGCCCGTGTGACAGACCGCGATCCCACGATCGGAGACGACAGCCTGCGCTCCCTGCTCAAAGCTGAACGTGTGCTGGAAGGGGCCGAGACCAACGGTTTGCTCCCACTTGAGCGTGGCGTTGCCCTCGACGTTGAAGCCCCCGGGCTTGAAGCCGCCACTCAGACCCCCGGAGGCCGAGAAACCAAAGGTCGGGAACGGGAACCCTGAATCGGGGAAGTTGAAGCCGCCGCCGAAGGTCAGCGTCGTGGTGGCGGGCCAGTAGTCGATCTGGCCGTCGACGTGACCCCAATCGCTGAGGACGACCAGGTTGCCCTTGAGCCTGAAGTGGGGGTGTCCGTTTTGCTGCTCGAAGAGGAAGTCGCCGTCGAGGCCGAGCAGGCGCACCTTGTTGGAGCCGATCTGAAGCTCGGGGCCGGCCGTTACGGCGACGCTCCCGTCGAACTTCGGCTGGCGGCTGATCGAGAGGTTGAGGTCGTTGAGGAATACCGCCGGGTTGGCGAGCGTGATCCCCAGGCCCTTGGCTGAGGCGTATGCGCTGTCGAACTGACCGTGGACGAACTTTCCGCCCGCTCTGACGACGAGCTCGCGCGGTTTGACCGGGAAGCTGGCCGTTAACGTGCCCGTCCAGGTGTCGCTGCCTTGGTCGTACTTGACGTCGAGATCGGAGATGGCGATCGGACCGAGCTTCGCCTCCGGGACCTTGAACTCGAGGTTGTTGAGCTGCAATCCGTGAGCGTTGCTCAGGCTCAACGTCGCGTCCCCGGTCACGTTCGGGATCGGCTTCTGCAACGCGAGGTGGATCCCGGCCGAGATCGTGCCGCCGTTATCGGGGCTGAAATCCAGGGAGACATCACCCTGGATCGGGAACCCCTTGAGCGTGGCCTGCACGCGCTGCTCGATGTTGTTGAGCACCAGGCGCGCCTTCGCCGCCCCGGGCACCTTGAGCTGGTAGGTGAGTGCCTGGTGCTTGAGCTTCCACACAACGATCGGCCCGAGCTTGAGCTGGGCGTCGCCTTCGATCGTCAGCTGAGCGCTCTTGGGCTGAATCGACACCTTCAGCTGGTTGGGCGCACTCGGGTCCAGCGGCTCGATGTCGAGCCCGTTAAAGCGGACGTGGCCGGTGGCCGAGAACGTGCCCGAGGCCTTGTCGTAGGAGAAGCATCCCGCGTGCAACGACCCGACTCCCGGAACGTCAACCGAGGGCGTCGCGCAGCCCGGGGTCGGCATCCCACCCCTAGTGCCACCGGGGCCGGTGGTGCCGGCGCCCGCATCGACCGCGAGACCGTACGGGTGATCGGCGCCGGTGATGAAGCGCGGATCGGCGCCGCTGCCATCGAGATTCGCCCGCCCGATCGTGCTCCCGTTGGAGTCGGTCCAGTAGATGTGCTGGCCGTCGACCGACACGCCGTTCGGGACGCCCGCGCCGGTGATGAAGCTCTGATCGACGCCGGAGCCATCGATGTTCGCACGCCCGATTGTCGCGCTGCCGTCGTTACCCCAGTAGATGTGCTGGCCGTCAACCGCGAGGCCGGCCAAGCCGTCGGCCCCGGTGATGAAATTCTCCGCCACTCCGGTCCCGTTGAGGTTCGCGCGGCCGATCGCGTTGCTGCCACCGTTGCTCCAGTAGACGTGCTGGCCGTCGACCGCCAGGCCGACCGGAGCGGCGGCGCCGGTGATGAAACGCTGATCGATGCCCGTGCCGTCGAGGTTCGCGCGCCCGATGGTTCCGCTGGCGGTATTCGCCCAGTAGATGTGCGCCCGATCGACCGCTGTCGCTCCCGGATCGTCGGCACCGGTGACGAACCGTTGCTGGGCGCCGGTGCCATCGAGGGTTGCCCGCCCGATCGTCGATCCGTGCCCGGACCCCGTGCCGAAATTGGTCCAGTAGAGGTGCTGGGCGTTGACCGCGATCCCAAACGGATCACTCGCACCGGTAACGAAGCGCTCATCGGCGCCGCTCCCGTCGGGGTTGGCGCGGCCAATCGTGTTAGCGCTCGAATTGGCCCAGTACACGTAGGCGTTCGCCGACGCGGCCAGGCACCAGAACGCCGCCCCGGCGAGCACGCCAACACAAACCAGCCGACGACGACCCTGCGTTGCCATCGCCCACAGCATCCCGACGATCAGCGGCGGCGTCCCGCCCATGGCTACCGGCCGTCAGCTCCCCGCGTGGTAGCCAAACCACACCGTGCTGGCGAGAGTGTTGACCTTTGGGTGGCCGTAATCATGAATGTGGCGGCAGGTCACGAACCCGTCCGTGGCCTGAGCCGGACCCGGATACGTCACGAACGTCCGCGTGCAACGCCAGGATCCGGCGTTCCATCGTGCGCCCTGGACGGAATAGACGCGGGCAGCGCGACTGAAGAAATGCGACTGGTCGTTGGTGACCGACGCCGCCACCGATGCCGCGACCAGACACCGGGGCGCGTAGCCATCGACGAGGCGCCTCGCCTGCGCGATCCGGAGCTTGAAGATCTCACCCCGCGGGTGGATGAGCGAGTAGTAGTTCGTGCAGTGGACCGTCGCCACCCGAGTACCGGCCGCCGCGGCGATCGTCACGCAGCCAAATGAGATCGCCGTCATGACGGCGAGCGCACCCACCCCACGCCGTATCATCGCGGTGTGGCGAGCCCAGCGACGCGCCGGCTGGCTGTCGCCAACGGCCCAGCAACTCTCAAACCCCCGGCTCACTCCCACATCCTCCTTGACTCCGTTGGGGGGACGCTATCCCATCCAACCGCCCGCGTAAAGGCATGTCACCAAACCGCGGTGAAATGGCTCGCGCGGACCGCTTGGCGCCGCGATCCAACGCTCTGAGACCCCACCGTGACCGGCGTCACGTTTCGCGGCCGGCGCCAGGCGGGTACGGTCCCGGGCGACCCATGCTGGCCGTCTACGCCAAATCCATAGACCCTGAGGATCCCCTTTCCGGCCTGGAGGTCGGCGAGCGCCCCGAGCCTGAGGTGCCCGCCGGCTGGACGACCGTGACCGTCAAGGCCGCGTCCCTGAACCATCACGATCTGTGGTCGTTGCGGGGCGTGGGCCTGCCCGAGGACCGGCTGCCGATGATCCTCGGCTGCGACGCGGCCGGGATCGACGAGGACGGCAACGAGGTGATCGTCCACGCCGTGCTCACCGATGACAGCTGGCGCGGCGACGAGACCCTCGATCCCAAGCGGTCCCTGCTCTCCGAGCGCTTCCAGGGGGCGCTGGCCGAGAAGGTCGCCGTGCCCAAGCGCAACCTGGTTCCGAAGCCCCCCGAGGTGTCCTTCGAGCACGCGGCCTGCCTGCCCACAGCCTGGCTGACCGCCTACCGGATGCTTTTCACCCGCGGCCAGATCACGCCCGGCATGACGGTCCTCGTCCAGGGTGCGGCCGGCGGCGTGGCCACCGCACTGACGGTGCTCGGCGCCGCCGCCGGCGTTCGCATCTGGGTGACCAGCCGCTCGGCGGAGAAACGCGAACAGGCGCTGGAGCTCGGCGCCGACCGGGCCTTCGAATCGGGGCAACGGCTGCCCGAGCGCGTTGACGCGGTGATGGAGACCGTGGGCCAGGCGACCTGGAAGCACTCGATCCGCTCGCTGAAGCCGGGCGGGAAGCTCGTCGTCTCGGGCGCGACCTCCGGCGAGGCACCCCCGGCCGAGCTGACCCGGGTGTTCTTCCTCCAGCTATCGGTGATCGGGTCCACGATGGGCACCAGCGACGAGCTCGAGCGACTGACCCGCTTCTGCCTCGAACGCGAGATCCGGCCCATCATCGACGCCAGCCTGCCCTTGCCCGAGGCCCGCCAGGGCTTTCAGGCCCTGCTCGAAGGCAACGTCCTCGGCAAGATCGTCTTTACGACCTAGGGGTAAAGGCGTCGCTCTCGAGGTCGAGCTCGGTGCGGACGCCGAGCGCCGTCAGCACGGCGTTGGCCTCCCGCAGCGAGCCGGTCTCGGCGACGGCGCGGGCGAGCTCGCCGGCCGCCGAATAGGCCAGGTCCACGTCCAGATAGACGGTCAGCGCGGCGACCGGACTCAGCTCGAGCGCCGACTGACCACCGCGGATGGTGACCGTGCCGCTGACCCCGCGGAAGGCGCGCACGGCCTGAGCGCTGGCCTCGGTCTGAACGTGCTCCATCGCGCCCTCCAGACGAGTGGCGATCGGCTCGGTCAGACCCCGGACCCCGGCCAGGCCGCCCGCGGCGGCGACCAGGGCGACGCGGTCCAGCACCTCCTGATTGGTCAGCTCGGCATCACAGCCGATCCCGAAGATGCCCAGCAGCACGGGCACTCCGGTCGCAGCCAGGTGGACGGCGGCGGCGAGCATCACGGCGTCACACAGGGGGCTGCGCAGTCCCGGCTCATCGCCGCGGGCGAGGACGTCACCGCCCACGTCGACGAACAGGACCAGGTCGGCGCCAAGGCGCTCGCGCGCTCCGCTCAGCCCGGATGCGATCGCCGCCGGCCCGTCGTCGATCGTGACCAACAGCGTCGGCTCGTCCAGAAAGCCAGCCATCCGTGACTCCCCGAAGTACATGTCGCGGTCGGCCACCCGCGTGTCGGGACCGGCCAGCAACACCCCGGGCGCGATCTCGTCCCCGTCGGCGATCTCGTCGACGCTCCGGGGGCCCGGGACAGGGTCGATCGGCCGCCGCTCCCAGGCCAGGCCGCCGACGATCGGCGCTCCGCCGTCGTAGAGCCGGTTGAACTCGGCACTGGCCAGCGCCCCGACCACGTCGCCCCCACCGCCCATCCCGATGATCAGCGGGCGCCGGGCGGCCCGCAGGAGGGCTTCGGCGTCAGCCACGACGCAAGACCATCGAGGCGTGCAGCTCGCCGCCCGGACTGAGGATCCAGCGCCAATCGCCCTCGCTGCGCAACCGATAGTCCCCGGCCTGGGCTGGCGTGCGGTACTCGATCTCGGCGTCGACGCGCGTCGGGTCAGGGTCCGAGCCGCCCAGCAGCTCCTCCTCCACCGGCGTCCAGTAGGCGGCGTTGTTGACGTGGTCGGCGATGTCGCATTCGGTACGACGGAAGCGCCAATCTGCGCACCCGGGGCCCTCGGCTCCGCCGCTCGGGGCGGGATGGCGAAGGCGCGCGCTGACCCGCCGGTCGACGACGGACGGCCCGTAGGTCTCGATCTCGTCCTCGGTCAGGGGAACCGGGCGCCAGCTGCGCACGTCGAGATGCACCCACAGGGAAACGGCCTCGACGTCGGGACGCTCGCAACCCTCGCGGATCACGTCGGTCCGGCGTTCGGCCCACATGCGGCCGAGCCCGCTGCAGAATGTCGTGCACTGGAACTGCTCGCCAAAGCGCGGAAAGCGGCTAACGCGCATCCGCGTGCGCCGGACCACCCACACGGCGGCCTCGGCCAGGCCGGCATCCTCGACGTCGGCGTAGGCAACGTCCTGCAGCCAGCAGGCCAGCGCGTCGAGCCGCAGGCGCCCCGACGGCGCGCAGTCGGCAAAGCCGGGCCGGCGGGGCTGGCTGAACGTGCGCCCGCCCGGCCCCGGCGGGCGCAGCTGATGGAACTCGAGCGTTTCAGTCTGGACGGATTCCACAGCGTGAGAGTACGAAAGTCAGGCGCTCCGGTTCGCAGCCTCAATCGCGCGCCACACGGTCTCGCCGTTGGCCGGCATGTCGAGGTGGCGCACCCCGAGATGAGCCAGAGCGTCGACGACCGCGTTGTGGACGGCAGGCGTGGCACCGATCGTGCCTGACTCGCCGATGCCCTTCGCTCCCAGCGGATTGACCGGCGTCGGCGTCTCCATCCGCACCGTCTCAAACAGCGGAAATTCGGTCGCGGCCGGAATGCAGTAGCTGACGAAGTTCGCGCACAGCGGGTTGCCGTCCTCGTCGTAGGCCACCTCCTCGTGCAGCGCCTGGGCGATCCCGGAGGCGACCCCGCCGTGGATCTGACCGTCGGCGATCATCGGGTTGATGATGCGTCCGGCGTCGTCGACGGCCACGTGGCGCAGCATCCGGACCGCCCCGGTATCGCGGTCGACCTCGACGACGGCGACGTGGGCGCCGAAGGGGAAGGTGGGCAGCGGGGGCTCGAAGTCGACCTCGGCCTGCAGCTCGGCGAGGCGCCCGGCGCCATCCAGCGCCCCGGCGAGCTGACCCCAGCCGAGCGCCGATTGCGGCGCGCCGGCAACGTGAAAGTGGCCCCCCTCGAGGTCGAGCACCATGTCGTGGGGATCGGCTTCGAGCTGCTCCGCGGCCAGCTCCTTGGCCAACTTCACCAGCTCGACGGACGCCTGGCGGGCGGCCACGCCGCCAATCTGCGTCGACTTTGACCCGTAGGTGCCGCTGCCGCGGGCGACCGTCCGGGTGTCGCCCTTGACCACGGTGATCCGCTCGATCGGGATCCCGAGCTGCTCGGCGGCGATCTGGGCGAACGTGGTCTCGTGGCCCTGGCCGTGGGAAAAGGAGCCGGTGCGCACGATTGCGTCCCCGGAGGCGGTGATCTCGACGGCGCCGAATTCTCCCTCGGGCGCGCCGTTGGTGATCTCCACGTAGACCCCGATCCCGATGCCGAGCAGGTTCGGGTCCCCGGCCTCGCGGCGCGCGGCCTGGTCGGCCCGGAGCTGTTCGTAGCCGGCCGTCTGGAGCGCCAGCTCGAGGGCGCGGGCGTAGTCGCCGGAGTCATACTCAGCCCCGGCGGCGGTCGTGTAGGGGAAGGCGTCGGCGGCGATGAAGTTGCGGCGCCGGACCTCGGCCGGATCGAGGCCGCCCTCGGCGGCGAAGACATCGACCGCCCGCTCGATCAGCTGAGCGGCCTCGGGGCGACCGGCGCCGCGATAGGGACCGGTGGGGGTGGTGTTGGTCACGACGGCATCGATGACTATCTCGATCTTCGGGATCCGGTAGACGCCGCTCGCCATCAGGGCGGTAAGCGTGGGCAGCACGGCGCCGATTCCGGCGTACGCGCCGGAGTCCTGGAGGATGTGCAGACGCAGAGCCTGCAAGCGCCCGTCGGCGTCGCCGCCGAGCTCGAAGTCGAGGACCTGGGCGCGCCCGTGGCCCATCGCGACCATGTTCTCGCTGCGGGTCTCGGTCCAGCGCGCCGGGACTCCGGTCTCGCGCGCGACCCACGCCACGAGCGTCTCCTCGAGCGGGCGCCCCTTGCCGCCGAAGCCACCGCCCACATCGGGAGCGATCAGGTGCACCTGCTCGGAGTCCAGCCCGAGTGCTTTGGCCAGTCCCGAGCGGTCCTGATGCGGCGTCTGGGTCGAGAGCCAGACGGTCAGCGTCCCGTCAACCTCGGGCCGCACGGCGCAGCAGCGCGGCTCGATCGGACAGACGGCTACGCGCTGGCTGACCACGGTGCCCGAGGCGCGGACCGCGCAACCGTCGAGCAGCGCCGGGTCCGGCGCATCCGGCTCGCGGTGAAAGCACACGTTGGTCCCCACGTCCTCGAACAGGAGGTTCTCGCCCCGAGCCGCCTCACGCACGTCGGTGAGCACGGGCAGCGGCTCGTATTCGACCTCGACCAGCTCGGCCGCATCGACCGCCGCCTCGCGCGAATCGGCGACCACGACAGCGACGATCTCGCCCACGAAGCGGACCCGGTCAGAGGCCAGATGCGGGCGTTCGAGCCGCTCGTCGACCATGCCTGCAAACGGTGAGTGGGGGTTGGGGAGCGCGATCTCCGCCGCCGTGTAGACGCGCGCGCCGGACTCGATCGCCGCTGAGGGGTCGATACCGAGGATCCGGGCATGGGCCCAATCGGAGCGGATGAAGACCACGTGGAGCGCGCCCGGCAGCTCGAGATCATCGACGTAGCGGCCGTTCCCGGTGATGAAACGCGGGTCCTCACGCCGCCGGATGCGCTGCCCGATCAACGCTTGGCGGCCCCGTGCACCCAGGCGATGAACACGGCTTGAAAGGGCAGCCGAGCCCACAAGGCTGGGGCTCCCCCGGGAATTGCCTTGTACTTCTCGGCGTTCAGGGCCATGTGCACGTTGGCCGGGAACACGGCGACCAACGTGGCGATCAGCCACCAGCCGGCTCGAGGGCGCAGACGCGGGACCATCAGCCCCACGCCGCCCGCGAGTTCGGCCGCGCCGCTGGCGTAGACCATAGCCTCGTGGGCGGGGACATACGGCGGCATGATGCGCAGGTAGAACCGCGGCCGGATGAAGTGCATGGCCCCCGCGAAGATGAAAAAGGGTCCGGCCAGCCAGCGAAGCGTCCGCATCGTGATGGAAGCTAGCGGACCGGCGAGCGCGCAACCTGTCAGCCCTCGAACCTCGACGCACAGCAGACAACCGGGCCTCGGGACTGCAGACCAGGCCGCACCGTGCCGATAAGCACGTGGACGTCTGGGCTTTTACCGACCAGCCCGCGATCCAGCGCCCCCCTTAGATTGTCCACCGAAACCCCCTCCTCCACCTCCAAGAGCTCCGCGCACGCACCCGCTGCGCCCCGACGGCTGGCCGCTTCAGCCCCACCGCTGGTCGAACTTTTGACCCGGTTGTCGGCGTGCGATAACGCAACCGAGGCGGCGCGTCTGGCCGTCGACGGCGCGGTCGCGGTGCTGGGCGCGGATTTCGCCGCCCTCGTGCGCGAGGACGAGCTCGAGGCGACATCGGGCCTGAGCGAGCCGGATGCTGCCCACGCGGTGCTCCTCGACGCCGCCCGGCGGGGACTTGACCACAGCTCGGTGCCGGGCGTCGGCGCTGTCGATCTGACCGCTGCCCGGCTCACGGGTGGAGATCCGACCTGGCTGCTGGCCGGGCGCAGGCACCGGGCGGCCTACACCGAGGAGGAGCAGTCGCTCCTGATCGGGATCGGGCGGGCCTTCGAGCTGCACCTGCGGATGACCCGGGCCGGGGAACACGAGCGCAGCATGGTGGCCGAGCGCGACCGCGAGGCCCAGCAGCGCCAGCGTGCCCAGCGCGCCCTCGCCCATCAGGCCCTGCACGATCGCCTGACCGGCCTGGCCAATCGCAGCCTCCTATGCGATCGCGCCACCGACGCCCTCGAACGCCGGCGCGACGGCGGCGGCTTCGTGGCCGCCCTGTTCGTGGACCTCGACCACTTCAAGCTCGCCAACGACTCGCTCGATCATCGTCGCGGCGACAAACTGATCGTGCTCATCGCGGAGCGTCTGGCCGAAGTGCTGAGCCGGGAGGAGAACAGCCGCCTCGGTTGCACGCTGGCCCGTCCCGGCGGCGATGAGTTCATCGTCCTGTGCGAGGACCTCGAAGGCGAGCGCGACGCGATCACCATCGCCGAGCAGATTCACGAGGCCCTGCGCCACCCGTTCTTCGTCGACGAGCAGGAGGTGAAGCTGACCGCCAGCATCGGCATCTCGGGCACCCACGGGGGCGAGGTGCTCGACGCCGACGTACTCCTGCGGGACGCCGACGTGGCCCTGTCGCGGGCCAAGGAGCGCGGCCGTGACCGCTATGAGATCTTCGATGAGCCGATGCGGGCCCGCCTGCTGGACCGCGTTGCGCTCGAGAGCGACCTGCGCGCCGGCCTCGAGCGCGACGAGCTGGTGCTCCTGTTTCAGCCGGTGATCTCGGTCGCCGATGACAGCGTGGCCGCGGTCGAGGCCCTGGTTCGCTGGCAGCACCCGACGCGCGGGCTGCTCAGCCCCCAGGAGTTCGTGCCCGTCGCCGAGGAGAGCGACCTGATCGTGTCCATCGGGACCTGGGTGATCCAGGAGGCGTGCGCCCAGATGCGCCGCTGGCACGAGGCCCATCCGGCCCGGCTCGGGGTCCCGGTTTCCGTCAACGTCTCGGCCCGTCAGCTGTCTCCCGCCCTGGTCGAGGTCGTGTCCGAGGCGCTCGAGCAGAGCGGCATCGAGCCTGCCCAGCTCGCGCTGGAGATCACCGAGAGCCTGCTCATCGAGCACACCGACTCCTCCCAGGAGGTCCTGGCCGCGCTCGAAGCCCTCGGCGTCGCGATCGTGCTCGACGATTTCGGCACCGGCTACTCCTCACTCGGTTACCTGAACAAGTTCCCCCTGGGGCAACTGAAGCTCGACCGTACCTTCATCGCCGAACTGGCCCGCGAGCCGCGCAGCGCCAAGATCGTCGCCGCGACGATCGACATGGCCCGGGCCCTGGGCATGACGGTGGTCGCCGAGGGGGTGGAGAGCGAGGAGCAGCTCGAGGTCCTGCGCCGGCTCGGCTGCGATTACGCCCAGGGATTCCTGTTCGCGCGCCCCGAAGCCCCGGACGCGATCCTGACGCGGCTGCGCGCGGCCTACGAGCGGGACCGGCAGATTGCCGCGCGGCCGCCCCAGCGGGACAGGTTCAGCGGGCAGGCGTTGAGATCGTCGCGGCCCGAGGATTCCCTCCGCCGTCAGCAGCTGGCCATCGGCCGGCTGGGCGGCTGGCTGTTCTTGGCCGGCAGCATCGCCGCCCTACCTCCCGAGTTGATCCTCGGCCGCCCGGGTCTGGCGATCGTCATCGCCCTGACCGTGAGCGGGGTGCTGATCGGCCTGTGCTGCCTGAAGGTGCGTTGGGACCGCATCTCGGAGGGGTGGCTCAACGTGGCCGTGCTCGTGGGGACGCTCAAGGTCACCCTCTCGGTTGTCGCGCTCGGCCGCCACGGCGCCGTGCTTCAGCCGATCTACCTCGTAATCGCCACGGCCACCGCTTATGCCTTCCATAGCCGGCGGGTTATTGCCGGTCACCTGTTCGTCATCGCCGCGGTCATGACTGTTCCGCTCTGGCGCAGCGACAGCACCCAGGGCCGGGTGTCGCTGACCATGATCTCGATCATCGTCCTCATCACGATCTGTGTCGTTATCGCCTACCTCCGCGAGATGCTCGAGGGTTCAGCCGCCGAGCTACGCGAGCTTGCCTCCTGCGATCCGTTGACCGAAGTTGGCAACTACTGGCTGCTGCACGAACGTCTCGAAGCCGAGATCGCCCGCCACGACCGCGACCAAGCGCCGCTGGCCGTGCTCCTGATCGACCTCGACCGCTTCAAGCAGGTCAACGAACGCCGCGGCCACGCGGCCGGCGATGACGTGCTGCGTCGTGTCGCCCGCACCTTGCGCGAGACCGTCCGCCCCCAGGACACGGTCGCCCGCCAGGGCGGGGACGAGTTCGCCGTGCTTGCCCCGGACACCGACGCCGAGGGGGCGGCGATGCTCGCCGCGCGGATCCGCGACCGATTGGGTCGCGTTCAGTTCGCCGGCGACAGCATCGGAGCCACGGTCGGCAGCGCGGTCTTCCCCGGTGAGGGCCGGACCCCGGACGAGCTGCTGGCCCACGCCGACGAGGAGCTGATGGCCAACAAACTTCACCCGCAACGCGACGGCGCGCTCGCGTCCTCAGAGCCCGCCGCGCTGACCGCGGTGGCTGGACAAGGCTGAGTTTTGCGGTCGCGGTATGCTGGAAGCTGTCGCTCAGGGGGCAAAACCTGGCGTCGAGCAGGATCAGCTTCCGCCGTGCCCGGTGCTCAGCGCCGGCCCGCATCGCTACGACGCACCGGCCGTGAACCGGGGCAGATCGTCGCCTCCCCGGGCCAGGCGTCTCCCGGGGCGCCGGGCCGGTGGATGACTGATTGGGCGAATACCGGCCCGGCAGCTGGTCGGGCCGGTCAGGGATAGTGCACGACGTCGACGGGGTGACCGGCGTTGGCGGCGATCGACGGACCACCGACACCGTTGATCACCGACCTGATTCCGCCGCTGCCGCCGTTGGCATTCAGGAACACGGTGAGCAGATCGTTGAACTGCACGCCCGGGCGGTCCGGTGACTGGAAGGCCTGGTCGGCGAAGATCGGCACGCCCTGATTGAAGAACGAGTAGCTGCCCATCCCGTAGCCGGTGAAGCTCGTGACCTTCGGCGAGACGAGGAAGGCGGCATAGCCGTCGGTGGTCGGACTCGACATCCAGGCGGCCTGGCTGGGCGGGTCGTAGGGCATCTCGTTCTGGAAGAACACGTCCTCGCCGTGCTGGCCGTTCCAGATCACCTCGAACTTCTGGTAATGCTCGACGGCCAGCCCGTAGGCGGTGACGTGGTCGCCGTTGACGATGACTCCGGTGTCGGCGCGGTTGCTGTTCCAGCCGGCCCCGGCACCATGATCGGCACGCCACGCCCAGATGTCATCGAGGATCGTGTGGCTCGAGTTGACGATCAGGCTCGTCGTCGCCTGACCGGGCTCGGCCCCGCCGATGCGGAAGAAGACGTCCTGCACCAGCGTCGGGTCGCCGGCGCGGCCCGGCTGTGACCCACAATCAGCCCCCCCGTGCCCGTGGCCACACCGGCCGATCTCCAGAAGCATGGGTGAATTCTTGGGCCCGGCGTCGAAGATCAGGCCCGAGAGCTTGATCCCCGGAGCGTTGTCGGTCGTCATGGCCGCCTGGCCATGCTTGGGAATCAGGGTCGCGAAGCCCAGTCCGAGTACGACGGTGTCGGCGCGCTTGATCCGGATCGGCTGTTTGAGCGCATACACGCCCGGGGTGAGGATCAGGTTCTGCCCGCGGCTCAGCGCGGCGTTGATGTGCGACTCAGGCGTACCGGGTTGGGCGATGAAGAAGTGACGGATGGAGATCGAGTGCCCGGCGGCCGTGCCGCTGGCGTAGTCGGGCCCGGTCGAGTCGTGCTGGACGGCGGGCACGAACACCCGCTCGGAGCCGCTGCTGCTCGTGTACAGGAAGGGCTCCTCCTGCGAGACCGGCGTCGTCGGCAGCGTGGTGTACTGGTTACTGGGTGGGGCGGGCGGTCCGAACTCGGTTGCCGGCGCCCCGTTGTCGCCCAGGAAGACCTGGTTCCAGACCCCGTTGCTCCAGCTGTCGATGTTGCTGTTACGGGTGAAGTACTGCTGCTGGCCGAAGCTGCCGATCGAGCCGCCGTTGAATTCGTTATCGGCGAAGTAGCCACCGCTGACGAACGCGTTGTTGGCGCAGTAATCCTGAAGCACGACCGATCCGTTGAGGATCACCCGGCGCATCGGCGCCGCCTGGGAGACCGCCCACATCTCGGCCGAGTTGTCGCAACCCGCCGTCCCCGGGTCGCCCGAGTAGGGCGCGTAGGCCGGCGGGGAAGCGGGCAGGTGCACGTTCAGGGTCACGTTCGACAACGAGCGCCAGAAGTTGTCCAGGCCGTTGCAACTCCCGTTCGAGCACTGGTTGAAGACGTTGATGGCGCCGTTGATGGTCACGTCGCCCGGCGTCGCACCCAGACCGGCGACCTGGGTGTAGTACCCGACCTGGAAGTCCAGCGGATCGGCCGCCGAACCGTAGGTCCCGGGCTCGAAGAAGATCGCGTAGCGCTGGCTCCCGAACTGGTTGGGGACCTGCTTGGAGGAGATCCGGTCAAGCGTGGCCTGGATCGAAGCCTGGGACATGCTCGGGCTGATCACGATCACATTGGGACCGAAACCCGACGGCCTGGTGGCGGCCGCGGCGCGCTCGGTGCCGACCGCGGCGAGCCCCGCCAGCACCAGCAATCCCGCGACGAGTCCGCTGATAAATCCACGGCGCAGCGTGATCATTTGTTTCTCCCCTGCCGGACTTCCGGCCCCGCGGCGGACGTTACAACCGGGGGCCGGAGGATGCGTCAGTGAGCGCTGCCTCAGTGGGCGCTGGGCGACTGAGCGCTGGGCGAGGGCGCGAAGCTGACCTCGAGCTCGAGCGGGTCGACGCCGCGGAGCACGTTCAGCGTGATCGAGCCCGTGGCGCGCTGAACGGCGCGCTCGAGATCACCGATCGAACGGATCGGACTGCCCGCGGCCTCGATGATCAGATCGCCGCGGCTCACCCCGCCCGCCTGAGCGGCGGACTCGCGGGCGACGCGGAGGACGATCACCCCGGCCACATCGGGCAGGCCGACGGCGCGCCGCATCCGCTTGGCCGCCGCCGCCCCGGCGACCGCAACCCCGAGCCGCGGCGCCTCGTGCTCGCCGGGGTCAAAGAAGGCCAGCCAGTTGTGCAGGTGCGCAGCCAGATTCGGGGCGTCTGTCGCGGGAACCCCCTCGGCCAGTCGGGCGGCCCGCTCCGCATACGTCGGCCGCGCTGCGGCGACCAGCGACCGTCCCCGTTCGGTGATGCGGACGGTGACGCTGCGGCGGTTGTCGGGATCGGGCTCGCGCTCGATCAGGTGAGCGCGCTCCAGGCGCCCGAGACGCACGGACATCGTTCCCGACGTGCGGCGAACACGGCCGACGAGATCGCGCTGGCCGAGGCTGCCGCCCTCGGCGCGATCGAGGGCATCGAGGACGAGGAAGCTGGGCCGGGTCAGGCGATGCTCGAGCAGCGCCTCCTCGAGCTCGGCCTCGAGGTGGGCGGCGACGCTGATCGCCGTGTCGGCAAGGGAGGTGTGATCAACATTTTCAGACATACTTCGCTCCAAATGCTTGAGTCGAAACGTTTGCTGTGTAGGATTATTGCATGACTTCTTCCAACGGCACCATCGCCGCCCCCCAATCCGCTCTCCAGGACAGCGATACGGCCGCGCTGGACGCCTACTCCCGGGCTGTCATCAACGTGGCCGAAGCGCTGTCTCCCAGCGTGGCCAACCTTCAGGTTCGCCGCCGCACCCGCCGCGGCCCGGCCGTCGGCGCCGGCAGCGGCGTCGTCATCACGCCGGACGGCTTTCTCATCACCTCGGCTCACGTCATCGAGGGCTCGCGCCGCGGGACGGCCAGCTTCGGCGACGGCCGGGAGGCCGACGTCACCCTCGTCGGGGCTGATCCCCTCTCCGATCTCGCCGTCCTCCGGGCCGAGGGCTCGGATTTCATCGCCGCCGACCTGGGCGACGCCGCCGCCCTGCGCGTCGGGCAGCTCGTCGTCGCGATCGGCAATCCGCAGGGCTTCGCGGGCTCGGTCACGGCGGGAGTGATCAGCGGCCTGGGCCGCTCGCTGCCGGTCGGCGCTCGCGGTGGTCCGCGCCGCCTGGTCGAGAACGTGATCCAGACCGACGCCGCCCTGAACCCGGGCAACTCCGGTGGCGCGCTCTCTGACGGCTCGGCGCAGGTCGTCGGCATCAACACCGCGGTGGCCGGGATCGGGGTCGGCCTGGCCGTCCCCATCAACAGCGCCACCCGGGCGATCGTCTCCACCCTGATTCGTGACGGGCGGGTTCGCCGGGCCCAGCTCGGCGCGGCGGTCGCTCCCCGGCCGCTTCCGCCCGCCGCCGCCGAGCGCCTCGGCCGCAGCGGCGGCGTCCAGATCCTCCAGGTCCTCGAGGCCAGCCCGGCGCAGCGCGCCGGTCTGCGCCGCGGTGATCTGCTGATCGAGCTCGACGGCGAGCCCGTCGGTGACGCCAACGCGCTGCAGCACCTCATGGTCGCCGAGCGGATCGGCCGCCGGGTCACTGCGCGGGTGCTCCGCGACGGGACCGAGCTGAGCTTCGACCTGGTGCTCGAGGAGCTCTAGCCAGCGAGCGGCTCAGGCCACGGCCGCGGCCGGCGTGGCCGCGGTCCGGCCGCGGATCAGGTCCGAGGCCCGCTCGGCGATCATGATCGTCGGCGCGTTGGTGTTGCCCGAGACCGGCGTCGGCATCACTGAGGCGTCGACCACTCGTAGGCTGTCCACGCCGCGGACCCGCAGCTCGGAGTCGACGACACGCCCCATCGCGCAGGTTCCCACCGGGTGGTAGAGCGTGGTCGTGTTGCGCTCCATGAAGGCGGTGATGCTGGGGTCGCCGTCGTCGCCGGGCGCCCCGTAGGCGCCCGTTGTCACCTCGCGCAGCGACGGCTGGTCGGCGATCTCCAGACAGCGGCGGATCGCCTTGACCATGGTCGCCCGGTCCTCCTGACTGAGGAGGTAGTTGTGCAGGATCCGCGGCTTGGCGGTCGGGATCCGCGAGCGCAGCTTGACGAAGCCGGCGCTGGAGGGGCGCAGCAGACACGGCGCGAAGGCCCAGCCGTCAACGAGGATCTCCCCGGCCCCGGCGTCCGGGAACAGGATCGGAATCGTGTGGATCTGGATATCGGGCGAGTCGAGCCCATCGTCGGTGCGGAAGAACCCGCCCGATTCGGCGAAGTTCGAGGTCAGCGGGCCCCGGCCCTCGCTCTGGAGCAGGCTCAGGTTCTCAACCGTCTCGGCGTTGAGCAATGACTCCTCAGCCGTCGTGTACGTGAGCCAGGTCGCGGGATGGTCCTGCAGCCCCTGACCAACGGGTAGCTCGAGCACCGGCGGTAGGCCGACCAGCTCGAGGTCGGCGGCCGGCCCGATCCCGCTCAGCAACAGGATGTGCGGGCTGCCATAGGCACCCGCGCTGAGGATCACCTCACGCTCGGCGCGGATCTCGGAAAGCTCGCCCCCGCGATCGATCTCGACCCCCCGGGCGCTGGTCCCGTCGAGCATCAGCCGGTTGACGTGGGCGTCGGTGACGAGATCCAGGTTCGGCCGCCCGAGCACCGGGTGCAGGTAGGCGACCGCGGCCGAGCAGCGCATTCCGTTGCGCTGAGTGACCTGATACCAGCCGACGCCGTCCTGCTCACGACCGTTGAAGTCCTCGTTGAGCGGGAGCCCGGCCTCCTGGCCGGCGGCGATAAAGGCCTCACACGTCCGATAGTGCGAGCGGTTGTCGATCACGTTCAGCGGCCCGCCGGCGCCATGTAGCTCGCTGGATCCGCGCTCGTTGTCCTCGGAGCGCAGGAAGTAGGGCAGCACCGCGTCCCAACCCCAGCCCTCGTGGCCCATCGCCGCCCAGCCGTCGTAGTCGGCGCGCTGACCTCGGATGTAGATCATCGCGTTGGTCGATGACGAGCCGCCCAGCGTCCGGCCGCGCGGCAGGTAGCGCTGGCGACCGGCAAACCCGGGCTCGGGATCCGACAAGAACGCCCAGTCGTACTTGCTCTGGCCGAGGGCCAGGCACCCGGCCGGGAGATGGATCTCATCGACCGCGTCGGGCGGACCGGCCTCCACGAGGCAGACGCGGACATCCTCGTCCTCGGTGAGTCGATTGGCCAGCACGCACCCCGCCGATCCAGCACCGACGATCACGTAGTCATAGGAACTCATCCGCCCTCCTCGAGGCTGGGTCCGGCCCATTCTCCGTTGCCCGGGGGGCGGACGTCAAGCGGGGGTGGCCCGGCGGTCGCTAGTACCAGTCCTCGACCCAGGCCGACCAGCGGGATTGGTCTGAGCCGGGCGAGATCCGCAGCCGGAAGGTCCCTGGGCCGGTGCTGAATTCCTGCGTCTGACGACCGCCGTCGCTGAGCCCGAAGCCGCCGGCGGCGCCGCCGGAGGCGAGGTTGTCGACCGCGGCCGAGGGCCCCGAACAGAAGAGGATGAAGGTGCAGGTCCCGACGAAGTTCATGTGGTAGACGACCCGCCAGCGGCTGCCCTGGATGCGGAACGTGGTGCTGGTCGTCCGGGCGCTGCCCGAGATGGCGGTCACCGGCTGCCAGCGGGGAGTCTCGGCGATATCGAGAATCACCCGTCGCGCCGGGCTCAGCATCGTCCCCGGGGCCGGAGTCTGGCTGTAGACGACGCCGGGGGGCACGCGGGGCGCGACCGTCGTGCGCAGCTGAGAACGAAGCCCCGCCACCGAGAGCCGGCTCTGAGCCTGCGCAGCCGCCTCGCCACCCACGTCCGGAACGCGGACTGGAGGCGGACCCGAGCTGATCGCGACCTTGACCGTCGAGCCCTGATTGATCCTCCGGCCCGCGCGCGGATTCTGGCTGACCACCCGGCCGGCGGCGATCGAGCGACTGTGAACCTCGTGGAAGCGAGGCTGCAGCGCCAGTTGTCGCGTGCGCGCGCGAGCCTGGGTGCGCGTGAGTGACAGCAGCCGCGGAACCGTGACCTGCCCCGAGCCGGCCAGGATCAGGGCACCGGCGATCATCGCTGCGAGAAGCGCGAAGGCCACGCCGAGCGCGGCAATGCTCCGCCGCCGGGCGGATGGGTTCAGGTTGCGGCGCGGATGCAGCGCCGGGGCGCGGCGCGTCGGCGGCAGGCCATCGGCGCGACGCCGGCCACGTTTTCCGGGGGCAGCGACGCCGGGCGCCGGGACCGAGTGGGGTTCCAGGCGGGCGGCGGCGAGCGCATCGGCCATCGCTCCGCCGGAGCTGAAGCGCTGCGCCGGGTCCTTGGTCAGCGCCCGCGTGACCACCACCGCCAGAGCCGGCGGGACGTGAGCCGGCAACGGCGCCGGCTCATCGCGCAGATGGCGCAGCGCCAGCTCGACGGCGGGTCCGTCGCCGAACGGCGGATACCCGGCCAGCATCTCGTAGAGGACGATTCCGGCGCTGTAGACGTCGGTGGCGGGTGTCACGCGCCGCCCGCGGGCCTGTTCGGGGGCCATGTAGCGCGGGGTGCCGACGATCGTGGCGCCGACCCCGTCGCTCGAGCCCTCGGCCAAGCGCGCCACGCCGAAGTCACCCACCTTGACCTGCCCGTCGCGGGAGATCAGCAGGTTGGCCGGCTTGACATCGCGGTGCACGACCTGGCGGCTGTGGGCGCGCTCGAGGGCACGGCACAGCTGCTCCGCGGTCGCCGCCGCCGCGTCGACGCGCATCGGGCCGCGGGCCAGCCGCTGGGCCAGGCTCTCACCATCGACGAGCTCGGACACGTAGAAGAGCCCCTCGGGGGCCTGACCGACGTCGAAGATCTGCACGATCCCCGGATCACTGACCCGGGCCAGCAGGCGAGCCTCGCGCTCAAAACTGCGTGCCCACTCGGGATCATCGGACCACCACGGCTTGATCAGCTTCACCGCCACCGTCCGCTCGAGCCGCCGGTCGCGGCCGCGGTAGACACGGCCGAAGGCGCCCTCGCCGATCACGGCGTGGAGTTCGTAGCGGCCCTCCAGGGCACAGCCGGACAGATCGGGTGCGTAGGGCATGGTTTAGGGGGGTCGCAGAAGCGGAGCGGACGCCGCCTCACATGATGGCTGATGGCCGGTTCGAGCCGAGCCGATGCCCGGGCATGGTCCGACTACGGACGTTCACGCTAGTACGCCGCGCGTACAGGCGGTCGGGATCGGGAAGCATCTGTGTGTCCACTACGGAGGTAGACATGCTTCTCATCCTTGGAATCGTCCTACTGATCATCGCCATCGCCGGCGGTGTGATCATCCATCCGATCCTGTTCGTACTCGCCATCATCGCCCTGGTGGCGTTCTTCTCGCACGGTCGACGCGGAGCGCTGAGATAGCCCGCGTGACCTGCCGGCTCAGGTCATGGCCGCGGCGAGGCGATGATGGCGGAGCTCCGTGGGCGGGGTCCCATGCAACAGCCATGTGCGGTCTACGCGCCGGCTGATTGCCCCCGTCCGCGTGAGCTCGCCCATCGCGCTGGTCACCGCCGGGCGGTGCGCCCCGACGAGATCAGCGAGCCGTTGATGGGGTAGCGGCAGCGGGACGCTGATTCCCTCCGGACCGACCTTGCCCCAGCGCTCGGCCAGTTGCCAGAGGGTGAGAAGCAGCCGCTCGTCAACGCGCTGGTGATGGGAGATGGCCAGCGCCACGGCGAGACTGTGGGCGCGGCGGGTCCCGCGGCTGAACAGCTCAAGCCCGAGCTCGGGCCACGGGTTGATCCGGGTGATCAGGCCATGGTCGAGTACGGCGAGGCCCGTTGGCTCGAGCACCACCCAGCCGACCTCGGCCTGAACGTGCGCGCCGACTTCATCCCAGGCCCACGGCCGGAGCACGTCGCCGGGCCCGATAAGTTCCACGCAACTGCGGCCGAGGACGTCGACCTCGCGGGTGATCAAGCCATCGACGACCATGAACCCCCGGTGATGGCGCTCGGGCTCCATCGCCTCGGCCACCTTCCACTCCCCCGTCGACAGCCTGCGCAGATGGGTCAGCGCCTCGCGCCGGGCCCGATCGCGCTGGGACTCGGCGAGCAGATCGCTGAGCTCGGGGTCAGCGTCGAGAATGCTGATCAATTCCGCCATGGGCTTGATCAGTGGACCAGGATGACCACGATGACGATCACCAGCAGCAAAGCCGTCCCGAATCCGGCCAGCGGCCAGGGACGCCGCCAGTAATCGGGCTTGGCGCGATCCCGGGTGTAGCGGCCCTCGGGCGGAGTGCCAACCCAGTCGTCGTCGTCATCCCATGGAGCCACGCCGCCGTCAGTCCTTCCCGGCCAGCCCGAACGGGCTGCCCTCGGAGTCGCGACAGATGACCCACCTCGAGCCGGGATGGACGATCTCGCCCCCCAGTTCGGTCACCCGGGCCGCGGCGGCCTGCAGGTCGTCGACGGTGAAGTACGGCAGCGAGAAGGAGTCACCGGGCCCGCGGCCACGCTCGTGCACGCCGACGCCGACCGCACCCGTCGATTCCGAGGCCTGCCAGCCCTGACCCTGTTCGGGTCCCCGGGCGGCGAGCTCGACACCGAGCAGGCCGGACCAGAAGGCGCGGGCGCGCGCGGGATCGTCGGCCGGGAACTCGATCAATGCCGGGCGGACGTCCATGGTCGGACCATACCGGGGCGGCGGCGGAGCGCCGCTGGGTCCCCCGCCCGCGACCGGCGGAGGGCCGCCCCGGGCCCTCCGCCGGTCGGTTCGGTCAGCGTCTGCCGAACTCGTCCTCGCCCCCGGCACCGAATGCGGTCCAGGTCGCCCCGACACCGGTCCGGAACGCCTGGGCACGGGCCACCCCGCGGACCACGCCCGCCCGGGCTCGGCTGGCGCCGACGCTCACGCGGGCGCGGCCCGAGCGCCGGCCGGGGACACGGGCCGGCGACGTGACCGGCTCGCGTTCAGACACCCGGCGCGGCCGGGAGCGCCTGGCCGGCGGAACGCTTCCCCGACGGCTCAGGAACGTGTACTCGTCGCGGTTGAACTGCATGGGTCGACCCTCCCTTCTGATCTGGGTCGTAATTTGCGTGGATTAGGGTGTGGCGCGCCACCTCCGCCGGGCAGGGGTAAGCGTCATGACACTCTGCGTGTCACCTATACGGCGCGGTGGCTATGTGTATTACTTCTGCTGCTGGGCGGAGCTAAGAGCGGTTGAGCATCGTTGTCACCTCTAGGTTCGTGAAATTGGGCATAAAAAAAGCGACCCCTCTGGGTCGCCCTCGCATCCGGATGAACACCGTCCTGGTCTCAGGCGGTGCTCCTCGCAGCGAGGGCGGCATGGCTACCGGTCTTGCGCGCGAACAGGGACATGCGCACTCCAGTAGCGGTCCGGTCGGCGAAGACCGGAGCCGTGCGGTAGAGGATGTCGTTGAGGTTGCGCATAAGAGTTGACACTCCTGGGACGAAGAGCATCCTAACTCGCCGGAGTGACGAATGCAAGAAATCAGTGACGATTTGTCACCACTCTGTGGCAATCACCGGCAGAGGCCATTTTTCAGCCCCGGCCGAGGCGGTAGCGACAGGGACGCCTGAGACAATCGGGGCGTGCTCTCCGTCCACCGCTCAGATCGAGCCGACGCTCTTGCCGATGCTCTGGCCGCGCTGCTCAGCGCGCCACTGGCGGATCCCTTCGCCGCCGAGGTCGTGGCCGTCCCCACCCGGGGCATGGAGCGCTGGCTGACGCAGCGTGTCTCGGCCGTGCTGGGGGCGGCGTCGGGAAGCTCGGATGGTGTCTGTGCCAACGTCCTCTTCCCCTTCCCGCATCGCTTGGTCGGCGATGCCGTCGCGGCCGCCTCGGGCATCGAGCCCGAGTCAGACCCGTGGTTGCCCGAGCGAGCGTCCTGGACCCTTCTCGACGTGCTCGATGCCAACCTCCACCAGCCTTGGCTGGCGGTGCTGGCCGGGTACCTCGGCGCCCGCGAGGAGCCCCCGGACTCGGTCAAGGCCGCCCGCCGGCTCAGCACCGTGCGTCATGTCGCCCAGCTCTATGACCGCTACGCCCTTCACCGGCCGGGGATGCTGGCCGCCTGGGCCGAGAGCCGCGATGTCGACGCCGCCGGTGCCCCGCTGCCACCCGCGGCGGCGTGGCAGGCCGAGCTGTGGCGCCGGCTGCGGGCCCGGATCGCCCTCCCCGGTCCGGCCGAGCGCCGGCGGCGGGCCTGCGAGCGTCTGATGCAGGAACCCACCCTGGCCGCCCTGCCGCCCCGGTTTTCCCTGTTCGGGCTGACCCGGCTCCCGGCCGGTCAGCTCGAGGTGCTGCGGGCGCTGGCCCACGGGCACGAGGTCCACCTCTTCCTGCTCCATCCCTCCCCGGCGCTGTGGTCGGCGATCGCCGCCACGGTCGCCCCCGGTGGCCGGCCGCACGCGCCGCCGGAGACCGGGAACGATGGCGACCAGTTGCCGCTACTGGAGCCGGCGAACCACCGGGCGCCGCTGCTGGAGCCGGCGAACCACGGGGCGCCCCTACGGCGCGCGGCGGATCCCACGGCCGCCCTCCCGACCAATCCCCTCCTCGCTTCCTGGGGAGCCGATGCGCGGGAGATGCAGGTCAACCTGATGGCGGGCGGCATCGACGGCGACGAGGTCCACCCCGCCCTCGCGCCCGAGGCGGGCCTGCTCACCCGCATCCAGGCCGATGTCCGCGCCGACCGGGCCGTCCCGGGCGCGCCGCTCCCGGGCCGCCCGGAGGAGCGCCTGGCTCTGGATCCCGACGACCGCTCAGTGCAGATCCATGCCTGCCATGGACGCGCTCGCCAGGTTGAGGTGGTGCGGGACGCGATCCTCCACGCGCTGGCCGATGACGAGACCCTCGAACCCCGCGACGTGATCGTCATGTGCCCCGACATCGAGACCTTCGCGCCTCTCATCCAGGCCACTTTTGGCGCCGGCGAGAGCTATGGGGAGGAGCTGGAGGACGAGACGCTCGAGCCGCTGCCGGCCGTGCTGCGCCCCACCGACCTGCGCGTGCGCTTGGCCGACCGGTCACTGCGTCAGACCAATCCGCTGCTCAGCGTCGTCGCCGAGCTGCTCGAGCTGGCCGAGCGGCGTGTGACCGCCTCCGAGGTGCTCGATCTGGCCGATCGCCCGCCCGTCCGGCGCCGCTTCCGCCTCGACGATGACGACCTCACCAAGGTCCAGGGCTGGATCGCGCAAGCGGGCATCCGCTGGGGACTGGACAGTGCCCACCGCGAGCGCTTCAAGCTGGAACGGGTGACCGGAGGGACGTGGTCCGCCGGTCTCGAGCGCCTGCTTCTCGGTGTGACCATGACCGAGGATGGTCAGCGGTTGTTCGGCGACGTGCTGCCGCTGGATGACGTCGACAGCCGCGCCATCGATCTCGCCGGGCGTTTGGTCGAGCTCGTCGACCGGCTGGGCATCGCCCTGGACGCGCTTGGCCGTACCCAGCCCCTGGCCGACTGGGCTCAGACCATCGGACAGGCCGCCGATGCCCTGGCGCTGACGGCACCCCGCGAACGCTGGCAGCGCGCCGAGCTCCAGCGCCTGCTCGAGGACATGGTCGAGCAAGCCGGTCCGCACGGCACCAGTGAGCTGGCTCCGACCGAGATCCGCGCCTATCTGCTCGACCGCTTGGCTGGGCGTCCGACGCGCGCGAACTTCCGCACCGGCCATCTCACCGTCTGCACGCTGATGCCGATGCGCTCGGTGCCCCACCGCGTGGTTTGCCTGCTTGGCCTGGATGACGGCGCCTTCCCGCGCCGGACACCCCGCGATGGCGATGACCTGATGCTGGCCGACCCGCTCGTCGGCGAGCGCGACCCCCGCAGCGAGGACCGCCAGCTTCTGCTCGACGCGCTGATGGCCGCCACCGAGCGCCTGATCGTCACCTACGGCGGCAATGACGAGCGCACCAACTCCCCCCGCCCACCCGCGGTCCCGATCGGTGAGCTGCTCGACGTGATCGACGCCACGGCGTTCGTTCCGGGGACGGACGCCACGCCGATCGCGCCGGAGAGTGGCAGCCCGCACCGCCGGGCCACCGACCAGGTCCTCATCCACCATCCCCTGCAGCCCTTTGACCCGCGCAATTTCGAGTCCGGCGCGCTGGCCGGGGCCGAGGCCTGGAGCTTTGACCGCGTAACGCTGGCAGGAGCCCAGGCCCTCAGCTCACCTCGGAGCGCCCCGCCGCCGTTCCTGGCCCAGCCCCTGCCCGCGAAGGGGGGGTCGGTCATCGAGCTCGAGGATCTGGTCCGGTTTGTCGAGCACCCGGTCCGCGCCTTTCTGCGCCAGCGCCTGGGAATCAGCCTCGGCGGCGCCTCCGAGGAGATTGCCGACGGACTCCCCGTCGAGCTCGACGGGCTCGAGCGATGGGGCGTAGGCCAGCGGCTGCTCGAAGCGCGGCTGGCCGGCGTCGACGGTCACACGGCGATCAAGGCCGAGATCGCCCGCGGGACGCTGCCGCCCGGGCGTCTCGGCCGGCCCGTGATCGATGTCGTCTATCCGCTGGTCGACGCGATCGCCGAGGCGGCCAGTCTCGCCGCCGCCGGACCGGCCGCCGATCCGATCGACGTGCGCGTGGAGCTGACCGACGGCCGGCGACTCAGCGGCACGGTGTCGGGAGTCACCGGAGACGTCTTGCTGAGCGCGACCTATTCGCGGGTTGCGGCCAAGCACCGTCTGGCAGCCTGGGTGCGGCTCCTGGCCCTGGCCGCGAGCCACCCGGAGCGCGAGTTCTCGGCCGCCACCGTGGGTCGGGGCAGCGGTCGTGACGATGTCCGCGTCTCACGCGTGGAGCCGCTCGCCGCCAGCGCGGATGAGCGCGCGGCGGTCGCTCGCGCCCAGCTCGAGGCGCTGATCGACCTCCACGACCGCGGCCTCCGCGAGCCGTTGCCGCTGTTTACCGCCACGTCGGCCGCCTACGCAGCGGCCGCGGCCGCCGGGCAGGACCCCGTCGGGGCCGCGGAGCGCGAATGGCGCACGGAATGGCGCTTTGACCGAGAGGACCGAGAACCCGAGCATCAGTACGTCCTCGGGGGGATCCGGACGTTCAGCGAGCTGATGGAGATCTCGCCTCGTGCGGATGAGACCGGCGATGGATGGGCCGAGGACGATCCGTCCCGTGTCGGCCGGCTCGCCCGCCGGCTCTGGGCCGGACTGCTCGACCGCGAGCAGGTGAGCGCGCGATGAACCAGACGTTCGACGCCCGGGAGTTCGACGTCTGCGGGCCGCTGCCCACCGGGGTGACCGTGCTCGAGGCCAGCGCCGGGACGGGCAAGACCTACACGATCGCCGCCCTGGCCGCCCGCTACGTGGCCGAGGGCATTCCGCTCGAGCGCCTGCTCCTGGTCACCTTTACGCGCATGGCCACCGGCGAGCTGCGCGAGCGGGTGCGCGAGCGGCTCGTCAGTGCCGAGCGGGGACTGGCCGCCGCCCTGACCGGCGTCGCGCCCGAGCACGACCCGGTGCTGGCCCGGCTCGCCGAGGGCTCGCCTGAGGAGATCAAGCTCCGCCGCGACCGATTGCGACGCGCGGTCTCGGGCTTTGACGCCGCGACGATCGCCACCACCCACGGCTTCTGCCAGGAAGTGCTCGACGGCTTGGGCATCGCCGGTGACCTCGATCCGGACGTCGCCTTCGTCGAGGACCTGAGTGACCTTGCCTCGGACACGATCGACGATCTGTACGTCCGCCGCTTCAGCCTCACCGGCACCGGCTCTCCGGAGTTCGGCCGGGCCGAGGCGGCGGCCATCGCGCGCGCGGCCATCGAGAACCCGGGAGCGACGATCGTCACCAGCGGCGACGAGACCCCGGCCATGCGGGGGCGTCTGGCCGTCGCCGCGCGCCAGGAGTTCGAGCGTCGCAAGCGCGGACTGCGCGTGATGACCTACGACGACCTCGTCACTCGGCTTGACCGGACGCTAGCTGGACCCGGCGGGGCGGCTGCCGCCCAGGCGCTGGCCTCCCGGTTCGCCGTCGTGCTCGTCGACGAGTTCCAGGACACCGACCCCGCGCAGTGGGCGATCATGCGCCGCGCCTTCGCCGATACCGGCGTCACGCTGGTCCTGATCGCCGACCCCAAGCAGGCCATCTACGCCTTCCGCGGCGCTGACGTCTACTCCTATCTCGAGGCGGCACGGAGCGCCGGGACGCGGGCCACGCTCCGGGTCAACTGGCGCAGCGACCAGGGGCTGATCGACGCTCACGACGCGCTGCTCAGCGAGGTCAAACTCGGTCACCCGGGCATCGTCTATCGCCACGTCCGTGCTTCGGAGTCCCACCTGAAACCGCGGCTCAGCGGGGCCCCGGTCGCGGCGCCGCTGCGCTTCCGCGTCCTCGACCGCGACCATCCGACGCTGTCGCTGACTCAGTACGGGTACGCCCGCAACGCCAGCGCCCGCGAGCTCATCACCGCCGACCTGGCCTCGGATCTCGTCGCCCTGCTTGGATCCGGCGCCCAGCTCGAGCGCCGCGATCCCGACGGCGGCACCCAGGGCCGGGAAAGTGTTTGCCCCGGGCATCTCGCCGTGCTCGTGCGGACCAACCGGCAGGCGGCGATGGTGCGGGAGACGCTGGGCGCAGCCGGGGTGCCGGCGGTTATCAACGGCGCGGGCAGCGTGTTCGCCACCGAGCCGGCCCGCGACTGGCTGGCGCTGCTCGAGGCGCTCGAGCGCCCGGCCTCGATGTCGCGCGCTCACGCCGCCGTGCTGACGCCGTTTTTGGGCTGGTCAGCGGCTCAGCTCGCCGAGGCTGATGAGGACTCCTTCGCCTGGGAGGCGGTTCACCGGCGGTTGCACGACTGGGCGCGCGTGCTGCGCAGCCGCGGCGTCGCCTCCCTGCAGGAGACGATCACGCTCGGCGAGGGGCTTCCGGCGCGGATGCTCGGGCTGGAGGACGGCGAGCGCACTCTCACCGACCTGCGCCACGTCGGCCAGCTGCTGCACACCGCCGCCGCCGAGGAGCAACTCGGCACCACGGCGCTGACCGCCTGGCTGCGCAGCCGGATCGCCGAGGTCGAGCTCGACACCAGTGACGAGGAGCGCAGCCGCCGCCTCGAGTCCGATGCCGAGGCCGTTCAGGTGATCACGATTCACCGCAGCAAGGGCCTGGAGTTCCCCATTGTCTATCTCCCCTTCCTGTGGGAGCCGGGCTACATCGCCCGCGAGGCCCAGCCTGTCTTCTTCCACGATCCCGAGGCCGGGGACGCGCGAACGCTCGATGTCGCGCTCGAGGGACCCGACTACGACGCTCACCGTGAGCAGTTCCTCCGCGAGCAGCGCGGCGAGGATCTCCGCCTCGCCTACGTGGCCCTGACCCGCGCCTGCCATCAGGCCGTCGTGTGGTGGGCCGGCTCGTGGGACAGCCGCAACTCCCCTCTGGGCCGCCTACTGTTCTCGCGCCAGGAGGATGGCGATGTCGCGCCGATCGGCAACTTCACCCCGGATGACGCTGCCGTCGCCGCCCGCCTGAACAAGATCGCCGAGCGCGCCCCGGGGCAGATCAGCGTCGAGCGGGCGGCGGCCGGGCTCGGCGCCGTGTGGCGCGCGCCGCGGGCGGCGCCGGCCGCGCTCGGGGTCTCCCCCTTCGCGCGCTCGCTCGATCTCCGCTGGCGGCGTACCTCCTACACCGACATCACCGCCGCCAGCCACGAGACCTGGGTGGGAGCGAGCCCGAGGAGCCGCTGGTCGCAGACGAGCCGTCGGGCCCGTGGTCCCCGATCGCCCTAGACGAGCCTGACGGCGGCGACGGTGACGGCGCGCATCCGCTCCCGCTCGCGGTGATGCCGGTCGGGGCCGATATCGGGACGTTCGTTCACCGCGTGCTGGAAACGGCCGACTTCGCAGCCGACGATCTCGAAGCCGAACTGACCAGCAGGGTGATGGAGGTCCAGTCGCGGCGCGGGCTCGACATCGGCGACACGCAGGCCGTGGTGGCCGGGCTGACCGCCGCGCTGCGCACCCCCCTGGGTCCCGAGTTCGGCGAGCTGCGACTGAGCGACGTGGAGCGATCAGACCGGCTCGACGAGCTCGGCTTTGAGCTTCCCCTGGCCGGCGGCGATCAACCGCGGGGAACGCTTGGCCTGAGCGACATCGCCGACATCCTGCGCTCCTTCCTGAGCGCCGACGACCCGCTCCGTGGCTACGCCGAGCGGCTGTCGGATTCCGGGCTGCGCCAGGCCGTGCGCGGCTATCTGACCGGGAGCCTTGACCTGGTCGTGCGGCTGCCCGGAGCCGGTGGCCCACGATTTGCCGTCTTTGACTACAAGACCAACTGGCTGGGCTCGACCGACGCGCCGCTGGCCGCGCTCCATTACCGCCCCGCCGCCATCGCCCTGGAGATGCAGCGCCACCATTACGTCCTGCAGGCGCTGCTCTATCTGGTCGCGCTGCACCGCTATCTGCGCTGGCGCCAGCCCGACCGGGACCCCGAGCTGAGCATCGCCGGCGTCGGTTACCTGTTCCTGCGCGGCATGACCGGCGAGGCCGATGGTGCCCCGGCGGGTGAGGGGCGGCAGTCGTACCGGGGGCGACGGGCGGCTCGTACCGGCGTGTTCAGCTGGCGCCCGCCCGCGGGGCTCGTGGCCGCGCTCAGCGCCGCCCTCGACGGGCGCGGGGCGGTGGCGGCGTGAGCACCGGCACGATCACCGAGCCCGATCCGTTCGAGGCCCGGATCGTGCACCGGGCCTCGGGTCTGCTCCGTGACTTCAACCGAGCCGGGCGTCCTGTCGGCGGCCGACGTTCACGTCGCGCGCGGGCTCGGCCGTCTCGCCGGCGAGGAGAACGAGGCCGTGCTCCTGGCCGTCGCCCTGGCCGTCCGCGGACCGCGGCTCGGGCACGTGCACGTCGACCTGCGCCGGATCCGCGACACCGCGGCCGTCGACACCGAGGAGGCGGTCGATCTGGACACGCTGGCCTGGCCGGAGCCGGCGACCTGGATCCCGGCCGTCGCCGCGAGCCCGCTGGTGGCTCAGGAGAGCGCCGACGACCAGGTGCGACCACTGCGGATGACCGGAGAGTGGCTTTACCTGGATCGCTATTGGACGGAGGAGGTGCAGGTCGCCCGGGCGCTGCAGACGATGGCCGCCGGCGCCGTCGAGGCGATCGACCCCGCGCTGCTCGAGCAGGGCCTCGAGCGCGTGTTTCCCGGGCAGCGCGACGGTCGTCAGCGCGACGCCGTCGCGGCGGCGGTGCAGCGACCGTTCGCCGTCGTGGCCGGCGGCCCGGGGACCGGCAAGACGACGACCGTGGCCCGAATCATCGCCCTCATCGGCGAGCAGGCCCTGGCCGCGGGCGCGCCTCTCCCCCTCGTCGCCCTGGCCGCCCCGACCGGCAAGGCGGCCGCCCGGCTGCAGACGGCCGTGGCCAGCGAGGCGGCCGGGCTCGACGTGCCCGAGCCGATCCGCGAGCAGCTGGCGAACCTGCCCGCGACCACGCTTCATCGCCTCCTCGGTTGGCGGCCGGGGAGCAACAGCCGCTTTCGCCACAACCGCCAGCGCCGGCTCCCCCATGACCTGGTCATCGTGGATGAGACCTCGATGGTCTCGCTGTCGTTGATGGCGCGGCTGATCGAGGCCCTGCGAGGCGAGGCGCGCCTGGTCCTGGTCGGCGATCCCGGGCAGTTGGCCTCGATCGAAGCCGGGGCCGTCCTGGGCGACATCGTCGGTCCCGCGGCCGATGGCGCGGCCACGGGTGATCCGGCCGCGCCCGGCCTGGCTGAGCGTGGTCCGGCCGCGCGTGGTCCGGGCGCGCACGGTCGACGCCGGAGCGCGATCGCCGACGGGATCGTCGTGCTCGACCGCGGGCATCGCTTCGGGGCCGGCATCGGCGAGCTGGCAAGCGCCATCCGCGCCGGTGACGACGACGCGGTCATCGCCCTGCTGCGCGATCCGCCGGCCGGGGTGCGCTGGCTCGAGTCCGATGTCGCCGAGGAGCAGCTCGCGCCGGTGCGGGAGGCGATGCTCGCCGCCGCCCGGACGATGATCGGCGCCGCCCGGGCGGGCGAGGCCGAGGCCGCGCTTGAGGCCCTGGCCGGTTTCCGGATCCTCTGCGCCCACCGCCGGGGTCCGTACGGGGTGTCGACCTGGACGGCGCGCACCGAGGGCTGGCTCGAGCTCGAGCTGCCCGGGGTGGTCACGGGCGAACGCTGGTATCCCGGCCGCCCGCTGCTGGTCACCGAGAACGACTACGAGCTCGGCCTCAACAACGGCGACACCGGCGTCGTCATCCAGGAGCCCGGCCGCATCTCCGCCGCCTTCGAGCGCGGCGGCGCGGTGGCCCGCTACAGCCCCACCCGGCTGAGCGCGGTGGATACGGTCTACGCGATGACGATCCACAAGAGCCAGGGCTCCCAGTTCGACGCCGCCGCCGTGCTCCTGCCCGATGCCGAGTCACGCATCCTGACCCGGGAGCTGCTCTACACGGCCGCCACCCGGGCCCGCCATGAGTTGATCCTCGCCGGCACCGAGGAGGTCATTCGGGCCGCCGTCCTTCGCCCCGTGGCCCGCGCGTCCGGGCTGCGACGCCGGTTGTGGCCCGACGCGAGCTGAGTCGATGGCGATCCGGCCGGGCAACGCCGCGCCGAGGGACCAGGGACGACAGCGAAACGGCTAGCACCGAGGAACAGCGGACAACCTCCGTCCCTTACATGCACAGAGCGTGGGTTAGGGACGGACCTTCCACGTCATCCCGCGGTTTGCGGGGCAACCTCCGTCCTTTAGGTGCACAGAGCGCACCTAAGGGACGAACCTTCCTCGGGACCCAGCCCTTTCTCGTTGCTGGTAGTTCGTCCCGCCTCCCCGGCGGCCAGCCGGTCAGCCCCCGCGCAACGCGACGGCCAGGTTCGTCCCATCGGGCGTGCCCAACCCGGTGCACGCGTCCCAGCCCGGACCGGCCTTGTAGGCGCCGTTGTTGCCCTGGGTCACGTCGTGGAAGGACGGGGTCCCGAGCAGCGGGTAGAGGCGCGGCTGCAGAAAGCCGACCGGCGTGCCCAGTTCCTGGTTGAGCCGGGCGATCAGGGCGGCCCACAGTGGGGCCACGGCGCTTGTCCCGCCGATGATCTGGTCGCTGCCCTCGACCCTGATCACGTAGCCGGTCGCGGGATCGGCGTTGCCCGACACGTCGGGAACGCCGCGGCCCGGACTCTTGCTGTCGACGTTGTTGGGGACCTTGGCCTGCGCCTGGTAGCTCGGCACCGGGAACTGACGGCTGACGCCGCCGCCGGTCGCCCCTCCGCCCTTCCCGTCGTTCCAGGTCGTCTCGCTGGTGATCGTGGCGCCGGTGGCCTCCAGCGACGTACCGCCGCAGGCCAGGGCGTGAGGGGCGGCGGCCGGGAAGTCGACGTGCTGCTTGCCGTCGGTGACACTGTCGGGCGACCCGTTATCGCCCGAGGCCACCGTCACGGTCACGCCGAGTGCGGCCGCCTCGGTGAAGATCTGCTCCATCTGGTTTCGCGTCTGAGCGCTGTAGCTGTCCTCGGACTGGCCCCAGCTGACCGAGATCACCGAAGGCTTGTTGGTCGCGTCGTGGACCGCCGTGGAGAGCGCGTCAACGAACCCCTGGTCGGTATTGGGGGCGAAGTAGACGGCGATCGCCGCCGCGTTGGCGGTGGCGCCGACGACCTCAATGTCGAGCATCACCTCGCCGTCGGCGTTGGTGTCCTGGCCCGGCGCGTTCTGGGCGCCGGCGACGCTGACCGCGGTCACGGTCGGATTGCTCAGGCCGAGGCCGGTGAAGTACGTCGACAGATCAGCGGTGGCAAACCCACCGCCGAGCTCGATGATTCCCACCGTTTCCCCGCGGCCATCGGCTGCGGTCGGAAACGCGTAGGCCTCGGCCACCTGCACCGGCGTGTAGGACGTGCCGGCGTGCGCCTTGGCCTCCGGGTTCGCGCGCCGCAGATGGGGGTGGGCCTGGGGGCGATCGTCGATCCCGAACACCCCGGTGACGACACCGGCGAGGTCGGCAGGCACATTCAGCGGGCCGCTGCGAGCCCGGTAGGAATCGGAGTCGTCGCCGGCACGGTACATCCCCTCGAAGTGGGCACCGAACGCGTTGGCAACCTGCGCCGCCGTCCCGCGCAGCGTGAGCTTGCTTCGGGCCGCGTCGGAATTGACCACGGTCAGCCCGGCCTGGTCGGCGAATGACTGAACCTTCTGCAGATCGGCGGGGTCGGCTCCGTGCTGGTCTGCCCATTCTTCCCGCGAGGCGTAGCGGCGCTGCTGCGGCGGCTGGCCGGCAGCGTCGTCCACCCAGTCCAGCGTAGCTCGCGGACGCACATAGACGCTGACATACACCTGCGCCTCGGGGTCGACATCGCCGACGCGCGAATGCGCGGGATTGACCTTGCGCGTGCTTCCCGGAACCTCTGTCCGTCCTGACCCTGAAGACATGGCCGCCTCCCCCTGCTGGACGTTGTCGAGGACTAATTCTGCCAGGCTCGGGAAGGCGGCAATCGATGTCCCGAAGACGACCTTGGCCACGTGGCCAACCTGCTCTGGCCGTCGGCATAGGGAGTTCCGCTTGCGCGGCTGTCAAACTCCCCGTGTCCCGCCACAGTCGGTGTTTGCGCACGAACGGATTGGAGAGAGAGCTGTCCATCGGTAGCGAGACCACACGACCGTTGATCGCCGTCACCACATCAGAGGTGCGGCGCAGCGAATCGGTGGCCCCGACCCCTCAGGGTGAGCCGCCCCGGCATGAAATGGCGCTGGGTTTGAAGTACCTCAAGGCACTCGAGGCCGCGGGGGCGATCCCGCTCGTCGTGCCTCCGCTGACGACGCCTTTGGTGCACGCCCTGCTGGATCGTGTCGACGGCCTGTGTCTGTCCGGAGGACCGGATCTGGATCCGAGCACCTATGAAGAGCGCCGGCACGAGCGGACCGGCCCGATCGAGCCCGAACTGGATGAGTTCGAGGTTGCGCTGGCGGCCGCCGCCGACGAGCGCGGCATGCCCATCCTGGCCATCTGCCGCGGGCTCCAGGTGCTCAACGTGGCTCGCGGCGGCGCGCTGTATCAGCATCTACCCGACATCGTGGGTACCGAGATCAACCACCGGCAGACCGAGCCCGGAAATCAGCCCACGCACGCCGTCTCCCTGGACCCCGGCAGCCGGATCGTCGCGATCCTGGGCCAGGACCGAGCCGAGGTCAACTCGTTTCACCATCAGGCAATCTCGCGACTCGGCCGGGACCTGGTCATCACCGGGCACGCCCCCGACGGCACGATCGAAAGCGTCGAGGCCAGTGACCGGCCGTTCGTGGTCGGCGTGCAGTGGCACGCCGAGACGCTCGTCGACCGTCCCGAGCAGGCAGCGCTGTTCCGCGCCTTCACCGATGAGGCCCGCGAGGCCGAACTGGGCACTCCCGCCCTCCGCGTGGCCTGAGGCCTCTCGGCCGTGTGCGGCTTCGCGGGTGAGCGGGCTGTCGGTCGTCCGGCCGACAGCGAGGCCGTCGACCGGATGGCGGCGACGATGCGCAGCCGTGGTCCGGACGGCGAGGGCAGCTGGTCGCAGGACAGCGTCGCATTCGCGCATCGCCGGCTGAAGATCATCGACCTGACCAGGACCGGCGATCAGCCGATGGTCGACCCGGAGCTGGGGCTGACCGTGGCCTTCAACGGCTGCATCTACAACCATCAGGAGCTGCGACGCGAGCTCGAACACGATGGCTACCGGTTCTTCTCCACCAGCGACACCGAGGTCATCCTCAAGGCGTACGCCAAGTGGGGTCGGGACTGTGTCAAGCGCTTCAAGGGGATGTTCGCCTTCGCGCTCTGCGAGCACGCGTCCAGTCGAGTGCTGCTGGCCCGCGACCGGCTCGGCGTCAAGCCGCTGTACCTGGCCCACACGACGGACTCGCTGCGCTTCGCGTCGACGCTGCCCGCGCTGCTGGCCGGCGGCGGGATCGACACCGAGATCGACCCGATCGCCCTGCACCACTACCTGAGCTGGCATTCCGTGGTGCCACCCCCGCGCACGATTCTCAAGGGTGTCCAGAAGCTCGCGCCCGCACACACGCTGCTGATCGACCCCGACGGCAGCACCACCCAGGAGCGCTACTGGCGGGCAGACTTCAGCCGCCAGGACCGGTACGCGGACTGGAGCGAACAGGATTGGTCAGAGGCCACCCTGGAGGCACTGCGCACCGCGGTCAAGCGCCGCATGGTGTCCGACGTGCCAGTCGGGGTCCTGCTCTCGGGCGGCCTTGACTCGAGCCTGATCGTCGCCCTGCTCGAGACCTCGGGCCAGGAGAAGCTGGCCACCTTCAGCATCGGCTTTGACGACGTCGGCGTCCGCGAGGGCAATGAGTTTCGCTACTCGGACATCATCGCCGAGCAGTTCGACACCGATCACCACAAGATCCACGTCGACACGAGCCGGATGCTGCCCGCCCTCGACGGCGCGGTACACGCGATGAGCGAGCCGATGGTCTCCCACGACGCCGTGGCCTTCTACCTGCTCTCGGAGGAGGTGGCGAAGTCCTACAAGGTCGTCCAGTCCGGACAGGGGGCCGACGAGGTGTTCGCCGGTTACTCGTGGTACCCCCCGCTGTTTCGAGCCGGGGGCACCGGCGCCGAGGCCTACCGCAAGGCCTTCTTTGACCGGGCCGACGCCGAGATGGCCGAGACCGTCACCGACGCCTATCGGCTGGATCAAGATCCGAGCGCAGCCTTCCAGGAGGCACACTTCGCCGCCGGCGGCGCCGACGATCCGGTCGACCGGGGCCTGCGCCTGGACACCGAGGTGATGCTCGTCGATGACCCGGTCAAGCGCGTGGACAACATGACCATGGCCTGGGGACTCGAGGCGCGGACTCCGTTTCTGGATCACGAGCTGGTCGAGCTGGCCGCCGCATGCCCTCCGGAGCTGAAGCTTGCGCAGGGCGGCAAGGGGGTGCTCAAGGCGGCGGCCCGGAGCGTGCTTCCGGCCGCGGTCATCGACCGGCCCAAGGGGTACTTCCCGGTGCCTGCCCTGTCCACCCTGGAGGGCGCCACGCTGGATCTCATCACCGAGCTGATGAACGGCGCCCGGGCTCGGGCGCGGGGGATCTTCCGCCCCGAACACGTGGACACCCTGCTCGGTGCGCCCAACGAGCATCTGACCACGCTCGAGGGCTCAAAGCTGTGGCAGCTCGCCCTGCTCGAGCTGTGGCTGGCCAAACATGGCCTCTGAACCCGGCCCCCAGGCGCCGTTTGACGAGGACCGTGATGCTGACGGCCATCCCCGCGCCGGGTACGCCCAGACCCTGGCCGCGCTCGAGCACGTAGACCTGGACGAGCTGAGCCTCAACGTTGCCCGCCACCTGGAGAACGCCGGGGTGAGGTTCGGGAACGGTCCGTTCGTGATCGATCCGATACCGCGCCTGATCACCGCCGCCGAGTGGCATCGGATGGAGCTCGGCCTGATTCAGCGCACACGGGCCCTGAACTGCTTTTTGCGTGACGTCTACGGCCCGCGGCGGATCGTCGCCGCCGGTCTGCTTGACGCCGAAGTCGTCGACGGCGCCGAGGGCTTTGAGCCCGACCTGGCCGGGCGCCTGCCTGATACAGCGGCGCCCGCGGCGATCGTCGGCTTCGACCTAATTCGGGCCCCGAGCGGGGAATTTCTGGTCCTGGAGGACAACCTGCGCACGCCGTCGGGCTTTGCCTACCTGATCGCCGCCCGGGCGGCGATGGTGGACACCCTGCCTCCGGGCCTCCCGATTCCCCGACCGGTCGATCCCGCGCTTTACGAGTTGCTGGCCGGCACGTTACGGGCGGCCACGCCTCGCGGCATGACCGGTCCACCGTCGATGGCCGTGCTCACCGACGGCGCCGACAACGTCGCCTATTACGAGCATGCCTGCGCCGCCGAGCGGCTCGGGGCTCCACTCCTGACCCCGGAGGATCTCGAGCTGCGTGGAGACGAGCTCTTCGGGCGGGTGCCCGACGGCAGCGCAACCCGCCTCGACGTCGTCTACCGGCGCACCGATGAGGACCGGGTCCGGGATGAGCACGGGAACCTGACCTCCGTGGCCGAGCTCCTGCTGCCGGCCTGGCAGAGCGGGAACTTGGGGCTGATCAACGCGTTCGGCAATGGCGTCGCCGATGACAAGCTCGTCCACGCCCACGTCGAGACCTTCGTCCGCTTCTACCTCGAGCAGGAGCCGCTGATTCGCTCAGTGCCCACCCACTCCCTGGAGGCCGAGACCGCCGGGCTGGCGGCCGCCGCGGACCTCGAGCGGCTGGTCGTCAAGCCGCGTCACGGCCACGGAGGGACGGGCGTCGTCATCGGCTCCCACGCCGATGACGACGAGCTCGACGCGGCCCGGTTCGAGCTCGCCCGCCATCCCGAGCGCTACATCGCTCAGCCGATCGTGCCGCTGTCGCGCCATCCCACGGTGATCGAGGGCCGGCTGCAACCGCGCCACGTGGACCTTCGGCCGTTCGCGTTCTGCGCAGCCGAGATCGGGCTGGTTCCGGGCGGCCTGTCGCGCGTGGCCTTCGATGCCGGGGAGATGGTCGTCAACTCCTCCAAGAACGGTGGCGGCAAGGACACCTGGGTGATCGACTGAGTTCGGGGCCTCGGCCGTCAGAGGCGCGCGCCACAATGCCCGGATGTCCTCTCCCCCCTTCATCCACGAGCGCGCGCTGGTCGAGACCGACTCGGTGGGCGCCGGAACCAGGATCTGGGCCTTTGCCCACGTGCTGGCCGGGGCCGTCATCGGAGCCGATTGCAACGTCTGTGATCACACCTTCATCGAGGGCGACGTCGTCGTCGGCGATCGGGTGACGCTGAAGTCCGGCGTGTATTTGTGGGACGGGCTGCGGATCGAGGATGACGTCTTCATCGGCCCCCAGGCGACGTTCACCAATGACGCCCGGCCTCGCAGCCGCCAGCCGTTTGCGCTTCTCCACACGACCGTGCGGCGCGGGGCCAGCATCGGCGCCGGGGCGGTGATCCTGCCCGGACTGACGATCGGCGAACGGGCGATGGTCGGCGCCGGGGCGGTCGTCACCCACGACGTGGACGCCGGCGCGGTCGTCGTCGGTAACCCGGCCCGAGTCATCCGGAGCGAACACTGACACGGGGGCCGGCCCCGGGTAGGGGCCGGCCTCCGGTCTTCCCCCTCAGGCGGTCGCTAGGGCGGGGTGAGGCGCGGTGCGACCATTGAGCTCGCTGTGGCCAAGGAGGACTTCGCGTCCCCCCATGAGCAGCGATTGGTCAGCAGCCTCAACCATGCGAACCACGCTGTGGGCGAGGGCGGTGTGAAAGTCCATCGACGCGCCCGATCTGATCGCGGTCATGAAGTCGCCGAGCTCCAGCCCGAGCGGCTCATGAGTCTCGATCTTGGGCGAGACGATGTCACCGCTCCGGTACGAGAGGTGATATTCACCAAACGTCTCCGGGTCCCGGTAGACCACCCCGCTGTCGAACACCCGGACCGGCTCGACGGCGCCGTCGTCGTAGGTCACCATGCGCTCGCTGCCGACGACCACAGTCCGTCGCAGCTTGCTCGGCGCCAGCCAGCTGAGCTCGACGTTGGCCACGATGCCCGATGCGAACGTCATAGTCACGAAGGCGACGTCGGCGATGCCCTTGACGATCGAGTCGCGGCCGACGGCGCGCACGCTGGTTGGCATCTCGTTCAGCCAGTAGAGCAGGATCGAGAAGTCGTGCGGACCCGAGGTCCCAGATCACGCTCACGTCGCGCTGGTGCAGACCCAGATTCACGCGGCTGGAGGAGATGAAGTAGATGTCCCCGAGCGATCCGCGCCTCGATCATCCGCTTGATCGCCCGCACCGGCGGGCTGTAGAGGAAGGTGTGTCCGCACATCAGGATCCGCTCGCGCTCGTGCGGCGAGGGCCATGAGCTCGATCGGCGAGCTCGGTCGACGGCGCGAGTGGCTTCTCGACGAACACGTGCTTGCCGGCGGCCAGCGCCTGGGCCGCCACGCGCGTAGTGGGTTCGCACCGGCGTGGCGATGATGACCGCGTCGACGGCCGGATCGGCGAGAGCGCGATCCAGGCGTCGGGTCATCCGAACGCCGGGATAGCGGCGCTTGGCACTCGCTGCAGACGTTCCCGGTCGAGATCGCAGATCCACCGGACCTCGACGTCGGGCTTGTCGGCCAGGACGCGGAGCAGGTTCGGGCCCCAGTAGCCGAGGCCGATGACGGCGACACCGACCGGTTCGGTCGACGGGCTCGAGCTGCTCGGCCGATCGCGGTTGCCTTCAACATCAGGCGGTCCTCCTTGCCAGTGCGACCTCGACGGCCTCGGTCACGTACTCCACCTCGATCGGCGGTGAGGTCTGGGTGCATCGGGCAGCGACAGCTCCTGCGCCGCCCATGCCTCGGCGACCGGCAGCTCGCCGTGGACGAGGTCGTGACCGGTCCAGGCATCGTGCTGGTGGACCGCCCGGTCGTAGTGAATGCCGGTCTGCACCCCCGCCGCGCTGAGCACAGCCGCGACCCGATCGCGGTCCTCGAAACGGGCCGGGAACAGGTGGTAGACGCAGGGGCTCTCGGGGCGCTCCTCGAGCAGCGGTGTCGTATCGCGCGAGCATCGCCCGATACAGCTCCGCGCGAGCCCGGCGAGCCTCGTTCCAGTCGTCGAGATGCCCGAGCTTGACCCGCAAGAGCGCGGCCTGCAGGCCGTCGAGCCGCTCGTTGTAGCCCAGCTCGACGTGCTCGCCCTTGACGCGCTGGCCGAGGTTGCGCAGCCGACGCAGCCGCGCCGCCAGTAACTCATCGTCTGTACAAACGGCGCCACCGTCACCGAGTGCGCCCAGATTCTTGCCCGGATAGAACGAGAACGCGGCCGCGGCGCCGAGTGAACCGACCGGTCGCTCGCGATAGCGCGCGCCGGCCGCCTGCGCTGCATCCTCGAGCACGAGCAGCCCGTGGGCTTGCGCCAACGCGTCCAGCGCGTCCATGTCGCAGGCCTGCCCGTACAGGTGGACGGCGATGATCGCCGCCGTTCTTGGCCCCACGGCGGCGCGCGCCGCGTCGGGATCGATCAGGCCGGTTCCCGTCCATGACGTCGCAGAGAACCGGCGTGGCGCCGACGTGGGCGACGGCCAAGGCCGAGGCGATGAAGGTGTGCGCGGGCACGATCACCTCATCGCCGGGGCCGATGTTGTAGGCCCTCAGCATCATGATAGCGCGGCTGTGCCCGATGACACCCCGACACAGTGGTCAGTCTCACAGTGGCGTGCGAATTCGTCCTCGAACTGCTCAACCTCGTGGCCGAGCGTGAACGCGCTCGACACCAGCAGACGATCGAAGGCCTGGCGCAGCTCGATCTGCAGCCCGGCGTGCTGGAGGTCGAGCGCCGCGAAGCGCACCTCCTGCCTTGGCCGATCGATGAATGATTCGAGTGCTTCCACCATATGCCCCCAATGGAACCCGACTGCTTCTTGCCGCACCCGTTTATGACAGTCGGCGAGGGCCTACGGAATAGGGCGCGCTGACCATCTGTCGTTCAGGCCGGTGAACGGGCGGCTAGGGCAGCTGGTACGCCGGTGACAGGTAAACGTCGGCCCACCGCGTGTTCAAGCCACTGAACGCCAGCGTTATGTCCACTCGACAGGGCACGCTATGCTGCAAAGTAGAGTGTAGGGATTAGTAGATAAGAGGAGTGATGGGGGCATCACCCAGCAGTGAAGCGCGCACGAGCCGCGCCCGTACGAGTTCTCATAGTGGATGACCATGACCTGTTCCGAACCGGTCTTGCCTCCCTGCTGGCCGAAGAGCCTGGCATCACCGTGGTCGCACAGGCGTCAGGCGGTCGCCTCGGCGTGCGCTTGGCTCGCGAGCTCACTCCGGACGTCATCCTCATGGACGTGCGCATGCCCGACGTCTCGGGTCCGGAGGCGACGCGGCAGATACTTGCCAATGACCCGCAGGCCCGCGTACTGGCACTGACGATCGCCTCCGAGAACCACGAGATCGCTGCTGCCCTGCAGGCTGGGGCGTGTGGATTCATGGCCAAGGACACCCCGCTGAGCAATATGGTCGTGGCCATCAAGACGGCGGCCGGCGGCGCGGCCTGGCTGTCGCCCAAAGCGGCCGAGGTCGTGCTCGGTCACATCCGCTCGAGCCGGCCGGAGCAGCAGCGTGAACTGTCGCCGATGGAACAGCTGTCACCGCGGGAACTCGATGTCTTGCGACTCATCGCTGACGGACTGGAGAACGCCGAGATCGCCGCCGTGCTGAACATCAGTCCCCGGACAGCGAAAAACCACGTGTCGAACATCCTGGCCAAGCTCAATCTGCCGAGTCGGGTTCAGGCGGCCGTGTATGCGGTTCGGCAGAGTCTTCTCTAGTCCGGGCGCGACGCGAAGCTGGGTGGTGCGCAGGGTTGACCACGATGCCAACCCCGTCCGAGTCAATCTCGTTCTGGTTGGGGTGCAGGGCGGCGATCGCCTGATGCAGCGAACCGATGGCTCGGTCCAGCGTGTTGCGCACGCGCGGGGAATCGGTCCTTTCCGCGTGCGCGCGTACCGACTCGATCGCGATGAGCGCCGCGCAGCATGCGTCGAGCGCCATCTGGCGTGGACCGAACGTGGACGATTTTCCGGCCGACTGCGGCATGGTGATGTTCCCCCCGCCCCCATGGTCGCCGCCTGTTGGACCCCCGGCAATGAGCCGAGTGGCCCGGAACCGTTCAGGTCTTCTGCACGTACCCGTTGGCCGGGCGTCGCGCACCCCAGCGGGGACTGACCGTATCCGAGAGCGCGGCGCGGTCCTCCACGCCGAGCTTATGCACGAGCTCAGAGATGTGCCGGCGGACGGTGACAGGAGCGATCTCGAGTCGGTCGGCGATCTCCCCGGTGGTGTGTCCACGGCGCAGCATCCCCAGAACCTGGGATTCGCGAGCCGGGAGAGTGTCTCCGCCGATCCCCGCGTTCCGCATCTCGAGGATCAGCTCGAGCACCATGTCCCTGGGAATGACCGCCTGACCGTCGGCGATCGCCCTGACCACCTTGCGCAGGCCCTCAGCGTCGAGTGGCCCGGGGACGTAGCCGACGGCGCCGGCGCGAACGAGGTCAAGCAACTGTTCGACATCGCCGACCTGGGCGAGCACGACGACCGCCGCGCTCGGAGCTGCCCGGCAGATGCCCAGGACCCCCCCGACAATGTCCCCCGCGAGCTCGGTCCCGATCAGGCAGAGATCGGGCTGGGTGCGCATGGCAACGCGGATTGCCTGCTCGGCATCTCCGGCCTCAGCACACACCTCGGCCTCACCGCTCAGCGCCATCCGCATGCCCAGCCGCGTTGGTGGCCGGTCAGCGATCAGCACCTTCAACTCGCGCGTCATGCCCCCTTGCTCCCGTTAGCCCCGTCAGTTGGCCGAGCACCACATAGTACTTGAATTACCCCTGCTCAGGGGCAGTTCTTTTGTACCCTCCCGAGCGCGGCCTCACCCGCTGGCGAGCGTTCAGACCCCTGAACGCCCCAATGTGTCGATCCGGTCATTGACCCTTCTGGGGCGGCGACGAGACTCCGGGGCACTGGAAAGCGAAGGCGAGACAGCCTCGCGGGGGCCAGCAGAAGTGGGGCACACCGAGACCTGGTTGCGGAGATCGCGCCAGTGCCTCGCGCCTGCCTGTTCCCGATGGGCGGCAACGGAGACACACGTGATCACAGAGTCGCTATCAGCACCGCCCGCACGGATCGGGTTCAGGAGCAAGCCCACCCTGGACGACTCTCCGGAGGCCGGCGCCAAGACGCGCCTCGCCGTCGCCCGGGCCAAGGAGGGGACAAGGAGGCGCTCGCCTACCTGTACGTCAGCTACTCCGACAACATCTACGGCTACGTGCGGCCCATCGTGCGCGACGACCACGAGGCTGAGGACGTCACCCAGCACGTGTTCGCAAAGCTGATCACGATCCTCGGCCGATACGACGATCACCGCGTGCCGTTCGCCGCCTGGCTGCTGCGGATCGCCCGCAACGTGGCCATCGATCACCTCCGCGCCAACCGCTTGACGCCCACGGACGAGCTGGTTGATCCGCTGGCCGCGTGCGAAGCCGATCTCGATCAGGGAGAGACGGTCCGAACGGCCTTGGCCGCCCTGCCGCCCGAGCAGCGGCAGGTGGTCATCCTCCGTCACGTCGTCGGCCTGACGCCAGGCGAGATCGCCGGCTGCATGGGACGGACCGAGAGCTCGGTCCATGGGCTCCATCACCGGGGGCGCCAGGCCCTGCAACGCGAGCTGACGCGTCTGGATTCAGCGCCGCTGACCCGGAACCGAGATCAACTCGTGGCCGCGTAGCCATTGGGACGGGGTGGGCTGGCTCGCGGACGCCCTCAACACGACTGAAGAACTGAGGCACACATGTGCGGAATCATCGGCTACGTCGGCTATCGGGAACCCCAGGAGTTGCTGCTTGAAGGCCTTCGCCGCCTGGAATACCGCGGCTATGACTCGGCCGGCGTCGCCTGGCGCGTAAACGGCCGGACCGAGTGCATCCGCGCCGTCGGCAACCTTCAGTGTCTCAGCGCCGCGCTAGCCGCCCAACCCACCGACGGTGGCGGCGTGGCCACGCAGACGGTGACGGCCGGCATCGGTCACACCCGGTGGGCGACCCACGGCGGCGTGACTGAGGAGAACGCCCATCCCCATGCCGACAGCGAAGGCCGTATCCGCATCGTCCTCAACGGCATCATCGAAAACTATCTGGAGCTGCGTGACGCCCTGGCCGAGAACGACATCGAGTGCCAGTCCGAGACCGACGCCGAGGTGATCGCCCACCTGATCGCCGTCCATTACGACGGGGATCTGGTCACCGCCGTGCGGCGCTCGCTTCCGCACCTAGCCGGTCACTACGCGCTGGTGGCGATGAGCGAGGATGAGCCCGACACGCTGGTCGGAGCGCGACGCGAGTGCCCGCTGGTCGTAGGCCGCGGTGAGGATGAGCAGTTCATCGCCTCGTCGATCGCGGCCTTCCTGGCCCAGACCCGCGAGGTGGTGGCCCTGCACGACAACGAGATCGTCGTCCTCCGTCCCGGCGAGGTGACCATCTACGACGTCGACGGACATGCGCTTCCACGGTTGCCGAGCACCGTCGATTGGGACGACGAGCGCTGCGAGAAGGACGGCTTTGAGACCTTCATGCTCAAGGAGATCCACGAGCAGAGCACCGCGGTGCGCGAGACCCTCGCGCGCTGGGAGGCGGGGGATGCGACCTCGCGGCTCAGTGACGAGCTCCTGAGTCGGGTCGGGCGCATCATCATCGTCGGCTGCGGAACCTCGTACCACGCCGGGCTGGCCGGGCGGCTGGCGATCGAGCGCTGGGCAAGAGTCCCGGTCGAGGTGGAGGTCGCCTCCGAGTTTCGCTACCGCGACCCGATCGTCGGCGAGGGCACGCTCGTGTTCGGGATCAGCCAGTCGGGCGAAACCGCCGACACCCTGGCGGCGATGCGGCTGGCCCGCGAACAGGGCGCGCAGGTCGTGGCCATTACCAATGCCCCCGGCAGCCAAGCCACGCGCAACGCCGACGCGGTGCTGTTCACGCGCGCCGGCCTCGAGATGGGGGTAGCCGCCACCAAGACCTTCGTCGCACAAGTCGTACTCCTGTACGCAGTCGCCCTGCGCCTGGCCGAGGCCCGAGGCGCTCGGGACCCGGACGAGTTGGGCGAGCTTCGCGCCGCGCTTCATCGCCTGCCTCAGCAGGTTGACGACGTAATCACCTCGGTGCTGCCCGATGTCCGTGAGCTCGCCGAGGAGCTGGCCTGGAGCCCGTTCTTCCTGTACCTGGGCCGGTTGGCCGGGGTGCCGGTGGCCCTTGAGGGGGCGCTGAAGCTAAAGGAGATCTCCTATGTCCCCACCGACGCCTACGCGGCCGGAGAGATGAAACACGGCCCGATTGCGCTGCTGTGCTCGGAGACCCCGGTCGTGTGCGTGGCCATCGAGGATCGGGTTCTGCCCAAGCTCCTCTCCAACCTGTCCGAGGTGCGAGCCCGTGGGGCCCGCGTCTTCGCAGTCGCCGGTGAGGGCGGCAAGGAGCTCGCCGAGCACGCCGAGGACATCGTCTACATTCCGGCGACCGATCCACTGCTGCAGGTTGTCCTCGCCGTCGTGCCGTTGCAGCTGTTCGCGTACTACATCGCCCGCACGCGCGGCCTGAACGTCGATCAGCCGCGAAATCTGGCCAAGACCGTCACGGTCGAGTAGCCCCGCGGCGATCGCCCCGGGGGGCGCCGGCCAGCTCGCGGCCTCGGGCCGCGGAGGCTTCACGCGCCCCCCGGCCGCGGAGGGCGTCCCCCCGCCCCCCGCGTCCCCCTACCAGCGGGAGGCTTCAGACGCCGGCGACAGCGGTTAGTGGGTCGCGCCGCTCCGAGAGGAGCGGTTCGAGTGCGGCCCGGCTCGACATCAGCCGGCGTATGGGTCCGCGTGACGCCGCGTAGGTCTACGAACAGCGCTGCTCGCTCAGACAGCCGGGCGTAGTCGAGCCCCGGATGCGCGGTCACGAGCACGACCGCATCGGCGTCGGCAAGGACGGTGTCGACCTCAGCGCTGGTCAAGTTCAGCGCCTCGAGGCTGGGGACGTAGGGATCGTGGTAGGAGATCACCGCGCCACGATCACGCAGAACCTCCATGATGCGCAGGGCCGGTGACTCACGGATATCCCCCACCCCGCTCTTGTAGCTCGCGCCCAGGATCAGGATCCGCGAGCCGCGCACCGGCTTGGTGACGTTGTTGAGCGCCCGCTCGATCTCATCGACGCAGTGGTAGGGCATCTGTTGGTTGATCTTTCCCGCCAGCTCGATGAACTCGGTGGCCATGTGAAATTCCCGGGCTCGCCAGGTCAGGTAGAACGGGTCCACCGGAAGACAGTGGCCCCCCATTCCCGGTCCGGGGTCAAAGCGCATGAAGCCGTACGGCTTTGTCGCCGCGGCGTCGACGACCTCCCAGATGTCGATCCCCATCCGCTCGGACAGGATCGACATCTCGTTGACCAGGGCGATGTTCACCGAGCGGAAGATGTTCTCCAGCAGCTTGGCCATCTCCGCCGCCTCGGGGCTGGATACGCGAACGATGTGATCACACACACGCGAGTAGAGCTCCGCGGCGCGCTCGGTGCACTCCGCGGTCATCCCGCCGACGATCTTGGGCGTCGTGCGCAGCGTGTAATCGGTGCGACCGGGATCCACGCGCTCGGGCGAGAAGGCGACGTTGAGGCCGCGCCGACCCGCAGTCCGCCGGTGCTCGAGCAGCGGCACGAGTTGCTCGCGCGTCGTTCCCGGATAGGTGGTCGACTCCAGCACCACGAGCTGATCGCGCTGGACGATCTGACCGAGGGCCGGCCCGCGGCGAGCAGCGGGCGGAGATCCGGCTCACGGTTCGGCGTCAAGCGGCGTCGGCACGCAGATCAGGACCGCGTCGGCCCGGGCCAGGGGAGCAAAGTGTGTCCACGGCTCGATTGATGAGCGCGCCGCCCGGAGGCGTTCGCTGTCGACATCTTCGATGTAGGACTCGCCGGCCTCTATGGCGGCGACCTTGCGCTCATCTGAATCGACGGCGACAACGTCCTCGCCGGCCTCTGCGAACGCGACGGCCAGTGGTAGTCCCACATAGCCAAGTCCGACGATTCCGATGGTCATGAACGGTTCCTCTCTTTGCTTTGCAGGTGAACGACTTCCCCCCGCCGCTCAGGCCCGCGCAGGAACACGGACTTCCGGTTTGAGCAGACAGCCGAGCAATGCGTCGCCGTCATCGGACTGGCGCAAGAAGGCCGGCGCGTCCGGATGACTGGCGGTGAAGCGGCCGAAGGCGGAGTTGCGCTCCACATCATCGATCAGTGCGACTCCCCCGCGGCCTCAGATGGGGCCAGACGCAGCTGAGCTCAAAGCTGACGTTGCGGCTGGTGTGCATGCTGTCGTGGATGAACAGATCCACCTGATTGAGCTCCCGCAGCAGGTCGGGGAGAACCTTGCGGCTCGAGCCGGCGCACAGGCGTCCAGCGCGACCGCTCCGCGAGCCCGACCGCGGCCGCCGTCTCACTGCTCAGCCCGCTCTCGGCCAGGGGAGGCAGATCGATGCTCCACAGATGGCCGGTCCCGTTGGCGGCCAGTGCCCGGAGGACCGCCGCCGTGGTCAGGCCCCGGGCGACGCCCGTCTCGACGACGACCTCGGGCTGAAGATGGCGGGTCAGGCACCACGCGGCCCGGACAAGCGCCGGATCGCCATCGTCCCAGCCCCCGAATGCCCCGCGCCCGACGTCCAGTCCGCGCTCTATGAGCGGAGCAGTGAGGTGCGGCCACAGGGCGGCGAACTCGTCACGGTCCGAGCACGGCCACGGGAGTCCGAGCGCTCTGTGCAGCTGCTCCTCGGCGTCCGGACTCGGCCGGTAGCCGGTCCAGGGTAGGCGCGCGTCATGGCGCTCGGCACGCTTCTCCCGGACTCGCTCCAACGCTTCCGTGGGGTCGCGGGCGATCGCGCGCGCGACCTGGCTGGCATAGCGAGTGGTGCCGCGCCCGGCAGCGGCCGGGGTGACCTCGGCGCGGCCTCTCGGTGTCGGCCAGTTGATACTCACACCCCCGCCAGCTGCGGAACCGCGCGGCGGCGCGGCGTGGCGCTGGCGATGCTGGCGCTCACCGCCCGGCCCGAGTACCAGCTGCCGGAAACGAAGCGCAGGATGGGCCCAAAGCTCCAGGAGGCGGGGGCACCGACCATATGCAAACCGGGCACCGAGGTCTCCAATCCGCGCCTCAGGATCGGGATAGCCGTCGACGCGGCGCAGTGTGTCCAGGATCCCGGAGTCCAGGAACGGATACTTGGCCACGTCGACCTTGTAACCGGTGCCGAACATGACGTGATCCACCTGCCGCTCGGTGCCGTCGGAGAGGCCGAGCTGCATGCCGGAATTGCTGCCCTCGGCTAGGTCGATGCTCACGCCCAGAGTGAGACCAACGCCATCAAGCCGCTCACGGACGAAGTTGGAGCACGCCGGCCGGATGGCCCGGTACGCGATGCGTGTCTGGGCGTAGCGGGGCAGGCGTCGGAACAGGTCGGGGAACGACACCAGGCGGCTGTACCAAGCCGGTCCGACATCGGTCGGTGCGTAGATGACGTCTCCGGCCGGTCCCATGAAGTTCTTGGGCGACTGCCGGCGCAGCCAGACGACTCGTGACGACCGCGACAGCACCTCGACCTCGGCGCCGTGCTCAGCCATCAGCGCCGCACATTCGAACGCGCTCTGACCACTGCCCACCACGGCCACGCGGCGGCCGGCGAACGCCGATAGGTCGCGATGGCGCCCGGTGTGCGAGACCAGCGTGGCTCGGGAAGTGACCGAAACCAGCGGGCATCGCGCGCGAAACGGTGCGATACCCGCCGGCGACCACGACCCGTCGTGCCGACACCGAGTCTCCATCCTCGAGCTCGAGCGCGAAGCCGTCGCCGCGGCGATCGACACGACTGACCATCCGCGGATCGACCTCAAGCCCGGCGGAGCGGCGAACCCACAGCCCGTAATCGATGAAGCGCGACAGCGGCACCGGGTAGCTTCATCTCCGCGCCCGTCTCGCTGTACGCGCCCAAGCGAGAGCGGCCCCGCCGGCTCCACCATGTTGGTGGCGCTCATGTTCGAGCGCAGTTTCATTCCTCGGGGCATCGTGCGCCAGAACGACATCGGCTCGCCGAACACGTGAGCGTTGATCCCGGCCCGGCGCAGATGAACGGCGGCGGAGATGCCGTGTGGTCCCGCGCCGACAATGGCTACCTCTATGTCCTTCACAGCTACCCCCTGGATGTCCGTCCCTCGGCACGTCGCCTCGGGCTGTATACGCGACGATCGTCGTTGAGCCGGCCGAAGCCTTCACCCGCGCCGGCGAATCCATCACGGTTGAATAACGGCCGGCCCCTGAGGTGGCCCTCGCAGCTTTCGCGAACTAGCCCCAGACCTAGCCGTACGGCTAGCGGCGGCCGTTGACTGCCGATTTCTGACCGAAAGTCGGTGGGAGAGACGGTGTGGCCGGCCTACGCTCGACCGCGCATGCCCGACCAGATCCATCTGTTGCGGGATCCCGCACGAGCCACGAGCCGGCCGTGGTCTACGTCGTCGGGGCGCGTCCCAACTTCGTGAAGATGGCCCCCGTGGTCGCCGAGATGCAGGTACCCGCGCCACGCTTTCGGCACGTCGTGATCCACACCGGCCAGCACTACGACGCCGAGATGTCGGACGTCTTCTTCTCCGAGCTGGGTATGCCCGCGCCGGATCGCTTGCTCGGCGTCGGCTCGGGATCTCACGGCGCGCCAGACGGCCTGCGCACTGGAACGCCTCGAGCAGGTGCTGATGGACATCCGGCCCTGGGCGGTGGTCGTCCCCGGCGACGTCAACTCCACTCTGGCCGCGGCGCTGGCCGCGGCCAAGCTCAACATTCCCGTCGCCCACCTGGAGGCCGGTCTGCGCAGTTTCGATCGCACGATGCCCGAGGAGATCAACCGCATGCTGGTCGACCAGCTCTCGCGCTGGTGCTTCGTCCATTCTCCCGGAGGCGGAGACCAATCTCGTCTGCGAGGGCATCCCCGCGCACCGGCGCGTGTTCGCGGGCAACACGATGATCGACACCCTCGTGCGGCTTCGCCCGCGGATCGCCGCCTCAACCATCCATGCTGAACTCGGGCTGGCCCGGCGCAACTACCTGCTCGTCACGCTGCACCGCCCGGCGCTGGTCGACGGGCCGACGTTCCCGCGGGTGATGGGCGCGCTGGCCGACCTGGCCCGCAGCCTGCCCGTCGTGTTCCCCGTGCACCCGCGGACCCGGGCGCAGTTGCCCGATGACCTGGCCCACGCGCCAGGACTGCACCTCGTGGACCCGATCGGATACGTGGACTTCCTGGCCTTGGAGACCGCCGCCTCCGGCGTGCTCACCGACTCCGGGGGCGTGCAGGAGGAAACGACCTTCCTCCGCGTTCCGTGCTTCACCCTGCGTGAAAACACCGAGCGGCCCGTGACGCTGACCCAGGGGACAAACCGGCTGTTGGGCCTGGCGCCCGAGGCAATCCGGAGCATTCCGGAGTCGCTGGAGCGCTCGATCCTCTCGCTCCGGGGACCGTCGGGGTGGGACGGACGCGCGGCGCGACGGGTGGCCGATGCTCTGCTGCCGTCGCTGGCCGCCGCACTACCCGCCGACGGCCGGCACGACGTTGCCCACCTGGACGGCGATGAACCGCTCATCGACGCCCAGCCGGCATGGTCGCAACGAGCCTGAGCCGCCGCACCGGGCTGTTCGTCGCCTCGACGCGCGTCACCTGGCTCGATCACTTTCGGATTCCCTACGAGCCCACCGACGGCTGGCCTGACGATGGCCTCGAGCGGCTGGCGCCGCTCACCGAGGGCCCGCGTCTTCTCTGGCCCCGGCGCCTTGGCGACGCCCACCCCGTGCACGGCATCCTGTCGGGCCTGGGCCCGGACAGCGTGCCGATCTTTGCGGCTGTTCATCAGCGATCAGCGGGCGCGGTCACTGCTGACCCAGCTCGGTGGCGACTGGTCGCCGGCCGGCGCGGTACGGAGTCCCGATGGGAACCCCCTGGCCACGGTCTGGCGCCAGGACGACGGCAGCCTCCTGCTGCCCTTCGATCCCGACGAGACGATCCTCAGCTGCTGGAGCGAGAGCTACGCCGCGCTCATCCGGGGGGCAACCTCTCGCCGCGGCAGGCGCGCACTGATGGTCGCCTATTACCGGCTTCGGCCCCTGCTGCCCCGAGGCCTGCAGATCTGGCTCCGGCGCCGGTTCGCGCGCCTGCAGGCCCGCTCCACGTTTCCAGCCTGGCCGGCCGAGTCGGGCCTGCACGACCTCTTTGACCTGTTGCTGGCTCTGCTCGACGAGCTGGCCGGCGAGCCCGTGCCGCGGATCGCCGCCTGGCCCGATGGCCACGCGTGGGCCCTGGTGCTCACCCACGATGTTGAGCACGCGGCCGGCTTTGATGCGCTTGATCCCGTGATCGAGCTCGAGCGTTCCCACGGCCTGCGCTCCTCCTTCAACCTCGTTCCGCGCCGCTACGAGGTCGATCTGGCCCGCGTGCGCGCGCTGGTCCAGGACGGTTTCGAGGTCGGGGTCCACGGCCTGTATCACGACGGCCGCGATCTCGAGTCAGCGGAGATGCTGGACCGGCGGCTGCCGGGAATGCGTGAGGCGGCCCAGCGCTGGGGAGCGGTGGGCTTCCGGTCGCCGGCGACGCACCGCGATTGGGAGCTGATGCCGCGGCTGGGCTTTGACTATGACTCCTCGTGCCCGGATACCGATCCGTTCGAGCCCCAGGCGGGCGGGTGCTGCACGTGGCTGCCGTTCTTTGACCAGGACATGGTCGAGCTGCCGCTGACCCTGCCCCAGGACCACACCCTGTTCACCATCCTCCGTCAGGAGGATGAGACCGCCTGGGTGAAGAAAGCCGAGTTCCTGCGCGCTCGGGGCGGACTGGCGCTGATCGACACCCACCCCGACTACCTCGTGGAGGAGCGCATCATGCGCGCCTACGGGCGCTTTCTGGGCCGCTACGCCGCCGACGCGAGCGCCTGGCGGGTACTGCCCCGCGAGGCGAGTGCCTGGTGGCGCCGGCGGGCGGCCTCGCGGCCCGAACGCGACGGCGACGGCGACGGCTGGCGGATCGTCGGCCCGGCGGCCGGCGAAGGCCGGCTCGAGTTCAGGCGCTGACCGTCGCCACGCCCCGCGCCTCGCGAATCCGGCGGGGCAGGGCTCGCAGGCTCTGCTGAGCACGCAGCTGTTCGATCGCGGCCGCGTCTGAGCAGCGCGGCCGGCGGCTGACCACCGCCCGGGAGTAGCCCCAGAGGATGGCCAGCGCGCTCGGGGCCTGGAGGGAGCGATACAACGATCTCGCGACCACGTAGTACGGGCGATAGCCCATGAAGTGAGCCATGTCACCCTGAATCGCCCATTTGGACCAGGTCGGTTCCCGGTCCCCCAGGGCCCGGTGGTGATGAAACTCCAGGCCCGGCAGCGTCCCGGTGTGCCAACCCCGGACCTGGGCCTTGAGCTCATCGATCCCGTCCCAGCCCATCCGTCCTTCCAGGGGAAGCACCGCCTGCAGGCACTCCCACCGGTAGGCGCGCGTGGCCCCCCGGACGTGTCCGCGGGTGACGTGGTCAGCGCGCCAGCAGCCCGCCTGGTCCTGCTCCAAGCACACGCCGCCCGTGATCCCGAGCGCGGGATCCTGCGCGAACGCCTCCAGGACGGCCGCGAAGAACCGGGAATCGAACGAGACGTCGGCGTCGAGCTTGACGACGACGTCGGCGGGCACGTCGAGGGCCTGCACGCCGGCGTGAAAGGCGCGGACGACGGGGGCACCACGGACCGGGACTGGCTCCCCGGGGACCTCGCGCAGCACGATCCACGGGCAGTCGTGGGCCAGGCGCCGGGCGACCAGGGGCGTATCGTCGGTCGACCCGTTATCGATGATGATCCATCGCTTCGGGGTCACCACCTGGGACTGCAGACAGGCGGCCAGACGCTGGAGGTTCGCGCTCTCGTTGCGGGCCGGAGTGATGACCGCGTAGGAAGCCGGAGCCTCCACCGCGCGTGAGCGCCGCAAGGCTCATGCCGTGACCCCGATCGGGTCGCGGCCGGCGGCACGCAGATCGTCGGCCGACCGCGCCGCCCAGGCAAACAGGATCCAGCCCAGGTGGTAGGAGCGGCACTCGTCGTTGACCCGGGTGTTCGCGGCCGGGCCCAGCTCCCCGCTGCGGCCCCGTCCGCTGGGTAGCGAGCGCAGGTAGCGACGCCCGCGGGGCATCCGTTCGGCCCGCTCGATCGAGCGGAAGGCAAAGAACGGCCGCTCCGTGAACATCGTCATCCCCAACTCGTTGTCCCCGAAGTCCCAGGCCAGGCTGCGGGCAATCGCCGGAGCGACCCCGGGCAGTCCCCGGTCCTGGGCGGGATGCAGGAACAGCATCGCCATGCTGTCCTGGTGGACGGCGAACACGGGATAGCGATCGAAGGGCAGGCCGTGCCGGCAGTCGATCATCCACGGCCACTCACCCTGCGGACCCTGGAAGGAGATGGCCCTGGCCACGCCACGCTCGAACAGGCGCTGGGCCCGGTCGTCGCCCAGGCCCACGGCGGCCTCGTGCATCGCCCGCAGGAAATAGACCAGCGAGCCGAAGGAGACGACGTTGCGGCGGTAACGGGCGCCGCTGTGGCGCGGCAGCCCGGTGCCCGGATCAACGAGCTCAGTCACGATCAGCTCGAGCGCCTCGCGAGCCCGATCGGCGCCGATTCCGACGCCGGCCCGGTAGGCCGCGACCGACCCCCACAGCAGCCAGGCCAGGTCCTGCATGTTCAGGTTCTCGGGATGGCGCAGCAGATCGCCGGTGCATACATCCGGCTGCGCAGCGCGGCCCGCCCCGAGGCCAGCGCGTCGTCGAGGACGGCCAGCAGCCCGTAGTCGGCGGGCAGCAGCAGCCGGTCCGGCGTACAGGCGAGAAAGCGAGCGAACATGACCTGGACCTGCAGGTCGCCGATCGCCGAGCGTCGGGTCGCGCGTCGCGGCGGCCAGGCCCGAGCAGGCTGTTGACCGTGTAGCGAACGGCCACGGGATGCGTGTAATCGTGAGTCACCGTCCGGCCCACACGACGACTCGAGAACGGAAACCGGCCCAGCCCCGGATGCCAGCTCGACATCAGGTTCTCCACCGCCCCCTCCACCAGGATCCGCACCGGACCGGCATCTCGCCGCGCGCCGTCCTCCGAGTCGGGCCGGGGTCACGTCTCGGCCCGTTGGGCCGTTCTGCGGCACGCCCGGATTGGGTCTCACGTATGAGCGCGGTTCGGTCACGACGAGCGACACGGTACGAGCCGTCATCCGTTGTCCACAACGCCCGTAGGTAGAGGTCCCGGAGGCGCCCCCTCTAGCCATGCGGGTAGTAGCCAGCGCTCGGGACCGTTGCCACACTGCCCGGGGCAGGGGCCCATGCACGCGATTTCTTCACGCACCAACGGCCGTCTCCTGGCCAGCCAGCCGCGCGGCGCGCTCTGCTGGGCGCCGACTACCGGGCGCTCGGCGCTCGTGCGCAGCCTCGGACGCCATGGCGTCCCGGTCTGGGTGCTGGCCGAGCCGCGCCGAGCCGCTGGCCTCGGTGTCCCGCTATGCCCGACGCAGCCTGCGCTGGCCGTCCGGCGACGACGCCGAACGGGCGGCGTTTCTCTGCGAGCTGGCTCGTTCCCACGATCTCGACGGCTGGGCGCTGATCCCCAGTGCCGACAGCGATGGCGGCGATGGTGGCCCGCCATCACGACGCAGCTGGCCGAGCACTACACGCACACCACCCCACTCGTGGGACGTACTTCGGTGGGCCCACGACAAGCGGCTCACCCATGAGCTGGCCGCTCGCGTCGACGTGGCCCAGCCCCCGGACCGTGCTGCCCCGGCGCTGAGCTGACGGCCGCGACCGCCGAGATGCCCTTCCCGGCTGTCGTCAAGCCGGCCATCAAGGAGCGAGCCAACGCGCTGACCACCGCCAAGGCCTGGCGGGTCGACGACCGCGCCGAGCTCGACCGCCGCTACGCGCGAGGCGTGCGCGGCTCATCGACCCCGAGCAGTCTCATGGTGCAGGAGCTGATCCCCGGCGGCGGCGAGTCGCAGTTCTCCTACGCGGCGCTGTGCCGCGACGGCGAGCCGCTGGCGCTCGCTCACGGCCGCCGCACCCGCCAGTATCCGGCGGACTTCGGGCGGGCGAGCACGTTCGTCGAGACGGTCGACTGCCCGGAGGTCGTCGAGCCGTCGCTACGGCTGCTGCGCGAGATCGGCTACACCGGCCTGATCGAGATCGAGTACAAGCGCGACCCGCGCGACGGCGTGCTCAAGCTGCTCGACATGAACCCGCGCCTCTGGGGCTGGCACACCCTCTGCGCGCGGGCCGGCGTCGACTTCCCCTGGCTGCTGTGGCTGCTGGTCAGCGGTGAGCGCCTACCCGCTCGCCGGCCACGCGCCGGCGTCGGCTGGCTGCGGTTCACGCACCGACACGCCGACCGTCGGTGCACGGAGCTGCTGCGGCCGCCGCCTGAGCCTCGCGCGAATACGCCCGCTCGCTGCGCTGGCCGCGGGAACGGGCGATCTTCGCCTGGGACGATCCGCTGCCCGGGCTGCTCGAGGTGCCGGTGCTCGCCTACGTCCTCGCCCGCCGGCTGCTGCTGCGGGAGAGGCGCGTGTAGCGCGATGGCCGGACCTGACGCCCGCCCACTGGCGCTCGTCCCTCGACGACCCGGGCTGGGGCGCGTTCGTCGCCCACAGTGACGGGGCGACGCCCTTCCATCATCCGGCGTGGGCGGAGCTGCTGGCCGCGACCTACGGCTACCGCGCGCTTCGCGATCGCCGTGGCCGACGACGGCGGAGAGCTCGTCGCCGGCGCGCCCGTTCGTCGAGGTCCGCGGCCCTGCTCGAGCCATCGCCGCTGGATCTCGCTGCCGTTCACCGATGAGTGCCCGCTGCTGGCTCCGTGATCCCAGCTTCGGCGAGCGGCAGTTCGCCGCCGCCCTCGCACTCGCGCAAACCGACCTCCACGCACTCCGCCGTCTCGAGGTACGCGGGGCTCGTGGACGGCTTCGGCTGGCGGGCGCGAGCCGACGCTGTCATTCACGAGCTCGCGCTCGATGGCCGACGCCGGAACGGTGCGTGGCGCGGCTTCAGCCGTTCTCAGGTGATCCGCAACATCGCGCGGGCCGAGCGCGAGGGCGTCGCGTGCGCCGGGCCGCCGAGCCGCGCGATCTCGACGCGTTCTACGCGCTGCACACGCGAACGCGACGCCGCCAGGGCGTGCCGGTCCAACCGCGGCGCTTCTTCGACCTGCTGTGGGCACGCCTGGTCCAGCCGGGCCTGGCCTCGATCCTGCTCGCCGACGCCGGCCGGCGGCAGGCCGTCGCCGGAGCGCTGTTTCTCGCCGCCAGCGGCACGCACGATCTACAAGTTCGGCGCCTCCGACCTCGACAGCTGGCCGCTGCGGCCCGAACCACCTCATCTTCTGGACGGCGATCCAGGAGGCGTGCGCCGCGCGGCGATCGGCCGCTTCGACTTCGGCCGCACCGACCTTGACAACCCGGGCCTGCGTGCGTTCAAGCGCGGCTGGGGCGCCGAGTGAGCGGCCGCTGCGCTACTCGACGCTGGCGCCGGGCGCGGGGCCGAACACGAGCGGGCTTGCCGGCGCGGGCGCTGAGCGCGGCCATCCGTCGCGGTCCGAGCTGGGTCTGTCGCGGAACCGGCGAGGCCCTCTACCGCTACGCCGCCTCGCGTTGAGCAGCCCGTGGCTGTGACGCAGACATCCCACGCGACCGTCCGGGGGGCGTCGTGAAAGTCTGGATCGATATCGAGAATCCGCCCCAGGTCCAGTACCTGCTCCCTGTTCGGGCGGCACTGACGAGCGCCGGGGCTGAGACGGTGATCACGGCCCGTGACTACGGCAGCACCGTCGAGATGCTCGCCACCGCAGGTGTGGACGCCCACGTCTGCGGTCAACGCGTGGGCCGCTCGAAGGGTCGCAAGGTCACGGCGCTGCTGGGCCGGGCGCGTGAGCTCGTTCGGTTCGTTGACTCCACGGGGCGTCCGGATGTGCTCCTCGCCGCCTCGCGGCCGGCCGCCGTGGCGGCGCGTTGGCTGGGGATCCCGAGCTTCATCATCGGCGACTACGAGCACGCCAATCTGAGTCTCTACCGGCTCACCGGCTCAACGATTCTGTACCCGAGCGTGATCGCCCCCCAGGCTTTTGCGGGCCGCGGTTTGCGCGCCAAACAGCTGGTCCCCTTCAACGGGCTCAAGGAAGATCTGACCTTCTCCGGCCTTGACCCCGGCTCGGTCGTGCCCCTCGAGCTGGGCCACGGGGCCCAGGACGCCGTACGCGTCTTGTTCCGGCCTCCGTCGGAGACGAGTCACTACTACCGGGAGGCGTCGTCGACGATGACCGCCGCGACGCTGGCCTGGCTGGCCCAGGCGGGCGCACTGGTCGTCTTCTCGCCGCGCGAGCGCGAGCAGGCACGCTACCTGGAGGGCCTCGCCTGGCGCCACCCCCCGGTCGTGCTCGAGCGGCCCGTCCCCTTTCTGTCGTTGCTGGCCAGTGTCGATGCCGTCGTATGCGCGGGCGGGACGATGCTGCGTGAGGCCGCCTACCTGGGGGTGCCGGCGTACACGATCTTTCAGAGCGAGATCGGCGGCGTGGATCGTTGGCTGGAGCAGATTGGACGGGTGAAGGTGCTGAGCGGATCCGAGGACCTCGACCAGATCGAGCTCGTCCGGCGCGGCCCCCTGCGGCGGCTTGACAGCAACCCGAGACTGGTCGATGAGCTGGTCACGCTGATCACCGAGCGCGTCGCGGGAGTGCCACGCAAGTTCGCCTCCAGCCTTGCCGTAGTTGAGATAGACGCGTAGTGGCTCGCCAACCGGGGAGCCAGTAATGCCGGGGAATCCATACGTCCTGTGAGTGCCCCCCAAGGCACTCCGCGCGGAGTGAGAACGACTCTATGACCGACACAACTGCAGTTCCCACCGTTGCCGAACGCCTGCGACGACTGGCGCGCACCATCCGCACTCACTGGGTCGTCCTCGTCTGCACCACTGTGATCACCGCCGGCACCGCGGCCCTGGTCGCCGGCGGCGGAGCCGAAGGCTACACCGCCACCTCGAAGGTCGTGCTGGACGAGAGCCAGCTGGTTGGCGTCTCCTCGACGACTCCGCTGGTGCCCAATCCTGATCCCGAGCGCGACGTTAACACCAAGGTGTCCCTGGTCCTGGCTCGGCCCGTCGCCCAGGCCGTCAAGGCCCACCTTCACCTGAACACCTCGCTCAACAAGCTGCTGACGATGGTCCAGGCCCAGACCGAGAACACTTCGAACATTGTTGACGTCACCGCCACCGCGAGCACGGCGGCGGGGGCGCGGGCTCTGGCCAACGCCTTCGTCACCGAGTACGTCAACTACCGTCGCGCCCTTGCGCGCTCGAGCTTCAGCGCCGGGGCGGCGGCCATCCGCCGTCAGCTCACCGAGCTCGGCTCGCCTGCAACGACGCCGCAGAGCGCCGCCCTCGCCTCCCAGTTGCGCCAGATCGAGATCGCTGCCGCGAGCCAGACGGGCGGCGCGATCGTCGTCGCCTCCGCCGGGCGCGCCGCGGCCTTCACCACCCGGCCGCGACTCGAGCTGACGATCGTCGGTCTCGTCGTCGGCCTGCTGTTGAGCGCGGCCCTCGTAACCCTGCTCGAGTTCACAGACCGCACGGTCAAGGACGGTGAGGACGTCGTGACCGCGTTGCCGGTGCGCATCCTGGCCGAGATTCCTCGCCGGCGGCGGCTACGGCGGGCGCTCGGGCTCGATCTGGGCCGGGCTCAGGCCGAGGCCTATGACAACCTCGCCGCCCAGGTGCTCCTGGCCCGCCGCCGCCGCCATCTCTCAGCCCTGGTGGTCACCTCGCCCGGCGCGGCCGACGGCAAGACGACGGTCACCCTCGGTCTGGCCCACGCTCTGGCCCGAGTCGATCAGCGAGTAATCGTGCTCAACGCCGACCCACGCAATCTCGAGCACCCGGCACCGGCCAGCGCGACGCTGGAACTGGACGGCGGCGAATCGGTCTCGGTACTTCCGGGAGGCTGGGTGCGAGGCCGAGACGAGGCGTCCAACAGCGCCGAGCTCGTCAACATGATCGACACGCATCGCCATAACGCCGATTTCGTCCTCGTCGACGCGCCCTCGGTCCATCACCTGCACAACGCCAACGGGCTGGTCGAGACGGTCGATGGAGTGCTGCTGGTGGCCCGGCTTCGCTGGACGCCGGCAATCTCGCTCAACAATGCTCTCGAGGCCATCGACGCCTTCGCGCTCAGGCTGGTCGGGATGGTCCTGACCGATTCGCTTCTCGCCGGCCCGCCCGAGCTCGGGACCCGAGGGCATGGCGCCCTCATCCCGCTCGAGGTGTCCGACAACGGCGCCGGATTGGACCGGGGCACCAATCCGGCGCGGCGGGCGAGGCGCAATGGCGGCGAACGTCAGACGGCCACGGCGGGGCGGGCGTCCGTGTCTCGTGATGACGGGCTTGCGGGCTGAAGCCTCCAGCAGCCAGCCGGCGCAGGGCGCCGGCTCTGAGGATCGTCGCCATCGTGCCCTTCCTCAATGAGTCGGTCCACCTCCCCCGCTTCCTGGACTCGATGGCGGCCCAGACGCGGGTGCCCGACCGGCTCGTCCTGGTCGACGATGGGTCGACCGATGGCTCAGCGGCGATCGCCGAAAGCTTTGCTGCCCGCCATCCCTTCGCCGTTGTCGTACGCCGGCCGCCGCGCCCCCCGCGGACGGATCGCCTGGCCGGCGCGGACGAATTGAAGGCATTTCTGCTGGGCGCTCGACCAGCGCACCGAGCCCTGGGATGTGGTCGCCAAGCTCGACGGCGACCTGGAGCTGACCCCGCTTACGATCGCCGAAATCGAACGCCAGCTCATCCTCGATCCGGGCCTGGGGATTGCCGGGTCGTATCTCGACCGAGGTGCATCCTTCAGACGGAGCGAGCCGGCTGCGCATCCACTCCGACCACGTCCATGGCGCGACCAAGTTCTACCGCCGGGCGTGCTGGGAGCAGATCACCCCGCTGCCTACGATGCTCGGCTGGGACACGCTTGACGAGGTCAAGGCGCGAATGCTCGGATGGCGCACCAAGAGCTTTGCCCCGCCCGACGGCGATCCGCTACACCTTCGCCCGCGGGCCACCTACGACGGGGCCGCCCGCGGTCTGCGCCGGTCGGGAAGCGGCGCCTACGCCCTGGGCGATCATCCTCTGCACGTGCTGCTGTTCTCGCTGCGGCACGCCAAGGGTCCAGCCGGTCCGGCCGGCGCCCTGCACTACCTGACCGGCTGGCTCGACGGCACCGATGCACGGCGTCCCCCGGGCCGATCCGGAGATTCGCGCCCACATCCGACGCAGCGAGCTCCGACGCATCCGCAGGCGGGCGCGTCTGGCCCTGCACCGACCCGTCCAATCCGCGGCCGCGCGCTGAGCAGATGAGCGTCGGCGCATACCCACACGCACGCTGGGGCGCCGGTCGCATCGGGCGGTCAGGTTCTCGGGCCCGGACGCTGGGCGGCGCCTTGGCGCTGCTGGCCGGAGCGGCCGCTGCCGGCGCACTCGCCGCCGAGCACCCCCTGGTGGCCCTTGCCCCTTCTCGCTGCCGGTGCGCTCGTCGTGTTCGCCTTCGCGGCTCCAGCCACGCATCTGACGATCCTGCTGATCATCACCGCGGTCGTTGGCTACACGCTCCAGCACCGTCTGGGCTCCCACCTGCTGCCGTCCGACGCCCTGTTGCTGACCGGACTCCTACGCGCCTCGGTGACGGTGATGCGCAAGCGTCTGGATCGCCGCCGCCTGGTCGCCCTCAGCCTCATGTGCGTGTTCATCCTGGCCACGCTGTGGCAACTCATCCACGGTCTGCACAGCGGCCACAACTCGAGCCAGACCGGCGATGAGGCCCGTACTCTGCTCGAGTTCGGAACTCTGTTGCTCGCCGTACCGATGCTCGACGACGCGCGGGGTCGCCGGAACCTCGGTCGTGGGCTGGTAGTCGTGGGGCTCGTACTCGGCGGCTGGGGACTGGCCGTGTGGGCGCTGGGGATCAGCTTCGGCGAGAACCTCGATGTCGGCCTGCGCACCACGGCCGGCTTTGCCGCCTCCGGCAACGGACAGCTCCACGGCGGCCTGTACGGCTATCCGGTGGCGGTGGTGATGGCCGCCGCCCTGTTGCTCTCCGGCCGGGCCGGTCACGGCTACAGACGCTGGGCCGTGATTGCCGTGCTCGTGCTGAACCTTTTCTGCCTGGTCTTGACCTATGAGCGCACGTTCTGGCTGACGACGATGATCACGCTTGGCTTCGTGGCCGTGAAGATGGGTCGCGGCCGGCGGCTACGCGCTGTCGTGACGCTGCTCATCACCGCGCTATTGGTGCTGGGGGCCCTCGCCGCTGCCTTTCCGGCTGATCTGACAAAGATTGAGGCCCGCGCGCTCACCCTGGGCCAGGCAGCCAACGACAACTCGGTCCGCTATCGCGTGGTCGAGACCCAGCACCTCGTGCGCAAGGTGGAGGGTCACCTCCTGCTGGGCTCTGGACTGGGCGACACGATGTACTGGGGTCAGGCGTGGGAGGAGGTCCCGCCACGAGCCACGTGGTTTGCCCATAACGGCTACCTCTGGATCGTCTGGAAGGTCGGCCTTCTGCAGGCCATCTTGCTGTTCGGTTTGATCACCTGGGCGGTGGCCTCGCCCGCCCCGCCCGAGCGCGACCCGACGCTCCGAGCGGTGCGCGTCGCCGCTCAAGCCGGACTTCTGGTCCTCTGTCTGTCCAGCCTGACCTTCCCGAGCTTCAACAGCGACACGATTACTGCCACCATGGGCATCCTCTTGGCTCTCTGCTTCCTTCCCTACGTGCGTCCGTTAGGGCATCGCGGCGGGATCCGCGAGCTCCGATCGTGAATCGAGTTGCGCTCGCGGTCATGCTGACCGCGGTCCTCGCCTGGCCGGCCGCCGGCTCGACCCGCGCGCTGCCCAGCGGCCACGTGGCCTCGATCGCTCAGCGGGGGCCGCAGACGACGTGGGCGCCGCCCGGATCACGCCCGCTGTCTGACGCGCGAGCCGCGGCGCGGGTCGTCCACCACCGAGAGATCCGGCCCGGGAACCGGCGCTACAACGACTACGTCCCTTCCTTGGCCCAGGTACGCGCTTTTCACCGGGCTCGCGACCAGTACGGCGCAGTAGATCAGGGGGTGCGTGAATTCCGGTTCGTAACCGGGCGCTCCGGACTGCGTCATCCCTCGACCGACGATCTGATCCAGTGGGTCGCCGCCAAGTGGGGGATCCCGGTGGACTGGATCCGGGCCCAGATGGCCCAGGAGTCGTGGTGGCGCCAGACCGATCTCGGTGATGAGGCGACGGTCCCCTCCCGGTGGTACCTGCGCTATCCGAAGCAGGCCCGCCGGGCTCACGAATAGGTCTGGCAGTCGATGGGGATCTCGCAGGTGAAATGGGTCCCGGACGGAAGCGAGGACCCAGGCAGCGAGCCGCTGCGCTGGAAGAGCACGGCCTTCGCCCTCGACCTGTATGCGGCCAAGATCCGCTTCTTCTACAACGGCGACTGCAGCTGGTGCGGACCCGGCTACGGGCCGGGCCAGGCGTGGAACAGCATCGGCGCCTGGTTCGAACCCGAGCCGTGGAACAACTCGGACCAGCGCTGGTACATCACCCAGGTCAAGCGCTACCTCGCGCAACGGGTGTGGGCCAGACCCGGGTTCTGAACCCATCCGCCGTCACCGGCGGCCGCCGTTGGCTCGTCCCGGTCGCGGCCTTGACTTTTGCTGGGCTCGTTCTGGCCGGGTTAGCGCTGGCTGGGACCTGGGCAGGGACGTCTGGGGGGCCCTCGTCCTCGCTGAATCAGTGGGCGCCACCGGGGCGCCCGCCCCTGTCCGACGCTCGCGCGGCCCGGCTGATCACCCCTCACCCGGAGAGCCGGCCCGCCAACACGGCCGCCAACCGCTACGTACCCAGCGACGCCGAGCTCCGCACCTTTCGTTCCGCCGCGACCAGACTGGCCACCTGGTGACGGCTGACGTGCCCGAGTTTCGGTTCGTGACGGGACGCCCCGCCCTGAGTCATCCCTCGACCGATGACCTGATCCAGTGGGTGGCGGCCAAGTGGGGCATCCCGGCGGATTGGGTCCGAGCCCAGATGGAGGTGGAGAGCGGGTGGCAGCAGTCAGCGCGGGGCGACCCGGCCACCGTTCCTTCCGCCTGGTACTCCCGCTTCCCCGCCCAGGCCCGGATCCCGTCACCGCTTCCCTCGTCGGTCGCGGCCTACGAGTCGATGGGCATTTCAGAGGTCAAGTGGCGCCCGGACGGCAGCGCCGACCCGGGCAGCGAGCCGCTGCGCTGGAAGAGCACCGCATTCGCACTCGATCTTTACGCGGCCAAACTTCGCTTCTTCTATGACGGCAACTGCCACTGGTGCGGAGCGGGCTACGCCCCTGGTCAGGCCTGGGGCAGTATCGGGGGCTGGTTTGAGCCGTTCCCGTGGAACAACCCCGCGCAGCGCCAGTACGAGGCCAAGGTTCAGCGCGACCTCGCCGAGCGGCCCTGGACTCAGGCCGGCTCCTAGCGAGACCGCGCGTGTCGTCTGGCTCGTCCGACGGGGGTTATGGAGATAACCGTCGATTTTCGACGCTTATCTGCAGCACCCCCTCGCGTGAACGGCTGCGGGTGCCGCCCGGAGGCGGCGCCCCATCGCTGCGGGTGCCGCCCGGAGGAGGCACCCGCAGCCTCGTCCGGATGACCTGCATTGGTGCCGTCTAGGGCTGCGGCCAGTCCCGATTAGCCAGGTGCTTTTGCACGCCGGACTCGTAGCTCGTGGCGCCGGAGTTGCCCCACGGCGTCGGCTCGAACCAGGCGCCGATCGAGGGCCACTGCTGCCCGGCGCTGTAGCCCGAGCCGCACCAGCTGCAGTGCCCGTCGTAGTACCAGCGGACCACCGCGGCGTAGAAGTCGAGGTTGAACGCGATCGACTTCCACCGCAGCGGCTCTGTGCCGTAGCCGACCCCGAACCCCGACTGGTCCTCCGGCGTCCAGGACACCTGCATCAGACCTGAGGCTGCGAGCCGCCTGGCAGTTAGACGTGCAGTTCGGACCGCTGACCTGGGCCAGCGCCGGATACTGGGCGTAATCGCTGTTAGAGACCGTGGCGACGTCGCCGAGGTCGGTGTTTGACCAGTGCGACTCCTGCATCGCCTCGGCGCGGATCCAGTCCGTCGGGATGCCCCACTTGTAGGACGCCCACTGGATCAGATCGTCGGTCGACGGGTTGCTCAGACCGTCCAGGCCGGTAACGGCGTTGACCTCCGGTCCGTGCTCCTGATTGGGAATGGCCGCCTGCCACGTCGACTCCTCGGAGGCCGTCGGCACGTAGGAGGTGTACTGGCTGTTGGCCGGGACCGACTTCGGCGACATGCTGCACACAGGCCGCCGCCTGCGCGTCGGTCATCTGCGGTGCGCCGCTGGCACTGACCGGCGCCCACGTCGTCTGAGGCTGGGCGACCGGACAGCCGCTACTGCTGCTGCCGCCGCCACGCCGCCGCCGCTGCCGGCCGCCTGCGGAGTGGCGCTGACCGCGCCCGACTGAGCGCTGGCGTTTCCGGCCGCGTCGATGGCCGAGACGGTGTAGCTGTAGCTGGTGCCGTCGGTCAACCCGGTGTCATTGGCCGACGTTCCGGTCACGGTCGTGATCAGATTGCCGTTGCGGTACACCCGGTAGCCGGTCACGCCGACGTTGTCGGTGGCGGCGGTCCAGGACAGCGATACCTGGCCATCACCGGACGTGGCGTGCAGACCGCTGGGGACACTGGGCGCGGTCGTGTCCTTCGGTGTCGCCGTGGCCGGCGCCGAGGCCGCCGAGACGTTGCCCGACGGGTCGTACGCCTTGACGGTGTAGCTGTAGTTGGTGCCGTCGGTCAGGCCCGTATCGGTGTAGCTCGGGCTCGCTACGTTGGCCACCTGCACGCCGTTGCGCAGCACGTAGTAGCCGGCCACGGCGCTGTCGGGATCGGTGGAGGCGGTCCAGGACAGCGAGACGCGCCCGTCACCGGCGGTAGCGCTGACGTTGCCCGGGACCGATGGCGCCGTTGTGTCGCCGCTCGGGCGCCGAGGTCGGGGCCAGCGAGAAGTCATCCATGGTCACCGTTCCGACGCGGTCCAGCCCCAGGCCGACCGAGATGTTGGTCGCTCCGGTGGGAAATGCCGGCGTGGACCAGGTCGCGTGCGTCCAGCTCGAGCTGGCGGCAAACCGGGGGGACTCGGCCCAGTAGTTCCAGGTGCCCGAGGACGTCCGGTAGTAAGCGAAGAACCGCGGACCGCCGGTGGCACCGGCCGGCTGCTTGTACCAAGCTCCGGCCGCGTAGGTGCTGCCCGCCGTGGCCGCCGGAGCGCAGGCCCCGCTGTCTTGCGTCGGCAGCAGTTTGCGGTCTCCGGAGCTGAAGCTGGAGATTGTCAGGCCCTCGCTGTAGCTGCCGGAGTGGGCGTCGGTGGTCCTTGACCAGGTGTAGCTGTTTGTTCCGTAGCCGCCCAGCTTCCAGCACGTTGGAACGCCGTTCGAAGCGCTCTCCAGCGACGGATTCTGCACAAGGTTGGTCGATCCGGCGGCCTGCGCGGAGCCACCGCCGAGCAGAGCTACGAGACCAACCGCCGCCATCAGGCTCGGGATCAGGCGAGCACGGCGGATTGCCCGGCGCCGGAGTCGGTGGATGGGGGCTGAGAAAGGCATTGGGGCACCTCGGCTTGGTTTGATTTCGTGGATTGCCCCCCACAGAACCGTTGTCCAAGACGGCTTATGTCGATGTGCGGCGGATCAGGAGCCCGCTGGCGACCGCCGTAAACAACTGCCGCGCCATCTGCATCCGGTGGCGGCGCAGCGCCACCGTCGGTGCAGGGCCCACGGCTCAAGTCCAAGTGCTCCAGCAGACCCGCCCCGAACCGGCCTCGGCGCTCGAATTGGAGGTCAGCTTTCCCGACCGATGTGGCGGCTAAACATCGGACTCTTGCCGACCCCAATACCCCGAAATAGCGGGTATGCCGCGCTACAGCTGCCCCGGATTTGCGGACTTCGAGCGAACTCAGCCCGTGGCGAAGAGACCGAAGTCGTCCATCGTCACCGAACCGGTGTTCTGGAGCCCCATTCCGACGGAGATGTTGGTGGCCCCGGCCGGTACCGCCGGTGTCGTCCATGAGACCTGAGTCCAGGTGCCGACGCTGGCGTAGATCGGCGATTGTGTCCAGTAGACCCAGCCGGTGCTGTTCTTGTAGTACGCGAACAGGCGCGGGGCGGCGGTGCCAGTCGGCACCTTGTACCACGCGGTCACGGTGTAGGTATGCCCGGGGTTGATGGCCGGCGCGCAGGCGCCGTTGTCCTGGGCGTTGACCAGCTTGCGGTCGCCACTGGTGAAGGCGGTCACGTTGAGGTTTTCGGCGTGGGCGCCCGAATGCGCGTCTGTGGTGTACGTCCACGTGAACGTGTTGGTCCCGTAGCCGCCCAGCAGCCAGCAGCTCGGCGCGCCGGAGGCGGAGGTCTCCAGGCCCGGGTTCTGAAGCAGGTTGTTGTTGACGACGGTGAGATTGACCGCGTTGGTCGTGGTCGTGTTGCCGGCCGGGTCGACGGCCCGCGCCGTCACGGCATGCGTCCCGTCGGAGACGCGTCTGCGAGTTCCAGCTCATCGTGTAGGGCGCGGTCCGCACGGTACCAACCACGGTCCCGTCGACCAGGAAGTCGACGTGGTCGACGCTGACGTTGTCGCCCGCGTTGGCGGTCAGCGTGACCGCTCCCGAGGCCAGCCCGGCGGTCGGGCTCGTGAGGGCGGCGGTCGGTGGCGTACCGTCGATCTGCACGGCCTGGGTGTTGACGTTCTCGGCGTTGCCCACGTTGTCGAATGCGCGGTACTTGATCGTCGTCGTGGCGTTGACTGTCAGCGGTGTCGTGTAGCGCGTGCCGTTGGTCAGCGTCGGCGTTGAGCCATCGGTGGTGTAGCGGATTGAGGCCACACCCGAGCCGCCCGAGTTGTCGGTCGCGGCCAGGGTCACCGAGGCTCCGGGCTTGGACCACCCCGAGCACGGGCCGCCGTTGCAGCTGATCGTCGACGTCGGAGCGACCGTGTCGACCTGAAGCTGGGCGGAGTTGACCGGCTCGGCGTTGCCCGCCGTGTCGATCGCCCGGTACTTGACCGTGGTCGTTGTGCCGACGGAGAACGGTCCGCTGTAGGTGGTGCCGTTAGTGCTCGATGGCGTCGAGCCGTCAGTCGTGTAGACGATCGAGGCCACGCCCGAGCCGCCCGTGTTGTCAGTCGCGGCCAGGCTGACCGACACCGGGTTGGTGTAGAACGAGCTCGCACAGCTGGACCCGTTGCAGCTGATCGAGGAGTGCGGCGCGACGGTGTCGAGCTGGATCAGCTGGCTGTTGATCGGCTCGGCGTTGCCGGCGTTGTCGTACGAGCGGTACTTGAGCGTCGTCGTGCCGGCCACCGAGAAGGCCCCGTTGTAGACCTGGCCGTTGGTCAGCGATGGATCACTGCCGTCGGTCGTGTAGCGGATCGAGGACACGCCCGAGCCACCGGCGTTGTCGGTTGCGTTCAACGTCACTGAGACGGAGCTGTTGTACCAGCCCGAGGTGCAGGCGCTGCCATTGCAGCTCGCCGTCGAGCTGGGCGCTGTGTTGTCGATCTGGACCAGAACACCGTTGGCCGATTCGAGGTTGCCGGCGATGTCGACAGCGCGGTAGCGTGACCCGCGTGGTCGAGCTGACCGTGATCGGACCCGACGTAGGTGCTGCCGTTGGTCAGGGTCGGCGTCGAGCCGTCGGTCGTGTAGATGATCGAGGCCACGCCCGAGCCGCCCGCTGTTATCGGCGGCAGTGATCCGACACGGACACCGGCCCGGTGTAGAACGAGCTCGCGCAGCCGCCGCCGTTGCAGGCCACCGAGGAGTGCGGGGCGACCGTGTCGAGCTGGATCAGCTGGCTGTTGATCGGCTCGGCGTTGCCAGCGTTGTCATAGGCCCGGTACTTGACCGTGGTCGTCGCTCCCACCGAGAAGCTGCCGCTATAGACCGAGCCGTTGGTCAGCGATGGATCGCTGCCGTCGGTCGTATAGCGAATCGAGGACACGCCCGAGCCACCGGTGTCGTCGGTCGCGTTCAGCGTCACCGAGACCGAACTGTTGTACCACTGGGAGGAGCACGAGCCGCCGTTGCAGCTGATCGTGGAGCTCGGTGGCGTGTTGTCGGACGCGTTGTTGGAGACCACGACGGCCGCCGGGCCGAGTCGGTCTCGACACCGGTGCTGTCGAAGGCGGCCGCCATCACGGTGTGGGGTCCGTCGAGCACGGTGGTCGAATCCCAGGCCAGGGTGTACGGGGGCGAGGTCACCATGCCGACCGGCGTGCCGTCGACGTAGAACGTGACGTGGTCGACGCTGATCCCACTGACCGACGCGCTGAAATTGCTCGTTCCGGAGATCGTGTCGCCGTTGCTCGGATTGTTCAGCGTCACGCCCGCGGGAGCGACGTTGACGACCGGGTGTTGGTCGGTTCGACATTGCCGGCGTTGTCGACGGTGAAGTACTTGATGGTCGTCGTCGAGGTGACCGTGAACGGGCCCGAGTACAGGTCGGCCGAGCTCTGCGTGGGCGCCGAGCCGTCCGTCGTGTAGTAGATCCCGGCGATCCCGGCGCCGCCGCCGTTATCGGTCGCCGACAGGGCTACGCTCGCGCTGTTTCCGTACGGCGAGGACGAGCAGCTGCTCCCGTTGCAGGTGATCGAGCTGCTCGGCGGAGTGGAGTCAACCTGGATCACCTGCGACTGGACCGGCTCGAGATTTCCCGCCAGATCATACCGCTCGGTACTGCACGTTGGTCGTGGCCGAGATCGAGAACGCTCCCGCGTAGGTGTTGCCGTTGAGCAGCGTCGGAGTCGAGCCGTCGGTGGTGAAGATGATCGAGGCCACGCCCGAGCCGCCGGGGTTGTCGGTCGCGCTCAGGCGAACCGCCACCGAGCTGTTCGTCCAGCCCGTCGGGCAGGCGACGGAATTGCAGGTGATCGACGAGCTTGGGGCCGTCGCGTCGACCTGGATCAGGGTGGCGTTGGTGGGCTCGACATTGCCGGCGTTGTCGACCGAGAAGTAGCGCACGGTGGTCGTGGCGGTGACCGGGAACGAGCCGGTATAGAGGTCGGTCGTGCTCTGCGTAGGCGCCGAGCCGTCCGTCGTGTAGTAGATCGCCGCAACACCGGAGCCACCGGAATCGTCCGCAGCCGACAGGCTGACCTGCTGCGAGGCGTTGTACCAGCCGCTCTGGCAGCGAGAGCCACCGCAACTGATGGTGCTATCCGGCGCGGTCGTGTCGATCTGGATGAGCTGCGTGTTCACCGGCTCGGGGTTGCCCGCGTTGTCATAGGCGCGGTATTTGACCGTGGTCGTCGAGGAGAGCGAGAACGGTCCGACGTAGTCGTTGCCGTTGGTCAGCGACGGATCGGACCCATCGGTGGTGTAGCGGATAAAGGCCAAGCCGGAGGCCGCGTCGGTGGCCGCCAGGCTGACCGAGGTCGCACTGCCATACCAGCCGCTTTGGCATGACGCCCCGCCGCAGCTGATCGTGCTGCTGGGCGGTGTGGTGTCAATCTTGATGAGCTGACTGTGCACGGCCTCGGCGTTGCCGGCGTTGTCGTAGGCGCGGTACTTCACCGTGGTCGTCGCCCCGACCGTGAACGGCCCAGAGTAGATGGTCCCGTTGGTCGGGCTGGGGTCGCTGCCGTCGGTCGTGTAGCGGATCGACGCCACGCCCGAGCCTCCGGCGTTGTCGCTGGCGCTCAGTCCGACCTGGACCGCGCCGCCGTACCAGCCGGAGGCGCACCCACCGCCGTCAGAGGCGCCATTGCAGGTGATGGAGCTGGTCGGCGCCGTGGTGTCGGCGGGCGGGCTGTTGTCAAACAGGCCGAAGTCATCCATCGTCACCGAGCCGACGTTCTGCAGGCCCATGCCGACGGAGATGTTGGTGGCTCCGGCCGGGAGCGCAGGCGTCGACCAATTCTCCTGCGTCCAGCTGGGGTTGCTCGGATAAATAGGGGACTGGGTCCAGAACGTCCACACGCCGGCGCTGCTGCGGTAGTAGGCGAAGAACCGGGGAGAGCCCGTCGCACCGGCGGGGATCTTGTACCAGCCGGTGACCGTGTAGCTGTGCCCCGGGGTCCCCACCGGCGCGCAAGCGCCGTTGTCCTGGGCGGAGACCAGCTTGCGATCCCCGCTGGTCCAGCTGGTCATGTTCAAGTTCTCGGCGCTGCGGCCGGTGTGAGCGTCGCCGGTCGGCGTCCAGGTAAAGGAGTTGGTTCCGTACCCGCCCAGCAGCCAGCACGATGTGCCGTTCTCCAGCCCGGGATTCTGGAGCAGGTTGGTCGGTGAGTTCGAGACATTGACCGTGATCGGGTTCGTGGTCGCCACGTTGCCGGCCGGATCGACCGCACGCACCGCGATCGTGTGCGCGCCCCCGGCTCACATTGCGCGTGAACCAGTTGTAGGTGTTCAGCCCGTTGGTGCTGCTGCCCGCCACCGTCCCGTCGACCAGGAAGTCGACGTGGTCGACGGCAACGTTGTCCGAGGCGGTGGCGGTGATCGGCACCGTCCCGGCCACGTTGGCACCGTTGGTGGGTGACGTGAGCGACACCGTCGGCGGCGTGGTGTCCGCGGTGCCGGTCGGTTTTGAATCCGCGATCCCGAGGTCGTCGACGGTCAAGAAGCCGTTTGAGCTGATGGTCAGGCCAAAGCTCAGACCGGTGACCCCGGCGGGTATGGCCTGAGTGGTCCAGGTCGCCTTCTTCCAAGTCGAGGAGGCGGGGAAGGTCGGGCTACTGTCCCAGTAGCTGAACGCCCCCAGCGAGTCGCGGGTGAAGGCGGTGAAATAGGTCGGGATGTTCGACTTGTACCACTCGCTCAACACGTAGGTGTGCTTGGGGGTGACGGTCGGGGTGCACTGGCCCATGTCCTGGGTCTGGTAGAGCTTGGCGTCCCCGTCTGTGTAGTTGCTCATGTCTACGCGCTCGGCCCAGGAGCCGGTGTGGGAGTCGTTGGTCCAGCTCCACGTTGCGTTGTTGTTGCCGGTCTGATCGGCCGTGTAGCAATCCGGCGCCGAGCCCGGCGAGCCGCCGTTGCCCGTGTTGTATTCCAGCGAGGCGTTGCGCAACACGGTCTGGCCGTTCGGGGCCGGCGGGAAGGGAATGCTCACGGCCGGCTTGACCGAACCGCCGATCACGTCGGCGACGCGCTCGACCACGACCCCGTTGGCCTCCTGGCCCTGGAGCCAGGTCAAGAATCGAGCTGAAGTCGGCCTGCGTGATCCAGTCGGTGTCACAGGCGTTGCAGATCTGATGGAAGGTCAACGGCACCCAGCCGGCGCCCGACTGCTCGGCCGTCGTCACGGCGTTCTCGTAGGCGGCGAGGCTGCTGCTCGATGCGCCGGTGCGAATCGCGTACGGATCGCCGGGCGGGTTGGTCTCCGGCGCGACCAGCGACGTGCGGGCTGAGTTGTAACCGCACGAGGCGACCAGCTGCTCGGTGCTGGAATTGAAGTCTCCATACGGATACGCGAAGTCGGTGGGAGCGAAGCCCTGGCTGAGCAGGGTGGCCCGGTCGTCGCACACCTGCCGCTGGGCCTCGGCCGGGTCGGAGTTCGGCAGGTCGTAGTGGTCGGCAGTGTGGCCGCCGATCTCGTTGCCGGCGTTGTACAGGTCGTGGACCTGCTGCCACGTCATGTAGTAGTCCGAGGTCCCGAGCCGGGCACTGTTGACGTAGAACGTGCCCGTCATGTTGTGAGAGCTGAGCTGGTTCAGCGCCCAGTACTGACTCGCCGTGCCGTCGTCGAAGGTCAGCGAGACGACCGTCTGGCCACCGGCGGCGGGTGTGCTCGTGGTCGCGGCCCGAGCCCCGGCGGGAAGCATCAGCGACGCGAGTAGCGCGACGACGAGAAGGAGGAGGCGGCTTGGGCCGTGTCCTGGCCGCCGATTGGTCACCGGGTGTGGCTGTGGGCGTAGACCGGAAATCGGCACCTAGGCGACGGTACTCGCGCTCCCCCGGCTTCTCGCCCCACTTATGGGGGGGTTTGTCGGTTCGTTTGAGGAGCCCGCAAACGGTGGACCGAGCCGGACGTTTAATCACCCATGGGATGCACCAACCTGGCGGACGTCTGCGTCTAGATGCAGGAGAAGGCCGTCCGCGGAGTTCCCTGGACGATGATCACGTTCGGGGGCACGAAGGTCGTCGGCTCGTTGACGACGATTGTCCTCGCGCGCCTGCTCGCGCCCGCTGACTTCGGCCTCTTCGCCCTCGCCAACCTGGGTCTCGGGCTGCTCAGCATCTTCAATGGCAACTGGCTCGGCGCCACTCTGATCGTTCGCGATGACCTCAACACCGATCGCGCCCGCGGGACCGTGATGACCCTGGTCCTCGCCTCGGGCGCGCTCATGGCCATCGCCCTCGCGGCCGTCGCACCACTCGCCGCCGAGCTCTTCTCTCAACCTCGACTTGAGCCTATGCTTTTCGCATTCGCGGTCATCCTGCTGTTCAGCGGGGTGAACTGGTTCTACGACATGGTCATGCAGAAGGAGTTCGAGTTCCAGCGGCGCTTCGCCGCGCAGATCTCGCGGGCGATCGTGTTCTCGGCCTTGGCCCTCATCCTCGGTTTCTCGGGCCTTGGGGTCTGGGCCCTCGTGCTTGCCTACATCGCCGGCCACGCCACTAACGGCGCGGTCCTGTTCGTGCTGGCTCCCTACCACGTCCGCCCCGCCTTGGACCGCTCCCGGGTACCCGACATCGTCCGGGGCAGTCGGGGGTTCCTCGGCCAGGAGATCGCCGAGTTCTTTGAGCAGAACGCGGACTACATCGCCGTCGGTCAGGTGCTGGGCGCCACGCAGCTCGGGTTTTACTCGATGGCCTACCGGCAGGCCGAGCTCCCCCACTTCGCCGTTGCCGACCCGGTCGGCACCGTGACCTTTCCCGCCTTTGCGCGGATGCGCCACGAAGGACAGGACCTGCGGCCTCCGTTCTTGACCGCGCTGCGCTTGGTCTGCCTCGTCACCTGCCCGATGGGCATCATTCTCAGCGCCGGCGCGCACGCCTTCACCCTGGCGCTCTTCGGCCCCAAGTGGCTGCCGATGACCGGCGTGCTGGCCGTCATGGGCCTGTGGGCGATCGCTCGCCCGCTGCAGGTCACCTTTGGCCGCCTTCTCAATTCGCTCGGGGCGGCGTGGCTGTACGGTCGCATCTCAGTGGTCGGACTGGCGCCGTTCGCCGTCGCCACGGTGGTCGCAGCGCACCTCGGTGGCATCGCTGCCGTGGGGCTGGTCCTCCTGACCTACATGGTGGTCATCGCCGCGCTGCTGATGCGCGTCGTCGAGCGGCGGCTCGATCTCCCCGTGGGACGCCAGGTCGCGGCGCTGCGGCCGATGATCGTTGCCTCGGCGGTGAGCTGGGTCGCGACCCGCGCCACCGACGACGCTCTGGCCACCGCGAATCCGATCCCCGCTTTCGCGGCCACCGTCGCTGCCTGCCTGATCGTCTACATCGCCGTCGTTGCCCTGCAGGACCGTCAGGTGCTGCAGGTAGCGCTGCGCCAGGTTCGTCGCGTCATCCCCGGGCGACGCGCCGCGCTGGCCGCGCCGTGAGCGACCAGACCCCGACCAGCACGAGCAACCAGCCTGCGAGCTCGGTGCCCTGCTTGAGACCGACCTTGGTCTGATAGGCCCAGTTGCTGGCCCGCAGGCCAAGGGCTCCAAGCACGTGGGGACCGAGGACATGGATCGCGTAGGAGAGGACCAGCAGAGCCAGGCCCGCGCGCATGACACCGCGCGCCGGGCCGGCGTCGGCCAGTCGCCACAGGCAGGCGGCGAGGATCAGCAGCACCGGCGCGTAGATCAGCTTCCCCCAACTCATCTGGTCGATCTCAGCGTGCAGGGCCGAGATCTCGCTCACGCTGAGAAACGCCAAGGCCGCAGCGGCCGCAAACCAAAGACCGCTTCGGCCGCGCCCACGGCTACCAACCAAGGCCCCCGTCGTGGCCAGCACGAGCACGGCGGTGACGAGCAGATGCGACCAGCTCCGGTCTGAGTTGGCGTTGAGGAGCGATACGCCCAGATGGTCGGCGCCGAAGTCGAGCAGATGCGTGCTGAGCACCGCGGTCACGGCCAGGCCGGCGAGGATGAACGACCGCCGGCCGCCGGTGACATCCAACAGCCGCGCCCCGTGCCACCGGGGCACCGACGTTCTCGGTGACGCGGCCGAGTCGGGAATCGCCATGGGCCGACTGTAGGTCGTTGTTCGGCACCGATCACCGATCAAATGTCTAGGTTGCGCGCCCTCGACATCCGGCTGGCCTATTGGCTGGGGTCTCCCAATCCCAGGAATGGGATTGCCGGTCTAGTGCCTGGCGCGGGTGCATGCTTACCGCCATGAGCTCAGTTGCCGTCCTCGATGACCTCCGGTCCCGTGACCGCGGTGATGACCAGGAAACGTGGCCACCTGGGGGTGGTGACCTGCTCGATGTTGTCAGCGACCACACGCGCGAGACTCTGGCCCGCCGGACCCTGTCCAGGCGCGGGCGGCTCGTTCCGCGCGCCCTGCTCACCGCCGACCTTGTCGGCCTCAGCCTGGCCTACGTAGCGGCAACCTCTCGCTGGGGCATCAATGGTCCGCTGGGGTCGGGTCACGAACTGATCCTGTTCGTGGCCTCGCTGCCATGTTGGGCGCTGGTGGCCGGGCTCCACGGCCTGTACCACCGCGATGAGGAGCGCGCCGACCATTGCACGACGGACGACGTCGTCGGCGTCTTTCACCTCGTCACGATTGGTGCCTGGCTGTTGGTCGTCGTTTCGCGGCTCGCCGGGTGGAACGGCCCGGGAATCCTGAATCGTGACCGCCTTCTGGCTGCTGGCCGTTTGCATCGTCCCGCTCGGCCGGACGATCGCGCGCCGGGTCTGCCGTGGCCGGCCCGCCTATGAGCAGAACACGCGTGATCGTCGGCGCCGGAGACATCGGCCAGCTCATCTGCCGCAAGCTGCTCAAGCATCCCGAATACGGGGCGAATGTCGTCGGCTTCGTGGATCACTCGACCGAAGCCGCGGCGCGCCGACCTGCCCGAGCACCTGACCGTTCTCGGTGGACCCGAACGGCTCCCGCAGATCATCTCCAGTCTCGACGTGGAGCGCGTCGTGATTGCGTTTTCGAGGGAACCAGCGGCACAGCTGCTCGCCCTGCTCCGCCAGTTGCGGCCGCTCGGCGTTCAGATCGATCTGGTCCCGTGGCTGTTCGAGCTCGTCGGACCACGCGTGCCCGGTGCACTCGGTGGAGGGCCTGCCCCTGATAGGGCTCCCCCATGCGCGCCCTCGGCCGGCGCCCAGATCGTCAAGCGGACGGTCGACCTCATCGCCGCCGGCGTCGGGCTGCTCCTCCTATCGCCCCTCATGGCCCTGATCGCGCTGCGCATCCGGCGTGACTCGCCGGGTCCGATCCTGTTCCGCCAGACCCGCCTCGGGGCGAAGATGCGGGAGTTCACCGCCTTGAAGTTCCGCACCATGAAGGTCGACACCGACACCGAGGTGCACCGGGCCTACGTCCGCAGCATCTCGCAGGCACCAGCGCCGAGGGCAGCGGCCTGTACAAGCTCGATCGCTCGGACGCCGTCACCGAGGTCGGCCGCTGGCTACGTCGAACGAGCCTCGACGAACTCCCGCAACTGTTCAACGTGCTCCGCGGCGACATGTCACTGGTCGGGCCCCGCCCGTGCATTCCCTACGAGCTCGAGAACTTCAGCGCTCACCACCTCGAGCGGTTCGAGATGCCACAGGGCATCACGGGCCTGTGGCAGGTCACAGCGCGTGCCAACTCCACGTACCTCGAGGCCCTGGACCTCGACGTCGCCTACGTCAGGGACTGGTCCTTGGGGCTCGATCTGCGCCTGCTACTGCGCACCCCGTTGCAGTTGCTACGCCAGCGAGCGTGTACCGCCTGAGACCTGGCCTTTCGGCCAGCGCCTTCCCGTTCAACGCATTGAACGGTTGCGGCCCGGCTGGCCTATTGCCGGGGTGACCCCCACCTTGGATGCTTCTGAAGCCGCCGACAACGGGGTCGCGGCGAACTTGACGACAGAAGTCAGTCAGAAGGGGCAAAGACATGACTGGGGCAACGCTGGAGTTCTCAGATCCGGCTGCGCGTTCGGCCAGCGGCTTGAGGCGGCTGGTGATCGTGGCGGACAACTCATTACTGGTGGAGGCCATTCGCATCGGCTTTCGAAAGAGCGGCGAGTTCAACCTGGTCGGCCACGCCGACGGGCACCGAACATCCGCGGAGACGATTCTCAGCGCGGAGCCCGATGTCGTCCTTCTCGACGACATGGATCAGTCCGAGCAGGCCCTGGCCCTGCTGCGGGCCATTCGCGAAGCCGAGAAGCCAGTGTGCGTGATCATCCTCAGCATGCAGCTTGATCCCGCCTGGCTCGAGCGCGCATTCGTCGCCGGGGCCACCGGGGTCATCTCCAAGGCCACCCATCCCGCGGCGCTGGCCACCTTGGTCCGCGAGACGGTCAGTGGGCACATCTTCCACCGGCAGCCGGCGCCGCCGGCGAACCTGGCCGGCGCGGCGGCCCGCGTCCGCGGCGGGGATCTTCCCCTCACCGATCGCGAGCTCGAAATCCTCCAGCTCGTGGCCTCCGGATGCACCAACGGTGATGTCGCCCGGCAACTCTGGGTCACCGAGCAGACGGTGAAGTTCCACCTGCGCAACGTCTACCGCAAGCTCGACGTCGCCAACCGGACCCAGGCCAGTCACTTCGCTCACGTTCAGGGGCTGGTCAGCCCCGTGGCCACCGCCGCTACCGCGGCGGCCCCCGAGCTGACCGTCGCCAGCTGAACTCGGGCCCCCCTTGTACCGGTCGGCCGGTCAGTTCCCGGTCGACCGGTCGTCTTTGGGTTGACCCGCGCGCTCTTGCGTTAGACGGGCGTGTCGGCGGTTGCGTGCACCTCTGATGTCGGAGCATGTCGGAGGTTGCGTGCAGCTCCGAGGTCGAACGTAACCCGGGGTCTGACAGCGCCTGAGGTCTGTTCCCGGGTGAGCTCCGAGCCAGCCGACCCCCAGGTCAGGCCTGGTCAAGAACGCGAACGACCAGGACGCTTTTTCGACCAGGAGGAGCAGGGACTCGTCACAAGTCCTGCTTCATCTGACGAGGTGGCGAGGCCTGGTCACTTCAGAACTAACCAGAGCCCGCCGTGGCTGGGAAGAAACTGGGAGCCTGAGCGGATTCGATTTGATGCCCTATAGGCATCGGATCGAACCCGAAGCCGTTCGCGGCGGGCGCACACTTCACGACTTGGGATGTCCGGTGGCTCTAGGCCACGTTGTCGGCACCACACGGCACACGATCGGCCCAGCTTGGCATAACGGTCCAGTCTGCGAGGGCGTGATGCGGCCGGCTCTGAGTGAGCACGGTCTCGGTCACTAAACAACGGCGCCGACCTGAGCGCCGCGGTGTGCTGAACAACGAGAACGAACGGCCGCCGGTGCGGCCTCAGTCCTCAGGCCTAAGGCCTTAGGCCTCAGTGTGGGACTGGCGATCGGCGACGACCTCGATCTCAGTCCCGCCCGCCCCACCGCGGCGTGCGGTCAGGGAGCCCCCCAGCCTGTGGGCGCGCGACCGCATGCCGGACAGGCCGATTCCCGAGCCGGGGTTGACCTTCGCGGCGGGCGAGTCGATTCCGCAACCGTCGTCGACCACGCGCAGCAGCACCTTGCTGCGTCGAGCACCGAGTGTCACCGAGACGTGCCGCGCGCCGCCGTGCCGCGCGGCGTTGGCGATCGCTTCCCGGACGATCCGGATCAGCTCGTGCCGGTGGCGCGGCGAGGGCTGAGGATCGGCAGCGCCCTGAACCGAAACCGAAATGTCTATTCCGTAGCGGAGTTCGAGCTCGGTGGCGACCTCGCGCAGTGCTGCGGCCGTAGTTGGAGCCTCGGTGGCTGCCAGGTCCACGATCTTGCCGCGCGAAGCCGCCAACGCGCGCTGGGCTGCGACGGCCAGCGGATGGTCGGGTCCAAACTCGCGCTCGAGACGGCCACTGTGAGCCGCAATCAGCGCCAGGTCCTGGGCGAGCCCGTCGTGAAGGTCGTGGGCGATTTTGGTCCGCTCGGCGACCAGGGCCTCAGCCGCGATCTCACGGCGGGTGCCGGCGGAGAGCCGGAGCGCAGTGAGGAGCAGAATCGCGTACGCGGCCAATCGCATCAGGTCTGCGGGCGTGACCCAGTCAGACCGGGTCAGGGGCAGCACCAACCTCTGCAGCGCTGCGCCGGCAAGCAGAAATGCCGCCGCGCCAAGAAGGGATCCGTGCTCATCGTCGGCCCGACGGTGGGCCGTGAACATCCACCCGGCGAATGTCAGCCCGATGGCTGAGATCAGGGCCGCCTCATTCAGAGCGGGATGGTAATCCTGAAGAGTGCTTCCCCGCCCGGTGGCGAACACATGTTCAAGCAGCTCGCCGGCTACGAGAACCACCAGGGCAGCCAGACCGGCGAACCCGGCCATCCGGCGGCCATTCCGCTCAACGCGCCGGTCTCGAGGGGTGAAGGCCGCCGCCGTGAACGCGCTGGTAGCGATTAGGTAGGCGGCCATACGCGCGCCGACGCCGTGAACACCGATCTGGTAACCGGCCACAGCAGGCAGCGCGTTGAAGGCAAAATCGGCCAGCGAGACGGTGGTCAGGGCCGCCAGGAGGAAAAGGTCCTTCGTCCTCCGGGTACGACGGAACTGGATATAGAGCAGGACAGCGCTGACCATCGCCGACAGGGTGATCGCGGTTTCGATGGCCGAGCGTGAACCCGCCGCGGCAATGTGGGCCCGGGCCCACTCCACGGACCCGAGGGTCGCCGCGGCTAAGACGGCGACCAACGCCACACCGATCATTCCCTGCGCAGCCGCAGGCCGGCCCTCGCGGCCAGCGTCGCGTTCCACGACAAATTCGCACCCAACGATTGCGGTCATTCAAGCCCCCGTGACCTATGCCCTTGCCTCTAAGTGGCTCGAATCCCCGAGCCATGCCCCTTACACCTCGCAAAATAGCACTATTCCTTTTCTCCGCAAAATGGGAAGTTGAATGTTTTAGCCCTTTGGGGAGGGGACTGGGCTCACCCACAGGTTGGGATCCGGCTCACTCCACAAGGCGGCGGTCCGGCTGACCGCAGCCGGGGCCGGGCCCACCCGTCGGGAGGCCAAGGCGTTTATTCGCCCGCTGTGAAGAACTTGGCCAGCGCCGCGTGAGTCTGCTTGGGCCGCTCGAGCTGAGGCACGTGTCCGCAGTTGAGTTCCAGGTGTTGGGCCTGGGGCAAAACCTCGCGGACGTGACGGGCGAAGCTGATCGGGACGACCGGATCCTTGGTTCCCCAGACGAACAGGCTGTCGGGTTCGAGATCGGCTAGGCGCGTCCAGAACCCGTTCGGTCCGTGGGGCTCCTCGAGATAGATGTTCCGGGCCGCTGCGTAAAAGGCAGCACGCCCGCGGGGAGTCAGATATGAGCGCAGAAACTCGTCGATGCCGGCGGCCGTCCACTCCTCCCGACCACCGGGGACGACGCGCCGGACGAGCGCCTCGACGAGGACTCGCGGAGCGGGCTGGATGACGCCGAGTTGCGGTGCCACCAGGCGCAGGAACGGCGCCCACGGCCGGTCACGGAGCCAGGCCAGCGAGGGAGCCAGGAGGCCGATGCGGTTGACGCGCTCCGGGTAGCGCAGGCCGATCTCCAGCGCGACCCGGCCGCCCATGCTGTTTCCGACCAGATGGGCGCGCTCGATGCCCTCGGCGTCGAGAAGGGCGATCATCGCCTTGGCGAAGTACGCCGGGTCGTAGGCCGCTCGCAGCGGCTTGACCGAATCCCCGAAGCCGGGGAGGTCGACGGCGATCATGCGAAACCGGTCGGCGAGCGCGGCGATCGTGGGCAGAAACGAAACCTTGGTCGCGCCGAGGCCGTGGATCATCAGCACCGGCTCCCCCGCTCCCGCCTCGGCCACCGACAGCGGCCCCTCGTCGGTCCCCACTTGACGCAATCGCAGGCCGCCTTCGCCGGTGCTCGCCGTGGCGGCCAGAAAGCCGACGCCGAGGTGCAGGTCACGCCGTACCCGGAGGCGCCCGGACTGGTAGGCCGCCATCCCGCCTCGTACGTCCTCGGCGATCTGCGTCCAGGTCTCCGGATCCGCACTGAGCAGCGCGTCGGGTCGCTTGCCGTTGGCGGCCTCGAGCTTTGCCCCGCGCCCGTCGAGGATCACATCGCAGGCCGCCTTTCCCGCGCCCTCCAGGCGGACCCGCGCGCTTCCCCGCCCGACCTCGAAGACGTCGGGGTCATAGCGCCGGATCAGGGTACGTAGAACCGGAGGCATCCGCTCAGCCATGGGCGGCGATCCTCCTTGGGTGAGAGTCAACAACTGCTCTGAGCACCCACTACTGCTGCCCGTTTTGACCACGAGAGACACACATGGACACATTGAAGATCACCGAGTACACGGATCCCGGCTGCCCGTTCGCCTGGTCGGCCGAGCCCGCCCGCCGGCGCCTGCAATGGCTGTTCGGCGACCAGCTGCACTGGGAGCTGTGCATGGTCGGATCTGACCGAGCACGCCAGCGATTACGAGGCCAAGGGCTTCACGCCTGAGCGTCAGTCGGCAACGTTCCGCCGGCTGTCGGAACAAGCACCACATGCCGATCAATTTCTCGCTCCGCCCCCGGATGGCGGCCACCGTGCCCGCCTGCCGCGCGGTGGTGGCGGTCCGGCGCCATCTGCCCGAGCAGGAGGCGGCGATGCTGCGCGCCCTGCGGGTCCTGCATTTCTCAGGCTCGCTGCTCGACGCCCCCGAAACCCTGGCCGCGGCCGCCGAGCAGGCCGGAGTCGACCCCTCCGACCTCGAAGCCTGGATGGCCGAACCCGAGACCGAAGACCGGCTCAACGCCGACCTCGAGGCCGCCCGCGAACCCACGCGCGAGCGCTCTGGCCCTGGTCCACAAACTGGCCAGCGACGGCAACGGAGGCCATCGCTACACCTGCCCGTCCTACGAGATCCAGCGGCACGACGGCGTAAGCCTCTCGATCCCCGGCTTTCAGCCCGTGGCCGCCTACGAGGTGGCGATCGCCAACCTCGCTCCTGATCTGAAGCGGCGCGAGGACCCCGGCGATGTCCGCGAGGTCCTCGACTGGGCCGACGCAGCCGCTGGCCACCGCCGAGGTGGCTGCGATCCGGTCTACCAGCGTCGAGGACGCCCGGGCCGAGCTCGGCGCCGTGGCCGATGAGCAGCACATCGGTTTCGAGGGGATCTGGCACCTGAACGGCGCCGCGGCCTGAAAAGGGACCGCGAGAGCGCGAACGCTCAGCTGAAGATGGACTCGGGCAGGAAGGCCCCCACGACCCAGTTGGGCGTGTCGACGACCTCGTGGATGCGTAGATCGACGGCCACCGAGGCGATTGCGTAGGCCTCCTCACGCGAGCGTCCGTAGCGCTCCATCACGTGCTCGATGACCGCCCGGGTCGCCTCCCGGGCGGCTTCCATGAGATCGGAGTGAATGCCCGTGCAGACGTGGTAGCTGGATGCCTCGGTCGCGGCGAGCTGGCCGGCGGGAACGTGGTACTGGGGGTAATCGAGACTGATGTCGCGGCGAACGGTCAGCCGCACGGCCGTGTCCATCGCCGTCTCCACGGCCGTGCCGCACACCTCGCCGTCCCCCATCGCGGCGTGGGTGTCGCCGAGTGAGAACAGCGCACCCTCGACGCCCACCGGGAGCAGCAGCGTGGTCCCGACCCGCAGGTGCTTGATGTCCATGTTGCCGCCCCATTTGCGGGGCGGGACGACCGAATGCCGCCCGGGCTCGGCCGGCGCCACGCCGATCGTGCCCGGGAAAGGTGAGAACGGCACGGTGATGTCATCGGCGAAGCGCACCGTGCGCTGGTCGGCGTCGACTGTCGAGATGCGCAGCCACGGCTCGGGGAACTCCTGCGCGAGCAGGCCAAAGCCGGGAATGATCGCCGTCCAGCCCCAGTTCTTGGGCCGGAGCTCGAGGATCTCTACGGACAGAACGTCCCCGGGCTTCGCCCCGCGCACGAACACCGGCCCGGTGACCGGATTGACTGCGCCGAGGTCCATTGCCGCCACGTCGGCCGCCGTCGAGTCCGGGGCCAGCTGGCCCCCGGAGGCGTCCGCTGCCTCGAGCTCGACCACCGTCCCCGATTCGACCTCGAGCGCCGGCTCGGCCGTGTTGTCCCACACGACGGCCGAGTGCTCAGACCTCAGACTGTGCAGCGAGTGCGAGTGCTCCGGATCGCTCACGTCACGCACCGTACCCCGACCAGATCCGCCAGATCAAAGCTGGCAGACCGGGCACCAGTAGGTGGTCCGGCCGCCGATCGTGGCTCGCTCCAACGGTGCGTGCCCGTCCGCGAGGACAGGCTCCCTCCCGGCTGCGGGCGGGGATGAAGCGTCCGCTGTGAACTCCCCCCTGGCGGATCGCCGAGCGGATGGCCGCCCGTAACGAGCGCCGCAACCGGTCCAGGTCCTCATTCGACAGCGTGGCCACCGAGCGCCGCGGGGAAAGGCGCGCCTGCCACAGGCTCTCGTCGGCGAGCAGGTTGCCGACGCCCGAGATCCATTTCTGGTCCAGCAGGCGAGCCTTGACCGGCGCCCGTCCGGTGCCGATCAGGCGGCGGAACTCGTCGCGGCCGACGAGCGCGGCGTCGGGGCCGACGTGCTCGAAGTCGGGGTTGAGGATGGCGCGGCCCAAACGCCGCTTGTCGCGCAGGGCAAAGCGGGTCCCGTCCTCGAACTCGACGGCGAACCGGTCCCAGCGCGGGACCTCGCCCGGGACCCTCGACCACGATCTTGCCCGCCATGCCGAGGTGCAGGCCAAGCGTCGGACCGTCCTCGGTCTCGAGCCACATGAACTTCCCCCGGCGATGAGCACTGACCAGCTCGTGACCGACCAGCGCGGCTTCGATCTCGCCGGGCGCGTGCGGCCGGCACACGTACGTGTCGTGGTCGTCGACCCGCGTGATCCGCCGACCCAGCACCTGCTCGAGGGTCTGGCGGGCCCGCTCGGCTTCCGGGAGCTCAGGCACTCTTTGAGCCTAGTGTGCGCCCTGCATCCGGGCCGGGTGTGACAACGTGCTGAGGATGAGCACCACGATCCAGCGGCACGGCGCGGGGCTGACCTGGTACGAGAACGACGCCATGGCCCGCGCCGCCCATGCCCTGCCCGACCGCGGCCGGCGTGTGGCTGATCGATCCCTTTGAAGACACGGCCGCGCTGGCCGCCGCCGCCGAGCTCGGGCCGCCGGCCGGCGTGATCCAACTGCTGAGCCGCCACAACCGAGACTGCGAGGCGATCGCGACAGCCTCGGGGTTACCCACCACCACCTCCCCGCCCGGCTGCCCCGCAGCCCGTTCGAGGTCGTGTCCGTGTTCGATCGCCCCTGGTGGCAGGAGCGAGCCCTGTGGTGGCCAGACCGCTCGACGCTGGTCGTCGCGCGAGGCGATCGGGACAGCTCCGCGTGTTCGCGCTCGGCCGGCCGGCCGGGGTGCACCCGATGCTGCGGCTCATTCCGCCGCGCGCGGCGCTGGGGGGCTATCACCCCGAACGCCTGTTGGTCGGCCATGGACCCGCGCTGGACAGCGGCGGCGACGCCGCCCTCCAGAAGGCGCTGGCGACGTCGCGCGCCGACCTGCCGCGGATGGCGTGGAAGCTGCCCGGCGCGCTCCGTGGCGGACCGGGCCGGGCAGCCAGCAGCGAGACGGCCTAGAGATTGACCGAGGCCATCCCCGCCTGGTCGTAACGGTCGCCGGCAGCCGACGGCAGCTCGGCCTCGATCCGCTCGAGATCGCTCGAGGGTCAGCTCGACATCGACGGCGGCCGCGTTCTCCTCGAGGTACTTGCGGCGCTTGGTGCCCGGGATCGGCACCAGGTCCTCACCCTGCGCGAGCACCCAGGCCAGGGCCAGCTGGGCCGGAGTGACACCCTTCTCGGCCGCGATCTCGGCCACCTTCTCGGCCAGCTTCAGATTGGCTTCGAGGTTCTCGCCTGTGAAGCGCGGACCGCTGCGGCGAAAATCGTTCTCGTCGAGATCCTCGGGGCTCTTGAAGCGCCCGGACAGAAAGCCACGGCCGAGCGGCGAGTAGGGCACGAAGCCGATCCCGAACTCCCGGCAGGTGGGCAGGATCTCGGCCTCGGGATCGCGGGACCACATCGAGTACTCGGTCTGCACCGCCGTGATCGGATGGACGGCGTGGGCGCGGCGAATCGTCTCCGGCGCTGCCTCGCTGAGCCCGATGTGAAGGATTTTGCCCTGCTGCACGAGCTCGGCCATCGCTCCCACTGTCTCCTCGATGGGGACGTTGGGGTCGACGCGGTGCTGGTAGTAGAGATCGACGTGATCGGTGCCGAGCCGCTTCAGACTGCCCTCGATCGAGCTGTGGACATGGGCGGGCGAGCCGTCCAGCGGGCCGAGCGTCGAGACGTCCCCGGGCTGCGTCGTCGGCTCGATCCGGCGGGCGAACTTGGTGGCGATCACGTACTCGTCGCGGTGGCCCTTGATCGCGCGGCCGACCAGTTCCTCGTTGGTCATGGGTCCGTACAGCTGGGCGGTGTCGAGGAAGTTGATGCCCAGCTCGAGCGCGCGGTGGATGGTGGCCACCGACTCCTCTCGTCGGCGAACCGTAGAAGGCCGACATGCCCATGCAGCCCAGGCCAAGGGCGGAAACCTCGAGCGAGCCGAGCTTGCGCTTATCCATGCTTACTCCAATCATTTGCGAACTGGTCTCGCCTTCACCTTAGGAACCGGCGCCGGTGGGCGACCTGCGACGATCCCGGCCATGGCGAAAGCGGCCCCGTACGGCGAGCCGGTGGAGCTGGTCGTCGGTGAGCGCACGGTCCGGATCTCGAGTCCCGGACCGGGTGTACTTCGCGGCTCGCGGGGAGACCAAGCTCGATCTGGCCCGCTACTACATGAGCGTCGGCGACGGGATCGTCCGCGCCCTGCGCGAGCGCCCGTGCATGCTGCACCGATTCCCGAAGGGCACCGAGGGCGAGAAGGTGCACCAGAAGCGCCTGCCCCCGGGCGCGCCGGACTGGGTGCGAACCGTCCGTGTCCACTTTCCCCGTTACGGCCGCCACGCGGACGAGCTGTGCGTGACCGAGCTGGCCAGCGTCATCTGGGCGGTGCAGATGTCGACGGTCGAGTTTCACCCCTGGAACTCGCGCCGCGCCGACACCGAGCGCCCCGACGAGTGGCGCATCGACATTGATCCGATGCCCGACTGCTCGCTGGACCGCGTCAAGCGCGTCGCCCACGCCGCCCACGAGGTGCTGGATGAGCTCGGGCGCGATCGGCTGGCCCAAGACCTCCGGCGGATCGGGAATCCACGTCTACGTGCGGATCGAGCCGCGCTGGGGCTTCGCCGACGTCCGGCGGGCGGCCCTGGCCTTTGCCCGCGAGGTCGAGCGGCGGGTGCCCGATGAGGCGACGACGACCTGGTGGCGCAAGGACCGCGAGCCCGACAAGGCGTTCGTCGACTACAACCAGAACGCCCGCGATCACACGATCGCCAGCGCCTACTCGGTGCGCGGCGTCAGCGAGGGGACGGTCTCCACGCCGATCGACTGGGACGAGCTCGACGCCGTGCAACCGCGGGAGCTGACGATCGCCACCGTCCCCGAGCGCTTTGCCCGCCTCGGCGATCTGCACGCCGGGATCGATGACCGGGCCTTCTCGCTGCAGCCGCTGCTGGAATGGGCGCAGCGCGACGAGCGCGACAGCCTGGCCGACCCCGGCGGACCCGAGGACTAACTCGGGTTCACCTCCAGCACCAGCTTGCCCAGGTTCTCGCCCCGGAACAACCCGAGCAGGGCGTCGGGGAACTTTTCGATCCCGCCGGTGGCGATGTCCTCCACCGACTTCAGCTGACCCGATCTCAGCCACTCCCCCATGTCCTTGACACCCTCGGCGTAGCGGTCGGCGAAGTCGAAGACCAAAAAGCCGGTCATCGTCGCCCGGTTGACCAGCAGCGACATGTAGTTGGCCGGGCCCGCGCATGCCCTCGGTCGCGTTGTACTGGGAGATCGCCCCGCACAGCACCACCCGGGCTCCGCGGGCCAGCTGGGCCAAGGCGACATCGAGGGTCTCGCCGCCGACGTTGTCGAAGTACACGTCGACGCCGTCGGGACAGTGCTTGCGCACGGCCGGGTACAGATCCTCGGACTTGTAATCGATGGCGGCATCGAAGCCGAGCTCCTCGACCACGTGCCGGCACTTCTCAGGGCCGCCGGCAATGCCGACCGCCCGGCAGCCCTTGACCTTGGCGATCTGGCCGACGGCGCCTCCGACCGCACCCGCGGCGCCGGAGATCAGCACCGTCTGGCCCGGCTCGGGGTGGCCGATGTCGAGCAGTCCGAAGTAGGCGGTCATGCCCGGCATCCCGAGCGTGTTCAGCCACACCGGAGCGGGGGCCAAGTTGGTGTCGATCTTGGTCAGCGCGTCGCCGGGAACCGTCGCGTACTCCTGGGCACCGGTCAGGCCGGTGACCGAGTCGCCGACCGACAGCGAGGGGTGACTGGAGGCCGTGACTTCGCCGACCCCGCCGGCGCGCATGACCTCGCCGATCCCGACCGGCGGCACGTAGGAGCGGGCGTCGCTCATCCACCCACGCATGGCCGGATCGAGCGACAGGTAGTCGACGCGCACGACCACCTCGCCCTCCTGGGGCTCGCCCACCGCCTCCTCGGTGAATTCCCAATCGCTCGGCTTGGGGAGTCCCTCCGGGCGGGCGGCGAGGCGAAGCTGATGATTGACGGTGGGGGCCATGGGGCGTTCTCCAGACTGGACTTGGTCGGCGGCAGGCGCGAGCGTATCGTGGCGCCGATGCCAAGCCCCTCCAGCCAGCGCTGGGACGCGATCGTGGTCGGGGCCGGCCACAACGGACTCGTGGCCGCGACCCTCCTGGCCCGGGCCGGGATGCGGATCCTGGTCCTCGAGCGAGGAGCCGCCGTGGGAGGAGCGGCCGTATCGGCTTCCCCGTTCGCGGGACTCGACGTTCGCCTGTCGCGTTACTCCTACCTGGTCAGCCTGTTCCCGCGCGCGCTGCTCGAGCAGCTCGGCCTCAAGCTCACCTTGCGCGAGCGGCGCGTCTCGTCCTACACCCCGTGGGGTGAATCCGGGGTCCTGGTCAGTCAGGATCGGTCCTCATTGGGTGACGACGCCCAGGCCTTCGCCGACTTCTACACGATGACCACCGCCGTGGCCGAGCGGGTGTTCGGGTCGATGACCGAGCCGCTGCGCTCGCGGGCGGAGTTCGCCCGCCTGGTCGGTGACTCGTGGGCGTGGTCGGCGCTGTTCGAGCGGCCCCTGGCCGAGACCCTCGAGGCCCGCTTCGACGACGACGTCGTCCGGGGGATCGTGGCCACCGACGGGCTGATCGGGACGTTCGCGTCGCTGGCCGATCCGAGCCTGCTCGCCAACCGCTGCTTCCTGTATCACGTGATCGGTAACGGGACCGGGCGCTGGGACGTCCCGGTCGGCGGGATGGGCGCACTGACCGTGGACCTCGCCCAGGCCGCCAACGCGGCCTGCGCCGAGCTGCGCACCGGGACGCCGGTCACGAGCATCGAGGTCGCCGGGGACGCCGTCCGCGTGCGCACCGCCGACGGACAGACGCACGTGGGGCGTGACCTGCTCTGCAACGCCGCCCCCACCGTGCTGGTCAAGCTGCTCGGGGAGCCGCCGCCCGAGGGTCCGCCGCCGGAGGGCTCGCAGCTGAAGCTGAACCTGCTCCTGAAGCGCCTGCCCCGGCTGCGCGACCCCCACGTGTCTCCCGAGGAGGGGTTCGCGGGCACGCTTCACGTCAACGAGAGCTATTCCCAGCTCGAGTCCGCCTACCTCCAGGCGTCACGGGGGCAGGTGCCCGATCCCGCGCCGTGCGAGGCCTACTGCCACTCGCTGACCGACCCGAGCATCCTGGGTCCCGAGCTGCGCGCGGCCGGCGCCCAGACGCTGACCGTGTTCGGCCTGCACATGCCGGCCCGGCTGTTCGCCGGCGATGCCCGCGCCGCGGCGGCGGCCAAGCAGCAGGCCGTGGCGGCGACCCTGCGCTCGCTGGACTCGGTCCTGGCCGAGCCGATCGAGGACTGCCTGATGAAGACCGCCGATGGCGAGCTCTGCCTGGAGGCCCGCACTCCGCCCGAGCTCGAGTCCGAGCTCGGCCTGCCGGCCGGCCACATCTTCCACCGCGACCTGGCCTGGCCGTTCGCAGAGTCAGACGACGAGGTCGGAACCTGGGGGGTTGAGACCGGGCGCGACAACGTCTGGATCTGCGGCGCCGGCGCGCGCCGGGGCGGCGGCGTCAGCGGGATCCCAGGGCACAACGCGGCCCGGGCGCTGCTGGCCGCCCGGGGCTAGCAGGCTCCGACGCGCTTCGTGTTCGATCTAGTGCCATATAGGCATAGGATCGAACACGGTCCGTGTGCACCAGCCCTCTAGCGGAACGACGACAGCGAGATGTGGGCGCGGGCCGTCGCCGTGGCGTCGGTGAGCGTCACCTGAGCACCGAGCTGGTTGCCCTTGGCCGCGGCCAGCAGCGAGCGTCCGTACCCGGTCAGGCGATAGTTCAGATAGCCCGCGGAGTTGGCACCCAGGAACTCCGGCGTGGTGGTGGCCACGGTTCGATGGGCGGCGGAGATCTTGGCCCTGATCAGACAGGGCGCGGAGCCATAGCAGCCGGCCAGAATCCCGCCCGTGGCGTTGCGCAGCACGAAGTCGCGCAGCCCGATCACCTTCAACGAGGCGGCCGGGGTGGCGCTGCGGCGCGGACCCGAGCCGAGCGTCGAATACGGGATCAGGTTCATCGACACCGAGGCGCTCCGCCCGGAAACGTCCCGGATCGTGATCCGGACCGGTAGCCGGCGACCCCGAGCCGCGGCCAGCCGCTTGCGTCCGGTGGCGTTCACGGTGAAGAAGATGATGCCCGCGCTGGTGTTCAGCCGTTCGGCGCCCGTCCTGGCGATCACCGCGCGCCCGGCCGTCACGGTCACGCTGAGCGCGCACGCCGCGCCCGTGAAGCAACCCGCGGGGACTCCGGTCACGCCGGTGCGGGGCACGAACGCGCTTCGGCCGTAGAGCGTCACGTGGGGGCGGGTGCTGACCGTGGCCGAGGTCCCGATCACCTGGCCGGCGGCGCCCACGGCCTGTACGGCGTAGTACCTGAAAGCGTTGTGTTCGGCGATGGCCGTCGTCCCGCCCTTGACGGGGTTCGTGTCCAGCGGGGTGAGCGCCGCCGGGTTGCTGCCCCCGAGCGTATGCCAGCTGGCGACGCCGCTCTGGCCGGGCCAGCTGGCCACCAGGTTGACGGTGCCGGTCGGGGTCGGCGAGACCGACAGCGAGGGCGAGGCAGCCGGCGTGGCCGCTGCGCCGAACGCCGTCCCCCCGTCGAGGTAGTCGCTGTCGATGTTGAGCGTCGTGCCGCCGTAGGTCTCGTTGTGCGCGCCGCGGTACTGGTGCAGGCGCTGGTGCGCCGGCCAGTCGGAGGCGGGCAGGTACGGATCGCTGGTGCTGGCCGATCCGTTCCAGTCCGCCACCCAGATGTCATCGGGCTCGGTGTACGTCGTTCCGTAGCGAGCCACCAGGTCGGCCACGCCCGAGCCGCCGCTGCTGTAGACGCCGGACACGTAGCCCTCGGCATGAAGCTGGGTCGTCCACGCGGCCAGGAAGTTCATGACCGCGTTGGTGTTGTTGCTGGTCCGCGAGTAGCCCTCCATGTCGTTGTAGATCGGATTGCCGGCCCCAATCCCGACCGCCTGAGCCTGGGCGACCGCGTCCTGCGCCGCCGCCGTGCCCTGGCTGGCGGCCTGGCTGGACGACATCGCGGCGCATCCGCAGGAGTTGCTCGGCGCCTGCAGCCCGACGTAGATCGGGACCATGTGCCAACCAGCGGCCCACTGGGTCTCCATCCAGGTCGTGTTCAGGTTGGGCTGGGCGCAGGCGCTGTTGGCCCCGCCGATGTAGATGCCCAGCGCCCGGTAGGGCGAGCTGCCCCAGTGACTCATCGTCGTCTGGCTCGGGGTGGAGCAGGCATCGAAACCCGGACCGGTGTAGGTCGTTCCGGCGTCGTTGGCCACGCGGCGGGCCTGAGCGTGAAAGCGCGCGCGTGTGCTCTGCGCCACGCGAGCGGTGGGTGTCGGCGTGAGGGTCTTGACGTGGAGCGCGCCCCGGATGACCTGCGGGGACCGGTTCCAGGTCGCGGTGACGGTGACGCCATGGGCGGCGCTGGTGATCTGGGTCTCGCGCTCCTGCGGCGTCGTCGCTGGCGCCGGTGCGTACGCCGCCTGGGGGACGAAGCCGGGGTGCGCGATGCTCGGACGAGGCGCGATCAGGATGGCCTCCGTTCGCCCCGCGGCGTGTCCGGGACAGCGCTGAGCCCCGCTTGGGGTCCCGAGGTAGACGGCGTGGCGGTTGAAGCGCACGCACGTGCGCGAGCCCGCACCGAGGCGGTAGACCGGCCAGCTCGCCGGCACGCGCACGGTGTAGCCGCGGTAGCGCACCGTCTTGAGCGTGGAGGCCGCCGCGCCGGCCGGTACGGCGGCTGCGATCAGGGTCACCAAAGCCAGGCCGAAAAGGGCCGCTGGCCGCAGAAAACCGCGCCGTAGCTGCTTGTTCCTGCCCGCCCGAAGCACGCTCACCTTCACCCTAACCCCTCATGCGGCGATGAGTCGCGTCGTAGCCAGCTCTCTTACGTTGACTTTAGAAGTCCCCGGCAAGCGGGCCAGACGAGCGCGCGAGGACCGACACCGTGGGGCCACGGAAGCCCGCGGCGGCGCGGCGATTAGGTCGATGCGCCACGATGGTGGTAATGACGGACCAGCACCGCGGCGCTCCCACCGCGGTCCATACGCGTCGGTGGTCGCGGCCCAGCGCTCGCGTGCTGCTGACCGCCCTGGTCGCCGTTGCCTCCACCGGTCTGCTGCTCTGGGTGGCGCCGCCGGAGGATGTGATCGACCAGATCGGCCACATGAACCTGTTCTGGGTGCTGGTCGCGATCGGCTTTGAGCTCGCGTCGTGTCTGAGCTACGTGGTCGTGTTTCGCCGATTCTTCCCCGAACCGTCGCGCCTGGTCAGCCGGCGGGTGGCCTGGATGGCGATGGGCGCCGGGGCGGTGCTTCCGGGCGGGAACATCTCGTCGGCGGCGGCCACCGGCCTGCTCCTGCGTCGTCACGGCGTCGACAAGCGCCGCCTGATCGAGCGCTGCGCTGCCCTGCTGTGTCTGCTCACCGCGTTCGGCTTTTTGATCAACGGCCTGGCCGGGCTGCTGCTGGTGGTCGGGGTGCCCGGGGGTCCCCATGACCTCAGCCACGCCGGGATCCCGATTCTGGTTTCCGTCGGGGTCCTCTCCGTGGCCGCCGCGGCGATGACGCTGGCCCGGCGGCTGGGCGCGCGCGGGCCGCGTGCCCTGCGGGCCGTGGCCTCGGGCCTCGAGGGCGCCGTGAGCTCGGTCGGCGCCCCGCATTGGCGGCTGCTCGGCGTGGCCGGCTTTCTCGGCCTGGACATGGCCACCCTGTGGGCGGCCTGCACGGCCACCGGTCACCCGATCGGCGCCGAGGCCCTGGTCATCGCCTACTGCATCGGCTACCTGGCCACGACGATTCCGATTCCGGCCGGAATCGGCGTGCTCGACTCGGGCCTGGCCGCAGCGTTGGTGCTCTACGGACTCTCGCCGGCCGCCTCGGTCGGCGCGGTGCTCGTCTACCACGCGATCTCGATCTGGGTCCCCGGCGTCGGGGGCCTGATTGCCTGGCTGCCGACTCGCCTGCGTCGCCAGCGGACACCGCCGGCGACCGCGGCCGCGCCCCCCGCGCTGGTCCCGTCGCCGTAGGCGTGCGTCTCCGCGGCCGGCGACGGATCCGCGCCTGATCGCGCGCCCGTCGAAACCGGCTCGCGATCGCGGTGATCGGGTAGTACCGGATCATGGGGGTCAAGACGCGAGGCAAGCCGAGCAGCCGAGCTGCGCCTGGCCGGAACTCGATCGGCTCGAGGATTTACTGCTCGGTCGTGCGGGCGGGATTTGTCGCCCGTGGAATCACCTACGCCGTAATCGGCCTGCTCGCCGCCGCCCTGGCCTTGGGAGCGGGTACCGATGGTGCGACCCCCAATCAGCAGGGCGCGCTGGCCCTGATCGCCCGTGACGGACTCGGCCGCGTGGCGATCGTCGGTATGGCCGCCGGCCTGTTCGCCTACGCGCTCTGGAAATTCGACCACGGTTTCCATGGCGGCGGCCCCGAGGGCGGGGGCAGCGGCTCGGCCAAGGACCGCATCTCGAGCTTTGCCGGCGGGGCGTGCTACCTGGCCTTCTTCGCCGTCGCCGTCCAGGCTCTGATCGGCAGCGGCGGCGGCTCATCCGGCGCGCCACGCCAGGCGGCGGCCGGCGTGCTGGGCTGGCCCGGTGGCCCGGTGCTGGTCGGCACTGCCGGGCTGGTCCTGCTCCTCGTCAGTGTCTTTCAGGCCTATGAGGCCGTGCGCTGCCGCTTTGCCGACGAATGTGAGACCGCGGAGATGAGCTCCACCCAGCGCCACGCCTTCTTGCGCTTGGGTCAGGTCGGGCTAATCGCGCGGGCGACCGTGTTCGCGATCGTGGGCTACTTCCTGCTCCGCACCGCGATTGGTTACAACGCGCGCGAGGCGGTGGGCATCGACGGGGCGCTCGAGCGCCTGCACCATCAGGATTTCGGCCCACTGCTCGTCGGAGTGGCGGCGGCCGGGCTGCTCACCTTTGCGGTCTTCTCGCTCGTCGAGGCCCGCTGCCGCCGGCTCTAGCTCGCGGCCCGACCCCGGCCGTCACGGCTACGCAGCCACTCGGCAAACGTGACCCGACCGCGCGCAGCCGTGTCCGAGGTCAGTGCCCCGGCCCGCAGGGCGTTGATCGTGCGGCCGACCGGCGGCACCGGGATCAGCACGCGCCGGACATCGCGCACCGCACGCCACTGCCGGGCCAGTTCCTTCAGCGTGAGCCGCTCGGGGCCGGCGAACTCAACCCTGCTCTCCCCCGGGCCGCGCTCGATCAGGTCAGCCAAGGTCACGGCCACCTCGGCGGGGTCGATCGGCTGCAGGACGATCTGTCCGCCAGGCAGGACGCCGATGCGCCCGGCGGAGGCGAAGGCCCATTCGAGCAGCTGATGGAACTGGGTGGCGCGCAGCACGGTGCGCGCCAGCGACGCTCCGGGGACGGCGGCCAGCGCGGCCTCCTGGTCGAGCTTGGCCTTGTAGTAGCCGGTCGGTACGGCCTCGATCCCGATGATCGACATCAGCACGTGATGATTCACGCCGGCGCGGACTCCGGCCTCCGCCACCCTCTGAGTGCCGCCGACCAGCAGTTCGCGCATCGAGCGGCCCTGTGCGTTGGCGGCGTCGACGACCACTTCCACACCATCGAGCGCCGCGTCCAGCCCCGCGCCGGTGGTCAGGTCGGCGGCGCGGTGCTCGCCCGATGCGCTGCTGCGCGGCGTGCGCGACACGACCCGGACGGCGTGCCCGCGCCGGGATAGCTCGCTCGCGGCGAGGCTCCCCAGGGTGCCTGTGCCTCCGATGACAGCGATGTTCACGCGCTAGTGACTAGTGGCTGGCGGTGGCCGATCCGCCGTCGTCCGGCAGCCGCCTCACTGGTGCGCGGCTGGGGCCGCGCGGACGGACCTCTCGCTTGTGCAGGGTAATGATCAGACCGGGTGGGTTTATGGTGACCGCCTGCGCGATCGCCCAGTCCTCCTCGGCACTCCACACCTCGGCCAGCAGCCGGTTGCCTACGTCCGTAGCGCTGCGCTTGATCGAAGCAACCGTGAGGCCCAGCGCGCTCAGCACGGTAAGGGCCGCCCCACTGATCGCTTTGAGCCCATCGGGTGCGGTGAGGATGAGGTAGAGCCCGATGGCGATCAGGACGACTGTGGCAACGATCGCGGACCACAGCCAAGGACGTCTGATCATGGTGCGCAGCAGGGTCTTGGAGGCGTCGAGATAGTCGTCGTCGGCCAGCATGTCTCGGCCGAGCTTCTCGCCCGAGAGGACCGAGCGCCACAACTCGCCCTGGCGTTTGAGGATCTCGTCGAGCTCCTCGGGGACGGTGGCGTCGGGGCTCGCGTCCACGGTCCATTTGTGCCACTGGGCCAGTGAGAGGCTGACCGCACGGCTCGCGTGATCGGGGAGGCTCGAGGCCAGGTCGCTGAGCGCAGCCTGCACCGGCGTCAGGCGATCACCGAACCGGTGCTTGAGTTCGGGGCACGTCAGCGGGCCGCTGACCCGGCACGTGTCGGCCAGAGCGCAACCAAGCTCACAGGCCCGGCCAAGGCGGGCATGGGCGGCGGCCAGGGTCATGATCAGCCTGTGGTAGGCGGCACTCACCTCCATGCTGGCTCCGACAGCTCCGGCCTGTCCGAGCAGCTCGTGCGCGGTGGCCTCGAACTGATCAAGGTCATCGGTATCGGCGCCAAAGTGCTGAAAGGCGGCCTTCAGCCGGTTGGACTTGGAGGCAATCTGAAGCACGGCGAGATCCCAGCGGTCGGCCGGCGACCAGGCCGCGATGCCGGCCAGCGCGGGGCGGCTGTTGCCGTCAGTTGAGCTCTTACCGTCAGTTGAGCTTTCCGCGGCATCCCGCGGGTCTTGCGCAAGGGCTGCGGACATCGCGAACAGATCGGCCATCTGCCAGCCGAGCGCGAACGCGGTCGGAACCGAGGCCTGCCAATCAAGCGGAGGTGAGACGACCGCGGCCGGTGCCCCGGGAATCGTGGTCACCGACATGGTGAGACTCCCCCGCTCCGCGGAGAACGGTCGCCACCCCCGGCTAACCACTTATGCATCTGCCCTCCAGCCCTGTTACTGCAACCCCGGTGCGAGCTTGACTTTATGCCCGAGCGTCACCCGGAGTCAACCCTCCCCAACCTTCATAAAAACTATGTTTGCTACGCGGAATAGCGTAATGCTCCTTGGCCCAGATTGCGTTACGCGGTATCGTGTAACGAATGGCGCGCAATCTTCAGGCCAACCCCTTCCGATTCGGCGATCTGGCTCTCGATGACGCATTCACCGATCGCTCGGCCGAGGTGCGAGAGCTCAAATCAGACATGCGCAACGGCCAGAACGTGGTCGTCTTCGCCCCCCGGAGGTACGGAAAATCCTCCTTGCTGTGGCGCGCCTCGCATGAGCTGATCCGCAAACGCGAGGTGCTCGTCGCCCAGGTCGACCTGATGAAGACCCCGACCAAGGAGCGACTGGCGGCCAAGCTCGCGGCCACCATCTACGAGGATGTCGCCTCGCCCCTGTTCCGCGCTCGTGATCGTGCCACCGGCATCTTCCGCGGCCTGCGGGTGGAGCCGACGATGACGCTCGACGTCGACGGCTCGATCGGCTTCAGCTTCCGGGGCGGGCTGGCCGGCGAGGACATCGACGCCACTATCGAGCACCTGCTCGAGCTCCCGGCGCAGCTCGCCGCCGACCGCGACCGGCGCGTCGCGCTGGTCTTTGACGAGTTTCAGGAAGTGGTCAGCATCGACCGTCACCTGCTGCCGTTGATGCGCTCGGTATTCCAGGAGCAACCCGACGTCGCCCACGTCTACCTGGGCAGCAAGCGCCACATGATGGAGCGCATCTTCAACGATGAGAACGAGCCCTTCTGGCGCGCGGCCAAGCACATGGAGCTCGGTCCGATTCCGGTCGTGCAGTTCACTCGCTTCATCCGCTCGCGCTTTGAGCGCAGCGGCCGTGGGATCGAGGATGCCGTCATCTCCGCCCTGCTCGAGATCACCCACGGTCATCCCTACGGAACCCAGGAGCTGGCCTACGCCCTGTGGGAGGTGACTCCCGCTGACGGCCTGGCCGAGGAGGAGCGCCTGGGCCAGGCGCTGCGCCGCGTGCTTCAGTCCGAGAACGCCCACTTTGAGCGCATCTGGGACGGCGCGGCCCGTGCCCAGCGCCTCGTCCTCGAGGCGCTGGCCCGCGATCCCGGCCGGGCGGCGCTGGCCGCGGGCTACCGGCGCACCCATGGCCTCCCCGGTACCTCGACCGTGCAGCGAGCCCTGGAGTCCCTTGTCCACGACGAGCTCGTCGAGCGCTGGGGCGGCGGCTACCGGATCGCCGAGCCGTTTCTGGCCGAGTGGATCCTGCGCGCTGGCGTGTGACGCCCGCCGTCCGGGCGTGCCACCGCCAGTCGGGGATGAACCCAGCCGGTGTGGCTCAGACGTCGATGGGCACCGGCGTGCGTGCCCCCCACGTGACGCCGATGCTGGCGGCCACGACCAGCGCCATACCCGCGATGCTGCGTGCGCTGAGCCCCTGGCCGAGCACGATCAGGCCGGCCAGCGCCGCCATCGCCGGTTCGATGCTCATCAGCACGCCGAACACGTGGGCCGCGATCCGGCGCAGCGCCTCGAGCTCGAACGAGTACGGAATCGCCGAGGACAGCATCCCGACCGCCGCCCCGATCCCGAGCGAGTGCAGGGTGAGCAGCTTGGACCCGCCGGCGGCAAGACCAAACGGCAGCGCCACCAACGAGCCGACACACATGGCCAGGGCCAGGCCGGTGCCGCGGGCGAAGCTCCGACCGACACGCGCGCTGATCAGGATGTAGGACCCCCAGAAGGCCCCGGCGAGCAGGGCGAAGAAGATCCCCAACCCGCTCAGATGGCGGGTCCCGCCGTGGGTGAGGGCGATGATCCCCGCGGCGGCGAGGATCACCCACACCGCGTCGACGCGTCGCCGCGAACCGGCCACGGCCACGCCCAACGGCCCGACAAACTCCAGGGAGACCGCGATCCCGAGCGGGATCCGGTTCAGTGACTCGTAGAAGCTCAGGTTCATCCCCGCCAATGCGACCCCGAACAGGCCGACGAGAGCCAGGTCGGCGCGCGTGTGGCCCCGCCATCGCGGCCGGGCGATCGCCACCAGCACGATGCTGGCCGTGACCAGGCGCAGCAGGACGGCGCCCGCCGGGCCCACCGAGGTGAACAGGTGGGTGGCAATCGCCGAGCCGAACTGGACCGAGGCGATCCCGCCGAGCACGAGCGCGCCGGAGGGAACCCGCGCCAGCGGGCCCGACTCAACCGCCCTTGCCGGAATGTCAGCCACGGGGTTCGACTGTAGACGGGCGTCTCGGGCGCCTGTCAGCCACGGCCCCCCGGCGCAACCAGCTCAGTGCAGGTGGACCGACAGGCGTACTGCTCAGTGCAGGTGGACCGACAGGTGTACTGCTCAGCGCAGGTGGGCCAACATCCGCCGGTCGGCGGGCCGGGACCGAGTCAGGGCGGGGGCGGCGATGCCGACCTCCCCGATCACTCCGTGGCTGACCTTCAGAACCCCGTGGCTGGCGCCATTGGCGACCACGTACCAGGTGTTCTTGCCGATCCGGACCCCGCGGCCGGCGTGAAGCCGGTGGGCGACCTTGGCCAGCTTGGTGCCGGGATGCACGCCGCGAAGCGCGTAGTGCCGGTTGCCGGTCAGGGCCAGGACAACCCGGCCGCGATCGCGCTTGGCCGCCTTGGCGGTCTGGTGATGGAGCACTGCGCCCGACGGCACGGCCACCCGGACGGCCCCGCCCGTGAGGCAGAACGAATCCGTGGTGCCGGCGCGCCGGTCGCGGCTGTGCCCGAAGGCGCGGCGAGCGCGGGCGCGCGTCATCCCGAGCCTGACCGGGCCAAGCGCGCGGCCGGACAGGCGGCCCGTCGGCGCCGGGCATGCCTTCGTGCCCGCACCGGGCGCCGACGGCCGAGCCCGACGAGTTCGCCCAGGCGCCGTTGGTCACGTGGACGACGTAGAAGCCGGTTCCGCCGTCGGTGTACCAGACGTCGTGGCGGGCCACGTCAAAGGTCGGCTGCGACATCGCGTAGTCGTCGTTGGTGTAGCCGGTCTCGGTGTTCGGCGTCGTCGGCGAAACGAAGTAACCGACCTCGCGCGGATGGACCAGGTCAGCGATGTTGAACAGCCGCAGGCCGGAGGCGATGAACGAGCACGCCACCAGCTTCGGGTTCACGCGCGTGGGAATGTTGCAGTAGTGCGCGGCGTAACCCTGGGCGGGACTCGTCGTGCCGGGGTCTCCGTCGGCGGCATGGTGGTCGGCGGGCTGGTCGACCTGCAGCCGGATGTTGGAGACGATGAACGGCGCGGCCTCGTTGGCGATGTCGATGATCCGAGCGGCCCCGACGACGTCGCGGTTGCCCTGCGGATTGAGCGTGGCCTGCGTGTATTCATCGAACTCGAGCACATAGGGATGACCGTTCTCGGTGAACGGGATCGCGTTCTGGGGGATCGACGCCGTCTTCCAGGTCAGCCGGCTGATCTCACGCACCTGCGGGTTGGGTTTGCGCTCCTGGATCTGGCTCGTGTCCAGGATCAGCATGTCCCCGCCCTGGGGGTCAGCCACGTAGGCGCGGTCGCCGTTGTTGCTCAGCGTCATGCCGTGGGCGTAGACCTGACCCTGCCAGAGGGCGTGCGGGTGCTTCGGGTCTGAGACGTCGATCGCGGTCACCGAGGGCAGCGCGGTGCTGGTGGCGTAAAACGTCTTGCCGTCGAGCGAGAACCCGCTCTCGTGACCGAAGCGGGCCACGAGCGAGGTCGAATCGAGCGTCGGATGCAGGCAATTCTGGTGCACGTCGTAGATGGAGACCAGACCGGGCTCGGTACTCGGATTGCCGTTTACGGCGGCCAGCAGCCCGCGCGCCTGGTTTAGGTTCAGAGACTCGTGCGGGGTCATCATCGGAACCTGGGTGAGCGTGTCGGTCTGCACCGGATGCGCGGGATTGGCCATGTTGAGTACGGCCACGCCCAGCGACGCCCCGGCGGGGTTGATGGCGTTGGTCGGGAACAGCAGCGCCGTGTCGTAGAAGGCGCACACGTGACCCTGGGCGTCGACGTAACGGAAGGTCTTGAAGCCGCCCGAGGTGCCCTGGTGCGAGACCTCGGCCATGTTGCACCACAGGCCGTTATCCCCACTTCCGGACGGGACGCGACCGTCCACGCCGGGTTCGGGCCTTGAGCCGGGGCCGCACTTGGACAGCGGCGTGGCGGTGAGCGGTGGTTCGGGCCGGTCCACGACCGGGGCCTTGGCCGGCGTCTGGCCGGTCCCCTGGCCGAGCGCGCCCAGGTCGTTGACGCCGTTGGTGTCGGTCCCGCCGATGATCGGCAGCGGCGGCAAGGGCAGGCTGACGGCGCCCGCCGCCGACATGACGCCCAGCACTGTCACTGCGAACACCACCGCACTCAGTGCCGCCGTCAGGCGACGCCGACGACCCAATCGAAACATCGTCTCACTCCTCCCGCACCGGAAACGGGTCTGACCCTACCATGGGGATTCGGGGCCCGGCGCCGGTCGGGCGCCGCGGCTCTGGGCAGGCAGGAAGCGCGCCGTTTCCTCTCCGATTTCGACGGGCGCGGCGTGGCCAACAGCAACACAGCGCCAGGAACAGGAAAGAGAGTGTCCCACCGCGCGCTGAAACCGGGCGATTGCCGTGATCCTCTCGTCGCGGCTCCCGAACGGCCGATTCCGCACGCACGCCGAGCACTTTTACGCGGTGCGTGCCACCGTGGCCGGAATCCGACCACCACCACACGCACGGCCCCAGAATGGGCTGCGTGCGTGCGGAAATGGCCGGTTTTCAGAGGCACTTCCGGGAGTTTGACCGCCAAACAGAACGCCACCCCCTCCCCAGCTGCCGTTTGTCACACAACCCTCACCCCCGTGACCGATTCGTGACTGGAACGCGAAGGCGCAGGCGCCGGCTACTGGCTGCCTAGATCAACTTGCGCAGGGCCATCGCCTGAGGTTCGATCTGGCTGCCGTTTACGCGACCGTCGGATTGGCGGCGAGCGCGGCCTGAGGCGCGGTGGCCCCACGCGCACCGCCGAGAAGATGATCGGCCACAGCGGCCGCGATCGGCTGTCCGGTGTGCGACTCGTAGTAACTGAAGGCCGGACTCGGGTTGACCTCGAAGCAGACGTAGCGTCCGTCGGGGTCGCGACGCAGGTCGATTCCGGCGAACTCGAGTCCCAGGCGCGCAGTCAGGGCCAGGCATCGCTCAGCGATCTCGTCCGGCAAGGTCGTGGCCGAGAGTGCGGCCGGGGCACCGTCCCGCTGGCCCGCGTAGCGGTAGTCGACACCGGTCGAGCTGATCGCCGTCGAGAAGCAGCGACCACCGATCGTGTGCACGCGGATGTCCTGGCCGGGAACCCAGGCCTGGAACTGCACCGGACAGTGGCGGATCCGGTCAAGACGCGCGAGGTCAGCCTCGCTCAGCTTCCTGACGATCGAGCGCTCGCCGCTGATCGATTTGAAGATCAGCTCGCCGTGCTCTTGGCGGAAGGCCAACACGGCCTGCGGATCGTTGGTGACCAGTGTCTCGGGCGTGGCCAGCCCGGCTGCGGTGATCAGCTGGGCCTGGTAGGGCTTGGAGAAGTTCGAGCCCATCCGGCTGTAGCGGTTGACGACCGTGATCTCGATCGCCTCGGTCCACTGGATGAACAGCTCGTGAAAGGCCATCACGCGATGCCGCAGGGCCGAGTCGGCCGGTTCGCCGGCCAGCTCGGGCAGACGGCGGTCGTCCATTGGCCGCAGGTAGACGCCGTCGACCTCGGCCAGGTCCAGGCGCAGGCCTGCGGTCCTGAGCTCGCCGCCGGCGTCAGCCCCGCCCAAGCGCAGACGGATCCGGTTGCCTTCCACATCGCGCTGGTTGATGACCACGGGTTCCTGACCCCATGCCGTCAGCGCCTGCGCGACCATCGCCATCGGCGTTTCACTGGGTATGCCGAACAGGAGAATCACGCGCTCAGCACTCCTTCCAGCGCGTCGATGCCTGGCTCGCCGCCCAGCGACAGATCCGGGTGCGGGGTGGCCATCGTCAGCCGCGGCGCTTGCTCGTCGGTGAACCAGAGGCCGAGCAGCGGCGTGCCCGCCGCCTTGGCCAGCGCGATCGCCGCCGCCTGGACCTCGGGCCGGGCGGCCAGTCCGAACGCTCGCTCGCCGATGACCAGCCCATTCTGGGGAGCCTGGGGGAAGCAATGCACGCTGCCGGGGTCATGGCTGTCGGCCTCGTGCGGGGCGCAGTCGAGGCCGGCGCGCCGCGCAAGACCCGACCACTCGGCCCGTGAGCGCCACGCCCCGGCCAGGCCGCGAGCCGCGGGCGGGTTGACGACGACCGGAGCCAGCGCCTGTAACCAGCTAAGCGCGAAAGCGCTCTGCTCGGTGCGGGCGTAGTCGGAGTCCGGCCATTGCATCTGAGCCATGAGGGTCAGCGGCGCGCTCACGGCACGGTTCAGAACCGCGGCCACGTTGCCTGAGTCGATGCGGCGCCCGTCGGCGAGTGTCACCGTTACCCCAGCGCCGCGGGTGCTGACACTGTGAAGCCATCTCACTTCCGAGGACTGAAGCGCCTCGGTCAGGACCACCTGGCAGAGGCGACCCCGAGCGCTCAGCCGCTCGAAGGCCCACAGCGCCGAGGTGTCCTGACGCGAGGCGACCAGAAGCCAGTCGCGCATGACCTGGGCCGCGCGCTTTAGTCCTTCTGGTCGGGCTCCTGCTTCAGTGCCCCTTCGCCGAGATCAGGCCGGTCTGACTGCTCGATGAAGTGACGGATCTGCTGCGCTGACTGTTCGAGCGCATTGGCGTGCGCCTCCAGGGTCTGGCGCGCCGCCTGGCCGAGCTCGACGGGATCGCCGGGGTTCAGCGGCCCGGTCTCGACCAGGTCCTTGCCCGCTGTCTTGTCGGGAATCTGCTTCTCAACCTCTTTGATCTCGTGCTTGAGCGGCTTCTCGATGAACTCCTTATGCTCGAGCTTGGAGATCTCCTTGTGCTCGATCTTCTCGAGCTTGTGCTCCTTGAGCTCGTTCTTGTGCTCCTTGAGCTCGTTCTTGCCCTCCTTGATCTCAGGCTTGTCCTTGCCCTCCTTGATCTCGGGCTTCTCCTTGATCTCCTTGTGCTCGAACTTGGATTCCTTGATCTCGATCTTGCTCTCTTTGAACTCCGGCTTCTCCTTCTGGAACTTCTCGATCTCCTTCTGCAGCTTGTCGGGCAGCTTCGCCGCCTGTGCCTCCTCGCCCGCGCCCTGTCCTGCGCCCGCGCCCTGCCCTGGCTGATCAGCCATGGAATGCCCCTCCTATAGAAACCGTAGCGGTGAACTGGTGGCTATCGGTTGCCTCTCCCGGTCCCGGAAGATGGCCCCAAAGCGATAGTAAACCCGTACTGATCCCAGGTGTAAAAAAATTGACACTGACCTGTCTCTACGCAGTGTCAAGAGTTACTACTAGCTACGCACGCCTCACCAGACTTGACAGTTGTTAACAGGCGACTTGCCCTGGGCTGGCTAGTCCAGACGGGCTGGTCCCTGCCTCACGCGGGGTGCGCCGCAGGGCGCTCGGCACCGGGGCGCCGACGGCTCAACTCCGGATCCTCGGCCACCGCCCGGCGCAGAGCAGTCATGAAATCGACTGGCGCCACGTTGAAGAGCTGCATCCCGCCCGGATCGCTGACCACCGTGGGCACGGCCAGCCCCTCGATCAGCGGCCGCGCCACCCCCGCATCCACCGGCGTGACCAGGCCGATCCAGAGCGAAGACAACCAAGGTGTGATGAGGGGGACCGGGATGCGAGGGCGCGGGCGAATGTTCAACACCGTGGCCATCGCGTCCAGCATGTCGCCGTAGGTGAGCACATCCGGACCGCCAATTTGGATCTCGCGGCCGGCCGAGGCGTCAACGCTCAGCGCCTCGGTCAGATAGGCGAGCGTGTCCTCGATCGAGATCGGCTGAGTCTTGTTATTCAGCCAGGCGGGAGCGATCATGGCCGGCAGCCGCTGGACCAGGTAGCGCAGCGTCCGGTAGGACTCACTCTGGGGGCCGACGACCATGCTGGCGCGGAAGTAGGTCAGTGGCGGCCCCTCGGCTCGCAGCGTCAGGGCGGTCTCGTGCCGCGAGCGCAGATGCTTGGAGTCCGGCTTGTCGCCTAGGCCACCGAGGTAAACGACGCGCTTGATCCCCTCGCGCCGGGCCATCCGCGCAAACTCCGCCGCCGCCTGGCGCTCGCTGTCGACAAAGTCCGCATGGCCGCCGCGCCCCATCGAGTGGATCAGGTAATAGGCGACATCGATGTCCTTCCCCGCGGCCTTGAGGGTGTGGGGAGCAAGAACGTCTCCTTCATGCAGACCGAAGCCCTTGGCCTCCAGAGCCCGGGCGCGAGGACTCTGGCGGTTGCGAACCATGCACCGGACCTCCGTCCCCGAGTCGGACAGGCGCTCGGCCAGTCGGCCGCCGATGAAGCCAGTCGCACCGGTAACGAGAACGCGTGTGCTCACGGCTCGGAGGCTAGTCGACCGCGTTCAAAAACACAACAGTATGTGTGGTAAGTCTCCACGCACCGTGACGGTCAGGCAGCGGCGCGCGTGCGCAGCCGATCGTCGATGAACCCCACGGTGGCCGCATATGCAGCGTGCGTCAGCAGGCTGGTGGCCAAGAATCCGCGCGGCCAGCGCCACGGTGGCGGAGTGCGGCCGAGGAGCGGAAACATCGTCAGCGTGGCCGTCATCAGCAGGCTGCCGAACACCACCGTGGCCGCCGGCTCGCGCAGGTGGTGCCTCAACAGTCCGTGAGCGATACCGAAGGCCGAGCCGTAGCTCCACCGCAAGGCCAGACCAACGTCGTCCTCCTCGCGGGTGGTCACGTGCGGGAGATGAAGGATGCTGACCACGATCTGACCTGGAACGAGACTGTCGTCGTAGTCCAGTGGGCCTTGGTGGCGGCTGCGCACCCGCCGTTCCACGGCATAAGACGCGGTCAGAACGGCCGTGCCCGCCGTGCCGGCGAGCACGCTGCGGATCGGCCAGGGGAGGTTGACGCCCATAGTGACCCCCTACCCAGGTGCGCAGGCTCCAACGCTGACCCCGCGTGCCGGGGCCAACGCCGACGCGGGTTTACACGCCCCCAAGCCGCCCTGGCAGGTCTGGACGCCACTTGGAGTCATCTGGCGTTCGTGGCGAACAGCGGATGACTCCAAGTCGCCTCGTCAAGCGCTTCCGGCCGGCTGCCCCGGGGCCCCCAACGCCGGTCGGACTCATAGCTCGGTCCAATCCCAGCGCGAACGCTCATCTTTTCCCCCGTGGGACCCGAATAGCCGGGCATGCTCCGCACGCTGCGCGCCGCTGCGCTGATCACCTCTGCCACCCTGGCGGTGGCCGCGCCTGCGCTGGCCGACTCGGCCGGAACCGACCCGAGCGCGAACTACCCCGCGCCGCCGATGCCGGCTTCCTGTTTCAACGCGCCCACTGGGACCGACTGCATCACCGCCTCGCTGGCGGTTCTCGATCAGGCCCGGGCCAGCCTCGGCCAGCCGGCGTACGCGATTCCGTCGAACTTCGTGGCGCTGACCCCAGCCGAGCAGGGCTTCGTGCTCGCCAACCTGGACCGGATTCTCTACGGGCTGGCGCCGGTGACCGGTCTCACGGCAGCGCTCGACACCGACGCCGCCGCGGGGGTCCACGCACGACGCCGATCCGCAGCCCACCGCTTCCAACTACCTGGCCTGGACCGCGAACTGGGCGGGTGGGTTCAGCAACATGCCGCTGGCCTACGAAGCCTGGATGTATGACGACGGGCCCGGCAGCGGCAACCTCGACTGCAGCGCGAGCAACCCCGCCGGCTGTTGGGGTCACCGTCATGACGTCCTCTACAAATTCGACCCCAGCGGCGGCGCGCTGGCCATGGGCGTCGCGCAGGGCACCGACCCCTCCGGGCAAGCGGGCTACGCGATGCTCCTCTTCGGCGGCGATGACAGCTACCGCCCTGATTACGTCTACACGTGGGCGCAGGCCGTAGCAGCCGGCGCCGGTCGCGGCGTCCCGGGCAGTGTCGGCACCGGCGGCGGCACCGGTCATGGAAGCGCCGGCGCACGGGGCAACGGTCATCATGGCGTCGCGCCCGCCCGGGTCACGATCTCGATCCACCTGGTCGGTCACCACATCACGATCGTGGCCTCGGTCCCCCACGGGAGCCGTCTGCAGTGCGCGCTAACCCGGCAGGGCAAGCGCGGCTGGGCTCACGATCACTACCGCGCGTGCCCGGGCCACTTCTCGCTGGCCGGTCGCCGTCCGGGCCGCTACCGCCTCCGGGTGCGCGCCGCCGGCGTCGTCGTCACCCGGTACATCCGGGTCCACTGACCTTCAGTCCTGTCCGGCTTCTGGCTAGGGGCCGGTCACCGTCTCCTGGGCCCAACCCGACGAATGCCTGCCGGTGACCGTGGCCACCGTGATCAGGTCCGTCCCCTGCGGGGTAGGCATCGTGACCGAGAAGTGACCGCCCGGGCCCGGGGAGGTCGTAGCGACCGTCGTCGTGTTATGAGCGGAGCCGGGTTGGCCGACGGTGACGGTGATCGGGCCGCCACCGGCGGCGGTGCCGCTCACGACGGTCGAGTGGGTCGGTGTCGTCGAGCCCGCAGCCGGTGAGGTGATCGTGACCGGCAGGACGGCTGGAGGCCCGGAGCTCACGTAGCGATCGCGGGTGACCGCGGGCTGGTCCAGCAGCTTGCCGGTCTGGAGGTCTCGAATCAGCCGCAGGTACTGCGCCTGAGCCCAGATCAGGGGGGCGGCAGAACCGGCGGCCTTGCCGTCGATGAAGCCGATCGAGGCCGTCGCGGGATCCGAACCGTAGGGCGATGGCGCCACGTCGGGGTCCTCCCAGGCCTGCTCGGGAACCATGCCCAACCCCCATGACATACGCCGCATGGCGGTAGCCAGACCGGTGGCGCCGGGAGCGTTGCCGCTCTGCATGTCCTGCTCGGCGCGCTCGCCGTCGAGGAGTCGGCCACAGATGTCCGGACCCCGCGAAGGTGCCGAACCAGGGGGCGCCGGTGGGGGAACAGTTGGTCGGGTCAGGCACGTAGCAGTCGCCGTAGCCGTCGGTGGCGCCGTTGGCCTGGATCCCGTAGCGGTGCCAGCCGGGACCGGATGGGGTCTGGCTCTCGCAGGACCGAGTCCACCACCCCCAGCGACGCCTTGACGTCGGAGTCGGAGGCCGACAGCTCGCCCAGGCGGGTCAGTTCGAGGAAGCCGGCATCGATGATGCGGCGCTGATCGACGCGCCGGGATGCTGCCGTTGCCGAGGTCATAGGTCTCAGCGGTGTTCGGGTCGCCGCTGCGCGACTCGCGGATGAAGTAGCGGCCCGGCGCGTACGGGCCCGTTGTGGTGACCGTCCAGCGCTTGACGTTGCGCTGGTAGTAGTCGGCCGTGGCCAGGTACAGGCGGGCACGCCCGGGGTCGTGGGCAGCGGTGGCCAGGTGCGAGGCCGCCACCAGACCCGGCGATCTCGGCGGCGATCGTCGGCGGGCGAGTATCCGGGGTGCTCCTCCCAGCGCTCGGCGCCGGTGCTGGGACCGTGGTCGACGATGTAGTCGGCCGCGGGCCGGATGTGCGCTTTGTAGAAGGACGTGTCACCGGCAAAGCCGGTCTGCCAGGCCATAAGCAGCGGGTAGGCGACCTCGTCGATCTCCGACAGCCCGAACAGGTCGGGCGCCGGGGCGCCGTTGACCAGCGAGTCACGCGGGAAGCTGCCGTCGGGCTGCTGGGCGCGGTCAAACAGGAAGGTGACCATCTGGCGCGCGCTGGTCCGGTCGCCGTCGGCCAGCAGTCCGGTCATCGTCTCGTAGTTGTCGCGCGCTGAACACCTCGCGGTACGTCCACCCGGCGTGGGTGGTGGTGGCCGGCACCGCCTGCCCCCACGGGTCGGTCGGCGAGGCGACGAACGCCCCGATGTAGGTCTTGTCCTCGGCGGCCTTGATCACGTTGGCCGACAGCCAGTAGGACCGTCGCACGGCCTGGCCGGCGGAGCCGTGCAGCGCTTCGTCGTAGGCGCGCCAGCCGGCCTCGTATCCGCCCAGCGACGGCCGTACGCGGTGTCAGCGCTGGCTGCGCGGCGGTGCTCGCCGCGGCCCCAGCGGTCGGCCCGAAGCCGAGCGCGAGCGTGAAGGGCGCGCCGGGTCGCGTCCTGAGGAGCGCGGTCTGCACGACGTTGCCGGCGGTGGCGCCGCCGGTAGGCGTTGCGAAGCCGGTGGTAGGTGTCGAGCTGACTGAGGCCGTCGCTCGCCGTGCCCACGAATCCGCTCGAGGCTCCGGGCAAAGCCGCGCGCCGGCGGCCAGCGCGCCGGCGACCTGGGCCGCGAACGGGCCCGTCGGCTTCGTCGTGTCGGCGGACACGAGCGTTCCGGTCGGCCGGGTCAAAGCGCGGCGTTGTTGGGCAGGGCGTTGGTCGCGCCCCCGCCACCGGTGTTATCGATCGTGGCGTCGTAGCGGACGTAGATCTTCAGCCGCCGCAGGCCGGCTGCGGGGTGGTGCCGAGTGGCTCGAGCGTCGTGTGGATGAGGACGCTGGAGCGGGCCGGGATCGGTGCTGTAGTCGCTGACCAGCTTGAAGCCGTGGCGGGTGTCGCGGCTGGTCACCCGGCACACCATCCCGCTGGGTCGGGCGAGCTGACCGTATAGGTCATGTCGCGAGCTGCAGATCGGCGAACGAGTGCCCGTCGGTGACGATGTACTGCACGGTGTTGACGTTGCTGTTCTCGATCGTGGGGCTGAAGACGTCGGAGAGCACGCCGTCGGCGACGGTGAACCACACCTTCGAGTTCGTGTTGCGGGCGGTGCCAAAGCAGTCCTTGCGCGCGATGTCGAGATAGGACTGGGCGCCGGGGCCTCCGGGGGCGGCGCCGAGCGGGCAGCCCACGGGCGTGGCTCGCGGCCGCGGCCAGCGTCACGCAGACGAGCAGCAGCCCGGCGATCAGGCCACACCGCCACGTGCAGATCGGCCTGCAACTCGCATTTCCCTCTTCCTCTCCTCGCGGCCCCTGTGGGGAATCTGGTACCCGCCGTCGCAGCGGCCTAAGCCGCGGCCTAGCGCGCGGCCTAAGCCAGCGGCGAGCCAGCGCCCCAAGCCAGCGGTGGGCGCGGTTACGACTGCTCTGTGGTCCCGCTGCGGGCGGCACTCCCGACCACCCGCTCGCGCAGGAACGGGATCACGCCTCGGCTCACCCGCGCTGGGTCCTCCAAGAACGGCCAGTGCCAGAGCCCGTCCAGAAGCTCGATTCGTGCCGAGGGAAAGGACTCGCGCTGGCGTTCGGCCTGCTCCCACGGAATGTAGGGATCACCCACGCCGAACACGACCAGCGTCGGGCGGATCATGAGCCCGGAGCTGGTCACGCAGGCGCCCCCATGGCTGCGGCCGGCGTGGCCCGGTAGAGCTTGAGCACCGCCCGCTTGGTCGGCCACGGCTTCGATACCTCCTAGAGGCGATCGAGCGTCGGCGGGCAGCAAGCGCGGATTCTCGCGCGCCGACCAGGACCTTGAACGCGGCGCGCGTCGTCGTGGCCTGAAACAGCTCTCCGAGTCCGGGGGTCCGCCAGATCCGCGCGAACCGGTGCCATCGGTAGTCGAGCAGGACGCCCGGTGTTGATCAGGGTGACGCTGGCCACGGCGTCGGGATGGTTGACCGCCCAGGTCAGTCCCCACGGAGCCGCCGAAGTCGTGCAGGACGAGATGCGCGCGGCTGATCCCGAGCTGGTCGAGGATGCCGCCGAGATGCTGGGCGTAACCCTGGTTGGAGTACGGGAAGTCCTTGGGCTTGTCGGCGCCGCCGTAGCCCGGCATGTCGGGCGCCACCGCGCGCGCGAACTCACCGGTGGCGCTGAGCAGGCTGCGCCAGTCCTCGGCCGGGCCCGGGTTGCCGTGCACGAACACCACCGCCTCGGAGGGCGGCGGCCTCTCCGGCCTGCAGGATCGGCGAGCGCACACCGCTCACGGTCACGGTGGTCGTCTCGACTGCGGCGGGCAGACGACTCACGCCGCCACCTGGGCCGGCACCTCGGTGTCGCCCGCGTCGAGATGGGTGGACAGGGGCACGAATTCGGGCTTGCCGTTCAGGCGCTGGCGGCGCATCTCGGTGCCCATCAGCTCCTTGATCTCGCGCAGTGTCCGGCGGCGGTCGGCCCCGGCTCGGACCATCATCCTGGCCCCGGCACCGAGCAACCGACCGGGGGTGAACACCCGCGAGGGCATCGTGCGGTGCTGGAGCAGGTCGCCGAGCTCGACGAGCTGACCGCGGTCGCGCATGCGGCGCAGGATCTCGATCTGCACGCTGGGCGCGACTCCGGGGGCGCCGAAGTCGGCCGCCAGCCAGTAGTGCTCGTTTGCGTCGCGGTCACGCCAGCGAGCCCAGGCGGCAATGTCGCGATCCAGGGTCGCGTCGGACGCACCGATCGCCCCGCCGATCACGGCGGCCAGCGCCTCCGACTGGCGGAAGGCGTCCGAGATGCCCTGACCGGGCGCGGGGTCCTTGAAGTGGCCGGCATCGCCGACCAGCGCCCAGCCCGGGCCGGCCCCCTCACGGAAGAAGCACTCGAACTTGATCACCCCGAGCAGCTTGCCCTCCAGCCGGGCACCATCGATGACCCTGGCCACTGGCTCCGCCGCGCGAGCATGTTCCAAGAAGGCCGCCTCTCGGTCACGCTTGAACTCGGGCAGAAAGCGCTTTTCTGGAAACACGATCACCTGGTACAGGCCTCCGTCGGCCACCATCGCGATCACAAAGCGTCCCTCCCAACGGTGGTAGACCGCCGTGAGCTCAGCATCGAGGTTGGGCTCGGCAAAGAACCCCCAGTAGCCGAACCGCTCACCGGGGGTGACGTTGTATTTGCGCGCGCCGACCAGCGGGGCGATGGTCGAATTTCGTCCGTCGGCCCCGACCACCAGCCGCGCGCGGAGCGTCCGCTCCTGACCATCGTGGTTGACCTTGACCCCGGTGACCCGGCCGCCCTCGCGGACGAGATCGGTGACGCTGGTGGACATCATCACCTCGGCCCCGGCCTGTTCGGCGGCATCGGCCAGGATCGGGTCGAGCACATGCCGGCGGACCGACATGAAGGAGCCGATATCCCCGGGCCGTTGCACTGGGTTGATTTCGTAGAAGAGATCCTCCTGGCGGCCGTCCACCGTCCGCACGGGCTCGGCCCCGGTGGCCAGCACCTGTTCAAGCACGCCCAGCCGGCGCAGGAAGTTGATCGCCGGACCCTGGAAGATGTGGGTGGACAGCGTGTCTCGGGGGAAGCTCGCCTTCTCCACGATTGCCGTCTTGATTCCCTGCCGAGCCAGCAGGGTGGCCAGCGGCGACCCGGCGCAACGCGCCCCGACCACGATCACATCGAACTCCTCGGCCATCTGGCCACCTCCTGTGGTGCATGTGCCCCAGCGGCCCGCTCCGGCCCGGGTCAGGGCAGCTTAGCCCAGGATGGCTCGAGTTTGGGGGCGATCTCGGGCCCCAGCCAGACGATGTGGGCAGGCCTGGCCCGCAGACTCAGGTCTCCTCGGCGATGACCTCTTGGAAGCGCTCCGCGATCGCCGCGCCGGCGCCCTCCACGACCTTCCCGACCAGGGGATTGATGACGACGCTGACCACCGCGCCGGCCAGCTGGGGAGCGTTCTCCCGAAACCAGCGCAGGACGCGGCGTACCCGCCCGGGATCGGGCTGCTCGGAGACGAGCGCCGCCTCGAGTTCGGCGACCTGAGTCTCGGCTTCGGGCTGGACGCCAGCGGGGGCATTCGCCGAGACCCCCGATCTCAGGCCGGTGAACAGTGAGCGCAACTGATCGGTCTCCGCCGGCGTCAATCCGATCCTCTGGCTGACCGTGTTGTAGTCGCCGACGATCACCTGACTGCCGGTCACGGTTCCGATCTGGAGGTTGAACTTCCCGGCCTCTGGCTGTGGTTCTGGCATGGGTCCTCCTACTGAAGCCGGGGGGCCTGAACGGTGTAGTTGACCGTCTGGCTGTTGGAGTTTCCGGCGTTGTCGGTGCTGGTCACCGTGAAGCTGTGAGGACCGGTGCTCGAGGTGTCCACCGGGGTGCCAGGGGGCATCGGTCCCGTGCATGTCGCCACCCCCGAGCCGCTGTCGGTGCACATGTAGCTGGCGAGGTTCCCGGTCGAACCCTGGGTGTAGACGCCGCCGTCCTTGGGCGAGGTGATGGCGATCGTCGGCCCCGTCGAGTCGACCGGCATGACTTGATACTTGACCGTGCTGCTCGTGGCCTTGCCGTCACGATTGGTGGCCCGGACCGTGAACGTGTGACTGCCCGGGCTCGACGTGTCGAACGGCTGCCCCGGGGAGACCGGCCCCTCGCACGTCGTGGCCCCACTGCAGCTGTAGCGTGCCGGGTGCGTCGATCCCTGCTGAACGGTGCTGCCGTCCGCCGGGATGCCAATGCTGATCGTGGCCGGCGGCGCAGGCGGCGTCTGGGTCGTGCTCGTCTTACTGCGGGAGGACGAGAGGCTCGATGAGGCCGCCGGGCTCGTGTTTGTCTTGGGCCCGGAGCTGGTTGGCGTTGTCTGCTCGGTGGCGTTGACCGGCTGGGCGTGGTTTGCGCCCGTCGAGCTGAGGGCGACCACGGCGGCGATCACGGCCACGATCACGATCAGCCCCGGGACGAGGAAGCCGCGGCGCCACGGGCCGCGGCCATCCGGTGGCTCGTGGCCACGTCCTCCGCCACCACCCCCCTGGACCTGTCCGAGGTTGTGCCGGGTGAGCGCGGCCCCGGCCGCATCGCCGTCGGCTTCGCGCATCGCCAGCGCCTCCTGCAACTGCTCGACGGCAGCCCCCCGGTCCCCGATGCAGGCGGCGAGACTCCCGAGCTGGTGAAGCATGTGGGCCTGTCCGCGGCGGTCGCCGGTGGCGCGTGTCCCCTCCAGCCCCGACGACAGCACTCGTCGCCAGCTGACCCAGGCGCCCGAGCGCGCCAGCTTGCTCTCGCTGGCCCGGGCCAGGGTTGCTGCCTCGGCCCAGCGCTGTTGCCCCGTGGCGCCGGCCAGCGCGGCCTCGATCGCCTCGGCCTCGACCCGCACCTGGTCAGGCCCGACCTGGTGGTCCTCGGCGAATCCGATCAAGCTCGTAACCAGGCCGGGCATGAGATCGTCCCCGGGCTCGACACAGTCGTCGGGCAGGCGCCGGATGAGTCGGTAGCGCGGGCTGGAGCTCTTTACCCAACCCCGATCCTCGAGCTGCGGGAATAACGCCTCGGCGCCCGGAGTTCCGGCGGCACGCGCGGCGATGGGCCCGGCGACGGCGGCCCCGTCCAGCAGTCCGAGCACCGCTAGGAGGCGGCGCTGGGCCGCGCTCAGGCCTTGCGCGTTCAGACGCTCGACGACTGCCGACGGGGCGCCGCCCAGGCCGGCGAGGTCGATCAGGCCGTCGTTGACCAGCGCTGCGGCTTCGATCAGCGCTTGCGGATGGCCGTCGACGCGGTCGATCACGCTCACCGCTGCCGGCCGCTCGCGGCGCTCAAGCGGCCGGGCTAACTCGCGTTGCAGCAGCGCGATAGCCGACTCCACATCGAGCCCGCCGAGGGCCTGGATGCGCCCCAGCGCCGACAGGCTGGGCTCGACCGAGCCGAGCAGGAACCGGCAACCCGGGGCGGTGTCCAGCAGGGTTTCCAGGTCGCCGCGGTCCAGCCCGCAGTCGTCGAGGATGACCAGCGCGTCGCGGTCGGCCAGGTACCCGCCCACCTGGGCCGGGCTGGGTACGAACGGAATGTCACTCACCCAGCACTGCTCGTACAGGTTCAGGAGGACTTCGTCGACGCTCCGACGCCGGGCCGAGGCATAGAGGACCCCCTCGGCGGCGGTGAGCGGCGCGTGCGCGGCGGCCTTGAGCAACGCCGTCTTGCCCACTCCCTCAGGCCCGTACAGCTGCAGCGGCGCCGTTGGTGAGGCCGCCGCGGCCAGAGCCAGCTCGGTTACCCGGCCCAGCAGCGCGAAGCGCAGATGAGGGATCTGCGCGAAGGGCCGCGGGCGCAGGCGCGGGACCGGCGCCGCTCCGGTGGCGACAAGCGTGATCCTCGCCCCCGCGGGGGTCTGAATCACGTTGTGATCGCCGATCACCAGCTGGCTGCCGGTGACCTCGCCTACGTTGACGTTGACGTTGGTGGATGCGGTCCCGCTCACGGGTGACCCGCCCCGCCATTCGCGGCGCTGGTACGACGCCCCAGCTGCGCCCCACGGTCCAGCGAAATCGCCCCGATCCCTTGGGTGGTTCCCCATCGAGACGCTACGCCCGCCCGATCGCGAGCCTTGCCCCCGTGGGGACTATGGAGAGGTTCGGGTCCTGAGGTGGCTCAAAATGTGGCCCGCGGACGGCCGCCGAGGCGGCTCAGGACCCGGGCGCGCCGAGCGTCGAGCGCAGCGAGCGAACCAATTGCCGGGCTCGGTCGGTCCCGCGGCGCCCGGCCCACGGGTGCGGGCCTATCGCCCACGGGTGCCAGCCGAGCGTCCCGTACAGCTCGCGCACCTCGGCCTTGAGCTCGCCCCGGTGCGCGCCGCAGGCGTAGCGCTGGGGTCCGTACATGCCACGACCGTGCCAGGTCAGCCAGCGTCCGGGCTCCGCGTCTACGTACTCGCCGTGGCGCAGATCGAGCAACTGGCGTTCGAGCGAGCGCTGCGTCTCGGGATCGGGATGCACCCCACAGATCGCGCAGCGAAACAGGACGCGAACCGGCATGTCTCCACGGTACCCGGCCGCAGGTTCCTCAGCCCGGGTTTGCCCGCGCTTGATCCGAGGCGGGGTGTCCGCGCGCCTGATCCGGCGGACAGAGCGCGTGCGAGGCCAGTGATTCCCGGTGTGAGGAGACCGACCCGTGAAGGTGCCAGTCCCCGGCGCAGCCGGTGACCAGACCGGCTCCGGACAGCCGGCCGAGCGCGTGGGAGATCGACGGCCGCTCCGCCGCCACGAGCTGTCCGAGCAGCCGGTGGGTCAGCGGTAGCGTGAGCTTGATCCCGCTCGGCTCGACCCGTCCCCAGCGCGCGGCGAGATGCCAGAACAGCAGATCGAGCCGGACCTCGAGCCGGGGATGGCAGGTGATGGCCCGCATCTCGTCGAGCTCGGCCGTCCGTCGACTGGCCCGGCGCAACAGCGTCTGGGCGATCTGGGGCCAGGGCCGTACCCGGGTGGCGAAATCAGCGTCGAGCAGCGCCAGCGAGACGGGCACCAGGACCCGCCATTCATCATGGCGCTCGAGCATCGCCTCGGCGCGGTGCAAGGACGGGGCGAGCAGATCGCCCGCGCCCACGAGCTCGGTGGCGGTCCGATCGCCGACGCGCATATCGAAGGCGATCAGGCCGTCGAGAATCAGCAGCCCGTACCCGTGGCGCAACGAGGCCAGCGTCGGCGCGAGGTCACAGCCGCCGACGGCGGCCCGCAGAACCTTGACGGTGATCCCGGGGCGGGCGGCGAGACGGGTACGGAGGTCGAACTCGGTGGCCAGATCGTCGTCGGCGTCAAGCAGGTAGCGGTGGATGGCCGCGGGTGCGGGCTCGAGGCCGACCGCGTCTGGAATCGGGCTGGGCCACCGCCTAGCCATGTCTAGCACTCCGCCGGGGTGATCTCCACGTCTCTCTCAGACCTCGTGTCAGGCAGCCGCTCCCGCTCAAAAACCAGTGTACGGATGTGGCCGTGATTGTTATCGGCACAGGCGCGGGTGGTAATCCAGATTACGTTTGACCGCAGGCGCGTAACTCGGGTTACCGGCGGTCTGGCCACGCCGCGGGAGCACTGTTAGAACGACGCGGTGTGCTTGGCAATTCCCGGGCAGGTCGTCGAGATCGTCGATGACGAAAACCGACTGGCCAAGGTCGACGTCGCGGGCGTTCGCCGCAGCGTGAACATCGGCCTGCTCGACGCAGAAACGGGCGGTGTCGGCCCCGGGGACTGGGTGCTCATCCATGTCGGCTTCGCGATCTCACAGGTCGACGAGGAGGAGGCCAAGGCCACCCACGATCTGCTCGTGCGGATGGGCGCCGACTACGAGCAGGAGCTCGAGGAGCTCAAGACGAGCGTGATCGAGTGAGCCTCGGCCCCGGCACGTCGGGTCCCGCCACCGCCGTCTGCGGTTCCGAGCACTGCATTACCTGCGGCGACGATGGCGTGCCAATGGTCGTGGTCGCGCTGGACGAGAGCCGCGGTCTCGCGCTCTGCGATGACGGGGACGACCAGCGCTGCACCGTGGAGACCGCGCTGGTCACGCCGGTGGCCCTCGGCGACCGTCTGCTCGTCCACGCCGGGACCGCAATCGCCAGCCTCGAGCACTTCCCGGCATGAAGTTCGTCGACGAGTTCCGCGACGCTGAGCTCGGCCGCGCACTGGCGGCCGAGATCCTGTCGCTGGTCGAACCCGGCCGCCACTACAAGTTCATGGAGGTGTGCGGCGGCCACACCCACTCGATCTACAAGTACGGCGTCGATGACCTGCTCCCGAGCAACGTCGAGCTCGTCCACGGCCCCGGCTGCCCGGTGTGCGTGATCCCGATGGGGCGCGTCGATGACGGCATCGCCGTGGCCCGGCAGGCGGGCGTCATCTTCACCTGCTTCGGCGACATGATGCGCGTACCGGGCTCCGAGGGCAGTCTGCTCGAAGCCAAGGCGGCGGGCGCCGACATCCGGATGGTTTATTCGCCGCTGGACGCGCTGAGGATCGCCAAGCAGAACCCGGACCGCGAGGTGGTGTTCTTCGCCATCGGGTTTGAGACGACGGCGCCGTCCACCGCGCTGACCCTGAAGCGCGCCCGGGCCGAGGGCGTGACCAACTTCTCCTGCATGTGCAGCCACGTGACGATCGTGCCCCCGCTGCGGGCGCTGCTCGAATCCCCGGATCTGCGCCTGGACGGGTTCATCGGCCCCGGCCACGTGTCCACGGTGGTCGGCGCACGGCCGTTTGAGTTCATCCCCGCCGATTACGGCAAGCCGGTCGTGATCGCCGGCTTTGAGCCGCTGGACATCCTGCAGGCGGTGGCGATGATCCTCGCTCAGCTGCGCGGTGACCGCTGCCAGGTCGAGAACCAGTACAAACGCGTCGTGCCCTACGAGGGCAACCTGCGCGCGCTCGAGGTGATGGCGGAGGTGTTCGAATTGCGACCGCATTTCGAATGGCGGGGGCTCGGCTTCATCACCCATAGCGGCTTGCGGCTGTCCGATGACTACGCCGAGCTCGACACCGAGCGACGCTTTGCCGTGCCCGGAGTGCGGGTCGCCGATCCCAAGGCCTGCCAGTGCGGTGAGGTCCTCAAGGGCGTCATCAAGCCGTGGGAGTGCAAGGTGTTCGGAACCGCGTGCACACCCGAGCGGCCGATCGGAACGTGCATGGTCTCCTCCGAGGGCGCGTGCGCGGCGTACTACAACTACGGTCGTTTCGCCCGCGAGCGCGAGGTGGTGTGATGGCCGACGCTAGCCGGATGACTCACGCGATGCCCGGCAGTGGCGAGCCCGCTTCGCGAGGGCGAGCGGGCGCCGGCGTGAGTGAGCGCGAGCAGAGGATCCTCGGGATCATCGAGACGGCGCGCGGAAAGCGGCCCAAGTTCCGCGACGCCCGGATCACGATGGCGCACGGGGCCGGCGGCAAGGCGACGCAGACGCTGATCGAGGGGCTGCTGGTCCCGTCCCTGGCCGGCCCTGAGCTGGAGGAGCTGGGCGACGCCGGGATCGTGACCGCCGATGGCCTGGAGCTGGCCTTCACGACCGATTCCTACGTGGTTAAGCCGCTGCGCTTCCCGGGCGGTTCGATCGGCGAGCTGGCCGTCAACGGAACCGTCAACGATCTCGCCGTGTCTGGGGCCCGGCCGCTGGCCCTGAGCCTGTCGTTGATCCTTGAGGAGGGGCTGGCGAGCGACGTTCTGCGCGCCGAGGTGGACGCGATCGGCGCCGCCGCTCGGACCGCCGGCGTGGCCGTGGTAACCGGCGACACGAAGGTCGTCGAGCGCGGTCACGCCGACGGGATGTACATCTGCACGGCCGGCATCGGCCAACGCGACCCGCGAGCCCGCCTGTCTCCCGCCGCGCTCGTGCCCGGAGACCGGATCCTGCTCTCGGGCAGCATCGGCGAGCACGGCACCGCGATCATGCTCGCCCGCAACGAGTTCGAGCTCGACGCCGAGATCTCCTCCGACACCCGCAGCGTGTGGCCGGCGGTGGACCTGCTGCTCGACGAGGTCGGCGACGAACTGCGCTGTCTGCGCGACGCGACCCGCGGCGGCGTGGCCTCGGTCCTCAACGAACTGGCCCGCGCCTCGACGGTGGCGATGATCGTGCGCGAGGGAGACATCCCCGTCAACCCGGCGGTGGCCGGCGCCTCGGAGATCCTCGGCATCGATCCGATGTACGTGGCCAACGAGGGCAAGTTTGTGGCCTTTGTCAGTGCGGACGGCGCCGAGCGCGCGCTGGCTGCCCTGCGCAGTGTGCCCGGTGGAGAGCAGGCGGCGGAGATCGGCGAGGTCCGGTCAGAGCCGCCCGGAATGGTGTTGGTCCAGACCAGCTTCGGCGGCAGGAGGGTCATGGACCAGCTGGTTGGTGACCCCCTGCCGCGGATCTGTTGAGAGGAGCCTGAAAAGTGAGCGCAACGGCAAGCCCATACGCCCAACAGCAGAAGACGGAGGCCGTTACCGCTCATGTCCTCTGGATGACGACCGGTCTCAGCTGCGAGGGCGACTCCGTGGCCATGACCTCGGCCACCAACCCCAGCCTGGAGGACATCATCCTGCAGGCCATTCCGGGCATGCCGAAGGTCGTCGTCCACAACCAGGTGATCGACTACGCCACCGGCCAGGATTACGCCCAGGCCTGGTTCGATGCCGAGCAGGGCAAGCTCGACCCGTTTGTGCTCGTGATCGAGGGCTCACTGGGTAACGAGGAGATCAACGGCGAGGGTCACTGGACGGGGTTTGCCGTCAACCCGGACAACGGCCAGCCGATCACGATCAACGAGTGGCTCGACCGCCTGGCCTCCAAGGCCGCCGCGGTTGTCGCGGTCGGCACCTGCGCCACCTACGGCGGAATCCCGGCCATGAAGAACAACCCCACCGGGGCGATGGGCGTGCCCGACTACCTGGGCTGGAACTGGAAGTCCAAGGCCAATCTGCCGGTGGTCTGCATCCCCGGTTGCCCCGCCCAGCCCGACAACATGACCGAGACGCTGCTCTACCTGGCCCTGCACCTGGCCGGTCTGGCTCCCGCGCCCGAGCTCGACGAGGCGCTGCGTCCCAAGTGGCTGTTCGGGCGCACCGTCCGCGAGAGCTGTAACCGGGCCGGCTTCGCCGAGCAGGGCGAGTTTGCCACCGAGTACGGCTCCGACCATCGCTGTCTGGTCAAGCTCGGCTGCAAGGGACCGGTGGTCAGATGCAACGTCCCCATCCGCGGCTGGGTCAACGGGATCGGCGGCTGCCCGAACGTGGGCGGGATCTGCATGGCCTGCACGATGCCCGGCTTCCCCGACAAGTACATGCCCTTCATGGAGGAGGACAAGTACGGCGCGATCGCCGGCACGACGATTCAGTTCAGCTACGGACCGATCGTTCGCTTCTTCCGCCACCGAAACATCAAGACCAAGTACGACAAGGAACCGGAGTGGCGGCGCCGGGGTCCCAGCCTGACCAGCGGCTACGCCAAGCGCTGGTAGCCGGTCGGTGGCGAGCAACGGAACTTCTGACTAGGAGAGCAAGAACATGGCGACCGAAACGCCCCAGAAGGTCATGGTCAAGGAGATGTCGTGGGATCCGATCACCCGGATCGTCGGCAGTCTCGGCATTCACACCGAGATCGACTTCTCGAACCAGAGGGTCAACAAGTGCTACAGCACGTCGATGGTGTTCCGAGGCTTCGACATCTTCATGAAGGGGATCGATCCGCGCGACGCGCACTTCATCACCAGCCGCATCTGCGGCATCTGCGGCGATAACCACTGCACGTGCTCGTGCCTGAACCAGAACATGGCCTACGGGGTCAAGCCGCCACCGCTGGGTGATCTTGCCTTCAACCTGGCCGAGACAGCCGACTACATCTTTGACCACGCGATCTTCAACGACTGCATGGCCAACGTCGACTTCTGCGAACAGATGGTCAAGGAGACCAACCCCTCGCTGCTGGCCAAGGCCGAGTCGACTTCGGCCCCGGGCCAGGACATCCACGGCTACAAGACGATCGCCGACATCATGCGGGCGCTGAACCCGTTCACCGGCGAGTTCTATCTGGAGACGCTCCAGGTAGCTCGTTACACGCGCGAGATGTACTGCCTGTTCGGCGGCCGTCACACGCACCCATCGACGATCATGCCCGGCGGCTGCAGCGCCGACATCACCCACCAGACGTGCACCGACTACTACGTGCGCCTGATGCGCTACTTCGATTACGTCAAGCGCAGCGTGCCGATGCACGACGACCTGTATGACTTCTTCCTTCAGGAGCTGCCCGGCTACGACATGGTCGGCTTCCGGGAGACGAACCTGGTCAACTGGGGATCGTTCGACGACCCCGACTACGTCGACTACGACTACCGCCACATGACCGAGTGGGGCCGCAAGCGCTACATCACGCCCGGCGTGGCCATCGGCGGCGAGCTGATCTCGACCGATCTCGTTGAGATCAACCTGATGATCCGGATCCTGCTCGGTTCCTCCTACTTCGACGGCTGGGAGGGCGAGCCGACGTTCGTGACCCACGATCCGCTCGGCAACCCGGTCGACAAGAACCACCCCTGGAACAAGGTCACCCTGCCGCGTCCCCAAAAGCGCGACTTCACCGACAAGTACACGTGGGTCGTGTCGCCGCGGATCTACGACCAGCGGACCGACACCCACGTCTGCTGCGATACCGGCGGCGGCCCGTTCGCGAGGCAGTGGTGCACGGCCAAGGCGGGCCTGGTCGACTTCGGCTACGCCAAGGCCACCGGGCACTCGATCCAGATGGTCCTCCCGCGCTCGCCCAATCTGCCCGAGATGGAGCTCGAGTGGAACGTGCCCGAGAAGTCAAACGCGATCGAGCGCGATCGGGCACGGACGTATCACCAGGCCTACAGCGCGTTGATCGCGCTGCACTGCCTGGAGCGGGCGATCAAGGAGGTGCAGGCGGGCCGGACCAAGAGCTGGAACAGCTTCAAGGTCCCCGAGAACGCGGTCAGCTGTGGCTTCCACGAGGCGGCCCGCGGCGTGCTTTCGCACCACATGGTCATCCGTGAGGGCAAGATCGCCAACTATCAGCCCTATCCGCCGACGCCGTGGAACGCCAGCCCGCGCGACAGCTACGGAACTCCAGGGCCCTACGAGGACGCCGTGCAGAACACGCCGATCTTCGAGGAGAACGGTCCGGAGAACTTCAAGGGCATCGACATCATGCGAGCCGTGCGCTCGTTCGATCCCTGCCTGCCGTGCGGCGTGCACATGTACACCGGCGCGGGCAAGGTGCGCAAGGTGGTGCACACCCCGACGGCGATGGCCTGAGGCCGCCATGAGCACGGTCGCACGCGACGCGCCCGAGCAGCAGCTGTTCGAGCGCGTCCAGGCGCTTCAGGAGCAGCTCGACAGCTCGGGCGCCGATCCGGCGGTGCTCGACCTGGCCGGCGAGCTCGTGTCGGCGGTGGTCGAGATGTACGGCGAGGGTCTGGCGCGCATCCTCTCAACTCCCGACGGTGAGCGGCTGGCCGTGGCGGTGAGCGCGGACCCGGTCGTGGCCACACTGTTGTTCATCCACGACCTGCACCCGGTGCCGCTGGAGCAGCGGGTGCAGGACGCACTGGACACGGTGCGCCCGTACATGGAGTCCCACGGCGGCAACGTCGAGCTGCTGGGCGTCGAGGATGGGGTGGCGCGGATTCATCTGCAGGGCAGCTGCTCGGACTGCTCGGCTTCCTCGGTCACGCTGGAGCTGGCCGTCAAGCGGGCGCTCGAAGACGCCGCGCCCGACCTCGCGGGGCTCGAGGTCGAGGGGATGGCCCCGCAGATGTCCGGGCTGGGACTGCCGATGGCCGAGGTCTCGGCGGGGATCGAGCTGCCGATGGTCATGTCGGGGCCGGACGGCGGGTCGCCCGGGCCGAACGGATCGTCGCCGGGGCCAAACGGCGGCCCCGGGCCGAACGGCGGGTCGCCGGGTCCCCCGGCCTGGATCGAGGTCGACTCGGTGGCCCGCCTGGATACGGGCGCGATGGCCGGCGTCCGGGTCGGCAGCGGCGAGTTGGTCGTGGCCAACGTCGAGGGCACGCTGCTCGCCTACCACGACCGCTGCGCCGGCTGCGGCAGTTCGCTGCGTGAGGGCTCGCTGTCGGGTGGCGCGCTGGCCTGCCCGAGTTGCCAGCGGACCTTTTTCCTACCCCGGGCGGGGCGTTCCCTGGACGACGAGCAACTCCAGCTCGAGCCGGTCCCGCTGCTGTTCGAGCAGGGCCACGTCAAGGTGGCCGTGGCCGCGACATGAGAAGCCGCACCCAGGTCGTCACCGGTCTGCGCGGCCTGCGTGGCCCGCGCGGTCTGCACGAGCCGAGCCGATCGCCGCCGGACCCGGCCGCCGGCAGCCGCCCGGCGGACCTCGCATCTCCATCCGTGCCGGGGCTCGAGACCCAGGGCGGTTCGCTGGCGACCAGCTCCGAGGGCGCGCCGGCGCCGGCCGACACTGAGCACTGCGACCTGTGCGGGTTGCCCATCGGCGAGGAGCATCGGCATCTCCTGGCGCTCGTGCAGCGGCGCATCGTCTGCTCGTGCGAGGCGTGCTGGGCGATGCGCGCCGGAGAGGGCGACTACCGCCCGGTCGGCAACCGGACCGTCTGGCTGCCGGACCTGGACGTCCCCGACGATCTGTGGGCCGGCTTTCAGATTCCGATCGGGCTGGCCTTCTTCATGGTCTCGACGGTCACCGAGTGCGTCGTGGCCATGTACCCCTCCCCGGCCGGGGCGACCGAGTCCGAGCTGCACTTCGAATCCTGGGCGCGGATGTGCGAGCTCAACCCCGTGCTGCGCGACTTGGAAGCCGACATCGAGGGCCTGATCGTCAACCGGCTGACCGATCCGCCGGTGTACGCAATCGCGCCGATCGACCGCTGCTACGCACTTACCGGTGCGATCAAGGCGACCTGGGAGGGGATCTCGGGCGGCACCGGCGTCGACCGAGCGGTGACACGCTTCTTTGACGAGCTACGCGAGAAGGCGATAGGTCGTTCGTGAGCCTCGAGGCGCCCGTAACCGACGCGCCCTGGGCCGGTCCCGAGCCCGAGTTTGCCGTCCTGAGCGCTCGCCCGGTCCGGCATGCCGCGGCGCCGATGCTGACCCTCGATCTCCAGGTCTCCGAACCGAGCGGGCGGCAGGTCTACATGATCGCCCTGCGCATCCAGCTCATGATCGAACCCGCGCGCCGAGGCTACGACGATCAGACGCGGGCCAAGCTGGTAGAGCTGTTCGGCGAGCCCGAACGCTGGGCGGTGACCACCCGCAGCCTGGTCTGGAGCCAGCTGGATGTGCTCGTCCCCGCCTTCACGGGGACGACCACCGTGTCGGTCCCGGTGGCCTGCAGCTCCGACCTCGAGCTGGCCGCGGCCAAGTATCTGTACGGCCTGCCCGACGGCATGGCCCCGCTCGCCCTGCACTTCAACGGCACGGTCTACTACCGCGACGATGACGGGGCGCTGCAGATGGTCCTCGTGCCCTGGAACACGTCGATCGACTTCCGGATGCCGGTCTCGGTCTGGCGCGAGACGATCGAGCACTACTACCCGGGGATGGGCTGGGCGGCGCTGCACGCGGACACGCTGGCCGCCCTGCAAAAAGCCAAGGTCGATCGCGGGCTGGCCACGCTCGACGCGACCGTGTCGTCGCTGCTGCGGGAGGCGGGGTCGTGAGCGAGCGTCTCGAGGCGCTGGTCGAGTCACTGCTGTGGGAGGGCTACGCGCTCTACCCGTACACGGCGGGTGCGACCAAGAACGCCACCCCCACCCCGTTCGGGATTGCCTATCCCCCGGCCTACGCCGAGAAGCTGACCAGCACCTTCGATCACCTCGAGGCGCGCGTCGCCTTGTGCGCCCCGGCCGACGCGGTCCTGAGCGCTGAGGTGCGACTGCTGGCCCCGATCGGTGAACGCCATCAGGCCGAGCCCCAGCGCCTGACCATGCCCGGAGCGATGGTCGGCGCCCTCGCCCACCAGCCGGCGGTCAAGCAGACCTCGGTCCGCAGCCCGGGGGTACCGGCGCTACAGGTCCAGATGACCGTGGCCGCCGCCCCGATCGGTCCTCAGGACTACGAGGTCGTGTTTCGGGTCGAGAACCACACCGTCGTGTCCTCGGGCCTGGAGCGCAAGGACGCGCTGGCCCGCTCGCTGCTCTCCGTACACCCCGTGCTGCGCGTGGCCGGCGGCCGCTTCGTGTCCGCCCTGGAGCGCCCCTGCGGATCGGTCAACACCTTCCCGATTCTCGCCACCGAGGACGACAGCGCGGTGGTCGGGGCCGCGATCGTCCTCCCCGATCACCCTCAGATCGCCCCCGAGAGTCGCGGCGGACTGTTCGATTCCACCGAGATCGAGGAGGCGCTGCTGCTTCATGTTCAGGTCCTCACCGATGAGGAGCGGGCCGACATCGAGCGCTCAGATCCGGCGGTGCGCGAGATGATCAATCGCGCCACCGCCGTCACCCCGGAGGACATCCTCGCCCTGCACGGACGGATGACGCTGCGCGATCCGGTGACGACCGAGCCGCCCCCCGAGCCGCCGGGCCTACCCGATCCCCGGGCCGGGGAGGAGACGGCCGAGGTCGACGGCGTGCGGTTCACACGGGGCGGCAAGCTGCGCATCCACCCGCCGCCCGACGCCGATATCCAGGCCCGCATGCTCGACGGTCGCACGGCCACGCTCGAGCGGCTGTTCATCGACTACGACGGTCGCCTCCATCTCGGGGTGACGATCGATGACGACCCCGGTCAGGAGCTGATGCGGGAGACCGGCCGCTACCTGTACTTCTTCGCCCAGGAGGTCGAGGTGATCCAGACATGACCGAGACAGACGAGTTGCGTTCGATCCTGATCGCCGGCGTCGGTAACGCGTGGCTGCGCGACGACGGCTTCGGCGGCGAGGTCGCCCGGCGTCTCGGTGAGCGCTCGCTGCCGCCGGGCGTATCGGTGATGGACGCCGGTACCGGCGGCCTGGACCTGGCCTACGAGGTGATGCGCGGCTACGACGCGCTGGTCATCATCGACGTCTCCCAGCAGGGCGGTTCCCCGGGGACGCTGTACGTCATGGAGGCCGATGAGTCCGAGATTCCAGGGGCGATCGAGGACGGGGACACGATCAACCCGCACGGGATGGACCCCCAGACGGTGCTGCGCTTCCTCAAGGCGGCCGGCGCCTGGCCGGGGCGAGTCGTGGTGGTCGCCTGCGAGCCGGGGGAGATCGAGGAGATGGGCTGGGGCCTGTCGGACTCGGTCAGCGCCGCGGTGGACCGCGCTGTGAAGGTCGTGCTCGAGACCGTGCACGAGCTGCGTGCGGGCGCCAGCGCGGAGGTCTGAGGGGCGGCGATGCACGAGCTCTCCCTGTCGAGCGCGATCGTCAACACGGTGGCCAAACACGCCGACGGGCGCCGCGTGTCGGCGGTCAACCTACGCGTGGGCAAGCTGCGCCAGGTCATCCCCGACACGCTCGAGTTCTACTTCGAGTTCGTGGCCCGCGACAGCGTCTGCGAGGGCGCCCGTCTGCACCAGGAGGTGATCGAAGCCCGGCTGCAGTGCCGGCCGTGCGCGCGCGAGTGGGCGATCGAGATCCCCGCCTTCCGCTGTCCCTTCTGCGGCGGCAGCGAGGTCGAGATCGCGTCCGGAGATGAGTTCGAGGTTGAGTCAATCGAGATCGAGGAGGCGGCATGCATCGGGCCAAGGTGACGGTGGTTGAGGAGGCGCTCGACGCCAACAACACGATCGCGACGGCCAACCGGGCGGACTTCGACCGCCACGGAGTCACGGTGGTCAACTTCATGAGCGCACCCGGAGCGGGCAAGACGACGCTGCTCGAGCACGTCGGCCCCGCGCTGGACGGGGTGCGGGTGGGAGTGCTCGAGGGCGACGTTCAGGGAGCGATGGATGCCGATCGTCTGGCTCACCTGCACATCCCGGTGATTCAGCTCAACACCGACTCCGGCTTCGGCGGCGAGTGCCATCTCGACGCCAACATGGTTCGGTCGGCGATCCCCGCGCTGCCCCTGCACGACATCGACCTGCTGATCGTCGAGAACGTCGGCAATCTGGTCTGTCCGGCCGAATTCAAGATCGGCGAGGACGCCCGGGTGATGGTCTGCTCGGTGACCGAGGGTGAGGACAAGCCGCTCAAATACCCGCTGATGTTCCGGGCCTGCGAGCTGATCGTGATCAACAAGATCGATCTCCTCCCCCATCTCGACTTTGACCTGGAGAAGCTGATCTACAACATCGACCAGGTCCACCCCGACGCGGAGCGAATTGTGCTCAGCGCACGTACCGGGGAGGGCATTGACGAGTGGCGCGAGTGGCTGATGCGGGTCGCGCGGCGCCAGCCGGTCCCGGCCTAAAGCGATGTCCGCTGGCACCGCCGCCGCCGGTCAGATCCAGGCGCTGCTGAACGAGCGGACGCGCGCCAACCGGGAGTTCTTCTCACGCGAGGCCGATCGGCTGGCTCGCGTCTGTCATCTGATGGCTGAGCGCTTTGCCCGCGGCGGGCGTTTGGTCGCCTTCGGCCGATCGCCGGCCGCGCGCTCCGATGCCCGTCACGTCGCCGTCGAGTTCGTGCATCCGGTGATCGTCGGCAAGCGTGCGCTGCCCGCCCTGGGCCTGGCCGCCGAGGGGGGTGACCTGGCCGATCAGGTCGCCCTGCTCGCCCGGGCTGACGACATCGCCATCGGCTTTGAGGCCGCGGACCCGGCGGTCGCGCGAGCCCTGCGCGTCGCCCGCCGGCGGGGCTGCCTGACGCTCGGCTTTGTCGCCGGTTCCGAGGCCGAGCACGAGTTCGTCCCGCCCTCCGAGGACCCCGCGGTCCGCCAGGAGCTGGTCGAGACCCTCTACCACGTGTTGTGGGAACTGGTCCACGTGTTCTTCGAACACCGCGGGCTGCTCAGCGGGCGCAACGCGCGCGAGCGTCATGATGCGGGCGCCAGCAGTTTCCTGTACCCGTTCCTGGACGAGCGTGAGAGCCAGCTTCAGCCCGTGCTCGACGATGTCGCGCGCTCGGTGATCATGAAGTCCGAGGAGGTGAGCGCCCTCCGGGCCCAGACGCTGGGGGAAAACGACGCCGTGCTGAGACGGGCCGCCGATGCGCTCCGGGCTTGCTTTGAGGCGGGCGGAAAGCTGCTGGCGCTCGGTAACGGCGGCTCGGCCACGGACGCGATGGACGTCGTCGCTGATTTTCGCTCCGGCTCGGGGTGGGACGCGGCCTCGGGCCGCGACAGCCCGGGCCGCTGGACACCGCGTCCGGCGATCGATCTGACCGAAGACCCGGGGATCATCACCGCCATCGCCAACGACATCGGCGTCGAGGCGATCTTCCTGCGCCAGGTGATCGCCTACGGCAACGCCGGCGACGCGCTGTTGACCCTGTCGACGTCAGGCAACTCGCTGAACGTGATCGCGGCGCTGGAGCAGGCGCGCCGCCGCGGCCTGGTGACCGTGGCCATGGTCGGCTACGGCGGCGGGCGCATCGCCGCCGAGGGTCTGGCCGACCACATCGTGGTCACGCGCTCGGAGCACATCCCGCGCATCCAGGAGGCGCAGGCCAGCGCCTACCACGCCCTGCGGGAGCTGGTCGGGTGACCGCCGTGTCAGCTCCGCTCGCGTCTCGCCGGGCCCGGGTGCGGGTCACGGGCGTCGTGCAGGGGGTCGGCTTCCGCCCCTACGTGTATCGCCTGGCCGGCGAGCTCGGTCTGAGCGGCTGGGTCCTCAACGACTCCCGCGGAGTGATCCTGGAGGTGGAGGGCGACCCGACGGCGGTGGACGCGTTCTTGACGAGGCTCGCACCCGAGGCACCACCGCTGGCGGTAATCGACTCCGTGCACAGCTCCGATCGCCGGCCGGTGGAGTCGGCGGCCGAGCGCATCTTCGAGATTCGTGAGAGCGCCGGCGGCGGCGATGCGGAGGCCCCGGTGAGCGCCGACTCGGCCACCTGCCCCGACTGCCTGCGCGAGCTGGTTGACCCCGGCAACCGCCGCTACCGCTACCCGTTCACCAACTGCACCAACTGCGGCCCGCGCTTCACGATCGTCCGCGGTGTCCCCTACGACCGGCCGCTGACCTCGATGTCGGAGTTCCCGATGTGCGAGGCGTGCGAGGCCGAGTACGACGATCCGGGCGATCGCCGCTTCCACGCCCAGCCCAACGCATGTCCGGTCTGTGGACCCTCGGTCCTCCTGGAGCCGGCACCGAGTGACTCGGGCCAGCCCGACCCCATCCAGGCCGCGGCCGCTGCCCTGGCTGATGGGGAGATCCTGGCCGTCAAGGGAATCGGCGGTTACCACCTCGCCTGCCGCGCCGATGACGAGCAGGTCGTGTCGCGCCTGCGCTCCCGCAAGCATCGTGAGGACAGGCCGTTCGCGCTGATGGTCGCCTCCGAGCAGGCCGCGGCGCATCTGGTGACGCTCAGTTCGCCGGAACGAGCCCTGCTTTGCTCACCGGCGCGCCCGATCGTCCTCGCCTGTCGCGTGACCGGCGCGGGTGTGGCGGCGTCGGTCGCTCCCGGGGTCGGTGAGCTCGGCGTGATGCTCCCCTACTCCCCGCTTCATTTTCTGCTCCTCCACGACCTTTTGGCGCTCGGCGTCCCCGCCCTGGTGCTGACCAGCGGGAACCTCTCCGACGAGCCAATCGCGTTTCACGACGATGACGCCGCGCAGCGCCTGAGCCCGATCGCCGACCGCTTCCTGCTCCACGACCGGCCGATCGTCACCCGCACCGATGACTCGGTGCTGCGGGTGGTGGCCGGCGGTCCGGCCCCATCACCACGCACCGTGATGATCCGCCGCTCGCGTGGCTACACGCCGGCCGCGCTGCCGCTGCTCGGAGGTACCCCACGTCACATCCTCGGCTGTGGCGGCGAGCTCAAGTCCACGTTCTGTGTGGCCAAGGGCAACCGGGCCTGGGTCAGCCATCACATCGGCGATTTGCAGAACTACGAGACGCTCGCGTCGTTCCAGGAGGGCGTCGCGCACTTCGAGCGACTGTTCGCGGTTACCCCCGAGGTCCTCGCCTATGACCTGCACCCGGAATACCTGTCGACTAAGTACGCGTTCGAGCAGGACGAGGTCCAGCTGATCGGCGTACAGCACCACCACGCCCACCTCGCCGCCTGCCTGGCCGAGCACGAACACGAGGGCCCGGCGGTGGGGGCGATCTTTGACGGCACCGGCTACGGGACCGACGGCACGATCTGGGGCGGGGAGATCCTGGTCGGGGACGCGGCCGGCTTCGAGCGTGTCGGCAAGCTCATGCCGGTGCGGCTGCCCGGGGGCGAGCGGGCGATCCGCGAACCGTGGCGTATGGCCTGCGCTTGGCTGGCGGCCTCGTCTGATGAGGTACCCGAGATTCCGGTCACTCTGGCCGGAAGAGTCGACGAGCGGGCCTGGTCACTGGTCGCCCGGCTGGCTCGCGCGGGACTCAATTCGCCGCTGACGACGTCGATGGGGCGCCTGTTCGACGGTGTCGCTGCCCTCTGTGGCGTCCGGCCCGAGGTCAGCTACGAGGGCCAGGCGGCGATCGAGTTCGAGGCCGCCTGCGGTGGTGGGGCCCTTGAGGAGCCCAACGGCTATCCGCTGGCGCTCGTGTCGGGCCGCGACGGCTTCAGGCTCGACCCCCGGCCGATGCTCGGCGAGGTGCTCGAGGACCTCGCGGCCGGAGTCTCGGTAAGAACGATCGCCGGCCGCGTCCACGCCGCCGTGGCCGACGCGACGGTACGCGCGTGCGCGCGTGCAGCCGTAGAGGCCGGCGTTGACACCGTGGTCCTGTCCGGTGGCGTGTTCCAGAACCGGCGCCTGCTCGAGGGCTGCCTCGCCGGCCTGCGCGATACGGGCTTGCGCGTGCTGGTGCCCGAGCTGCTGCCCATCGGCGACGGCGGGATCGCCTTCGGCCAGGTCGTCGTGGCCGCGGCACAACTGCGAGGGTCAGCCTGATGACGGCGGCCACTCCACTGACCGAGATCCTCAACACGTCCGTGTTCATGGACGGCGCCAATCGCCGCTTCGGGGAGCTGACCGGCGACCAGGTCCGCGGGCGGGCTGATGAGCTGCGCGCCGCGGTCGGCTTTGGCCCCACAGCCCGAATCGCCCCCGTGGCCCGGGCGTGGCGCGAGCTGTCGATGGCCCTCGACCAGGCGGGCGCCGGAACCGTAGGAGAGCTCGAGCCGGACCGCGTGATCGAGCTCGCGCCGAAGCTCTGGGTCGTGCCTCCGGGAGGGTCGTTGCTGTAATGAGCCAGCGCCCGGGTCTGCGCGCCTTCTGGGCCTCGCTGGACGCCGGCCAGCGGCGCACGCTGACGATGATGGCCGCCGTGGTGACGGCCCTGCACGTGGCCGGCTTCTTGATCCTGTTCTTGCTCGTCGCCCCCGGCCACTACGCGCTGGGCAAGACGGGCGTGTTCACGGTCGGGATCGGGATGACCGCCTACACGCTCGGCCTACGCCACGCCTTCGACGCCGACCACATCTCGGCCATCGACAACACGACCCGCAAGCTCATTCAGGACGGCCAGCGCCCGCTGAGCGTTGGGTTCTGGTTCTCGCTCGGGCACTCGAGCATCGTGTTCGCGCTCGCCTTCCTGATCTCGATCGGCGTGCGCACCCTGGACGGACCGGTGCGCAGCGGCCGCTCGAGCCTGCACCAGGCCTTCGGCACGATCGGAACCGGCGTCTCGGGCGCCTTCCTGTACCTGATCGCCGCCATCAACATCGTCATCCTGCTCGGGATCATCCGCGTCTTTCGGGAGATGAAGACGGGCCGCTACGACGAGGCGGCGCTCGAGCGTCAGCTCGACAGCCGGGGCTTCATGAACCGCTTCTTCGGCCGCCTGACCCGGACCGTGTCCAGACCGCGGCAGATGTACCCGATCGGCGCCCTGTTCGGACTCGGGTTCGACACCGCCTCCGAGGTCGCCCTGCTCGTCATCGCAGGTACCGCCGGGGCCGCGGGGCTGCCCTGGTACGCGGTTCTCTGCCTGCCCATCCTGTTTGCCGCCGGCATGTCGCTGATGGACTCGATCGACGGCTCGTTCATGAACTTCGCCTACGACTGGGCCTTCTCCCAACCCGTGCGCAAGGTCTTCTACAACCTGACCATCACCGGCCTGTCGGTGGCCATCGCGCTGATTATCGGAACGATCGAGATCGGCGGCCTGCTCGCCGCCCGCCTGTCGCTGACCGGCTCCTTCTGGGTCTGGTTGCAGGGCATCGACCTCAACGCGCTCGGCCTGGTCATTGTCGGCCTGTTCGTGGCCACGTGGGCCGTGGCGCTGTTCGTCTGGCGCGTGGGCCGCATCGAGGAGCGCTGGAGCGCGCACCTCGGTGGCGGCGGCCCGGGTCAGTAGCCGTCTCCCGCTCGCGGGCCGCGACGGACGCCGTTTACTGATACGAGTCTCATACTCAAGAAAAACTCTCCATGAGCTTTGGTGAGAGTTAGTGCACTCTGCTAAGTGACTCTCCTCGGCCGTGACTTGACTTTCTCGGGACGTCTGGCAAGGATCATCTCGTTGACCTGATTACGGTCGATACGGGTGTCGCTCGGGTGACACTCGCGAACGGGGCAAGCGCAAGGGGACGCACGCGATGCTTTCGCGTACGAGGGGGCGACGACGAGTGACCACCGCATTAACGGTGAGGAAACTGTGAACCTCGTCGGATTGGCGCTGATCGCGGCGGGTGTCGTGGCCCTCCTGCTGATCGTCGTCCAGGCGATCTCGCTGGTCGCGCCGCGGAGCTTTCTCTCGACCGTGATCCTCGGCGAGGACGGCCGGACCTCCACCTCCAAGACCTTCATCCTTCTCTGGACGCTGCTGGTCGCGTGGGCGCTTATCGCCCTGCTGCTGGCCGGGGAGTTTGTCCCCACCCATGCCTGCATCGCCAGCGGCCCCGCCGCCACGGCCAGCGCGCGCTGCCACGGCGATGACGTCGCCCTGCTCCAACTGGGCTGGACCCATTTCCTGCACGCCGGGCTGGCCGGAAGCTACCTCGTGCTGCTGGGCGTGCCCGCCGCCGCCGGCGTCGCCGCCAAGGGCATCACCCAGGCCCAAGCCCAGAGCCCGACGGCCGTCAAGACGGTCAAGCAGAGCACCCCGGGCGGATGGCCACACCGGCTGACCTCCCACGTCGCCGAGATCTTCAGCTCCGATGACGGGAGCACCGACGTCGCCGACTTCCAGTACCTGATCTTCAACCTGATCACCGCGACCTACTTCGTCTCCGAGTTCCTCCGGCCGCGCGGAACCGGCCTGCCGACGATTCCCGACACGCTGCTTGGCCTGACCAGCGTGTCGGCCGGGCTCTACGTCGGCAAGAAGGCGGTGACGCGCAATCAGCCCTCGGTCACCGGTGTCTTCCCCAGCATCCTGCAGGACGGGCAGCCGTTCACCGTCGTCGGTACGGCCCTGACCGTCGACCCGGCCGCACCCGTCATCGGCGTCGCCAGGGTGACGATCGACGGCGTGGCCGCCACCGAAGTGCGCGAGGAGAACGGCAACCTGGCCGCGATCGCGCCTCACAACCTCGCCGTGGGCGGACAGCCCGTCACCCGTCAGCTGCAGGTGCTCAGCCCCTACGGGGGCATAACCACGAATTTTCCCGTCCAGTGCGTCTAGGGCCGCCATCGACCGACTACAGCCAAGTCACCGTCGACTCATCCATCGTCCAAGGAGTCACATGCCGCCAGAAGTCACCCAGACCGAAGCAGTAACCCAGACCGACCCGAACTTCGTCTTCCAGGATGTCGAGGCCGAGGCCCGAGCCTCGATCAGCGCCGTTCCGGCGACCGATCCCCTCGGCCCGCTGGCGCAACTTCCCGGCACCTGGAAGGGACACGGCTTCAACACGATCTGGCGACCGCATAACGGCGGCCAGGATCGCTTCCTGGAGCTCAACCTGACCACCGAGACGATCGTCTTCACCAAGATCAACGGCCCGATTCCCAACCGCGGGTTCCTGATGCATGACATCAGCATGTTCGGCATCACCTACATGCAGGAGATCTCGGAGACCAGCAGCGGCGCGGGGCTGCACATCGAGCCCGGCATCTGGGCCCACGTGCCGCCGACCACCAACCCCAACGAGCCCGCCTCGGTCGTGCGAATGGCTTCGATCCCCCACGGGACCGTCGTCCTCGCCCAGGGGCCGTTCCAGTTCCTGCAGGGCGGGCCACCCCACATTCCCGACAACAACATCATCCCCTTCCCGATCGGCACGCCGCCGCCCCAGAACTCTGATTTCGCCAACGGCGAGCAGGTGTTTCCCGAGCTCAACCTCGGTATCAACACCGCCTTTCGCCAGGCCTCCCCGGGGGTCAACCAGCAGATGGTCCGCAACCCGAACAGCGTGATCCAGAAGGCACTGGCCGACTCCCTGCAGGGAGGGCGGACGATGAAGAACCGTACCTTCCTCCAGGTCACGACCAAGCACACCCCGGTCGCCGGCGGAGGCACGGCGAACACCGCCTTCCTGGCCGACGCCTCCAACCCGCCCGGCGGCAACGCCAACGCGGTCGAGGTCGACGCGACCTTCTGGATCGAGGACATCGAGGGACCGGGCAACCAGAGCAAGCTGCAGTTGCAGTACACCCAGCTCGTGCAGCTCGACTTCAACGGGCTGCGCTGGCCTCACGTGACCGTCTCGACGCTGGAAAAGCAATGACGCCGCGGGGACGGGTGCCGGCGCTCTCGCGCTCACCGCTGGTGCCCGCATGAGCCCGGGGGTAATTCCGCCCCCGGGAAGGCGCGCCGGAAGCCTGCCCTCTCCGCACGCCCCCGCCGGGACGCCGAACAACCAGATGCCGTTCGATCACCTCGTCGTGCTGATGATGGAGAACCACTCGTTCGACAACCTCCTCGGGGCGCTGTCGCTGACGCGTCCCGAGGTCGACGGACTGACCTTTGACAGCACGGGCAAGGCGCAGAACTCAAACCCCGGCGTCAATCACATGCCCGCCCAGGTGCATTCGTTCCCAGTCCCCAACACCGCGCAGGCCAAGAACATCACCCAGAACTGGAAGGCGACCCATCAGCAGGTCAACGGCGGGGCCATGGACGGCTTCGTCCGCTCGTCCGGCGCGCTTGAGCCGATGGGCTACTACACGCCGGAGGTGCTGCCCTTCGCCTACTCGCTGGCCAACGCCTTCACCGTGGCCAACCGCTGGTTTGCCTCCGCGCCGGCCCCGACCTACCCCAACCGTCGCTTCATGCTCGCCGGCACCGCCTACGGCGGCACCGTGACCGACGTGAGCACACTGCTGGACTCCCCGCCGCCCAACGGGACGATCTTCGACGTGCTCTCCAGCCATCGCATCAACTGGTGTGACTACTTCACCGATGTTCCACTGACCGCGGTGATCCCGTCGATCGTCGTCAAGCACGCCGACCACCATGCCCACATCGACAAGTTCTTTCATGACTGCCAGGCCGGGACACTGCCGGCGGTCAGCTTCGTCGACCCGGGGATCGGGGTCGTCTCGGAGATCGGCTCCCAGCTCGCCTCCCTGCCCTTTCCGGTCAAGCAGATCCTCGACGTGCTCGGCGCCGACTTCCATGACGCGGCTCCGGGCGAGACCGAGGAGGACCCGCAGAACATGTTCTTCGGTGAGGCCTTCGCCAACCGGGTCATCACCGCCGTCACGCAGTCCCCGCGCTGGAACCGGACCCTGCTCATCTACACCTACGACGAGCACGGCGGCTACTACGACCACGTCCCGCCCCCGCGCGTCACTCCGCCCGACAACATCCCGCCCAAGCTCTCGCCGGGAGACCCGCCCGGCGGCTATGACATCTACGGCCCGCGCGTTCCCGCCATCGTCGTCTCGCCCTGCTCAAAGCCGGGCGGCGTGACCAACCAGATCTACGACCACACCTCGATCCTGGCCACGATCGAGCACAAGTGGAACCTCCCGGCCCTCACCGTCCGCGACGCCAACGCCAACACGATCATGGATTTCCTGGATCCGGGCAACCCGGCGCTGATCAACCCGCCCGCGCTGCAGGCGCCACCGAGGCCCCCGGGGATCTGACCCCAAGGCCCCCGCCGGGGCGATCCCGGTTGCTCGGGGATGCCCGGCGGGTCGGGCATCCAAAATCGACCACACCTTGGCTGCCGGGGGAGGGTGTGTGCCGATGGGGGCCATATCCGTGTCCAATCCGACACACGCCCTCGTTTCGGGCTGTCGTGTCGGAAATTGCATGCCTCTCGGGCGCCGGAGCCAGCAGCGGCCGCCCGCGGCTATCGACCGTCAGCGCCGCACCCCGAGGATCTCCTCCAGCGGCCGGGTGTTGACGACGTCGGCCGCCGTCGCGCCCCCGCGGCGCGCCGTGGCCACCGACAGCTCCATGTTGGCCAGGCCACGGACCGAATGGGAGTCGGTCGAGCAGACGATGCTCACGCCGGCGGCCAGGGCGCGGCGGACGTGCTCGCCGCTGAGGTCAAGGCGGGCGGGTAGGCCGTTGACCTCGATCGCGATCCCGTGCGTGACGGCCACCTCGAACACCGCGTCGAGGTCAAGCGCGTTCTCGGGCCGGCGCCCGAGCAGGCGACCGGTGGGATGGCTCAGGCACGACACGGCCGGGTGCTCGAGCGCAGCCGTGACCCGCTTGGTCATCTCCGCGCGCGGCATCCGCTGCCCGGCGTGCACGCTGGCCTGAACCCAGTCAAGCTCGGCCAGCACATCGTCGGGCAGGTCCAGGCGACCACCGGCCAGGATGTCGCACTCGATCCCGCGCAGCACGCGAAACGGCGCCAGCACGTCGTTGGCTTCGGCGATCTCCTGACCCTGACGGCGGACGTCGTCGGCGGTGAGCCCGCGGACGGCGCCGACCGCCGGCGTGTGGTCGCAGATGGCCAGGTAGTCATAGCCGCGCGCCTGCGCCGCCCGGCCCATGGCCTCAACGCTGGCCCGCCCGTCGGTCCACGTGGTGTGGCAGTGCAGGTCGCCGCGAATCTGGGCCGCCTCGACCAGCGCGGGCGGCGGGTCACGATGCGGTCTCTCGCGCAGTTCCGGCGGACACCAGGGGACCCCCAGCCGCGCGTAGACCTCAGCTTCGTCGCGACCATCGGGCAGCGGTTCCAGCGCGGTCACATACGCCTCTGATCCGGTGGCGCGGACAAGCGCGGTGCCGAGACGCTCGGGCCCGGCCACGACCAGCTCCACGGGTACGCCCTCCACGGTCACGCCGAGGGCGCCATCCTCGCCGCGCTCGATCACGGCCACGATCTGTGGCAACTCGGCGAAGCGGCTCACCGCCAGATCGGGATCTGGATCACCGCGCGACCACGGCCAGGCGCTCGCAGACGTCGCACCAGCGCCGGGAGTCGCCGGCGGGGATTGCACCGAGCCCCTCCGCGATCGCTCCGACGAGCTCCCGGGCGCGGTCCAGAGGCAGGCCCTGATGCGGGCGCGACTCCGGGGGCGTGGCCAGCGCGTCGACCAGGCGCGCCTCGATCTTGGGACCAATCCCCGGCACCTTTCGCAGCCGGCCGGCGGCCGCCGCGTCGCGCAGCTCCTGGGCGGTGTGGACGCCGAGCGTGCGGGCGATCTGCATCGAGCGCTGGGCGCTCAGCCCCAGATAGCGGCCGAGCCCGACCAGGTCCGGGGCCAGCTCGCGCTCGAGCTCGGCCAGCTCGGCGATCTCGCCCGTCGTGACCAGCTCGGTCAGGCGGGCGGCGATCCCCGGCCCGATCCCTCGCAGCGCCTGCACGCGCCCGGAGGTGACCAGCTCGGCCACCGGGGCCGGGGTGGACCGGATCGTTTCGGCGGCCCGGCGGTAGGCCCGGATCGTGTACGGGTTGCTCTCGGCGAGCTCGAGCATCGTGCCGAAGGACTCGAGGCGAGCGGCGATCTGGGCGTTGTCCACGGGCCACAGTGTCGCGCTCTCTCGCCTCGCCCGGCACCCGGTCCCGCCGACACCAACCGGGGAACCGCCGGCGAGACCCTGCGTACTCTCTCCGGATGGATTCTGACCTCCAGCGGGTGCCCGACGGCCGCGTCGCGCCGGCCTTTCACCCCGTGGCGACGACGTTTTCCCGCCTGGTCGGTAACGCTCCCGGGGGCGGGGCGCTGGTCGTGCGAGTGGGCGGTAGGACCGTCGTCGATCTCGCCACCGGGTTCGCCGACCGGGCCGGGCGCCGCCCCTGGACCCCGGAGACGCTGGCCATCAGCTTCTCGACCACCAAGGGCGCGGCCTCGACCGTCGTCCATCGTCTGGCCGATCGGGGTGAGATCGACTACGACGAGACCGTGGGCAGCTACTGGCCGGAGTTCCGCGCCGGCGGAAAAGAACGGGTCACGGTGCGCGATCTGCTCACTCATCGCGCTGGCCTGTCCAGCGTTCAGGCCGTCGCGCGCCGCGCTGAGGACCTCCTTGACCACCTGGCCATGGAGGAGCATCTGGCCGCCCGCACCGTCTACGCACCGACCCAGCGCTCGGCCTATCACGCCATGACCTACGGCTGGCTGGTGGCGGGGCTCGTACGACGGATCACCGGCCGGGGTCTGAAAGAACTGGTCACGAGCGAACTGGCCCAGACGCTCGGCACCCCGGGACTGAACATCGGGCCGCCGGCCGACGCTCACCGGCTGGTCGCCGAGCCGGTTGGCTCGGCGCTGCGCCAGCTGGCCCGGGCGACCCGGTTTCTCGGGCCGCTATGGACCCGCTTCGGGATCACGCGCGCGGGCTACGAGGCACTGGATCGTCCCCGGCTTTCATCGCCTCTTCGAGGGCACCGAGCCGCCGATCTGGACCACGGAGATGCCCGCCGTCAACGGGATGTTCAGCGCTGACGGGCTGGCCCGGCTGTACGGAGCGCTGGCCAACGGCGGCGCTGAGCCGGACGGTCCCCGGCTGCTCTCGGCAGCGGCGGTGAGCGAGCTCGGGCGCGTCCAGCTGCGCACAAATGACGCCGTGCTCGGCCTGCGGATGCGCTGGCGGCTCGGTTATCACCAGGCCTTCGGCGCCGGCCCGGTGGCGCCCAAGGCCTTCGGCCACTACGGCTACGGCGGCTCGGGCGGCTGGGCTGACCCCACGATCGGGTTGTCGGTCGGCTTTGTCACCAACCGAATCGGATCGCTGACCACCCCCATGGGTGACCTGACGCTGTTCAGGCTCAACCGCGTCGTTCGCGAGTGCGCCGCCCGCGTGCGGGCTTGAGGCTCATCACCTGGAACGTGGCTCGCCGGGCGACGCGGCTGGCCGAACAGGCCCGCGCCCTGGCCGCGCGCACCCCCGACATCGTCGCCCTGCAGGAGGTCACCCGGCGCACCGAACCACTCTGGATGCGCGCCTTCGAGCTGCTGGGACTGGTCCACGTGCGGTCGGGGTTCGCGGGTGACGGCGGCCCGCCCCCCGGCCATGTGGGTGATGCTCGCCTCACGGGTGCCGCTCAGCGACGCCTCGGTCACGCTCGCGGTGCCGCGCACCGAGTCGGCAGTCGCCGCCCGCGCCGAAACCGACGTCGGTCCGGTCGAGGTCCACTGCGTGCATGTCCCCAACGCCGCCAACGGCTGGATCAAGGTCCGGACGCTCGAGGCGATCCGCGACGGGCTGGCGGGCGCGCCGCCCGGGGCGCGGGTGCTCTGCGGAGATCTCAACATCCCGCGCCGGGAGCTGCCCGATGGCCAGACGATCTCCTTCGCCCGCGACACCCGCGGCCGCCTGCGGGCCGACCGGGGTGAGGAGTGGGATCGGGCCGAGCTCGGTGTCGTGCCCGGATTACGAGAGCTCGGGTACGCCGATGCCTTTCGCGAGTTGCACGGATATGCGGCCCGCGAGCCAAGCTGGACCTGGGAAAAGATCGCCGGTCACGGCGGGGGCTGGCGGCTGGACCACATCTTCGCCGCGCCGCCGCTGCGTCCCGTGGCCTGCCGCTATCACCACGAATGGCGCGAGCAGGACCTCAGCGATCACTCCGCACTCGAGGCCGACTTCGCTTAAAAGCTCGAGGCCGACTTCGCTTGAAAGGAGTCGAATATGCCCATCTGGGTAGCTGTTGATGAGACCGGCAGCGAGGAGAGGACGGTCCCATGAACAACGCGACTTCGACCGGCGAACGGGCCAACAGCACGTCCGCCGACACCAACTCACAGGCCAAGCGCCACGCTGAACAGGCCAAGGCCAAAATGGCCGAGCGCCGCGAGGGCCAGACCGGGGTGACCGGGTGGATCTCCGGCCGCGCCTCAGAGTGGAGCCTCGACGGCCCCGATTACGACTTCATGGCCCGCCAGAAGTTCTTCTGGAACGCGGTCATGGACTACTGGTTCCGGATGGACATGGAGGGCTGGGACAACATTCCCGACTCCCCGGTGCTGCTGGTCGGGATCCATTCCGGCGCCCCATTCGTGTGGGATGCGTGGACGATCGGAGCCCAGTGGTGGCGGCGTTACGGCGCCGACCGTCCGCTGCACGGGACCGCCCACGATGCGCTCATGGCGCTGCCCGGCTTTGGCTCCTACTTCCGCCGTATGGGTGTCCTGCCCGCCGCGGCTGACAGCATCACCGCCGCGCTGGCCCAGGGTCACGACGTCGCGCTGTGGCCCGGCGGCGAGCGCGACTCGCTGCGGCCCTGGACGCAGCGCGATGAGGCCATCCTGGCCGGCCGTACCGGCTTCATCAAGCTCGCCATCCGCAGCGGCGTGCCGATCGTCCCCATCGCCACCGTGGGCGGCCCGGACTCGATGCCCGTGCTGGCCCGGGGTCGGCGGCTGGCCAAATGGCTCCAGCTCGACAAGGTCGCGCGGCTGAAGATGTTCCCGATCGCGATCCAGGCGCCGTGGGGTATCTCCCCTGCGCTGCTGCCCGAGATCCCGCTCCCCACGAAGATCCGCACGGCCTTCCAGGAACCGGTCGACGTTGGCGACGATCCCGCTCTGGCGGAAGATCGCGACCACGTCGAGGCCAAATACGAGGAGGTCCAGGACCGCATCCAGGAGGGCATGGACGCGCTCGCGCGACGCCGGCGCCTGCCGCTCTTCGGCTGACTATTCCTGCCCACGCGCCATCCGGTCCGCGTGCGGACCAAGCGACGCCCGGGGGCCGGGCGGCTCTGGTTGGGCTTCCCAGGAATGGGAATCCCAGGAGCAGACCACTAGGTCCCAAAGTGAGGAGCAGGTATGTCCACTGTCGCAATCATCATCATCGTCGTTGTCGTAGTACTGATACTCGTGGCCTTGGCCGTGCTCATGCCGCGGATTCGCGAACGCAACCGCATCCGCAAAAGCGAGGCCGAGTTGGGCCGTCGCCGCGAGAACGTCGTCGAGCAGCATCAGAACGAGGCGCAGCTTCGCGACGAGCGGGCCGACGAGGCTGAGCGCCGCGCCCGGATCGCCGAGCAGGAGGCTCAGCGCGAGCGCGCCGACGCCCAGCTGGCAAAGGAGCACGCCGCCGTCCATGAGCGCGGCCTGGCCGACGATCAGCTGATCGGCGACCACGAGCGCGAGGACTTCGCCGGTACCTCGGCGGTTCCGGACGGTGACACCGACGGCGCTGCCGGAGAGCCCGCAGGAGCCTCCGAAGGACAAGCGCGCGAGCAGTAGCAGGGACGCAGGGATCCTGCCCGCTCCCGAGGCCCAGGCCTCGGGAGCGCTGCTCGCTACACCCGCGGGGCGGATTCGCTTAGGCGCCGGCCCGATCGCCACCCAGCCGCCAGGCGAACAACACCGCGGCCACGGCGGTGGCGAGGTTCAGGCTTGACACCCCGTCCCGCATGGGCAGCGCGAGGCATTGGGTGCACCGGTCCCGAAGCGTTTCGCTGAGGCCGGCTCGCTCGCTCCCGAAGGCCAGGACTGCGTCGCCGGGAAGCTCGCTCGGCCTCAACGGCTCCCCGCCGGGGTCCAATCCGATCACCGGCCTCTCGGTGCGGAGCGCCTCGACCCGGCCCACGGGCAGCGCGAAGTGGAGCCCGGCCGACCCGCGCAGGGCAGCGGGGTCCCACGGATCCGCGCGTCCGGTCGTCAGCACTCCCCCGACATCGGCCGCCGCGGCCACGCGGATGGCGGCCCCCACGTTGCCGAGGTTCCGCGGGTCCTCCAGGAGGACGACGGGAGAAAAGCGGCCGCGGTCCGCGAGCAGCGCCGCGAGATCGACGCGGGGGCGCCGGGCGACGCCGACCACCGCCGTCGGGGTGTGAGGGGCCGCACGCTGGATCTCCTCCTCGGTCGTTTCGACGGCTCTGGCCGCGAAGGTGGCGGCCAGATCCGGAGCCAGCTCGGCCGCCAGTGCAGTCGCTCGCGCGACGTCAGCGACGAACACGTCTGTCACCTCGGCGCCGAAGCGGAGCGCGTGCTTGACGGCGTGAAATCCCTCGAGCACGACCAGATCGGGATCCCGCCGGGCGGCCTCGATCGCCTGAAGTCCATGCGGAGGGCCTGGCACAACGCTCATCTGAGGAGGATCGTAGGCAAGCATGACTGGACGGTCGCGCTTTATCGGCTACGGCTCGGCCACGCTCCTCGTTGCATTCGGGGTCGCGTGCGCAGTCGCCATCAGCGGCACCGCCGGCCAGGTGGGCGCGTTCGTGCTGATCGGGCTGGGTCTGGTCCTGGCCACGAGCCTCGCCTTCCTCGAGGTCGGGCTCAGCGAGGATCAGGCCCGAGCGCGGGAGGAGAAGGCAGCGTCGCGCCCCGGCAACCGCCGGCGTCTCCGGCCGACGCGACCGACGAGGCCGAGACGGCTCGACCGCTCCCGCGGGCGGCGCCGGCGGCTGCGCTGATGTTCCTCGGGCGGGGCCTCAGAACGGGCGCGCGGGAGCGATCTGCTCGCGCAGCCGCGCATAGAGCTCCTGGTCAAACGCCCCCGCCACCCACGCGCCGACAGCGGCCGCCGACAGCGCCGCCGCATCGCCCAGACGGTCCGGCCACGAGCTGCCGCGCAGGGCGCCGAGGATCAGGGCCGCGGAGGCGGCGTCCCCGGCCCCCGTCGGGTTGCCCGTGATCGCGCCCGGAGGCCGGGCACGCCACCTGCCGTCGTGAGTCATGGCCAGGAGCCCGTTGGCACCCTCGGTGATGACCACCGCCCCTGGACCGAGGTTGAGAAGGTCGGCGGCCGCGGCCGTGACATCGCTTGCCGGCATTGCGCCAGCCAACTCGTCGGCATTCACCTTGACGATCGCCGGGCGGGCCGCGGCCCCGTGGACCAGCGCCGGCCCGTGGGCGTCGAGCAGCACCGGCCGTCCACGATCTCGGACGATCGCGACCAGCTCGGCATAGGCCGTGTCCGGAACCCCGGAGGGAAAGCTCCCAGCCAGCACCACCGCCTCCGCCTCCTGCAGCAGATCCTCGAAGTTGGCCACGAACGCCCGCCATTCGGCCGGCGCGACTCGCGGTCCGGGTTCCGAGAAGCCGGTCGCACCGCCGTCGTCATCGACCACCATCAGCGTGGTGCGTGAGGGCTCGGCGATCGGGACCGTGCGGTCGACCAGCCCGGCCGCGGCCAGCTCGGCGCGAGCCGCGGCGCCCGTCGCTCCGCCGGCCAGGCCGGTGACGACCGCCTCGTGGCCGAGGGCGTGCAGCACGCGGGCGACGTTGACGCCCTTGCCACCGGCGTGACGGTTCATGTTCTGCACCGCGGTCGTCTGGCGCTGGCGGATGCGATCCACGCGGTAGGTGACGTCGATGGCGAAATTGGGCGTGACGGTGAGGATCACTGCCACCGGTCAGTCCGTCCCGCTTAGAGGACCGTGGACCCAGCGTCCGCCGACCATCGTCGCCCAGCAGGACAGGCCCTCATCGAGCACGACGAGGTCGGCGTCCAGGCCGGGCGCGATCGCCCCCTTGCGGTCCTGGAGACCGAGGACCCGGGCTGGATTTGCCGACGCCAACTCGACCGCCTCCTCGACGCTGAGACCGAGCATCGCCACCGAACCCGCCAATGCCCGATCCATGGTCAAGGTGCTGGCGGCCAGCGAGCCGCCCTCGGTGTCGTGGCTGCGGCCCTCCTCGCCCTGACCGGCGCCGTTGGCGACCCTGGCGCGGCCGTCGGCCACCTGGACCCGCGCGCCACCGAGGCGGTACTCCCCATCGGGCATGCCCGCCGCCTCCATGGCGTCGGTGACCAGCCGCAGCCCGCGCGCTCCCTTGGCCCGCCAGGCCAATCGCATGGCCGCGGGCGCGACATGGATGCCGTCACAGATCAACTCGCAGTTGACTCCGGGGAGATCGAGGACAGCTCCGAGCAGCCCGGCTCGGCGGTGGTGAAAGGACGCCATCGCGTTGAAGACATGGGTCGCCGAGCTCGCCCCGGCGCTCACGGCCCGGCGGGCCTGCTCGTACTCGGCCTCGCTGTGCCCGAGCGCGACGACCACGCCGAGCCTCACGAGCCGTTCGATCAGCTCCAGCGCTCCGGGCAACTCGGGGGCCACCGTCATCAGTCGCGGGCGGCCCGAAGCCTGCATCAGCCGTTCCAGAACCCGGCCATCGGGATCGAGGAAGGCGTCGGGATCCATGGCGCCGGGACGAGCTCGGCTCAGAAACGGCCCCTCGAGGTGGGCGCCCAGGACCTCGGCGCCATCGACAGACCCGCGGCATCGGGCGATCGCCCCCAGGGAAGCGCACAGCTCGTCCGTCCCCGCCGCCACCGTGGTGGCCAGCAGCGCCGTCGTCCCGTGCCGGGCGTGAAAGCGGGCGACCTCGGCGATCTCCGCAGGATCGGTGGTGTTGCACTGGGCGCCTCCGCCGCCGTGCACGTGTCCGTCGATCAGGCCGGGAACCAACCAGCGCGAGCCGAGGTCGATGGCCGCGGGGTCAGCTGACTCCAGCCGGATGGCCTGGATTCGGCCCGCCTCCACGATCACCTCGCCGGCCACGGTCCCCACCGGCGTGACGATCCGTTCGGAGCGCAGCCGCGTGGTCAAGCCTCAGCCCCGGGTCCTGCTTCATCGTCAGCCGTCATATCCCGCTCCGATGAGTCGCATACATCCGCTCTGCCGTTTCGCATTCTTTGAGCATGCGAGTTCGTCTACTTTTACTCTGCAAGCGCTAATCTGTACAGGGCAAAATGTCCGGCGGTCGGGATCTCAACCCGTTTCACTTCTCTGGTCCTCTTCCCCCCGAGGAGATGATCGATCGCGATCCCGAAGCCGACGATCTCCTCGCGCTGGCCCAGGGCGGGCACTCCTTTCGCCTCGTCGGACCGCGCCGCTACGGAAAGACGACGCTGCTGCGCAGGATTCTCGAGGCGGCGGACCAGCAGAGCATGGCCACCGTGCTCGTCGACCTGCAGGATGTGCTCTCGATCGCCGAGATCGTGGTCCGAATCGAACGGGGCTACAGCCGGCTGAAAGGACCGATCAGAAGGCACGTGGAGAGCTTTCTTCGCAGCTGGAACATCGGGCTGGCGCTGGGCGGGGGTGGCTTCACGGCGACTCTGCAGCGTAATCCGAACGTGGACGCCGAGTCGGTGCTCCTTCGCCTGCTCGAGCTCCCCGCGGCGCTGTTTGAGCGCGACGGGACCACGAGCCTGATCGTCTTTGACGAGATCCAGGACGTTCTCGCCGTGGCTGGGGCGGACGGGAAGATCCGCAGCGTCATCCAGCATCAGACCGAGGCCGCGACCTACGCGTTCGCGGGCTCGGCGCCCGGCGTGATGCAACAGCTGTTCGCCGATCCGAAGCGGCCCCTGCTCGACCAGGCCGTGCCCCGGCACCTCTCCCCGCTGCCGCCCGACGACGTGGCCCGGTACGTGGATGACCGCTTCCGCCAGACCGGGCGCGCGATCAGCGCTGCGCTGGCACCGCTGCTCGAGTTCACTCGCGGACATCCCCAGCGCAGCATGATGCTTGCTCACTATCTCTGGCAGCGCACGCCCCGCGGTGCTTCCGCCGACGAGCAGGCCTGGGTCTCGGCTCTGGATCAGGCCGCGGTCGACTCCGCACCCTTGATGCAGGCCATCTGGAGGTCGCTGACGGTCAACGAGCGGCGGGTTTCGCGCGCGCTGGCCGTCGTGCCCACGCCGCTGCACAGCGAGGAGACGGCGGCTGCGGTGGGGATCAAGCGCTCGAGCATCGGCAAGGCGCTGGAGAAGCTGTCCGGGAACGCCGATGTCATCCAGGAGGCCGGCCGCCCACGCCTCACCGATCCGATGTTCGAGCTCTGGCTTCAGACCCGCGGGCTGACCCCGGCGGCCGGGAACGACTAGAGGCCCGGCTCCGGCGGAGTGGCGGTGCCAACCCCCGGCGTGACCGGCTCGCCGCGAAGCTCGAAGTACAGCACCGACGCCCCAAGCGCCGGCACCGGCGCGAGCAGCGCGGTGATCAGAAACTGCACGAAGGCCCGTCCGCCGGTTCCCAGGCCGGAGGCGATTCCGCTGGACACCAGGCTGACCACGATGACGCCGAGGTACAGCAGGACGATCACGCCGAACACAGGCCACCCGTTGCCGCGCACCAGTTCCCGGCTGCGCCCGAAGGCGGCGAACACCCCGGGGTGCTCGAGCACCGTGACCGGCGCGACCACCGACCAGATCGTGAGCAGGATCAGGCCGGGGATGATGATGAGGATGAAGCCGATCGCAACACCGAGGCCGAACAGGACCGAGACGACCATCAACGGAATGAGAACCGGCTCGACGCTGCGCAGCAGGGCACCGACGGAGTGATCGCGGCGGCCATCCCGGACATCGTTGACCAGTTTCACGACCATGCCCTGATAGAGCGTGCTGATCACCCAGAAGAGCACGGCCACGACCAGGATCAGCGACCCCGAAAGCGCGAGCGCGATCAGGAACTGCAGGGCGAACAGGATCAGCGCCGTTCCCACCAGGACCCCGAACTGGCTGCGGTAGATGGTCCAGACCCGACTGACCACCTCCCCGGGACTTATCCCCGAACCCATATCAGCCTCCACTCCGATTGCTTGGCTACGCAGAGAGGCGACCATAACCTCATCGCGCCGCTTTGGCTACCGACCCGGTCAAACCTGATCATCGTTCACTAATACGTATTACCCCTTATACGCGTTAAGTGGTGTGACGTCACACTACACATCAAGTCTTCCAGCCGCCGCGAACTGACACACTCGAAAATTGAACTAATGACCTTGCGCCGGGGTGTCACGTGAGATAGAACGTCACCCACAGGCAGGACCGGGACGAGAGGGGCAGATGGGGGCCGCTTTGGGGCAGGGTCAGGCATGAGCGGGCGCAACGGCGCGCCGGGCGGGCGCGAGCATTTCGACGCCGTGGTCGTCGGCTCGGGCTTCGGGGGAGCGGTGACCGCCGCGCGTCTGGCCGAAGCCGGCTGGAGCGTGTGCGTGCTCGAGCGGGGCCGGGCCTATCCGCCGAACTCGTTCCCGCGCAGCCCGCTGGGGATGAAGCAGAATTTCTGGGCGCCCGGCGAGGGCCGCCACGGGATGTTCGACCTGTGGGAGTTCGAGCACATCGACGCGATGTGCGCCAGTGGGCTGGGCGGCGGCTCGCTGATCTACGCCAACGTCCTGCTGCGCAAGGACGAGCGGTGGTTCGTCAACGAGGACCTGGCCGCGGGCGGCTATGAGGACTGGCCGATCACGCGCGCCGACCTCGATCCGCACTACGACGAGGTCGAACGCCGCATCGGCGTCCAGCGCTTTCCGCTCGACCAGTCGCCCTATGACCAGACGCCGAAGGTGCTCGCCTACCGGGACGCCGCGCAGCGCCTCGGGATGGATTGGTCGCTGGTGCCGCTGGCCGTGACCTTCGCCAACCAGGACTCGCCGGCGGTGCCGGGAGAGCCGATCGCCGAGCCGCCGAACCTGCATGGCCGCACGCGCCTGACCTGCCGCCTGTGCGGCGAGTGTGACGTGGGCTGCAACTCCGGATCAAAGAACACGCTTGACTTCACCTATCTGACCGACGCGTGGCGGGCCGGGGCCGAGCTGCGCACGCTGAGCGAGGTGCATTCCTTCACCCCGCTGGAGCGTGGCGGCTACACGGTCGACTATGTGGTCCACAGTGATGAGGAGGGCCAATCCGCCGGCGCCCAGACGCCAGACGCTCGCACCGTCACCTGTTCGCACCTGATCCTGTCGGCCGGAACGCTGGGCACGAACTGGCTGCTGCTGCGCAACCGGGCGGCGCTGCCCGGCCTGTCGCCCGCCCTGGGCCAGGGTTTCTCCGGGAACGGGGACCTGCTCACCTTCGCCATCCGGGCCAATCAGACCGGGCCCGACGGGCGGAGGGTCGCGCGGGTGCTCGAGCCCAGTCGCGGACCGGTGATCACCAGCGCGATCCGGGTCCCCGATGCCCTCGACGGCGGCGAGGGGCGCGGCTTCTACCTCCAAGACGCCGGATACCCCGACTTCGGAGGCTGGGTGCTCGAGGTGCTCGAGGAGCCGGAGACGATCCTCCGCGCGGCGCCCCGAGCGGCCCACTACGTGTGGTCGATGCTCCGCGGACAGCGGGACACCGAGGCGGGAGCGATCGCGTCGGCCCTGTTTGGCGACTGTGATCTGTCGTCCACGTTGCTTCCGCTCCTCGGGATGGGGCGCGACGTTCCCGACGGCAAGATGAGCCTCAAGAACGAGCGGCTCGAGGTCGACTTCGATAAGGACGGGCGCTCGCGGGCGTACTTTGACCGTGTCCGGGCCGTGTCTCAGGAGATCGCCCACGAGCTCGGGGCCGACTTCCTGGACAACCCGATCTGGCACGAGCACCGCGTCATCACCGTGCATTCCCTGGGCGGGAGCCGCATGGGCCGTTCTCCGCACGAGGGCGTGGTCGACTGCCACGGGCGGGTGTTCGGCCACCCCGGTCTGCACATCGCCGACGGCTCGGTCATGCCCGGTCCGGTCGGCGCCAATCCGTCGCTGACCATCGCCGCCATGGCCGACCGCTTCGCCGACGCGATCCTCACCGAGCCGCGCGGCCTGTCGGTCGCCATGCCCGGAGTGCCCGGCGCCGAGGACAGTGCGGCGCCCGCGGCCCCGTTGGCCCCGGCAGCTGAGTCGGACGCGGTGAGCCTCGCCTTCACCGAGGAGATGAAGGGCTTCATCAGCTTCGGCGCGGAGGACTTCGAGACCGGTTTCCACGCCGGCCAGCGTTCGGGGACAGCCTTCATGTTCCACCTGACCATCACCGCCGACGACATCGACCGCTTCATCAGCAACCCCGAACACGCCGCCCAGGCCGAGGGCTGGATCGAGTCCGACGCGCTCGGGGGCCGGCTCGAGGTCTCCCGTGGGGACTTCAACCTGTTCGTGAATCAGCCCGAGCCGGGCACACGGCGCATGCTCTACCGGCTCGAATTCGCCGACGGAGAACAGCATCCGCTGACGATGACCGGCTACAAGGTGGTCAGTCACGGCCAGCTGCTTCACGTCTGGCCGCAGACGACGACGCTCTACACGCGCGTGCTCGCCGGGCACGTGGCCGCCGCCGACGAGGACTCGGCGCAAGTGCTGGCCAGCGGCGTCATCCACATCCTTCCGCTCGACTTCGCGCGCCAGATGACGACCTTCCGCGTTCATCCCCCGGACCGGGTCGACGCACTGGGGAAGTTCGGAGGCCTGTTTGCCGGCGAGCTCTGGGACGTCTACAAGCCGGGCGCGAGCGCGCGGCAGGCCGCCCCGGTGAGATGACCGAGCACGCCGAGCGGGTGGTCGAGTTCACCGCCGGCGACGGGCTGGCCTGCAATCTGATCAACGTGCGCGGGTCGTCCGCGCCGACCAAGCCCCCGGTGCTCCTCATCCACGGGGCCGGCGTGCGGGCCAACATCTTCCGTGCCCCGAGCGGGCGCAACCTCGTCGACGTGCTCGTCGACGAGGGCTGGGACGTGTGGCTGGAGAACTGGCGCGCCTCGATTGACATCCCCCACAACCGCTGGACGCTCGATCAGGCCGCGGTCTATGACCATCCGGTCGCCGTCCGCACCGTCTGCCGGGAGACCGGCAGCGACGAGCTCAAGGCCGTCATCCACTGCCAGGGTTCCACGAGTTTCATGATGAGCGCGTTGGCCGGACTCGTGCCGCAGGTCAAGACGATCGTCTCCAACGCCGTCTCGGTTCACCCCCAGGTGCCGGCTCTGGCCAAGCTCAAGCTGCGGTCGATGGTGCCGCTGACCGCGCGCGTGCTCGGCTATCTGAACCCCCAGTGGGGCCGGAAGGGCGCGCCCTGGCTGGTCCCGAAGCTGGTCGACGGCTGGATCCGGCTTTCCCACCACGAGTGCGACAACGGCGTGTGCAAGTGGTCGAGCTACACCTACGGCGCCGCTAAGCCGACGCTGTGGCGCCACGAGAACCTCAACGTCGCGACCCATGACTGGCTCAGTAACGAGTTCGCCGACGTCCCGCTGACCTTCTTCAGCCAGATCGTCCGCTGCGTCGACGCCGGCCACCTGCTCGCCGTCGAGGATCACCCCGAGCTGCCGCGCGACTTCACCGCCCAGGCTCCGCAGACCGACGCGCGCATCGCCTTTCTGGCCGGCGCCGCCAACGCGTGCTTCACCGCCAACAGCCAGCGCGAGTCCCACGCCTGGTATGAGCGCCACGCGCCGCGGCGCACCGCCCTGCACGTGTTCGACGGCTACGGCCACCTCGACGTATTCATGGGCCAGCACGCCGCCCGCGACATCTTCCCCACCATCGTCTCCGAACTCGAGGAGCCCGTATGACCCCGCCCGCCCGGATCCGCCGCCAGACCGGCCGTCACGCGCTGGTGGACACGATCCCGTTCCAACTCCCCGTGGAGTCCCACGAGAGCCCGGCGCTGATGGCGGGCTTTCCGATCGACGCCGACGCGGCGGCGGCACTGCTCCCCGGTGACGAGGTGCATCCCATCCGCCTGTGGGGCAACCGGGCGCTGCTGATGCTCACCGTGGTCGACTACCGCTCGACGAACATCGGCCGCTACATCGAGTTCTCGATCGCCATCGCCTGCACCCACGGCGCCCGCTCCGCGCCGCCGCTCGTCCCGGCGCTGCCTCTGGCTCAGAGGCTGTTCGGGACCGGGCAGTTCGTCATCGATCTGCCCGTCTCGACCGAGATCTCGGTCAAGGGCGGCAAGGGGATCTGGGGGATGCCCAAGCACCAGGCCAACCTCGACTTCGTGATCGCGCCCAACCTGGTCTCGAGCCAGTACGACCTCGACGGGCAGATGTGCGTGCGGGTGGAGGTCAACCGTCCCCGCTTTGATCGCCTGCCCATGTCGATGGCGTCGGCGAACTACTGCGCCTTCCGAGGGCTGCTGATGAAGTCCTCGATCTACTTCAACGCCCGCGTTGGGCTGAACATGCCGTTCACGCGCTCGGCCCGGCTCCACATCGGCGACCACCCACGGGTCGCCGTGCTGAATCGCCTCGGGATTGGGTCCCGGCCGCTGTTCTCGGTCTACCTGCCCGACACACACGGCATCCTCGACGATCACTTCGAGTCGTGGTTTCTCTCCTACGAGCAACCCCCCGCCGTCGCCCCGGAGGGAATGGAGAGCGTGGTCGACCTCGGCCAGAGCCAGAGCTGGCTGCCCGCACCCCACGACCCGGCCCTGGAGACTCCCGAGGCGATCGTGGCCACGCCCTGATGGCGGCCGTTGACCGAGGACACCGAGCGCCAGGCCCTGTTGGTAGTGGGCGGACTGACGGTGGTAAGCGGAGCCGTGCAGGTCGCGGCACCGCAAAAGCTCCTGGACGCGCTCGACGTCGAGGACAGTCCCGCGACCCGCCATCTGTTCGGGACCGTCGGCATGTTCATGGTCATCGTCGGCGGGCTGCTGTTCGGCGCCCTGCGCCGCCCCGGGGCCCGGCGTGAGGTACTGCTTGGAGCAAGCCTGCAGAAGCTGGGCGCGGCCGGCGCGGTGGCGATCGGCGTCCGGCGCTCGGTCTTCTCGCCCCGGGCGCTGCTGGTGGCCGGCTTTGACTTCGGCTCCGGGCTGCTGGCGCTCGACTATCTGCGCCGCCTGCGCCGCTCTTGAACTCCCTTGCCCACACCCCGGCGCTGGCGGCCGGCGGTGAGGCGGAGGGTCCGCGACGCTCGCTGCTGCTGGCCGGCGGTGGGATGCGGGTCGCCTACCAGGCCGGGGTGCTGGTGGCGCTCGAGCGCGCCGGACTGACGCTTCACGCATGGCGACGGCGCCTCGGGCGGGACGATGAACCTGGCCATGCTGCTGTCGGGCCTCGCGCCGGCTGAGATCGCGCGAGCGGTGGCGGGCGCTGGACGTCCGGCAATTCGTGAGCCTGTGGCCGCCGCGCCGGCTGCTGGCCGGTCCGCCCTATCCAGCGCTCGGGTCCAGCACCGGCGTGCGTGACCGCGTGTTTCCGCAGCTGGGCATCGATCCGGCGCGGATCCGCGCCGCCGAGGGAATCGAGGCGACGTTCAACGTCTGCGATTACGAGGCCAAGCAGTGCCTCGCCGTTCCCCATGACGAGATCGACCTCGACCTGCTGGTGGCGGGCGTCTCTTTGCCTGTCCTCTCCCCGGCCGTTCGCCGCTCCGGGCGCGCCTACCTCGACGCGGTGTGGATCAAGGACACCAACGTCGGCGAGGCGATCGCGCCGCGGCGCCGATGAGCTGTGGCTGGTGTGGGCGATCGGCAACCACGGCGTGTACCGCGACGGCGCCTTTCAGCAGTACGTGCACATGATCGAGATCGCCGCCAACGGGGCCCTGTTTGAGGAACTGGCCGCCGTGCGCGCACTGAACGACCACCCGCGAGCCCCCGATCCGTCTGCACGTGATCCGCCCGCGGTTTCCGCTTCCCCTGGACCCCGACCTTCTGCTCGGCCGCGTCGACGCGGCGACGCTGATCGCGATGGGCCACCGCGACGCCTGTCGACTACCTGGAGGGCCGCCTGCCCGAGGGGGTCGCGCTCGGCCCCGAGTCGACGCGCATGGAGGACCCGCGGCCGGGCGTCGCCTTCCGGGAGACGCTGTGCGGAGACCTCGGCGGCGTGCTCACGGTGCGGCTGGGCTGGGAGATCGAGGATCTCGAGCGGTTCGCGGTCCAGGGAACGGGGTCGCTGGTCGGCGACGCGTCACATCCGTCACTCGGCGAGCGGGTGCTGGCCTGTGGCGGGACCCTGCGGCGGTCCGGTCGCGAATGGGAGGCCGAGCTGCGCCTGCCGGACGCCTCCCTGCATCTGGCCCGCACGGAGCGGAACTGGAACACGGTGCAAGCCCGGTTGGTCGATGAGCGTGGCGTGGAGATCGCGCACGGCAGTCTCGTCCCGGTCGGGCGTCCGGCCTGGCAGACGCTGCATGCCCGCGGCGTGGGATCGATGGCCGAGGGCGCCCGCGCGCTCAGCCGCTTCGCGCGGACCGTGCTCGGGCGCCGGAGTCCAGGCCCGGGACCGGGTGGCTAGGCGCTGCATGCATTCCACGCCGATCATCATCAATGACCTGCTGCTGTTGGCGTGCTGCTCGATGTACTTCGGTACCGGCTGGTCGCTGGTCCTCTTCTCGTTCGGCAACGCCAGCCGGTTCACAGTCGATAACTACTACGACCAGTTCATTCCGCAGGTGACGGCGGCCACGAAATTCTTCACCTGGATGACGGTCGTGATGGTGGCGGCCTCGGTTGTCATGATCGCGTCGGAATGGCATCACCGGGTGTGGGCGCCGGTGATCGTGCTCCTGGCCACGGTCGCCGCGACGCTGCTCACGGAGATCTCGATTCTGCCCCTGAACCACAAGATGGCCGGACACATCCGCGATCCAGCACTGCTGCAGACCGTGCTCGCGGCGCTGGATGATGCTCAACCGCGTACGGGTCGGGCTGTGGACGGTCGAGTGGCTGGCGTTGGCGGTCTACTTCGGACTCGCCCTTCGGTAACCCGAGGTGATCTGGGCGTGCTCCTGGCGGGCTCTTGGGTGTTCCGGCCCTGGCGCGGAGCTCAGCCGAATTGCTCGAGCCGGGTCGTCGCCCCAGTCTCAATGCGGTAACGCACGTCGATCTCGTCACCGTGCAGGTCGAGCACGGCAAAGCCGAACCGCGCCCACGGCGTCCCGTCGATCTCGATGCTTTCCCGTTCCTCCCACATGCCGGGCGGGGGCACGGGATCATCCTGGCCGTGGGTCATCGGCACCGGCACCCCCCCGTGGCCGATGCAGCGTGCGTAGCCGACTCCGGGCACCCCGGCGAAGCCCATACAGCGGTGCTCGTGCCCCCAGATCCAGGCGTTGATGCGGCCGGAGTCGAGCACCGGACGCAGCTTCCCGGGCAGGATCGTGCCGATGTCACGCGTCGAGTAGGCCGAGACGAGCTGATGGTGGCTGAGCAGGCACAGCTTCCGACTCGACTGCCGCGCGATGTCGGCGACGAAGCTGGCCTGAGGGTCGGCCAGGACCGCCGACTGGCCCTGGGAGAGAACCTCGGTGTCCCAGGAGGTGTCGAGCCCGACAAAGTCCCACGACGGCGATGAGATTCGGAAGAAGCTCGTCGGCCGGCCATCGGACGAGCGCTGCTTGGCAAACCGCGGATCGCCGAGCAGCGTCTGGAAGTAGCCAAAGCCGCCGCCATACATGTCGTGGTTTCCGTTCAGCGACCACGAGGTGACCCCGCCCGCGGCCTGCTCGGTGGAAACGGGCCACATCCCGGGCGCGAGCACGTTGCGCTGGACCTCCTCGGGCAGTCCGGAGTAGTAGACGTCGCCGAGGTGGATGACATGCGCCTGGCGCCCCTGGGCCAGCGCCTCGCTGACCTCAGCGGCCATGTACTTGGCCACCTCGCGGGCGCGAGGTAGTCCGGTTCCCCAGTCCCCGACGATGACGATCCGGGCGTCATCGCTGATCTCCGCGTGGCCCGGCTCTGGGTTGAACGGGTGATTGCCCTTGGCCAGCCTTTCTAGTGCCGCCTCGCCGATCACGGTCACCCAGTGGCTGTCGTCCGGTCCATAGCGAACGGGATGCAGCAACTGCCGCAGCCGATTGATGATCCGGCTCAACAGGCCGGGACGGACGGCCGCCGGGCCCGTCGCGCCCTGCTCGCGCAGCTTCTCCTCCACCGTGCTCTGGACCAGGCTCTGCAACGGGGCCCGCGACATAAACGGGGTCGTCTCGAGGTGCTGCCCGCCCGAGGAGGCCAGCTCCGGCTTCACATCCGGGAGTGCGGCTTGCAGAAGCGCTGCCGGCTCGCCTTGGAGATTGAGGGTCTGCGCAGCCTGGCCGACGGCGTCACCCATTTCACCGGAGCCGATCTTCTCCCGCAACGCCGAGGAGTACTTCTGTACCTGCTGAGGATCAACCGCCTGTTCGAGCATGTCAGGCGTTAGTGCGCTGCCGCATGTCAATGACCCCCTGAGTGTTCCCGCCGGTGTGCGCCGTCCCTCCGGCACCCCCAACCCGCGGCGATTGTAACCCTGCCCCCGGCGCCCGCAGGGATTTTCTCGGCGTCCTGGCCACCAATCGCGGTTGGTTTCACCCCATCCTTGCTCAAATCCCCGGTCGCCCGCCGGCGTCTCCCCTCGACGACGAGGCGCTGCGCGCGACAGCCGCCTCGTCCGCGGAGGGGCCTTTACTTCTTCGCTCGGCCGCTCCGGCTACCGCTCGCGCCGCTGCTGGCCCTCCTCCCGCTGCGGGTGCCGCTGCCGCTTTTGCTGGGCCTGCTCTTGCTTGCGCCGCTCTTGGCTGCGCCGCTCTTCCTTGCGCCGCTCTTGCTTGCGCTGCTCTTGCTTGCGCTGCTCTTGCTTGCGCTGCTGCCGCTCCGGCTGGTGCTGCTGCGGCTGGTGCTGCTGCTACGCGCTCGGCTGCGCCTGGGCGGCTCCGGCTTGGCCTCTTGTTCCTCTTCCTCAGACTCTTCTTCAGCCTCTTCCGCCTCAGGCTCTTCGTCGTCGAGCTCTTCCTCCTGTGCCTCTGGCTCTTCCTCGTCCTCCCCCGGAGGCGGCTCTTCGTCCTCGGACTCTTCTTCAGCCGAGTCCGCCCCGGGCTCTTCGTCCTCGGGCTCTTCCTCCTGTGCCTCGGGCTCTTCCTCGTCCTCCCCCGGAGGCTGCTCTTCGTCCTCGCGATCGTCCGCGACGTTGCCTTCTGAGATCTCCTTGAGGGCAAAGGCAGCGACTACGGCGCGAACGAGATCCCCATCCCCCTCCTCGGCCACCTCATCGACGATCTCCAGCGCGGCGTTGATGGTGTCGATCAACTCATTCCGGCTTCGTTTACTGGCACGGGCCATGTTCTTCCTCCCTTGGCTGGTTGTGTCTCCCGGTCCGTCAGGACGGCGCTGGCACGTGTCGTCCCTCGCCAACCGCCGGCATCCGTCTCGTCGTCATCGGAGCCTGCGACGGGCGTTCCGTCGTGGTAGCTCGCACCGTCGACTTCCCGGCGCGGGGCGCACCGGGCGTGCGGCGCGAACGCTCGTTCTGCACTCGACGGACCGGCTTGCTGTCCTGAGGACCTTCCGGTTATCTCCCCGCAATCGTTCTCCGTCTTCAGTCAGACGCTGCCCGCTACTGGACCGACCTCGCCGTGGCATCGCGGAAGTCACTGTTCATCCCGACCTACCCTCGGCGTTCGGCTCGGAACCAGATAATCGGTCGCATCGCCGCCGGCGGCGGCCGCTCGCAAGCGACGCGTGCGTGCTGACCCACGCGGGTTCCGTACGGCGCGAGCAACCGGCATCTGACGGCGCCGGCAGACGCCTGCTTTCCGTCGCCGATGCACTCGTCCGCCGGCTAACGAGCGACCGAACGATGCCAGTGGCGATATGGCGCGCGTCAGCGAGAGATGCGACCCCGGCGCTTCGCGCGCCTCATGGTTGTTAGGCGGGATCGGTGTACGTGCCCGGGCTGTTCGGTGTAGCGCGGTGATCCTCCGGACGCTCCTTGCTCGCCTCGGCCAGGCCGCGGCGCACTCCGTCAGCGTCGAAATCGGTTCCGTATACCGGCGTCTCCGGCTGTTGGCGCCAGGACTCCTGCAGTGAGCCGGCATCTACGGCGTCAAAGCCCAGCTCCTCCACCAGCCGCATGACAGTTCCCTTCGCGGGCTCCTCGCCCGCGACCGGCAACGCGAAGCGCTCGGGCGAACCGGGCGGCCGGCCCTTGTCGCGCAGGTGTTGCGCGTAGATGTTGTTGAACGCCTTCACGACCGGGCGCCCGAGCTGCTGGGAGACCCATAGGCTCTCCGGGGTGCCGGCCTCGATCGCCTCGATCGCGCCGTCCCGGTGACGCGGGTAGTAGTTCCCGGTGTCGATGACGACGACGTCGTCGCCCACGCCGTCGAACAGATCGCTCGGCAGATCAGGAACGTGCTTCTCGGGGATCGTCACGACGATGACGTCCTTGCCGCGTGCGGCGTCGCGCACCTCGACCGCGGTCGCCCCGGTTTCCGCCTCGACCTCACGCAGCGTCGCCGGACCACGCGAGTTCGCGATCGACACCTCGTGACCTAGTTCCACGAACCGGCTGGCAAGCGCGCCGCCGATGTTGCCCGCTCCGATGATTCCAATCTTCATGGCCCGCTCCTCAGTTGTCGGCACGTCGCCACGATGCTAGAGCGACCCGCGACGCGCGACGCTCGAAGCGCTGCAGTCCGATCGCACCCCAGCAGCTCGAGCCCACGAGCCGACCGCAAGCCCACGGCACGTGTGAAGACCAAAAGCCCACAGACGGTCAGGGGGCATCTCGTCGGATAAGGACGACGCAGGATTGCCGGTACGGGGAGATCCGCCCGTCGGGCCACACCGTCCGTTGCGTCAGCTCGGTGAGGGCGGGAACGCGCCTTAGCGTCGCGGTCTGGAAGGACGTCGTGACCGACACGGGAATGGGTGACCGAATAGTGTGGCTACCGGCCCTCGTCAGCGATGGCTACGTGCAGCTGCCAAGGCTCGGGCACCCCCTTGAGGGCGTGCTCTCCACGGTCGGCGAACCGCAGCCCCGAGCCGACCACCAAGTTCTTGACCGTGCTTGATACCAGCACCTCTCCAGGGTCAGCTGCCCCCTGCACGCGCGCGGCGATGTGCACTCCCATGCCAGCGAGGTCGTCCCCGATCACTTCGCATTCACCGGTATGAATGCCGACGCGCAGATCGACCCCCAGCTCGGACGGTGCTCTATCTCGCAGTGCGATACCTGCGCGCACGGCGCGCGCAGGTCCGTCGAAGCTTGCGAGGATTCCGTCCCCAGTCGACTTGATCACACGGCCGCGGAAACGACCCACCTCCCGGTTGGCGAGCCGCTGGTGGCGCTCCAGGACCTCTCGCCAGCGCCGGTCGCCGGCCGCTGCGGCGCGCTCGGTCGACGCGACCATGTCAGTGAACAGGAGGGTGGCGAGGACGCGATCACTCGCGGGCGCCGACAGACGGCCGGTCAGGAACTCTTCGATCTCGTCCAACAGCGCCTGTTGGTCGCCGGCGAAGAACAAATGATCCTCGCCGGTGAGCTCGACCGCCCGCGCACCGGGAATGCCCTCCGCGACGGTCCGAGACCAGTCGGGAGAGATCGCCCTGTCGCCGCTTCGGTAGAGCACCAGCGTCGGTGTCTGGATTGCTGGCAGCACCGGACGAACATCGAGCCGCTCATACATCTCGCCGATCGCCCGCGCGCCGCTCGGACTCAGGCCGGAGCGAAGCATCCGCCCCCACCAATCACGCGCCTCACCATCATCGGCCAGCGTCGGCGCCCACAACGCGATGCTGCTCGGATCCGCCCAGTTCTCGCGCATCCTGGCCCAGAACGCCCGCAACGTGTCCGCCGGAACTCCCGCTGGGTAATCCGGAGCGCGCGACATCCGCGCGTATGTACCGAACTGCACCATCGCGCTGATCCGCTCCGGATGAGCCGCGGCAAGCATCGTCGCCGCGGGACCACCCTCGGAGATCCCGAACACCGCGACCCGCTCCACCCCGACGGCGTCCATTACCGCCAGTGCGTCCTCAGCAATGTTCTCCAGCGTGTACTCCCCCACATCACGGTCAGAGAGCCCCATCCCACGCTTATCGAACACGATCAGACGCGAGAACCCAGCCATCCGATCCCAAAACCGAGCCGCCAACGGGAGCGTGGGCGAAATCTCCAGATGCCCCACGAACCCGCCGATCACCAACAGGTCAAGCTCCCCATCCCCACCCGTCGTATAGGCGATTGCAACATCACCGTTGTGCGCGTAGCGAATTGGCTCCCAGACGGTCATCCAGCAATCATCGCGGCCAAAGGCTATCTTCGCCGTCAGCCCTGTGATCGCGATCGTCGGCGCTCCGGCTAGCCGAGCGCAGCGGGATCGATGTGGACCATCCCCATGGGCTGCGCAAGGTGACCCTGACGAGCTGACCGGCGGTCGCGCTGCTGGCCAGGCCATCGGTATGAGGCCGGGCTGGCCTAGGGCTTGATCTTGCCCCCGCTGCGAAGCCGCAGGTCCAGGCGCCAGTCGTTGCAGGTCATGAAGTGCCCCTTCGGGAACTCGAACTCGCACGCCTCGAGCAGCTCGAAGCCGAGCTTGCGGCAGATCGCGTTTGACGGCGCGTTGTCGACGTTCGGGAACGCATGCAGGAAGCGGTGCTTGTCGTCGCGCTTGGCGAGCTCGATCGCCTCCGCGGTCGCCGCCACCGCGATGCCGCGGCCCTGGAACTCGGGCACGACCATCCAGCCGATCTCGTAGACCTGCTCGTCGCGCCACTCCTTAGTCCAGAAGCCGACCGAGCCCACGCCGGCACCGGTTGACAGGTCGACGATCTTGAACATGCGATCACCGCCCTCGAGGCGCTCGTAGCGGCGCTGACGCTCGCGCAGCTTGTCCGGGCTCTCGGGGCCGCCGAGGTGCTCGGTCATGTGCGGGTCGCCCATCAGCCGCTCGAGCAGCGGCAGGTCGCCGCTGCCCCAGGGCTCGAGGATCACGGTCGCGCTCACTCCGCCCAGCCTAGGTAACCGTCTCGATCCGAAGTCGCGTCGGTGACCGGCGCGTCGCCAGGCATTGCATAGGCTTAGGGCTTGAGCTTGCGCCCGCTCCGGAACAGCAGGGCGCTCCAGGTCACGGTGAGCGCGGCCAGGACCGCGGTCACGCCCAGCGCGATGCCGACCGGGACATCGCTTGTGCCCAGGAAGCCGTAGCGCACCGCCTGCACGAGATAGAAGATCGGGTTGGCGTGCGAGACCTCGCTCCACGGTGAGGGCAGCGTGGACACCGAGTAAAAGACGCCGCCGAGAAAGCTCAGGGGCACGATGAGGATGTTCTGCACGAAGCCGGCGTGGTCCCACGTCTTGGCGTAGATGCCGACCACCACTCCCAGGGACGAGAAGAGGATCAGACCGAGGACGACCCCAGCGACCAGAACCAGGGGCTGATTGATCGGAACGTGCGTGATCGGCAGGGCCAACGCCAGCAGCGCGACGCCGATCAGCAGCGCGCGGACCACACCGCCGAGGGACAGGCCCAGGTTGATCTCCCAGTTACGCATCGGCGAGGCGAGGACGTCGTTCAGGTAGCGGTCAAAACGCGACTGGAACACCGACGAGGAGTTGTTCGTATACGCGGCCTGGACCATGGCCATGGTGATCAGCCCGGGCACGATGAACTCCCGGTAGTCAAAGCCGTCGACGTGATGGATGCGTCCGCTCAGCGACAGCCCGAAGACGAGGATGAACAGAAACGAGGCCATCACCGGCGCGGCCACGGTCTGCGTCCAGAGCTTCAGTACGCGCAGCACCTCGCGGCCGGCCAGCGCGATCAGTCCGCGCCGGCGGACAAGCAGTCCCGGCTGGGCTTGCTTTTGAGGCTGTTCGGTGACCGTGACCGTGCTCACGCGGCCATCGCCTTGACGTAGACATCGGCCAGTGAGTCAGCCTCGAAGGAGTCCAGCAGCCGGGCCGGACTGTCCCGGGCGATCAGCCGGCCGCCGCGGATGAGGGCGATGTCCTGACAGAGCTCCTGGGCCTCTTCCAGGTAATGGGTCGTGAGCAGGATGGTCGTGCCCTGCTCGTGCAGGCGGCGGATGTAGCGCCACAGTTCGATCCGCAGCTCGAAGTCGACGCCCGCCGTCGGCTCATCGAGGATGACCAGCCGGGGCTCGTGCATGAGGGCGCGGGCGAGGAGCAGGCGCCGCCGCATGCCGCCGGAGAGCATCGGCGCCCGAACACCGGCCTTGGCCCGGAGATCAAAGACGTCCATCATCTCCCGAGCTCGCCGCGTGGCCTCCGCGCGGCTCATGCCGTAGTAGCCGCCGTGGTAGACGAGCGTCTCCTCGACATCCAGGAAGCGATCGAGGTTGACGTCCTGTTCGGCCAGCCCCATCATCCGCCGCGCCTCCGGGTCATCGTGCGGGCGTCCGAAGATGTCGATCTCACCCGACGTGACCCGGATCAGATTGCAGACCGCGCTGATCAGCGTCGTCTTGCCGGCGCCGTTGGGGCCCAGCAGCCCGAAGAACTCCCCGTCGGGGATCTCGAGGTCAAAGCCATCCAGGGCGAGCAGGCCGCCGTCATAGCGCTTGGTCAGCCCGCGCAGGGAAAGTGCCGGTAGGGAATCCATTCGGCCATCGAGCCTAGTAAGGGTCAGCGCGCGGTCTGGTGGGGCGGGGATGAACCGACGGGCCGATCCGGCATCATCGCCGCGTGGATTCGCAAGCCCTCCGGGACCTGTGTCTGACCTTCCGTGGCGCTGAGGAGACGTTTCCGTTCGGCTTTGAAACCTCCGTCTTCAAGGTCGCGGGAAAGATGTTCGCCCTGTCTCGCCTTGCGGGTGAGCCTCTGAGCGTGAGCCTCAAATGTGAGCCGCTGCTGGCCGAGCAACTCCGCGCCGCGCACCCGGCGATCACGGCCGGATACCACCTCAACAAGCGCCACTGGAACACCGTCCTCCTCGACGATTCCCTCCCGGACGAGATGGTCAGCGACATGGTCGAGGATTCCTATGACCTGGTCCTCAGCCATCTCCCCCGGTCGCGCCAGCGCGCCCTGGGATGGCCAGGGGCGAAACGCCCTTGAGGTAGCCCGGCCGGAACGATGGGACGGCCAGGGCCCGAACCAACCCCTTGAGTTTGACCGGCGAGCCGCCGATGACAGAGGCAATGCGTTGCCGCGGTCTGACCGTCTCCCCGAGTGGCGGTCGGCCCACCTCCTCTCAATCGATCTTGAAACGCCTAGTCAGCCTGTTTGCCCTGGTCCTGCGCCCTCGCGGCGCCGACCGCGGCTACCGCCGCTCCGGTCAGCGGCACGGTCACCGGGCACATAACCAACGTCGGCGGATCGACGCTCACCGTCCAGACCGCCGGCCCGCGGATCGGCGTGGTCAACGCGCTGACTCGAGCGGCCGACGCGCTCGCCGCCGGTAACTACCCCTACGTCTGGGGCGGCGGCCACGGCGTAGCCGGCGTGGCCAGCGTCGGTGCCCGCGGTCCCGGCTACAACGGGCACCGGCGCGGCTTTGACTGCTCGGGCTCAGTCGCCGCCGTGCTCTCCGGCGCCGGGCTGTGGCCGGCCGGTGCCGGCGTGCCCGGCGACTACGGGGTCATCCAGTACCTGGCCCGCGCGGGGCTCATCGTCCGCGGCCCGGGGCGGGCACCCAACTCGGTCAATCTCTACGACCACCCTGGTGTACATATCTTCATGAGCATCAACGGGCGCTACTTCGGCACCTCGGACGGCGGCGCCGGCAACAGTAAGGGCGGCCCGACCTGGCTTGACGACTCCGCCCCCCTCTCCTCCAGCCACGCCTATCACCGCTGGCACTTCCAGCCCTGGGTGCTGCGCAACCGCGTCACCTACGGCCACAGCTACACCTTCCAGACCGTCGCTCACCCCGAGCTGACCTACGGGGCCGAGGTCGGCGACAAGGTCACGGCCGGCTACGCCGAGTGGCCGACCGGCAGCATGGGCCTCAAGGCCCTCAGCTACGCCGGCGCGGCGACGGTCACCGGGACGGTCACCGCATTCGATGGCTCGACCCTGACCGTTCAGGACGCCTCGGGCCGGGTGCTCAGCTTCGCCACCAGCCTGGTCGGCAACCTCGTGGACGGGATCCAGATCGGGGATGGGGTGCAGATCACCTACTCACAGGATCTCGCCCATCTCCTCGTTCCCCACGCGCTGCAGATCACGAGTCCGGCCCCGCCCAGCTAGGCCGGGCCCTGGAGCAGAACGGCGCTGGCCGGCGCGAGATGCAGCTCGATCCGACCCTTGACCGGCACCGCCGCCGAAGCCCGATGCCTCCCGCCGAGCAGACCGGTCGTCGTCACGGGGTCAAAGCTCTGGCCGCCCAGCGTGACGCCGCCGGTCGCGCCCAGGGCGCGGGCCCGCAGCACCGCGGCCGTGAACGGCCCGCGCGCCGGAAGCCTGACCGCCAGCGCGTGACGGCGCTGGGTCGCATTGATGACGACCACGTGCTCGGTTCCTGAGGCGGTCCGCGTCGCCCAGACGTGAACACCCGCGGTGGCCGGCTGGATGACCCGGAGCAGCCGTGACCCGGCCGGCGCCGCCATCGCGAAGGCGAGCAGGCCGTAGTACTCGGGACGGATCGCAGCGCGCCAGGTTGAACCGGTCCGGCTCAGGTTGAAGAGCTGGCTCAGCGAGAGCGGCCGCGTGTGCACGTTGAGTCCGTCGACACCGACGCGGAGCATCTCGAAAGACGTATTCAGGGCCCACAATGCCGAGGCGAACGTGTCGCTGACCCCGGCCTCACCGCCGCAGGACACGGAGTTGAACTCGTCGAGGCGCAACGCCCGGCCGCTCACGTGGGCCGCCTTCACCGACGCCTTCAAGCTGAGGGCAAGACCGCGGCTCGACACGTCGCTGAGGAGGGCACCGATCGAGGTGGTCGTGGTGCGCTCGCAGTGCTTGAGCGGGTAGCGGTGGACCGTGGCCAGCCTGACCCGCGGGTTGTGGCGCAGGAAGGAACCCAGATAGGGCAGCCACTTGTCCGACCCGATGCTCGGTCCGGCCAGGGCGCCGCCCGGGAGGCGGTCGGTCACGGCCGCGAACAGGTGGCCAAATGCGGCCACTCGTTGCGCGGTGCTCTGCTTCGGCCGCGAGCGGTTCAGCGGGGGCAGGGTTCGATACAGCTCGGGCTCGTTACCGGGTTCGAGGCCGAGAATCCATCGGCTCCCGATCCCACTCACCATCGCGCTGGCCTCCGTCGCCGCCACGCGCCGGCTCGCGGACTGAAGGTTGATCCCGAGGATGAGACGGGCGTCGGTGGCGCGGGCCAGATCGCGGACCTCGCCCAGCCAGGCGGGCGTGAGGGCGTAGTGAACCCCGGGAGGACGGGGCATTCTCGCCACCGGCCACCAGCTGTAATCCGTGCTTTCGCCGCCAATCCGGAGCACGGGCCGGGCGTCCGGACTCAGATTTCGGATCAGCTGGGCGAGGACGGGATCAAACGGGCCCAGCGGCCCCCCGGCGGTGGTCAGCCCATCCGTCTCCATCGACAGTCCGACAAACCCGGCCGGAATCGTCCTCACCGCCCCGCTCGTAACTCGAGCGCTTGTCGCACCCCCGGAAGCCGGACGCGAGGCGTCCCGGCCCGTCAGGGCGACCGCGTTCGTGCGGACCGGCCCCAGCACGACCCAGGCTGCGATCACGACCACGGCGAGCGTGGCGCCGATCAAACCGATAAAAGCCGCCTTGCGCGTCAGGCCGGTAATGCAATCAAACCGGTAGCCGAACCGAGAAGTTGCAACCCGCCACGGGGCCTACTCCGGTCCGGGTGCCGGGGCTTCGTGGCGAACCCGCCGGATGGCCCGCCGGCGGTGCGCCCCCGCGCGCCGGTCCTCAGCCACGGCGCCGAAGGCGAGGGCGAGCTCGCGAGCCTCCCGGGTCAGGTCGTAGTGGTCCTTTTCCGGGCGCCCGGGCTGGGACTGAAACCACTGCCGCACCAGCCCCATCCGGGAGGCGAATTCGTGCAGCTCGTCGGCCGTGTCGGCCTGCAGGTGGCCGCCGCCGCTCCACCGGCCCCAGTCCCCGACCGCGAACGCGTGATCGACGTAGACGGTCAACGCAGGTGGCCCTCGCTCACCACCACTTCGACTCCCGGGCCTGGTCGGTTCCGCCGGTCCGGTCAAGCGAGTCGAGCACGGCCATATCCTCGTCGGAGAGCTCGAAGTCGAACACCTGGGCGTTTTCGGTGATGCGCTCCTGGTGGGTCGACTTGGGGAGCACGATCGTGTCGCGCTGGATGCACCACCGCAGCAGCACCTGCGCGGGGGTGCGGCCGAGACGGTCGGCGATCTCGGCCACGGTCTTGTCGCCGAGGTGGCGGCCGGTGCCGAGCGGACTGTATGCCTCGAGCGCGACGCCGCGCTTGGCGCACTCCTGAAGCAACGCGCGCCGATACTCGAAGGGGCTGAACTGCACCTGGTTGACGACCGGTCGCGTGTTCGCCGCGGAGTTCACCTCGTCGAGTTCGGCGAGGCTGAAGTTCGAGACGCCGATCGAGCGCGCATGACCCTGCTCCCGCGCCGCCTCCATCCCCGGCCACGCCCAGGTCGGGCCGCCCTGGGGCCAGTGGATGATGTAGAGGTCTACGTGATCGGTGCCGAGTCGGCGCAGGCTCTTCTCGATCTCGGCCACCGGGTCCTTGCGGGCGGGATAGAACTTCGTCGTGATGAAGACGTCCTCGCGCGGGACGCCGCTCTCGCTCAGCGCCTGGCCGACGCTCTCCTCGTTACCGTAGGCCTGAGCGGTGTCGATGTGGCGGTAACCGGCGTCAAGCGCCCAGCGGACAGCGTTGACGCACTCGGGCCCGTTGGGGACCTGCCAGACGCCAAAGCCGAGAGTGGGGATCTGGTTGCCGTCGGCCAGCGTGTACTGGCGCTTGTCGGTGCTGGGGGTGGATTCGGGCACGGTTCCTCCTGGGTTCGACGAAGACTTTGACCCTAGCCGCCGCCGGGCACGATTTAGACTGGGGGTATGTCGACCTCAGCCGGAGATTTCAACGCTCGCATCATCGACGAGTTCCGCGCCAATGCGGGCCGCGTCGGCGATCCGTTCAGGGATTCGACGCTGCTGCTGTTGCACCACACCGGCGCCAAGTCGGGGCACAGCTACGTCAACCCGCTCGTCTACCGCAGCGACGGCGACCGTTACGTCATCTTCGCCTCCAAGGGTGGAGCGCCGACCAACCCGGGCTGGTACTACAACCTCAACGCCCATCCGGAGACGACGATCGAGGTCGGCACCGAGACCCTCCCCGTCGTCGCCACCGAGGCCACCGGCGAGGAGCGCGACCGCCTGTTCGACGCGCAGAAGAAGAGCGCTCCCCAATTCGCCGAGTACGAGCGGTCGACCGACCGGACGATCCCGGTCATCGTCCTCACGCCGACCGGATCCTGAAACGGCGGTCAGGCGCGCTGCGCGAACGCGTTCTCGAGTGCCGCGTCGAGCCCAACGGCGAGCGCACCGGTCAGCACGGCCGCGTCGCCGAGGATCGAGACCTCGACGCGAGGCGGAAACGGCAGATGGTCAGCCAGCCGCTGGCGGATCGGGGCCAGCAGCAGGTCTCCGTTTGAGCCGATGCCTCCGCCGAGGACAACGAGCGCACATCGACCACGGCCGCGATCGGCATCACATTGACGGCGACCCGACGCGCCGCCTCGGCCACGACCGCCTCCGCGAGCGGATCCCCGGCACGCGCGCGGGCGAAGATCGCCGGTAGCGCGTAGGGCGCTTCCAACCGGGTCGGTAGCGATCGCTTGGCGCCGCAGGTCGCGGCATAGTCCGAGATCGCCGCCGCGCACGGATCGTCGCGCTGGCTGCCGTCGAGGGCGAAGTCGATCTCCCCGGCGCCGCCGCGATGGCCGGTGATCAGCTCGCCGCCGATGACCAGGCCGGCGCCCAGGCCCGTGCCGACGGACAGGAACGCGAAGTTGTCGATGCCGCGAGCGATGCCCCGCCAGCGCTCGCCGACGGCGGCGAGATTGATGTCGTTGGAAACCGACACCCCCACCTCCGAGCCGCGCTTCGAGCTCGCGCCCGACCTCGCGCCCTTCCAGCCCCCGGATGTTGGCCGCCAGGCGGACGGCACCGTTGGCCGGGTCGACGACGCCCGGGACGCCGATCACGGCGCCGTCGATGGCCTGGGCCGGGAAGCTCACACGCGTCGAGCAGTTGCTCTTTGAGCTCGCCGGCCGCGTCGAACAGCTCGTCGGCCTCGGCCCCCGCCGTCTCGATGTCCTGGCGGGCGCGCACCTCGCCGTGCAGGTCGCAGATCGCGCCGCGCAGAAAACGCGCTCCCATGTCCAGCCCGAGCACGAGCCTCGCCTCGGGAATGGACTCAAACAGCGTGGCGCCGTACCGACCCCGGCTGTGATCCCCGTTTACCTCCCGGACCAGCCGGGCGTCGAGCAACGAGCGCAGCGCCAAAGACACCGTCGGCTTTGAGATGCCCACCCGTCGCGAGATCTCCGCGCGCGAGATCGGGGCTCCGGCCCGGATCGCCTCGAGGACGGTGCGCTCGTTCAGCGAGCGCAACATCGCCGGGGTCGCCGACGAGGTCACCGCCATCGGAGACCTACTCGCCAAGCCTCGCGCCCGTCCGGGCGTCAAATACATGCGCCTCGCTGGCCCGCGGGGTGAGCGTGACCCGGGTCCCTCGGTCCGGCGGATGACGCCAGTCGGTGCGGGCGATGAGCCGGGTCTCGGCGTCTCGCCGCTCCCGGCCACGCAGAAGGCGTACGCATCGGCCCCGAGCTCCTCCACGACCTCGACCTCTGCCTGGATCCCGTCCGAGCCGTTCATCTCCAGTGACTCCGGGCGCAGCCCGATCACCACTTCGTCGTGGGTCGGCTCCCGACACCAGCTCCCGGGCGAGCGGAACCGTCATGCCGCACAGGTCGACCACGCCGTCGCCGTTCAGCCGGGCGGGCAGCAGGTTCATGGCCGGGGAGCCGATGAAGCCGGCCACGAACACGTTCGCCGGATGGTTGTAGAGCTCGCGCGGCGGACCGCACTGCTGCAGACGACCGTCGCGCAGGACAGCCACCCGCTGACCCATCGTCATCGCCTCGACCTGGTCGTGGGTGACGTACAGCATGGTCACCCCGAGCCGGCGCTGCAGCGCAGCGATGTCGACGCGCATCTTGACCCGCAGCTTGGCGTCAAGATTGGACAGCGGCTCGTCCATCAGGAATACCTGTGGGTTGCGGACGATGGCCCGGCCCATGGCGGCCCGCTGACGCTCCCCCCGGAGAGCTGGCCGGGCTTGCGGTCAAGCAATGCCGTCATGCCGAGCAGCTCCGCGGCCTCGTTGACCCGCCGGTCGCGCTCGGCCTTGCGCACGCCGGCCATCTTGAGCGGAAAGCCGATGTTCGCGCGCACGTCGAGGTAGGGATAGAGCGCGTAGTTCTGAAAGACCATGGCGATGTCCCGGTACTTGGGCGGCTGGTCGGTGACATCGAGATTGCCGATGTAGATAGCGCCGCCGTCGACCTCCTCGAGCCCGGCCAGCATGCGCAGAGCGGTCGACTTGCCCGATCCCGACGGCCCGACGAGAACCAGCAGCTCGCCGTCGGCAAGCTCGAGCTCGAGTCGGTCGACGGCCGGGGCGTCGGCGCCGCGAAACAGCCTTGTCGCCTGGGTAAACCGAACCTCAGCCATTCAGACTCCTCGTCAGCAGCTCGCCGTTGGCCCGCACCGCGGTCATCTGGCCCTCCGACGCGCGCGAGCCGTCGCCCTCGATGCGGCGAAACGCCCGGTGAAGATCGTCCCGCGCGCGGGCGATAGCGCTCGCGCCGGCGGCCAGCTCGTCCAGCCCGAGTAGGGCAGCCCCGACGATCGGGGCCGCCGTAGCGACGACGATGTTGGCCCCGGGGGAATGGCATGGATGCCGGCGTCGATGCGCTCGATGACGCTGGCCGGCGCGGCCCGGATCAGGCCGCCGCCCAGAACGACGTCGGGCGTCCCCTTTGACCAGATCGAGACGGCGCAGGGCCGCCCCGGCAAACAGATCACCTCTTCGGCCAGGTGCGCGACGATCTCGGCCGCCGCGTCATCGTCGTCGGCGGCCGCGAACACCACGCGCGCCAGTTCGCCGACGCGCTCGCTCGCCAGCTCGCCCAGGTGAAGCCGGCGAGCCACGTCCAGCGGCGTGGCGCACCCGAAGTAGGCCGCCACCGTGGTCTCGAGAACCGATCCGCGGCCCGCGCCCGTCAGCGCTGCGGGCGGCGGCCATCAGCCCGGCCATGCCGACGTCATAGCCTCCCCCCAGTCGCCGGTGATCGGCCCCAGGGATGGAAAGCGGACCTCGCGCCCGTCGGCGGTCAGCCCAACGCAGTTGATCCCGCCGCCACAGACGACCGCGACGCCCCAACCCCGGTCCGTGCCCGAGCGCAGGAGCGCGAAGGTGTCGTTGTCGACCACCAGGCGCTCGCTCCAGCTCGAGGTTCGCGATGGCTAGGCGAAGCGCCGCCAGCTCCTCGGGCAGATCCGCGCCGGCGACCATGATCTGCGCCGAAGCGACCCTCAGGGGTTCGGCCATCGAGGCCGGCGCCGTGTCGCGCCTGCGCCAGCAGTCCCTCGAGAAGCGCCACGCAGCCATCGACGCCGACGTAATGCGGAGAGCTGCGACCGCCCCTGACCAGCGCCCTCAATTCGCCGCTCTCGTCACCAGGGCCAGGTCGGTCTTCACGGCCCCGCCGTCTACGGCCAGGACGTAGCTCGTGTCATCTGCGCCGCCACGCCCGGGTGCGCCGGATCGGCGGCCAGCAGGCGCTCGAGCAGTCCGTCGGCCAGGTCGTACTCGCGGACCAGCGGATTGGTCAGCAGCGCCAGGCGGGCCGTCGCGGGATCGCCGCTGATCGCCGCTCGCGCCGCCAGCCGCTCGTAGGCGGCGACGTGCTGGACCAGGCCCAGCAACTCGGGCGCCAGGGGCAGTTGGCCCAGCGGCCTCGGGCCCGTCGCGGCCGACGCGGGCCGGGACCTCGACCACATCGTCGGCGGCCAGGCCGGCCAACGTGCCGTCGTTGCGCATGTCGACCACCTGGACCTCGCCGCTGTCCTGACGCCAGCGCAGCTACGAGCTGGGTCGCCGCCTCGCTGTAGAACGCGCCCCCGCGCTGCTCGAGCAGCGCCGGCTTTTCGCTGAGACCGGGGTCGCGGTACATCGTCAGCAGCTCGCGCTCGATCTCCGGCCACCGTCTGGGCGCGGGGCGGCTTCACCCGCTGCTCGGCGACGACCTCGCGCTCGGCATAGAAGTAGCGCAGGTAGTAGGACGGGATCGCCCCGAGCTCGTCGAGCAGGCGCCGCGGCAGCTCGATCTCCGCGGCCAGCGCATCGCCGTGAGCCTGGAGCACGTCGGCCAGAACATCGCGGCCGTCGAGCCACACGCGGCGGATCCAGGTCAGGTGGTTGAGCCCGACCTGGTCGACCAGCACACGATCGGGCGAGACACCCAGGTGAGCGGCGATCTGGCGCTGGAAGGTGATGGCCACGTTGCACAGGCCGACGGCCCGGTGCCCGGCGTCCAGCAGCGCCCGGGTGACGATCCCGACCGGGTTGGTGAAGTCCACGATCCAGGCGTCGGAGGCGGCCAGCTCCCGCGTTCGCTCGGCGATCTCGAGCACCACTGGCACCGTCCGCAGCGCCTTGGCCAGGCCCCCGGCCCCGGTCGTCTCCTGACCGACACAGCCACAGGCGGCGGGGATCGTCTCATCGTTGAGGCGCGCCGCCTGGCCGCCGACGCGGATCTGGATCAGCACGGCGTCCGCGCCATCCAGCGCGCGGTCAAGCTCGCCCGTCAGCTCGAGTGAGCCGCCGAAGCCCTGCCGGTCGAGCATCCGCTGCGCCAGGCCGCCGACCACCTCAAGACGCTCGGCATCGATGTCGTGCAGGATCAGCTCGCCGATGTCGATCCGCTCGCGCTCGCGCATCAGACCGGAGACCAGCTCGGGGGTGTAGGTCGATCCGGCGCCGATCACGGCCAGCTTCATCCCTTCACCCCCGTCAGCGTGATGCCCTCCACGAACGCCTTCTGCGCGAAGAAGAAGAGCACGATCACCGGGGCCATGAAGACCACGGTTCCCGCCATGACCAGGTTCCAATTGACCGTGTACAGGTTGCGGAACTGGGCCAGGCCGACCGACAGCGTCCAGTGCGCCGGATTGTTGATCGTGTAGAGCAGCGGTCCCCAGAAGTCGTTCCAGCACAGCAGGAAGCTGAACAGCGCCACGGCCGCGATCGCCGGCTTGGCCAGGCGGGCGACGACCGAGAACATGATCCGCAGCTCGCCGCAACCGTCCACCCGGGCGGCGTCAGCGTACTCGGGCGGAATGGTCATGAAGAACTGGCGCAGGAGGAAGATCGAGAAGGCGTCCCCGAACCAGTTGGGGATGACCAGCGGCCAGATCGTCCCCACCAGATGCAGGTGGGCGAACAGCACGTAGACCGGGATCACCGTCACCTGCGGCGGCAGCATCATCGACACCAGCACCCCGACGAAGGCCACGTTGCGCCCCCGCCAGCGCAGACAGGCCAGCGCATAGGCGACGGGAACGCTGGAGACGACCAGCCCGATCGTGGCCAGCGCGGCGTACAGGAACGTGTTGGCGGCGTAGTGCAGCATCGGCGCCTGCCGGAAGACCTGGGTGATGTTTCCGAAGGCAAACGGGTGCGGCCAGACCTTGGGCGTCAGCGCCTGAGCGTTGGTCATCAGTGCCGTCAGGACCATGAACACGAACGGGGCGACGAACACGATGGCCAGGACGATCAGCACGCTGTGATCGGCGACCGCGATCAGCAGTCGCTTGCGCCGGATCTCCGCGGGCACCTTGCGGCGCACCAGCGGGGCACTGATCTCGACGCCGGGGTCGACCGCGGTCGCCATTACCTCGCCCCGCCCTGCGCGTGCACCCAGCGGCTTGAGTTGCGCAACACGAGCAGCGTCACGGCCAGCGAGACGACGAGCAGCAGCATCGACAGCGCGGCCGCGTAGCCCATGTTGAAGTAGCGGAAGCCCTGCTGGTAGAGGAGCAGCGGGTAGAACAGGGTCGCGCCGTCGGGGTAGCCGAGCGTGATCGAGCTGTCCCCCGACCCGCCGGCGGCGCCCGGCGGGGCCACCGTGCTGGCCACGTAGGCCTGATCGAAGTACTGCAGCCCCTGGATCACGGCGATCACGATCGAGAACAGGATCACCGGGCTGATGGTGGGCAGCGTCACGTACCAGAGGCGTCTGCAGCGCCCCGGCACCGTCGAGCTGGGCCGCCTCGTGCAGATGCTTGGGGACGTCGAGGATGGCGGCCAGGAAGATGACCATCGCATTGCCGATCCCCCACAGGCTGAGCAGGGTCAGGGATGGCTTGGCCCAGTGGGCGGATTGAAACCACAGGGGGCCGGTGATGCCGAGTTGAGAGAGCAGCGAATTGACCGGACCGGTGCCCGGGTTGAACAGGAACACGAAGCCCAGCGTCGCGGCGACGGTCGGCGCCAGCGTGGGCAGGTAGAAGATCGTCCGGAAGATCCCGACGCCCGCGCCGCGCTCGGGTGAGCATGATCGCGACCCCGAACGCGAACAGCACCTGCAGCGGCACCGCGATGCCGAGGAACCACAGCGTGTTGGATACCGCCGGCCACACCTCCTGATCGCCGCTGAACAGGTAGCGGTAGTTGGCCAGGCCGATCCAGTGGGGACTCGAGAGCAGGTCGTAGTGGGTGAAGGACAGGTAGGCGTTGTCGATCAGCGGATAGGCGAAGAAGACCGAGAAGCCGACGATCCACGGGCTCATGAACAGCAGCACCGTGCGGCGGCGACGCCAGGCGGCCCGCCGCCGAGCCCGCTGTCGTTCAGCGCTGAGCGGGGCCAGCGCGGCGCGGGCTCCGGCTGTCGCGGGGGCCGTGCTCATCCGGTCAGACCTGCTCGCGGACCAGGCTCACGGAACACCTTGCCGGCCGTCGAGTTGGCGACCTGCGCGTTGATCTGCGAGTCGACGTTCTTGAGTCCTGAGGTCAGGCCGGAGGCCGGGATCGATCCATCCTCCCACTTGGTCTGGAAGTTCTGGAACATCTCCTGGTTGGCGGAGCCGATCGCGGTGATCGGGTCAGTCGCCGTGTGCGGGTTGGCGAACACCTTCAGGAAGGTGTCGAACTGAGGATTGCTCTTCAGCGTCGGATCGCTCAGCGCGGTCGTGATCGTGGGCACGTTGCCGAGTCCGTTGGCGAACTTGACGATCGCGCGCCTTGTTGAAGGCCAGGTACTTGGCCAGCAGCCAGGCCGCGGCCGGGTTGGCGGCGCCGCGCGGAATGCCGATCACGTTGCCGGTCGTGTAGCCACCTCCGTAGAGGTTCGGCTGGGCGGGGTCGACCGGCGGCGGGCGCGGTCCCGTACTGGATGTTGGCGTGGTCTGACTTGATGAACTGCCCGCGCCACTCGCCGTCGAGCACCATCGCCATCCGGCCCTTCTCGAAGTCGTTTGAGGGCGAGAACTCCTCCCCCGCCCCGGCCAAAAACCGCGTCAGCTTGCTGTTGCCGTAGAAGCCGATCAGCTGCCTGTCCCACCGCAGGTAGGCGGCCCAGTGCGGGTCGACGCCCAGGGCGGATTTCCCGTTCTCGTCCCATTGCGCGTTCCACAGCGGCGCGTAATGAGCGGCGGCGTTCTCGTAGAAGCTGCTCGTGGGGACGAATCCGGCCACCTTGATCGAGCCGTCGGGGTTGAACTGCGTCAGCTTCTTGGCGTCGGCCGTCAGCTCGGTGAAGGTCCGCGGCGGAGAGGTGATGCCGGCCTTGGCGAACATCGCCTTGTTGTAGTAGAGCCCGTATGTGTCGGCCAGGTCGGGCACGGCGCAGCGGTCGCCGTTGAACTGGGTGTAGGAGCGCACCGCCGGCGGCATCTGAGAGAGGCTGACCTTGTCGCGGGTCAAGTACGGCTGCAGGTTGATCCAGGCGCCGGTGCCGCAGTACTCACCCAGGTTGTCCGAGGACTGGGACATGGTCAGATCGGGCGGGCTGCCCCCGCGGATCGCGGCCACGATGTTGTCGTCAGTGATCGCCGCCGCGGCTCTTGACCGTGATCTTCGGATACAGCTTGTGGAAGTCGGCGATGACGCTGTTCATCACCGTGAGCTGACGCGCGGTGAACGGATTCCAGAAGGTGATCGTCACCGGCTTGCCGTTGTACTGAGCCGGCGCGTGACGTCGAGCCTCCGCTGCTGCTCGATCCCGAGCTACCCCCGCACGCGCTCATCAGCGCCGCCGAGGCGGCCACGGCCAGCATTGCCACACCACGTCGCATCTTCCGCTCCCTTCGCCGAAGAAGTCTGCGAACCTGTTAGGAACCTTTCCTTGATTGGCAATCTATTGGCGGGCGCAAGTCGATTGTCAAGCCTTTCTGCTTGGTTCTTGTAAAGATGACCTAACCAGAGGTACGGTCTGTCGTCCTGTGGGCCATCCGGGCGTAAGCCAGCTCGAGCAGGAGATCCGGGAGCAGAGCTCGGTGCTCGCTGGCCGGGCCGAGGCCGGCTGGAGCAGCGCCTCCGAGGCGGCCGCGGCTGCTGCGGCGCGGCGATGTTGATCATCTGGTGATCGCGGCCCGGGGCACCTCCGACAACGCCGCCCGCTATGCGCAGTACCTGGTCGGGCTCGAGGCCCGGCTGCCAGTGGGACTCGCCGCTCCGTGGCTGTACGGCGGCCCGCAACCGCCGCGTCTGTCGCGCGCTGCGGTCCTGGCCATCTCTCAGTCCGGTCGCTCGCCCGACATCCTCGCCGTGCTCGCCGCGGCGCGGGCCCAGGGCCGGCCGACGATCGCCATCACCAACGACGTCTCGTCTCCGATGACCGCCGACGCCGATGTCGTCGTGCCGATGCTCGCCGGGGCCGAACAGTCGGTGGCGGCCACCAAGACCTATCTGGCCTCACTGCACGCGGTCGCCCAGATCTCCGCCTGCCTGCGTCCCGGAGGACGGGCGGATCGCGATCAGTGGTGGGAGCAGCTTCCACGCCTGGTCAGCGCCACGGTCGACGAGCACCTGTCGCAACGGGCGCGCTTTGACCCGCTGAACGGCGTTCAGCTGATCACCGCCGTCGGTCGTGGGCTCCAGCTTTCGACCGCCCACGAGACGGCGCTGAAGATTCGTGAGCTGAGCGGTATCCCGGCCGAGGCCTTCTCGGTCCCGGATCTCGTCCACGGCCCGATCGCCGGCGTGCGCGCCACGGGCGCCCTCTGGGTGGTGAGCACCAGGGCTCGCGAGCAGCCCGACGTCTGCGACCCTGACGAGCCTGCGCCAGGGCGCCGGCCTCACCGTGGCGGTGGCCGACGTCCCGGAGCTCGTGGACGCGGCCGACATCGGCGTGCCGGTGCCCGCGGGCCTACCCGACTGGATCGCGCCGATGCTCGCGGTGATCCCGGGCCAGGCCGCCGCTTTGCGACTGGGTGAGCTGAGCGGTGTCGACGTGGATCACCCGCCCGGGCTGCACAAGGTCACGCTGACCCGCTAAGCATTACTGATGTCCCAGATTCTCCAGGTCCTCGGTGCCCTGCTCATCCTCATCCCGTTTGCCTGGTCGACGCTGGGCGCTTTGGAAACGTCCTCGCCGTTCTACCTGTGGACGAATCTGGCCGGCGGGACCGCGCTCGGTGTGACCGCGGTCATTGGGCAGCAGTGGGGATTTGTGCTCCTCGAGGCCACGTGGACGCTCGTCGCCGCCGTCCGCCTGATCAACCGAGCCGGATTCCGAAGCGAGCCGCGCGAGAGCTAGCGGCGTCCCTGCCGGGAATCGATCATGCGGACCGGTCGACCCAACCGGTCACCACGTCGGGGCGCTGCTCGGGCAACCAGTGGGCCACGCCGTGGATTACCTCAACCTGCAGGCGCGGCTGACCGGGAACCGATCCGGGCGTCACGCCTCGGGTGACTTGATCGCGCGCGCCGACCATCACGGTCGTCGGGACCTCGAGCTGTGAGCGCCCGTAACGACCACGAGCAATCGGAACGACCTCGCGGGTCAGAAACGTCCGGTACATGGCCACGGTGACCTCGGGTGAGATGTGTTGGGCAAACAGCTCGACGTTGACGGCGGAAAGCGGATCGTGCCCACGTCCGGCCTGGAGGATCGGGCGAATCATTCGACTGGCGAGCGGTCGGCCGATGAGCGGGAGGCTGATCGGCCCCTGGTAACCGAGTAGAGCCAGCTGGCGTGGATGAGGGTCCACCCACAGGTGCGGGACGCACAAGACGAGCATCCGCTCGATGCGCTCCGGAGCCCGAAGGGCGACGAGCTGTCCCACCCAGCCACCCCAGTCGTGGCCGATCCACGTGGCCCGCGCGATGCCGAGCACATCCAGCAACGCCAGGAGATCGCTGGCCAGCTGCTCCTTGGCGTAGCCCGAGTCGGGTCGATCGGTCCAGCCGTGCCCGCGCAGGTCGGGGACGATCACGCGGTGGCGCTCGGCCAGCCCGGGGATCACGTGGCGCCACGCCCACCAGTGCTGCGGCCACCCGTGGACGAGGAGGATCGGCGGCGCTTCCTCAGGCCCGGCGAGAGCCACGTGCGTGCGCAGTCCGCCGGCATCCAGGTAATCGTGGCGGACACCGGGGAGGTCGGGAGGAGGCGCCATGTTCGGTGGATCGTAGGGGGCGCGGGCCGCTGGGCGTGCCTAGGATCGTCGCATGAGCCAGACCAACCCAACCGTGGCCGTGGTGCTCGCCGGTGGCGGCGCGCGCGGCGCCTACGAGGCCGGCGCCCTGTCGGTGCTGCTGCCGGTCCTCGAGGAGCGTGGGCTGCGGCCGCGGATCGTCATCGGTACGAGCGTCGGGGCCCTGAACGCGAGTTTCCTGGCCGCCAATGCCCAGCTGCCTGCCGACCAGCTGGCCACCGAAGCGCTGGGCACATGGGAGTCGATCAGCTGGACCGAGGTCGCCCAGCCACTGCTGTCACTCGGCACGCTGCTGCGGCTAGGTGGTTATGCGGGCGAGGTCCTCGGGGTCCCGGGCGCTCGTCTTGACTCGCTCCTGGACCCGGCGCCGCTGCGCACCTCGCTTCAGGAGCGCGTCGACTTCCCACAGATCTCGCGCAACATCGAGGCCGGCCATCTTGACACCGTCGGCGTCGTCGCCACCTCCGCCGCGACGAGCCGCTCGGTCGTTTTTCATGACGGCCTCGCGTCGCCGCCGCGCGACCGCGTGCGGGGCATCGACTATGTCGCCACCCAGCTCTCTGAAGATCAGGTGCTGGCCTCGGCGGCCATCCCCGCCGTCTTTCCCGCCGTGGACGTGAAGGCGCCGCGCGCGGCCCGAGGCTGGTATTTCGACGGCGGTACTCGCCTGAACACGCCGATCAAGCCCGCGCTGGAGTTCGGGGCCGAACGCGTGGTCGTGGTGGCGCTGAATTCGCTGGCTCCCGGGCCGGCCAAGCTGGCCGGCAACCAGCAGCCCGACGCTCTCGAGGGCGCCGGGCAGATCCTCACCGGCCTGCTGGGTGACCAGCTCACCTCCGACGTCCACACGCTCGCCACCATCAACACCCTGACCCGCGCGACCCGCGTGACGCCGGGCAAGAAGCGCCGGGTTCCGTTCATGGTCATTGCGCCGCAGCAGCGCGACACGATCGCCAAGGCCGCGCTGAGGGTGCTCCGCAAGCAATACAGCGGCCCCCTCGACGCGATCCGTTCGCCAGACCTCACGCTGCTCAGCCAGCTCCTCGCCGGTCGCGCCGGCACCCAACACGCTGAGCTGCTCAGCTATCTCCTCTTCTCCCCCGAGTTCGCCCGCGCCCTCATCAACCTCGGGCGCAACGACGCCCGGCGCTGGCTAAAGCAGCCCCACGACCTGGATGGCCTCTGGCAGATCGGCCCCCGCCCGGTCAGCTGAGCAGAGCGCGGCGAGCTCGAGTCGTGGTGGTCAGGACGTGATCGTGATGTTCTCGGTGTTGGACGTCTGACCAGACGCGGTCACGCTGATCGTCGCCGAGCCGGGCGTCGCCGGAAACGTGCCGGTGGCCGGCGGGAGCTGGAACGTGATCGAAGTGTCACTCCACTTCGTGATCGTGAGCTTGGCACCGTCGTAGGGCGCCCCCCAGCTGGTGTTGCCTTCGGTCAGCAGGAGATAGCTGTTGCTGCCCTGCGTCTGACCGAAGTTGGTTCCTGTCAACGTGATCGTGGCGCCGGCGGGGGCGCTCGACGGCGTGACCGACGTGACGGTTGGCGTCGGCGCCACCGACCCCGCGATCGTGAGCGTCTGCGCCGGCGAGGTCTGACCCGCGACCGTCACGGTGACGTTCGCGCTCCCGGGCGAGAGCGGGAAGCTTCCGCTGTCGGGCGGCAGCTGGAAGGTGATCGAGGTGTCACTCCAGTTGGTGATAGTCAGCTTGGCACCGTCGTAGGGCGCCCCCCAGCTGGTGCCGCCCTGGGCCAGGGTGAGGTAGCTGGACCCCTGGGTGGCGCCAAAGTTCTGGCCCGTCAGGGTCACCGAGTCACCCGGCGCGGGACTCGACGGCGAGGACGAGCTGATCACCGGGGGCGGCAGCGGGGCCGGGGCGGGCGGACCCTCCTGGCTGGCGGTGACCTGCTCGCCACGGCCGCCGCTCACGTAGGTCGCCCTCGCCTGGAGGGTGGCCGTGGCCGGAGATGTCGAGTTCGCCGGCGCCGTGACCTTCCAGGTTTGCGTCGCCGACGCTCCCTCGGCCAAGTTGCCGGCGGAGACCGGGGAGGCGGGAGCCACGGTCCACCCCGAGGGCGCGGTCAGGGTGACCCCGAGGTTCGTTGCCGCGCCGGGACCGTTGTTGGTCTCCGTGGTCTTGACCGTCGTCGCCGCGCCCGGACTGAGGCTGAGCGGCGTCGACGGGTCGATGCCGAGCGCAACGGCCGCGGGCTCAGACGAGCGGATCGCCCTGCCGCCGAACTCGGTGACGACCGCGCTGGCCGACGCGCTGAGATGGTCGACCGGCACGGTGAGGACATGGGTGCGCGCGTTGTAGGTCCAGCCGCCGGAGCCGCCGCCGGTCGCGGGCGCGACGCGCCGGCCGTCGACCCTCACGGCGCTCGGTGCGGTGATGTCCTCGATCTGGACCGAGAAGCTGCGGGATGACGGTTCGCCGGCGTAGTGACCCCGGGCGGCGCCGATGGCCACGCTGGTCTGGGCCCCGCCGTTGCGGCCGCGGCGGGAGCCGGCGCCAAAGCCACCCTGATTGCCGCTAGCGCTGGGCCACGTGGTGATCGAGGTGCGGCTATAGCCGCCGTGCAGATAGCCGTTGCCGGTGCCGGCGTCCTGATAGAGGGAGAAGCGTCCGGTCGCCCCCGGGTAGACGCGCAGCGTGGTCGGAGCGTTCGGCCTCGCACCGACGTGGCTCATCGGAGCCTGCTCGGGGACGATCGCCCCCGCCTTGACGAACACCGGCATTCGGTCGAGCCCCACACTCAGCGTCTGCGTGGTCGGGCCGTTGAACGTCGCCCCCGTGAACCAATCGGTCCAGCGACCGGGTGGGAACCACACCCTGCGCCTGCTCACCGTCCCCGGAGTTGTCACCGGGGCGACGAGAACGTTGGGCCCGTACAGGTATTCGGTGGGGTTGGAGTACGCGTCGGCCTGGCCGGGATAGTCGAGGTAGAGCGGGCGCGTGATCGGCATCCCAGACTGAACGGCGTCGGCGGCCAGCGTGTAGCTGTAGGGCACCAGGCGCTCGCGCAGACGCAGGAAGGAGGCGGCGACCGAGTCGGCCGGTTGCGGGTACTGCCACGGAAGCCGATTGCCGTTGGAGGAATGCAGCCGCAGAACCGGCTGGAACGCTCCCAGCTGCACCCAGCGGGCATAGAGGTCGGGATCGTCGTTGGGGTTTCCGGGCGGCGGGCCGAGGAAGCTACCGATGTCGTCGCTGACGTAGGGCTGGTCGATACTCGCCTCGTCGGCGGCGAGCCGCGCCTGCAGCTCGAGCGTGTTCCAGGTCCCCCATGTGTCTCCGGTGAAGGCCAGCGTTGACGTGTGGCCGGCCCACGGTCCGGCGGGATAGACCTCGTCAGGGTGCTGGAATGAACTTCCGATGCGCGAGAGCACGAAGCCGCGCTGCCCCTGGTTGGCCAAATCCATCGCGTAGAGATGGTTGATCCAGCTGTCTGGTGTGACACCGAGCGAAGCCGTCGACCCGTCACAGCACCAGTCCAGCCACCAGAACGAGACGCCCTGGTTCTCAAACGGCCGGTGGAGAGCGAAGTAGGACTCTGCCTGCGGAACGCTGCTCCAATCCCAGGTCTTGCACGGTCCGTTGAAGCACGAGTAGTCGGCCAGCGAGTTACCGGCCAGCGCCTCGGTGGCGGCGAGCTTGGGGTCGTTGTCGGCGATGCTCGCGTGGATGTTGAGGGTGACGTTGATCCCCTGCTGCTTGGCCCAGCTCAGGAATGCCTGCGGGTCGGGGAAGTAGGTCGGATTCCACTCCCACCCGTCCCAGTTGTTGGGCGCCTTCCAGTCGGTGTCGACTGACAAGGTGTCGAGCGGAACGTGGTTGGCCCGGAAGGCCGGGATCAGCGTGTGCTCATAGTCGGCGGTCGAGTACGCGTGGTAGTCCGAGTACCAGACGCCGAAGGTGGATTCGGGCAGCAAGGGTGACGGTCCGGTCAGGCGCCGCAGGTCGCGCAGGGCCTGCTGGTAGTCGTGGCCGTAGACGAACAGGTAGCCGTCCTGCACGTCGCCGCCGGCCGGCCGGTCGGCGATCCAGCCGTCAGAGGTCCAGATCGCACTCTGGCTGTCGTCGAGGAGCCGATAGCCGGCTCGATCGAGGATCCCCGGGTGCATCTGAGGCAGGGCCGCCGTGCACTGGGCAGCGGTCGCCGTGCCCTTGGGGCAGCTGTAGCCGGGGGTGCCGTAGGTGGCGGTGTCGAAACCTCGCGTGTAGCCACCCAGGTAGCCCATGTCCGGAACGGTGGGCGTCGACGCGCCCACGGCGGAGACCGACAGCGTGTCCACGTTGACGTTGCAGCTGTCGCCGGCGGCGCAGACGACCCCGACGGCGTTGGTCCCGGCGGCCAGCGGGACCTGCGCCGTGACCGTGGACCAGGCATCCCAGCTGCTGGTCGGCGGAAGGGTGAGCGTCTTGACGTCGGTCCCGTTGACCGTCAGGTCGATCGTGCGCGCCGCGGGGCCTCCGAGCGCACCGATGTAATTGGCGTAACGCAGGGTGACCGTGGCCCGACCCTTGGGGCTGCCCAGCACGCTCCAGGTGGCGCCGGCCTGATTGCCCTGGCCGAGACCGCCGATGAACCCCGAGATGCTCTGGTGGCCGGTGTGATCGGTCTGGATCGAGGCCGGCCCCACGAGCTTCGCCGCGCCCGCGTTGCAGTCCTGACCGAATGGGCACGTGTTCTCCCACCACGGGCTGACCGCGCTCGTGGCCCGCTCGCCGCGGACGCGCAGCGAGGTGTTTGACGGTCCGAACGGCCCCGAACCGAGCTTGTAACGCAGGGTGGCGTCGGCCGTGGTGATGGTCAGCCACCCGTTGGCCCGTCGGGCCCGGTAGCGCGGGACGGGGAACCTGCGGTTGACCGCATTGACCGTGGGCCGATTCTCAAAGGCGCCCCTCGGCGAGTACTCCAGGCGGATGAGTCCGTCTCCGAGGATCTGAAAGCGCGCGTCGCCGGCGGTGACGGTCGCTCCGGGACTGGCCTGGGCGGCCGCGAGGTCGATCGGCGTGGTGAGGTTGATCGGCGAGGAGGGCGATGTGGCGGCGGCTCGCGCAACCCCGGCCATCCCCAGCGCAGCAGCGGCAACCGCGATCCAGGAGAGCCCGACGAAACGAAGGCGTACGACCATTTCCCCTCCTACCCATCCCGCCTGGGCTGCCGCCGAGGTGGGCGAATCTGTCGATCCCGGCCGACAGGGTACCCACGAGCCCGGTACGTCAATCACCCGCGTCATGGGCTGGGTTGCCAACCCGACCGACCAGGCCGCGACGCATTTTCAGCGCCCTCGCTCCGGGTGTAAGGTCGGCCCATGTCCGGACCGGGCTCCGGGGACGCGCGTATAAAGCCGACGCTGTGGCAGCGGATGGCCGTGCGCAAGCTGCGCCGAGCGGCCGGTCGAGGGGCAGGCGAGCCACTGGAGCCGGAGGATTGGGAGGTGGCGTGGCACCTTCACGAGCAGGGGCTCGGGGGCCTGACGGCCGCGTTCTTTCGCAGTCTTCCCCGCAGCCCCCGCTGCGGGGTGTGCGGGGCTCCGTTTGCCGGTATCGGCCGCTACATCGCCGGCCCGCTTGGCTACCGGCCCTCGCGGAAGAACCCCACCATCTGCGGCACGTGTGTCGAGTTCTCGCCCCCGGGCGGCATGACCCAGCACATCGGCGTGCTGTTTGCCGACCTTCGCGGTTTCACGGAGCGATTTGACGGTGGCGATCCCCAGGAGGCGTCAACCGTTCTGCGCCGGTTCTACCGCTGCGCCGAGGATGTCCTGTTTCCCGAAGCCGTGATCGACAAGCTGATCGGTGATGAGGTGATGGCCCTGTATCTGCCCGATCTCAAGCCGACCATGAGCCGCGACGACGTGCCCGCACGATGCTCGATCACGCCGGCGAGCTGCTGTCGGCCGTGGGCTACGGGTCGGACGCCGGACCGTTTGTCGAACTGGGCATCGGTATGGATGTCGGCGAGGCGTTCGTCGGCAACATCGGCCAGCGAGCCTTGTATGACTTCACGGCCGTGGGTGACGTGGTCAACACCGCATCGCGCTTGCAGAGCCAGGCGGCGGGTGGCGAGATCCTCCTCTCGGCACGCGTGGCTGCGGGCCTTCCGGCGACTGTCGGTATCCGTGAGGAGCTAAAGCTCAAGGGCAAGCGAGAGCCGCAAATCGCCTTTCGCGTGCCCCGGGCAGAAAACCCCACGGCTACCGGGCCCGCGACGAGCTAAAGCGGCCCCGGCGCACCCACCGACCGGCGTTTAAGGGGTAGTCGCGGTCGACTCCAGCGACCGGCCCGTCGCGCGGATCCCGAGCAGGATCAGGGCGCCGGCGACAACGCCGGAGATGGCCATGGTGACGAACGCCCCGGAGAATCCCCAGGCCGAGTTGGCGCCCAGCACTATCAGCGGCGCCAGCGCTCCCCCGATATGCCCGAGCCCGTCGGTCAGGGCCACCCCCGTGGCCCGGGCATTGGTGGAGAAGTGCTCGGCAGTGTAGGTGTAGAGCATCGGCACGAGCAGCCCGATCGTCATCGAGGCGATGAACCCAAAAACGATGATGATCGTCGGGGATACGAACAGACCGATCACCAGCAGCGAGATCGCCCAGACGACGGCCACCGCGGCGCCGGCGAACTTGCGCTCGAGCCGGTCGCTGAAGTGCGTCGTCGCGTAGGCGCCGACGAGGAAGCCGATGCCCGAGACGATCAGGTACGTAGTGCTGTCGGCCAGGCTGTAACCCTTGTCGGTGAACAGCGTCGGGGCGAGCGTCAGCCAGCCGTAGTTGCCGATGTAGTAGACGAACCAGATGCCGACGAACAGACCGACTCGCCCGAGCATGGGCGGAGCCAGCAGGGCTCGGATCGGGAAGCGCTCGGCCTTGCCCTCGTCGGGGACGGCCTCCGGTCGGGGAAGCTCGCCGTCGATGGACTCGCGCGCGGAGTCCTCGGCGTCGGCGACTACCGCTTCGGCCTCCTCCTCGCGCCCCTGAGTCATCAGCCACCGTGGCGAGGGCGGCAGGTTGCGACGCATGAACAAAATCGTCAGTCCGCCGAGGGCGCCGATCAAAAACAGGATGCGCCAACCGCTGGCGAACGTCGGCACCAGCCCGCGGGCGACGAACGGCACGACCGCAAACCCGGCGTAGGCGGCGGTGGTAGCCCAGCTCGTGTAGCGGCCGCGCAGGGGCGCCGGCGACAGCTCACCGATGTAGGTGGTGACCGCGGCGATCTCCGCGCCGATCCCGAGCCCGGCGATGAACCGGAAGATGATGAGCTCGGTCACGTTCGTGCTCACTGCCGCCAACACCGTGCCGAGTGAGAACACGGCCACCGACAGGCCGAGGCTGAGGCGGCGTCCCCACTTGTCAGCGATCGTCGCGTCAGCGAACGCGCCGATGATGTAACCGACCAGGCTGCTGGTCACCGACAGAGTGACGGTGGCCTTTGAGACATGGAACTGGGTGGCGATCACCGGTGCAGCGAAGGAGATCGTCACAATGTCAAAGAAGGCAAAGAAGTAGCCGGCTCCGACTACCCACAGGAGCTTGCGCTCGTACGGCCACACGGGGATGCGATCGAGGCGAGCCAGAGCCCCCGCGCGCCCCCGCCGTGTGCGTTCGCTCGTTTCTCGTGATTCTTGAGTTATCCCGGATGGCGTGTTCGGCATCCTGGTACCTCCTTCCTCACTATGGGGTTACCCAGTGAGTGCCCAGTGGAATCGGCACTCCTTCCCTGTCCGCGACTGGGTGACTACGTCAACCGGCTGGAGGCTCAGACGTCGCGGCTGTGCAGGCGGCGACGATGGCCGGTGATCTGCCACGGGCCCGGAGTCATGTCGAGGACCATGTTGACGGCCCAGACGATCAGCGTGGCGAGAACCAGGGTGCCGAACCCGTGGATCTGAAAACCGCTCACGATGTCGCGCGTGATCACCAGCATCAGCATGGAGACGAAGAACCACGCGATCCCGAGGGTCAGGATCGCCAACGGGAGGGTGATGAGGCGCAGGAACGGCTTCAGCACCGTGTTGAGGACCCCGAACACAGCCGCAGCGGCCAGCAAGGACCCCACATTGCGCACGTGAACGTCGCTGAGAAGTCCAGCCACGACGGCGAGCACGATGGCGTTGGTAAGCCAGGAGATCGCAAGTCGTACGGCCAACGAGGGCTGGCGCGCTTGAGACATGGCCCGAAGAGCGTAGAGGTCGGGCAAAGCGGCGGTCAAGGCTCCGGGTCAACAACGGCGAGTCCGTCAATCGGTTCGCCGCGTAATCGTTAGAGGCCGGCCGTCAACGTCGGGGCGGCCCGCCCTCAAGACGGGCGTTATCACGCGCCGTCGACCACGCCTGGCGGACGTGCCGGCTACTGGACCCGGTAGCGCTCGGGGACGTAGTTCTGTTCACTCTGCGGGGGTCGGACGTAGGCCCGGTCCTGACGCGGCGGGAGCTTTATCTTCTTGGTCTGGATGGCCTGGTAGGGGATGAGGCTGAGCAGATGGCTGATGAGGTTCAGTCGCAGGGTCCGCTTGTCGTCGGCTTCGACTACGTACCACGGCGATTCGCGTGTGTCGGTGTAGGCGAACATGTCGTCCTTGGCCTCGGCGTAGTCGACCCAGCGCCGGCGCGCCTCGAGGTCCATTCCACTCAGCTTCCACTGCTTGGCCGGGTCCTTCAGTCGCGCCTTGAAGCGGCGCTCCTGCTCCTCGTCGCTGACCGACAGCCAGTACTTGATGAGGATGATCCCGGAGTGCAGTAGATCCCGTTCGAACTGCGGACAGGTCCGCATGAACTCCTCGTACTCCTGCGGCGTGCAGAAGCCCATGACGTGCTCGACGCCGGCGCGGTTGTACCAGCTGCGATCAAACAGGACCATCTCGCCGCCGGCCGGGAGATGAGCCACGTAGCGCTGGAAGTACCACTGCGTGCGCTCGCGCTCGGTCGGGGTCCCCAGCGCCACAGTTCGCACGACGCGTGGATTTGTCTTCTCGGCGATCCGCTTGATCGTCCCGCCCTTGCCAGCGGTGTCGCGTCCCTCGAAAAGCACGACGACCTTCAGGCGCTTGTGAACGATCCAGTCCTGCAGGCGCACCAACTCGACCTGCAGACGCTTGAGCTCCTTCTCATAGCCTCGCTTGGTGAGCTGCCGCGGTTCGACTCCCTGGGCGTCCAGAGGAGGACGATTCCATCCAGGCTCGACCGTCGCCATCGTCGTCGCGACGCTACCGCATGGTCAAGCCGAGCGCGAACCCTGCTGCCGCGGGCCCCACCTGGCCGCGGGCTACCTACCGGTCGGTCGATGGGCCGTGCCGCGCTGATACCCGGCGCGTCGCTGCGCGCCGCGCGCATCCGTGCGGGTCGCATCGTGGATCGGCGGCGCCGAACGCCGGATGAGCAGACGCAGCGCGCGGTCGGTGGAACCCTCATCCAGACGTTCGCTCAACGTGCCCGGGTGGACCGTGCGCAGGCGCGGTCCGCGGCTGCGGTCGACGACGGCGACGACGACCTTGGTGCTGCTGGGCGTGTCGACCACGATCGCGTCGAGCTCCGCGCTGCCGTCCGCGACCGTCACGAGGTCACCTCTCATCGCCGGGCTCATGTCCTGAGCTTAGGCGATGGGGAGCGTCACAGCGCTGGGCCGCGGCCCTCGTGTCCACCCGTGCCGTGGGCTCCAGAGAGCACCTGAGTGCGGAATCGGTGTCCCTTCCGCGGCCGTTGCGCTAGCGTGAAACCGCGGTCGGGGGCGATCAGGACGGTCCGATTTCGGCCGTCCCGCTTCAAATCGACTCCACTCAGCTTGAGCTCACCGTCCTCCAGCCACGATCACGTCCTCACCCGGCGTGCCCTGCTCAGCGCCGGAGCCCTCGGGGGCGCGGCGCTCGCGGTCGGCGCTCCGGCGGCGCTGGCGGTGGCGGCCCAGCACGAAGCGGCAGCCCCCCTCGCTGCCCTCGATCACCGAGACCTATGACTTCAATCAGGGCTGGCGCTTCGGCGGGGTCTACCGGGCCGGCTCGCAGAATCCGAGCTACGGCGACCGCCGGCTTCAGGCGCGTCAACCTCCCTCACACCGTCGTGCCGCTGTCCTGGGGGGACTGGAATCCGTCGAGCTGGGAGCAGCTGTGGATCTACCGCAAGCGGTTCCGCATCGAGCCACTCATCGACGGCCGGGTGTTTCTCGACTTCGACGGGGTGATGACCAACGCGACCGTCTACCTCAACGGCGTCGAGCTCGGCCACCACCTCGGCGGCTTCTTGCCCTTCTCGGTCGAGTTGACCGACCTGCTCGTCCCCGGTGAGAACGATCTCGGGGTCGTCGTCGACGGCCGGCTGCTCAACGTCCCGCCGCTCGGTAACCGCAATGGCGCGAGCGCGGTCGACTTCCTCATGCCGGCCGGGATCTACCGTGACGTCCGGCTGCGGGTGGTCCCGAGGACGTACATCGAGGACGTGTTCGCCAAGCCGGTCAACGTCCTCACCCACGTCCGGGGCTCGACCTCAGCGTCACCGTCGACTCGCCCCGCGCCGTCGAGAGCCGGATGCAGATGACCGTCGAGCTGCTCGACGGCAAGCGCAAGCTCGCGACCCGGACGTTCAAGCACAAGATCGTCCGGGGGACCAACGTGATCTCCGCGCGGCTATCCGGACCTGCGCGTGTCGCCTGTGGTCGCCGAGCTCGCCGAAGCTCTACACGTCCGCGTCACGCTGAGCGGGACGCGGCGCCCGCCGCACACCGTCCAGGTGCGCACGGGCTTTCGGCAGGCCAGCTTCGAGCTCGACGGCTTCTACCTCAACGGCGAACGGCTGCAGATCTTCGGGTCTCAACCGCCACCAGCTGTTCCCCTACACGGGGATGGCGGCGTCGGCGCGCCTCCAGGCCCGCGACGCACAGCTGCTCAAGCACGAGCTGAACTGCAACATGGTCCGCTGCTCGCACTATCCGCACTCGCCGCACTTCCTCGACGCCTGCGATCAGCTCGGCCTGATGGTGTGGGAGGAGCCGCCGGGCTGGGAGTACATCGGCGATGAGAACTTCAGGGCGATCTTCCTGCAGAACGTGCACGACATGGTCGCTCCGTGATCGCAACCGGCCCTCGGTGATCGTGTGGGCGACGCGGCTCGACGAGACCCAGAGCTACCCCACGCTCTACGCCGAGGCCCGCCAGCTCGCCTACGCGCTCGATGGCACGCGACCAGACCAGCGGGGCGATGACGACCCGCTCGACGGACCGGATGGGCGGAGGACGTGTTCGCCTACGACGACTACGGCTCCACGCACTCCGGCTCCCCGAGCGCCAATGCGGCGCTCTCGCCGCCGGTCCCCGGCGTCCCGTACCTGGTCAGCGAGGCCGTGGGCGCGCTCACCGGACCGCCGCCAGTACCGCTGGATCGATCCCTCGTCAACGCTGCAGGCCCAGGCCAAGCTCCACGCCCAGGTCAACGAGCAGGCCCGCGCCAACCCGGCCTACGCGGGCGTGCTGGCCTGGGCGCGGCATCGACTACGCCTCGCTCGTCGGCGGCAACCGCAACTGGCGAACAACCTCCGCTCGCCGGGGGTGATGGACATCTTCCGCGTTCCCAAGCCCGGGCGCCTCGTTCTACCGCTCGCAGGTGAGCCCGCTCGTAGCCCCGATGATCGTGCCCGCGTTCTACTGGGACTTCGGCCCCAACTCGCCTCCGAACGGCCCGGGACCGAACTCGATCCTGGCCACCAACTGCGACCAGCTCCATGTCTACGTCAACGGCCAGCTGCTGACTCGTGGCCACGCCCGACACCGGCCGACTTCGGCAACCTGCCCTACCCGCCGGTGCTCGTCGACCTCACGGTCGACGGCTCGACCCTGCCGACGCTGACGGTCGCCGGCTACTACCAGGGCCGGCAGGTGGCCACGCTGCAGATGTCATCCAACCCGGCGACCGACCGTCTCGGACTTGCGCTGGAGGACCCGCGGATCGTCGGCGACGGCTCTGACACCACGCGCCTCGGCTTCCGCGCCCTGGACGCCTTCGGCAACCAGCGCCCCTACGTCTCGGGCGACGTGGCAGTCTCGCTGCGCGGACCGGCGGCGATCGTCGGGCAGAACCCGTTCGCGTTTGCCGAGTACGGCGGCGTCGGCGCGGTGATCATTCGCTCCAGGGCCAAGCGCACCGGCACCGTTCACATCACCGCTCGCCATCCGACGCTGGGTGCGGCGACGGCCATCCTCAACGGTCACCAAGGCGACCGGCAAGCACCTCTGATCGCGCCTATTTATGCCGCTTGCGTCGGGGGCTTCTTCGGCTTGGGCGGGTGGGTGAAGGTGCGTTTGCGCACCGTGCGCAGCGATCCGGTGCTGGCGGCGAACGTCGCCGTCGCGGTCACCGTCACGCGCTTGCTCGCGGCGCGGAACAGCCGCACCCCCGCGGGGGTCAACGCGCAGCGTGAGCTTCGCCGTTCCCGGGTGCGCCGAAGCTATGACTCGCGGAGGCGATCCTCACCGAGGTGTGCGCGCGTCGTGCCCGGCACCGTCCACGCGAGCGTGACCCGCGCGGCGATCGGGCTGTGAACGACGAACCTCGCTCCGTCGGGTCCTGTCCAGCGCCGCGATCGTCGGCAGGTGGCGCGCTGGGGAGCAGCTCGGGCTGAGCAACAGCGCGGAGATCGCGTGCGTGGTCAGACCCGCGGCGACGTCGCCCTGGTCATCGGCGGCGACGCACATCGACGGCTGACGGGCACGCGACCGCATTGATCGCCACCGAGGCTGCTCAGCGACCAGGTCGATGCCGCGCGCGGCGGGGTTGTAGGACCCGAGCAGTCCGGAGAGCCCGGCCCGGGTCTGCGCCGACGCGAGGCACAGCGAGGCGACTGGCACCAGATCCCGTACAGCGCGTCGGGCAGCGCGCGCGCGTGCTGCCCGGTGGGCGCGGCCGGGTTGAACGTGATCGCGCGGCCCGCCGTCCCGTCCACCGTCGCACAGAAGCCGATAAGCGGACACGAGATCCCCCACAGCGAGCTGAGCTGATTGCCGTCGGTCGGCGTGCTGCGCCCACGGCCCCGGCGCCGTCGGATTCTGCGTCGTGAGCACGTTGCCCGAGAAGTCGACCGCGGCGCACCGCGCGATCGACGGGCACGAGACGCCCACCAGCGGAGGCTGACAGGTCAGCCCTGCTCCGATACAGCCGTAGCTGCGGTTGGCGTCGGCGTGGGTGATCGTCCACGCCGTGGCGCCGCCGGCGGGATCGGTCGAGGCGAGGGCGTTGCCGACGCCGTCGACGGCCACGCACAGGCCGGTGGACGGGCACGACGACGCCGCGCAGAAGGACCGGCCCCGTGGTGTCGGTGTTGTTCTGGGTCGGGCTGGAATCGATCTTGGCGACCGTCCACGCCGTCCGTCCGCCGGTCGGGTTCTGCGACGGTGACCACGTTGCCCGCGCCGTCGACGGCCACGCACAGCGCCGCTCGATGGGCAGGCGATGCCGGTCAGCTCAGTGCGGCCGTCGACGTTGGCGGCGTGCCAGGTGCGCGACCCGCCGGCCGGATTGGTCGACCACAGGACGTCGCCGGCCCGGTCAACCGCCACGCACAGGCGCGTCGTCGGGCACGCGATTGAATCGATCGGCGAGTTGTCGACCGCCGCCGGCGCCGTCCACAGCAGCGGACCGGCGCTGTTTCGAACCGTGGCCCGCGCGGCCGGCACCGCCATGCTGGCGAGAGCGTGCCAGCGTCGCGATGAAGGCGACCGTGGCGGTGAGAGGGCGGGTGAGACGGGTCATCGTGGGTAGCTGGAGTCACGGCGCCGCGGTCGGGACGAGAGGCGGACGACGACGCCGATGGTCTGCCGCGAGGCAGGCTAGCGAGGGTGGAGGGAGGCCGTCGCCAGTCGGAACACGCGCGCCCGGGCGGTCAGCTCCGGGGCCCAGGGCGCAACCAGCAGCGCAAATCCGGCCAGCGCGCCGAGCAGCGCCCAGTCCATGCCGACGGGTTCAAACGCGAAGCTGACGCGGTGAGACCCCGCCGGCATCGTGACGGCCTGGAACAGCCCGCCGACGCGGCGGATTGGCGTCGGATGACCGTCGAGCTGCGCGCTCCACCCCGAGAACCAGGTCTCACGGCGGATCAGGGTCGTCGATTGTGGAGCAGAAGACCTGCACGCTGGCGCGGTCGCCGGAGCGTGACCTGGCAGCCCGGAGCGCTGAAGTACGGCGCCGCCCGGGTCAGCCGGTAGATCCAGGTGGTCGGGCTGCGGAATACGAGCGTGAACGCGGGGCGGGTCGGCAGCGGATGTCCGGCCGGCGTGAGCACATAGCGCACGGCGGCAGAACGGTAGCCGCGCAGGTGACGGATCAACTCCTGCTCCGGTGAGAGCGTCCCGACCTTGGGAAAGCCGACGAACTGGGCGACGGGATCCAGCCGGCGGTGCACGAAGCGGGCGTAGTTCTTCGGCGGGAAGTCATCGACACCGAGCGACGCGATTCCGAAGTAGGAGCCGTAATCGGGCGCGATCGGGCCGAGCGTGAAGAATCGCGCATCCCCCAGGTGGCGGCGCAGGTAGGTCACCGGGGTGAGATCGATCCTCGCCGCGCGTGGGGCCGAGAACTCGGGCACGGCGAACAGAACGACCGCGTCGACGACGACGACGAGCACGAGCAGGGCGGCCCGCAGCGCGGTCCTGCGCACGATCGCGATGAGCCCGACCGCCGCCGCGGTGACGAGCCCCCAGGCGATTGAGGCCTGGAAGAAGGCGGCGCCATGGCGGACCGTCCCGTGCAGCGAGTCAACCACCGGCCGCGCCACGAGCGCAGGCGCCACCGACCGCGGCCATTGCTCCCAGCGCGCCACCAACATGAGTCGCCGCCGATGCGCCCGCACGCGCGTCAGATCGTCGAGCCCGAGCGCGGCGAGCACGATCACCGGCAGCTCGAACGCGGCCGTGGCGTAGCGGTAGAACTGGATCTTCGACATCTCCGGCAGGACGCCAAGGACGTGGCCGAGCAGCGGCGGCTGGCTCGTACAGGCGTGCGAAGACGAGCAACCCCCAGCCGACCAGGACGAGCTTGAGCCCGCGACGGCCCGGGGTGACGAGGCCGAGCACGGCGAACAGCAGCAGGACCGTCGACAGATATCCCCCCACCATGACCCAGATCGACGTGCGGGGAGCGCCGTTGACCGGGCCGTAGACGTACGGCATCAGGAGCTGGGGGAACTCCGACAGGGGGAGGTGCCGGGTGCCCAGCTGCGAGCCGACGTGGCCGGCCGAGATTGGCGTGGCCCAGGTAGTCGACCATCGCCAGCAGCATCGGGGCCGCGAGCAGTAGCCCCGGCAACGCCGCCCAGGCCGATCTTGGCCAGGAAACGGCCGAGTTGCCGGCGCTCGAGACAGCCACAGCGCCAGCCGACCCAGACCACGGCCATCAACCCGTCGATGTAGGCGACCTCGGGAAACCCGGCGTAGACCGACAGGGCGCCGGCCAGCGCGATCAGCCGCCAACCCGCCCGCCGGTGGGCCCGGGTCGCGTCAAACGCCCGCTCGATCCCCAGCAGCAGCATGGGGAGAAACGGCAGCGGGTTCACTCCCGCGTCGGCGAACCAGGCGAACTTGCCGTTCAAGGCAAACGCGACGCCCCCGGCGAGGGCCGCCAGGCGGGTGACGCCGATCCGCCTCAGCAGGCGATACGTGCAGATCCCGGCGATCAGTTCGAGCAGCACGTGCTCGTAGAGCTGACCGTTGGAGAACGCCGTCAACAGCGTCGGCGGGAACAGCGCGGCGGCCTGCGTCTCGCCCAGCAGCGGCATCCCCGTCGCCTCGTACGGGTTCCACCACGGGAGATGGAAATGCAGAAGGTCGAGCGCGGCGAGGTGCCCGATCGCCTGCGAGGTGAATCCGTTGCTCGGGTCGATCGTCGGCTTGCCGCTGAGGAGGCCGTGCGTGATCGACTGCGTCAGCCCGCTGCGGAAGTCAAGCGGATTGGGGTCAAAGAACCCGAGCAGATAGGGCAGATTGGCGACGAGGACGGCGGCGGCGATCGCCAGCAGCGCCCACGTGTCCGGGGAGAGGCGGCCCCGCGCGGCCGCCAGCCGTCCCAACCGTGGTTGCGACTCGGGCCCTGACGGCGCCTCGGGCGGGACTCCGCCGGTGTCGGCTCCGGCGCGAGGGGCGCTCACCGCCGCGTCGTCGTTACCTCCGTCGGCATCGGCCATCAGGTCAGCGTAGGCTCGCCCATAAGGTCAGCGTAAGCTGTCATTTCCTGCCGGGGAAGGGCTGCACCAATCGCTGTTGTGGGAGTGTTCTCATCTTGTCCCGGCCAGCCGGGCGAGGGTCTCGGTGATCTCAGCCTCAGTCGTTCGGGGGTTGATCGTGCACAGGCGCAGGGCCGGCGTCCCCCGCAGGTTGGTGCTGGTCACGGCGGCGTAGCCGTTCGCGGAGAGTGCGGCCACCCGGTCCGCGTGCTCGGCGCCGCTCCAGCCGGGGTGGGTGAAGGTGACGATGCCGAGTTGCGCTGACGTCACGCAGCGCCAATAGCCATCCCCATCGATCACCTCCTGAGCGTGCTGGGCCAGCCTGATGCCGCGCTCGATAGCCGCGGCGATCGCGTCCAGCCCATAGGTCTGAAAGATCATCCACAGCTTCAGCGCCCGGGCCCGGCGGGTCAGCTCCGGGCTGAGCTGGCCGAAATCAACGCGGCCATCGGCCCCTTGGACGTCGGCGAGGTACTCGGGACGCATGCCGAACGCCCGTTGCAGCACACCGGGCCGGCGGATGAGCAGCACCCCGGCGTCATAGGGGGCAAACAACCACTTGTGCGGATCGAGGACCAGCGAGTCGGCGCGGTCCAGCCCGGTCAGCACGGCGCGACCTGAGGCGCACAGAGCCGCCGGAGCCCCGTAGGCGCCGTCAACGTGGAACCACAGGTTCTCGGCGGCGCACAGAGCGGCGATCGCGTCGAGCTCGTCCACTGCGCCGGTGTTCGTGGTGCCGGCGCTGGCGATGACAAACCGCGGTGTATGGCCGTTGGCCCGGTCGCGGGTCACCGCGTCAGCGACCGTCTGCGCGGTGAGCCGGAACCCGTCGTCGCTCGGCAGCACCCGGATCGCGTCCTCCCCAAAGCCGAGCGTCCGCAGGCCGGCCACCAACGACGAGTGCGCCTGGTCAGAAAGGTAGGCCACGCCGGGGCCGGTGACCGTGCGCGCGGCGGACATCGCCGACAGGTTCGACACCGAGCCGCCGCTGAGAATGACCCCCTCCCCACCTGGCGGCAGTCCGACAAGCTCGCGCAGCCAGTCAAGGACGACCAGCTCGACCGCGGCCGGCCCGGAGCCACCGCCCCAGCTGCTGGCGATCGCGTTGAAGCCCGTGCCGAGCCAGTCCCCCAGGACACCGGCAAACGACGATGGTCCGGGAACGCGGGCGAAGTAGCGGGGATGATCGCCGTGTTGCATGTGCGACAGGGCCGAGTCGAGCAGCGTCTGCAGGGCAAGCTGCGGATCCCCTGGTGCTCGGGGCACCGGGCCGCCGAGGAGCGACCGAAGCGCATCGGGTTCTCCGGTCCGGATGACTGGCTCAGCAGTCCCGGATTCGAAGTGCTCGACGACCCGATCAACGACCCAGTAGCCGAGCGCCCGCATCTCCTCGGTGGCCATCCCCAGGGCGTCGGTGGCCTCGTGATCGGCGCCGTCGGACATCGTCACGGCTCAGTATCGAGGGTCGAACGACAGGCCCGCTCGCAGGGTCTTCACGGGCCATGCACGGAGAAAGGGGTCCTGCGCGGGTAGACCCCCTGTCATGGCCACCGATCCTCCTGCCAAGATCGCCTTCGTCCTCGGGGGAGGCGGCGTGCTCGGCGCACACGAGGTGGGGATGCTGCGCGCGCTGGCCGAGCGCGCGATCACGCCCGACGTGATCCTCGGCACCTCGATCGGGGCCGTCAACGGCGCCTTCTTTGCCGCCGATCCCACCCCCGCGCGGCGTCGAGCGCCTGACCGAGCTGTGGTCGGAGACGAACTTGGTCGAGACGTCGGCGGCGCGCATGTTTCGCCGGCGTCTCCACGCTCGCCCGGACCGGACCCATCTGCAGTCGCTTCGACCGAGGTCCGCGAGCGCCTGGTCGAGGCCCTGCCGGTGGAGCGTGTCGAGCAGCTGATCATCCCCTTTCAATGCGTCGCGGCGTCGATCGAGCGCGCGGCCGAGCATTGGTTTGACTCCGGGCCGCTGGCCGAGGTCGTTCTCGCCTCGTGCTCTGTGCCGGGGATCCTGCCGCCGGTCCGGATCGGCGACGAGCACTTCATCGACGGGGGATCGTCAACTCGATTCCGGTCAGCCGGGCCGTGGCGCTCGGCGCGCAGACGATCTACGTGCTCCAGGTTGGCCGGCTCGAGCAAGCCGCTCAAGCCGCCGCGCTGGCCGTGGGAGGTCGGGCTCGTCGCCTTCGAGGTCGCCCGCCGCCACCGCTTCGCCCATGACCTCGCGTCGCTGCCCGACGGCGTCAACTGCACGTGCTGCCCACCGGCGGCTCCGCCGCGCCGGCCTACAACGACATGTCCGCCCAGTTCCGGGTCCGCCGTGCGGCCCGCACGGTGCCCCAGCAGATTGACTCGGCCTACGAGGCCTCGATGCAGTACCTGGAGGACGCCGTGATCGACGCCCCCTGGATCCGGCGGCCGCTGACGGTCACCGCGTGGCTGCTCATGTCGGTCGTCGGCCTCGTGCTCTCCCGCTGCTGCTCGCGCTGGCGGCGATCGCCGGCCGGCTGCTGCGACGCCCGCAGCCGCTCATCGCGACCAAGCTGCTGATCGCCTACTTCGCGCGCGAGCTGGCCACGCTGATCGCCTGCGGCGGCCTGTGGGTGCTCAGCGGCGGCGGGCCTGCTGATGCAGCACGCCAGCCCTTGCAGCGGCGCACTGGAGGCTGCTGCGCTGGTTTGTCCGCGGGCTGGCGGCGCTCGCCTGTCCCTGCTCGATATCGACGTGGCCCCAGACTCGTCGCCCGACGCCACCGCGGCGCTGGAGCGCCGAGGAGCCCGCTGCTGATCTTCAGCCGCCACGCCGGCCCCGGGGACACGGTCCTGCTCATCGACCAGCTGCTGTCGCGCTACGCCCGGCGGCCCAGCGTCGTCTTCAAGGAGACGCTGACCCTCGATCCATCGATCGATCTGATCGCCCACCGGCTCCCCCACGCCGTGCTCGACACCGACGACCGCGGAGGAATGCGAGCCCGGATCGAGCAGACGGCCGGCGCAGCTGGGTTCGCGCGGCGCCCTGCGTGCTGTTTCCCGAGGGCGGCAACTTCACGCCGAAGCGCCGCCGCGCCGCGCTCTCGAAGCCTCCGGCGCAACGGCCGCCGCCGGGCGGCGGCCAAGGCCGAGGAGCTGGCGCACGTGCTGCCGCCGCGGCCCCCGGTGCGCTGGCCGCTCTGCGCGGGAACCCGGAGGCCGATGTCATCTTCGCCGCCCACACCGGGCTCGGACTGGCCGCCTTCCCGCGCGAGCTGTGGCGCGACCCTGCCGATCGGCAGGACGCTTCGTACCCGGCATGTGGCTGGTGCCCGCCGCCGAGCGGCCCACCGACCCCGACGAGCAGGTCGCGTGGCTCTATGACTGGTGGAAGCGGATCGATGACTGGATCGACGAGCAGGGGACCGAGCCCGACGCCCGCACGGCGCGCGCGGCGGGCACCGAACCGGAAGCTCGTCCCACCGCCTGACCGCTTGCGGGTGGGGCTCCTGCTCTGCCGAGAAGGCGGTTGCGAGGGGTCCCTCAGGCCCGGTAGCGTCCGCTTGCCGGTATCCAGCGGGACGACACGAGGGGCCGCCGATGGAGGGTTCGCAATCGATGAAGCGATCACCGTGTCTGGTCACTGTTCACGGCATCGGCTTTCAGCAGCCCCCCACCAAGGACCCTCCACGCCAGGGTTACGCGGACGCGCTGCACACCCACCTCCACGACTGCCTGGACAAGGATCATCCCGGGCTGCTCGGCGACGATCCCAACCGACCTGACACGAAGGGCCCGGTCTACGTGAGCAGCGCAGTGGACGGAAACCGAGAGGCCGGCCTGCGGCGCCTCAAAGACCCGTTGGTCGGAGACGAGGGGCGTCAGATCGCCCACGTCGCGGTGGTCTACACGCCCTCGGAGTCGCCCGTTCCAGACCCCGGGGCGGTGGCGGAAACGCTCGCCCGCGCGTTGCTGGGCCACGGACGTTATGTCGGCGCGCTTGGGGCGCTGCGCCTGGCGCTGCGTGACACCTGGGCGGCCCTACACGAGCGCCGCGCGGTGACGGAGAGCTCGACGCTGCAGCCCCGGCAGGATCTGCCCCTCGCGCCTCACCATCGACGGGTTCTCCAGATGCTGCTCGGCCGGGGCGCCAAGCCGCCGGCCACCCCGGGAGTGAGCGGCATCGTCCAGGCCCTGGAGGATGACATCGCGACCTACGTGACCCGCAACGACTTGCGCGAGCGGGTGCGCGGGTTCGTCCAGGAGGTGCTGCTTGGCCTGCTCGACCGCGAGGACGTCAGCTGCTTGGTCATCAACGCCCACAGCCAGGGGACGGTGCTGAGCTGGGACGTCCTCTGCCGGATCCCCGCGTCAACCTGGCTCGGCACCGACCGGGAGCCGGAGCACGGCGTCCTGGGGAGTTTCGTCACCGCCGGCAGCCCGATCCGCAAGTACGTCGACATCTTCGACTGGGGAAATCAGGTCGGCGAGCTCAGCGGGCTGACAGCGCCCGGAGGACCCGGGCTGTCGTGGCAGAACTTCTGGGACCCCTTCGATCCAGTCGCCGATCCACTCGACCCGGCCCCGTCTTGGCAGCCTGGCGAAGCGGTCGAGAAGCATCGCCCGAGAGACGACGGTGGCCTCCTCATCGCCCGCGACCCCGACAGCGCCAAGGCGCGCCACGTAACGGTCGATGACATCCCGGTCAACAACATCGAGGACAGCTCCGGTGGCGGACTGCAGTCACATGACTACTGGAACAACACGAAGGACTTCGTCCCCAAGCTCGCCACCCTGCTCGCCACGGCCAGCCACACGACCGATCCTGACCCGGAGTGATGGACCCGATGGTAGGGTCCCGTTCAGTGACATGGCCGATGAGGGGCAGTTCGAGGGCCGAGCGGCGATCCCGGTCGCGGCCCGTCGATTGAGCGATTGATGTTTCTTCGCCAGATCGACACCCGCCCTGATCCGCCGGCCGTCGCCGCTGGCCCACCGCCGTCTGTGCCGCTGTCCCTCGAGAATCAGGTGCAGAACGCCCTGAACCTCTTCCTCCCGCTCAAGAATCCCGCCCAGATGCCCGCGCTGCTGGCCACCCTGGGCTCGGCCGCCGCCGACGTCCACGAGGCCCTTTCCTCCCTTCATTACGTCCATTTCGCGCGCTTTTTGCCCAGTACCGACGGCTCGGTGCTGATGGTGATCACTACCTACGACGGCGGGCTGGAGAGCTACGTCATGGACTTCGTCGCCGTCCTCGGCGACGTGTTCAACGCGATACTGCAATTCGTGGCTGGGGCTCCGCCCCTGCCCGTGCAGCGCCACGCGCGTGAGTTCACCCAGTTCATCACGCAGCACAACCTGAGCCAGGTCGGAGTCTGGTCGGCCTATCCGGACGTCACGGTCATCGACATTCTCCGCAACGCCCGCCAGCTGTAACCAATCCGCCGTGGAGGCCCAACTCGATCCCGCCGACATCCAGGGCAACCTGCTGCGTGGCTACCGCTCCGCCAATGCCCGGCATTTCGCCCTCGCGATCGGACGGCCGGAGGGGGCGGCGGCGTTCATCGGCGGCGTGGTGTCCGGCGATGAGGGCCTGAGCCCGCAGGTCACAACCGACGAGGATTGGGGCGAGAAACCGCCCTACCGTCTCAACATCGGGCTCACCTGGCCCGGACTCCAGGCGCTGGGCGTGCCCCCCGGCGTGCTCGGCGACTTTCCCCAGGCCTTTCAGCAGGGGCCCGCGCAACGCGCGGTGACGCCCGACCCCGATTTCCCCCATGGCGTCGGGTTGGGCGACGTGGGCGAAAGCGCCCCCGAGCACTGGATCCTGGGCGGCGATAACACGGCCACGGTCCACATGTTGGTGTCGCTGTACACCGACGAGCACCGAGTCAAACATCTCGATCAGGTCACCGCGCGCCTGCGTGACCGCTTCGCCGCGACGGGACTGACCGAGGTTTCATCCCACGACGCCAAGGCCCTACCCCACGGCCAGGTTCACTTCGGCTATCGCGACGGAATCTCCCAGCCGGAGATTCAGGGCGCCGCCCCCCGCGGTCATCCGGACATGCAGCCCAAGACCAATCCCGGGGACTTCCTGCTCGGCCGCGACTACGTCAACTCGTTCGGCGGCAACTACCTCGGCAAGCTGCTGCCCGCCTTGGGGGACAACGCGACCTACGCCGCGTTTCGCATCCTGAGTCAAGACGCGTACGGCTTCGAGGAGCTCCTGACCCAGTGGGCAGACCACTGGCGTCTGGACCGGGAGCTGCTGGCCGCGAAGCTGCTCGGACGCTGGCGCAACGGGGTGCCGCTGACTCTCTCGCCGCAGACCGCGCAGCCCGATCCGCCCGTCCGCAACGCGCAGCTCAACAAGTTCGATTACGGACCGGCACCCGGCCACACCACCTACTACGACGACCAGGACGGCCGCCGTTGCCCGATCGGCGCCCACGCTCGGCGCCTGAACCCCCGCAGCTCACTCGTGATGGGCCTGCCGCACAGCCGCCGGCTGATCCGGCGCGGGATGCCCTACGGTCCCCCCATCGACACGCAACAGCCCGATGACGGGGTGGAGCGAGGTCTGATGGGACTGTTCATCTGCGGCGACCTGGAGCTCCAGTACGAGTTCATCCTGCGGGTGTGGGCCAATGCCGACCTGGCCACCCACGGGCTCCGCGGTACGCGTGACCCGCTCATCGGTGCCCAGCCCCCCACCGGTGGTCAGTTTGTGCTGCGCACGGACGACAGTCGCGATCCAATCGTGCTGACCGGGCTTCCCACCCTGGTGCGAACCCGCGGAAGCGTGTACTGCCTCGTGCCCGGGATCGGCGGTCTGCACTACCTCGCCTCCGTGCCGAGTGGGGCCGCCGCGTGAGCTCGGCGGGCACCGCGAACCCCGAGCTGGCGGCGCAACTGCGTCGGTTGCTCGCCGGGGCCACCCTGGAGACCGTGCCGGAGGGGGTGCTGATCTGGTGGGGCACGAGCGACCTGCCGAGCGGAACGGGGACCGAACCGGCACTGAACCAGCTCGCCTGGGAGGGTGAGTATCTGCGACTCCAGAACGGCGCCCTCGCGCCGGGGATCGTCAAGCCCCTAGACACGGTGCTCGCGGGGACGACGGCCTGCCGCCCGGACGGGCAGCTGCCCATCGCCATCGCCCGCTTCTCCTATGCGGTGCCGCGTCCCGAGCTCGCGGCGCGTGTCGAACAGGCAGCTGCGGAAGGCCGGTCGCTCGAGGATCCGCCAGCCAGAATCGATGACCAGCTCCACCAGCGGGGGGCCTTCTTCGCCAGCTGCCTGCTCCACGATCAGTGGGGGTTCGCGCTGCCGGCCTACCGTGGCCGCACCGTCGAGTTCGTGGTCAGCGAGGATTTCTACCTGACGAATCCTGGCGCGGCGTTCCCCGATACCGTTGCGATCGACCTTGGTGACGGCCGCGGGTTTTTGCCGGTCGAGTTCGGCCAGCCGATTCAGGCCACGTATGCCGCCCCTTCAGACGCGCAGGTGGCGATCCGCTGTACCTACGGTTCCGAAACGCTTACGGCGAGCTTCACGGTGCCCCTGAGCGACCAGCCGGCCGCCCCTGCCCCCGACGAATCCTGGCCGCTGGAGGGCGACGGGGGCAACACGGGAACGGCATTCGTGTATCACGCGTCCGGACGCGCAACCGTGCGACGACCGGTGGTGATCGTCGAGGGGTTCCCCGGCGGACATCCGGCCGACTATCAGTACGACATCCTCGAGCAGCAGGGCACGGCGACGGCGCTGCGCGCTGCCGGGTACGACATCGTGATCGTGTGCCTCGATCATGGGACGGACGAGATTCAGCGCAACGCCCAGGTCCTCGTGGCCTGCATTCGTGAACTGCGGCGCAGGACCGACGAACCCCTGATTGTCGGCGGGGTGAGCATGGGTGGGCTGGTGAGCCGGTTTGCCCTCGCCGAGATGGAGGCGCGGAACGAGCCCCACAACGCCGAGGTGCTTCTGACCATCGACACGCCCCACGGCGGCGCCTATACGAGCCTCGCCGTCCAGTGGTTCGTCCACGCGTTCGCTCCCATACTCCCCGCTTTGGCCGCGCAGGCCGAGCTGCTCAACTCACCCGCCAACCAGCAATTCGTCCTCTGGTGCCTCCGGGACGGAGTGCCTCAGACCAGTCCACTGCGGACGGCGTTTCTCGAGGAGCTCAACGGGCTCGGGGGTTATCCGAAGCAGCCGCGGCGGCTGGCGATCTCGTCCGGCCGAGGCGACGGCGTGAGCACGGTGCCGCCCGGCTCGCAAACTCTGAGCTGGGCCGGACAGCCGTGGGTCTCAGCCGAGTTGCGTGCGCTCGGTTCTGACGGCGCTGAAACGGTCGGACAAGGCAGCTGGCTGCTCGCCGAGCCCTCGCAGCTTCCGGCGCTCAGCTTCGACTCGGGGCAGAGACCCTGGGAGGGAGCGCCGGGCGGCCAGGAGCGCTACAACGGCCAGGTGGCGGCGATCGCGGCTGCCGTCGGCTGCGGAACGGTCACGCACGCTTTTGACGAGACGTGCTCGGTGCCGACCGTGAGCGCCCTCGACCTCGACCAGGACCCGTCCACACCGGTCCCGCCGGCGGGGAGCGGGAGCAGCCCGTTTCACGACTACGCCTTCTGCTCCGAGAACCAGCCGCATCTGACGATCACCGCCGAGGTGAGCGCATGGCTGCTCGCGGCCCTTGGCGTGACCGCGGCGGCCGGGGAGGCTCCGGCCGATGGCTGACAACTGGGATCCGAGCAGCTTCAATCCCCACGATCCCGCCTTTCTGGCCGACCCGTACCCGACCTACGCCAACTTCCGCGATCAGGCGCCTGTCTTTTTGATGCCGCCGCCCTACGCGAGCACATGGCTGTTTGCCTACGCCGAGTGCGAGCAGGTCCTGACGGCCACCGAAGTCTGGCTCAAGAACCCACCGTCGGGTCGATCGGGCGGCTACGGGCCCTACGAGATGATGGCGAGCTTTCCACCGGGGCTGTTCTCGTCCGATCCGCCGCTGCACACCCAGTTGCGCTCCATCCTCGAACCGCTGTTCGACCAGGCCATCGAGACGGCGCCGGCGATCGCGGCCAAGATTGCCGAGCCACTGCTGGCGGCCGCCGCCGACCACGGACGGATCGAGCTGATTGCCGACTACGCGCTGCCGTTGCCCTCGGGCGTCCTGTTCACCCTGCTGGGGATTCCGAATGATCCTGGGGTTTGGGCCGGACTGACCTCCTGGACGGGCGCGATCGCCGCCGCGCATGACATCACCCAGTCGGCCTCGGTCCGCGGCGCGGGCGCGACGTGCTCGATGGCGGTGAACTCATTCTTTGAGGGAATGCTCGTGGCCGACCGGACGAAGCCTGCCCCGGGCCTGTTCGCCGAGATCTGCCAGGCCTTCGCCTCCGCCGGCCTGTCCCCCCAGCAGGTCCAGATGTGCGCGACCGACTTCCTGGTCGCCGGCTACCTGTCCACGACGTTTTTGATCGGGACCGGGGTTCGCAACCTGCTCTCAAACCCCGACCAGCTCCAGGCGCTGCGCGACCAGCCAGCGCTGATCGCCGGCGCGGTGGAGGAGATGCTCCGCTTCGACGCCCCCGCCCAACTCGCCGACCGCTTCGCGGCGACGGACACCGAGCTCTCGGGGCGTTCCTTCAAGGCCGGAGCCAAGGTCACGGCCGTGCTGGGCTCGGCCGATCGCGATCCGACCATGTTCACCGACCCCGACCAGTTCCTGCTCACTCGGGAGTCGAAACACTTGAGCTTCGGCGCCGGAATTCACTATTGCATCGGCGCCCCCCTCGTTCGGCTGGTGGCCCCGGTCGCCTTCGAAATGCTGCTGGCGGCCTTTCCGAGCCTGTCACTCGATGGAGTTCCGCAGTGGCAGACCGACCCCTATCTGCGAGCGGCCACTAATCTTCCCCTTAAGTTCTAAAAGGCTGATGGTGCGCGACTAAGGGGCCGAGCGATGCGACACGTGGAAACGGTGACGGTTTTGATCACCGACGTCGTGGACTCGACCGCGCTGGAGGTGCGCATCGGTCCGGCCCGCGCCGAGACCCTCCGCCGCGAGCATTTCCAGCTCATTCGCGACGCGGTGCAGGAGGCTGGCGGTAAGGAGGTCAAGAGCACCGGCGATGGCCTGATGGTGGCTTTCCGCAGCACGCTCGCAGCGGTGTCGTGCGCGGTGTCCGTGCAGCAGCGCCTTGAGCGCCGTAATCGCGATGCGAGCGAGCAGTTACTGGTCAGAGTCGGCCTGAGCTGCGGCGATGCGACCGTGGCGGACGGTGACTACTACGGAGTGCCGGTGATCGAAGCCGCGCGGCTGTGCGCGCACTCCGCCGGCGGCCAGATCCTGGCCAATGCCCTGGTGGCCCATCTGGTCGGCGGCAGCGGACATACGCTCAAGCCGGTGGGCGAGCTGGAGCTGAAGGGGCTGCCGGCTCCGTTGCCGGCGGTCGAGGTGGGCTGGGAGCCGCTGGCCGAACGTGGCACGGCCTTCCCCGTCCCGGCGGAGCTGGAGTCCGTCCCGTGGGGCGGATTCGTCGGCCGTGAGGCGGAGGCCGAGCGTCTCGGAGGGCTGTTCTCCGAAGCCGCCGACGGACAGCGACGCGTGGCCCTGATCGCCGGGGAGCCCGGGATCGGCAAGACGCGCCTGGCAAGACACGCGGCCCTGCAGGCCCGGGCCGAGGGGGCGGCGGTGCTGTACGGACGCTGCGATAGGCAGTTGGGCGTCCCCTACGGGCCCTGGGTCCAGGCCCTGGGCCACTACGTCGAGCACGCGCCCGAGGAGGTGCTTCGAGCTCACATACGCCGGCACGGTGGAGAGCTCTCTCGATCGGTTTCTGCGCTTCGTGCTCGGGTACCCAGCACCCCTCCCGCGCGGACCGCGGATCCTGAAGCCGAGCGCTACCTGCTCTGGGGAGCCGTGGTCGGGTTGCTGACCGAAGCGACGAAGCACCATCCCGTGGTGCTGATCCTCGACGATCTGCACTGGGCCGATAAGCCGACGCTGATGTTGCTCCGGCACGTGATCGGCGAAGCCGGCCGGGCCCGGGCGCTGATCATCGCCACCTACCGGGACTCCGACCTCGACCGAGGTCATGCGCTCACCGAACTACTGGCCGAGTTTCATCGCCTGGAGGGGATCGAGCGCCTCGGGCTGGCCGGACTCTCCGAGGACGAGATCGTCGAGATCATGGAGCGAGCTGGGGGCCACGAACTGGACCAGGCGGGGACCGCCTTGGCCGGTGAGCTGTTTCGCGAGACCGATGGCAACCCCTTCTACACCGGTGAGTTGCTCCGGCACCTGTTCGAGTCAGGGACGATCTACCAGCAGGACAATGGTCGTTTCACGGTCCGAAGGGAGCCCTCGTCACTCGAGCTGCCCCAGAGCGTCCGGGAGGTGGTGGCGCGGCGCGTCGAGTGGTTGGGAGCGGATGCCCAAGCTGTTCTGCCGATCGCGGCAGTCATAGGCCGTGAGTTCGATCTTGAGCTGCTCGTCATGGTCACGGACGTCCCCGAGGATGACCTGCTCGAGCTGCTCGAACAGGCCGTCGAGCGGTCGGTCCTCCTGGAGTCGGCGAGCGCTCCGGGGCGATTCCTGTTCGCCCACGCGCTGATCAACCACACGCTCTACGTCAACCTGGGCACGACGCGTCGGGCCCGGCTTCACCGTCGCGTCGCGGAGGCCCTGGAACTCTTGCCGGGCTCAGATCCGGGAGCACGGGTGGCTGAGCTTGCCCTGCACTGGGCGAAGGTCGGCAGCGGGAGCGATCTTCCGAAGGCCGTGGGCTACGCGCGCGCCGCCGGCGAGCGAGCGCTCGAGGAGTTGGCCCCCGACGCGGCGCTGCGGTGGTTCGAGCAGGCCCTCGAACTGCTGACGATCCAGGGTGACCCGCGCGAGCGTTGCGATCTGTTGCTTGGACTGGGCCAGGCGCAACGCCAGCTGGGTGACCAGGCGTTCCGGGAGACTTTGCTCGAGGCGTCTCGCCTGGCCTCGGAGCTCGAGGACGCAGACCGGGCCGCGAGCACGGCGCTGGCCAACAACCGCGGTCAGGTGAGCGCGTTTGGTCAGGTCGATCAGGACCGGCTGGCGGCGCTCGAGAGGGCGCTCGAGCTCGACGCCTCGCCCAGCCGGACCCGGTGCGCCAGCCTGTTTTCCCTGCAGGCGGTCGAGCTTCAGAACGATCCAGACCACGAACGTCGCCGCGCGCTCGCCGAGCGGGCGCTGGAGCTCGCCCACGAGGCCGACGATCCGCCCACGCTCGCTCAGGTGCTTAAAGATTGCTGCTTCGCGCTCTGGGCTCCGGACACGTTGGAGCGTCGTCGGACGCTCGCAGAAGAGTTACTCGAGGTCGCCATGAGCCTGCGGGACCCGTCGCTGGAGTTCTGGGCCTCGGCGGTGTCCTTTCATGTCGGCATCGAATCGTGCGACCTGAGTCAGGCGCGGGCAGCCCACGAGCGCGCCGACCAGATAGCGCAGGAACTCGGCCAGCCTTCGCTGCGCTGGTTCTCGACGATCTACGGCGCCGGCTGGGCGTTCATGCGAGGCGACCTCGCTGAGGGGGAGCGACTCAGCGGACAGGCGCTGGCCATCGGGACCCAGGCGGGAGAGCCTGACGCGATGATGGCCTACGCGGCCCAGCTAGGTGGCCTCAGGTACTACCAGGGACGTGCTGAGGAGATGATGGAGGCGATGGAGACCGGCGTGGCTGCCAACCCGGGCATCTCGGCCTGGCGATCTGCCCTGGCCTCGATGTACTGCTGGGCCGGTCGTCTCGACGACGCTACCGCCATGGTCGAGGAGGCGGCCCGTGATGGCTTCGCTCACGTGGCCTGGGATAACTACCGGATGAACGCGCTGGCCCTGTATGCCGACGCCGCCTCGCAAGCGGGCGTGACCGACGCCGCTGCCGTCCTCTACGAGCTAATCGAACCGTGGCCCGACCAGCTGATCTGGAACCAGGTGCTCTGCTACGGCCACGCGCGCATGTATCTGGGGATGCTGGCGGCCACGCTCGAGCGCCACGAGCTCGCGGACGAGCACTTCAAGCTCGCCTGCGAGTTCTACGAGGCCAACCAGCTGTCGTTCTGGATCGCCCGCGGACGCCTGGGATGGGCCGAGGCGCTGGCCGGCCGAGGCGAGGGGCAGCGCGCCGCTGACCAGGCCGGGAGGGCGCTCGTGTTGGCCCGCCAGCATGGTTACGGCGGGCTTGAGGCACGAGCCGCGGCGCTCGAGCAGGCTAAGTCGGTGGCGACGCCAGGTGGGGGCAGGACGGGCGAGCGCTGAGTACGACGGCTGCTTTGAGCTGACCTCGGCCATCACCCGATTGAGATGATCCGCCGCGGGTCGCGGGCGGAGATATTGAACCGATGCGCGATGCACGGGCGCTCAAGGCCATGGGTTCGTCGTGAACGAGGGGTCCGCTGCCGGCACCGCTGAGCCAGTGACAACGACCGCCGGGCCTGGGCAGGCCGGCGGCCCTCAAAGGCTGGCGATCCTGCTGGCGATGGCGATGTTCGTGCTCGTCGTCGACACGTCGGTGATGAACGTCTCGATCTCGGCGGTGGTGCACGACCTGCACACGACCGTCAGCGGCGTGCAGTCGGCGATCGCGCTCGAGGCGCTCGTGTCCGCCGCGTTCATCCTGATCGGGAGCAAGGTCGGCGACCTGATCGGGCGCAAGCGGGCCTACGTGCTGGGCCTGCTCGGCTACGCGGTCGGCGCGCTGGCGATGGCGCTCGCCCAGAGCCTGACCGCGATCATCATCTTCTGGGCCATCGTCGGCGGCCTCGGCGCGTCGCTGCTGCTGCCCGCGATGCAGTCCCTGATCCACGGCAACTTCGAGGGCGCCGCGCAGAAGAAGGCCTACGCGCTGGTCGGCGCGGCGGCCGCGATCGCCGCCGCGGTCGGCCCGCTGCTCGGCGGCTTCATCACCACCTACCTGTCCTGGCGGGTCGCGTTTCTGCTCGAGGACGTCGTGATCGCTGGTCGTGCTGTCGGGCATCAAGCTCGTCCGCGACGTGCCCTACACCGGGTCCGCGGGGCATCGACCTCGTCGGCGCGGTGCTCTCGGTCCTGGGCATGGGCGGAATCGTGCTCGGCATCCTGGTCTGGCAGGAGGGCGGCGACTACGTCGTCGCGCTGCTCGCGGTCGGCGCGATCGCGATGGCGGTCCTCGTCTACTGGCTGGTGCGCCGCAAGCGGGACGGCAAGGCGTCGCTGCTCGACCCGGACCTCTTCAAGTCCGCGCGTTACCGGCTCGGGATCTCCGGGCAGATGCTCCAGCAGATCGCCCTGGGGGCGACGATGATCGCGCTGCCGATCTACCTGCAGATGGTGCTCGAGTACAACGCGCTGGAGGCGGGCGTGTCGCTCGCCCCGCTGTCGCTGACGATGTTCGCGGTCGCGTTGATCGCCGGGAAGAAGGCGGGCAACCGGCGCCCGGCCAGCATCATCCGGCTGGGCTTCGCGCTGCTCACGCTCGGGTTGGTGTTGCTGGTGCCGATCGTCCCCCGGGCGACATCAGGGTGGTACCTCGTGATCCCGCTGATGATCGCCGGATCGGGCCTCGGGCTGCTGGTCTCCCAACTGAACAACTACACGCTGTCGCCGATCTCGGAGGAGCGGGTCAGCGAGGCCGCCGGCGTGAACTCGGCCGGGGGCTCGTTCGGACTCTCGTTTGGCCTGGCGTTCGGCGGCGCGATCCTGCTGGCGACGCTGTCGATCGCGTTCACGAAGATGGCCGACTCGAGCAAGCTGCTCACGCCGGCCCAGCAGCAGCAGGTCGCCGACGCACTCGAGCACGACGCGGAGGTGGTGAGCAACACGCAGCTCGAACAACAGCTCGCCGACCAACCGAAGGAGGTCCAGGCCGAGATCATCCGCATCAACACCGACGCCCGACACGTCTCGCTTCAGGTGGCGTTGCTGAGTTCCGATCATCGCCGGCTCCTCGGGCTCCTCACCTCGTTCCGGATGATGCGCCTGCCAGACCCCAAGCCGTCGACCGCCGCCGAAGGGATGGTCCTGGGCTGAGGCGTGCTTCATGGACACCATCGACGGTCGGGAGCACACCCGGCTCAGCCCGCGGGGGCACTGCAGTTCTGCCCGACGTGTAGGTAGCCCAGCGATTCCCGAGGGTATGCGGCGCACACGCGGTGGCCGGCCCAGTCGATCTCGATGTTGTAACGCGAATTGGCCAGCGCGCCCATCGTGCCGACCGATCTGCGCGTCTGCGTGTTGATCACGTTGCCGGCGCCGCCCGCGAACAGGTAGCGACCGTCCCGGCTGAGGTTGAGCCACCCGAGATTCGGCCCAGAGACATGCACCGTCGCGATCATGACCGGAGCCCGGCGCGGCAAGCCCGCGATATCGAACTCATGGACGGCCCGATGGGGTCTGTCCACGAGCCAGAGGTACCGCTGGTCAGGGGAGAGCCCGATCCCGTGCGATGGGATCCCTCCGGAGGTTGGCGGGATGCTGAAGCCGGGCACGGGCGCCGTGTAGAGCACCCTGCCCGTCTTGATGTCGCTGACCTGAAACCCGAGGTAACGATCGGCGGTGGTGAACGCGAATCTGTCCTGAGAATCGACCGTGAACGGCCTGACGCCGGCGATCCCACCTGGCGCGAGGGGCCCCATCCTGCCGACGACCTTCCAAGGTGGACGTGTGTTGGCCTCATACAGATACCGGTCCGATGCGCCGCCGAGAAACACGTGGTGACCGCTCGCGTCGACGGCCGTGTCATGTGGAGACCTGCCGGCGGCGATAGCGCCCACGACGCGGCCCGTTCTTGCTGCAATCAGATGCCACGTCTTGCCTGAGGTGTTCTCGCCGGTGGGCATGAAAATCAGCCGGCCGTCGTGGCTGATGTCGAACGAATCGATGCCGAATCGATAGCCGCGGTCATACACGATCTTCCGCCGGTAGAGGCTGAACTCCAACAGGTGCCCGATGCCGTTCGGGAACCCGCCGTAGCTGACGTACAACATCCCGGTTGCGGCGCTCGCGCCGATCCCGCGGACATCGGCGACCCCCGGAAGCGCGAACCGCCTCACGAGGGATCTCTTGGCGATGCCGTATACCGACAGTCGGCCGACCCCGGCGATGTACTCGTAACGGACGATCCCAGTCCCGCCCCTCGCCAACTGGGACCCGGGCTGTTTCGGCCACGCCAAGGCGGTAGCGCCACCGGCCAGCCCGGCCACAACGATGCCGGTCGCGAGTAGCTTGCGCGTGGTTCTCCAATCAGGGTCCGACTTCGATCAGCAACCTCCCAAGGAGGATACGAGTCGGGCTGGGGCTAGCTGCTGAACTCCGGCGCCCGACGTTCATCGGCGAATGGCTGGAGTGAACAACTGCTCAGACGAACCGATGCATCACGTGCAGGCCCACGTACCCTTGCACGGGATGGTGAAACGCCTCGGGAACGGTCCCGATGACCCCTGAAGCGCCGGCCATCGCGATCTGGCGAAAGAAGGCCCAGATCTGCTCCCAATCGGAGGCAGCTGCGTCCCGGACATGCATTTGACGGTTATTCCGAGCGCGAGCGTTACGGCCGCTGAGACACGCGGGGTCGAAAAACGTCCATATAGGACGGTTTTCGACCCACTACCGAGCGGGGAGCCCGAGCAGCCGGCCGGCGCCAGGAACTCAGCCGGCAACGCAGCCGGCCAGCGCCAGGAACTGCTGAGCATCTCCGCCGCCGCCTAGGCCTCACCGGGGGCAAGGGCGCCGGCTGGTCGCTCGCCGGAGTCGATCACGCCTTGCTCAGCGGCGCTCTCGGTGTGGGGCCGCTGTGAGCGGCTCGACGAGGAGCGCGCTGGGAGCGTTCCTCCCGCGGAGCGCAGCCGGGTGCGATCGCGGTCAGGTCGCGCAGGCCGTCCCGGCGGCGGTGCGCCCACTTGCCAGACACGGCAGCACCGTCGGCGGCTCCCAGCTCGAGCCGCTGATGATCCCGCCCAGGTCGATCGGTTTGTACAGCCGCATGATGAGCCGGAATGGCCGGCCGGCTGGCGAGGGCAGCCAGTCTCGGCGCTGGCTGGCGTTGCGCGGCGGCCGCGGCTGGATGTAGATGTCCAGCGATCCGTCACGGTTGTAGTGCAGCGGCGTGCGGTTGTTGATCAGGTAGGTGTGCGCCGGGTTGGGGACGAAGAACCCGGACGCGTCGTACATCGTCAGTGACCAGAAGACGCGCGCCGGGAACGGGAGATAGCGCGCGGAGATATGGGCCACGTAGCGGTTCGCGCCGGTGAGCGGACGGAGGTTCTGAGTCGGTGATGGTGAACGGGTAGAGGGCCAGCTTCGACAGCGGCGCGCCGAGTCCGATCCGGTCGGTGACCGCGCGGCCGGAATAGTTGGTGCCGTATGACCCGGTCCGCGCGACGAGCCATCCGTTGTGTTTCGGGGCGATGGACAGAAACAGCTTCTGAAGGTCGGCCGTCACCTGCTTGGCGCCCGCCGCGACGGCAGCACGCAGACCGGCCCGCGTCGCCGCATCGAGCGCTCGGTTCGCGCTCGGATGCCGGCCGGGCCCGATCCCCACGGTGGCGAGCTGGCGGAGCAGGCGCCGGTCGCGGGCCGGCGGCGCAAACTGCTTGAGCTGGTCACCGAGGGCGTCGAAGAAGGCCAGCGGATCCTGGCCACGGGCGGTTCCCGGCACGCGGTACTCCCGCGGCCGGCGGTGGACGTGCCGGGGCCGCGGCGGGCGATAGGGGCGTCCCCCACCGGTCCAGCGGGGTGAGCGCGTACTCGCTCTGGATTCGGTTGACGTTTCGGCGTGTCGGCGGCGTTGCGGATGTACGTGCGCCCGATGATCCAGACGCGCGTGTACGCGGAACGGATCCGGCGCACCCCCTTGGGCAGCCGCCCATGCCAGCCCGGCGCGGTGACGGCGTAGTTGCCGGGCGGGCGGCCGACGGCACCGATGTTGGCGAAGTTCTCCGTGTACGGGTCGACCAGCTCGAAGACGGCGAACCGGCGACGAACGACGGGCATATGAACGACGATCGGCTGAGCGCGGAGGTCCAGCCAGGCCATCGAGTAGAGCGTGTCATGGTTGGGCGCGACGACCGTCTTGTCAGACGGCTTGGCCAGCCGACGGATGTTGCTGAACTCATTGACCGGGCCTCCTCCGGCACCGTCGGGGACGTTCACGCTCGTGCTCGTCCGAAACACGCGGTTGGAGTCCAACAGTGGATAGCCGTACACGTAGGCTTGGATTCCGAGGTCAAGCGCGCGCGTGTATTGCACCGCCTGCGCGGAGCTGTGGGGCTCATACGGCGCGGTAACCCCGGCCGACGGCAGGAGCGCGAGCGCGCCCAGCAGCCCGAGCAGAGCCACCGCCCACGTCACTCCGCGCCTCCTCACACGGACCCCCCTCGCGTCATTTCGGTAGCGGCATGACGAGCCGCAGCCACACAGCCTCCAGCGTCGCCAGCGCGAGGTCGCGATCCCCCTGCTGGCGGGCGCCCGAATTCCGCGAGTAGGTAGGCCTCGTTCATCAGCGTCATCGCCCGGGCCAGCGCCCGAGCGTCGGGAATGTCGAGCTTGCCCTCGCTGACCATCCGCTCCATCGTCGCGCCGGTCAGGGCGATCAGCGCCTCGGTCGAGCCCTGATAGGCGCGTTCGATGCGCTCGTCAGTCGTGGCGGCCTCCGCGATCGCTCGCATCAGCGGGCCGTGCCGGACATAGAAGTCGACGACGCCGGCCAGCCCCTCGCGCCCCGGGGCCGGGTAGCCGACGCCGGCGCTGGCTGCCCATCGGCTGGCCACGTCGTGCAGTTCCTGACTGACGTCCGCCAGGAGCCGCACGACGAGATCGGTCACGTCGTCGAAGTGGCGGTAGAACGCCGTTCGGGTCAGTCCCGTCTCGGTCATCACGGCGTCGATCGTCAGCTCGCGGTACGGACGCTCACGCAGGAGGTCCTCGGCCGCGTCCAGGATCTGACGTCGCGTCGTCTCGCGGTGCGCACGGTGGCGAAGGCGCTGCGCCTGGGTGCTCACGGCCGTAATCATACCCAATGTGACGTGGTGTTTGACACGGTGTCACAAGAGGGTTATAAGTCGCTCGTGGCGCGCTCCGCCCCCAGGGCTCTGGCGACTCATCCCCACGCTGGCCGGCACCGCTGCCGCGGCGACGCTCGCGGTATCGGCAGCGCCCGCAGCCGCCGGGGTGACCCGGCCCGCGCAGCCGGTCTCGCGCCTGACCATCTCACCGCAGCCCGGGACCCCCGATGCCTCGCCGGCCACCCAGATCAGCATCCTCGGCGCCCCGCCACGGCAGATCCATTCCGTGCGGGTCATCGGACGCTGAGCGGGGTGCACGCGGGCACGCTGCGGGCCTACAGTGGTCACCGCGGCGCGAGCTTACGTGCTCCGCCGGCGGTTCACCCAGGGCGAGCAGGTCGCGGTCACGATCCGGGTCGCGGGCCACCGGCCGATCAGGTTCACGTTCGACATTGCCCGGCTCGCACCGACGCCGCCGATCCTCAGCATCGTCACCCCTCAGCTGGCCAAGCTCCAGCACTTCGTCACCCAACCGCAGCTGCTCCCTCCGCGCATCACCGTCGAGTAAGGCCGGCCCGGCCCGCGCCGGCGACCTGTTCCTGACGCCGCTGCCGTCGCCGATGGTGCATCCGGGGAGCAGCACGGCGATCACGGTCGATCCGGTCGGCCCGGGTGGTCCGATGATCATCGATCCCCGTGGCCGGCTCGTGTGGTTTCACCAGCTGGCACCGCCGCTCGTAGCCACGAACTTCAGGCCGCAGTTCTTCGCCGGCCGGCGCGTCCTGACGTGGTGGCAGGGCAAGGTGACGATCGCCGCCTACGGACTCGGCGCGGGGATGATCTACGACACCTCCTACCGGCCGGTCAGGGTCGTCCGGGCCGGAAACGGCTACGCCGCCGATCTGCACGAGTTCGTGCTGACCCGGTCAGGCGATGCGCTGCTTACCGTCCAGTCGCTGATCCTCAGACACCCCGCCGGAACCGCGCCCGGGACCCTCGCCCCGTTCCTCGACTCAATCGTCCAGGAGGTCGACGTCCGCACCGGTCTGGTGGTGTGGGAGTGGCACGCGCTCGGCCACATCCCGGTCGCCGACTCGCTCGCGACGCCGGCCACCAGCCCGTACTTCGACGCCTACCACATCAACTCGATCGAGATGGTTCGGGGCGGCCGGGTGCTCATCTCCGCCCGCGACACCTCAGCCGTGTACGAGATCGACCGGACCACCGGTCGGCTGCTGTGGACGCTGGGTGGCAAGGCAAGCAGCTTCCGGATGGGACCCGGAGCCCCGTTCTTCTTCCAGCACGACGCCCAGCTGCTGTCCGGCCACCGGGTGAGCCTGTTCGACGATGAGGGCGGACCGCCGTCCCTCGCCCCCTCGTCCCGCGGGCTGATCCTCCGCCTCAATTTCCGCCACCACACCGCGACGCTCGTCCACCAGTACCGCCGGCCCGGCCATGACACGCTCGCCGACAGCGAGGGCAACGTCCAGACGCTGCCCAGCGGAGGCGCGGTCGTCGGGTTCGGCTCCGCGCCGTACTTCTCGGAGTTCGGGCCCGGCGGCAAGTTGCAGTTTGACGCCCGTCTGCCCTTTGACGACGGGAGCTACCGGGTCTTCGGGGCTCCGTGGGCGGCGACGCCGCTCACCCGTCCCGTCAGTCGCCGCAGCGCGGCTCTCCCCCACGCGCGTGTCGGTGTACGCGAGCTGGAACGGCGCCAGCACCGTCGCGCGCTGGCAGGTCTTGGCGGGGGCGAACCGGGCAACGCTGCGCCCGGTCACTTCGGTGCGGGATCGGGGCTTTGAGACACGGATCGCTATCGCCGGGCCGGCCACCACCTTTGCCGTGCGAGCGCTGGGTGCCCACGGCCGCGTCCTCGCACAGTCGAGGCCGGTGCGCGCGTCCTGAGCGTGCGTGCGGTTTCAGTCCTGCTGGCCGTCATCGGCCGCGCTGCTCGGTGCCCCGGTCGCAAGCGCCGTGGCCGCCCCGCGCGGGATCCACAAGATCAAGCACGTCGTGATCATCATGCAGGAGAACCGCTCGTTTGACTCCTACTTCGGCACGTATCCCGGCGCGGACGGGATCCCGGGGCTGGCCGGCCATCCCGGCCGCGTGCCCTGTCTTCCCGATCCGGCTCAGACACCGGTGCGTGCGCCCGTATCACGACCCCCACCTGGTCAACGACGGGGGCCCGCACGAGCAACAGGCCTACAACACCGACTACGACAACGGCCGCATGGACGGCTTCATCCGCGCCCGCGAGTCCTGTCAGAACTCGCTGGATCCTCGCGACTGCATCGCGGGGCTCTCGCTCGACATGATGGGCTACCACAACGCCCGCGAGATCCCCAACTACTGGGCCTACGCGCGCGACTTCGCGCTCCAGGACCACATGTTTGAGCCCAACGCATCGTGGAGCCTGCCCGCTCACCTGTTCCTGGTCTCCGAGTGGTCGGCCTTTTGCTCGACCCCCGGCGATCCGTTCAGCTGTACGAGCAATATCGAGGATCCGGGGCTGCCCACCGACATCGGACCGCCCCATGCCGGTCCCGACTACGCCTGGACCGATCTGTCTTGGCTCTTGCATCGCCACGGCGTGAGCTGGGGCTACTACCTCAAGAAGGGACCCGAGCCCGACTGCGAGGACGCGCAGGTGTTCTGCACCTACAAGCCCCAGTCCGCGCGGACGCCCGGGATCTGGAACCCGCTACCAAGCTTTGACACCGTCCGCGAGGACCACCAGCTGGGCAACATCCAGGACACGAGCCGGTTCTATGCCGCCGTGCGCAGCGGGCACCTGCCCAAGGTGTCATGGGTGATTCCCAACGGGATCGTCAGCGAGCACCCGACGTCGTCGATCGCCACCGGGCAGGCCTACGTCACGAACCTGATCAACACCATCGGCCGCAGCCGGGAGTGGAAAAGCACGGCCATCTTCCTCACCTGGGATGACTGGGGCGGCTTCTACGACCACGTGCGCCCGCCGGTCATCGACCTCAACGGCTACGGCTTCCGCGTCCCGGGGCTGGTCATCAGCCCCTACGCGCGGCGCGGTTACGTCGACCACCAGCAGCTCAGCTTCGACGCCTTTGCCAAGTTCATCGAGGATGACTTCCTCGGCGGCCAGCGGTTGAACCCGAAGACCGACGGCCGCCCCGACCCCCGCCCCGATGTGCGCGAGAACGCGCCCGGCCTCGGCGACCTGCGCAAGGACTTCAACTTCAACCAGAAGCCCCGGCGGCCCTGATTCTGCCCCTCCACCCCCGCCGCCCTCGGTGAGTGGGCCGTTCATTGAACCGAGTGCGGCGCAGCTCGAGCGCCTGGCGGCGGCAGCCGACGTCAATGACGAGGCCGTGGTCATGATCAACATGCTGCGCTTCAAGGAGGGCGCGGACGGAATCGACGCCTCGGACGAGATCAGCGGCGCCGAGGCCTACGCGCGCTACGCCACCGGGGTGCAGCCGTTCCTGGCCCGCGCCGGCGGCCGGGTCCTGCTCGCCTGCGCGGTAAGCGAGTCGGTCATCGGTCCCGTCGACGGCGAATGGGACATGATCCTGGCCGTCCAGTACCCATCCCGCCGGGCGTTCTTGAACATGATCAGCGACCCCGAGTATCTCGCCGTTCATGCCCACCGCAGCGCGGCGCTGGCCGACTCGCGGCTGATCGGCTGCACGCCGGTCAGCGGGTGAGTCCCGGCCTCACATCGCGGGTCGAGGCGTGGCAGCGTGCCGGTGCGCTCGTCGAGGTCGGCGGCTGGCGCATCTACGTCCACGAGCAGCGCGGTTCAGGACCGCCGCTCCTGCTCCTGCACGGGTACCCGTCGAGCTCGTATGACTGGCGCCAGGTGTGGGCGCGGCTGGCCGGCCGGCACCTGATCGTCTTTGACTTCCTCGGCTTCGGACTGTCCGCCAAGCCTCGCGAGCACCAATACTCGCTGCTGGGGCAGGCCGACCTGGTGCAGGACGATCGCCGCCCGCTACACGGGCGCCGAACCGGTGGTGCTCGTTGCCCACGACATGGGAACCTCGGTGGTGACCGAACTGCTGGCGCGCGATCTCGAGGGACGGCTGCCGTTCTCGGTGGCACGGGTGCTGCTGTTCAACGGCAGCATGGTGATCGAGGCGGCGAGCCTCACGCCCGGACAGAAGCTGCTGCGCAGCCGCTTCGGTCCGATCGCCGCGCGGCTCTCCAACCAGCGCACCTTCAAGGCTCAGTTCGCGCGCATCTTCTCCCGCGAGCATCCGTTGACCCCGGAGGAGGCCAATGACCAGTGGGCGCTGCTGGCCCACAACGGCGGGCACCGAATCCTCGATCGCCTGACCTTCTACCTGCACGAGCGCGTCACCTACGCGCCGCGCTGGCACGGTGCGCTCTCCGATTGGCCCGGGCGCCTCGAACTCGCCTGGGCGGGACGCGATCCGGTGTGCACGGAGGCCGTCCTCCAGGCCGTGCTCGCCCTCCGGCCGGAGGCTCCGCTGACCCGTCTGCCCGACCTCGGGCACTACCCCCAGATCGAGGATCCGGGCGCCACGGTCGCGGTCATCGAGGCGTTCGCGGCCTGAAGCCGGTCGGTGCGGGCTGGTCAGCCCCTCGGCGATGTGCTGGACTCGCTCTACGAGCGCTACGGCGAGTTGCGCAGCCGGCCCCAGGGGAGCTGGGTCGAAAACCGGAAATAGTTTCCGGTTTTTGACCCCGGGGCCTCGCGTCAGTGACACGCAACGAGTCACAGGTCTGGAAGACTCCCGTGATCTGGTCAGACCGTGAAGAGGAGCAGTTTCAGCTGGAGCGCCGGCGCGTGCGGATCATGCTCGCCACGTTCCTGGCCTTCGTGGTGCTGCTCGTCGTGGCGATGGTGGCCAAGGGCACGCTGTCCACCGTGCTCGCGGTCGGCGCGTTCGGCGCGCTCGGGGCCACCGCGCTGCTCGGGTCCCGGTGGAATCTGAACGGCTCGACGGCCGACGCCTTCGGAGAGGCCAGGCGGCGGAAACGGGCTGACCGCCAGCACCGGCGCGCCCGGCGCGAACAGGCGATCCACGAGGGAACCTGGCGGCCCTCGGCATGATCAGCAACGCAACCGCATGACCGACTTCCTTGTCAAGCGCGATGACCTGCGCACCTCCCGCATCGCTGACTCCGACGTGCCCGAGCTCGGGCCCGGCCAGGCTCGGCTGCGCGTTGACACGTTTGGGCTGACCGCGAACAACATCACCTATGCGGTGTTCGGTGAGCAGATGTCCTACTGGAAGTTCTTCCCGGCGCCCGAGGGCTGGGGGCGCGTGCCCATGTGGGGCTTTGCCGAGGTTCAGGAGAGCAACGCCGAAGGGGTCGAGCCGGGCACGCGCGTGTACGGGTACCTCCCACCCTCCTCGCAGCTCGTCGTGACCCCCGTCCGCGTCGATGCGTCCGGTTTCGTCGACGGCGCACCCCACCGGGCAGAGCTGCCCTCGGCCTACCAGCGCTACACGGTCACCGACCACGACCCGCTCTACCGCCCCGACACCGAGGCGATCCAGATGCTGCTGCGGCCGTTGTTCATCACCTCGTTTCTGATCGATGACCAGCTGGCCGACACGGGCTTGGCGGCGCGTGGGCCCGTCGTCATCTCCTCGGCGTCGAGCAAGACGGCCATCGGCGTCGCCTTTCTGCTCGCCCGGCGAGAGGGAGTGGAGGTGATCGGGCTCACGTCGCCACGCAGCGCGGCCTTTGTCGAGGGCCTCGACATCTATGACCGCATCGTCACCTACGACGCGATTGAGTCACTGCCCTCAGGCCCGGCCACGTTCGTCGATATCGCCGGTGACAGCGGGGTCCGCCGGGCCGTGCATGCCCACTATGGGGACGAGCTGCTGTACAGCATGGCGGTCGGGGTCACGCACTGGGAGGGACCCGCGCCCGGAGGCGACGGTCTGCCCGGCCCCTCCCCCGTCTTCTTCTTCGCGCCCGACCGGATCGTCCAGCGCTCCCGGCGACTGGGGACCGGCCGGCCTGCAGACCCGGGTGGCCGACGCCTGGCATGAGTTCTGCGCCTGGGTCACTAGGCTGGCTCGAAATCGAGCACCAGCGCGGGTTTGAAGCGGTCCAGAGCGTCTACCTGGACGTGCTCGAAGGGCGCGTGGACCCGACAACCGCCCACGTGCTCTCGGTGGCATAGCGGGGATCGACGCGTGCCGGTTGACAACCCGGCCGACGGTTAGAGTCGTCTCTGATGGCCGATAGCACAGCGTCTGAACGCAAGGACTGGGGCTCGGCCGCGGACGGTGCGCGATTCGCTTTTCGCTTCACCCCCGCCTACCGCCGTGCGGGACGGATCTTCGGCGTCACGCCGGCCAGCGCGTGGCTCGAGGTCGACAGCGGGACATTGCGGGCTCGGTTCGGACCGTGGCGGCTGGAAACGCCCCTGGACAACATCGCCGCGGTTGAGATCACCGGTCCCTATGCGTTTCTCAAGACCGCCGGACCGGCGCACTTGGGCATCACCGACCGCGGCCTGACCTTTGCCACCAACGGTGATCGAGGCGTGCTCATCACCTTCCGCGAACCGGTGCCCGGCATCGAGCCGACGGGCCGGCTGCGCCATCCCGAGCTGACCGTCACCGTGGCCGCGGTCGATGGACTGGCCGCGCTGCTTCGCGACTACATCGCGGGATAGCGCCGACGAAGACGACCAGGTTCTCCTCCAATCGTGTCGCTCGTCCGCCGCCACCGCACCGACGGTCGTGCTGACCTTCGACAACCTCGGCGAGGCGGCCGAGCTGGAGCGGGGCGCGTGGCCCGCCGACCGTCCGCTCGGTCAGCATCCCTCGGTGACCAAAGGGCTTCCGCGACTGCTGGCCGAGCTCGACAGCCTCGGACTGCGGGCGACGTTCTTCGTCGAGGCGATCAACTGCGAACTGAATCCGGACGCGGTCCGCTCGATCGCCGAGCACGGGCACGAGATCGGCATCCATGGCTGGCGTCACGAGTCCTGGGAGGGCCTGGAGCCCGAGCACGAGCGGACGATGCTTGAGCGCTCGCGCGCAGCCTTCGCCGGCATCGGCGTCGATGCCCAGGCCTTCCGCCCGCCGGGCGGCGCGATCAACGCCGACACTCCCACCCTGCTCAGGGCAAAACGGCTGTCGCTGGGCCTCGCCCCTGGGGACGAGAACGCACGTCGACGAGGATGGCTTTGGCTGGGTGCCGTTCCAGTGGGGTCTCGTCGACGCCTACTTCCTGATGGAGCGCTTCGGCTCACTGCGGGCGCACCACGGCGACCCGGAGAGCCCGGCGCCGCCCGCGGCCACCGCCGAGCGCCTGCGCGCCGGGCTTTACGACGCGACGGGACCGCGGACGCTCATTCTGCATCCGTTCCTGCTCGCCGACGATGGGTGGTGGACCGAGGCTCGCACGTTGCTGCGCAGCGCTGGCCGACCTTCACCAGCAACGGGCGGCTCGCGATCACGACCGGAGGCGAGCTCGTCGACCGGCTCGCGTGCTCGGCCATGACCCCGGACTCGGACACTCTTCCCTCGTCCACGCCGGCGCGCCGCTTCACAGCGCGCGTCGCGCCGCGGTGCTCGTCCACGGCCGTGATCAGGACGAGCAGCTCATGCTCGACGTGGCGGCGCGGCTGGCGCTGGACGACGTCGCCTACCTGCTCCCCGTCGCCGCACAGGGCACCTGGTACCACGGCCGGTACTTCGACCCGCTCGCCGACAACGAGCCGCAGCTCGGCTGGGCGCTGGAGGCGATCGAGCAGGCGATCGGGCTCGCGACCGAAGCCGGGCTGCCGGGCCGGCAGATCGTGCTCGGCGGCTTCTCGCAGGGGGCGTGCCTCGTCGCCCACCTCATGGCGAACCGCCCGCGGCCGCTGGCGGGCCTGGCCATCCTGACCGGCGCACTGCTCGGCCCTCCACAGCAACAACAGGCCCCCCATGAGCTCACCGGCCTGCCCGTATATGCGTCCTGCAGCGTGTACGACGCCTGGATCCCGATCGAGGATGCGAGGGCCACCGCCGACGCCTTCGCCGCGGCCGGGGCCGAGGTCGAGTTCGAGGAACTCCAGGACCACGAGCACCTCGTCAGCGACCGCGCGGTCAGCGGCCTGCGCCGGCTCCTGACCGCACGGTGAGCGTTGCCATCCGCCTCCGCGGGCCGACGACAGCCCGGACCGGCGAGAACCTCAGCCCTTCATCGTCTCGATCGTGTCGATCGGCTCCAGCCCCGCGATCTCGCCGCGGCGATCCTCCCAGTGGGGCGGGATGCACATGTGCGTGCCGAGCTCGTCGGCGGCCTCGTCGATGAGGAACCCGGGCGAGACCGAGTAGGCGAGCTCGCAGAGCAGGCCGCCGGGGCTGCGCATGTACATCGAGAAGAAGTAGCCGCGGTCCTTGGGCTCGGAGACATCGGTGAACCCGAGACCGACGATCCGGTCCTTGACGACCTGCTGGCTGTCGGCGTCGACGACATCGAACGCGTGGTGGTGGATCGTGCCCTCGCCAAAGCGCCATGTGCCCTGGGAAAGAGAGGGCTCCTCGACGAGTTCGATCATCCGCCCGTGGCCCTCGTCGGTCCCGATCTGGTACTGGTGGTCGGGCCCCTCGGAGGCGATGTGCTCGCCGCCCATCCCCTCGACGAGGAAGAAGTCCATCTCCCCCACCTCCCGCACCGAGGTAGTCGTGCCGTAGGCGCCGCGGATCGCCACCTCACCGGGGATCCCGGCCCCCTCGTAGGGCGCGCGGTCGTCGGGCTGCGGGTCGGCGACGAGCATGTACTCGATCCCGCACGGATGCTGGAAGCGCAGCCGGTCGGTGCCGAACAGCTCCAGCCGCTCCACCTCCAGCCCGCTCGGCGGCCAGTCGCTCAGACCAGTAGTCCAGCGCGCCGACGGGAACCGAGAGGTTCAGACGCTTGGCCTGGTTGGTGCCGCGCGTGCCCATCAGGCCGGCCTGGCGGTAGGGAAAGCTCGTCAACAGCGTCGAGAGATCGCCGGCTCCGTTGCCGTAATAGAGGTGGTAGACGGGGATCTCCCCGTCGAACAGCACGGTCTTCTTGACGCTCTTGAGGCCGAGCAGGCGCGCGTGGAAGTCATAGTCCTCCTGTGCGCCACCCACGCAGAACGTCAGGTGGTGCGTGCCGCGGATGATGCCCGTGTTCGCCACCGCTTCCTCCCTTCCCGGTTGCCGACTGTGGGGCAACATACACCCGGCCGAGCCGCCCGCGCGCGCTATCGACCCCTGCGATGAGGCCGGCCTACTGGTGATCGTCGGGCGGTGTCACCGAGTCGTAGATCGCGGTCACGTGCTGGATGACCCGCATCGCGGTTTGGAGCTCGTCATCGCTGACGTCGGCGAGCTCGCGCTCCCAGATGGCCTGCCAGGTGCTCAGCTTCTGCTCGAGGAGGCTCCATCCCGCGGGGGTCAGGGAGACGTTGCAGACGCGCCGGTCCTCGGTGCTGCGGGCCCGCTGCACGATGTCGGCGGCCTCGAGCTGATCGATCATCCCGGTGACCGTCGCCGGTGTGAGGTCGGCGCTCTTGGCAATCTCACCGACGGTCATCTCCTTCTCGCGCCCGAGCGCGGCGATGGAGCGGATCTGGGCGTGGGTGAGCTCACCGGAGTGGGCGTGGTCACGGCTGCGCAGCCGCCGCTCGGCCCCCGACATGCGGGCCAGCGAGTGCCGCAGCTCCTCGATGCTCGCGCGCGGCGGCGCGGCCGCGGTCGACGCCTCGCCCTTCCGACGTGCCTTCGACAGAGTCGGTCATGCCGCCTCGAGCAGGGGCTCGCTCGCGAAGTCAACCGCGGCCGGCTCGACCTGGGCCTCCTTGGCGCGCCGCTCGATCCGCGCCAGCAGCAGCGTGGGCAGCAGGCCGATCAGGGTCGCCCCCATCACCCACCAGTAGGTATTCCCGAAGGCGGCGGCGGCCGCGGCCGCGGTGTGGACGTGCTTGGTCTGCCCCTCGAGGACGACGGCGATGATGGCCGTGCCCAGCGATCCCCCGACGCGCTGCAGAACCGTCAGCTGCGGGGTCGCGTCATTGACCTGCTCGCGGTTGAGGACCGAGAAGGCCGCGGTCATCGCGGGCATGATGGCCAGGCCGACACCGACGCCGCGGACCGCCATGGCGACCCCAATCACCGCGAACGGGCGTGGTGGCCGTGACCAGCACGAAGGGGATGGTGGCCACCGCGAGGATCATGCCGCCCAAGAGCGAGGTCCGGCCCGGCACCGATCCGCTGGGTCAGCCGGCCGGACAGGAACATGCCGACGCCGCCGCCGAGGCCCTGGGGGATGAGCAGCAGGCCGGTGCTGATCGCGTCCTGGCCGCGGACGGTCTGGAAGTAGAGCGGCATGAGGATCATCGCGCCGAACAGGGCCGCGCCGAGGCAGAAGGTGGTGATCGAGGCCGCCCGGAAGGCGGGGTTGGAGAACAGCTTGAGATCGAGCAGCGGCCGCTCGATCCGGCGGGAGCGGATGACGAACAGCGCGAGAAGGCCCAGGCCGGCGAGGACGGGCAGGAGGACCGAGGATGCGGTCAGGCTCCCCGCTGTCTCGCTCTCTGACAGCCCGTAGGTGATGCCGACCACTCCGGGAGCGGCCAGGGCCAGGCCCATGAAGTCCAGCCGGCCGGCCTGGATGGTGCCGGACTCGTCGTGGGGCAGCAGCCGCAGCGCGAGCACGAGCGCGAGGGCGCCGATCGGAACGTTGATCAGGAAGATCCATTGCCAGCCGACGCTCTGCAGCAGCAGACCACCGAGCGTGGGGCCGAACACGGGCGCGAGCACGATCGGCACTCCGATCACGCTCATCACCCGGGCCATGTTCTTGGGGCCGGCGGCCTTGACGAGGATCATCTGCCCGATCGGGGTCAGCATGCCGCCGCCGACGCCCTGGATCACGCGAAAGGCGATCAGCTCTCCGCTTGTCGTCGCCAGCGCGCAGAGCGCCGAGCCCGCGGTGAACACGACCAGCGCGATCAGGTACAGGCGGCGGGCGCTGTAGCGCTTGACGGCCCACCCGGTGATCGGGATCACGGCGGCCAGCGAGAGGAGATATCCGGTGATGACCCACTGGATCTGCCCCAGTGACGACGTGCAGATCGTGAGAGAGGTCGTGCAGCGCGACGTTGACGATCGTCGTGTCCAGCACGGACATGATCGCGCCGAGGATGACGACGATCGCGACCCGCTTCACGTGCGGGTCAAGGCGTGACGCCGAGGCGGGAGAAGCGAGAGATGGCGAAGTGGAGGAATTCATTTGGTACCGAAAGTTTAGCAGCCAACTTATTCGGCACCGAAACATGGACCTGAGTTCGGTCGCGACCGGCCCGCTGGCCACCTTGGGCGTCAGCTGAGCAACGAACTTTTCGGCGCTCCGTCTCCGGTGGGCCGAAACCCATCCGGCGGGACGGGGAGTCAGTCCTGCGGGCGGTAGCGCAACCCGTCCAGGGCGATCCGGAGCATGTGCTCGGTCTGAGCCGGATCGGCGGTCGGGATCTTGCCGATCCCCATCACCATCTGGAGAATCTCCCCGAACTCGACGTCGGGACGCACCACGCCGGCCTCCTGGGCACGCTTGAGCAGCGGCTCGCCGGCCGCGAACATCGACGCGCGGCAGGCCGCGAACAGCGGGGCATCCTTGTCCATGTAGTTCAGTAGCTCGCCGGCCAGCGCCCGCTTGGTCGCCAGGTAGGCGATGAAGCGCTCAAACCAGAGGCTCAGCGCGTCCCACGGCTCCTTCCCATCGAGCTCGGCCGCCGAGCGCGACAGCTCCTCGACCTCGCCGGCGTAGAGCGCCTCGAGCAGCGCCTGGCGATTGGGGAAGTGCCGGTAGAGCGTCCCGATACCGACCCCGGCGCGCCGGGCGATCTCCTCGAGCGAAGTCTCCTCCCCGCCCTCGAGAAAGGCCTCACGGGCGGCGCTCAGGACCTTCTCGTAGTTGCGGCGCGCGTCGGCGCGCTTAGGCCTGACGAGGAGTTGTTCGGATGCTGTGGTCGTGCTCATTGGCAAAATTCCGGTTGACAAACGGAGGGACCCTCCGTATCGTATCCGGAGGAAGCCTCCAGTTATTTCGGAGGTGGCCTCCATTTTACCTCTTGTCTGACCGCTTTTTCAACCACCGGAGCGCTATGCACCTCGTCTCTCTACCCACCCTCCAACCGGATCGGCGCCGCTGGGCGACCCTGATGGTCGTCTGCCTGGCGCAGCTGATGATCGTCCTCGACGTGACGATCGTGAACGTCGCGCTGCCGTCGATCCAGCATGACCTCCACTTCAGCCAGGGCAACCTGACCTGGGTCGTCAACGCCTTCCTGGTCACGTTCGGCAGCCTGCTGCTGCTCGCCGGCCGGCTCGGCGACCTCGTCGGGCGCAAGCGCGTATTCCTCGCCGGCCTGACCATCTTCGTCGGCGCCTCGCTGCTGTGCGGGGTGGCGCCCAGCCAGGGCGCCCTGATCGGTGCCCGCTTCCTGCAGGGCGTGGGCGCGGCCGCCCAGGCCTCCGTGATCCTGGCCATCATCATCGCCGACTTCCCTGAGGCCAGCCGACCGCGCCCGCGCCATGAGCGCGTACGTGTTCGTGTCCGTCGCGGGCGGCTCGCTCGGCCTGCTGGCCGGCGGCGTGCTCACCGAGACCCTGAGCTGGCACTGGGTCTTCTTCGTCAATCTGCCCATCGGGCTGCTCGCGTTCGTGCTCGGCCGCGCGCTGATCCGTGACGATCGGGGTCAGGGGCTCGCAGCACGGAGTCGACTGGCTGGGCTCGCTGCTCATCACGACATCGCTGATGAGCGGGATCTACGCGATCGTCGAGGCCACCGGCCACGGCTGGGGCTCGACTGACGTATTCGGCTTCGGCGCCCTGGCCGTGCTTCTGATGGCCGCCTTCCTGACGCTCGAGAGCCGGATCGAGAACCCGATCATGCCGCTGCGCATCCTGCGCCTGCCGGGGCTGACCCGGGCCAGCCTTGTCCGCGGGTTCCTGGTCACCGGGATGTACTCGACCTTCTTCCTCGGCACGCTGTACCTGGAGCACGTCCGCCATTACTCGGCGCTGCAGACCGGGGCGGCGTTCCTGCCCTGGACGATCACCGTCGCGATCCTCTCGCGTGGGATCACCGCGCGGCTGGTGCAGCGATTCGGGCAGCTGCCCGTGCTGGTGGCGGGCATGGCCAGTGCGATCGCCGGGCTGGTGCTGTTCAGCACCGTCGGTCCGCAGACCGCCTTCTTCCCGACCGTGTTCATGGCCTGTTTCGCGATCGGCCTCGGGATCGGCACCGCCTTCATGCCGCTGCTGACGATCGCGATGGCCGACGTGCCCGCGAGCGATGCCGGACTGGCCTCGGGGATCACCAACGTTTCCCAGCAGATCAGCGGCGCGCTCGGGCTGGCCGTGCTGAGCACCGTGGCCGCCAACCACACCAAGGGCCTGATCGCCGCCCATCAGGGGCACATCAGCGCCCTGATCGGCGGCTACCACGTGGCCTTCCTCGTCGGCGCGGTGGCGATCGCCACCGGTCTGGTGCTGGCTCTGGTCCTGCTGCGCCCCGCGCGTCGCCCGGCCTGAGCTGCAGCTGGCCCAGAGCCCCGACCAGGACACCCTCATCACCCCCGAACTCGAAAGCGAGGCCGCATGACCCCCGCGCAACTTGAACACCCCACCCGCCCTGCCGAGCGTCGCCGCCGCACCCGCGGCGTGCGCTCCGCGGGCTCGACGTCGAGCCAACGGCGCGCCGGCATGGTCTCCGAGGCCGTGGTCGCCGGCTACATTCGAGACCTTGCCGCCCACGACCGCCGTGCTCACGGGGCGCGGCCGAACGGCCGCGGTCGGTGACGAGGTAAGCGGACCATCCGGTCCGGTACGATCCGACGCGCATGGCAGACATGACCGACTCAGCGACACGAACCCGAAGCGCTCGACCGCGCGACGCTCGTGGTCGCCGGCGTCGTGCTGCTCGGCGCGGTCATGTCGATCCTCGACACGACCGTCGTCAACGTCGCGATCGACCATCTCGCGGTCGCCTTCCACGCGACGCTGACGACGATCCAGTGGGTGATCACCGGCTACACGCTGGCGCTCGCGGCGGTGATCCCCCTCAGCGGCTGGGCCGCGGACCGGTTCGGCACCAAGCGGATCTACATGACATCGCTGGTGCTGTTCACGCTCGGCTCGATCGCTTCGGGCCTGGCCTGGAGCGCCGAATCGCTGATCGTCTTCCGCGTCCTGCAGGGGATCGGCGGCGGCCTGATCATGCCGACGGTGATGACGATCATGACCCGGAAGGCCGGTCCGAATCGGATGGGGCGGGTCATGGGCATCCTCGGCGTCCCGATGCTGATCGCCCCGATCATGGGGCCGATCCTCGGCGGCTGGCTGGTCGACGACGTCTCGTGGCGGTGGATCTTCTTCATCAACGTGCCGATCGGCATCGTCGCGTTCATCCTCGCGCTGATCGTGCTCGACTCCGACCAGCCCCAGCCCGCCCACCGGCTCGACTGGCTCGGCATGGCGTTGCTCTCCCCGGGCCTGGCCATATTCATCTACGGCCTCGCCGAATCATCGACCTACGGCTTCGGGTCGCTGCGCTCGTGGGGCCCGACCGCGGCCGGGGTCCTGCTCATCGCCGCCTGGTTCGCTCACAGCTGGCGCACCCCCAATCCGTTGATCGACATCCGCACGTTCGTGCACACGCGCGCCGGATACGCGGCGGCGTCGTTCTTCCTGTTCGCGATCTCCGTGTTCGGGACGATGCTGCTGGTTCCGCTCTACTACCAGACGGTCCGCGGCCGCTCCGCGCTCGACGCCGGACTGCTGATGGCTCCCGGCGGCTTCGGCGCGATGATGCTGATGCCGATCGCCGGAAAGCTCACCGACCGCTACGGACCGACCTGGCTGCCCGTGTCGGGGCTGCCCCTGGTCGCGATCGGGATGATCCCGTTCGTGTTCGTCAGCGCCACCACCTCGTATTTGATCCTGATCGCCGGCCAGTTCGTCCAGGGGCTCGGGATGGGGCTGGCGATGATGCCGAACATGACCGCGGCCATGCAGTCGGTGCCGCCGTCGGCGATCGCCCGCACGAGTACGGCCATGAACATCATCCGCCAGGCCGGCGCCTCGATCGGCACCGCGATCCTGTCGGTGATCCTCGCCTCGACGATCGCCAGCAACCTCCCGCTGGCCGCCGCCCACAGTTCGAGCTCGGGCTCCGGCGGCCTGGCCGCGCTTCAGCACCTGCCCGCCAGGGCACACGCGGTGATCGCCGGGCCGCTCGCGAACGCGTTCGGCTCAACCTTCGTGTGGGCGCTGGTGATGATCCTGATCGCGCTCATCCCAGCCGGCGCGATGGCACTCAGCGGACGGCGCGCCCGGGCTCGTGGAGCAGTCACCGCGCCCCAGCTGGCCGTCGACTAGCCGGCGCGACCGGGAGCGCCGTCCCCGCCCTCACCGCTACGAGCCGACGGGGCGCGCGAGCATGTCGGTTTCGAGCAGGCGCTCGAGCTCGCCGCGCAGGCGCGCGGCCGCTTCCGCCCTCAGCGGCCGCAGCGGCGCACGGACGTCCGGACGCACCGGCAGACCGCGGAACCCCAGGGCCGCCTTCACCGAAGCCTGGAACGGCTGCTCAGAAAGTACGACCCGCAACGACTCGACGAGCGCGGCGCGTTCGTCCGTGGGATCGCGGACGAGCGCCGAGACGGCCTCCGGGAATGCTGCCGCGACGCCCGACACTGCGCCCACCGCACCGTTCCGGAGCCCCTGGCGAATGACTCCCTCGGCCCCAATAAAGACGTCGAGCCCGGTGGCCAGATACGGCTGGGCCCGCTCGAACGGCGCATCGGACACCTTCATCCCCGCCAGGTTGCTCGCGCGGTCGCGCAGCCTCTCGATGACCACCACCGGTACCGTGTAGCCGCTCCGGTCGGCGTACTCGTAGAGGTAAAACGGCAACGGCGCGCACGCTGCGGCCGCGGCCGCGAAGTGTTCGAGCAGCTCACCCGTATCAAGGGCGAAGTACGGCGGCGCGATCACGGCGACCGCGTCCGCGCCGGCCTCCGCGGCGTGAGCCGCCAACGCGCTCGTCTCGGCCGTGCTCTGCGCGCCGCAGTGCACGATCACCCGCAACGCCCCGGCGCCAGCGACGACCAGCTCCGCGACGCGGCACCGTTCCGCATGCCCGAGCAGGATCCCCTCACCCGTCGTGCCCAGGACAAGCAGCCCGTCGAGCCCGCTCGCGCCATAGAACTCAAGTAACGACCCGAGGGCGTCTTCGTCCAGCCGCTCACCACCATCGCGCAGCGGGGTCACTGCCGCCGCGAGCGTCCCTGAGATCCGCTCGGGGCCCATCCCGGCATCGTCTCATGAACGGCGTAGAAGAGCGAAACGGCGCCGCGCAAGCTCCACGCTTGCAGGACTTTGCGATCTTGTCCCGCGTTACGTGACCGCGAGGCGCAATTCCTGACGCGCCGCAATCGACGCGATCACGGCAACCGCGGCGGCGACGCCGACGAGAATCCACTCGGCGCTCCCGCTACCGTGGTCCGGATCTAGACCAAACACCACCTCGAGCCACGATGGCAGCACGAGCGTCAACACGGTCAAGACCAGACCGACAGTCGCGGCAACCGTTTCGATCCAGAATCGTTTTCTCACGGCAGGCACAGCGCACCTCCAAGTAGATCATCGCTCGCTGGCAATGAGCGAAAACACGTGCGATAAGTCTTGCTAGACGGTCCCCACGTTCGCCCCCTCCCAGGACGGCACCATCGCGTCCTGCCAAGATTCACCTCGACGCTAACCCAGCTTGATCTGGCTCGTCAACGCGTGACAGCGATCAAAGAACGCGCCGGCGCGCATTGCATCACTTTCACGTTGCAAGCGATGCAGATGACTGTGTCAGTGTGCGTTGTGACGCTTGACACCCGTGTGGTGTGCGGCAAGACTTGACAGCGGGGAAGGGCGCGCGGAACCGGCACTTCTGTCGGGGCCGATGACGCCATTGCTTGCCTGACGATTGCCGTTCTGACGGAGTTACCGATGTCGGTTAACCCGGACGCGTTTGCGTGTGCAAACGGGCTGGGAAACGATGGACCCCGCGGGGGGAGGGAGACAAGATGGCCAGCCAAGGGGTCGCAGCGTTACTCGACAGCTCGCAATGGGTGATCCGGGGCACGGTTCGGAAGCTAGGCACGAGCGCGATGTCCGAAGTGCCCGCGTCCGCGAACACATCCGTCGTTCGGGTCAACGAGGTGCTGCACGGCCCGCAACCGTTTTTGGACCATGTCGAGAGGGACATCACTCTCTTCTCGCAGGATCCGAAGGGGCTGAAGGTTGGCAGCAGCGCCGTGTTTTTCACTCGGAGCTGGCTCTACGGTCAGAGCGTCGCCGTGATCGAGGTCGGACGGCTCGCGAGCGACAATCCCGACAAGATGGCCGCTGACATCAAGAGCGCCGAGCAGGCCGGCTTCGAGCGCCGGCTGAGCGAACGAGTCGCCGCGGCGACGCTGGTGGTGGCCGGCGCGGTGGCGGAGATCAGGCCGGGGCCGGAGTCTCGGCAGCATGTCGAGACCGAGCACGCCCCGGAATGGGCCGAGGCCGTGGTCAAGGTGCACGACGTCCTGAAGGGAAAGGCACCCGATCAGGGAGTCGCGGTCATCTTCCCCACGAGCCTCGACGAGCTATGGATCGACTCGCCCAAGCTCGCGCCGGGCCAGACAGGCGTTCTGATCCTCCAGCGCAACCAGCAGGAGAAGGGCTGGCCGGTGCTCCGTGTGCCCGGGCTCACGGCGCTACACCCACTCGACGTCCAGCCGGTCGAGATGCTGGACACGATTCGAAAGATTGTCGCGTCAGGGGGGACGAAGTAATGGTCGTATCCGTGGTGAACATGATCCCCAACTCGCTGAGCAACGAGACCCAGCGAGACGCCGAACCCAACATCACGGCGACCTTCCTCGATCCCAACCGGATCGCTGCCTCGCCGTTTACGCCCGATCCGTTGGGCTCGGGCAGCGCCCCGATCTACGTCTCGACAGACGGCGGTAACACCTGGACGCTCAACGTCGTGCTGCCCGGTGGCAACAAGACGGGCGACACGACCGTGCGATTCGTGGGTCCATCGAGCGTCCTGTACGCGGGGATCCTCCGGACCGATAACGGGAACCTGGAGATCCTCCGCAAGGCCAACTTCACCGCCGCCGGCCTGATGGACAGCCTCGTGACGAAGACCAACGACGACCAGCCCTACGTCGAGGGCGCCGTCGTGATGGCGGGGTCGGGCACCGGTGCCGACCGGGTCTACGTCGGGGAGAACGATTTCGCCGCCGCCGTGCACACGGCGACGATCGACCTGTCGCTCGATGCGGCCACGGCACCCGCGCCGGCCGGGTTCGGCTCCCACGTGATCGAGACCCGCGCGACCTCGGGCCAGGATGGGCCGCCAATCCGCCCGGCGGTTCACCTGGACGGAACCGTGTATGGCCTGTACATGGCCTGGCGATCCGCCACGACGATGGACATCGTCGTGGTCCGCGACGACAACTGGGGATCCGGCGGGAGCCCGTTCGCCGCCCTGACCGACAGCGACACACTGGCCGGCAAGCGCGTGATGACCGGAGTCTCGAGGACGGCCCTCGGCAACTTTCTCGGCACGCAGCGCGTCGGCGGCCAGTGCGCGATCGCGGTTGATCCGCGCAACAGCTCGATCGTCTACATCGCCTGGGCCGACGGGACCACAGGAGCCAATCAGGCCATTCACGTCCGCCATTCGACCGACCGGGGCGTGACCTGGGACACGACCGACATCCGGACGATCGCCACCGCCACCAATCCTGGCTTGGCGATCAATCAGCACGGCAGGGTCGGATTCGTGTACCAACAGCTCCACAACCCGGGGGCGGGGAACAGATGGAACACGCGGATCGAGAGCTGGGACGCGAGTCTGGGCTCGCCGACCAACGTGTCTCTCGCGGACGTCCCCGATAGCAACGGAGCCTATGCCGGGCCCAATCCGATCGGCGACTACTGCGGTCTGGTCGCGGTGGGCAAGAACTTCTACGGCATCTTCTCGGCCAATAACACGCCCGATAACGCCAACTTCCCCAGCGGCGTCTCCTATCAGCGCAACGCCAACTTCACGACCCATACGCTCACCGACCTCGCCAGCAATCCGGTCGGGGTCTCGATCGACCCGTTCTTCCTCAAGGTCACTACCGTCGAGACCAGCGACGACTTCTACGTCCGCGACTGGACCGACAGTACGACGAGCGGCGACGACGGCGCAGAACCGTCGTCTCACGCCGCGTTCTACGTCAGCAGTGACGTCTGGAATCGCCGCGGAACGCTGCCGGGCAACTTCCCCGGAGATCAGCCCGAGAATGAGGATGCCGGAAACGGGCCGGGCGCCCAGGGCCAAAACTTCGCGTTCGCCCGCATCCGCCGCAAGGCGGCAGCATCATCCGGATCGCAGAACGTGTTCGCTCACTTCCTGGTCTCGAAGTTCGGGACCGGCAGTGCGTTCGTGGACGCGACGTCGGGTGACCCGGATGTGACCTTCATCGATCCCGACCCGAGTGTGGCTTTTGGGGCGTCCGACGTCGGGCCGAAACAGGCCGGCCCCGTGCAATGGCAACTGGGATCGATCGCATCGACGCATCTGTGCATGGCGGTGGAGCTCAGCGCGCCCCATGATCCGTTCGTCGCCCCGAGCCTCGTCGGCAACACGCCGGGCTGGCCCACGACCGACCTGCGAATCGTCAACGACAACAACAAGGCCCAGCGGAACATGGGGCTGTCGACGACGCCCGCGCGAGGCGCCGGTGCGTCGGACTGCTTCTTCGCGATCGTCCGTAATGCCGCCACGTTCCCGCGCGACCTCGAGCTGGCATTCGCGGCCAACCCCGCGGTTGCCAAAGCCTTGAAGGGCGCGGCGATCGAGACCGTCGGCGGCAAGGACACGGCGTTCGGCGATTCCGGCGTGCTGCGGCTCGCGAACATGCAGCCCGGAGAGAACCGCTGGATCGGGCTGCGTTTTCCCGCGCTGGCCGGCCCGAACGGCCGCGTCTTCGCCGTCAACTTCACCGAGATGTTCGAAGGCGTGGCGCTCAACGGGTTCGCAGTCGGCGCGCGGCTGGGCGCGATGAACGCCGTTATCCGCGAGAAGCTTCAGCGCCACGTGTCCGCGATGACCCGCCTGGGTGCCTCCGGTGCGGACAAGGCAGAGGAGTCCGCGGTCGCGGCCCAGAAGCTCGCCGCGGGCAAGCAGGTTGCCCCAGCGGCCTACGTGAAGCTCGTCGCCGACTCGATGGCCGCGCTGGAGGCGGGAGTGAGCTTCCTACAGAACGCAGCGGCCTTCGGGCTATCCCGGTCGCTCGACTCGCTGGCCGGCGCCGTTAAGGCCGGGGATCCGGGGGTCGTCGCCGTCTCGCATGATTGCCTGCTCAACAGGATCGATTCGGCCTTGACCATGCAGCAGCTAGCGCGGGGCGACGTCGCCAACATCCTCCACAACGCCCGCTGGCAGCTCGACCTGTTCCGGACACTGCCGAAACTGAGCGTCATGAGATGCGCGAGTGCGCTGACGGCGGAGACCGAGAGCTTCATCCAGGCCTACGGGATGAGGCAGACCACCAACGGTGACTTCCCGAAATTCGTCCGTTCCCAGTTCAAATGTCTGACGCTGGTGGCTCGAGAGCTCCAGGACAAGGCACTCCTGGCGGGTCTGGCCGCGATCGAGAAGTCTGTGGCCGGCGACCTGACAACACTCCAGAAGGCCCACCAGGATTACCTCGAACGACTTGACGCGCTGAGCC
>CAWKHE010000004.1:0-63158 GCA_963849455.1 uncultured Solirubrobacterales bacterium | reverse complement strand
GACTGGATCAGACGCCACCCTCGGCAAGCATCAAGGCACTGACGAGCGGCTCGGCAAACGTACATACGTGACCGAGTTCGGACTCGAGGGCGCGCGGCGGCTGGCCGACGAGTCGCACGGACGAGCGCGCGCCGCGCTCAGCGAAGCCGCCCCGGCCGACGCCGCCGAGCTCGAGCAGATCACGAACTTCATCGCGACACGGAGCTATTGATGACCGACCTCCTAAACCGCATCGACTCGCCCCACGATCTGCACGGGCTGACCGACGAGCAGCTGCAGCAGGTCGCCCAGGAGGTGCGCGAGCACATCATCGACACGGTGGGGGAGATCGGGGGCCACTTCGGGGCCAACCTCGGGCGCGTGCGAGATCGCCGTCGCCCTGCATTCGCTGCTCGACTCGCCCCGGGACAAGGTCCTCTGGGACGTCGGTCATCAGGCCTACCCCCACAAGATCCTCACCGGTCGCCGCGACCAGCTGCACACGATCCGCAAGTACGGCGGCCTGGCTCCGTTCTGCTCGATCCCGGAGTCCGAGCACGACATCATGGGCGCCGGTCACGCCTCGACCTCGATCGGCTACGCGGTCGGCATCAAGGAGGCCATGCGCCGCGGCCACGGCCCCGACGGCCATGTCGTCGCCGTGGCCGGAGACGGCGCGCTGACCGGCGGCGTGGCCTTCGAGGCCGTGCATCAGGCCGGGGGGAGGGCACGCCGATCGTCGTCGTGCTCAACGACAACGGCATGTCGATCGCCCCCAACGTCGGCGCCCTCTCGCGCTACTTCAACCGTGTCCGCATGAACCCCAAGCTGTGGCACGCCCGCGAGGGCGTCGAGGGCGGCCTGACCAAGCTCCCGGCGCCGATCGGCGCCGCCTTCGAGCGCCTCGGCCCACACTTCAAGGAGTCGATCAAGGCCTTCTGGGCCCCCGGCCTGTGGTGGGAGGAGCTCGACTTCGCCTACATGGGGGTCATCGACGGTCATGACGTGCGCGCGCTGCGCCATGCGCTGCGCGAGGCGCTGGCCGCCGAGCGGCCGGTGGTCGTGCACTGCGCGACCGTGAAGGGCAAGGGCTTTGCCCCCGCCGAGGAGGGCGGCCTCGAGGGCATGGAGAAATGGCATGCCGCCAAGCCCAAGTCGATCGCCAACGGCGCCCCCGCCCGCGTCGTCAAGAAGCCGGCATCGGCCAAGCCCGCCCCGCCCGCCTACACCCAGGTCTTCGGCGAGGCCCTGGTCCGCGAATGCCACCGCGATGACCGGGTGATCGGCATCACGGCGGCAATGAACTCCGGCACCGGGCTGAACATCCTCCAGGGCGAGCTGCCCGACCGCTACTACGACGTCGGCATCGCCGAGCAGCAGGCCATCCTGTTCGCCTCCGGGCTGGCCCTGCAGGGCTGTAAGCCGGTGGCGGCGATCTACTCGACCTTCCTGCAGCGCGCCTATGACCAGATCGTCCACGACGTCTGCCTGCAGAAGCTCAACGTCATCTTCGCCATGGACCGAGCCGGACTGGTCGGCGACGACGGACCCACGCACCACGGCGCCTACGACATCGCCTACCTGCGCTGCCTGCCCAACATCGTGCTCATGGCGCCTCGTGATGAGGCCATGCTCGTCCACATGCTCCACACCTCGCTGCGCTACGACGACGGCCCGGTCGCTCTGCGCTATCCCGCGCGGCGAGGGCGTCGGGGTCGACGCTCCCGGCGCGCCCGCAGGCGATCGAGATCGGCACCGGGGAGATCCTCAGCGAGGCGACCACCGATGACCCCGCCGCCCACCGCGTGGCCCTGCTCGGCTACGGCTCGGGCGTCGGCCAAGGCGCTCGAGGCGGCCGAGATCCTCCGCGAGCCCGGGATCGCCGTCACCGTCGCCGACGCGCGCTTCGCCAAGCCGATCGATGCCGGCCTGGCCGCCCAGCTGGCCGCCGAGCATGAGCTCCTGGTCACCGTCGAGGAGGGTGTGCTGGCCGGCGGCTTCGGCTCCGCGGTCTGGGAGACGCTGTCTGACTCCGGCCTGGCACCGCGGATCCTCCGTGTCGGGCTGCCCGACCGGTTCGTCACCCACGGATCTCCGGCCCTCCTGCACGAGGAGGTCGGCTTCACCGGCGAGCGCATCGCCGAGCGCGTCGAGGCCGCGGTCGGCGGCGCGCAGTGGAGTGACCAGCGGCTGACCCGGGTCGCGGCGGCCCCGGGTGGACCGGGGAGCTTTCGGTCCACGCCCGGGCGATCCCGTACCTTTCCGCACCATGAGGCGCGTCCGGCTCGACAGCCTGCTCTCCGAGCGGGGCGTGTTTCCCTCTCGCTCGCGCGCGGCTGCGTCGGTTATGGCCGGCGAGGTCATGCTCCTGCCGGAGCGCCGGCGGGCCGAGAAGCCGGGTCAGCTCGTCCCTGAGGACGTCGAGCTCGAGCTTGCAGCAGGGTCCTGACTTCGTCTCCCGGGGAGCGATGAAGCTCTCAACGCGCTCGATGCGCTGGGCGTGACCGTCACCGGCCGCCGGGCGCTCGACGTCGGCGCCTCCACCGGCGGCTTCACCGACTGCCTGCTGCGCCGCGGGGCCGAGCACGTGATCGCCCTCGATGTCGCCTACGGCCAGCTTGATTGGCGGCTGCGCTCCGATCCACGGGTGACCGTGCTCGAGCGCCGCAACGCGCGTGCTCTGCAGCGCGCGGAGCTGCCCTACGCGCCGGACCTGGTCGTCATCGATGTCTCCTTCATCTCGGTGACCAAGGTCCTGGCCGCGGTGCTGGCCTGCCTCGACCCGTGTATTCGACGTGCTGGCCATGATCAAGCCCCAGTTCGAGGTCGGCCGGGCCGGGGTCGGGAAGGGCGGCGTCGTCCGGGACCCGGCGCTGCGCCGCGGGGCGCTGATCGACGTCGGCGAGGCCGCGCGCGAACTCGGCGCCTCGGTGCTTGGCTATGCCAGCTCGGGCCTGCCCGGGCCGAAGGGCAACCTGGAGACGTTCGTATGGCTGGCCGAGGGGTCGCGGGACGGGGTCGCGGATCTCGAGCGCCGCGGCGCGCGAGATAGAGCCTTGAGTCCCGTGCGCACGCGCGGCCGATCCTCACCCACCGCCGGCCGCGGTGACCACCGCGGCGCTGCAGTACTTGATCGCTGCTGGCCCGCGAACGCGGGGTCGAGCTGCGCTTCGACGCTCGAGGAGACGGCCAAACACCGACTCGAGCCGGGCCCAGGCCTGGTGCTCGACGCCGCCGCCGGACGCCACCGTCGATCTCTGCTTCGCGCTCGGCGGCGACGGCACGATCCTCAACGCCCTGCGTACCTACGCGCGCACGCGGTGCCCGTGTTCGCAGTCAACTTCGGGGAGATGGGCTTCCTGGCCACGGTCGACCGCGAGGACGCCGAGTCCGGCTGCCGGCGGGCCCTCGACGGCGATTTCGAGGTCCTCTCGCTGCCTGCCATCGAGCTCTCGGGCGGACGCGGCGACTGGCTGGCCATCAACGACGTCTCGATCCACCGCCAGCAGGGCAAGCGGGTCGCCGATCTCGAGTACGCGGTGGGCGGCGACGAGGTCGGCCGGGTCCGCTGCGACGGCCTCGTCGTGGCCACCCCGGCCGGCTCCACGGGCTACAACCTGGCCAACGGCGGCCCGGTCATGGCCTGGGGCGTGCACGGCTACGTCGTCTCCTTCATCGCCCCGCACTCGCTGACGGCGCGCACCCTGGTCGTGGCCCCCGATGACGTCCTCACCGTCCACAACCGCTCCCGCGAGGAGGCGGTCGACGTGACCGTTGACGGGCGCCCGATCTGCGTGATCGAGGCCGGCGACAAGGTCGAGGCGCGGTTCGTCAACGATCTCGGACGCCTGGCCCAGATTCCGGGCACGACCTTCTATCAGCGCCTGCGCCAGAAGTTCGGGCGGCTTGGCTACCCCGCTTTAGCGGTCTCTGCGCTGCCCAGAGCTTCCGTGGTAGCCGACACCGAGGGCCACCGCTCTGCAGCAGCGGGCCCGCGGACCCGATCCGTCGGCGGCGGCTGGTAGACCGTCGCGTGATGCTCCACGAACTCCGCGTCGAGAACCTGCTGCTGATGGAGCGGCCGAGCTGCGGCTGGCGCCGGGCCTGAACATGCTCACCGGGGAGACCGGGGCCGGCAAGACGCTGCTCGCCCACGCTCTCGATCTGCTGCTCGGCGGCAGGCCCGGCGCGGGATCGTGCGCCCGGGGGCCGAGGAGGCCTATGTCGAGGGGGTGTTCTCGCTCCCGCCCGAGCTGGCCGGCTCGGAACGGCTGCCCGCCGGCGCCGAGGAGATCGTGCTCGCCCGCCGGGTCTGGCCCGACGGACGGACGCGGGCCTATGTGTGCGGCCGCTCGGCGACGGTGGCCGATCTTCAGGAGTTGGGTGGGGCGCTGCTCGCCTTCTACGGGCAGCACGAGCACCGCAAGCTCATGCTGGCCACGGCCCAGCTCGACGTGCTCGACGCCTACTGCGGACCGGCCCAGGCCGAGCTGCGACGGGGGTGCGCGCCGCGTATGAGGAGCTGCGCGAGCGACGGCGCGAGCTCGAGGCCCTCCGCGAGCGAGCCGGCGCTCGCGAACGCGAGCTTGACCTGCTCGGCTTCGAGCTCGAGGAGATCGAAGCCGCCGCTCCGAACCTTCAGGAGGAGGCTGAGTTGACCGCGCGGCGCGACCGCCTCCGTCATCTCGAGGCTCTGCGCGGCGGAGCCATGGCCGGTGCCGAGGCGATCATGCCCGAGGCCGGGGGCGGGGTGGCCGAGCTGCTGGCCGCCGCCGCTGGGTCAGCTCGAGCCGCTGGCCGAGATCGATCCCCAGCTCGGCCGCGGCCGCCGAGCGTCTGGCTGCGCTGCGCTACGAGGCCGAGGACGTGGCCGGAGAGCTGCGCAGCTACCTCGCCGGACTCGAGGACGGCGGCTGGCCGGGAGCGACGCTGTGCTGGCCCCGGCCGGACTCGAAGCGGTCGAGGAACGCCTGGCGATCCTGGCCCGGCTCGGGCGCAAATATGGGGGCGGCCTGGCCGAGGTGCTCGCACATGCCGAGCAGTGCCGGGCACGCCGCGAGGAGCTCGAGCACGCCGAGGAGGCTCTGGAGTCCGGCGAGCACGAGCTGGCCGGCGCCCAGACCCGGCTCGACCGCCTGGCCGCCAAGCTCGCCACCGCGCGGCGCAAGGCGGCTCCGAAGCTCGCCGCAGCCGTGCGCGGGCGGTTGGCCGAGCTGGCCATGGCCGAGGCGCGGTTTGAGATCGAGCTTGAGCCGCGGGTTGAAGGCTGCGGCCCTCGCGGCACGGAGACGATCGAGATGATGATTGCTCCCAACGCCGGCGGGACGCTGGCCCCGCTGCGCGAGGTGGCCTCGGGCGGGGAGCTCTCGCGGGTGATGCTCGCCCTCATGAGCGTCGCCCACGACCAGCCGTCCCGCGTTCGCGAGACGAGCCCGATGCTGGTCTTCGACGAGATCGACGCCGGCATCGGCGGCCTGACCGCCCGGGCGGTCGGTGAGCACCTGCGGGCTCTGTCCCAGGGGCGCCAGATCCTCTGCATCACCCACCTGCCGCAGGTCGCCGCGCTGGCCGAGCGCCACTTCACGATCGCCAAGGACGCCAGCGTCACCCCGGCCACGACGACCGTGACGCCGCTCAAGGGGGATGCGGTGGTCGGCGAGCTGGTGCGCATGCTGGGGGGCGGAAATGATGATCAGGCGCGCTAATGACCATGCGCGCGAGCCTTCGCTGAGGCTCGAGCGGCCTGAGGTGCCGGGCCACGCCCCAGCTTCCGTCTGAGGCCCCGAGTAGACTCGCTCTAGGCATATGGCACACGGCGAAACGCGGTTTATCTTCATTACGGGCGGGGTGGTCTCCTCGCTCGGCAAGGGCATCGCCGCTGCCTCGATCGGACGGCTGCTCGTGGCCCGTGGTCTCTCGGTTCAGCTGCAGAAGTTCGACCCGTACATCAACGTCGATCCCGGCACGATGTCGCCCTATCAGCACGGCGAGGTGTTCGTCACCGAGGACGGCGCCGAGACCGACCTCGACCTCGGGCACTACGAGCGGTTCACCGACGCCAACGCGAGCCGCGCCTCGAACATCACCGCCGGCGGGATCTACAACACGGTCATCCGTCGCGAGCGCCGCGGCGACTACCTCGGGGCCACGGTCCAGGTCGTGCCCCACATCACGGACGAGATCAAGCAGCGGGTCAAGCTCATGGCGGACTCGAGCGATGTCGACTTCGTCATCACCGAGATCGGCGGCACGGTCGGCGATATCGAGTCGTTGCCGTTCCTGGAGGCGATCCGGCAGTTCCCGGTTGACGTGGGGCGCCGGCGCTGCATGTTCATCCACCTCACGCTGGTCCCCTACATCGGCCACGCCGGAGAGCTGAAGACCAAGCCGACCCAGCACTCGGTGAACGAGCTGCGGCGCATCGGTATCGCCCCCGACATGCTCATCTGCCGCTCCGAGGCCGAACTGTCGACCGAGATCCGCAAGAAGATCGCTCTGTTCGCCAGCCTGCCGATCGAAGCGGTCGCGTCCGGTTACGACGTGCCCGACATCTATCAGGTGCCCCTCACCTTCAAGTCCCAGGGCGTTGACGACTTCATTCTCAGCGAGCATTTCGGGCTCGATCCCGGGACGCCCGATCTGAGCGGCTGGGAGGACATCATCCGGCGGGCCAGCGAGGTCGACCGGTCCGTGCGGATCGCTCTGGTCGGCAAGTACGTTCAGCTCGAGGATGCCTACCTCTCGGTCGTCGAGGCCCTGCGCCACTCCGGCGTGCACCACGGCTGCAAGGTCGAGATCGACTGGGTTGACTCGGAGTCGGTCGGGACCCCCGAGGTGCGCAACCGTCTGGAAAGCGCGGAGGGGATCCTCATCCCCGGGGGCTTCGGCGGACGCGGCTGGGAGGGCAAGATCAGCGCCGCCCGCATCGCCCGCGAGCACCGGATTCCGTATCTGGGTGTCTGCCTGGGTATGCATGTCGCCGTGAGCGAGTTCGCCCGCCACGTGGCCGGCATGGAGGGGGCCAACTCGACCGAGATGGATCTCGAGACCCCGTTCCCGGTCATCGATCTGCTGCCCGAGCAGAAGGAGATCGCCGATATGGGCGGGACGATGCGGCTCGGGGCCGACCCGGTCAAGCTCCACGACGGGACCCGGATCCGCGCCTTGTACGGCGAGGCCGTCGTCTACGAGCGCCACCGCCATCGCTATGAGGTCAACAATCACCTCCGCAAGCGACTGGAAGCGGTGGGCCTGATCTGCTCCGGCACCTCACCCGACGAGCGGCTCGTGGAAGCAATCGAACTGGCCGCCGACGAGCATCCGTTCTACGTCGCCTCCCAGTACCACCCCGAGTTCAAGTCGCGGCCCGAGCGCCCGGCACCGTTGTTCCGTGAGTTCGTGGGCGCCGCCCTCGAACATGCAAACTCCGAGCACGGCGCTACGCGCCTCGGTGCGGCCGGGACCGTGGCGCCGCTGGCGGTGACGAGCGGGACGTGAGCGTCTCGCCGCACGCCGCCTCGTGAGTCGCTGCACCTGCGGCGCGTGAGTCGGGCCACGGAGTCAGAACGCGCGCGTCTGCACGAGACGTTCGCCGCCCTGTGCCGGATCCAGAGCCCCTCGGGGCGGGAGCGCGCCTGCGCGGACTGGGTGCCGCCGAGCTGGAGACGATGGGCCTCGCGGTCACCGAGGACGACAGCGCCGGCGCCGCCGGCTCCGAGGCCGGCAACCTGCTGGCCCGGATTCCCGGGGAGGGCGCCCGGGAGCGTGCTCATCTGCGCGCACCTGGACACCGTTCCGCCTGTGGCGCCGATCGACCCGTTCTCACCGGCGGCTACTGGGAGAACGCCAACGAGGCCATCCTCGGCGCCGACAACAAGTCAGCCGTCGCCGTGGCGCTCGAGCTCGCCCGCCGCTTCAGGACGCCGAGGAGCCCCCGCCGGTCGGCATCGAGCTCCTGTTCACCGTCTGTGAGGAGGTCTCGCTGCGCGGGTCGCGGGCCTTCGACGTCTCGGCGCTCCAGAGCTCGTTCGGCTACGTGTTCGATCACGCCACGCCGATCGGCGAGGTCGTGGCCGCCTCACCGACCCACTACCGGATCGTGGCCGAGTTCCGCGGTCGGGCCGCGCACGCCGGGGTGCGGCCCGAGGTCGGCCGCAGCGCGGTCCAGGCCGCCGCCCGCGGCGATCGCCAGCCTCCGCCTGGGCCGCCTCGATGATCGAGACGACCGCCAACGTCGGGCCTGATCGACGGGGGCACGGCCATCAACGTCGTCCCCGAGCGCTGCCGGGTGGAGGCCGAGGTCCGAAGCCTCGACGAGAGCCCGCGCCGCCGCCCTGGCCACCGAAACCGTCGATCACCTCCAGGACGCGGCCGACGCCACCGAGTGCGACCTCGATCTGACCGTCGAGCGCATGTTCCGAGGGCTACCGGACCAAGCCCAAGGCGCCGGAGACGGTGGTCGCCGAGCGGGCGCTGCGCGCCTGCGGCTATGAGCCCCGAGCCGATCAACTCCGGCGGGGCCTCGGACGCCAACTCGTTCCGGACCGCCGGGTTTCGCCTGCAGCTGCCTGGCCGACGGCACCGAGCGCAACCACGAGCCCGGGGAGCGGATCAGCGCCCAGAACCTCGAGAACCTGCTCGACCTCGCCATCGCGATCGTCGACGAGGCGGCCGTGGAGATCGGCGCCGCCGGACTGAGGCCCGCGCTGGGCGCGCGGCGAAGGAGTCGACGAGCATGAGCAGCTTTGACCGTGTCGCGTCCGAGACGACCTGGAAGGGCGACATCTTCACCGCCGGCGTCGAGCACTTCCGGCACGCGACGGCGAGCTCGTCAGTCGCGAGAAGGTCTGGCACCCGGGGGCGGTCGGCATCCTGGCCGTCGACTCCGAGGTCGTATGGCTGACCCGCCAGCCGCGCGAGCCCGCCGATCTTCCCGCCTCGCTGGAGATCCCGGCCGGCAAGCGCGACGTGGAGGGTGAGCCGCCGCTGGAGACGGCCAAGCGCGAGCTGGCCGAGGAGATCGGCAAGCAGGCGCAGGACTGGCGGGAGCTGAAGGTCTTCTACACCAGCCCCGGCTTCAGCGACGAGCGGGTCTGGCTGTACCTCGCCGCGCGATCTGTCCGACGCCCCGGACGCCGAGCCCGACCCAGGGAGCGGATCGAGATCGTCCCCTGGCCGCTTGAGCAGCTCGACGCCGCGATCGAGGAGTGCCAGGACTCCAAGTCGCTGATCGCCCTGCTACTGGCTGGCTCCAGCTCGAGACGCGGGGCTCTGCCCGAGGCCTGACTCAGCGCCGCCGGCGCAGGACCGCGCCCAACCGGAGGACTGCCGCGCCGTGGGGCGAATACGCGCCCCGTGAGCGCATTGCAGACCACCGACCAGCAGCGTCATCTGACCGAGCTGACGCTCGACTTCCTGGGCACCCTGGAGCTCGAGCGCGGGCTGTCGCGCAACACCCTCGAGGCCTACCGCTCGGACCTGGCCCAGTTCGGGCTCTACCTGGGCCGCCTCGGCCGGGACCCGCTCGAGATCCGTCCCCCGGAGATGGCCGGCTTCATCTCCGAGCTCGCCGACGGGCATGACGGCAAGCCACCGGTCGCCTCGGCCACGCTGCAGCGCAAGATCGCCTGCCTGCGCTCCTTCTACCGCCATCTGCGCCGCGAGCAGCTGATCGACCACGATCCGACCTCGGAGCTGCGCCCGCCTCGCTCGCCCGGCCGTCTGCCCAAGGTGCTCAGCCGCGACGAGGTCGCCCGCCTGCTCGCCCAGCCGACCGGCAATTCGCCCGCCGCGCTGCGCGACCGCGCGCTGCTCGAGACGATGTACGCCTGCGGTCTGCGGGCCACCGAGGCCGATCACGCCTGCGCCTCTCCGAGCTCGACCTCGAGGCCGGGATGCTCCGCGCCCGCGGCAAGGGCTCCAAGGAGCGCCTGGTCCCGATCGGACGCAAGGCGATCGAGACGCCTCGAGGCCTACCTGGACCGAGGGTCGCCCGCGCTCGTCGGGCTGGCCGACGAGCCCCGGGTATTCGTCAACCTGCGCGGCGGCGGGCTCTCGCGCCAGGGCCTGTACAAGATCGTCCAGGGCCACGCCCGGACCGCCGGGCTCGATCACCGGATGAGCCCGCACACCCTGCGCCACACCTTCGCCACCCATCTGCTGGCCGGCGGCTGTGATCTGCGCTCGCTGCAGGAGATGCTCGGCCACGCCGACATCGGCACGACGCAGATCTACACCCACCTGTCGGTCGAGCGCCTGCGCGACGTCTACTTCGACGCCCACCCGCGGGCCCAGATCTCCCCACGGAGCTGAGCGCGGTGGGCCTGACCCACTTCGACGACGCGCGCACGTTCGATTACGAGCTCGGGCACCTCCGCGGGCGCTGGACGATGCTCGGCGAGTCGGCCGGATCGCGCACGGTCGGCGTGCGGCGGATCCAGCTCGCGCGCCGGATGCTGGTCGACCCCGGCCCACGAGCACGGGCGCTCGGAGGAGATCTTCTACGTCCTGGCCGGGCGGGGCATCTCCTGGCAGGCCGGGCGCACGGCCGAGATCCGGGCCGGTGACGGGATCCTCTACGCCCCGCGCCGCGGGCGCGCACACGATCCGCGCCGATGAAGACCTCGACCTGCTCGCCTTCGGAACCCGCGAATACGACGAGAGCCTGCGTCTGCCCCGTCTCGAGCTGTCGCTGGTCGGCACGCCGCGGGGTCGCACAGCATCCCCGGCGTCGTCGACGGCGTCCCGCTCCAGTTCGCTCGCGAGGCCGAGCATGGGCCTCCGGAGGCTCCCGACGCAGCCGGGCGCAGCGCCCGGCCAACATCGTCAACCTCGACGATCTCGAGCCGGTCACCGTCGCCCGCCCCCGGGTGCGAGCGGACCCGGCGCAACTTCGGCCGCCGGCTGGGCTCGGAGCGCTCCGGGCTCCAGCACGTGGTCGTGGCCCCGGGCAAGGAGTCAGCACCGCTCAGCACTGCCACTCGATCGAGGAGGAGATCTTCGTCGTCCTCGATGGGGACGGCGTCCTGGTCCTGGACCGCGACGAGACGCCCGGTGCGGCTGCGCCGTGAACCGTGACGTCGTTGCGGCCGCCCTCGACCGGGGTCGGCCACGCGTTCCGCGCCGGCCGCGGCGGGACTCACCTACCTCGCCTACGGCACCCGCGACCCCGGCGACATCTGCTACTACCCACGCTCGAACAAGATCGCCTTCCGGGGCGTGCACCTCATCGCGCCGGCTGGAGAAGCTCGATTACTGGGACGGAGAGGACTGACGGGGTCCGGCACCGCGACCGCCGGCGAGCGTTCGTCGTCGTGCTCGACGCCTGCGGGGCGGGGCCCTGCCCGGACGCCGCCGACTACGGAGACGAGGGCACCAACACGCTGGGCCACCTCGCCGAGCACCTCGGCGGCCTGGCCGTGCCCACCCTCCAGGCGCTGGGTCTGGGTAACGCGCTTGAGCTCGACCGGCGTTCCGGCCGTCGCCGCGCCCGTGCTCCACGGCCGGCTGCACGCGCTGGGCGCCGGCAAGGATTCGACCGCCGGGCACTGGGAGCTGATGGGTCTGGTCGACCGCCGAGCGGCCCCCCGTCTACCCCGAGGGGTTTCCCGAGCCGGTGATCGCGCTCGTGACGCGAGCCAGCGGCCGCGAGGTGCTCTGCAACCGGCCCAGCAACGGCCTGGAGGCGATCGAGCACTTCGGCGCCGAGGCGCTGGCCGCCGGCGAGCCTGATCGTCTACACGAGCCAGGACTCGGTGCTTCAGATCGCCGCTCACGTCGATATCGCTGGCGCCCGATGCGCTGTACTGCGATCTGCGCCGAGGTCCGGCGCGGGCTCCCCGACGAGCACGCCGTCGGGCGGGTGATCGCGCGGCCCTTTGACGGTCGGACGGGCGCTTTGCCCGCACCGACGGACGGCGCGACTTCGCGCTGACGCCGCCCGGCGCCGAGCTACCTCGATGCGCTCCGGGCGGCCGGCGTCGAGGTCCACTCGGTGGGCAAGGTCGGCCAGCTGTTCGCCGGCGGCGGCATCGAGCGCAGCATCCCGGCGCCACCAACGCCCGTGCGCTGGCGGAGACCGGACGCTGATCGACGAGCTGGAGCCGGGCTTCGTGTTCACGAACCTGATCGAGACCGACCAGGTCTACGGCCACCGCCACGACTTCGAGGGTTTCGCCGACGCTCTGGCGCTGATCGACGCGGCCGTCGGCGACTGGCTGGGGCGCCTGCGCGCCGGCGATCTGCTCGTGCTCACCGCCGACCACGGGTGCGACCTGACTTCTCCCCAGACCGACCACACTCGCGAGCACGCTCCGTTGCTGGCCCGGTTCACCGGTCACCGGGGGCGCCGCCATTACGGGCCGCTGTCCGATGTCGGGGCCAGCGTGCTGGATTGGCTGGCCGGCGCGCGAGGCGCCCGAGCTGCCCGGGCCGGTCATTCGTGCTAAAAGCCAGGTATGCCCGAGCTGCCCGAGGTCGAGACGATCCGCCGCCAGCTGGCGCCCGAGCTCGAGGGGCGGACGATCACGGCCGCGGAGATCCTCGACCCTCGCTGGACCCGGCCCGAGCCGCCCGAGCTCGTGCAGGAGAGCCTGATCGGCAGCCGGATCGAGCACCTCGGCCGGGCCGGGAAGTACCTGGTCTGGGAGCTCTCGGCCGACCTGCATCTGCTCATGCACCTGCGCATGACGGGCACGCTGCTGATGGATCCGATCGTCGACCCGAGCCACACGCGGGTTCGGTTCGAGCTCGACGGCGAGCGACGGCTCGTCTACGTGGATCCGCGCCGCTTCGGGACCGGCCATCTGCTGCCCGGGCGCTGCGGCTCGCGACGCCTACCTCGGGCGAGCGGATCGGCATCGAGCCGCTGACGCCCGGGTTCACGCTCGCCCACCTGCGCGCGATGGCCCGGGGCCGGACGGCGCCGGTCAAGTCGTTCGTGCTCGATCAGCGGCGGATCGCCGGCGTGGGCAACATCTACGCCGACGAGGCCCTGTTCCGGGCCCGAATCCATCCCGCTGCGGCCGGCCGGAGCGCTCACGCGCGCCCAGCTGGCCGCGCTCCGCGAGGGGATCGAGGCGTCACTGCTGGCCGGGATCGAGGCCAAGGGAGCCACGATCGACGACTTCCGCCACGTCGATGGGGCCTCCGGATCCTTCCAGGACCAGTTCCTCGTCCATCGCCGGGAAGGGCTGCCGTGCCCGAACTGCGGCCGGCCGATCCGCAAGCTGGTCGTCGGCGGCCGCGGCACCTACGTGTGCGAGCACTGCCAGCCGCGCCCGCGCGCTCGGCGTCGAGTCGACGGTTAGGCGGCTGCCAGCACCCGGGAGGGAGCCGCGGATGCAGGCGGCCAGTGAGCTCGGTTAGGCGGCCAGCATCTCGGTCAGCCGGCCGGCGCGGTCGGCGGCCAGCAACTGGTCAAAGCCACCGATCGGCTCGCCGTCGATCAGGATCTGGGGGAAGCTGGCCATGCCGGTCAGCTCGATCAGCTTGGCCCGGCTGTCCGGGTCCCGTGCCAGATTGATCTCCTCGTAGGGAATCCTGCGCTTCCCGAGGAGCGTCTTGGCGCCTGAGCACATCGAGCAGTAGTCGGTCGTATAAACGGTGACGGATTTCATAACTTCAAAAAACATAGCGCAGGGGTGAGCGGTGCCCGGACCGTTGAAGACCGAGGCCATCGTGCTGCGCTCGATCCGCTATGGCGAAGCCGACCGGATTTTGCACCTTTACACGCTGGCTCACGGACGCCTGAGCGCGATCGCCAAGGGCGCCCGCCGCTCGCGCAGCCGCTTCGGCGCCCGGCTGGAGCCGTTCATGCACGTCCGCGCCCTCCTGCACGAGGGCCGCAGCGACCTGCTCACCGTGACCGGCGTCGACACGATCGCCATACATGCCGGTCTGCGCGAGCATGCCGCCACGCTCGATGCGGCCGCCCGGGCCTGTGATGCCGTCGACCGGCTGTTCGAGACCACCGACCCCCATCCCGAGGTGTTCCGCCTGCTGGCTAACGAGCTGGCGCTGCTCAGCGGCGATCCGGCCCAGGCGCGTACGCGGCAACGGCCTCGCCTTTCGCCTCAAGCTCCTGCTGGCGGCGGGAATCGTGCCTCAACTCGCCGCCTGCGCGGTGTGCGGTGAGGCCGAGCACCTGAGCGGGTTCTCGGGCGCCGCCGGCGGCGTCGTCTGCAACTCGTGCGAGGCGGCGTCCTTCTCGCTCGAGGAGGACGCCTACCAGTTCCTGGTCGACGCCCTGGGGGCACCCCTGGCCCAGGCGCCCGACGCCTCACCCCGGGCGCTGCGCCAGGTGGAGCGGGCGATCGGCGACACCGCCGAGCATCACGCCCAGGTGCGGTTGCGGCCGCTGCTCGCCGCCTGAGCGGCGCGCTGCTTGCCGCCGTGAATGAGCGGCCGCTTGCCCCTGGCGGGCCGTCGCCCGCCGTTCGGGGTGGCCCTGACTGTGGCGTCTCTGTAACGGTCTGAGCCTGTGCCCGGTCGCGGTGTCAGAATCGGGCTATGACCGAGCAGGCCATCAGCGCTGGCTACGAACACCCCGGCGGGGCCGTGGCCGAGCGCTTCGCGCTTCGGGTGCAGGCCCGCGAAGAGGCCGAGCTCTCTCCGCTGGCCGTTCGCTCCTACCCCGAACGGCGCCGGCGTCCAGAGCCGGTGTGCGGTCTGCGCACGCCGTTTCAGCGCGATCGTGACCGCATCGTCCACACCAAGGCCTTCCGTCGTCTGAAGGACAAGACCCAGGTGTTCGTGGCTCCGAGCGGCGACCACTACCGCACGCGCCTGACTCACACCCTGGAGGTGACGCAGGTGTCGCGGACCGTCGGACGGGCACTGGGGCTCAACGAGGACCTCGTCGAGGCAATCGGGCTCGGCCACGACCTCGGGCACCCGCCGTTCGGCCACGTGGGGGAGGAGGCGCTCGATCGCTGTCTGCAGGAGCGCTTCGGGACCCGCTTTCTCCACCACGAGCAGTCCCTGCGGGTGGTTGACGTGCTCGAGCGCGATGGACAGGGGCTCAACCTGACAGAGCCGGTTCGCGATGGGATTGTCAGCCATTCCGGCCGGGCTCCCGAGCCGACCACCCTGGAGGGAAAGATCGTGCGCCTCGTCGACCGCGTGGCCTACATCAACCACGACATCGACGATGCCCTCCGGGCAGGGGTCCTGGACATCACCGATCTACCGGCGGAGCCGATCGAGATCCTGGGCGACACCGGGCCGCATCGCATCGATCGGCTTGTCCACGACCTGGTCGAGGAGTCCGACGCGGCGGGCGACATCGTCCAGGGCGAGACGGTCGGCGCGGCGATGAACGCGCTGCGCACGTTCATGTTCGAACACGTCTACCTCGGGCCCGTGGCGACTCGAGAGCACACGAAGATCCACGGCGTGGTCGGGACGCTGTTTGATCACTACTGCACCCATCCCGAGGAGATCCCGGCATCGATTCCGGCCGGCGAGCTCTCGCGACGGGTCACCGACTACATCGCCGGAATGACCGACCGCTACTGCATCAAGCGCTACGAGGAGCTGACCGTTCCCGTGGCCTTCGCCCCGTGAGCCGCTACACCGCCGACTCCCGTGACCACGTCCTGGCCGCGGTCGACATGCTGGCCCTGGTCGGATCGCGGGTCGAGCTGCGCCGGGCCGGGGTCGACAGCTACTTCGGCCTGTGCCCGTTCCATGACGAGCGCAGTGGCTCCTTCCACGTGCGCCCGGATGAGAAGCACTACCACTGCTTCGGCTGTCAGGCCAGCGGCGATCCCTTCAACTTCGTGATGGAGACCGAGGGTCTGGACTTCCGCACCGCGATGGAGACGCTGGCCGACCGCTTCGGGGTCAAGCTCGAGACCGAACACGAGGATCCCGGGGCCGCGGCACGGCGTGAGCGCCACGAGCGCCTGTACTCGCTGCATGAGCCGCGCCACCACCTACTACGCCCGCTACCTGTGGGAGGCCCAAGAGGCCGCGCCGGCGCGGGACTACCTGCTGCGCCGCGGCCTGAGCGAGGAGACGCTGAGGGAGTTCAAGGTCGGCTACGCGCCCAGCGCCTGGGATCGCATGCTGCGCGCCTCGCGCAGCTCGGGTTACAGCGAGGAGGAGCTGCTGGCCACGGGCCTGGCCCAGCGCTCGCGCAACCGTCCCGGCCAGATCTATGACCGCTTCCGCGAGCGAATCATGTTCCCGGCCAGCGACGCCCGCGGGCGCGTGCACGGCTTCGGAGCCCGGGCAATGCGCGACAACCAGCGGCCCAAGTACCTCAACACCTCCGACGGCGAGCTTTACCACAAGCGCGAGGTCCTGTTCGGCATCGACATGGCCCGGGCCGCGGGCGCCAAGGCCGACCGCATGGTCCTGGCCGAGGGCTACACGGACGTGCTCGCGCTCCACCAGGCCGGCGTGCGCAATGCCGTGGGGATCATGGGCACCTCGCTGACCGAGGAGCAGGTCACCGAGCTCGCGCGCATCGCCCACGTGCTCGAACTCTGCCTCGACGCCGACCGCGCGGGTCAGGAGGCGATGCTCCGCGCCGCCCGGCTGGTCCGGGCGCGCAAGCTCGAGCTGCGGGTGGTCGGCCTGCCCGAAGGCGCCGACCCCGCCGATCTGCTGTTGCGCGATGGTCCCGAGGCCCTGGTCGAGCGGGTCGCGGGCTCGCAGCCGTTCGTCGTCTTCAACGTCGAGCGCATCCTCGAGCGTGCCGATCTGCGCAGCGCCGAGGGCCGCGACCGAGCCCTCGATGAGCTCGGCCCGGTGATGGCCGAGGTGCCCGCGGCGAGCGTGCTGCGCGATGACCTGATGCGCCGGATCGCCGGACGCCTCGAGGTGACCGGTGGCCGGCTGGTCACCCTGCTGGCCGCGGCCGCCGACCGCGCCGCGCGCGGCGAGGTCCCCCCGCGGGCCCCGACGATCGAGCCCGGCGACGATGGCCCGGGCCCGACACCCACGCTGCGCCTCGATCCGGGGCCACGCTCCGAGCGCCTATTCCTGGCCCTGTGCATCGCCCTTCCCGACCGGGGGACGACCGCGCTCGAGTCGGTCGACATCGACGAAGTGCTGACCAGCGGCTCACTGCGCCGCGCCGCCCACCACCTCCAGAGCCGAATGGGGGCTCCGCTCAGCGACCTGCCCCCCGATGACGAGGAGTTCGCCCGCCTCATCGCCGGCCTGGTCGAGTTGGCCGGCCGCGTCCCCGATCCAAGCGCGGATCGCCTCGAGCATGCCCGGCTCGTCCTCGAGCGCGACCGCCTGGACCGCGCGATCATCCGCGTCCGCGGTCAGGGCGCGGGAACCGGCGAGTTGGCCCGTCAGCGCGAGACCATCCGCGAGGCCATCCGGGCGGTGGGCTCCGACCTCGAGAGCGCATTCTGATCTAGCCGCGCGTTCAGAAGGGGTCTTCAGACATTGGGCTCTCCTCGATCGGAGATGACGCCGTCAAAATCCCGCCTGAGCAGGGAATTGTTCCGTCCGACCCTCATGCGAACATACGTTCGTAATCAATGGAGAGGACGGAGGAGATGGACAGGGAATCGCTGCGGCTGCTGCTGGCCCAGGGCATAAGCGTCGAGAAGATCGGCGCGCGCTTCGGAAAGCACCCGTCGACCGTGGCCTACTGGATGAAGAAGCACGGTCTCGAGGCCCCTAACCGCGAGCGGCACGCGGCCCGGGGTGGGATCGACCGGGAGCGTTTGGTCGGCTTCATCGAGACCGGCATGACGATCGCCGAAATCGCTGCGTCGGTGGGTCTGAGCAAGTCTGCCGTCCGTCACTGGCTGCGGAAGTACGGACTCGAAGACCAAGAACAAAGTTGGCCCGCGCCTCGGGCGGCACGCGCTGGCCGGAAAGGAAGCCGGAAAGCTAGAGATCGTTTTTGACTGCATTCACCATGGAACCACCGCTTACGTCCTCGAGGGGCGTGGCTACTATCGCTGCAAGCGCTGTCGCAGCGAGGGGATTTCACGGCACCGGCGGCGGCTGAAGCAGACCCTGATTCTGGAGGCGGGTGGCTGCTGTGCGATCTGTGGCTATGACCGAAGCCCGGCCGCGCTCGAATTCCACCATGTCGATCCCCTCGACAAGCGCCTCGGGATCAGTGCCAACGGACTCACGCTTTCGCTCGAGGCGGTCCGCGCCGAGGCGGCCAAGTGCGTTCTTTTATGCTCCAATTGCCATGCGGAGGTAGAGAACGGGGTGGCCTCGCTTGCCGTAGAGTCCCAGCCGCCTCTCGATTCGTCGTAGGTAGCTCAATACCGGTCCGGGGTAGCTCAATAGGCAGAGCGAACGGCTGTTAACCGTTAGGTTGTGGGTTCGAGTCCCACCCCCGGAGCTTCTCTTCGAGCAGTCGTTCCGGCCACGTCGCGGAAGCTGGGGCGCACCGAGTGACACCGGACCTGATGTGCAGAATCCAGACATCGAATCCGCGATGATGGAGCCATGAAGCTTTACGTGTGCTGGGGAACCTGGACGGCGGGCAAGCCGCTGCACGCGCATCCGTGCGGCGAGGCCCATGCGGCCGTGGTAAAAGCCGGCTACGAGCCCGAGGTGATTCGGTCCTACGGGCTTGGCTATCTGCCGGGCGCCGTCAACAGCCTGACTCGGGGGCGCCGGGAAGTCCGGTCCATGACCGGCAATGACTGGGTCCCGGTGCTGGTCCTGGATGACGAGACCGTGATCCAGGGCTCGAAGAAGATCATCGCCTGGGCGACCGCCAACCCGGCACAAGAATCCGAGACGGGCCCTACGGGCGCGACGTCAACCGCCGCGGGCTCGGGGGCTTCCCCCGTTGAGGCCCGCTGATGCGCCACGCCGCCACTGTCGCCGAGCTCGAACGCTGGCGTGACCACGGCGCGACCTGGCGGGTGCGCGAGCTCACCGCCGAGGAGATCGAGGTCGAGCTCTGCACCTGCTCGGGCGAGCCCGTCGACCTCTTCCGCACTGACGACCCGGCCGTGATCGCGTTCCTGCGCGCGCAGCCGAGCACCCTCTAGCGCCATTCACTCTCTCACAACGATCGCACCCGCGAGCGCGGTCGCACCCGGCGCTTACGCGAACGCGCCCGCGCCTAGCGCGATCGCACGCGGCGCGCCATCGCCTCCACGAGGTCAGCCGCCCGGGCCGCGCCCGCGCCGGGGCTGGTTCCAGCGGCCAGGCGCCGCACGGCTGTACCGAGCGACGGGTCGGCGAGGGCGCGCCGCACCGCCAGCCGGAGCGTGGCCGGACTGAGCAGCCCCCACGGCAGCCGGACGCCGAGCCCTGCCCAGTCGGCCCGGGCGGCGTTTTCGGCCATATCGCCGGCGTGGGGTACGGCCAGCACGGCGGCGCCGGAGACGATGGCGCGGGCCAAAGTGCCGTGTCCGGCGTGACAGATGACCAGGTCGCAGCCGGGCATCGTCTGCGCGTAGGAGATCCATTCCACCAGCCGTGTGTTGGCGGGCACCCGGGCCGGCCCCGGCAGTGGCCGGCGGTTCCAGGTCGCCAGCACGCGGATCGGCTCGCCGCTCCAGCCCGGCCAGGGCGGCGCGGAGCAGTCGGTGGTCGGGATCCTGGGCGGTCGACGGCGCGACGAGCACGAGCGGCTCATCGCCGGGCGGCGGCTCCACGCGCTGGTAGGGCGGCTCCCAGATCAGTGGCCCGACGACCTTCACGTGCTCGGGCCACGCCCGCGGGTACTCGAGCTCGCGGAGCGTCCCGACCAGGACCAGCTCGGGGCTGAGGCCGCCGTGAAAATGCTCGACGGGCGGGAGGCCGAGCCGGGCCCGCGACCCGTTCAGCTCCTCGCGGCCGCGCCTCAGCCCCTTGGCCACGGGGCGATCGAAGCCCGCCACAGCGCCCGTCCCGCGGCGCTGCGGGGGAGCCGCGCACCGACGGCGTAGGGCGGCATGCCCGGCGCTGCCGACCGGATAGACGTGGGGGATCAGCGTCGCCGCGGGAACGCCCTCGAGCTCGGCGGCCAGCGCCGGAGCGCAGGGTGAGGATGTCGTGGACGACCACGTCCGGCGCGCAGGCGGCGATCCCCGGACGAGTGACCTTCGCCGCGTGGACCATCGCCGCATAGGGCTGGATGGGACGTTCGCGGGTGGGGAAGGCGGGGTACTCGGGCGCGGCGATGAACCTCATCCCGTGCGCCTCCACCGGCTCCTGCCAGCGAGTCCAGGTCTCGTAGGTGACGTCGTGGCCGCGGGCGACGAGCTCGGCACCCAGGGCGAGCATCGGAAACGCGTGGCCCGGCTGCCCGAACGCGCCCAGGAAGAAGCGCAGCGGCCGGGCCGCCGAGCCTCCGGGAGTCGCGCGCTCGGTACCCGCCGCCGACCCTCCGGGAGCGCCGCCCTCGGTGGCGGCCGCCGAGCCTCCCTCGCTGGTGCTCAACCGCCAGCTCGGCCACCGCGCGGAGCTGGTCGATCCGCTCGTCAGCCGTGAAGGCCATCGGGCTGACCATCAGCGTCCCCACCCCCGCGTCGCGGAAGGCCTGGATTCGCTCGCGGACGAAGTCTCGGGGGCCGCACAGGCAGATCGAATCGATCAGCTCGTCGGGAATGGCGTGCCCGGCCTCCTCCTTCTTTCCGTCCAGGTACAGATTCTGGATCTCGGCCGCGGCGTCCTCGAAGCCGTAGCGCTGAACGAGGTTGTTGTAGAAGTTCTGCTTGCGCGAGCCCATGCCGCCGATGTAGAGGGCGAGGACGGGCCGCATCAGATTGCGCGCCGTCTCGCGGTCGTCGGAGATGTAGGCCTGGACGGTCGGCGCCATGTCGAAGTCATCGAGCGACTGCGGCCGGCTCGGTCGGCCCCCTCCTGGAGGCGCGCGCGGAAGTCGGCCACGTGCTCGGGAGAGAAGAAGGTCGGGATCCAGCCGTCAGCCACCTCGCCGGCGAGCGCGGTGTTCTTGGGCCCGATCGCCGCGAGATAGATGGGGATCCGCTCCTGCACCGGGGTGATCATCAGCTTCAGCGCCTTGCCGGGACCATCGGGGAGGGGCAGCTCGAGGGTCTCGCCCTTGAACTCCAGGCGCTCGCGGCCCAGCGCCTTGCGCACGACGGTCACGTACTCTCGCGTGCGCTGGAGCTGGCGTCCGAAGCGCTGGCCGTGCCAGCCCTCAGCCACCTGGGGCCCCGAGGAGCCGATCCCGAGGATCATCCGGCCGCCCGACAGCTCGTCGATCGTGGCGGCGGTCATCGCGGTCAGCGCCGGCGAACGACCGGGCATCTGGAAGATCGCCGAGCCAAGTCTGATCTTGGTCGTGCCCGCCGCCAGCCAGGCCAATACGGTCGCCGCGTCCGAGCCGTAGGCCTCGGCCGCCCAGACGGAGTCATAGTCGAGACGCTCGGCCTCCTGGACGGTCTGGAGCTGGTCCTGCGGCCCCATGCCGAGGCCCCAGTAGCCGAGGTTCACACCGAGTTTCATGTGCAAGGTTCCTTTCGTGGCGAGGACATCTCTTGTCGGCTCCGGCGGGCACAGTTACAGTGGCGCCGCCGCCACCCAGCGCGGCGAACCCTATGCGAACCCGGCCGCGAGCAACCAGCACCGACCTGCGACGAGGCGATCGACTGCCTGCCCCAGCGCACCCGGATCGCCATGCTGGAAGGGATCGCCGCCAATCCGATCATCGCCGGGGCGTACTCGACCGACGACGGGGTCTGTCCGATGCTGGCCGCCCACCGGGCCGGCGGCCGGACGAGTCTGATCGCTTTCGCTCGGGCCTGGGACCGGTTCGCCTTCCGTGATGCCCGCAAGGCCCGAGCCCGCCGCGCCACCGAGCGTGAGCTGCGCGTCCTCAAGGCCCATCTCGAGGCTGAGCCTGCTCGAGGATGAGGCCCCTCAGGCCGGGCTCGCCGCAGCGCGCCACGAGCACCTGGCGCTGCAACGCCGACGCGCTCAAGACGATGCGCGCCGAGAGGCTCGGGAACGCCGGGAGGCCGGAGAGCGCGGTCGGCGTCCGGGACCCGCGCCAGCTCAACCATCCAGCCCACGCCGTCATCGCCCCGGCGATCCGGACCGCAGCGCCGAGCTCGGCCGCCGCGCGGGCTGGTCGTGGACACGGCTGTTCCGCCGCTATGACGAGTACGAGCTGGCCCTGAAGCGTCTCGAGGCCGACACGTCCCGCGCGGGGGCGCGGCCCCGAAACGCCGGCCCGCGGCCGCGATTCCCGCCGCCCGCGTCCAAGCCGGCGTCAAACCTCGACCGATAGCCCGCCCGGCATCCCGCCCGGGGCGTGGAAGATGATCTCCGGGATCACGCAGGCGGGGGAGACGCTTCATCAGCATCCGCACTGCCTCGGCGATGTCCTCGGAGCGGATCATGTCCTCCGCGGACACGCTGCCCTTGATGAAGTCCGTCATCGGCGTGTCGACGAAGGCGGGGCAGAGGGCGGTGGACTTGATCCCCTCGCCACCGATCTCCTTGTTCATGGCCTCGGTGAAGCCGATCACGCCGGCCTTGGTGGCCGAGTAGACCGACAGCCAAGCCTCACCCGCCTTGCCCGAGATCGAGGCCGTATTGACCACGATCGAGTTGTGATGCTCGGCCGCGGCGGCGCGCAGCATGCCCATGCACTCGCGGTAGAAGAGGATGATCGAGCGCAGATTGACGTCGAGCTGCATATCCAGGCGCTTGGTGTTGATCTCGGCCACCGGGGCGCCGATCCCGACACCGGCGTTGTTGACCAGCATGTCGAGCCGGCCGAAGCGCTCCTCGTGCTTGGCCACCACCCCCCGGATCGTCTCCTCGTCGGCCATGTTTCCGGCGACGTGAATCACCTCGGCACCGTCGCCAAGCGAGGCCGCGGCCTGCCTCGAGTTTCTCCGGACGGCGGGCGGCCAGCGTGACTCCGTAGCCCTCCTCGAGCAGCATGCGGGCGATCGCCAGTCCGATCCCGCTTGATCCTCCGGTCACGATCGCGGCCTTGTCTGCCATCACGTCTCCTCACTTCGGGTACGGGGAGGGGTATCCAATCAGGCGGCGGACTCCGCCGCCGTGATACTTGGTCGCCGTGACCGACATGCAGGCCCAAGTTCCCGTCCCGGTCGTGCCCGCCGAACCGCCGGCGAGCGAGGTCGCCGCCGAGCGGCGCACATCGCCCGTGGAGCTGCTCTGGGACCTGGTCTTCGTCTACGCGGTCACGCAGGTGACCACGATCCTGGCTCACCGGCCGGGCTGGGGACGGTTTGGTGAGGCGATGCTGCTGCTGGCCCTGGTCTGGTGGGCCTGGTCGGCGTTTGTCTGGGCAGCCAACGCTCAGAGCGAGGACTCGCGTTCGCTGCGGGCCGTGATGCTGGCGGCGACGGTCGCTCATCTTCCTCGTCGGGCTCGCCCTGCCGCAGGCCTTCGCGGCCGAAGGGATCCTGTTCGCCGTCGCCTACATCCTCGTACGCCTTCTCCACCTCGGCCTCTACGTTGACGCCAGCCGCCAGGGCAACGCGGCCTGGTCGGCGATCGCCGGCTTCGGCGTGACCGTGCTCATCGGGATGGCGATGCTCCTGGCCGGAGCCGTGGTGCTGCACGGCTGGGGTCGGGCGTTGCTGTGGACTGCAGCGGCGGCCATCGACTACGCCGGGCCCGCCTGGCTGACGCGCCAGCGTCTGCGCGGCCTGCAGCATGTGGCGGTCGCCCACTTTGCCGAGCGCTATGGGTCGTTCGTGATCATCTGCTTGGGCGAGTCGATTCTGGCCGTCGGGGTCGGCCTGGGCACCGCGACCGACCGGCTCACAGTGGCTCAGGTGGTCGGCGCGGTGCTGGCCCTGCTCATCGCCATCGGTCTCTGGTGGACGTACTTCGATCGCTTTGCCGAACGCGCCCAGGCCCGGCTTCGCGCACCATCCCGATCCGGTGCTGGCCGCCGCCGACGCCTACAGCTACATCCATCTCATCATCGTGGCCGGGATCATCATCTTCGCCGGCGGCATGCGGCTGGTCGTCCACGACTCCGTGGGGGCACCGATGCCGATCACCGGACGCCTGTACCTTTGCGGCGGCGTGGCGCTCTACCTGCTCGGCCTGGCCGCCTTTCGCTGGCGGATCGCCGGCGAGCGGGGGGTGCTGCGGCCCCTGGCGGCCGGGGCCGTCGCTGATCCTGGCCGCCGCCGGCGGCGGCCTCGCCGGCCTGGACCATCGCGGCCGCTGATCGCGGTCGTTCTCGGCGGGCTGGGCGCCGCCGAGTCGATCGCCGAAGCAACCGGCGGCGCCCGTTCAGCCGACGGGGGTAATCCTGGCGGCGGTCAGGATTCCCGCGATCTCGAGGGCGAGCCCGAGCCGCCTCCCGGGCACCTCGGCGAGGTAGCCGATCATCCGGTGGGCCAGCGCCGAGGCGAAGCGGAGCTCTGGGTCCGGCGGGGCGACAGGGTGCGACAGGGCGGCGTCGGCCCGCTTCGCCACCGCGGGCGCGAGCGCCGCGGACCACGTCGATCGCGACCTCGCTGGCCGATCGCACGACCGCGGGCTCGAAGGACCAGAGCACCTCGAAGCGACGGTCGGCGTCGGGCAATTCTCTCCTGGGTGGGCTGCTCCCACGCCGCCAGACAAGCCTGCGCGCCCGGGGCATCGATGACCAGAGTCCATTCGCGCGCCATGGGCTGATCGCCGGCGATCGGCACCTCGACCGGCGCGTCGTCGGCTCGCGCAGCGCAGTGAAGCCGGCCAGGGCGACGGCGAGCTCGGTAGTCCGCGTCCAGTTCACGCCAGCGCCGCTCGGCCTGCCGGTAGAAGCGTTCGGCTTGAAAGCAGCCGACCAGCAGGCCACGGCTGGCCCGTGCGCAGTACTCATCCTCGATGGCCCGGGTGAGGCTCAGGACCGCGCGCTTGGAAAGAACGGCCGGCTGCGACCTCGGCGTGGCGTTCGCGCAGGCCGGCGAACACCGAGGACCGGAAGCGGCTGCTCAGAGCGAAGCACCTGGGCGATGGCGGCGGACATCGACAGGCCCTGTTCGCGCAGCCGGGCCACCGCGCGCACGTGCTCGACGTCACGGTCGCGATAGCGGCGGTGGCCTCCAGGCAGCCGCTCCGGGGCGGGGAAGCCGTGGCGGCTCTCCCACATGCGCAGTGTCCCGGCCGGGACCCCGGTGCGCTCCGCCAGCTGGGCAGTACTCAAGTCTCCGTTTCCGGCCTCGATGATCGGGAACGATACACGTTGTTGCGCTTTTTCCAACACACACGGTAAGGTGGAGATCCATGGCACGCTCGACGAGAACTCGAGGGTCGGATCTGATGCGCGTCCTGCATCACCGGGGCGACCGGCACGATCGGGCTGGCCACGGCTGATGCGCTCCGCGCCCGCGGCGATCAGGTCGTGGCTCTGTCTCGCGATCCCGAGCGAGGTCAGCGCGTTCTCGGCGACGGGGCCGAGGTCCACGCCTGGCCCGAGCCGACCTCAGCACCCCCGCCTGCCGAAGCGCTGTCCGGCGCCGATGCCGTGATCCATCTCCTCGGCGAGCCGGTGGCCCAGCGCTGGACCGACGAGGCCAAGAGCAAGATCCGCGATTCGCGGGTCCTGGCCACGCGGCAGCTGGTCAGCGGGCTGAAAGATCTGCCGGAAGCCGACCGGCCCGAGGTCCTCGTCTCGCAGTCCGCCAGCGGCTACTACGGCCCGCGGGGCGACGCTGCCCTCGATGAGCACGCCGCCGCCGGTGATGACTTCCTGGCCGAGGTGACGTCGTGGCCTGGGAGCACGAGGCGCACGGCCGCGCGCGCGGGCATGCGGGTCGCCTGTACGCGGACCGGCGTCGTCCTCTCGCCTAGCGGCGGCGCGCTGGCCAAGATGCTCCCGTCCTTCAAGCTTGGCGTCGGCGGCCCGGTCGCCGGCGGCCATCAGTACGTGCCCTGGATTCATCTCGAGGACGTGGTCGGCGCCCTGCTGTGCTGCGCCGGACGACGACCGGCCGCCCAGGGCCCGGTGAACGTCACCGCCCCCAACCCGGCGACCAACGCCGAGCTGTCTCACGCCCTCGGACGCGCTCTGGACCGGCCCGCCTTTCTGCCCGTGCCGGCTTCGCGCGTGAAGCTGCTCTACGGCGAGATGGCGAGATGGTGACCACGGGTCAGCGCGTGGTCCCCGCCCGGCTGCAGGAGCTCGGCTACCGCTTCACGCATCCGCGAGCTCGAGCCGGCCCTGCGCGACGTGCTCGGCCGTTCGTGAAGGTCCACGTCCTCGAGCGGGAACAGCGCGTCGACGCGGCCGCTGGACGAGGTGTTCGACTTCTTTGCCGCGGCAAGCAATCTCGAAGCGCTGACGCCGCCCTGGCTGCGCTTCGAGGTGCTCACCCCCGAGCCGATCGAGATGCATCCGGGACCGCTGATCGAGTACCGGCTGCGCCTCCACGGCGTCCCCCTGCGCTGGGTGACGCAGATCGAGGAGTGGGAGCCCGGTGGGCGCTTCGTCGACCGCCAGCTCGCGGGGCCCGTACGGCCTCTGGCACCACCGCCATGACTTCGTTCAGGGCATCCGAGAGCACGCATCGTGCGCGACCGCGTCGGCTACGAGCCTCCCGTACGGGCCGCTCGGCGAGCTGGCCCACCGCGCTTTCGTCCGGCGCGACCTCGATCGGATCTTCGCCTACCGCCGTGCGGCGACCTCGCGCGCGCTCTGAGCAGGCGGGCAGTACGCGCGCCGATGACCCGGCGCTGTTGTGGCTGCGCCGCGACCTGCGCATCCATGACCACCCGGCGCTGCACGCCGCGCTCGAGCGCCGGCGAGCGGTCGTGCCGGTGTTCTGCTTGGACGAGCGGCTGCTCTGCGGGCGTCACGCGCTCCGGGCCGCGCACGCAGTTCCTGCTCGAGTCGCTGGCGGATCTGGACGATTCGCTGCGCGAGCGGGGAAGCCGGCTGGTCGTGCGCCGCGGCCCCCGGACCTCGAGCTGCCAAGCTGGCCGAACAGGTCGACGGCGGAGGCGGTTCATCTTCAGCGCCGACGCTCGGCCCTTTCGCGCCCGCGCGCGCCGGCGCGTCCGTGACGCGCTGCGGGAGGCGAGGCATCGCGTTGCGTCCGCACCCCGGGCCTGTTCGTGCTCGACCGGCCCGCCGCGATCTGACGACCGGCGCGGGTAATGCCCTACACGGTGTTCACGCCCTTCTACCGCAACGGGATCGACAGGCGCCGCGGCGCGACGTGTCTGGGCGCCGACCGCGGCTCCCTGCCGATCCCGTCCCGCAGCGGATCCGCAGTGGGAGGCTGCCAAAGCTCGAGGACCTCGGGCCTTCGACAGGAGTGCGTGGATCCGGCGCCGGGCGGCGAGCGGGCGGGCCGCAAGGCCCTGGAGCGCTTCCTGCCGAAGCCGCTGCCGACTACACGCGCACGAACGCGTCCGGCCAGCGGCGGAACCTCGCGGATGTCCCCGTACCTGCACTTCGGCTGCGTCTCCCCGCGGGAAATCGAGCACCGGCTTGGCGACCGGGCCGGCGCCGAGGCGGTCCGCCGCCAGCTGTGCTGGCGCGACTTCTACGCCCAGGTGCTGCGCATCTTCCCCGGCAACGCCAGACACGAGTACCAGGATCGCTACCGCGGCTCGATTCGCTGGAGCCACGCCGAGAAGCGCTTCGAGGCCTGGTGCGCCGGGTCGGACGGGCTTCCCCCTCGTCGACGCCGGGATGCGCCAGCTTCGCCACGAAGGGTGGATGCACAACCGCGTGCGGCTGCTGGTCGGCTCGTTTCTGACCAAGGACCTCGGGATCGACTGGCGCTGGGGCGAGCGCTGGTTCATGCGCCTGCTGATCGACGGCGACGAAGCCAACAACAACGGCAACTGGCAATGGATCGCCTCGGTGGGTGTCGACCCGCAGCCCGTCTTTCGGCGGATCTACAACCCCGCGCGTCATCAGGAGCGCTTCGATCCCGAGGGCGAGTACGTCCGCCGCTTCGTCCCCGAGCTGCGGCCGGTGCCCGACCGCTACCTGCCCGAGCCATGGACGATGCCCGAGGACGTGCAGGAGGAGTGCGGCTGCCCCATCGGCCGCGACTACCCCGCGCCGATCGTCGACCACGCCAAGCGCGGCGCGAGGCGCTCGAGCGCTACCGCGTCGGCTGACCCGGCGACCAAACCCCGGGCCCCGCTCGCTCTCTGCCCGGCTTGGCTTCAGCGAGGCCTACCGCTACTGCCACCGGGTGACGCGCTAACGGGCCCGCTTAGCGGCGGCGGGCCGCCGTCGACGGCCCGCTACGAGGCGCCGCGGAACCGGCACCGGCGAGAGACGGTGGACGGCCTCGGCGGCCAGCACCCGAGGCTCGAGCTTGGCCACGAGGTCGGCCAGGTCGTCGTGCTGGCTCCGGCTGAGGCGGCTGGGGCGACCGCGTGCCTCGCGCATCAGCGTGAGCAGCTGCCGGCGCTCCGCTGGGGTCAGGCGCAGCAGGTGATTACGGGCGATAAGTCCTACTTCGCCGATGGCGAGCAGTTTGACAACGGGGATACGGCGCAGACCGGGTATCCGCCCGGTGGCGTGACCGAGGGACCGGGTGACGAATTGAGAGGGCATGCCTCGAGTCTAGGCCGGGGCTCGGGTGACGATCACCGGCCCGACCGGCACATGCTCGAGCCGCTCGGCGGCTTGTTCGCCCGCTCCAACGCCCGCGAAGCGGGAGACCAGGTGGATGGCGAAGTCAAGTCCCGCCGCTGGGCCGCCCGAGGTGACGACGCTTCCGTCGTCGACCACGCGCGCCTCGGTGTGGACCTCGGCTCCGGCCTGAGCGAGGTCCTGGATCGCGTTTCGGTTGGTAACCGCAGGACGGCCGGCCATAAGCCCCGCCGCGGCGAGGAGCATCGCGCCGGTGCAGACCGATCCGACGACGGTGCCGGCGGCGTGCCACTCCGCGATCCGGGTCGGCAGCGAACGCTCGATCTGGTCTCGGACACCGGCTCCGCTGAACCAGCCTCCGCCGGGGATGACGGCCAGTTCGGGAGTGCGAGAGTCGATCTCGGGAACCGCGATGTGGAGTCCGTGGGCGGAGCGAACGTGTCCCGGCGCTCCGGGCGCCGCACCCAGGGACACGGGAAACCCGGCCTCGGTCAGGACCTCGAGCGGGCCGATCGCGTCGAGGTCGTCAAAGCCGTCAAATAGGACGATGAGCGTGTCGGGCAGGGTGGGCATGGCAATGATGTTGTCAACGTCGCGAGCCGGGTGACCGCCTCAGGCTATGCGCGCATAGTCCGCCGGATCCCACGCGCTGAGCGCGAGGACCTGAACCAGCGCGCTCTGGTCAAGCAGCGTGAGCGGGCCGCGGGCGCTGCCCAGGAGATCACCGGACTGCCGGCGCGACCACGCCTGGTCGGCGTAGGTGCGCATCGTGGCGACGATCTCCCCGCGCAGATCGGGGTCGGCGCTTGTGTGATGAAGGAGCAGCAGATTGCGGAAGAAGATGGCGTTGAAGGCGGGCGGATGGTCGAAGTAACGTCCGGCGTAGCGGCGCAGCGCGACACGGGCGACGGCTTCGGCGGCGTCGCGAAACTCGGGAGCGCCCGAGGCGCGGTAGCGCAGAACGGCGGCCCCGATCATGCTGCCCTGGTTGTAGCTCCATAGCGCACGGTCGATCGTCCCGTCGCCGCGCAGCTTGTCGAAGTACAGGCCCTCCGGCGTAAGCAGCGCCCCGGCGACCCAGTCGCACATCCTCAGGGCGGCGGGACGCCGGTGCTCACTCCCGGATAGCTCATCCAGATGCAGGCCGAGCTCCGCATTGGGTGCGTTGGAGACGGTGTTTCGGTCGTGGTTGCGCCGGCCGGCACCGCGGCCCTGCTCGACCCAGTACGTGCCGCCCGGATGGGGAAGGCTCGGATCCGAGCTCCATCCTCCACGGGCGAACTCGAACAACTGGGCCGCCCGGCCCGCCGGTGCGATCCCCGGGCGCAGCCGTTCGAGCTCGACCAGAGCCAGACCGACCCAGGCATTGTCGTCGTAGTAGCGGTCCCCGCTCCAGGGCGTGTGATGGACATCGGAGGCGTAGGCCGGGCCGGGATCGCGCTCATCCCAGTAGCGCTCGAGGCCGCGTAGGTCGCGGGCCAGTGCCTGGCCGGCATCAAACTCGCGCACGAGCTCGGCTCGGACGCCGGCCAGATCGATGGTGGCCATAAACGCCCGAGCGGCGGGCCACAGGTGCTCGATCACGCCGAGCCGCCCGAGCCAGCCCGGCCGGCGGTGGAGACCGTCGCGGCGACGGAATCGACGCTCCATCGCGGCATGCGCCCGGAGCGCTCGCGCAGCGTACTCAGCCGGGGAGGTCACCGCTCGACAGTGACACACACAGTCGAGACTCGGGGTTCACAGCGTCAGGATGCGTTCAGGCGATTTACCGCGTCCGGTACGCCCACTTCGGCGCTAGGGAAGCGCGGAAGCCACCCGAGCTCGGACTTGATGCGGGCATTGCTGCTCCGCGCCGACCGGACCACAGCTCGGACCGGATCGGGGCCGGCGGCCAGCCGCGCCACCCAGATGGGGACGCGGCGAGGCGCTCCCAGGCCGAGCGCGGCCGCCGTCAGCCCGACAAAATCCCGGTAGCGGACGGGTTGGTCGTCGACGACGTGGTAGATCGCCCCGGACGGTGCGCGCTCGACGGCATCCGCACAGGCGCTGGCCACATCCTCGACGTGCACGACATCCCAGAAGTTCTGGCCCGAGCCGACGACCGCAAACCGGCCGGGTTGCCGGAGCCGGCCGACGATCTCCTGCGCGTACCAGCCGCCGGGGCCGTACACGTGGCTGGGACGCAGGATGACGTGCGCTAGCCCCGATTGCAGGACCAGTTCCTCGCCGTCCTGCTTGGAGCGACCGTATTCGGTCTGCACGGGCGGCCGCCGGTCCTCGGTCAGCATCTCGCCGCCGGCATCGCCGGTCACGACCGTGGACGTGAACACGAACCGTGGCGCGCCGGCCTCGACCGCGGCCCCCAACAGTCGCCGCGTGCCCTCGACATTCACCTCGCGCACCCGCCGTGCGTCGCGCTGGGTGGCGATCTCGGCCGCCAGATGGACGACCGCTTCAGGCTGAGCTTGGCCCAGCGCCTGCGCCAAGCTCGGGGCGTCGGTGAGGTCAGCGATCACCGGCGTGGTCCCCGCGGGGGCGGACTCGGGTCGTCGCACCAGCGCCGACACCTGATGGCCGCGACGCTGGAGCTCGGTACACACGAAGCCACCGAGGAACCCCGAGGCGCCGGTGACCAGAACCTTCATGGCCGCGAGCCTATCTCTCCGGGTCGGGATGTGCCCAGGGTGCGGGGGTGAAGCATGCGACCCTCTACCGTTGGCTGAGCAACTGGTCAGCGGAGAGGAGGCTCAGTCATGTCTGATGGAGCGGTCGTCATCGCCGGAGCTCACGGGAAGATCGGCCTCCGGCTGGGCCGGCTCCTGGCCGGGACAGGCCATCGCGTCCGAGGAATCATCCGCAACCCCGACCAGAGCGCCGACCTCGAGGCGGCCGGTGTGACCCCGATCGTGTTCGACCTCGAGCACGACGATCGCGACCTCGCCGACGAGGTGACCGGCGCCACGGCCGCGGTGTTTGCCGCCGGCGCCGGGCCGGGCAGCGGCGACACGCGCAAGGCAACAATGGACCGCGACGGTGCGATCCGGTTGATCGAGGCCTGCCGGAAGGGAGGGGTCGAACGGTACGCAATGGTCAGCGCCATGGGCGCCCGCGACCCCGATCTCCCCGGCGACGGCTTTCCCGCGTATCTCAGGGCCAAGGCGCAGGCCGACGCGGCCCTGATGCGGAGCGGATTGCAATGGACCATCGTCCGCCCCGGCGGTCTTACCGATGACCCCGGCACCGGACGCGTGACGGTGGGCGAAGAGCTGTCCCGAGGCTCGATTCCCCGCGACGATGTCGCGGCCGCGCTGGCCGCCGTCCTCGCGACCCCGGCCACCATCGGGCGGGCGTTTGACCTGATCAGCGGTACGACTCCGATCGAGGAGGCGCTGGCTGCGCTCTAGGTGCGTAGCCTTCGAGCCGCTTGTGCGCGCGCTGTACTGTGGAGTGATTGGCGGCATCCCGCGCCATCGGCAGCAAGGAGCAAGAACGAGATGACCAGACGAGCGGACCTGAGGGCCTCAGACGCTGAACGTGAGCATGTTGCGTCGCTCCTCCGTCATGCGGCCACCGAAGGCCGGCTTGTGCCCGAGGAGCTTGACGAGCGCATGGGAGCCGCGCTGAGCGCCCGGACCTACGGCGAGCTTGACGCGGTCCTTTCCGACCTTCCGGCTTCGGCCCACCTGCCCGAGCGGCGGTCGCGCTCGATCGCCCGGCGTCCGGTGATGGCGCTCGCTGCCGCCACGGCCATCGTCATGGTGGTCGTGTTCGCGATCGTGTCCGCACTCCTTGGATCTGGCCACGCCGATCATCACGGCTTTGCCGACGGGGCGCCGATCATCTGGCTGGTCTGGGCGATCATCGGCTGGCGCTACTTCGCCCGGCGCTCGCATCGGGCCCGCTAGTCGCGAAGCCCCCGGGCATCGGCGCGGCCGTCGACGTAATCCGGCAGGCATCGCAGCCCGATCTGCTCGCGCTGCCCGAGGTGAGCGAGAATCATGCCGTGGGGCCGCAGACGCACTACGCCCTCAGCGGTGACGTGCACATCGCCTATCAGGTGGTTGGCGATGGGCCGTTCGATCTCGTGTTCGTGCCCGGGTTCGTCACCCACATGGAGTTGCAGTGGAAGCTGCCCCACTTCGGGGACTTCCTCAACGAGCTGGGCTCGTTCTCGCGGTTGATCCGGTTCGACAAGCGCGGGACGGGCATGTCTGATCCCGTCACGGGCGCTCCGAGCCTGGAGACGCGCATGGAGGATGTCCGCGCCGTGATGGATGCGGTCGGCTCGCGCCGGGCGGCGTTCTACGGACTGTCCGAGGGGGCCGCGATGGCGATCCTGTTCGCCGCCACCTATCCAGAGCGGACGGCCGCGCTGATCGTCCGCAGCTGTTCACCGCGGACGCTGTGGGCGCCCGACTTCCCGTGGGGACGGACCGAGGACGCCTATCGGCACGAGGTCGAGCACGCCCTGCGGGTCTATCAGCCTCGGGCCGATGCCCGAGCGGCGGTCCGGGCTCTGGGGATGCAGGATGACGACGAGGTCGAGGCGTTCATCGATTTCGTCCGCTACGGCGCGAGTCCGGGGATGCTCGAAGCGCTCTACCGCATGAACAAGGAGATCGATATCCGTCCTGTTCTCCCCGTGGTTCGCGTGCCGGCGCTCGTTCTCCATGGCTCCGATGACCAGATCGTCCCGGTCGAGGTGGGTGCCTACACCGCGCGGCGCCTCAGGTCGGCAAGGTTCGTCGAGCTTCCCGGGGTCGGGCATTTGGCACTCGGTGCAGGAGGCAGGCTGATCCAGGCCGAGGTCGAACGGTTCTTGACCGATGTCTGGGAGGCAGGCGGGTGGGAGGACCCTGAGCCTGACCGGATGCTGGCCACCGTCCTCTTCACCGACATCGTCGGCTCCACGACCAAGGCGATCGAGCTCGGTGATCGCCGCTGGCGCGAATTGCTCGAGCGCCACCACGGGCTGGTGCGACGAGAGCTGATGCGCTTTCGGGGCCGGGAGATGGGTACCGCCGGCGACGGCTTCCTGGCCGTATTCGACGGCCCGGCGCGCGCGATCCGCTGCGCCGGGGCGATTGCCGATGGTGTCCACGAACTAGGCCTTTCGATCCGCGCCGGCCTGCACACCGGCGAATGTGAGCTGAGCGATGGCAACGTGACGGGCATCGCGGTCCACACGGGGGCCCGGGTGGCCGCGGAGGCGACCGCCGACGAAGTGCTTGTCTCGAGCACGGTCAAGGACCTTGTGGCCGGCTCGGGGATCGAGTTCACCGACCGGGGAGTCCACGAGCTCAAAGGGATCCCGGGGGAGTGGCGACTGTTCGCGGTGACCTAGTGTCCTGATTCACGAATTTCCGACTCACGACACGAGCGTCCCGGGTCCGCGAACTTCCGGCTCACGACAGGGGAGGTGAGGCCGACCCGATCGGGGGTAGGACGGCACCATGGCTGATTTGGAGGGCTCACGTTCGATCGAGATCGCCGCGCCGGCCGAGCGCTGCTTCGCCATCGCCGCCGACATAGATCATCTGCCGGAGTGGCACGGGGCGATGACGCAGGTGCAGGTTCTGGAGCGCGACGACGAGGGTCGGGCAACGGTGACCGACAGCGAGATGGATGCGACCGTCACGCGCGTGCGGATGCGTCTGCGCTTCAGCTACGACGAGCCCCATGGCCTGCGGTGGACGCGTGAGAGCGGGGACCTGCGGTCGCTGGAAGGCTCGTGGCGGTTTGAGGAGCGCGGGAAGGGCATGACCCTGGCCACTTACTCGCTCGAGATCGGAGTCGGGCGGCGCCTGGCGCTACTGGTCCGGACCGTGCGGGGACCGGCGCGTGACCGCGTGGAGGCGCTGCTGGTCGATCGTCCGGTAGAGGGGCTGAAAGGCCGCGCCGAAGGTTCTGCCTGACCGGGCGTCCTCTCGACTGCCCTGCTACCAGTGGACCCCGCGGGTGACCTCGGCAAAGGCGCGCGCCGGCCCCGACAGCTTGACCGGCTCGGTCGAATCCTTATCGCCCCGAGCGGCGGCGGAGTCCTCGAACAGCTGGAAGCCCTGGTTACGAACCCGGTCCATGATGCCGGGGCTCATCGCATCGGCGAAGGCGGCGATCTGGCCGAACGGAGGGCTGACCCGTCGCGGTCGGCGGATGATCGCCTCACAGAGAACCCCGGCGGCATCGTCGGGAGTCAGGACCGGAAACCGCTGGTAGATCGTCGTGGCCTCGATCATCGGCGTGCGCACCAGCGACATGTGCACCGTGCAGAACCGCACGTCCTCGGCGTGGGTCTCGGCCTGCCAGGCGTCGCAGAGGATGTCGAGCGCCGCCTTGGAGGCGATGTAGGCGCCGAACCGCGGGACCCGGGTGAGGACACCGATCGAGGAGACGTTGACGATCGTGCCGAACTCCCGCGCGCGCATCCCGGGCAGCAGCGCGAGCATGAGTCGAACGGGCGCGAAGTAGTTGAGCTGCATCGTGCGCTGGTAATCGTGCATGCGGTCGTAGGACAGCTCCAGCGACCGGCGGATCGATTTCCCGGCGTTGTTGACGAGGATGTCCACGCGTCCGAGGTCTGACTGGACCTGCTCGGCCATCGCGGCGATCGCGTCGAGGTCGGTGAGATCGCACGGATAGACGTGGGCGCTGCCACCGGCTGACTCGACTGCTTCTGCGGTCTGCTCGAGCTTCTCCCGGCCGCGGGCGACGAGAACGACCTCGCCTCCGGCGGCGCCGATCCGCTCGGCCGTGACCGCACCGATGCCCGACGATGCCCCCGTGATGAGGATGATGCGATCGCGCACGGCGTCTTCCAAGCTGCCGCCGCGCAGGGCGTCGACCAGGTTCAGCGGGTACAGAGGGCGGTTGCGCCCCAGCGAGCTCGGCCGGTTGAGCGCGTGTGAAACCGCCCCGACGGGTTTACCGATCAAGCTGAGCGCGGTTTTGGCTGGATTCACTGCCGGGGAGTATCCCTTACGGGAACCGGGCCTGCGGCTCCCGTGGTGACCGGCGTTCCTTCACACATGATCTAGAACGGTGACCGGCGTGCCTTGACGGATGATCTCGAACTGGTCGACTCGGGTCTGACCACGGCGCCGGTGAGCGCACAACCTTGAGCTCGGACCCTGCAGAAAACCTCGCTCCAAGGTCGGCGCTGAAACCCGTGCAGGACCGGCGCGATCGCTGACGACCCGGGGGTGGTTACGCCCGGCTGGGAGCGCCCCCCGGCCGAGCGGTGGAGAGGGAGGTGGCGGGCCGCGCGCTGCGACCCGCCACCCTGCTCTCAGAGCCAGCTCAGTATGGCCGTCCGGCGTGTGTGGTCAGGCCGTAGCCGAATGGATACAGCGGGTTGTAGTGCGGGTCGCCGATGTTGATCGGCTCCTGTGCGAGTGTCCGCGGCCAGGACACCGGCAGCTTGCCCACGAAGGGGCGCGCGCCGAACAGCGTGTCCGCGACGCCGGCGCCCTCGCTGCCCGGCAGCCAGGCCGCCACGATCGCGTCGGCCTCGTTGCGCTGGGGCGGATCGAGGATCAGCGGTCGGCCGGACACGATCACCAACACGCACCGCTTCGCCGCCGCGCAGACCTTGTCGAGCGCGGCCTTGTCCGCGGCCGAGAGCTGCATGTCCTTGACCGGGCGCGGCACGCCATTGTCACCGGGGTCATACGCCCACTGGGGGCCGAACACGTCGCCGTAGCCCTCGGCGTACGGAGTCTCGCCGACGACCACGATGCCCGTGGCATCGTGAGGGATCGGCGCCGAGGCGTCCTGGCTGTAGGTCACGTTGCCGTGGGCCAGCTGGCGAACGCCGTCGAGGATCGTCGTGCCGGGGATGACGTTGGTCGATCCGCCCTGCCAGGTCAGCGTCCAGCCCCCGGCCTGGTTACCGATGTTGTCGGCGTTCGAGCCGGCGACATAGACGTCGCCCCGGCGCTGGATCGGCACCGTGTGGCGGCGGTTCTTGAGCAGCACCTGGGACTCGGCGGCCGCCCGACGGGCCAGCGCGTGGTGGGCCCGCGAGCCGACCTGGTTGATGTAGCGCCGGTTCGTGAACGGATGTTCGAACAGACCCAGCTCGAACTTCTTGGTCAGGATCCGGCTCACGGCATCGTTGATCCGGGCCATTGACACCTGACCCGAGTTGACCAGATCGGTCAACGTCGCCTCGAACTGCTCGAAGTTCGACGGCTGCATGAACATGTCGATGCCGGCGTTGACGCCCGCCTCCACCTTCTGGGCGAACGTGTAGGTCTCCGGATGGATGTGATCGATGCCGTTGTAGTCAGAGATCACGAAGCCGTTGAAGTCCATCGCGTGCTTCAGCCAGCCGGTGATCAGATCCCGGTTGGCGTGCATATTGATCCGGTTGCCGAGCCCGTCCTCGGTCCAATCGACGTCCGAATAGGACGGCATCACGCTGCCCACGTGGTGCTGGCGCACCGCGGTCACATAGGGCGACAGGGCGAGCCGGTTGAACGTCGCGTGATTGACCTCGTCGACGCCCTGGTCGATGGGGTAATTCCCCGTAGTGTGCATGTTCGACCCGGTCCCGTAGGTGGTCAGGCCGTCGCCGGCGAAGTGCTTGGCCGTGGCCAGCACGCGATCGGGATCCGACAGATGTCCCGGGGGTCCCTGGAAACCGTCGATCGCGGTCTCCATCTCGCGGACCAGGCTCGGGGTCTCGCCGAATGACTCGTAGGTGCGCCCCCAGCGGTCGTCGCGGGCGACGCAGATGCACGGAGCGAAGGCCCACTGAGGCCCGGTCGTCCGGGTCTCCTGCGCGGCGACATGTTCTACGTCGCGGACGAGCGCCGGATCTCGCGTGGCGCCGAGCCCGATGTTGTGCGGAAACACCGTGGCCCCGTACATGTTCCCGTCGCCATGGACGACATCGATCCCGTAGATCAAGGGGATGTGCAAGCGCGTGGCCAGGGCCGCCCGCTGATAGCGGTCGACCATGTTGGCCCACGACGTCGGGGTGTTGGGCGTCGGCACCGAGCCGCCGCCCGAAAGCACGCTCCCGAGGTGGTCCGTCGTGATCTTCGACCCCTGGGCCGTCGGAGTGTCGATACTGGCCCGCTCGGCCTGAGTCATCTGCCCGATCTTCTCGGCCAGCGTCATCCGTGACAGCAGGTCCGCAACGCGCTGCCTGACCGGCAGGCGCGGGTTCTCATATGGCAACGTCCCCGTCGGCTGAGCGCTACCCGGCCGACTCGTCGGCCTGTAGCTGTGCTGCCCCGTGGCACCGACTGTCGGGGCGACGATCGCCGCCACAGCGAGCACGGCCGCCGCCGCAGCAAGCCCCCGGCTCACGAACGATCCGGATGAATGCATTTAGCTGGCTCCTCCCTCCTAAGTGGTCTGAGGAGGCGCGGGCTCGGCGGCCGTGCTGGCGCATCTGGCGTCGGCAACGACGGAGCTTTAGCTCTCAGAACCCTACGCCCCGGCTTGCTTCGTTACCCATCCCTCGCCGGTGCCAAACCCAGCGCGGCGCTCCTTGCCGGCCGCTACGCCGCGGCGAGATCCGGCAGCCCGAACGTCGGTAGTGCGTCGAGATCGGCGGGTTGGGTTGGTGAGCGCGGGGAGGCCGCCAGCTGCTGTTCGAACATCTCGCCGGCGCCCGACATCGCGCCCGGCCCCGAGAGCCGGTAGCGAGGGGGGAGGAGGGGTCCGAAGACCAGCGCTTCGGCGAGTTCGGGCCAGTCGGCGACGCTTGGAGCCACGTCCAGCTCCTCGGCGAGGGTCAGGGCGAGTGCGTTGTGGGCATCGAGCGGTGGCTGGCCATGGGCGATCATCGTGCGCATCACGCGGTCGTCGGGCAATCTCACGTCCCCGGCCCAGACAGCCATGATCCAGCGCGCCTGTAGTTCGAGCAGCGGGAAGTAAGGCCCCTGGGCCAGGAACTGGCCGATCACGGCGAAGCCGGGCAGGTCGGGATGAAACGTCCTCTGATAGAGGGCGGGACCGGTGCCGAGCACGCTCCACAGGTCCTGCTCGAGGTAGGGGATGTCGAGTTCGTAGCCGGTCGCGCAGATGATCGCTTCAAACCGCTCGGTTGACCCGTCCGCGAACGTGACGTTGTCGGCATCGACGGCGGTGATCGCGGGGCGGCACACGATGCTGCCGTCGCGGATCTGGGTCAGATAGTCCTGGCACAGCGAAAGGCCCGCTGCGCGAAGGTCGGGATCGGGCTCGGGGGCTCCGAAGTCGGCCGGGTTGCCGGCCACGCGGATGATGCGCTCGCGCTGTCGTCGGCTCCACTCATCAGAGCTGAGGTGGCGACGCTCGAGGGCGCCGAAAAGTGTGTACCACTGCCAATCTGAGGACACCCCGTCGACCACTTTCTGTATCACGTACCGTGGCTTGCGAAATGCCGAGACGACCCGCGTCGTAGGGGCAAGGTCTGACGCGATCTCGAGGCCACTGATCCCGTTGCCGTAGACCAGCGTCCGCCGGTCGCGGAAGCCCTCGGCGCCCGGGTAGTCAAAGGCGTGGATCACGTCTCCGTTGAACCGGCTCAGCGCTGCGGGAAGGTAGGGCTTGCGGAACCGCCCGGATGCGACCACGACGCCGTCGAACGGCTCTCCGTCTACCTCCCAGCGTGGCCGGAGCTTCGCAACGCGGGTGTTGAGCCGGATCCGCTCAATCACGCCGAAGCTCCGCGCGTAGCTGTGGAGGTACTGGTGGACCTGCTCGGCAGCGGGGTGTAGCGGATGGTCAGCGGGAGCCGGAAAGTCCGAGAAGGCGGTCATCGCGCGACTGGTATTCGTGTGCATGCCCGGCCACACGCCACTGTGAGCGGCGGTCGTCTGCCACTGGCCGCCCAGGTCACCGCTGGCCTCGAACACGGTCGGGTCAAACCCGGCCTGGAGGGCATGCTTGGCCGCGGCGAGCCCACCCGGTCCTGCCCCGATAATCGCAAGCCGCGCTCCCGGCCGGACGCTCACCAGCCCCAGCGTACGGCGCACAGCCACCCGGATCAAGGCGCGCCGGCCGTCCGCAGAAGTTGCGGTCAGGGGCGTTGAAAGTGATCAGCCGCTGATGCTCGGCGTGCTCTGGAAGACGATCTGGACTGGCGCAGAGGTGATTCCGCTCGTCGCGCACTGCTCCAGGAGACCAGCTGGGTCCGGGGAGTTGACGGAGGCGACTCCGGTGGCCGAGCCACCGTCGCGACCGTTATAGGCCAGGGCGGCTTGTCCTCCGACGCGGTTCTCGACGACCTTGAAGCGAAGGGATCCCTGCTGGAAGACGAGTTCGCCGTCGCCGACGGCGTCGGGGTTGGAATTGCACGACTCTGCCGTACCGAATTCGGATGCACGGTATTGGACCGGCTCGTTGCTGAGTTGCGTGGTTCTTCCGCTGTGGGTGGTGAGGGTCCCAGAGCATGATCCGCTCGCGGTGACATCGTCTCGAGCAGGCGAAGGAACGAGGGTCACCGTCGAGCTGAAGGTCGACGTTCCGGTGAACTGGCACTGCCCGGCAAAGGTGGTGCCCTTCGGGCCAGTCCCAGCGGCGAACGATGTCGCCGTGAAACCCAATGCGACAAGCGACATGGCGACGGCGACAGCTGTGAGACGGCTCATCTGTCCTCCTGGCTACTCTCGCCCAGCAGGCCCCCGCTCTGCAGGTCCGCCCAGACGGTCTTGCCATCGGCGCTCAGCTCCACGCCCCAATCGGCGGACAGGGCGTCGACCAGGCGGATCCCGTGGCCGGAGGGGACGCTTGGGCCGTCATCGCACAGCGTCGGTGTTGCCGGGCTGGAGTCGCGTACCGAAACGCGCACTCGAGAATCTTCCGCTCGGACGGCCACCGAGAACGGCGACCGCGCGTGTACGACGGCGTTGGTCGCCAGCTCGGTCACGACGAGCTTGGCGTCCTCGATCAGATCTTCGTCGTGGCCCCAGCGGACGAGAGCATCCGCCACGAAATGGCGCGCAGACCCGGGCGCGTCACGCCGGACAGAGAAATCAGCGCAGAGCTCATCGGCTCCCGTCCGCGCGCTTCCGGGAACGCTCTGGCGGGTCGGCGCCAAGACCGCGGAGTGCAGGTGGCAGACCTGTCGCAGCGAGTCCTCGTGCTCGGGGCCGCTCACCAAATCCCGGTGGTAAGCGCACAGGAGCGAGAAGTGGACCTCGCCCCCCAGGCCGTTCCACAGTTCCTCAAGCTCGATTGCCGCGGGCACATGCCCGGCGTCCCAGAGGAGCGCAACCATCTCCCCATAGGCGCGAACCGGTCCTCCTCGCTCGCCAGCGCGGCGAACCAACGAGCCCACTACCTCGTTGAAGGCGGCACTGTCGATTTCCCCGTCGGGCATGAACGCGGCCATCGTGGCGGCGGCGTCAACCAGGATGAGCTTGCCCTCTCGGCCGGCCTCGACGGGATCGATCTCCGCGGCTCTCAGTTCGGCCTCGAACGCGCGGCGATGAACTCCTGTGGCGATCGCTATCGCCGTTCCGCCCGTTCGGATGGCTTCGCTCAGGTACCTGCCGACCGTCCGCGCCAGCTCGGACTCGTCATCGTAGAACTGGACGACATGGTCGCCTGCGTCAATCGCGATGTCCGCTGCGCCGCCCCTCATTCCCTTGGAGATACCCACAACGTCCCGGGCTCTACCAATGTTGCCGCCTTGGTCGTCCTCGGGCCGCGTGGGCCGGCGTCCTTTACGCGAAAGCCGCCACGCCGGGCAGGCAGGGTCGGCGTGCTGGGAGGTACGGCTTTCGGGGGCGGGGGTTGATTGAATTTGCTCCATGGCCTCAAGCAGCCCGCGTCGGCGGTCCAGGTCACTGCCCGGCCATCTTCCGGAAGCCGCTCCGGGTGAGGTCCTCGTCTGGACCGATGGCGCGTGCCAGCGCAATCCCGGCCCCGGCGGTTGGGCTGCGCTGCTCTGCTGGGAGGACGGGATTGTCGAGGAACGCAGCGGTGGCCTGGCTGACACGACGAACAACATCATGGAGATGACCGCCGCCCTGGAGGGATTGCGCGCGCTGCCGTCGGGGTCTCGAGCCTGCATCGTGACCGACTCCCGCTATCTGCACGACGGCATGACGGCCTGGATACCCGGCTGGAAGCGCAAAGGCTGGAAGACGGCTGCGGGCCACCCGGTCAAGAACAAGGAGATCTGGATCCAGCTCGAGGCTGCAGCGTCAGGCCACGAGCAGGTTCGCTGGCACTGGGTTAAGGGGCACATCGGCCACGCACTCAATGAGCGAGCCGATGTGCTGGCGGTCGCGGCCACGCATAACGCCGCCTCGTCGCGGTAAGCGACGCCGCAGCCGGTCGGTGCGCGTTCACGAACGGCCGGCGCGGTTGCCTCCTCGGCTGGTTCACCTCCCTGACACCGTGAGAGCATTGCTCGAACCAACACGAGGAGAGGGCATGGCCAAAGTCAGCGTCCGTTACATCGTCGACGACGTCGACGCCGCTATCGACTTTTACTGCAATGAGCTGGACTTCCAAGAGGAAATGCACCCGGCTCCCAGCTTTGCGATGCTCTCGCGTGGCGATCTCAGACTCGTCCTGAGCGCGCCCGGTGGTGGTCCGGGGGGTGGGCAGCCGATGCCCGACGGGACGATCCCCACGCCCGGCGGTTGGAATCGCTTTCAACTCGAGGTCGCTGACATCGAGGCAACGGTGGCCAAGCTCCGCGAGCACGGTGCCCGGTTTCGTAATGACATCGTGACCGGTGTGGGCGGCAAGCAAATCCTCGTTCAGGATCCCGCCGGCAACCCGATCGAGCTCTTCGAGCCCAGCATTCCCGAGGCAAGACTCTCGCCCAGCTCCTGACCCGGGGCCCGGCGTCGCTGGTCGGTCAGAGCGCCACCGCCGGTTTTCGAACGGCTTCGCGACGCACGGACGATGAAGATCGTCATCGCACCGAGCGGTGCGTGATGGCCCGGCTCAACCGGTCAGGGCCGATACCGACAAGCCCAGTCCGCCGTCCACCCGCAGCACCGCGCCGGTGAGGTAGGCGGCGGCGGGTGAGAGCAGGAAGCTGACCACCCCAGCGAGCTCCTCGGGCGCACCGAAGCGCCGCAGCGGGATCGTGGCCTCGAGCGCGTCCTTCAGCCGCGGAGGCATGGCCAGCACCTTGGGAGTGGCGATCAGCCCCGGCATCACGACGTTGCAGCGGATGCCGCGTGAGGCCCACTCGGCGGCGAGCGTGCGAGCCATGCCCACCACCCCGGCCTTCGAGGCGCCATAGGCCACCTGCCCGGGGATGCCGTTCTCGGCCGCGACCGAGGAGATCACCACCACGCGGCCATCGCCTGAGGCCGCGAGCGGCGGCGAATGCCGCCTGGGCGACGTAGAAGGCGCCGAACAGATTCGTCTCGAGATCTCTGCGCCAGTCCTCGTCGGGGAATCGCTCTGCGCGGTGGATGGTGTCGACGATCCCGGCGTTCGCGATCACCGCGTCGCACCCACCGAGGGCCGTGACCGCCTCGGCGACGCCCGTCTGCCACGGCTGCCCGGTCGCGCACGTCGAACTCGGCCGTGACCGCGGCGCCCGCGACGTCCGTAAGCGGAGCGCCCGGCACGTCGCAGGCCGCGACGGCGCAGCCGCTCAGGCCGAGCGCGCCGACGATCGCGCGGCCGATACCGCCGGTCGCGCCGGTCACGATCACCCGCTGCCCGCTCGGGGTGGCCTCAGGCACGATCGCCCGGGCGCGCCTTCGCGCTTCAGTCCGTGGCGCTGCCAATGGCGCTCAGGGATGTCGGCCGGGTCCTTGTACCAGTACCACGTGCACGGGTCGCGGCCGAAATCGTCTGGCGGATCGCTCGGATACAGCGGATAGCCGATCCAGCGGATCGGCAGCGATTCGTTCATGAACGAGCAGTGCGTGCAATAGAGCGGGAAGCCCTCACGGCCGTAGCTCCAGTCGTGGGCCCGCTCGGTCACGCCGAGGGCGTCCGGACCCTCGTAGCGCCCCATCCGCACCAGCCTCTGACCGGATCCGCACGGGTTCATCTCGAAGGTGAACTTCTCGTCGTCCTCGGTGATCGTGAACGCGCCCGGATGCGGCCCGGTGCCGCTGCAGGAGTGCGCACGCCACGTCGCGGCCAGCGCGTGCACGATCTGCCGGCGGTCGCGCGAGGCGATCGTCTCGACATCGCGCTTCCAGCCGCGGCCCTGTCCGGAGGTCCACGCATCCTCGACCGCGTCCTCGCCGAGGCGCTCCTGGACGAACGAGATCAGTCCGGCGATCCCCTCGACCATCAGGTCGTGCAGGTATCGCCACTCGTGCTTCATCGCCTCGCACAACGCCCGAGCTTCGTCGACGTCGCCGCGGTCGAGCGCCTCGATCGCGCGGTCCATCGTCGGCCGCGACATCGTCCGCAGCTCCTCGTCGCTGAACCACCGCTCTCCCATGGGTCCTCCAGTGCTGGCCGGGTAGATCGCGATCCTATGTCAGCCAAACCACGAACGGGAGCAGTCACGATGAGCTTCGAGACCCTGCTGTACGACACCGACGGCGCGATCGCCACGATCACGCTCAATCGTCCCGAGCGTCTCAACACGATCGTTCCGCCGATGCCCGACGAGTTCGAGGCCGCGGTCCGTCAGGCCACCGTCGACAGCCGGATCAAGGTAATCGTGCTCCGCGGCGCCGGGCGAGCGTTCTGCGCCGGCTACGACTTCGGCGGCGGCTTCCATCACTGGGACGAGATGCTCACCACCGACGGCCGCTGGGATCCGGGCAAGGACTTCATCGGCGCCTCGGCGTACGGGCCGACGCAGAAGTTCCTCAGCCTGTGGCGCACGCCCAAGCCGGTGATCGCGCAGGTCCACGGCTGGTGCGTGGGCGGCGGCAGCGACATGGCGCTCTGCGCCGACCTGATCATCGCCTCCGAGGACGCGCAGATCGGAACCCCCTACTCGCGCGTCTGGGGGTGCTACCTGTCGGGCATGTGGATCTATCGCCTCGGTCTGACCAAGGCCAAGGAGCACGCGCTGACCGGGAAGCCGCTCTCCGGCCGCCAGGCCGCGGACATCGAGCTGATCAACGCGGCGGTCCCGTTCGAAGGACTCGAGGCCGAGGTGGCGAGGCAGGCTGAGCAACTGGCGAGCATCCCGAGCTCGCAGCTCGCGGCGATGAAGCTGATCGTCAATCAGACCTACGAGAACATGGGTCTTCACTCGACCCAGACGCTCGGACCGATCCTTGACGGCCTGATGCGAAACACCCCCGACGCCCACGCCTTCATCGAGAGGGCAACCCGCGATGGCGTCAGGGCCGCCACCAACGACCGCGACGCTCTGTTCGGTGACTACAGCATGGCCGGTCCGGACCGCCGACCCGATCCGAGTCACGTGATCGATCCGGGGCGGGGCAAACAATCCCCATTTCACCGAGGATCGGAGTAGTGTCGGGTACCGGACCGTCGCCGCCCCGCCAAACTTTCTCTGGGAGATCAGGCGACACTCGGACCTCCGCTTGAGCGGGCTCAGGGCCCAATCCGATCAGGACCGCTCCCATCGGGCAGTCACCGCCATCCGACCTCGTCGTCCGCTGGCGCTGACACCCCCCACCACGAGGTCGACATGCACGCCGGACTACACGCCATCACTTGGGGCCTCACCAGATTTGCGATCGTTCTCGGCATCACGGTGTTTGCCGCCGTCCTTGCCTACATAGGCCTCGTGTTCGTGATCGTCGCGATCCAAGCCGCTGGTGCGCTGGGGCAGTAGGCAACCGCCGCCAGAGCGGCGCCGTGGGTACATCGGTCGTGTCGAGGTAGGGTTGGCGCACCCGTGAACCACCCGTCGGTCGACTTCGAATTGGTCATCGACACGTTCCTGCTCTTGTCGATCGGGATCGGGCCGAAGATCGCGCTAGTGCCGTTCTTGGAAGTTACGGCCGCGATCGATAGCGCAAAGAGAGCCGAGGTCGTGCGCAAGATGCTCACGACCGCTGGACTCGTCGGGCTGCTTCTCGTGGGGATGGGAGAGATGCTGTCGCGGCTGCTTCATTTCTCGACGGGCTCGCTCTCGATCGCCGGAGGCCTGATCCTGGTGATCATCGCTGTGACGATGGTGCTCGGGACGGGCGACCCGCAGGAGCGCAAGGCGATCAAGGGACGCGATCCGATGAGGAGGCAGGTCATCCTCGCAGCGTATTGACGCTCCGCAGCGGTGCGGCCGCTATCGCAATGATCGACGAGCAGCACCGAAGGGTTGCTCGCTGTGCGTGAAGCAAGGCGCGGTCTCCGCGATTGTGTAGCGCCTTTACGCGGGGTGCGTGTCGTGGGCAGACCTCGCGGGAGCGCCCGGTTCACGCCGGCTGGCGCACAACCGCGGCTTGGTGTCAACATCGCCTGGCGGACCAGGGGCTTGGTGCGGATGCGGTAGCTGTGTGTCGGCTCCAAGCGACTGGTGTGGGGCGGCCCGAGCAGGGTGAGGAAGAAGGCGGCGACGCCGACGGCGAGGAGTGCGCTGAATACGACACCGGCGGCCCCCAGTGCCCTCCGGAGTTTGCTCGGGGCGTCCGGAGGGCCTGGGGTTGCGGGCATGAGGTGACCTGGTGTGGGCCTGTCTGTGTTGGTCAGCCGCTGAGGGCGGCGGTGTGGCGGGTACGGCGAGTGCGGCGTTGGGAGACGCCGTGTGCTCCGCCGAGCCCGAGTATCGAGAGCACGATCCCGCCGGCGGCGCCGATGGCGGCGGCGCCCCAATCAAAGCCGCTGTTGGCGGCAACGACGCGGACGATGGTGGGAGCGGCGGTCCCGGAGCCGTATCCGCCGCCAGACACCACCTCTGAGCGTGGACCGGAGGTCGCCGGCGTGCTCGGGGATCCGCCGTTCGCGGCGGTGCCAGTCGCCGTCGACGGAGCTGTGGCGGGAATCGTCGACTTGTCTTGGCGGCTGTAGATGGAGGCGGGCGCGGGCTTGGCTGCGCTCGCGGTCTCCCCAATCGGCATGGCCGATGCCGCGGGCGCACCGGCGGCCGCGAGCGACACGATGAGCAGAGCGGTGGTGGTGCGGTGGGTGGTGGTCATGGCTTTCCCCCCTTGGTTATCGATCGCGGTGTGCGATCCGATCGGTGAGAATCGTGAGTTGTGCCGGTCGAGAAGCGGTCGATAGCGGTCTACGGCTGGTAAATGAAGCCGCCGGGGTACGGACCGGCAACCCTCGGGCATTGAGGGATTAGGGCGCGGTGGTAGGTTGATCGTGGGGCCTAGACGGTGATCGAGTTCCGAGTCCTCGGGTCGCTTCGAGGTGGTCGACGGGGACCGCGTGCTGGCGTTGGGCAGCCCCCAGCAGCAGGCGCTGTTGGCGGTGCTGGTTGTTCATCGCGGTGAGCCGGTGTCGTCGGAGCGCCTAGTCGATGAGCTCTGGGGGGAGCAGGCGCCGGCCAGCGCGATCAAGATCGTTCACGGCTACGTGTCGAACGTGCGTAAGGTGCTAGGTGACGGGCTGCTGGTGACCCGGGGGCACGGATACCTGCTGCAGACTGAGCCTGGTCAGCTCGACGTGGACCGCTTCGAGTCGCTGGCCGCCGAGGGGCGACACGCGTTGCTCGACGGTGATGCACGAACCGCCGTCGCGCGGTTGCGAGGGGCGTTGGCCCTGTGGCGGGGTCCACCGCTTGCGGATTTTGCGTACGAGGCGTTCGCGCAGGCAGAGATCGCGCGGTTGGAGGAACGCCGGTTGGCGGTCATTGAGGAGCGGATCGATGTCGAGCTTGCGCTCGACGACCCCGCGGAGCTGATGGGCGAGATCGCCGCGCTCGTTCGCGAGCATCCGCTGCGCGAGCGCGTCCGTGGTCAGCTGATGCTCGCGCTCTATCGCGCGGGGCGTCAGGCGGAGGCGTTGGAGGCCTACCAACACGCGCGCGTGCATCTCGCAGATGAGCTCGGGTTAGAGCCCGGCCCTGCGCTGAAGAACGCTGCAGCTGCAGATCCTCGAGCACGCCCCGGCGCTGCAGGCGCGTTCGCTGCCGGCCCATGAGGCCGAGCGGCTGCGGACCGTGGGCGCTCCGGCCGGTGCGAGGAGAGCGTTACCGCAGCCAGCGACGCCGTTGATCGGGCGAGAGCAAGAGCTCGCCGCGGTATGCGGCCTGCTGGGAGGTCACGATGCGCGGCTCGTGACACTCGCGGGCCCGGGGGGTGTCGGCAAGACGCGCCTCGCGCTCGAGGTGATGCGTGCGCTCGAATTGTCGTTTGCGGACGGGGTGGGCTGGGTCGAGCTGGCTGGCGTGTCCCGTCCGGATGATGTTGGTATGACGATCGTCCGCGCGCTGCCGATCACGCCGTCGCCCGGCGAGAGCCCTCGCCAGGCGCTGTGCCGCTACCTGGCTGGCAAGCGGCTGCTGCTCGCGATCGACAACTTCGAACACGTCCTTGAAGCGGCCGAACTGCTGGCCGAGTTGCATGCCACGTGCCCGGAATTGGCGCTCCTGGTCACCAGCCGCGAGACGTCTCAACCTCGCGGCCGAGCACCGCGTGCTCGTTGCTCCGCTCGCCGTGCCGGAGGTTGACGCCGCTAGCGCCGAGCGAGATCGAGTCGATTGCGGGGAGCGCCCTGTTCCTGGCCGCAGCTCGCCGCCACGACAGCGGCTTTGTGGTCAGCTCGACGGCTGCTCCTGCGATCGCGCAGATTTGCGCGCGACTCGACGGGCTGCCGCTGGCGCTCGAGCTCGCCGCGGCGCGCACCGCAGTCCTCGCCGTCGAGGAGTTGGCGGCACGGGTCGTGGAGGCCGTGACCGACCTCGGCGTCGGCCCGCGCGACGCCCCCGACCGGCAACGCACGCTACAGGCGACGATCGAATGGAGCTACCGCATGCTCGACGAGCCGCAGCAACGCTCGTTCGTCAAGTTCGCCGTGTTCGCTGGCGGTGCAACGCTCGAGGCGGCCCAGGCGGTGACCGGCGCCGAGCTCGCGACGGTTGAGGCGTTGATCGGCAAGAGCTTGATCTTCCGGCGCCGGGAAGCCGACGGCGCCACTCGCCTGGTGATGCTTGAAACGATCAGGCAGTACGCGCTCTCGCGGCTAGCGCAGACCCCGAGCAGAATGCCGTGCACCGGCGCCATTGCGAGTACTACCTCCAGCTGGCCGAGCAAGCCGTCCCGCGCCTCTCAACCCTAGATGAGCAACGGGCGCTGACGCTGCTCGACGCCGAAATCGAAAACCTCCGCAGCGCACTGCAGTGGGCACTACACGCCGCACCCGAGACCTGCCTGCGCCTCGCCGGCCAGCTCGGCAACTACTGGCGGCTGCGGCCGGATCTCGAGGGACTGAAATGGCTCGACGCCTCGCTCCAAGCGGCAGGCGAACACGCGCCGCTCCTAGACCGGGCGCGGGCACGACTTCACCACGCCAACCAGCTCAGCGATTGCAACCAAGGCGGAGCATCGATCGACGGGCTCCGGGAGGCCGCCGCGCTTTTCCGCGACGCTGAAGATCACGCCGGACTCAGCGAGACGCTGTCCTCCCTCGGCGTTTCTATGGGCGTTTTCCTCGGCGACCTGGCTAGCGAGCGCCGCTACGCAGTGCAGGCTTGCCGCCACGCGCGGATTGCCGGCGACAACCGGCTGCTCGGGCGGGCGCTCGGCAAGCTCGCCGCCGTATCCGCCGACGAGCGCCGCGCGATTCTCGAGCAAGCGACCGAACTGCTGATCCCGCTAGGCGACTATCGCGAGGTAGCGAGCGCACACGCCAGCGCCGCTTACGTCGCCCTCAGCGAAGACCGCATCGCGGAGGCAACAACGCTCCTCGAGACCGCGCTGCACGCGGTGGACAGGGTCGAAGATCCGCTGGAGACGGAGATCATCCTCTCCAACATCGGTCTCGCCCGGCTCTTCTCCGGTGACCTAAATCATGCCCGTGACGCATTCGAGCAGGCGCTGCGGCTCTGCGCCCAACACGACTTCCGCGAGATCGCCGGCGAAGGGCTCGCCGGGCTCGGCGCCGTCGCTGCCGCGCAAGGCTGCGACGAGGCAGCGGCGCGATTGCGAGGCGCGGCGCGGGCGCTGGGGTACCCGCCAGCTACCTTCGACAAGCAGATCGATGACCGCCTCGAACGCGATTACCTCGCCGCGGCCCGGACGCGCTACGGCGACGCCGCATGGTGCGCCGATGAGCAGGCCGGTGCGGAACTGTCGCGTGAAGCAGCGATCGCTTACGCGCTCGGCGAACGAAGCGAGACGCTGACCGCAAGCTGATCGGGTCCGCACCCGGTGCCGGCGCGGACCAGTGTCCGGGCGGGGAGTCGGTGCTTCGCGTACCAAGCCGAACCGCCACAAACCGTCGTTACCAGGGGTTTCCCAATGGCCCGGGCAGGACTCGAACCTGCGCGCGACGGATTATGAGTCCGCTGCTCTGACCAACTGAGCTACCGGGCCGACACCGGGCAAGCTACCGGCTCGTTAGGCGCTTGCGGATCGGCGTGGGCCGCGCCGGTGGCTGGCACCGGTTCCTGGGCACGGCACACGACAGGGGAGCCACTTGGAGGGGAGGGTGGCCGGGGAACCACTCGGAGGGGAGGGCGGCGGGCGAGCCACTCGGAGGGAACGGGGCCGGGGGCCAAGTCGGAGGGGAGGGCGGGACGCCGTGCCGGAGGCAGGCAAATGTATGATCTGGTTCAGATGGTGATCGCACACGCCTTCCAGTTCGCGGACATCCTGGGGCTCGGCCATTCGACGAGCTCGTTCGGGCAGACGCTGGCTCTGCTCATCACCTTCCTGGGCATCGGCGTCATCGCGAACCTCCTGATTGCCTACGCCGTTTTCCAGGCTCTGGCCGAACGGCGCCAGGACCAGGAGCGGATGCAGGCGATACGCGACCGCCCGCAGTAGGCCGGGCGCCGGTTTCCCTGACGGCGAGCCTCATAAGGCCGGGCACGGGCCAGGCGACAGTCCCAACCGGCCCGATCCGCAGTCCCTAAGAACGGGTTCAGGCCGGGCTGATCCGCACGCTCAGGCGCCGCCCAGACTGGCTCGAGCCACGCGTTCGAGCGCCTGTTCGAACTTTTCTCAGAGGAACGTCGCCGTGCGGTGTCGAATGAGACGCCTGCCGATGAAGCCAGCCACAACTCACGTCGCCAACCCCGAGACCGCGTCGGGACATCAGGCCCTGTCCGGCTACATACGGGCCCGCTTTGACGATTTCTCTCGCTCGCAGAAGGACGTTGCCCAGTACATCGTCGACCACCTCGACGAGGCCGCCTTCCAGACCGCCGAGGAGCTGGCCCGACGGGCCAATACCTCCTCCAGCACGGTCGTGCGGTTCTCGCAGGCGCTCGGCTTCGAGGGCTTCCCCGAGCTTCAGCAGGCCGCGCGGGACGAGTACCGGCGCCGGCCGGCGGGCGCGGCGGAGGTGATGACGGCCACGGCACCGTTGTTCTCGCTTGATCACACGGAGTTCGAGGCCGCGCTGGCCGCCGATCACGTCAACGTCGAGGACACCGCCCACAAGCTCTCACGCTCGGACGTCGAGGCCGCCGTGGACGCGATCGTCTCGGCCGAGAAGGTCCTGATCGCCGGGACCGACCAGATGGCGTTCTTTGCCAGCTATCTGCGCCACCTGCTGATGCTGCTCGACCTTCGCGCCGAGATCGTCGCCAGCCCGTCCCAGGAGGCCCTGGGCCGTCTGAGCCGAATCGATGCCAGCACGCTGGTGGTGGGGTTGTCGGCCGGGCGGCCGCATCCGCTGATCACTCGGACGATGAAGCTGGCCCGCCACCGCAAGGCATCGACGCTGGCCATCACCGACGCGACGCTGTCCGAGGTGGCCCGACTGGCTCGGATCCGCCTCTACTACTCGTCTAACTCTCCCGCCTTCGTGCGCTCGCACACGGCACTGTTGTCGATCATCCAGGCCCTCGCCTACGGCGTCTACGCCCGCGACGCCCAGCAGTACGACGTACGCATCAAGGCCTTCCGCCTCAAGTAGCCGGCCCCGGCGACGAGGGATCCCCGTGCCGTCGTCAGCGCGCCGACACGAGCAGCGCCTGCGTGGCGCGCCCGATCCGGCCGTACTGATCCCAGATCACGCTCTCGGAGACCGCGACCGCGCCGGGCCGGACTCGAGTCTCAGACTGCATCGCCACCCATTCGCCCCGGGGGGGACGCTCGAAATAGAGGGTCAGGTCGGGGTTGATGAACACGTGGTCCTCCCAGGACACGACCGTGGCGATGCCATTGCCAAAATCCCCGGCCGTGGCCGCCAGCTCCAACGGGCTGGTCTGCTCGCCCGCGACCAGGGGATGCCGGAGGCGGAACCAGGCCGTGGCCGGCCCCGGCTCGCGAAACCTCCCTTGGACAAAGCGAATGTCCATGGCATGCGTGGCGAACATCGGCGCGCCGTGGCGATCGAACCCGGGCGGTCCTGACCCCTCGAGCTCTTGGGCGGCCTCGGAGTCAGGGCCGGGGAAGGGCGGGGGACCGTCCTCGGTGGGACCGAGGTCGGTGGCGCGGGCCCGCAGCGCCCGGGCACGGGTCACCACCTCACCGTCCGGGTTCCGGATCACGCCGTCGAGCAGCATGACCCGGCGCCCGGGGCGAATCACCTCGACGCTGACCTCGAGCGTGTCCAACGGCACCGGGCGCACGAATTCATAGGTCACCCGCGCTAGCTCCAGGCCTTCCTGGGGCTCGCAGGCCTCAAAGGCGTGGACCAGCAGAGCTGCCGGGGCACCGCCGTGCAGAGCATGTGGATCCCAGGGACCGCGCGCCATCTCGTTAGGTCGCCAGCGATCGCCCTCGCGTACAAACACGGCGTCGGAACTCATCGCTGCGAGAACCTAGTACACGGCTACACTGGCAACCGTGAGCGAGAACGGAAACACCTCCCGTCACGAGGCGACCTTCACCGTCAAAGCCGGCTTGGCCGAGATGCTCAAGGGCGGCGTGATCATGGACGTGGTCACCCCCGAGCAGGCCAAGATCGCCGAGGACGCCGGTGCCGCTGCGGTGATGGCGCTCGAGCGCGTGCCCGCCGATATCCGCCGCGACGGCGGTGTGGCCCGCATGTCTGACCCGGAGATGATCGCCGGGATCCAGGAGGCGGTCACGATCCCCGTCATGGCCAAGGCGCGGATCGGTCACTTCGCCGAGGCCCAGGTTCTGGAGGCGCTCGAGGTCGATTACATCGACGAGTCGGAGGTGCTTACTCCAGCCGACGAGGCCAACCACATCGACAAGTGGCAGTTCGACATCCCCTTCGTATGTGGCGCCACCAGCCTCGGTGAGGCTCTGCGCCGGATCGGCGAGGGGGCGGCCATGATCCGCTCCAAGGGTGAGGCCGGGACCGGCGACATTGTCAACGCCGTCCGCCATCTGCGCGTGATTGGTAAGGAGATCAAGCGGCTGGGCACGCTTGACCCGGCCGAGGTGGCTACCGCGGCCAAGGAGCTGGGCGCGCCCCTCGACCTGGTCCGGCAGGTCGCTGCCGACGGCAAGCTGCCCGTGGTCCTGTTCTGCGCCGGTGGCATCGCCACGCCGGCCGACGCCTCGCTGGTCATGCAGCTGGGCGCCGAGGGCGTGTTCGTCGGGTCGGGCATCTTCAAGTCCGAGGATCCCGAGCGCCGCGCCCGCGCGATCGTCGAGGCCACCACTCACTTTCAGGACCCGGCACGTGTCGCCGCCGCTTCGCGGGGGCTCGGTCAGGCCATGGTCAGCCTGGAGACCTCGAAGCTCGAGTCAGAGCAGCTGCTCGCCCCCCGCGGCTGGTAGCCGTGGGGCCTGAGAACGCGCCGGTTCCGACCGGGGCAGGCACGGCCGAGCGCGCGCCGTCCCCTGACCGGGCAACCACGTCGGGGCACGCGATGCCTCATGTCGGCGTGCTCGCTCTCCAGGGTGATTTCGCCGCCCACGCCAAGATCCTTAAACAGTTAGGGGCCGAGGCCCGCGAGGTGCGGGTGCCCAGAGACCTCGACGGTCTCGACGCACTGGTCCTGCCCGGTGGCGAGTCGACGGTGATGACGCTCGGCATCGCACGCGAGGGATTGGGTGATCCGCTGCGCGAGATGGCCGCCCAAGGGACGCCCATCCTGGGGACCTGCGCCGGTCTGATCATGCTCGACCGTGATCACCTCGGGGTGCTTGACATCAAGGCCGAGCGCAACGCGTTCGGGCGTCAGTTGCGCTCCTTCGAGGCCGACCTGACGTTCGCGGGGATGCCGGGCGGACCCGTCCACGCGGTGTTCATCCGCGCACCGTGGGTGGCCGAGCACGGCCCGGACGTGGAGGTTCTCGCCGCGGTCGACGATCATCCCGTGGCCGTGCGCCAGGGCAACGTGATGGCGGTGTCCTTCCATCCGGAGCTGAGCGGAGAGACCCGGCTCCACGAGTTGCTGCTGGCCGGTCTCGCCGACCGTGGCCGCTAGCGCGGGCTCGGCTCGCGCCGCGAGTTGGGCAGGGCGCTAGCGCGGGCTCGGCTCGCGCCGGCGCTGGCGGCGCGCGTAGGTGCGGAACTCGCGTTCGAAGGCGGCCCAGTCAAGCCGGGGCAGTCCGTCGGGCTCGGGCGGCGGCGGGTCATCACCGGGGTCGTCGTCATCGGGCGGATCCTCCTGGTCACGCCCTCGGGAAAGCCACGCGGCCAGAGCGGACACGATGATCCCGGCTCCGTAGACGAATCCGGCCAGCAGATGGTGGTGGCTGACCGAGGCCAGACCGCCGACCAGGTACAGAAGCAGCGCGCAGTAGACAAGCCGCCGCAATTCGGCACCGGGCACGGATTGACGGGGAGCGCGTGCAAACGCACTCATCAAGATCGCGACGCAGAACGCGATCGCGAGCCCCAACCGCCACGCTGCCTCCAGCGATAACACCATCCGCACACCAATCATGCTCCGCTGAGCGGAGAAATCAAGGAAAACTTCGGCCGCGGGGCGGGCTACACCTCGAGCCCGTGGCGCATGGTGTTCTCGCTGACCGCGCGCTGCTGGACGAACTGCAGCAGGTAGTCCGGACCGCCGGCCTTCATGCCCGTGCCCGACAGGCGATTGCCTCCGAACGGCTGCCGGGCGACCATCGCGCCGGTGATCCCCCGGTTTACATAAAGGTTGCCGACCGGGGTGCGGCCGCGGACGAGCCGAACCGTGGCCGGATTGCGGGTGAACAGCCCGCCGGTCAGGGCGAAGGCGAGACCATCTACGACGTCGCACGCGGCCTCCACGTCACGAACGCGCTGAACGGCGAGCAGGGGTCCGAAGATCTCCTCCTCGAGCACGCGTGAGCCCTCGGGCAGGTCGGTGGCCACGGTCGCCGGACAGAACCACCCGTTGCCGTCGGGGGCCGCCGCCGTGGCCGCGATCGTGCCCTCCCGCGCGGCGATCGCGGCGTAGCGCGCGACCCGCTCCTGGGCGTCGCGCTCGATGACCGGCGGCACGTCGGTGCCGAGCGTCTCCGCCTGGCCGACCACGAGGACTCGGACGGCTCCGGCCAGCCGGCCCAGGAGCTGATCGGCGATCGCTTCGTGGACCAGGACGCGGGATGCGGCCGAGCATTTCTGACCCGCGTAGTTAAAGGCCGAGCCCACGATCGCCGGGACCGCCTCGTCGAGGTCCGCGTCGGCATCGACGATGACGCAGTTCTTGCCACCCAGCTCGGCCACGACCTGCTTGAACTGGCGTTGTCCGTCCACCGTGTCGGCCGCGGTGCGGATGATCTCTCGGCCCACCGGAAGCGAGCCCGTGAAGGCGATCGCCGCCACATCCGGGTGCCGCACGAGGGCCGCGCCGACCTCGCCCTCGCCGGGGAGCAGGCTGAGCGCCGCCGGGGGAACGCCACCGGCGTGGAGCGCCTCCACCAGCTTGGCCGCCATCGCTGGGGACTGCTCGGCGGGCTTGAGGACGACGGCGTTGCCGGTGACCAGAGCGGCCGAGGTCATGCCGCACGGGATGGCCAGGGGGAAATTCCAGGGCGAAATGACGGCCACGATCCCGCGCGGGACATAGCGCAGGTCGTTGCGCTCGCCGGGCACCTGGAGCAGCTCCCGCCCCTGGGCGAGCTCGATTCCGGCCCGCGCGTAGTACTCCAGGAAGTCAATCGCCTCGCACACGTCGGCGTCGGCCTCGAGCCATGGCTTGGCGCACTCGCGCACCTCCAGCGCGGTCAGCTCGAGGCGCCGTTCGCGCATCCAGGCGGCGGCGCCCAAGAGGGCCTCGGCCCGCTGCTCTGCGTCCACCGCCCGCCACTGGGCCAGCCCCCGGCCGGCCTCGGCGACCGCCACGTTGACCTCGTCGGGCCGGGCCGCCGCGGCGCTGGCAACGACGCGCTCGGGGGCTCCGGGGTCGGTCGAGAGCAGCTCCTCCCCGCTTCGGGCCTCGGTGCCGATCCGGACTGGAACCGAGAGCGGCAGGGTCCGATCGACCGTGGCCAGGGCATCGGCCAGGCCGGCGCGAACGGCGCCGCGGCGCAGCTCGAGGACGGGCTCGTTGGCGAAGGGGTTGAGCGTCACGGTGCGGCCAGCAGCTCTTGCACCGGAACGCCGCGCGCCTGCTCGGACAAAAACGACTCGTTTGACGTGTTTTCGAGCAGTCGCCGGACGAGATAGGCCATCCCGGCCACCAGGTCGCCGACCGGACAGTAGGTCCGCACGCGAAAGCCGCGAGCGGCCAAGGCGTGCTGGAGCTCATCGCCCAGGCCGCGCAGGACCTGGAGCTCGAGATCCCGATCCTGGCCGTCGCCCACGCGGTTGACGGCGATCGCGTGCGAGACCGAGCGCAGGTTGTGCGACGCGACGGCGACGCGCACGGCGGGTCGGGCCGCCAGCAATCCGCGGGTGAGGGCCTCGAAGTTGCGGTCGCAGTCGTGCTTGTCTTCAAACACCGGGACTGGCCAGCCGTGCTGGCGAGCCTGGACGAGCTCGTGGTCCCAGTAGGCGCCCTTGACGAGGCGAACGGTGATGGGGGGGCGGCGGGCAGTGCGGCGAGCCCAGTCGATGACCTGATCCATCATCGCCGGCGAATCGCGCAGGTAGGCCTGAAGGACGAGTCCGGCCGAGGGTCCGTCGCGGAACTCATCCTCGTCGAGCAGCTCGAGGACCAGCTCGAGCACAGCTTCGCGCGAGTCCAGCGACTCCATGTCGATGTGGAGGTGAGCACCGTGCTGCTTGGCGCTGCGCAGCAGGGGACGGAGGCGGACGGCGGCGTCGTGCTGCCCGCGGGCGGGAGCGTCGGGCCGCAGCAGGGGCGTGAGAGCGGAGATCTTGACGCACACGTTGGCCCGCGGGAGCGATCCGACGCTGTCGACCTCGAGGATCTCCTGGCGCGGCCAACGCTCGCAGGCGGGAGCTAACACCTCGATCGCCTCCAGGCACCGGGCGGCGTAGCGGTCGGCCTCCTCATCGGTCACGGTGGCCTCGCCGAGCAGGTCGACCGAGCTCGCCACGCCGTCCTGCCACAGGCCGTGCAGCGTGCCGAGCGCCTTGGCCGGGCTCTCGCCGACGATGAAGCGGTGCGCGAGGTGGCGTACCCCTCCGGCGGCGGCGGCGCCCAGGGCGGCCCGGCCGGCGCGGGTGTGGGAGATCCTCATCGCCGCCGCGAGCGGGGGTGGCGTGTCGGGGACCTCCTCGAGATAGCCGGTCAAATGCCGGGCGAGATCGTCGAGCGAGTGACAGGCGGGAGCGACGTCGACGAAGCGAAACAGGGCCGCGCGCAGCTCGCGGTCGCCGGCGGCCATCTCCATCGCTCGCGCGTCGATGGCCCGTACGGGGTTGCGCGAGGCGCCCGGGAAGGCCGCCGCGAGGTCGCGGCCGACGCGTTGGAGCTCGGCCTCGACGGCCGTCTCACTGAGCTGGGCTCCGCCGGCGGTCGAGCTCACGGCGAGGTGACCTCGGAGGCTGTCAACGGGGGTGGGGTGGAGCGCTCGATCGCCGGCCAGCCCGCGTCGCTGTTTCGCTCCGCCGCGTCGGCGGCACCGCCGCCCCGGAGTCCGAACAGGCGCTTGCGAAACAGCAACCAGATCACGACAGCCAGGTTGATGAGAAAGCCGATGACCTTGAGCACGGTGCCGCGGTTGATGATCTCGTAAATCTCGAGCGGGAGCAGGACGCTGGTGGAAATGAACGTCAGGTACTCGGCCCAGCGCTTGCCCATCCACAGGCCGATCCCCTCCACCCCCTCCAGCACGGCGTAGGCAATCAGCGCCAATCCGACCGCTTGCAGAGTGCCGGTGCGTAGCGTGAACAGCCGGTCGAGCTCGTGGATGATGCCGACATGGCCAGTGGTCTGGACCGGGCCACCGGCCACTCCGCCCTGGATCGCGGTCAACACGCGATAGAAGCCGGCGCGCAGATTCGCTCGGTCGGAGGTGAACACCAGTACTCCCACCCCGAGCAGGGCCAGGACCAAGAAGTGCAGCGCCCGATCGAGGGCGATCAGCCGGAGGATGATCCGATCGTGCAAGGCGCGTCCCCGGATCGGAACGACGACCTCGCTCGGGTCGCCCAGCGTGGGGCGGGTCGGCTGCCCCGGACGCAGAAGCGCCACCCAGGCGTCACAGCGCAGGCACCGGTGCCAGCGGGTCTCGCCGACATCGCGAAGCAGCGCGCCGTCCTCCTCGCGGGCGTGCTCGACGTCCCGTCCGACCAGAGCATGCCCACGGACTCCGCAAGTGATGAGCTCCCAGTCGAGCTGGCGCCGCCGCCGCGGGTCCTCGGTCCCAGGGGCAACCACGAATTCAGAGCTCATGGGGGGGATCGTGTCATGGCGAAGGGACGGGGCTGGGTAGGAGGCAGGGCCGGACGGGCGAAAATCACCCCATGCCTATACCCCGAACCCGAACCCTGACCCGGCTCCTTACCGGCGCCGTGATCGCCACCACGCCTCTCGTGGCCGGCTGCGGTACGGCGGCCACCACGAGCACGACCCCGAACCAGGCCGGGAGTGCCACGGCACCCGGCACCAGCCGCACAGCGACCAGCGCGACGACGTCCAGGACGACCAAAGCCGCCGCGACACCCACCGGCGGACCCAGTGAATGCCGCGCCGCCGAGTTGGTCCTGAGCTACCTCGGTGGTCAGGGCGCCACCGGCCACGGCGATCTCGGGTTTGCCCTGCGCAACAAGGGCCGGCGCCGTTGCCACACCTACGGTTACCCGGGGATCCAGTTTCTGGCCCGCGCGGGCAAGGCGCTTCCCACCGTCCCCACCCACGCCACCGAGGACTTCTTTGGCCACAGCCCGCTGCGGGCGCTGTCCGTGGCGCCCGGGGCGAGCGTGTCCTTCCGTCTCGACGTCAGTCATGGCTCGGGATCGCCGGGAGTGTGTCCCACGGCGGCTGCGCTGGCTGTCATTCCGCCCGACGATACGCACGCCCTGAGCACTTCGATCACGAACGGCGCCTACGAGTGCGGCCACGCGATCGTCTCACCGCTTCAGCCCGGGCTGTCCGCACACCCCTAGGTCAGCTGTCGGGTTCGATCTGAGGCGGCACCAGATCGAACCCACTGGGTCCGACCCGACGCCGCGGGGCTTAGCCGCCGGCTACAGCCCGAACGCTGGGGAGAGATCGAGGCTCAGCGGCTTCGGGCTGGGACCGGCCGCGAGGCCGAGCGTCCCCGGGTCTTGGACCCGCTCGGCCACGGCGGGCCGGACTCGAGGATGCGGGTGACCTCGGTGGCGGTCAGCGGGGGAGAGAAGTAAAAGCCCTGGACCAGGTCGCAGCCCAGACGCTCGAGCTCGGCGACCTGCTGTGAGGTCTCAGCCCCTTCGGCCACCACCTGCAGCGAGAGGGCATGGGACATGGCCACGATCGCCTCGGTGATGGCCGTGTCCTGGCTTTCGCGGCCCAGTCCGTCGATGAAGGATCGGTCGACCTTGAGCGCGTCGAGGGGCAGACGGGTGAGGTAGGCCAGCGAGGAGTAGCCGGTGCCGAAGTCGTCCAGGACCAGGCGGACGCCGATCGCCTTGAGCTCCTCGAGCGTCTCGCTGAGCCCGTCGGCATCGGCCAGCATCACGCTTTCGGTGATCTCCAGGGTCAGGCAGGCCGGATCCAGCCCGGCCCCATGCAGCGCCGAGGCGACGCTGTCGGCCAGCCCCCGGCTGGCCACCTGGACCGCCGAGAGATTGACGGCGACCGAGATCGGCGGCGAGTCGGGCCGGTCGCGGTACCAGCGGGCGCCCTGGCGGCAGGCGCGATCGAGTACCCAGCGCCCGATCGGCTCGATCAGACCATTCTCCTCGGCCACGTGGATGAAGTCGGCGGGGGCGATCAGGCCGCGGGTCGGGTGCTGCCAGCGGACGAGCGCCTCGACGCTCTTCAGCGAGCGGTCACGCAGCGCCACGACCGGCTGGTAATCGAGCACCAGCTCGTCGCGCTCGAGCGCTCGGCGCAGGTCGTTCTCGACCCGTAGGCGAGAGATGGCCCGGCCGCGCATTCCCTCGTCGAACAGCTCGTAACGAGCTCGACCGCGTTCCTTGGCCCGGTTCATGGCCACGTCGGCGTCGCGGATCAGGTCCTCGGCGGTCTCACCACCCGTGGCCATGGCGATGCCGATGCTCGTGGTCACGAAGTGCTCGTCACCTTCGAGCACGAAGGGCCGGATGAAGATGCTGGCGATCCGCTGGGCCATCTCGATCGCCTCGTGCTCGCCGGCGATGTCCTCGAGCAGGACCGCGAACTCGTCGCCGCCGAACCGAGCCACCGTGTCGCTGGAGCGTCGACCCGGACGGGCAGCCGATTGATACCACGTTTAACGACGGGCAGCCGATCGATTTCACGCTCAATGTTTCTGAGACTGCTGGACCAACGGGTCCGCAAGGTCCGGCCGGAGAGCAGGGAATTCAAGGGGTAATGGGCGCGACCGAGCCATGGGTCCGCAGGGTCCATCGGCGCGGCTTCAACGGTTCCTGGTCCGACAGGCCAACGGGCGACTGGCTTAACTGGCGCCACGGTCCTGCCCGGCGCAACGGGCGCGCTGGGCCGGCAGGAATCACTGGAGCTACAGGTCCTCCGGGGCTGCAAGTACAGTGCCGGGACCGACCGGATCGACAGGTGCCACCGGACCCGCTGGAGTTGCAGGCACCCGGGAGCGACTGGTTCAACTGGGCCAACCGGACCCACTGGTCCGCCCGGGCTCCGGCCGCACTGGTCCCTCAGGCCCGTCCGCCGTCAGCGCGAATGCTGGCAACATCGCTGCACTCGGTACTGATTCCCTGATTCTCGTGCCTAGCGCTATCAGCGGCAACGCCAGTGCAGGGCAAGTGGTCAAGGGGAACGATGGGCGATTGTCCGATGCTAGGACGCCAACGGCGCATCACACGACGCATGAGTCGGGTGGTTCGGATGCGTTGACCTTAGCGGAAAGCCAGATCACCAATCTCGTCACGGATCTAGCTGGTAAAGCAACGGCGGGCGCAGCAATCCCAGAGAGCCAGGTCACCAACTTAGTCACCGACCTGGCGGGCAAAGTTGGCACGGGCGATTCGCGACTTTCAGACGCCAGAACGCCACTGGCCCATGCGCCGTCGCACGTTTACAACGGCACAGATCCGCTCTTAAACGGTGGTCCGATCAGCGTCACGACTGCACCTTTCACAATTCCCACCGTAAATGGAACCGGGACACTCACTTTTTCAGCCAGTACGATCATGGGCTTTTTGGGCGTAGCCAATGCCATCTGGATCTTGCCCGGGCCATCAGGAGGGACTGGAAGCGGGTTTCTACAAATTGCCGGCACCCCAACGTCCACCACGGTTCTGGTTCGTAACCTGCCGCTTTACGGCCAAGCTACTCCCGGGCAAGTTGTAGCAACAGGCGCGCCAATTTATTTAGCCGGCGACCTGAATTTTGCGGGCAACGGCTTTAGTGGTCTTTGTCCGGCGCTGGATGGTGCAGCAACGAGCGTCCTGAAAGGAGATTCCACTGTAGGATCACTTCCCTATAGCTCCCTTTCAAGTCTTCCAACCCTCGGCACCTCGGCACCATTAAACGTTCCAGCTAGTGGCAACGCGTCCAGTGCTCAAGTGGTTTTAGGAACTGATACACGACTTAGTGACGCCCGCGCGCTCTCTGGGTCAATCGCGGAGTCCTCCGTCACAAATCTGGTCACTGATCTAGCGGCCAAGGTAGGCACAGCTGACAGTCGGTTAAGCGATGCCAGAACACCCACGGCACACCATGCGACCCATGCAGCAGCCGGAAGCGATCCACTCACACTCACTAAAGCGCAGATCAGTGATTTTCCGACGCTCGGCACCGCATCGGCTAAAGACGTCCCATCGAGCGGCAACGCCAGTAGCGCCCAAGTTGTCTATGGCACTGATACCCGACTTTCGGACGCACGGACGCCAAGCGCTCACGAAACGACGCACTTATCCGGCGGGGCCGATGCGATCCCTCTTAGCCAGTTCAACTGCAGCGGGCCTGTGTCCGACAGTCGATAATACAACCATTCAGGTTTCAGCTAGCAAGCTTGCTGTCCTCATTTCAGGTCTGACCGGAATCGCCCAAAGTCAGGTGACAGGGTTGGTAACGGCCCTGGCAGCGGTTCCGCCGACTACTAACGTGCAGACCTTTACGACTCCTGGAGCGTTCACATGGACCAAGCCCGCCGGAGCTGTGATGATCGAAGTGATCTGTATCGGCGGCGGCGGTGGCGGCGGCTCTGGCCGACGCGGGTTAGCAGGCAGTGCGCGTAGTGGCGGGCAGGGCGGTGGCGGCGGTGCTTATTCAACCGTAAAAATTCCAGCCGCAGCACTTGGGAGCACGGTCGCAGGGCAATGTGGACTAGGTGGGACTGGTGGAGCATCTCAGACTACCGCCAGCACTGGCGGTAATACTTCCGTCAGTTTACAAGCGGGAACTGGAGACTCTTTTTTTGGCGGCTCAACTCGTTTTGTTTGCCTGGTAATCGCCAGCGCCGGGATTGGAGCTTTTGGCGGGGCTATAGCTGCGATAGCCGTGACTGCTCAAACTCCAGGGCAATTCTCAGGCGGTCCAGGAGGAGCAACCTCGATCACAGGCGCCAGCACGTTTGCTCCTAATTTTGTCGGATTGGGAGCTGGTGGCGGTGGCGGTGGCGGTGGCATCTCCACTGGAGACACTGCTTTTGCCGGAGGTAACGGAGGCTCCACCGGGGGCGGTTTCCGCAATGACCTTTTGGTAGGGTCCGGTGGCGCGGCGGGCGGAACAGCGGGCGGTGCGGCTACGGATGCTTTTTCGACGCTGTATATCAGTGGCAGCGGCGGCGGCGGCGGAGGAGCATCCAATACTAATGCGGTCACAGGCGGCGCGGGAGGTGCCGGGGCGCTTTACGGAGCAGGCGGCGGTGGCGGCGGAGCCGGGACCGATACGCTTTCAAATTCGGGCGCAGGCGGCAACGGAGGCAATGGTGCAGTGGTGGTGATCACGTATTTCTGAGAAACTCGCGCATCGAATCGATCAAATCCGTTTTGGGAATGTTGGAGATCAAGTGGAAATCCTCCATGTTTCGCCCTGGATAACAAACTAGATAAAAACGCCAGTCCTCCGGCAATTCCCGTTTGATCGCGTCTGCCGCTTCCGCGAGTTTTTTACGAGTGTGTTCGTCGTGCGGCATCAAGTTTTAGCCTATTTTGAATTATCTTTATTGAGTGATGCTATATAGGGAAACGTCTACAGCGTTTTTGCGCGTTTGAAGCGGAGAACATATGAGTTTGCCGCTGTTCCGGCGGGGTCAATCGGAATTGAACAATTACCTGTGCCCGAGATGGTTTGGCGTCGTCGTTCTCTGTTTTTCAATTTCAACTCGGGGCGAGGAGACGGATA
>CAWKHE010000003.1:0-44151 GCA_963849455.1 uncultured Solirubrobacterales bacterium | reverse complement strand
GGAGCGGACAGCCTGCTTGAGCCGCGGAGCGGCCGCGGCCAGCAGCTCGTCGCCGACCTTGTGACCGAGGCTGTCGTTGACGAGCTTGAAGCGGTCGAGATCGAGGACGAGGATCGCCGACAGCGCCGTGCGGCGGCGCAGGCGCTCGAGCGCGTGTTCGAGGCGGTCCAGGAACAGGAGCCGGTTGGGCAGGCCGGTGAGGAGATCGTGCAACGCGCGGTGACGGATGTCGTCATCGGTCAGCTGGCGATCGAAGGCGTCGGCGAGGACATTGGCCAGGGACTGACGAAGTCAATGTCCCCGGTGCTGAAGGTGCGGGGCTGGAAGCTGTGCACGCCCAGGACGCCGAAGGGGCCGGTCCGCCCCTCGATCATGACTGTCAGACCGCTGCGTACGCTGTGAGCGGTGAGAATCTCGGCCCGGCGGAAGCGCTGCTCGTGGTGCCAATCCTCGACGATCACCGCGCCACTGGTCTGAATCGAGTACCCGGCCTGCGAACGGTCACCGGCGGGGAGGTGCTCCCCGACCAGGTTCCCCGACAGCCCGTGGGTGGCGCGAAACTCGAGCGCCTCGCCGTCCTGACTCAGCTCGAGCACGGTCGCAATCTCGACGCCCAGGAGCTCAGCCCCGGCGGCGATCGCCTCCTGCATGACATCCAAGGTGCTGGCCCCCTCCAGCGCGTGCTCCCCCAGACGAGCCACGGCGGACTGCTGGGCGGCGCGCCGCTCGGCTCGGCCTCGGCCTCCTTCTGGTCGGTGATGTCGGACATCACCCCATGCCAGCGCTGCTCGCCGTCCTCGTCGAACAGCAGTAGCGCGTCATCACGGACCCACACCACGTGGCCGTCGCGATGGCGCAGCCGGTATTCAGCGGCGCCCGTCGACTGCTCGCCGCTGAGGATGCGGCTCTCGGTGCTGAGGACCCGATGTCGGTCGTCCGGGTGCAGGCGCTTGGCCCACAGATCCGGATCCGAGCACCATTCCAGGGGCGTGAAGCCAAGAATGGCCTCGATCTGCGGGCTCACGTAATGCCAGACGCCGTGCTCGCCGGCTTCCGCGGTGTAGAGGATCGCCGGCACGCGTTGCAGCAGGCCGCGCGGGTAGCCACGGCCGAACTCGCCCGGAAGAGCGGACGAAGGGGATCGCGGCCTGGCACGATCCTGGTTCGCTGGGGGACGGGACATGTCCAGGGCATTCATCGGCGAATCACGGTCCGAGCCGATGCGTAGTTACCACTGAACTGTCCTTACCGGTAACGATCCCTTGCAGCCGGCTTAGGGGGGCGACGGCGCTAAAGCTGGGTCAGTTACGGATGATGCCCAGCACCTCGTCGCGCTTGGCCTCCATGTCCTCGCGCGAGCGCAGCGACTCCAGACATAAGCGCAGCAGCGGCTCTGTGTTGGAGGGGCGAACGTTGAAGTGCCAGTCCTCGTAGTCGACCGAGACCCCGTCCAGGCGGGACTGGTCGGCGTCGGAGTAACGCTCGGAGAGCTCCTCCAGCTTGGCCTGGGGATCGTCGACCTCGGTGTTGATCTCCCCGGAGATGAAGTACCGCGACCGGTACGGCTCGAGCAGGGCCGACATCGTCGTCTCGCGCTGTGAGAGGAGCTCGAGGATCAGCAGCGCCGGCAGCGTGCCCGGAGTCAGCGCAATAGAAGTCGCGGAAGTAGTAGTGGCCGGAGACCTCGCCGCCGAAGGCGGCCCCCTCGTCCCGCATCCGGGCCTTGAAGAAAGCGTGCCCGACGCGGTTGACCAGGGCCCGTCCCCCGTCGGCCTCGGCGGTGTCGGCCACCGCCCGCGACGGCCCGCACGTCGTAGAGGACGGTGGCTCCGGGCTCCTTCTGGAGCATGGAGGCGGTCATCAGGGCGGTCAGGAAGTCGCCATCGACGAACGCGCCCGTGCTCATCGATGAAGAAGCAGCGGTCGGCGTCGCCGTCCCACGCGATCCCGAGATCGGCTCCCTGGCTCGACGACCTCGGCCATGATGAACTCCCGGTTCTCGGGCAGCATCGGATTGGGCTCGTGGTCGGGGAAATTCCCCGTCCGGGGTCCAGTAGGCCTTGACCAGATCGAGCCCCAGGCGCTCGAGCAGCGGACCGACCATCGGGCCGGCCATCCCGTTGCCGCCGTCGACCACGACCTTCAGCGGCCGGATCGAGTCGGAGTCGATGAAGCCCAGCGCCGCGGCCTGGAATTCCTCGTAGATGTCGACCTCCTCCACCGAGCCGCCGCCCGGCGCGTCGCCGAGGCCGTCGGCGATCCGGTCGCGGACGTCGCCGATCCCGCTGTCGCCCGACAGGGCCAGCGCGCCCCGGCCAACGAGCTTGGCGCCCGTGTAGGCCTTCGGGTTGTGCGAGGCCGTGCACATCAGGCCGCCGTCGAGCTCGCGCGAGCCGACGAGGAAATAGAGCATCTCTGTCCCGACCTGGCCGGCGTCGAGGACGGTCGCCCCCTCGGCCATCATGCCCTCCCGGTAGGCAGCCGCCAGCTCGGGCGCGGTGAGCCGCATGTCGCGGCCCAGGCCCAGCCGGACCTCGGTCGGTCGGCTTGTCCTCCAGCGCCGCGATGACGCGGGCGAAGGCGCGCCCGATCTGCACGGCCACCTCGGCGTCGATCTCCTCCCCGTACAGCCCACGGATGTCGTAGGCCTTGAAGATGGCGGGATTCACAGAGGTGCTCATCGCGGCTGATGATGCCTGATAATCCGCCGCCGTGAGAGCGAGCGACACGGCCGTGGTGATCCTCTGCGGCGGGCGCGGCACCCGGCTGCAGGAGCACACGCGCTCGATTCCCAAGCCGATGGTCGAGATCGGCGGTCGGCCGATCCTGTGGCACGTGCTTCAGATCTACCTGGCGCAGGGGTTCCGGCGCTTTCTGCTCCTGACCGGCTATCGCGGCGAGCAGATCGAGCGCTTCGTGGCCGGCGAGCAGTGGCCGGCCGAGGCCGAGATCCGCTGCCTGGACACCGGCGTCGACACCCCGACCGGGGGACGGCTGCACCAGGCGGCGCGCGAGCTGGACGGAGCGAGGCTTCTGCCTGACCTACGCCGACGGCGTGGCCGATGTCGACCTCGACGCCCTGCTGGCCTTCCACGACGGCCACGCCGCGCCGGCGACGATGACCGTGGTCCGTCCCGAGCTGCCGTTCGGCGTGGCCGAGCTCGAGGCCGACGGCCGGGTCACCGGCTTCGCCGAGAAGCCGCGCAGCGAGCACTGGATCAACGGCGGCTTCTTCTGCCTGGACACCGGGGTGCTCGAGCTCCTCGGGCCCGACACGCGTGCTCGAGCGCGACCCGCTGGCCGCGGCTGGCCGCCGCCGGCGAGCTGCGCGCCTACCGCCACGAGGGCTTCTGGGACTGCATGGACACCTACAAGGACGCGGTCACGCTCGATGACCTGTGGGCGAGCGGGAGGCGCGCCGTGGAAGCTGTGGACTGACCTGAGGCGGCCGCTGGAGCCGCTCGGTGCTGGTCACCGGCGCCCACGGGCTGCTCGGCGCCTGGCTGGTCCGGGCGCTGCTTGACGAGGGCGCCCGGCGTGGTGGCTGCGCCGCGACGAGCCGGCGGTCACGGCGCTGAGCCTGATGGGCTCGAGGACCGCGTCAACACGGTCGCACGGCGACATCTGCGACCCGGGGCTGATCGAGCGGGCGCTGAGCGAGTACGAGGTCGACAGCGTCTTTCACCTCGCCGCCCAGACGCTGGTCGGCACGGCCCACCGGGCGCCGGTCGCGACCTTCGAGACCAACATCCGGGGGACCTGGCTGCTGCTCGAGGCCTGCCGGCAGCAGGGCGTCGAGAGCGTGATCGTCGCCTCCTCGGACAAGGCCTACGGGCCGGCCGAGCGGCTGCCCTACACCGAGGACCAGGGCGCTGGCGCCGCGCTATCCCTACGACGTCTCCAAGGCCGCCGCGGACCTGATCACCCGCTCCTACTGGCACACGTATCGGCCTGCCGGTGGCGGTGACGCGGTTTGCCAACCTCTACGGCGGCGGCGACCCGAACTCGCTCGCGGCTGGTGCCCGAGACGATCGCGGCCGCGCTGGCGGGCCGGGCGCCGGTGATCCGCTCCGACGGCTCGCCCGAGCGTGACTTCCTCTACGTCGAGGATGCCGCCGCCGCCTACCTGGCACTGTGGCGCGCGCTGCTGGCCGGCGAGGGGAGGGGGGAGGCCTTCAACGCCGGCGGCGGCCGGCCCCACCGGGTGGGCGACGTGGTGGCGGCCATCTGCCGGCTGGCGGGCACCGGGCTGAGCGCCGATATCCGCGGTCAGGGCGTTCCCCACGGGGAGATCGACCGGCAATGGGTCGACCCGGCCAAGCTCCACGAGCTGACCGGCTGGCAGCCCGCAGGTGGACCTTGAGGAGGGGCTGCGCCGCAGCCATCGACTGGTACCGCGCGCCATCCCGCAGGCGCTGGGCACTGTTCCTATAGTTACAGGGGATGTCTGGACATTCGAAATGGGCTTCGATCAAGCACAAGAAGGCGATCGTCGACCAGCGCCGCGGCCAGCACTTCACCAAGCTGGCCCGGGCGGTGACGGTCGCCGCCCGCGAGGGCGGCGGCGATCCGAACGGCAATCCGTCGCTCGCGCTGGCCATCCAGAAGGCCCGCGACGCCTCGATGCCCAAGGACAACATCGAGCGCGCGATCGCCAAGGGCACCGGCGAGGGCGTCGACGCCGACCAGATCGAGACCGTGCTCTACGAGGGCTACGGCCCCGGCGGCGTGGCCCTGCTGATCGAGGCGCTGACCGACAACCGCAACCGCACCGGCGCCGACGTGCGCCACGCCCTCTCCAAGCACGGCGGCAACCTCGGCGAGCCGGGCTCGGTCTCCTACCTGTTCGACAAGCAGGGCGTGATCGTCGTCGACGCCTCGCGCTATGACGAGGACGACCTGATCGTGGCCATCGACGCCGGCGCCGAGGACATCGTCCGCTGACGAGGACGTCTACGAGATCGTCACCGCCCCCGGCGACCTGGTCGCCGTGCGCGACGCGCTGACCGCGGCCGGGGTCGAGATCGAGAGCGCCGACGTCACCCAGCGGCCCAAGTCCCGGGTCCCGCTGGACGAGGCCGACGCCGCGCGGCTGATGAAGCTGATCGACACGCTCGAGGAGTCCGACGACGTCGGCGCCGTCCACGCCAACTTCGACGTCGACGCCGCCGTGCTCGAGCGCATCGCCGGCTGACCGATCCTGCGCAGACTCTTACGCGACCCCCGGCCCTGTTCGCTACCCTCGGACACCGCCATGCGCAAAGCTCACTCACCCTCACCTCTGCCCTGATCGCCCTGGCCGCCGCCGTGGCCGGCTGCGGCAGCTCCACCGCACCCGGCGTTCAGCTCGCCCCCTCGGGCGGCCAGACCGCCGCCGCGGTCACCGCCGACGGCCAGCACCTCGACCTCGACCAGCGCGACGAGCACGAGCAGCACCCCGCTGCCGGCGGCGCTGAAGACCAAGCCCAAGGTCGTGCCGCCCTCCGGGCCGCCGCCCAAGCAGCTGGTCGTCAAGGACCTGATCAAGGGCACCGGGCCGGCGGCCACGGCCAGCTCGACCGTCACCGTCCAGTACGTCGGCGTCCTCTACAAGGGCGGCAAGCAGTTCGACGCCTCCTGGAACGACGGCAGCGGGCAGCCGACCACGCTCCCGCTCTCCGGCGTGATCAAGGGCTGGCAGCAGGGCATCCCGGGCATGAAGGTCGGCGGCCGGCGCGAGCTGATCATCCCGCCCAGCCTCGGCTACGGCGCCGCGGGCAGCCCGCCCAAGATCCCGGCTAACGCGGCGCTTGTTTTCGTGATCGATCTCCACGGGGTTTCTTAGCCCCGTTCGTTGCCGACCGGAGTCCTCGGACTCCGCATCCGGCCGGCGCGTCCGGAACAGCGGCGATCGGGCCGGAGACGCCCTTCAGCCTGTGCCTGCCGGCGGATGACCACGTGAAGGCCGTCCGCGGCCGCGTCGCGGACCTCCTTGGTGCACAGAACGCTGCCGGGCCGCGCGACTCCGGTCACCCGGCTGGCCAGGTTGACCGAGTTGCCGTAGTAGTCGCCGGCGCGGATCAAGGCCGGGCCCGAAGGCGATCCCGGCCCGCAGGCTCGGCAGCTCCTCCTCCTCGAAGGCCGCCACCAGGTCCAGGGCGACCCCGACCAGCGGCGCCGGCTCGGGGCTGACGAACATCGCCGCGTCGCCGATCGTCTTGATCAGCCGCACCGGCGCCTCGGTCAGCGACGGCGGCCAGCCGGGCCAGCCGCCCGGCCACCGTGCCCAGCTCGCGCACCTCGACCTGGCCGCCGAGGCGGGTGAAGCCGACCAGGTCGGCGAAGCAGACGGCCAGGTCCTGCGAGCCGCCGACGTCGCCGGCCTCGAGCTGCTCGCGCCCGAGCATCCCGCGCTGCGACGCTGTCGCGCAGATGGGCCTTGAAGCCGGCGACGAGGATCGGGGCCATGGCCGGCGTCAGCTGCTCGGCCAGGCCGGCGAAGCGCAGCGCCACCTCGTCCTCGCTGTCGCCGGGCTTCAGGAACGTCTCGACGAACGAGGCGGTGATCGTGGCCGCCAGCCGGGCCATGCCCTCACCGAGCACGCGGGTGATCTCGACGATCCGCTCCTCGTCGAAGCCGGCGTCGAGGAACATCTTGGTCGCCCGGGCCGCCTCGATGTCCTCGTCGGAGAACACGCGGTCGTCGGGCTCGGGCTTGGGCAGGCCGAGCAGGCGCCGGATGCGGATCATCGTCTCGGCCGGGCAGCCCGGTCTGCTCCTCGATCTCGTTGGCGGTGTAGGTGCCGCCGAGCACCCGATCGACGGGCAGCAGGGCCAGCCGGTGCTCCTCGACCGCCTGGCGCAGCTCGTCGAGGCTGAAGCCCTCCTCGGCAAGGCGCTCGAGCAGTTGCTGCGCGCTGGTCGCGCTCCTCGCCCTCCAGACCGTCCAGCAGTCCCTCGGCGGCGAAGTCCATGCGCGGCATCCTGCCCGATTGCCGACGTCGGTTCGCTAGCATCGCGCCGCTCCTCGCGGGCGCTGACGACCATCGCGCACGCCCGCCTCAGCCGACTGAGATCCGAGCGCCCATGCTGTCCATCCTGATGCCCGTCTACAACGAGCGCGAGCGCGTCGAGCGCGCGATCGCCGAGGTCCTGGCCACCGAGCTGCCGGACGAGTTCGAGCTGATCATCGTCGACGACGGCTCCACCGACGGCACCCGGGAGATCCTCCGCAACGGCGACTGGGACGACGCGGGTGCGGCTGTTCGAGCACGACACACAATCAGGGCAAGGGCGCGGCCATCCAGACCGCGCCTGACCCACGCCAGGGGCGAGTTCTGCTGCATCTTCGACGCCGATCTGGAGTACGACCCGGCCGACCTCGGGCTGCTCATGCCCCCGCTGCTCGACGGCCGCACCAACGCCTGCTTCGGAGTCCGGGCCTTCGACGGCTACACCAGCCACTCGTTCCTGTTCGTGCTCGGCAACAAGGGCGTCACGCTGGCCTGCAACGTGCTCTACAACGTCTACCTGCACGACATCATGACCTGCCACAAGATGATCCGGACCGACCTCTTCCGCAGTCTGCCGCTGCAGGCGGCCGGGTTCGCGATCGAGCCCGAGATCACCGCCCGTCTCGTGCAGCGCGGCGAGCGCGATCTTCGAGGTCCCGGTCCACTACCGCGCCCGGGCGACCGACGAGGGCAAGAAGCTGACCGCGCTGGATGGCGTGCGGGTGATCGGCACGCTGCTGCGCTGCCGCTTCACCCCCCCAACGCCGCCAACGCTGAGCCCCGGTGCCCGCGGTAGCGCGGACGGCGCGCGCAGCGACGCCGGCCGCAGCGGTCGCCGGCGATCTGGTCGGTCGACTTGTAGATCGACTGGATCACGTCCGAACAGCGGTGTCTGGTTGCCGTACTGGTCGATCTCGCCCTTCTCCACGAACGGCGGGTCGCCCGAGCGGGTTGCCTCCCGTCCAGCCCGGCCAGGCGGCGAAGTTCTGCAGCGCGAACCAGATCGCGCCTGAGATGTAGGGCTTGCAGGCGATCACGCCCAGGTGATAGCGGGCCATGTCGGCCTGGAACTCATAGGTGCCGCGCTCCTCCGACCGGTCCGTGGCGGTTGCCCTCGAAGCCGAACTCGCTGATCATCAGGCCCTTGTTCGGATAACAGGCGTGCAGGAAGTCCAGGTAGGGGCCCAGCGCCTGGCGGTCGTCGGTCGTGCCGCCGCCCTCGTCGAACCAGCCGATGTAGTCGTTGAAGCCGATCACGTCCAGCGGGGCGTAGGCGGCCTGGCAGCCGACCCCCGGCCAGGTGACGATGGCCATCGCCACGGGTCGGGTTGGATCGAGCTGGTGGGCCAGCGCGGCTGGCGCCGGCGATGTAGTCGGCCTCGGCGTCGTTGGGAGGGTTGGGAAGCTCGTTACCGATGCTCCAGAGCAGGATCGAGGGGTGGTTCTGGTTGACGAGGATGTTCTCGCGCAGTTCGGCGTGGGCAAAGGCCAGCCAGGCCCGGCTGCGCAGGTACGGCGTGGACGTCTGGTAGACGGGGATCTCGGACCAGAGCAGGATCCCGTCCTGGTCGGCCATCTGCTCGATCTCGGGATTGAGCGGGTAGTGGGCGCGGATGATCGTCGCGCCGAGCTCGCGCGTCCAGCCGACGAGGGACTGCAGCTGGGTGGGGCTCAGCGCCGCGCCGGTCAGGAGGTTCTGCTCGTGGATGTTGACCCCGCGCAGGTTGAGCGGCGCGTCCGTTGAGCAGACACGTGGCCGTCGGGAGCCGACCGTGATGCTCCGCACGCCGCTGTCGGTGAAGTAGCCCTCGAGGTGGCGGCCGCGGGCGTCGGACGAGCGTGAGCGTCGCCTGGTACAGGTAAGGGCTGCCGGTCGACCACAGGTGCGGCGCGCTGAGGCGAGTCGCGGCGTGGGCGACCCAGGTGCCGCCGGCCGGGATCGTGTGGCCGCCGAAGTTCAGCTTGTGGCCGCCGTAGCTGCCCTGGAGGACGACCGTCTGCGGGCTGCCGGTCGGATTGGTCACGGTGGCCTGCTCGCTGGACGGTCGCGGCGCAGGTGGGGCAGGGCAGGATGGGCCGGACCTGGGCCATCGAGATGTCGGCTCGCGCCACCGCGCGCAGGTAGACCTCGCGCTGGAGGCCGCCGAAGTTCCACCAGCCGCCGCCCGGGCCGGGCGGCAGAGAGGCGGCGTTGCGGCGGTCATCGACGCGGACGACCAGCCGGTTGACGCCGCTGTGCAGCGCCCTTCAGGGCGAATTCGAACGGCAGGTAGGCACCGTCGTGATGGCCGATCTGGCGGCCGTTGAGCCACACCGTGGCGTCGTAGTTGACCGACTCGAAGCGAATGATCCAGCTGCGGAAGCGAGCGGGCACATATTTCCGCGAAGGCGCCGGCGGGCAGCGTGAAGTCGCGCCGATACCAGCCGACCGATCCGGTCATGCTGGCCGCGCTCAGATCACCGGCGTTGTAGGAGTTGGGCACGCTGACCGGAGACCAGCCGGCCGGTGCTTGAGTTGTTGCGCCACCAGCCGTTGGTGACGCCGATGTTGGTGGGATCGGCGCGGTAGAGCCATTCGCCGCCCAGCAGGTAGCGATCGTCCTGTCCGTCGGCGTACAGCGCCCCCTTGGTCGGCGAGGTGGCCACGTAGGGGCCGGCGCTCTGCGCCCCGGCGGGCGCGCCTATCAGCAGCGTCAGGCTCAACGTGAACAGCACCAGCAGAGCTAGTTTGCCGGCGGTTATGGCGCCGCGAGGCGGGCTGCCGGCGCCCGGGGCGACGCTACAATCGCCCGCCGATGCCCGTCGTCGATCCGCCGCAATCGCGGCCGCCCACGACCGGCCCCGACGGTGACACGGGACGTTCTGCCGGCGGCTCACGAGCCACCACCCTGGCGGAAGCGGCTCGCGACGCCGCTCGTGGTGGCCACGTGTCGCATGCGTGGCCCTGGCCGCCCTGTCGGCGGCGGTGTTGCCCACCGTGCCCAGCTACGACCCGTGGTCCTGGATCGTCTGGGGACGTGAGGTCACCGACCCGCATCTGAGCTTCCTGGTCAGCGGCGGGCCGTCCTGGAAGCCGCTGCCCTTCGTCTTCACCACGCTCTGGGGTCTGTTCGGGAGCGCCGCGCCGACCCTGTGGGTGATCACCGCTCGCGCGGGCGGCCTGCATGGGGCTCGTCTTCGCCTGGCGCCTGGCCAGCCGGCTGTTGGGCGGTAGCTGGCCGGGGGCTCTGGCCGGGCTGCTGGCCGTGGTCGGCGTGGTGCTGACCCAGGACTGGCTCTACTACTGGCTGCGGGGGACGTCGGAGGTCGTGCTGATCGCCTGCTCGCTGGGGGCGTTCGACCGTCTGCTGGCCCAGCCGCCGCGGACAGGCCTTCTGGCTGGCCGTGGGCGCATCGCTGATCCGGCCCGAGTGGTGGCCGTTCGTGATCCTCTACGCGGCCTATCTGTGGTTCCGCGACCCCCAATGGCGGAGCGGGAAGATGCGCGCCGTACTGCTGGTCGGGCTGCTGCTGATCCCGTTCCTGTGGTTCGTGCCGCCGTGGATCGCGCTCCGGACAGGCGTTCCTGGCCGCTACCCACGCCGCCGCTTACAACGGTCATCTCGGGCCCAATCGGCTGAGCGACGGTGATCGGCCGCGGCGTCGACCTGCAGGTGCTGCCGGCGCTGATCGCGGCCATCGTGGCGGTCGCCATCGGCTGGTGGCGCGAGCGCGATCGCCTGCTCGTGGCCATGGCCGCGGCGATCGTCGCCTGGTGGGTGGTGGTGATCGGGATGACGCTGGACGGCTATCCGGGGCTCGAGCGCTTCTTTTTGCCCGCCGCGGCGCTCACCTGCGTGCTCGGTGGGGTCGGGCTGGTCCGGCTCGGCCTGCTGGCCGGTGACGTGCTCGGTCGCCACCACGCACTGGTCGTGGTCGCGGTGACCGTTGCCCTCGTGGCCGTCTCGATCCCGCTCAGCACCCAGCGTCTCTCCGAGGCCGCGTGCCGCGCTGCCGGCGGCCAATTCCGCGGTGACCACGCTGAACCATCTCGACGCGGCCGTGGCCGCCGTCGGGGGCCACCACGGCGTCTTCCCCTGCAAGACGAGCTTCGCCGCCGTCAACCACGGGGTGCAGACCGCGCTGGCCTGGAAGCTTCACGTGACGCTGGAGCGCGTGGGGACGAGCATGCGTGCGCCCGGTCTGGACTTCATCGGGCCGCACAACGGCACCGACGGGGCGCCGGCGCCAGTCGATAGCCGCCTCGACCGTCCATCAGACGATCGCCAACGTCGACGGCTGGCGCGTGGTCAGGCTGACCGATCCCAACCACTCCGAACTGAGCGCCTGCGTCGGACACTGAGCGACGGGTGGGGTTGAGTCGCGAGCCGTACCAGCCGGTGCTCATCGGCGGCTCCCACGGCGGCCAGCGCGCTTGCGGCTTACCGCGATGCTTGGCCTTGTTCTTTGCGACCGCGCCTGACGCGGATCCGCTTGTGGATCACCCTCCGATTCCCGGCCCGGTCCTTGACGATCACCGTGAGCCGAACGTGCCCCGCCGGCGGTAGGCGTGGCCCGAGTTCGAGCGCACGAACGGCTTGAAACCGTCTCCCCACTTGACCTGGACGGTGCTCACGCCCGGAGACCTGACCGGCCGCAAGACCCGGCCGGGTGTCATATGCGCGTACGTGCACGTGCATCTTGGCCCGCGGATGGCGCTGTCCGGTGACTCGCACGCTGCACGGTCGGGGGCCGCGAATCCACCAGCAAGCGGGCGCGGCCGAGCCACGGTGGCCACTCCGGCCTGGTTGACGGCGGTCACCTGCCAGGTTCGCGGCCCTGCCGCAGCGGGGTGGGAACCCTGACCGAGGTCGCGGTCGTGCTCTGCGCGACCAGTACGCCGTCCACCTTGACCTGATAGGTCGGTGAGCCCCACTGCTCGGGGGCCGCGGACCACCGCAGGTCGGGTTCGTGGTCCTCGAATAGGCCGGCAGTGGACTGGAGGAGAAGCTCCCCGGAGCCTGGTAGAGCTGAGCGGCGACGATTCGGGTCTGATCGCCACTGCCCTGCACCCAGGCCACGGCGGCGTCACCGGCCTGATCGCCGCCCGCGCCGAGCCCGAGATCGGCGTTGGTCGCGCCCAGGGAGGGTGAGGAGACGACCTGGTCGGCGCTGAGGTTCACCCCGTCGGGCGCGTAGCGCAGGCGGATCTCTGGCGCTCCGCGCCCGGTTCTGCTGCCACGCGATCAGCGTGGACACGGTTCCGGCCGCCGAGCTGACCGCATCGGGCGCGCTCAGCTCGGGCAGGCTGTTGACCTGCTGCGGCGCCAGCCGGCCAGGCATTACCGGTCAGTCGCAGCGCATACAGATTATGGGAGACGGCCTGCTCGCCGGTGACGAAGCCGGCGCCGAACTCAGTCGTCGAGGTGGCGGGCTGATCGGCGCCCTGCGCACCCGGCCCGCCGAGGCCGTCGATCGGCTGGGCGCCGGCAAAGCGCCCGCCGACCAGGCGGTCGAACAGCACCCGCGTCTGGCTGGGTCGCGCCGCTCTGAACCTTCTCCCGGAAAGCCACCGACGCGTATGAGGAATCGCCTCCCGAGGCGATCGAGCGGCTCGTCTGCGGACACCTCGGCCGAACCCAGGACCGAGCCCGGATCGGCCTGATAGGTCGCCGTGCTCGGGGAGCTGCCCACCACTCGGCGCAGATAGATGTGGCCTGCCCTCGCCCCAGACGATGATGCCGGTGCCGTCGCCGGAGGACACGACCCGCGGCCGGCTGGTCCCGGCGCCCGCCGCCGTCGCCCGGGCTGCCATTGAGCGGCCCGAGGCACCGGCGACCACTGACCCGAGTTGAAGTAGGCGCACGGACGTCGCTTGCCCCCGGCTCCGGTGGCGGTGAAGGCCAGATAGGCCTTGTTGAACGTGCTCATCGACAGCGCGGGGCTGCGGCGCCCGCGTCCAGTGGCCTGCGGGCTCTGCCAGGCGGCCAGCCCGTTGGGTTCCAGCGCGGCATAGAGCTCCCCGCCGTTGATGAACGCGACGAGAGCTCGCCGCCGTTGCTGCCGGTGATCACCGGCTGTGAGGACGCCCGCCGAGCCCGGCATCGACCTCGCGTGGAGCCTGAAACGCGCCCCCGTGAGGCTGGAGACGAACACGTGGGCAACTCCCGCCGACATCCTTGAGATAGACCGCCCCGCCGGTCCCGTCGCGGCCCACGACCAGGCCCGACAGCCCGAGGATGGCGGCTCTAGGCCCATCGATCACGGTGTTGGTGGGGCCTGGGTCGGGGTACGACGAACCGCGGCGCCGGCCGTGGCGACCGAAAGCATGAGTGTAAGCAGAACGGCAGCACGATCGCCCCGCCCCGCTGCGCGCCGGTGGTGATCGGCAGCCGCCCTGGGTGTAAGCCGAGGCTGCCTATGACACCGGTAGAACAGCTGCGACTGGCATAGGTTGCGCGGATGGCAAGAGAAGCACAGCGTCCCCGGCGAACGGCGGGCCGCCGGCAGGCGTCCGGGACGCGGCGGAGAATCACTGCCGCAATGCTCGTGCTTGGCATCGATCCTGGAACCGCGAACACGGGCTTCGGCCTTGTTCGACAGCGTCGGCTCGCGGCTGGAGCTCCTCGGCCACGGCGTGATCACCACCCGACCCGGGGTCCCGCTCGAGCGTCGGCTGGCCGAGATCCACGCTCGAGTTGGCGAGCTGCTCGACGACCCACCGTCCCCAGCCGCTGGCCGTGGAGGAGCTCTACTTCGGCGTCAACGCGCGCAGTGCCTTCGCCGTCGGCCAGGCCCGCGGCGTGGTCCTGCTCGCCGCGGGCCAGCGCAGCATCCCATCGCGGTCCTACACCCCGCAGCAGGTCAAGGCGGCGGTCTGCGGCCACGGTCGGGCCGACAAGGCTCAGGTCGGACGGATGGTCGCCCGCCTGCTCGGCCTGGCCGCCCTCACCGACCCCGGATCACGCCGCCGATGCGCTGGCGGTGGCCATCTGTGATCTGAACCGGGCCCCGACTGGCCGGCGCGCTGGCCGCGGCGAGCCGGCCGCGCGGCGGTCCCAGCCGCGGCGGTCGGCGTCCGCGGTCGGGCGCGATCCCGGGAGCGGCGCGTGATCGCCCTGATCTCAGGCTCGGTGGCCGTCCGCCGCGGCGATCACGTGGTCGTCGACTGCCAGGGCGTCGGCTATCGGCTGGCCGTGTCGGCGGAGACGCTGCGCCAGGTCCCGGCGGTCGGCCTGCCGGTCACGCTGCACACCCACCTCGTCGTTCGCGACGATGCTCTGGCCCTGTATGGATTCGCCACCGAGGAGGAGCGCGACCTGTTCCTGATGTTGCTCGGCGTCCAGTCGGTCGGCCCCAAGGTCGCCCTGGCCGTGCTCTCCGGCGCCCCGCCCCGAGCGCTGCTGGCGGCGGTCGCCGCGGGCGATATGGACACGCTCCGGGCCGCACCCGGGGTCGGTAAGCGCACCGCCGAGCGAATCATCGTCGAGCTGCGCGAGAAGGTCGGGCCGGCGCTCGATCAGGAGACGATCACCGTCTCCCGAGGCGATGACCCGCGCTCGGTGGCCCGCGAGGCGCTGCTCGGTCTGGGCTATAGACGGTCGAAATCGACGCTCTGCTCGCCGGCGCCGACGGCGGCAGCGCTGAAGATCTCATCGCCCACGCGCTGAGGAGCGCCCGCTCGGTGAGCATCCTTCGAACCTCGACTCCAGGATCCAGCCGAGCAGTTCGACGATGACCTCGAGCGCTCGCTGCGCCCGCGGCGGCTGGAGGACTTCGTCGGCCAGGAGACGATCAAGGATCAGCTACCGTCTCGATCGCCGCCGCCGCCAGCCGCGGAGAGGCGCTCGACCACGTGCTGCTGGCCGGACCGCCGGGACTGGGCAAGACCTCGCTGGCCCAGATCGTGGCCACCGAGCTCGGGGTCGGGCTTTGTGCAGACCGCCGGGTCCGGCGCTGGAGCGCAAGGGTGACATAGCCGCGTTCCTGACCGCGCTCGAGCCCCGGACTCGGTCTTCTTCGTGGATGAGATCCATCGCCTGCCCCGGGCACTGGAGGAGACCTTCTATCCGGCCATGGAGGACGGCGTGCTGCCGATCACCGTCGGCCAGGGCGCCGGCGCGCGGGTGGTCACCCTGCCGCTGCCGCCCTTCACGCTGATCGGCGCCACGACCCGCACCGGCCTTCTCACCACGCCCCTGCGCGATCGCTTCGGCATCCAGCACCGTCTCGAGCACTACGGGGCCGAGGATCTGGCGCGGATCGTCATGCGCTCCGCCGCGCTGCTCGGGGTCGAGATCGAGGGCGGCGGCGCCGAGGCCATCGCCCGGCGCAGTCGAGGCACGCCCCGGGTGGCCAACCGCCTGCTCAAGCGCGTGCGTGACTACGCCGAGGTCCGTCATGGCGGCGTGGTCACGGCCGAGGTCGCCGCGTCGGCGCTGGACCTGCTCGAGGTCGACGACGAGGGCCTTGACCGGCTGGACCGCGAGATCCTGAGGGCCATCTGTGAGCGCTTCGGGGGCGGACCGGTCGGTCTCTCCACGCTGGCCGTGGCGGTAGGCGAGGAGGCAGGACACGATCGAGGACGTCTACGAGCCCTATCTGCTCCAGCGCGGCCTCCTCGAGCGCACCCCGCGGGGGCGCGCGGCCACGCGCCGCGCCTACGCCCACCTCGGGCTCGCCGCGCCCGGTCCGCAGACGCTTCTCTAGTGGCGCCTCACCGTCGCCGCCAGCCGAACTCGGGTCATCGGCGCGACCTCTATCCTGGCCTCGAGATGAGTCATGAGCGCTATTTCATCTGTCCCCACTGCGGGCAATCGTTCGATGGGCGATGACCGAAACGCCGGCTTCCGCCGCGAGGCCCGAGGCTGTGACAAGTGCGGCTTCGCCTACCTGTTCGAATTGCTCGACGACTACTACCCGGCCCCCAACGCCGCCTTCTTCGCCTGTGACTCCGACGGCCGGATCGTCGACTGCGGCCGGGGCTCCTTCGAGCTCACCGGACTGAAGACCGAGCAGGCCATCGGCCGCCCGGTCCGCGAGGTGCTCGGTCTGCGCTTTGACGACGGCTCCGATTACGTGGGCACCGTGCTGGAGTGGGAAGTCAGGGTAAGGCCAAGCCGGTGGAGGTCCATGCCGAGCACGATCTCCCCGCGCGGCCGTGGCGGACCTGTTCCCGGCCTACGACGACGAGGACGGCGGGCTCCTGCTGGTGCTCACCCCGACCAACCACGGAGCTGACGTATCCGCCAACGGCGGCCCGCTGCGCCTCGGTAATGCTCGTGCAGCTCTTACCGAACGTTACGGCGAGAACCACTAGCATCGCCAACGATGTCTGACCGGCAACGACACGGCTTCGTGCTGCTCCTGGTCGCAGGGCTGATCGCCGCCTCGCTCGTCGTCATCTTCAGCCAGAAGACCCAGCTCGGGCTCGACCTGAAGGGCGGGGTGCAGCTTGTCTACCAGGGCGAGCCGACCGCCCAGACGCCGACCGTCACCCAGGATGCGCTGAACCGAGCGGTCGACATCATGCGCTCGCGCGTGGACTCGCTGGGCGTGTCGGAGCCCGAGATCCAGACCTCGGGCGGGCAACCAGATCTCCGTCGGGCTGCCCTCGGTCACCAACACCGCTCGCGCCGAGAAGCAGGTCGGCACGACCGCGCGGCTGGAGTTCTATGACTGGGAGGCCAACGCGCTCACCCCGCAGGGTAAGACGGTGGCCAGCCAGCTTCAGACCCAGAATCCCGACCGCCACCCAGGTCAGTCAGGGCGCCGGGTCGGCGGTCTCCGGGCAGCATCGGCGCCGGCGGTCATGCCGCTGTACCAGGCGGTCAAGCTGGCCGCTTCCCAGCCGCCGGCGGCGAGCAAGGCCAACGCTCGGGCCGGCAAGGAGTACTGGCTGTTCGGCGCGCCGGGCAGCGCGGCGTGTGCGACGGCGGCCAAGGATCGCGGGCAGGTCGTCCAGGCCGGGACAGCACTGCCTGCTGTCGGGGCCGATCGACGAGACGACCACCAATCCGACCACGATCGCCCTGGACATCGCCTCTAGCCTGCCGGCCGGGGTCAAGGCCTCCGAGGGTCAGCAGGTGGTCGTTCCCCAGGGCACAGTCGTCCTGCTCGCGGCGCCGACCTCCGCCGGCCAGCAGCTGAACTTCACCAGCCCCAACGCCGAGTTCTACGTCCTCAAGGACAACGTGGCCCTGTTCGGGAACGACATCACCAACCCGCAGCCGTCGACCGATCAGACCGGCAACCCGGACGTGACCTTCGGCTTCAACGGCGCCGGGCAGAACAAGTTCCAGAACGTCACGGCCGCGATCGCGCACCGCGGCGATCTCGTCTCGGGCTTTGGCGCAGACGCTAAACCAGCATTTCGCCGTCGCGCTGGACAACAAGCTGATCACCGTCCCCTCGATCGACTTCAAGACCTACCCCGACGGGATCACCGGCGGCGGGGGGCCGACATCACCGGTGGCTTTACACCAGCAGTCCGCTTCTGACCTGGCCACCCAGTTGCGCTTGGGCGCGCTACCGATCAAGCTGCGCCTGATCTCGGAGTCCGACGTGTCGGCCACGCTTGGGCAAGCAGGCGCTGAACCAGGGTCTGGTCGCCGGCGCCGTGGGCCTGTTGGTGGTGGCCCTGTTCCTGATCGCCTACTACCGCGTGCTCGGCGTCATCGCCACCGCCGCCCTGGTCGTCTACGCGCTCTACTTCTACGCGCTGATCAAGCTGATCCCGATCACGCTGACGCTCCCGGGGATCGCGGGTCTGATCCTGACCATTGGCGTCGCCGCGGACGCCAACATCGTCATCTTCGAGCGCGTTAAGGAGGAGATCAGAGCCGGGCGTTCGATCCGCTCGGGCATCGTGACCGGCTACAAGAAGGGCCTGACGGCCATCATCGACGCCAACGTGGTCACGATCATGACCGCGTTCATCCTGTTCGTGCTCGCCACCGCCCAGGTCCAGGGCTTCGCCTTCACGCTCGGCATCGGCGTCATCGTCTCGCTGTTCACGGCCGTCCTGGCCACGCAGGCGATCCTGACCACGATGGGCGACTCGCGCACGATCGCGCGGCCCTCGGCGCTCGGGGCGGGCAAGCCCAAGCGGCAATGGCGCTTCGACTTCATGGGTGCCTCGCGCTACTTCTTCTCGATGTCGGGCGTGATCCTGCTCATCGGGGCACTGGCCATCGGCGGGCGCGGTCTGAACCTCGGCATCGACTTCACCTCCGGCACCCGGATCACCACCACACTGGTCAAGCCGGCCACCGCGGCCCAGGTCCAGGCCGTAGCCCAGCAATCGGGTGCGCTCTCGCCAGTCGTCCAGAAGATCACCAGCAAGGGCCAGGGGATCAGTCTTCCAGATCTCCTCCAAGCTCCTGCAGCAGAAGAATCTCGGTCAGGTCAAGACCGCGATCGCCTCCCGGTTTGGGATCGCCAACATCGCCTGGAACGCCGACTCCGTCGGGCCGACGTTCGGTCAGACGGTGACCAACAGCGCGGTGATCGCGATCATCGCCTCGCTGGTAGTGATCTCCGCCTACGTCGCTCTGCGCTTCCAGTGGAAGTTCGCGGTCCCGGTGCTGATCGCCCTGATGCACGACCTCCTCATCACCAGCGGCGTATACGCGCTGACCGGCCGGGAGGTGACTGTGGACACCGTGGCCGCTCTGCTGACCATCTTGGGCTACTCGCTCTACGACACGATCATCGTCTTCGACCGCGTGCGCGAGAACATCCCGCGCATGCCGCGGGCCGCGTTCTCGCAGATCGTCAACCGCTCTATGAGCGAGGTCATGACCCGGTCGATCGCCACCACCTCCTGCACGCTGCTGCCGATTCTGGCCCTGCTGCTGTTCGGCGGCTCGACGCTCCAGGACTTCGCCTTCGCGCTGCTGATCGGCGTCGCCTCCGGTGCCTACTCCTCGATCTTCATCGCCTCGCCGGTGCTCACGCACTGGAAGGAGCGCGAGACCGATGTACCGGCATCGTCGCGAGCGGATCGAGGGCGAGCTCGGGTTCGTGCCCGCCTACGCCGGCGCCGGGGCCGACATCGAGCCCGGTCGCGGGCCGAGTCGTCGCCGCACGGGCCGGATCACCACACCCGACCCGGACAAGGTCTCGTCAGCCGAGTTTGAGCAGATGAAGCGCGACATCGTCGAGGAGGAGGCCGAGCCCTCGCGCCACACCTCCACGCTGACCCAGCGCCTGGCCCACACGCGCGAAACGCAGACGCCGTCTCCGCCGCGTGCGGCCAAGCCCAAGCCCAAGCCAGCACCGAAACCCGCTCCGACACCGCCGGTGGCCGAGACGCCCGCGAGCGGAAACGGCGGCGACGCGGACGGCGACGACTTCCAGCGCGCACCCGATGCCCCCGAGAACGATGGCGTGGCCCAGACGCCGAAGTCCAACCGTCCGAGCAAGGGACGGTCGCGCAACCGCCGTCATGGGAGGCGCCGCTAATGGGGATGCTGGCTTGGGTGATGATGGGTCTGGCGCTATGGCACTTCACGATCTGGCTGCCCGACCGCTACTGGGGCGGGATCGTGGGCGCGTTCATCGGGGCCCTCGTCGGGGCCATCCTGTTCGGGCTGATCGTCAGCGGTTTCACGATTCCCGGTCGTCATGCCACCACCATCGGGACCGCACTGGAGGCGATCCCGGGCGCCCTGATCGGGATCGCGCTCGTGTATTTCGAGGGTGCTCGCCGCGAGCGTGCATCCACGGCTGCCCGCGCCGCGGCCTGAGCTCGCGATTACGCCGGGCCTCGGTTGGGGCAGCCGGTACGATGCCCTTCGTGGGGACGAGGCAACGCATCCTGCTGGCCCTTGCGGTCGCCCTGGTGGCCCTGCTCGCGCTGAGCGCCGGGGCCACGGCGAAGACCACGAGCCAATCGGACAGCACCGGGGGCGTCACGGCGACGTTCAGCTACAACGGCAGTCCACCGATGGTCAGCGATGCCCATCTGCGGATCACCCGGGGCGGCCAGATCGCCTACGACCAAGCGGTCGACTCGCCCCGATTTTGCCAATTGCTGTGCTGGCCCGGGGGGTTTGGCGCCCACTCGCGCTCGGTCCGCGTCATCCGGCTCGTGCCCGGTGGCCAGCCCGACGTCATCCTCGAGCTCTACAGCGGCGGCGCCCACTGCTGCTTCATCGATCAGGTGTTCAGCTTCTCCCCGATCATCAGCACATACGTCAAGACCGAGCACTACTTCGGTAACCCGCCCGGTGTCCTGCGCCGGCTGGGCAGCGCCCGGCACTGGCGCTTCGTGTCCAGCGATGACCGCTTCAACTACGCGTTCACCGACTTCGCCGATTCCGGGGCACCGATCCAGATCTGGAGCTTCTCCGGACGCGCCTTTGTCAACGTGACCCGCCGCTATCCGAGCCTGATTGCGGCCGACGCCGCCCGCTGGTTGAGGTTCTTCAGTCACGATCTCGGCAACGGCGTCGGGCTGATCGCCGCCTGGGCCGCCGACGAGGAACTGCTCGGACACGACAAACAGGTCCAGGCGCGGCTGGCCACCGAGGCCCGTCACCACAATCTCCGCGACGCGGGTAACGGGCTGGCTACCGGGAAACGGTTCATCACCAAGCTGAACCGGTTCCTGCACCGGCTCGGCTACCGCCGCTAGCCCCGGCTGTCGGTCCCAGACCTCCGCGGGTCCGTCTGCGGGCCGCTTAGCCTGGCGCCATGGCCGAGGCCACACTTCTCTCTGACCCGCCGCCCCTGCCGGGCGCACCCGTGCCCGCGCCCGTTGCTGCACGCCCGCAAACCGGCGATCGCCCGGCCCAGCCGGATCGACCCGTGCGGCGACTGCACATCGCAGACTACGAGCTAGACGCCGCGCTCGAGCTCGAGCGTGCGCTCGGGATCGGGCACGTGCTCAGCCAGATCCTCGTCCGGCGGGGGCTGACCGATCCCCGCGAGGCGCGCGCGTTCCTGGACGCCGAGCCCGATCGTGAGCCGGTCGCGCTTCCTGGCCTGGCCGACGCGCTCGCATTGATCGAGCGCCATGTCGCCGGCCGCGGGCGGATAACCGTGCATGGCGATTACGACGTGGATGGTGTCTGCGCGACCGCGATCGCGGTCCGCGCCCTGCGCGCGGTCGGAGCCGACGTGGACTGGTACATCCCGGGGCGCATCGAGGATGGATACGGCCTCGCCCACAGCACCGTCGAGCGCTTGGCCGCGCGCGGGTCGAGCCTGATCGTCACTGTGGACTGCGCGATCACGGCCGTGGAAGAGGTGGCCGCGGCGCGAGCGGCTGGGCTCGACGTGCTCGTCACCGACCACCACGCACCCCGGGCCGACGGCGAGCTTCCCGATTGTCCGATCCTCCACCCGGGCCTGGGCGGCTACCCGTTCGCAGGCCTGTGCGGAACAGCGGTGGCCCACAAGCTGGCCGTGGGCCTTGGGGCCCCGACAGCCGCCGAGGACGTGGAGCTGGTCGCGCTGGCCACCGTCGCTGACCTGGTCCCGCTGGCCGACGAGAATCGGCGGCTGGTCCGGGACGGTCTGGCCGCCATGGCCGTTACCGCTCGACCCGGACTGCGGGCCCTGATCGAGGTCAGCCGGGCGGATCCGAGCGCTCTGGACACGGGCACGCTCGGGTTCCGGCTCGCCCCGCGCATCAACGCCGCCGGGCGCATCCGGCGCGCCGACGCCGGTCTCGAGCTACTGCTGACCGAGGACCACGACCGGGCCCGCGAGATTGCCGCCGAGCTCGACGCCGTCAATCTCGAACGGCGGGCGGTCGAGCAGCGGATTCTGTGGGAAGCCGAGGCTCAGGTCGCCGAGCTCGGCCCCCGGCCGGCCTACGTGCTGGCCGGTCAGGACTGGCACCCCGGCGTGGTCGGGATCGTCGCCTCCCGGATCGTCGAGCGCCACCATCGCCCGACCGTTCTGATCGCCCTCGACGGCGAAACCGGAACGGGCTCCGGGCGCAGCATTCCCGGCTTCGACCTGCTCGGCGCGCTGCACATGTGCGCGGGCAGCCTCGAGCGCTACGGCGGTCACCGGGCGGCCGCCGGACTGAGTATCGCCGGGGACCGGGTGCAGCAGTTTCGCGACGCGTTCGAGGCTCACGCCGCGGCCGTCCTCACCGCCGACCTGCTCGAGCCCCGAGAGCGTGTCGACGCGATCGTCTCCGGAGCCGAGCTCGGCCTCGGCCTGGCCGAGGAGCTCGAGCGCCTCGAGCCGTGTGGAATGGGGAATCCGGCCCCGAGCCTGCTCGTTCCCGGCGCACGCTTTGCCGACGTACGGCCGATGGGCGAGGGCCGGCACGCTCGGTTCATGGTCAGCTCGGGCGGCACCCGCGCCCGTGCCGTGGCTTTCGGCTGCGACGGCCGGGTCGGACCGAACCCCGAGGACCCGCGCGACGCGACCTTCCGCCTGGAGCGAAACACCTACAACGGCGCCGTCGAGCCGCGGCTCGTGCTGCGCCATCAGGTTCCCTGCGCGCCGCCGAGCATCACCGTCCTCGGCGAGCCCGACGGCTACCTGGACGCCGTCCTCGGGGAGTTGGGCCGCCCCCCGGACGCGCTGGCGCCCGATCGCACTCTCGCGTCCACGGCCACGCCCACGCGCACGATCGTCGATCGCCGCGGCGAGAGCCCGCTCGCTGTGCTCAGCGACGCCCGCGCCACCAGCGGACCGGTGCTGGCCGTCTGCGCCGACGTCCCCCGGCGCCTGTCCGGCCTCCAGACTCGCGCCGGCGGCTTTGCCCTGGTCGGCTACGACTCGCTCGAGCGCGATCCCGGTCTGGCCTGCGGCTACCGCCACCTCGTGGCCCTCGATCCGCCCAGCCGACAGGACCTGCGTGCGCTGCTCGGCCAGGGGGAGGGGTTCACCCACCTGGCCTGGGGCCAGGCTGAGCTACGCTTTGCAGAGCAGATGCACGAGTTGGAGTACGGACTTCGGACTTCGCTCGTCGCCCTCTACCGGGCCCTCCGGGATCGGCAACGGGTGATCGGCGAGGAGCTCGGGCGCCTGCTTCGCGGCGAAGGTCCGCACGGTCGGTCAGCCCAGCTGGCCGCTCGCCTGGTCCGGGTGCTGTCGGAGTTGGAGCTCGTCAGCCTCGACCGGGATCTGCCGGCCCTGGCGATAGCGGGCGCCGCGCCCACCGTGCTCGAGCGCTCGCCGTCCTACCGGGTCTATGCGAAACGATATGAGGACGGAAAGCGATACCTGAGCAGCGCAAACCCACTGCGAAGCGCCTGAAGCGGCCGACCGCCGCGACCGCGCCGGACGGCGACGCGGGCGTTGACGCGCCGAGGCTCGTGGAGGGCGATGGGGCGGGCGCGAAGGTGGTCGTGAAGACCGCCGCGGCCGATCGTCCGCGTGTGGACGGAGCGAACGGATCCGCCCCGCCGGCAGCAGTGGAGGACATCTCCGCGGGCGAGCGCGAGCTCCTGGGTGACCTGTTCGCGATCGTCGAGGAGCACGCCGACCACGCCATCCCCATCGATCGCGACCAGGTGCGGGCGGCGTTCGTGTTCGCCTGTGAAAAGCACGCCGACCAGCGCCGGCGCTCGGGCGAGGATTTCATCAACCATCCCGTCGGCGTGGCCAAGATCTGCGCCGGCATGCGCCTGGACACCGAGACCCTGTGTGCCGCGCTCCTGCATGACACGGTCGAGGACACCACCGCCTCGCTCGAGGAGGTCTCGGCGGAGTTCGGCGAGGAGATCGCCGGACTCGTGGACGGCGTGACCAAGCTCACCGGCCTGACCTTCCAGTCTCACGACGAGGCCCAGGCGGAGAACTACCGCAAGATGCTCGTCGCGATGTCGGCGGACATCCGCGTGATCCTCATCAAGCTGGCCGATCGGCTGCACAACATGCGGACGATCGCGGCCATGCCCAAGCAAAAGCAGATCGAGAAGTCGCGCGAGACGCTGGATATCTACGCCCCGATCGCCCACCGCCTCGGTATCCACGCCATCAAGTGGGAGCTCGAGGACCTGGCCTTCCAGACGCTGCATCCACGCAAGTACAACGAGATCAAGTCGCTGGTTGCTCAGCAGCGCGGTGACCGCGAGCGCTACGTCAATGAGGCCGGCGAGTACGTCGCCAGCTCACTGGCCGAGCTCGGCATCCACGCCGAGATCTCAGGGCGCGCCAAGCACTTCTACTCGATCTATTCCAAGATGACCAAGAAGGGCCGGGAGTTCAACGAGATCTACGACCTGACGGCAATGCGGGTCAAGGTCGACTCGGTCAAGGACTGCTATGGCGCGGTCGGCGTCATCCACTCGTTGTGGAAGCCGCTGCCGGGGCGTTTCAAGGATTTCATCGCCATGCCCAAGTTCAACATGTACCAGTCGCTGCACACGACGGTGATCGGACCCGAGGGACGCCCGCTGGAGATTCAGATCCGGACCCGCGAGATGCACGACCTGGCCGAGTTCGGGATCGCCGCGCACTGGATGTATAAGGAGCGCCCGGGCGCCGACGGGGGACCCGGCAAGGCGCTGCGCGATCCCGACGGGAAGCTGAAGTGGCTGCGCAGCCTCGTCGACTGGCACCAGGAGCTCTCGGATCCGCGCGAGTTCATGGAGACGCTGAAGGTCGACCTGTTCGAGGACGAGGTGTTCGTCTTCACGCCCAAGGGCGAGGTCAAGTCGCTGGCTGCGGGCGCGACCCCGCTCGACTTCGCCTACGAGATCCACACCGATGTCGGCCACCGCTGCGTGGGGGCCAAGGTCAACGGCAAGATCGTGCCTCTCTCCTACCAGCTGCGCTCGGGCGACATCGTCGAGGTCCTGACCTCCAAGCGGGAGCGCGGCCCGTCCCGCGACTGGCTTGCCCTGGTCAAGACCACGCGGGCGCGCAACAAGATCAAGGCCTGGTTCAAGGCCGAGTCACGGCGCGATTATGAGCACACCGGACGCGAGCTCCTCCAGGACCATCTGAAGAAGCAGGGCCTGCCGGCCCAGAAGCTGGTCGGCTCGCCGCTGCTGGCCGACGTGATCCGGGAGATGGGCTTCCGCAAGGGCGACGACTTCTACGTCGCGCTCGGCGGAGCCAAGATCTCGCCCAAGGTCGTCGTCAACAAGGTCATGCAGCGCCTCAAGCAGGGTCAGGCAGCCGAGTCCGAGCCGACCGCGACCGACGATCTGCTCCAGAAGAACCGGCGCCGCGTGCGGCCGACCACCTCCTCGACCCGGTACGGGATCTCCGTGGAGGGCATTGACGAGGTCATGCTGCGTCTGGCCAAGTGCTGCCGCCCGGTCCCCGGCGACCCGATCGTGGGCTACATCTCGCTCGGCCGCGGCATCACCATCCACCGTGATGACTGCCCCAACGTCGCCGTCCTGAAGAAGGACCCGGACCGGTTCACGCCGGTCAGCTGGGACGGTGATGCCGATACCTCCTTCCGGGTCGAGATCGCCGTCGACGGCTGGGACCGGCATCGGCTGCTCGAGGACATGTCGCGCACCTTCGCCGAGGCGGGGATCAACATCCTCGATATACACGGCACCGTCGAGCACCCGATGGTCCGCAACCGCTTCCTGGTTGAGGTCGGCGACACCCGCACGCTTGACCAGGCGATCAACCGCCTGCGCAACATCGACGCCGTGTTCGACGCCTACCGCGTCACTCCCGGCGCCGGCTGATCGTCCCGGACCGCGCCGCCGTGACGCTCTGAGCTCGGTCCGGCGGGCGATCGGTCCTCCGCTGGCGGTCGGCTGGCCGCTGGCGGTCGGCTCGCTGCTGGCGGAAGCATCGGACGCGGCACCACGGGGTTCGGCAGGGGCGCCCGCTCCGGTGTCGGCTGCGCCGGGCGGCTGGTAGCGACCGGCGCGGGAGCCGCAGCGGGTCGGCTCAGGCTGTGCGCTGAGACCTCGCCCGGTTCGTCGCGCGTGACCCGGACGTGGGTGACTTCTGACCGGGGGCTCTTGACCAGGAGCACGGCCTCGCCGGGGCCGAGCGTCTTGATCACGTTTGGGTGGACACGAAAGCGCTCGGCCTGGCGCCGGGTGCCGCGATGACCCGAGAAGTCAAACGGCCCGTGCAGCTGGCGGGTCTCGTCCCAGGCCAGCTCGGTCCCGGTCATCTCGGCGATCGTCTGGGCCGAGCTCGGAACATCCTGGCGATGGACGATCTTGGTGGTCGTCAGCCCCAGGACCTGATCGCGAAAGCCCCGGCCCGCTCGCTCGAGGTCCGACAGCTCCTGGGTGGCCAGCAGCACACTCAACCCAGACTCCCGCCCGCGGGCCAGGAGGGCGAGGACATGGTCTGACCCCAGCGCGGAGAACTCGTCGATGGCCACGGTCGCCGGCACGACCTCGGAACCGGTCTGCAAGCGCTCGCCACTGAGGCTGATCAGATCCTGAATGGCCAGCGTGCCGACCTGTGCGGCCAGCGATCCGTAGCGGCTGGCATTGAGACTGAACAGAATCACCTCGCCGCCGGTCAGTCCCGTCCGCAGATCGATGCGTGGGCCAGACGCGCCGGCGAGGTCTGCCGCCGACAGAAACGGGCCCGCCGAGGATTCGCTGAGCAGGGCCAGCCGCGTGCCCAGCCCGTGGATCGCGCTGAGTTGATCTGGCGTCAGCGACTCCAGGTAGTCCTGGATGCGATCGCCGAGGGGGTTGGAGAACTCCCGGGCCAGAGCGGCCAGCCGACGGGGATCCATCAAGGTCACGACGGCGCTGAGGTCGGACGGTTGCCCCGAGGCCTCCAGCGCCTGCAGGGCGGTCTGCACATAGCGCTCCGCGGCCCGGCGGTAATGGGGTTCGCTGAACCGCTCGCTGGAGATCAGCCTGTCCTTGAGCTCGGTCGGATTGCCATGGGCGAGCGGGTTCCAGCGCGCCGGTCCATCCAGGGTCCAGAGCGCAAACGGGCGCCCGGCTCGCGCCGCGGCCTGCTCGAGCCCGGCGGCGAACGCCGGCGCGCCCTTCAGATCAAGGGCCACGACCGGTTTGCCGGCCGCGATCTGCTCGCCGAGAATCCGGATGAGGGTGGTCGACTTCCCAGCTCCGCTGGCGCCGACGACCAGCGCGTGGGCGGCGAGCTGGTCGTCGGTCAGAGAGACCGGCCGCCCCCGCGGATCGGCGCCGAGGACCGCCGCGGCCCCCCGGCGCGCGGCCGCTCCGCGGGCCAGTGAGCGCGCGCTCGCCGCCGCCCACCCGATCCGGAGAAGCGCAACGCCGACGAGCACGCCCACGGCCCAGCTGAAGGGCAGCGTCAGCAGCCCGGCAAACAGCGCCAGCGTCCAGTAGGGGGCCCGCCGCAGCCGTGATGACGTGCTCATCGGCCGGCCGGACGCTCCGCGCTGCGCCCCGGAGCCGGACGCTCCGCGCCGCGCCCGGCGCCGATCGCACCCGAGCCCGGCCCGAAGTGGGCGAGCTGAACGTGGACACGCTCGCGGACCCCGGCGTGACGGGCGGCGCGTTCGATGGCGAGCCCGGTGCGCTCGTTGTCGACCAGGTAGAGGACGGAATCGACCCGTCCGTCGAGCGCGTACCCGCCCAGGATCTCGTGGCGCCGGCGGCGCCCCTTGGGCGTCAGTTCGAGCTCGACCGCGACCCGCTGACCGGCTTCGGTCTCCAGCAGCAGGTCGGGGTAGTGGCGGCGCTCACCGCCGTAGGGACCGACGCCGCCGAGCCGGACCGCGAAGTGCTCAGACGGGTCCTCCCGGAGACGGTCCTCGGAGCGCATGCACCGCTCGGAGGCCAGTCCCCGAAGGGGTCCGAAGTCACCGCGGCTCGCCGCCAGCCAGATCCAACCCAGGCCGACCTCATGGTCGTAGGTGGCGAGGTCAATCTCGGCTGGACGCGGCCGCGAGCTACCGATCGCCCGCAGGCCCCGGGTGGTTATCTGGTAGGCACCGGGCCCGGCCAGCTTGTGCTCGTAGCCCAGACAGCCGCTTCGGGTAAGGGTGCGCAGGCGCGCCGAAGCCGAGGCCGTCGATACTCCGAGAAGGGCCCGCACATGGGCGTTGAGGACAAACCGGTGCTCAGCGGCGAACTCAAGCACCCGCAGTTCCAACCGGCCGATCTGGGCCTGGGGGTGGCGCTGGCCAGCGGCACGCCGCGGGGCAGCGGGCCGGCGCTGGGGGCGCGTACCGGGGGCGGGCAGCTCATCAGCCACATGGTTGCAGAGCCGCGGCGGACGCTTGATTCACCCCCGGCCACGGCCGTGGAGCTGCACTTCACCGGGTCGGATGGGGCAGCGAGCTCGTGTTCACGACCTGGAAGTCGCGCCCCGAGAGCCGGCTCAGCGTGTGCAGGGCGACGTCGTCCCAGTGCCGGTCGGGAGCGCCGGAGATGTACCACGGAGACCCGTTGTCGGCCAGGATCAAGCCGTAGCGCTTGAGCGCCCGGGCAATCACCCGCGCCTGATAGGGGAGCCCGGCGATGTCGACCTTGCCGCGCAGGCGGACCCGCAGGCCCATGGGCGGCCGATTCGGGCCCGAGCACGTCGGGGCCATGTGGCGAGCGGGGTAGACGTAGCGGTGCGCCGTGCACGGGGCGGTGAAGCGCAGGGCGTGGCGGATCGCTCCGGCGGCGACCTCGGCGTAGCGGGCCAGGCCGGGCAGGATGGGCAGCCCGGCGGCATCGGCCGAGGTCCACCCGGCTGGACGCAGCCGGTTGGAACCGAGGGAGAAGATCGCTCCCGATCCGGCCGTCCAGAAGCTCCCGTGGGGGTTGGCGTCAAACAGTTCGAAGTCGGTGCAGGAGGACCGATCGAGCACGATCACGTGACGATCACCCTGGGACTGCGGGCCACCCTCGATGGCCACGCCGCGGGGAAGCGGGTAGCGCCGCCGGTTGGACTCAGACGCGTAGCGAAAATGAACCGGCAGGCGGCGTGTCCGTGACGTCACCACGGTGAAGGGGATGCCGTTGGGGGACCCGTCGTAGGCGGTTCCGAAGTCGGGGTGCACGTGGGCGCTCAGTCCGATCCGGGCCAGGATCGCACGTGAGCGGGCCGCGACCGGGAGCCCGTCAACGCGCTGGTTGAAGGGATTGTCGGCCGGAAGGACGGTGCACCCGGCGATCGACGGCGGGCGACTGGTCGCCGCGGTGAGCCGGGCCGCCGGCGCCGCGGCATTTCCCCGAGCCCGGGCTTGCACCGCCCCCGCGATCGCGAGGGCGGCCAGGATCAGCACCGTCAGTCGCGGGCCGAGCTCGCGTATCGGTGAGCCGCGCATCAGGCCAGAACGAGCATCGCGTCGGACCGGGAGGCGAAAACGGCCTCCTTCACCTCTCCGATGTAGTCACCGTCGACCTGGAGCGGGAGCGGCCGCTCGTCGCGGGACACCACCTGCAGACCCTGAAGGCCGCTGAACGGATGTACGCGGCGGTGCCGCGCGATCCGGAAGCGAGACGACAGGGCGCGCCAGGTGATCGTGGGAATATCGATCGGGCTGGCTCGTTTCAGCACGATGCCCGACAGATCACCACTGTGGAGGGACGCCCCCTCACCCATGTGCACCGCCCGCTCGCCGAAGTACGTGTACGGATCTCCGCTCTGGATGATCGCGGTGACCCCGGCGACTCGTTCGCCCCCGAGGTCGGCCTCGAGGCGGGGCGGCCGGAACAGATAGTGGCGATTGAAGGTCCGGATCCCGGTCCACGCGTAGTACCACTCGCCGAGCCGCGCCTTGAGCCGCGGATGGGCATCGACCTGCGCGACGACGCTGGCGTCGAGGCCGACGCCGGCTGAGAACAGGAAGTAGCGGTCGTTGACCACGCCGACGTCGACCGGGCGCGGATGCCAGTCGTGCGCGAGCCCGAGCAGATGCTCGGTGGCGTCGACCACGTCGGTGGGAATCCCGAGCATCCGGCAGTAGACGTTGGTACGTCCTCCGGGCAGGCAGGAAAGAGGGGTGCGTGATCCGACCAGGCCGTTGGCGGCCTCGTTCACGGTGCCGTCGCCACCGAAGGCGACGACCACGTCATAGCCCTCAGCCGCGGCCTCGCGGCACAGCTCCGTGGCGTGGTCACGGGCTTCGGTGTCAACCGCGGTGACCTCGTAACGGCCGCGCAGGGCGTAGACGACGAGGTTCTTCAGGCGGTCGGAGACCGTCGTCGCGTAGGGGTTGACGATGACAAGCATGCGCCGGAGCGGTGGGCTCCCCTCCTCGAGGCTGAGCATCGACTCCAGGCGCGCGAGGGGATCAGTCGGCGCGGCCGTCATTCGCGATGCTCAACACCGTCTCGCGACGGTCGTTACGCGCAGGCCAGGACTTCAGCATCCCGGCGCGCTGCCGATGACGGGATATACTGCCGGTCACATAGCAGTACGCATCCAGAGGGGTGGAGGGGAATGGCCCTACGAAACCCCGGCAACCTCCCGCAAGGGAACGGTGCCAATTCCATCAGGCTCCAACAACAAAAAGCCTGGGAGATGTGGACAGGGCGGTTTCTCAGACCTCCGACCACGGACCCCGGCGGAGGTTTTTCATATGCCGCCAGAGTCACTTCGCTGCAAAGAATGCCAAACGGAATACGAGCTCGACGCACGGTATGTGTGCTCGAAGTGCTTCGGTCCGCTCGAGGTCGCCTACTCCTCGCGTGAGCAGCCCGATCCGGCCGAGCTCAAGCGCCGCATCCAGGCCGGGCCCCATTCGCTGTGGCGCTACGGGGACTTCCTCCCCGTCCAGACTCCACCCGCGGGCACGCTGCCGGCCGGCTGGACGCCGCTGCTGCGCGCCGATCGCCTCGCCGAGCGGCTCGGACTGCGCAACGTCTGGATCAAGAACGACGCCGCCAACCCGACCCATTCCTTCAAGGATCGCGTCGTTTCGGTGGCCATGGCCCGCGCTCGCGAGCTCGGCTTTGAGACCGTGGCCTGCGCCTCGACGGGGAACCTGGCCAACGCCGTCGCCGCTCACGCCGCCGCGGCCGGCCTTGAGTCCTACGTGTTCATCCCCTCAGACCTAGAGGAGCAGAAGGTCCTGGCCACCGGGATCTACGGCACCAACGTCGTCGGCGTCCGCGGCAACTACGACGACGTGAACCGGCTCTGCACCGAGCTCTCGGGCGACCACGACTGGGCGTTCGTGAATATCAACATGCGGCCCTACTACGCGGAGGGCTCGAAGACACTGGCCTTCGAGACCGCCGAGCAACTCGGCTTCGAGCTGCCCGACCGCGTCGTGGCCCCGATCGCCTCCGGGCTCGCTGTTCACCAAGATCGCCCGGGGCTTTCACGGAATGGATCGAGGTCGGCCTGCTCGAGGGTGAGCTGCCGATCTTCAACGGCGCCCAGGCCACCGGCTGCTCGCCGGTGGCCACCGCGTTCGCCGCCGGGCGCGACTTCTGTCAGCCGGTCAAGCCCGACACGATCGCCAAGTCGCTGGCCATCGGCAACCCGGCCGACGGTCCCTATGCCCTCGACCTGGCCCGGGGCTCCAGGGGCTCGATCGACTCGGTCGATGACGATGAGATCCGGGCCGGGATCAAGCTGCTGGCCCAGACCACCGGCATCTTCACCGAGACCGCCGGCGGGGTGACCACCGCCGTCCTGGCCAAGCTGGCCGAGCGTGGGGACATCGACCCCGACGAGCGCGTCGTCGTCTACATCACCGGCGAGGGCCTGAAGACGCTCGATTGCGCCCGGGGTACCTTCGAGGCCTGGGAGATCGACCCGACGGTCGACTCGTTTGAGAGCGCAAGTCAGCGCGTCGGCGCTCTCGCATAGGATTCGCGCCGCATGGCCGTCCGCGTCAAGATCCCCACGCAGCTCCGTGAGGCCACGGGCGGCGAATCACAGGCCAGCGTCGACGGCGGGACGGTCGGCGAGGTGCTGGACTCGCTCTACGAGCGCTACGGCGAGTTGCGCAGCCGGATCGCCGAGGACGGCGGGCTGCGCCGGTTCGTCAACGTCTACGTCGACGGCGAGGACATCCGTTTTCTCGACGGGCTCGACACGCCCGTCGAGGATGGTGACGAGGTCACGATCCTCCCGGCGGTGGCTGGCGGCTGAGCCTCGGCGGGTCGCATGCCCGCGGGTGTCAACCGCGGCCGCGATCGTCCGTCAAGCCAACCCGGGCGTCAAAAACCGGAAACTATTTCCGGTTTTCGACCCCGCTCCCCCTGGGGCCCGTCCCTGCCAGAGCCGGAGGCGGTCGCTACTGAGCCTGAACCGCGCCCAGACCGACCGGGCAGCTGACGCCCGTGCCGCCCAGCCCGCAGTAGCCCCACGGATTCTTGTGCAGGTACTGCTGGTGGTAGTCCTCGGCGTAGTAGAAGGTGCCCAGGGGCGCGATCTCGGTCGTGATCTCCGGGTAGCCGGAGGCGCGCAGCCGCCCGCGTAGGCGGCACGGCGGACTCGGCGAGCTCGCGCACCTGCTCGCTGTCCTACAGGATCGCCGAGCGGTACTGGCTGCCCACGTCGTTGCCCTGGCGCATGCCCTGGGTCGGGTCGTGGTTCTCCCAGAACAGGCGCAGCATCTCGTTGTAGGAGGTCTGGGCGGGATCGAACACCACCAGCACGGCCTCGGTGTGGCCGGTGCGTCCGCTGCACACCTCCTCGTAGGTCGGGTTGGGGGTGAACCCGCCCGCGTAGCCGACCGCCGTCGTGTGCACGCCCGGCGCCTGCCAGAAGACGCGCTCGGCGCCCCAGAAGCAGCCCATGCCCACGACCAGCTGCCCGAAGCCCTCGGGGAAGGGCGGCTTCATCGACGTGCCGAGCACGGCATGGCGCTCGGCGACCGGCATCTCGGTCTCGCGGCCCGGAAGCGCGGTGGCGGCGTCGACCATCTGGCTCTTGTTGTGTAGTCCGAACATGTCTCTAAGACTACGACGCGGCCGACCCGCGCCGAAGCGGCGCAACCCCGATCCGATGCGGTCTGGAGAAAACCCTCACCGGCGGCGCGGGGGATGCGAGACAATCGGTCCCGACGACCGGTTCGATCCCGCCGCCCAGCGGAGATGGCGCCCTGCGGCGGCGCGGCCGGCGACGGATCGCCCTGGCCGTGCTGGCCGGTCTGATCCCGGTCATCCCGATCATCATCGCCCTCAGCCTCAGTGGGGGCGGCGGCCGCGGCCAGACGGCGACCGCCGGTTCGCTCTACACGCCGGTCGCGCAGGCGCCAAGCCGCCCGTCCCGGCGCTGCCGCCGGCGCGGGCGCGCTGGTGGCGCTCGTCGAGCACCCGACCGACGATGCGCTCGCGCCCCGCGGGTCACGCCTTCGCCCAGCTCGGCCGGCGAACCGATTCGGCTCCCCCGGCCGCCCTGTGGGTCGTGCGGCGGTCAGGCCGGCTGGCTCGGCGTGGTCAGCCCGCTGGCCGGCAACGGGAAGGTGGGCTGGATCCCGGCCGCCGACGCGTCGCTGTCCCGCGTCAACTGGCAGCTGCAGTGTCTCGCTGGCCACGCGCCGTCTCGAGCGTCCTGCTCGGGGGCGGGCGGTCGTGAGCGCTACAGGGTGGCCATCGGCGCGCCGGCCTCGCCCACGCCCACCGGCCGCTTCGCCGTCACCGACCGGCTCACGACCGGAGACCCCAGCGGCCCCTACGGCTGCTGCATCCTGGCCCTGTCGGCCAAGGCTCCGCACGCCATCCAGGGCTGGAACGGCGGCGACCGGATCGCCATCCACTCCACCCCGGAGACCTGGACGATCGGCCACGCCATCAGCCACGGCTGCGTGCGCCTGACCCTGGCCGAGGGACGCTGGCTGCTGGCCCACATCCCGCTCGGCACCCCGACCCTGATCAGCTCAGCCGGCTCCGACGGGGGGTAGCCCGCCGGGACACGCCAGCGACGGAGGAGCCGATGCCACCCCGCGGCGTAAGCCGGAAGCAAGCGCGCTCGCCAGTACGAGCACGTCAAGGACGAGCGTCCAGCTCAGGGACGCAGCGGAGCCGCGGAGGAGATCGCCGCCCGCACGGTCAACAAGGAGCGAGCGCAGCCGGGGAGTCCGTCAGCGCTCCCGGACCTCGATCCAGGACAAGTCCTCCGGCCAGCGCGGCGGCCAGCGCTCGGGACCAACCGCGAGAAGGGCCGGACGCGGGATCAGCTCTACAACGAGGCGCGCGCGATGAACATCGACGGCCGCTCCTCGATGAGCAAGGCTCAGCTGCAACGCGCCGTGGACGGCCGCAAGTCCTGAGAGCCGGAGGATCGAGCTCGCCGCTGGCCCGGCGGATCTTCTCGATCGCCGCACGCAGCAGGCGCGAGACCTGCATCTGGGAGGTGCCGACCCGCTGGGCGATCTCCGACTGGTGAGATCGCGGCGAAGCGCAGGTAGAGGATCAGCCGGTCGGTCTCCGACAGGTCTCGACCCGGAGGCGATGACGCTCAGGTACTCGGCCTGCTCGAGGCGCTCGTCCTCGGCGCCGAGCAGTGAGCCGGGCGCGGGCCCGGATCGTCGTCATCGTTGAGCCTCGAGCGGCGGCGTGCCGGGCGTGGTAGGCCTCGATCGCCTCCAGCGTCTGCTCCTCGGTTGCGCCCAGCGCCGTCGGCCAGCTCGCTCAGCGACGGAGAGCGGCCGAGCCGTGAGGAGAGCTCGTCGGTGACCCGGGCCAGTTCGACCGCCCGCTCCTTGACCCCGCGGGGCACGTGAACCGCCCAGCCGCTGTCGCGGAAGTAGCGCTTGAGCTCACCGACCATCGTCGGAGTCGCGTAGCTGGTGAAGGCGAAGCCGCGGCCCGGGTCAAACCGGCTGATCGCCTTCAGCAGCCCGACCATGGCCACCTGGGTCAGGTCGTCGAGCGGCTCGCCGCGCTGGTGGTAGCGACGGGCGACGCTGCGCGCCAGGGGTTCGAAGCGCGAGACCAGCTCCTCCACCACGGCGTCCCCGCTCGGCCCCCTCGGCGCTCGAACAGGTTCTCGGTGGACAGCGCCCTGAGCGCGTCGCGGCTGCTGGTCAAGTCAGGGTTCCCGGTGTGGGCACGCGTGTGTCTGCGGAGGTGATCCGGCGTCATCGCACGTCGGCTCTGCCCGACAGTCTGCCCCGGCTCGACGTCCGGCTAGCCTCCCATCGCGCCCTACAAGCCCCACGGCCGGATCAGACGGCGGGAACCCGGCGGTGATGATACCGGCGACGGAGGCGACGACCGGCGCTTCGGCGCTCTGCTAAGCGAGTGAGGGTCCGGGCTCGGCGCCGGAGGCGCTGAGGACGAACACCTCGACCTGGAGGTTTTGACGGATGTCGTTGGCGCTCATGAACGACAGCACCGACCGGCCGAGGGTGCGCTCGACGGCGCCGATCATCGCCTCGCGCATGGCGTCCTGGAGCCCGAGGCGGCCGGCGGCGACCACGTCACCGTGATCGTTGTCCTCGAGTGTCTGCTCGGCCCGCGTGTACCCGCCCTCGAGCAGGCAGACGACCAGGTTGCCATCGACCGTGGTCCGGGCGTTGGTCGGGCCCCGCCCGACGAACTGCTTGTGCATGTGGGAGATCGCATTGGAGATCTCCACCGTCGGGCGAGTTGCGGCTCGCCGACCGTCTGTGTTTCAGCTTCGGATTCAAGCATCGTGGTCCCCCCAGTGATCCGGCTCCGACACAAGCAGTGTCAGGCGTCGACCCCAGCTTGTGGGCCGATCAGTGGGTAGGTCGACCGTGTCTGGACAGCCACTTCGCAACCTGCCAGGTCGATACCGACAACCGTTACGCACCTGGGACCCGAGCAGGGCGCGGGCGGCGGTGGCGCCGAGACAGACCAGCGCCTCCGGCGCCACGATCCGCAGCTCGGCGTCCAACCACGGCGCGCAGGCGATGACCTGCGCTCGCTCTGGCGTCTGGTGGATGCGGCGCTTCCCGCGAGCCTTGTAGCGGAAATGCTTGACCGTGTTGGTCACATAGACCGAGGCGCGGTCAATTCCCGCCCGGTCGAGCCCCTGGTCGAGGATTCGACCGGCCGGACCGACGAACGGACGGCCCTCGATGTCCTCCCGGTCGCCCGGCTGCTCGCCGACCAGCATCAGCCGTGCGCCGCGTTCGCCCTCGCCCAGCACGGCCTGGGTCGTCCCCTTCCAGAGATCGCACGCCCGGCACTCCTGAGCGGCCGCACGGAGATCATCGAGACGATCGGTGTCCGGTACGGACGCGGGCTGGGAAGCTCGGTCGGACATGGGAGCCAGCGGGGGATACCCCGAACGTGAAAGCAGCACGCATCGGCTGCTCGGGCTGGGCCTACGACGACTGGCGGGGCCGCTTCTACCCGGCCGCGCGAACCCCGCCGCCGCTGGCTCGAGCTCTACGCCGAGCGATTCGACACCGTCGAGGTCAACAACACCTTCTACCGCCTGCCCAACCGTCGACGCGGTCCCGCGTGGGTGGAACAGACCCCGCCGGAGTTCAGTTCGCGGTCAAGGCCAGTCGCTACCTGACCCACATCCGCCGCCTGACCGACACCGCCGAGGGAGTGAGACGGTTCTACGAGCGGATTGAGCCGCTCCAGAGCGCCGGCAGGCTCGGCCCGGTGCTGTGGCAGTTGCCGGAGAACTTTCACCGCGACGATGAGCGCCTGCACGGCTGGCTGAACGCGCTGCCCCACGGACGTCACACGATCGAGTTCCGCCATCCGAGCTGGTTCGTGCCCCCGGTCCTGACGGCGCTGCGCGAGCACGACGTCGCGCTGACCATCGGCGACCATCCCGAGCGCCCGTTTCAGTCCCACGCGGCCACCGCATCCTGGCGGTTCATTCGCTTTCACTTCGGAGCGCGGGGCCGCGAACGGGAACTACTCCGAGCGCGAGCTCGACACGTGGGCGCGGCGGATCGCCGCCGTGGCGCCGGCGACCGAGGTCTATGCCTACTTCAACAACGACTGGAGCGGTTTCGCCCCGCCAACGCGCTGTGTCTCAAGCGGCGGTTGTCAGTCTGACCCGGCGGCGATCTCGGCCCGGTCGACCGGGAGCCCGAAACGCTCGCGGAGATCGTCCTCGTCCACGTCCTCGCGGTAGCGGCGCTCGCCCTCCGGGTGCACGAAGACGACGATCCGGTCGGCCGGGAAGGTGTGCAGTGCATCCTCGAGGGCATCGTCGAGGTCGCCCTCGCCGGTGTCGGCCGAGGCCGACACGCCCTCGGCGCCGAGCTGGTTTAGGCTCTCGCGCCGGACGGCCTCGGCGCGCTCGATGGCCTCGTCGGCGTCGGAGACCCAGAAGCGCAACGCACTCGCGTGCAGCGCCGGGGCGACGACCATGACCTCGACCTCGGTCGGATCGACGTCCTCGGGCAGGGCGGCCCGCAGGGCGTCGGCGGTGATCGGTTCGGTGGTGACGGCGAGAACCCTCATGCGACTCCCGTAGAGCGAGTCGAACAGATCCCCGAAGTGATCGTTGACCACGTTGCGCTTGACCTTGAGGGTCGGGGTCAGCTCGCCGTCCTCGATCGTCAGGTCGCGGTCGAGGATGACGAACTTCTTGATCTGCTCGACCTGGGCGTAGTTGGAGTTGGCGCGGTCGAGCTCGGCCTGGATCATCTCCGTGACCTTCTCGTTCTTGGCCAGCTCGGCCATGTCCTCCGGCAGGTCGTTCTCCTTGGCCCAGGGCAGGATCTCCTCGGGGTCGAGCGTGATCAGGGCCACCGGGTAGGGGCGGCGGTCGCCGTGCATGACGGCCTGGGAGATGAACCGCGACTGCTTGAGATCGTTCTCGATGTTGGCCGGGGTGAGGTTCTTGCCCCCGGCGGTGATGATGATGTCCTTCTTGCGGCCGGTGATCGAGAGATAACCCTCGTCGTCGAGCTCGCCGACGTCACCGGTGTGAAGCCAGCCGTCGACCAGTGTCTCCGCCGTCGCCTCGGGGTTGCGCCAGTACTCGCGGAAGATGTTGGGCCCCCGGAGCAGGATCTCGCCATCCTCCTCGGCGATCCGCACCTCGACCCCGGGCATCGCCCGGCCAACGGTGCCGAACTTGAAGTGCTCCAGGGTGGCCACGGTGCCCACCGCGGTCGTCTCGGTCATGCCCCAGCCCTCGAGGACCGGCACGCCGCAGGCGTAGAAGAACTCGAGGATCTCGGAGGCGATCGGGGCGGCGCCGGTGACGGCCTGCTTGACGTGGTCGCCGAACAGCCCCCGCACTCGGCTGTAGAGCTGCTCATCGGCGGCCTCGAAGGCCTTCTCCATCTCCTCGGGCACCTCCTCGCCTCGCTGGCGGCGCTCGACGGACCTCGACGCCCAGCTTGACCGCCTGCTGGAAGCGCTCCTTGTCCTCGTCTGAGCCCTGCTCCTGCATCTTCATCGCCGCCGTGTAGAGCTTCTCGAAGATGCGCGGCACCGACGGGAGGTAGGTCGGATGCGAGTCGATCAGCTCGGGCAGGATCTCCTTGGTGTTCCCGCCGTAGAAGACGATCGTCGTGCCCTGGTCGAAGGAGGCCAGGTGGACGGTCAGCGCGAAGGCGTGGGCGAGGGGGAGGAACAGGTAGGTCTTCTCGCCCGGCTCGATGAAGCTCAGCTCCTCGACCATCTCGCACACCGACATCGCGTTGCGGTGGGTGAGGACGACGCCCTTGGGCGGCCCGGTGGTACCCGAGGTGTAGATGATCGTGTAGGCGTCCTCGGGCTCGACCGCCTCCTGGCGGCGCGGTGAGCTCCTCGCGGTCGCCGCCGCGGCCCTTCTCGCGCAGCTCGTCCAGGGTCATATCGCCGCCGCCGGTCTCGAACCCGATCGTCGTCTCGAGCTCTCCGAGCTCGTCGCGGACCTTGTCGATCTTGGCCCGCTGACTCTCGTCCTCACAGAACACGGCGCGGGCGCCGGAGTTGCCCGAGCACCCACGCGCACTCCTTGGGCGAGTTGGTCGGGTAGACGGGAACGACCACGCCGCCGGCCGCGGAGATGCCGTAGCTGGCCAGCGTCCACTCGATCCGGGTGTCGGACAGGATCCCCACCCGGTCCCCGGGCTCGATACCGAGCGCGACCAGACCGAGGGCGATCTCCTCGATCGCCGTCCCCGGCCTCGGCATAGGTCATCTCCTTCCACTCGCCGTCCGCCTTGTAGCGTGGCGGCCACGCGGTCAGCGAAGCGCTCGGCGGCCGAGCCGGGCAGCCGGGCCACCGTGGCCACGGAGGCTTTGGCTGTAGTCGTCTCGGTCATGTCTCTCCTCCTGCGCAGGTGAGCAGCGATCTTTACACGTCCGCGCCGCGGGGCGGGCAAATCGAGCTCGGCGCCATAAGTTTGCATTCGACCGGGAGAGGTACTTCGCGTCGGAAGTGGGGGCGGCACGCGTGCCACGCTCCCGGCGGGAGCCGCCCACTCCAACCTGCCGTGGCGCGCTTTACGCGTTCAACGCGTGAACGGCCACGCCGCCGTGCGGCCCATTGACCCCGAAGCTGCCGCCTGTACTTGCAGGACTGCTGGGGCAACATCAAGGGGCCCGGATGAGCCCGTTTACAACTTCGACTCAAGCATCGGCGTAGCTCTCTGCGCCACACGCATAGTCGGGGCGGCTCACGTTCGACGCAGCCGATCGTTGACCGCCTGGCGGGTGTGCGACGACTCAGAGCAGACGGTGGACTTTCTCCCCCGGCAGACAGAGCCGCCGCGACTCACCCGGCCGCAGCGCGATCAGTGTCAGCGGCTGTTCGCGGCGCATCACAGGCCACCTGATCGACCCCGCGTCGCTCATCTACGCCGCCTGATCCTCGCGACTACTGAGAACGCGCCCGGCAGGATTTGAACCTGCGACCTTCCGCTCCGGAGGCGGACGCTCTATCCCCTGAGCTACGGGCGCTCGGATCGGGGAAGATCAGCGGTCAACTGTAATGGAGATCGCGATCGTCGCCGACACGCACATGCCGCGCGGGTCGCGCCGCCTGCCCGAGGCCTGCGTGGCGCGCCTGCGGGCCGCCGATCTGATCATCCACGCCGGCGACCTCATCGAGTTCTCGGTGCTGGAGGAGCTTCGGGGCTACGGCCGGGTCATTGCCGTGCACGGCAACGTCGACGACCCCGAGGTGCGGATGGCGCTGCCCGCGGTGGCCGTCGTCCCGGCAGCGGTACGCACATCTTCGTCATCCACGACGCCGGTCCCTCGCGCCGGCGGCTGGAGCGCCTGCGCTCCCGCTTTCCCGACGCCGACGCGGTCATCTTCGGCCACTCCCACATCCCACTGCACGCGCGCGCCGCGGACGGCTTTCAGATCTTCAATCCGGGCAGTCCCACCGAGCGCCGCCGCTCTCCTCACCACACGATGGGTCTGGCCCGCGTGACGGCGAGCGGATCGAGTTCGAGCTGATCCAGCTCAGCTGACCGGACTCGGGAGAGCCGATCGTCGGGCTCGGCTCGGGCAGCTCGGGTGAGAGCCGATCGAGCTCGACTGACACACTCACGCGCGATGGACCTCTCGATCTTCTTTGCCGGCACCGGGGGCTCGGCACCGACCGCCCGCCGCGGCCTGCCCGCGCTGCTGATCCGGCGCGGCGGCGAGCGGCTGCTGTTCGACTGCGGCGAGGGCACCCAGCGTCAGCTGGTCCGCTCGGTCGGGCTGACCGATCTCGATGCCGATCTACCTGACCCATTTCCACTCCGACCACTGGCTCGGGCTGCCCGGCATGCTCAAGACCTTTGACCTGCGCGGCCGCGAGCGCCCGCTGGCCGTGTACGGGCCTCCGGGTCTGCAGACCCTGATCGCGCTCGTCCTGCGCATGGGCGGCCGCGTCGGCTACGAGCTCGAGGTCGTCGAGCTCGAGCCGGGTGAGGTTCTCGAGCGCGACGGCTACCGGGTCGCCCCGGTCCCCGTCTCTCACCGCGGCCCGGCATTCGGCTACGCGATCTTCGAGGACGAGCGGCCCGGGGTGTTCGACCCGAGGCGGCGGTGCGGCTGGGCCTGGCCCGCCGGGCCCGAGTTCGGCCGCGTCCAGCGGGGCGAGACCGTCCGCGGCGTCAGCCCCGACCAGGTCCTGGGGCCGGCCCGACCGGGCCGCAAGCTCGTGCTCTCCGGCGACACCGGTCCGAGCGAGGCGCTGCGCGTCGCCGCCCATCAGGCCGACGTGCTGGTCCACGAGGCGACCTTCGCTGAGGAGGACATCGAGCGCGCCGCCGAGACCGGGCACTCGACGGCCGCCCAGGCGGCGCGCCTGGCCCGGGAGGCCGAGGTCCGGCTGCTGGCGCTGAACCACCTCTCCACCCGCCATCCGGTGCGCCTGCTGCGCGACGAGGCCCGCGCCATGCTGCCCGGCACCGTCCTGCCCCGCGACTTCGACACGATCGAGATTCCGCTCGCCGGAGCGCGGGGCGCCGAACTGGTCCGCTGGGAGGAGCCCAGGCGGCGGCCGCGGCGCCGTGGCGGCCGCTCACGAGGCCGCGCCGGCGAAGCGCGGTGACTGCGCCCCTCGTTCCCGAGCGCCTGACGCACGGGCGGCTCACCTACGAGCGTGTCGCGCCCGAGCACGCCGCCGAGCTGGCCGCCCTCATGGCTGAGCCGTTGGTCCTGGCGACCCTGTGGCCGTGGCCCGAGCCGCCGCAGCGAATCGGACCTGAACACCCGGCTGCACGGCGTTGGTCGACCACTGGGATCGTCACGGCTTCGGTCTCTGGGTGCTGCGCGACGCCGCCACTGATGAATTCGTGGGCCGGGGCGGTCTGGAGTTCACACCGACATCGACGGGCGCCCGATGGTCGAGGTGGCGTGGGCAGTCATGCCGGCCCACTGGGGGGAAGGGCTGGCCACCGAACTCGCCCGGCTCTCGGTCCGAGCTGGCCTTCGAGCGCCTCGAGCTCGGCGAGCTGGTCGCCATCACGCTGCCCGACAACATCGCCTCACGGCGTGTGATGGAGAAGTCCGGCTTTCGCTATGACCGCGAGATCGTGCACGTCGGCCTCGACCACGTGCTCTACCTCCAGCAACCGCCCGCGAATTAGGTCGGCGCGACGACTGAGACCCCCGCACCCATCGACCCTGGGTCGAAAAGCGAACCATATGGACGCTTTTGACCCCGCACACGAGTCGGGCCGATGCCCGAAGCCCGAAACCCGCCGGACCCGTTGCTACGCTCCGCGACGACAAACCGCCGCCCCTTAACCCGGTCCCGAGAGGCCAGGAAGGAGCAAGTTGGAAGCCCAGACGGTCGTCCTCGACCGCGATGACATGCGCCGCACGCTCGTGCGGATCGCTCACGAGATCGTCGAGAAGAACCCCGACGGTCGCTGGCGATCGTCGGCATCCATCGTCGCGGCGCGCACCTCGCCCGCCGCCTGCACGCGCTGACCAGCGAGCTGGTCGAGCCCGCCGTTCCGCTGGGCTCGCTGGACATCTCCTTCTACCGCGACGACCTCGATCTCGGCGGCGGTGCGGGCCGGGTACCCGGTCGTCCACAACACCGAGCTCGACTTCCCGATCGCGGACGCACGATCGTGATCGTCGACGACGTCCTCTACACCGGGCGCACCGTGCGGGCGGCGATCGACGAGATCTTCGACTTCGGCCGGCCGGCCCGGGTGCAGCTGGCCGTGCTCGTCGACCGCGGCCACCGCGAGCTGCCGATCCGACCCGACTACGTGGGCAAGAACATCCCCACCTCCCAGGACCAGCGGGTCAACGTTCGCGTCGAGGAGGTCGACGGGGTCGACGAGGTCACCGTCGGGCCCGCCGAACCGAGAACGCGAAGCCGGCGGCATGAGCCGCGGACGCCTGCGTCACCTGATCTCGATCGACGACCTCGACCGGGCCGGGATCGAGCGGATCCTCGACCGGGCCGAGTCCTTCGCCGAGGTCTCAGGCCGCGAGATCAAGAAGGTGCCCGCGCTGCGCGGGCGCACCGTGGTCAACCTGTTCTACGAGGCCTCGACCCGGACCAGCTCCTCCTTCGAGCTCGCCGCCAAGCGGCTCAGCGCCGACGTCGTGAGCATCAAGTCGGCCGGCTCGAGCGTCGACAAGGGCGAGTCGCTGAAGGACACCGTCCAGACCCTGTCGGCCTATGACCCGGCGGCGATCGTCATCCGCTCCCCGCACGCCGGCGCCGCCCAGCTCGTCGCCGGTTGGACGCCGGCCGCCGTCATCAACGCCGGCGACGGCAAGCACGAGCACCCGACCCAGGCCCTGCTCGACGTCTTCACCCTGCGCCGCCGGCTGGGCTCGCTGGAGGGGGCGAACATCTGGATCGTCGGCGACGTCCTGCACTCGCGCGTGGCCCGCTCGGACATCCTCGCCTTCCAGCGCATGGGCGCGCGGGTGACGGTGTGCGGACCGCCCACGCTGCTGCCCCGCGACATCGAGGCGCTGGGCTGCGCGGCCACACCGAGCCTGGACGGCGTCCACGAAGCCGATGTGGTCTACGTCCTGCGCATGCAGCACGAGCGGATGCGGGAGGCCTTCGTGCCCTCGCTGCGCGAGTACGCGGCGCGCTACCAGATCAACGCCGCGCGGCTGCGCCCCGGCCAGCTCGTCATGCACCCCGGCCCGGTCAACCGCGGCGTGGAGCTCTCGGCGGCCACGATCGACTCCCCCAGGCCCTGATCGGCGACCAGGTCAAGGCCGGCGTCGCAGTGCGGATGGCCGTTCTCTACGAGCTCCTCGTCGGCCCCCAGCTGATGGCGGTGGCGGCATGACCCGGATACCCAGCGACTGAGCGAGCGACTGTTCGTCCGTCCGCAGCCCGGCGCCGACCTGCTGCTCCGCGGCGCCCCGTGCTCGATCCGCGGGCCGGGATCGACGAACCCCAGGATGTGCTCATCCGGGGCGGCGAGATCGCCGAGCTGGGCGCACCGGGGACGCTCAGCGCCCCCGAGGAGGCCGAGACCATCGACGCCACTGGCCTCCATCTGCTCCCGGGCTTCGTCGATCCGCATGTCCACCTGCGGACCCCCGGCCAGGAGTACAAGGAGGACCTCGACACGGGTACGGCGGCCGCCGCCGCCGGCGGCTTCTGCGCGGTCATCGCCATGCCCAACACCGAGCCGACCGTCGACGACGCGGCCGTGCTCGGCTCGCTGGTCGAGGCCGCGTCAGCGCGAGGCCCGGGTCCCGGTCGGCTTTTTCGCCAGCATCACCCGCCGCCTGCACGGCGACCGAGCTCACCGAGATGGCCGAGCTCCGCGACGCCGGCGCGCTCGGCTTCACCGACGACGGCCGGCCCGTCGTCTCGCCGGAATGCTCCGCAGGGCGCTTCAGTACCAGCGGCTGGGAGGAGGGGTGGTGGCCCGCAGGAGGAGGACCCGGCGCTGTCGGGCGACGGGGTCATGCACGAGGGGGCGGTGTCGGCGCGGCTCGGGCTGGCCGGGATCCCCTCGATCTCGGAGTCAACGATGGTCGCCCGGGACAGCGCGCTGGCCGGC